>JAFTOU010000016.1 GCA_017463615.1 Alistipes sp. | reverse complement strand
ATCTTTTGATTTTTTGTCAACTTACTCATCTTTGTAATTTAATTACGCGTTAGGAAATTCACCAACTACGTTGATACCCATACTGCGTGCAGTACCAGCAATCATACGCATTGCAGCCTCAAGTGTAAAGCAGTTAAGATCAGGCATCTTGTCCTTTGCAATCTCTGCAACCTGCTCCCAGGTTACCTGGCCTACCTTTGAACGGTTAGGCTGTGCTGAACCTGCCTTTACCTTAGCAGCTTCTTTGAGCTGAACGGCTACCGGTGGCTGTTTTACGATGAAATCGAAAGATTTATCGCTATAAACTGTGATGATAACTGGCAGAACCTTTCCCGCCTTGTCCTGTGTACGTGCATTGAACTGCTTACAGAAGTCCATGATGTTGACTCCCTTAGAACCCAATGCTGGACCTACCGGAGGTGAAGGGTTGGCAGCACCACCTTTGATCTGCAACTTAATAAATGCAGCAACCTCTTTTGCCATAATTTTCCTTGGTTTATTATTCTTTTTCTACTTGTGTGAAGCTCAACTCCATTGGAGTCTTGCGACCAAATATCTTCACTGAAACAACGAGCTTACGCGCCTCGCTATTGACACTCTCAATGGTACCTTGGAAGCTTGAGAATGGACCGTCTGTAACTTTTACGGTCTCGCCAACAACATACGGTATCTCCTGTTCCTCCTCCGCCTCGTTTAACTCATCGACGCGACCCAAAATGCGACTTACCTCCTGTGGACGTAGAGGGGTTGCTTTCAGCTTGCGGCTCTCTTCCTTGGTGTCACCAAGAAAACCGAGTACGTTTGGAGTATTGCGAATGATATAAGGAATTTGTCCATCTAAGATAGCCTCTACCAACACATAGCCCGGATAGGAGACTCTCTCCTTAGAGACCTTCTTTCCGTTGCGGATGGTATAGACCTTTTCGGTTGGGATAAGAACCTGTGATATCTGCTCCTCCAATCCATTGCGGCGAATCTCAGCATCAAGGTACTCCTTTACCTTATGCTCCTTGCCACCGATTGCGCGAACAACATACCACGCCTTCTCCTTCTTTGTTTCGCTCATAGTCTGACTAAGCTAAACGATTACTGACCAAGACCGCCGAGGAACTTGTAGATTCCCTGCATAACAGTCTCAAACGAAACATCCATAACAAGCACGATAATCGCGAAGATCAGTGATGCGACCATTACTACGATTGTCGAGCTCTGTAACTGAGCAAAAGAAGGCCAGCTAACCTTCTCTACTAACTCTTTGTATGAGTCTTTAATGTATCCCATAGTTTTTCTCTTTTATCAAAAGCAGGAGCAGAGAGATTCGAACTCCCATCAACGGTTTTGGAGACCGCTATTCTACCCTTGAACTATGCTCCTAAAAGTGGGAGAGGGATTAGCCTCTCCCTATTGTGTCAAGTTTAATTACTCAACGATTGCAAGTACCTGACCTGCACCTACTGTACGACCACCCTCGCGGATTGCGAAACGCAGACCCTCGTTGATAGCTACAGGGTAGATGAGGGTAACGGTGATAGTTACGTGGTCACCTGGCATAACCATATCTACGCCCTCTGGAAGAGCAACCTCACCAGTTACGTCCATAGTACGGAGATAGAACTGAGGACGATACTTGTTGTGGAATGGAGTGTGACGACCACCCTCCTCCTTCTTGAGGATATAAACCTCAGCGGTGAACTTGGTGTGTGGCTTGATAGAACCTGGCTTAGCTACAACCATACCACGCTTAACCTCCTTCTTGTCGATACCACGGAGAAGCAGACCTACATTGTCACCAGCCTCACCCTCGTCGAGGAGCTTACGGAACATCTCAACACCAGTACAAGTAGAGTTCATTGACTTCTCGCCAAGACCTACGATCTCAACTGGATCACCTACGTGGATGATACCGGTCTCAATACGACCTGTTACTACAGTACCACGACCAGTGATTGAGAATACGTCCTCAACTGGCATAAGGAATGGCTTCTCGTTCTCACGAGCTGGGATTGGCACATACTCGTCTACCTGAGCCATGAGCTCCATGATCTTCTCCTCCCACTGTGGCTCACCATTCAGACCACCGAGTGCAGAACCGCGGATGATAGGAGCATCCTCATCAAAGTCATACTTAGCGAGCAGGTCGCGAACCTCCATCTCAACGAGGTCAAGCATCTCTGCGTCATCAACCATATCGCACTTGTTGAGGAATACAACGATCTTAGGAACGTTTACCTGCTTTGCGAGAAGAACGTGCTCATTAGTCTGAGGCATAGGACCATCAGTAGCAGCAACTACGAGGATAGCACCGTCCATCTGAGCAGCACCAGTAACCATGTTCTTTACATAGTCGGCGTGGCCTGGGCAGTCTACGTGTGCGTAGTGACGGTTAGCAGTCTGATACTCAACGTGTGAAGTGTTGATGGTGATACCACGCTCCTTCTCCTCTGGTGCGTTGTCGATAGAGTCGAATGAACGGAGCTCAGACAGACCTGCCTTTGCAAGTACAGTAGTGATAGCTGCAGTAAGAGTAGTCTTACCGTGGTCTACGTGACCGATAGTACCGATGTTTACGTGCGGTTTCGAGCGGTCAAATTTTTCTTTTGCCATAGCGTTTAATTATTAAGTTTTTAAAAAGTTACTTTATATCTTTTGTTTTAAGGTCTCTTTTATACTATGCAAGCAATACACCTAAGTAAGGTGTATTGCAGACATTAGAGCGGAAGACGAGGCTCAAACTCGCGACCCTCAGCTTGGAAGGCTGATGCTCTATCAACTGAGCTACTTCCGCAAGAAATTGTGCTTACAGTTTCGCCCGGCACTTGAGTGGGAAGAGATGGATTCGAACCACCGAAGGTAAAAACCAGCAGATTTACAGTCTGCCCCATTTGGCCACTCTGGTATCTTCCCGTTGGTTGGAGTTTTGTAACTGGAGCCGATGGAGGGATTCGAACCCCCGACCAGCTGATTACAAATCAGCTGCTCTGGCCAACTGAGCTACATCGGCAGATCTAACTCCCAACCGAGGTGCAAAGATAGACGAAATTTTTTAATCTGCAAAATTTTTTGCACAAATTTCTCATTTTTCTTCAAAGAACCCAATTCTGCACACATCCTGAGCCTCGCCCCATCAGATATGATTGCAAAATCGAGTGCAAAGATAGAATAGTTTTGTGAAAAATGAAAGAGTCTGAGCATTTTTTCTTAAAAAAGTTCAACTTTTCTTCATTTTTGGGCTATACCTATATTATATAATATATAGGCAGCAGAGGCAAATTGTAAAAAAATAGGTATTTTTACGGATAATCTTACGATTATTTTATTACCTTTGTGCTAGTAAATATCACAAATAAAAAATTATATTGCAATATGGTAGATATTTTTGAGCGCCTTGAAAAGAACACAGGCGGACCGATTGGTCAGTATATGCAGTTTGTACACGGTTACTTTGCATTCCCTAAACTGGAGGGCGAAATTGGTCCTCACATGCGTTTCCGTGGAAAGATGATGCTCAACTGGAGTCTTAACAACTATCTGGGTCTGGCTAACCACCCAGAGGTACGCAAGGCAGATGCTGCCGGTGCGGCAGAGTTCGGTATGGCGGCGCCTATGGGTGCTCGTATGATGAGTGGTCAGACTAAGTACCACGAGCAGCTTGAGCGCGAGCTGGCTGAGTTTGTTGGTAAGGAGGATGCTTTCCTGCTCAACTTCGGCTATCAGGGTATGATTTCAATCATCGACTGTCTGCTTACACACCGCGATGTAGTTGTCTATGATGCTGAGTGTCACGCTTGTATCATTGACGGATTGCGTATGCACAAGGGTAAGCGATTTGTCTATGCACACAACAACGAGGAGTCTCTGCGCCTCCAGCTTAAGCACGCAACCGAGCTTGCTGACGAGCAGAGAGGTGGTGTGCTGGTAATTACCGAGGGCGTATTCGGTATGAAGGGCGATCTGGGCTTCCTGGATGTTATCGTGAAGGCTAAGAAGGACTTTAACTTCCGCCTGCTGGTGGACGATGCTCACGGCTTCGGTACTATGGGCCCTGGCGGTCGCGGTACTGCTGCTCACTTCGGCGTTGTTGATGGCGTAGATGTACTCTTCAACACCTTCGCTAAGTCTATGGCTGGTATCGGTGCATTTGTATCTGGTCCACGCTGGCTTATCAACCTTATGCGCTACAATATGCGCTCACAGCTCTATGCTAAGTCGCTGCCAATGCCAATGGTTATCGGTGCGCTGAAGCGTCTGGAGCTTATCCGTAACCACCCTGAGTATCAGGAGAAGCTGTGGGAGATTACCCGCGCACTGCAGAGTGGTCTGAAGGCTAACGGCTTTGAGATTGGCGTTACCCAGTCGCCTGTAACCCCTGTATATATGAAGGGCGGTAACGAGGAGGGTACAAACCTTATCGTTGACCTGCGCGAGAACTATGGCGTATTCTGCTCTATCGTAATCTATCCGGTTATCCCTAAGGGCGAGATTATCCTGCGCGTAATCCCTACCGCAGCGCATACTATGGAGGATGTTGAGTATACTATCAACGCATTCAAGGCTGTGCGCGATAAGTTTGAGTCAGGCTACTACAGCTCTATGCCTATCCCAATGAAGGCTGACCCAGAGTTTAAGGTACGATAATCTAATCTCTTGATTTATAAATAGTAGAGGCTACACGCGTGTGTGGCCTCTATTGTTGTAAAAAATCTGCCCGATATTTGTAAATGTCAAATATTATATTTAATTTTGGTAAATAAAACCTTAAAACTATGGCAGAGAATATTAGAACCAGATATAGTGACGCCGAACTTGCCGAGTTCAAGGCGCTCATTCTGGAGAAATTACAGGTTGCACGAAGCGACTACGAGCAGTTGCGTGCATCTATCACCCGCTCGGCAGATAATGATACCGAGGATACCTCGCCAACCTTCAAGGTGCTGGAGGAGGGCGCTATGACCCTCTCTAAGGAGGAGATTGAACGCCTCGCCGCTCACCAGCTCAAGTTTATCAAAAACCTTGAGATGGCCCTCATCCGTATTGAACACAAAACCTACGGCATCTGCAAAACTACCGGCAAGCTGATTCCGAAAGAGCGTCTGCTTCGTGTCCCTCATGCGACGGAGTGTATTGAGGCCAAAGAAGCTCGCAAATAATAATTTGCCGTGAAAAGCACGCATTTGCGGCACATCCCTTAAAAAGTAGCATCGGCTGTACGCTTTTAGTACTATCCGATGCTACTTTTTTTTGCACGATGCACCGCAACTGCGCACTTTTGACGACAAATTGGGTGGTGTGATTCTACTCGGAAATAGTCGGGTATCCGCAGGGTACTAAAATTAGAGAGATACTCACTCAAGCTCGCTTGAAGGTGATGTATCTCTCTGATTTTGTATTGTCGTAGACAACAGGCTATTTCCGCAGCGAATAGAAGAGAAACGAGGTTTCTCCGAAAGTCTTTTGGGTCACTTTTCTTCAGAAAAGGGACGGTACTGCGTAGCCTAACTACAGGCGAGCCTTGATAGCGGCGGTTTGCTCCTCGTAGCCTGGTTTCTCAAGCAGGGCGAACATATTGCGCTTATAGTCCTCTACGCCTGGCTGGTCAAATGGGTTTACGCCGAGCATATAGCCGCTGATGCCGCACGCCTTCTCAAAGAAGTAGATAAGTGCGCCGAGGGCACGCTCGTTAATCTCCGGAATCTCTACGCGGAGGTTAGGCACGCCACCGTCTACATGGGCGATCTTCACGCCGAGCTCTGCCATGCTATTGATATCGCTCAGGCGGCGACCTGCGAGGTAGTTCAGACCGTCAAGGTTGTCGTTGTCTGAGCATACGCGCACATCGTACTTAGGGTTTGCCACGGAGATGATGGTCTCAAAGAGGGTACGCTCACCATCCTGGATATACTGGCCCATAGAGTGGAGGTCGGCAGTAAGGGTTACTGATGCAGGGTAGATACCCTTGCCATCCTTACCCTCGCTCTCGCCATAGAGCTGCTTCCACCACTCGTTGATATTCATCAACTTAGGCTCGTAAGAGCCCAGAATCTCAATCTTCTTACCTGCGCGGTAGAGGGCGTTACGAACAGCTGCATACTGAGCGGAGATATTATCCTCGTAAGCAGTGCCAGCCTTAGTGCTCTGCTCTACAGCCTTTGCGCCAGCAACGAGCTCAGCGATATCTACGCCACCCACAGCCAGAGGGAGCAGACCTACAGGAGAGAGGACAGAGAAGCGACCGCCCACATTGTCAGGAATAACGAAAGTAGGGTAGCCCTCGTTTGTAGCCAGGGTCTTGAGTGCACCACGCGCCTTATCGGTAACGGCTACGATGCGCTCCTTAGCGCCCTCCTTGCCATAGCGACGCTCAATCTCCTCCTTAACGATACGGAAGGCGATAGCTGGCTCGGTAGTAGTACCTGACTTAGAGGCTACGATAGTTGCGATAGAGTACTCCTTGAGAGCCTCCATCATCTCGCCCATATAGTCCTCAGAGATGTTCTGACCTGCGAAGAGGACGATAGGGTTCTTGTGGCTCTTGTGCAGCAGCTCAAAAGAGTTTGTCATAGCGTCAATAACGGCCTTAGCGCCCAGGTATGAGCCACCGATGCCGATGCAGATAACAACATCTGCCACAGCGCGCAGCTTTGCAGCCTGAGCGTTGATAGCGTCCAGGTGAGCCTGGTCAATATCCGATGGCAGGGTAATCCAGCCAAGGAAGTCACTACCCTTACCCTCACCGGCGTGGAGCAGTTCATTTGCAGCGATAGCCTCGCGCTTAATCTCTTCAGAAATTTCGATACCGGCACAGCGGGTATCAAGCTTGATTAATTCCATAAAATAGTTCTATATTATTGATTTATAAGTGTGCATTCAAACGCAGTTCAAAGATATAAAATTTTTTGTAAAAAAACTATCATTTTTTTGCAAAAGTTTCATTTGTTTTTTCGTATCTTTGCAACTAGATAGCACTTCACTGAAAAATGGGGTGTTGTTTGAGCTGAAATAAAAAATAAAAGATACAAAATGGGACTTTTTTCATTAACGCACGAGTTGGCAATAGACTTGGGTACTGCCAACACACTTATTGTCTACAATGACGAGATTGTTGTAGAGGAGCCATCGGTAATCGCGGTGGATCAGCAGGGTAAATTGAAGGCTTTTGGTCACGAGGCAGCACGATATATCGGTAAGTGTCCGGACAATCTTCGTACCATTCGCCCGCTTCAGAATGGTGTAATTGCCGACTTTGACGCTACGGAGCTGATGCTCAAGGGTATGATTGGTCGTATCAAGACTACCGGCTCGCTCTTCTCGCCATCGCTCAAGATGGTTATCTGCATCCCTTCGGGCTCTACCAATGTGGAGATTCGTGCCGTGCGCGAGTCTGCAGAGCACGCAGGTGGTCGCGAGGTGGCTATGATTTTTGAGCCTATGGCTGCGGCGCTGGGTGCAGGTCTGGATGTTACCGCGCCAGAGGGTAATATGATTATCGACATAGGTGGTGGTACTTCGGAGATTGCTTGTATCTCACTGGGTGGTATTGTCTGCTCAAAGTCTATCAACATCGCAGGTGATGTATTTACTTCGGATATTAAGAACTATGTTCGCGTGCAGCACAACATCCGCATCGGAGAGCGCACTGCCGAGCAGATTAAGTGTAAGATTGGCGCAGCGCTGCCAGAGCTGGAGGATGAGCCAGAGGATATGTCTATCAGCGGTCCAAGCGTGCTCACATCGCTGCCACAGACCGTAACGCTCAACTACAGCGAGATTGCCTACGCACTGGAGGGTTCACTGGCTCAGCTGGACGATGCGCTGATGTCTGTACTCTCGGATATGCCAGCCGAGCTCTACTCGGATGTTGTTAAGAATGGCGTCTATATCGCAGGTGGTGGTGCTATGATTAAGGGCCTTACCAAGCGTCTGTCTGACCGCACAGGTCTGCAGTTCCATATCGCTGAGGACCCACTGCGTGCTATCGTTCGCGGTACAAACTTGGCACTTAAGAATATGGACCGTTACTCGTTCCTTATCCGCGCGTAACTACTCACATAGTACTTGATAGGCTGTCTATGTGTGGGCAGCCTATCTCGTTTAGAATAATCGTATGCATAAACTGATATATTTTATCAAGAAGGTATATGTGCCATTCTTGTTTCTCTTTATAGAGTTGCTGGCAATATATCTCTATGCCTCCGCATCTCCATACTCGCAGTCGCGTCTGCTCAGCTTCAGCCACCACCTTACGGGCTGGAGTAGTGCTCTGTTTGTCAGAATTGGCAGCTACTTCTCGCTTGAGCAGGACAATATTGTGCTCACAGAGCGCATTGCCGAGCTTGAGAGCCGTCTGGACCAGTACCAAAACCTTATGCCAGAGGTTGTGGAGAGCGAGCTTGACCTGCCACCGACGATGTATGTCGCTGCGCGCATAGTGAGCAACTCGCTAAACCGCTCGCAGAACTATATTGTAATCAATAAGGGCATTGAGGACGATGTGCGAATAGGTATGTCGGTGCTCACCCCCGAGGGTTATGCTGTGGGATATGTGACCAACTGCTCGCAGAACTTCGCCATTGCATCCTCTATCCTGAGCACCTCGCTCAAGGTGAGCGCCCGACTCTCGGAGGACCGTAGCTCGGGACTGGCATACTGGGGAGGTGGCGATGTGCATACATTCTACTTCTCGGATGTTACTAAGTATGCGCAGATAGATGTGGGCGATACTGTTGAGGCTATGGACTTCTCGGAGTACTTCCCCGCAGGAACTATCATCGGTAGGGTGGAGAGCAAGGAGCTGAACGAGGAGCAGACGATGTATACCTGCCGCCTACGCCTTGCTGCCGACCTCTCGCGCATAGATAATGTAATACTGGTGGATAACCACCAGATAGACCAGGTGCGCCAGCTTAAGCGTGAGCCTGTGCCGCCTATTGACTCTATGGTTGATGCTAATAACTAAACGAAGATGAAGAATCGTTCACAATATATACTCTTTGTGGTCGTGGTGCTGCTGGTGCAGGTGCTGTTGCTCAACAATATCACCTTCAGCCCCTATATTGCCCCGCTGGCATATATCGTCTGCATCATTATGACCCCACTTGGCTCTTCGCCGCTCAAGATGATTGTCGTAGGTACGCTGCTGGGTCTTATTATGGACCTTACGATGGGTACTATGGGACTTAATGTCATCGCTACGCTGGCTATCGCATACTTCCGCCGCCCGATACTCCACTTCTTCGCCTCCTTTGCCGATGTAGATGGCGAGGGCGGTGTGCCTACGGTGCTGCGTATCTCGCGCTTCCACAACTATGTGGTGGCTATGGTGGTGTTGCATAGCGCTATATTCTTCATCTTTGAGCACCTGAGCTTCGCAAACTTCGGATTTATGCTGCTGCGCTTTATCCTCAGCACGCTGATTACTCTGGGTATTGTCTACTTCTTTATCGGAATATTCACCTCTAAACTCACTGGACGATGAATAATCCGCGCAACGATAAGTGGCGCCATCGCATCCTTCGCTGGTTGGTGATGGCTGTCTTTATCTTCTTTGCCTCCACGGCCGCCTACCTGCAACTTATAGAGGGTAACTTCTACGAGGATAAGGCAGAGCACCGTGTTATCCGTTATGTGCTGACATATCCTCCGCGTGGCGAGGTCTTTGACCGCAATGGCGAGTATCTGATACAGAACCGTATCTGCTACGACCTTATGGTTGTGCCCCGCGAGGCCCCAAAAAGCATAGATACCGCCCGTCTGATGACCATCACGGGCGAGAGTGCCCGCCGTCTGCGTCGCGCCTTTGGCGATGCGCGTATGAACTGGCGTGTGGCGTCACCTGTGGCTAAGTACCTCTCTGCCGAGGCGAAGCTCAAGTTGGACGAGTGGAACATCCCCGGCTTCTACACCGTGCCGCGTACCGTGCGTCAATATCCGCGAAGAATCGGCGGAAACCTGCTCGGTGCTATGCGCGAGGTGAACGACAGGATTCTCAATACCCAGAACGAGGAGGGTTACTATGTTATGGGCGACTATATCGGCGAGCAGGGCATTGAGTCCTCCTACGAGCAGGAGCTGCGTGGCGAGAAGGGCCGTATCCGTCGCAATAAGTACGACAGCCAGCACACTACCGATGTGGTGGAGAAGGAGGCTGTGGCGGGAAAGAGTATGGTCTGCACCATAGATGCCCGCCTGCAGGAGTTTGCCGAGGAGCTTATGGCGGGCAAGGTAGGCTCTGTGGTGGCTATAGAGCCCGCTACGGGCGAGATACTGGTTATGGCATCCTCGCCAACCTTTGACCCTAATGAGCTGGTTATCGGTCGTGAGCGCGGAAATAACTATATGCGCCTGCTCAACGAGCCACGCCGTCCGCTCTATAACCGCGCTGTAACATCGTCGCAGCCTCCGGGCTCAACATTTAAGCTGCTCAATGGCCTTATTGGTCTGCAGGAGGGTGTGCTCAAGCCGCACTATAAGTATAGCTGTAATAGGGGTTACCGCGCAGGTGGCGTGAAGATGGGTTGTCACGAGCACCGCTCGCCAGCCGACCTGGAGTTCGCTATTGCAACATCCTGCAACGCCTACTTCGCCAATGTCTTCCGTAATATTCTGGAGAATAAGAAGTATAAGTCGCCAAAGGAGGGCTACGAGGTGTGGTACGACTATGTCAAGAGCTTCGGCTTCGGAACTAAGCTCGGCACTGACCTGCCTGGCGAGCGTAACGGCACGGTGATGCCTCGTGAGTACTACGATAAGGTCTACCGCCGCTCGTGGAATGCACTTACAGTCCTCTCGGTATCTATCGGTCAGGGCGAGATTCAGTCTACCTCGCTGCAGCTGGCTAACTTTGCAGCTACGATAGCTAACCGCGGCTACTACTATACTCCGCACATTATCAAGCAGATAGAGGGTCAGGACTCAATAGATATCAAGTATCGCACGCCGCACTACACCCCAGTGGATAAGCGCCACTTTGAGACCATTATCAAGGGTATGTGGCGCGCGGTAAATCAGGACGGTACTTGCCAGACGGCGAAGTTGCCGGGGTTGGATGTCTGCGGAAAGACCGGTACGGCGCAGAACCCGCAGGGCGACGACCACTCAACATTCATCTCCTTTGCTCCGCGCAATAACCCTAAGATTGCCATTGCCGTATATGTTGAGCATGGTGTGTGGGGTGCTACGGCGGCGGTGCCTATCGCCTCGCTGATTGAGGAGATGTATCTCACCGACACCATCACCCGTCCGTGGTTGGTAGAGCATGTCAAGAATCTTAAATTAGACTACTACAAGGCTTATGACAGACATAAGAAGAAGTAACGAAATATCTCTCTTTCAGGGAGTTGATTGGGGTACGGTGCTGCTCTATGTCGCCATT
Source organism: Alistipes sp. (assembly GCA_017463615.1). Lineage (GTDB taxonomy): Bacteria > Bacteroidota > Bacteroidia > Bacteroidales > Rikenellaceae > Alistipes. The sequence continues at coordinate 391,026 of JAFTOU010000016.1, read as the reverse complement.
ACCATTGTAGGTTTTTTGGCGGTCTTTAGCGCCTCCTATGTTGAGGATAAGCCGATATCTTTAGACCTTGACTATGCCAAGCACCTGATGTGGATGGGCATAGCCTACATCCTCGCCCTTGTTATCCTGCTCTTGGATAGGAGCGTGTGGCATAAGTTCGCCTATATATTCTGCGCGCTATCTATACTCTTTGTCCTGACCACCTTCATCCCTGGTCTGGGCAAGACGGTAAATGGTGCTCGCGCGTGGATTGGCGTCGGAGGAATGACCTTCCAGCCTATGGAGATTGCCAAGGTGGGCGTCTCGCTCGCTGTGGCTCGTATTATGAGCGAATATGGCTTCTCTGTCCAACGCTTTGGCGATATGGCAAGGGTGGGAATACTGCTCTGCATACCTGTGGGTATCGCTGTGCTGCAGAACGATACGGGCTCGGGTCTGGTATTCTTCTCGCTGCTCTTTATGTTCTACCGCGAGGGTTTGGACAACTGGATATGCGTGCCGATGATATTTCTCGCCTCGCTGCTTATCCTCTCCTTCCTCCTTACGCCGGGCGTGCTGCTTGTGGCGCTGATATTTATCTTCACCTTCAGCGCGGGTATGATTATGCGCGACCGCTGGAAGGTCTGCGTCAAGTATGTGGCTGTGCTGCTCTTTGTCAGCACGCTGCTCTTCCTGCTTATGAGCGTGGTGCTGAATAAGGACTGGAACTTCTATCAGTGCCTGCTCTACACCACGGGATTCTCTATGGTGGGCGTGGTGATATATGCCTATCGTGCCAATATCCGCAAGCTCTACTTCCTGGTGCTTATCTTCCTTGCGTCGGTTATCTGCCTGCCAACCTCCGATATGGTCTTCAACCACCTCAAGGAGCACCAGCAGAATCGTATCCGCACATTCTTGGGTCTGAGTACCGATAACGACCTGCTCTATAATGTCTCCCAGTCAAAGATTGCTATCGGCTCGGGAGGCCTCTTCGGTAAGGGCTTTCTGGAGGGCGCTATGACCCGCTATCGCCAGGTGCCTGAGCGACACACCGACTTCATCTTCTGCGCTATTGGCGAGGAGTTCGGCTTTGTCGGCGTTGTTGTGCTCTTCACGCTCTTCTGCTCGCTAATTCTGCGACTTATGCGTATGGGAGATAGGCAGCTGGAGGGCTTTGGACGAATATACTGCTACTGCGTGGCGTCAATAATATTCTTCCACTGCCTGATAAATCTGGGTATGACTATGGGCGTGGTGCCTGTGATGGGTATCCCGCTGCCACTCGTTAGCTATGGAGGCTCGTCAATGATAGGCTTTACGGTGCTTATCTTCGTGGCTATAGCCCTTGACGCCTCGCCAATAAAAAGACAAACATCACTTCGTAAATGGTAGAATATGAGACACTTAACACTCGCAATTACAACACTTCTGCTCCTCTGCTCGTGCGATAAGGTAAATACAGAGATTACCGCACAGAAGAAGGTGCTGATAACCTTTGAGGATACCTCCTTCGCTGGCGGCGATGCGGAGAGTAACAACACCGTAACCACTGGTTGGTGGGAACAGTATATTGACAGTCCGCAGTATGGTGGCGATTTGCTCTATGGCGGCAATGGCTATGCGTGGTACGACAACTCCACTACGCTGACCTCCTATCTGCCTGATTATTGGGGAGATAAGACCTTCTTCGGCGGTGGTATCGCTATCTCTGACTATGTGGAAAACCCCGCCGAGCCAACCTATGAGCAGCAGCTCACTATCGGCTCTACGCCAGTGTCGGGTAAGAATTTCGCCGTATGCTATGTGGCTACAAACCTCTGTCCTCCGTTCCTGGAGTTTAAGTACGGCACAGGCACAATCAGTAGCCTCTATGTCATCCCTACGGTCTATACCAACGCTATCGTTCAGAATGGCAACGCCTTCAGTGCCCCAATGGCTCAGAACGGATATATCCGCATTCAGGCTACCGGCATAGATAAGGATGGCAACACCACCTCCACCGCCGAGATGTACCTCTACGACGGCCGTAACTTCAATAGTTGGCGCAAGTGGGACCTCTCCTCCCTCGGCGTCGTCAAGCGCGTAGAGTTCCGCATGTATGAGGGCACCACCGAGGATGGTGTTCGCGTAGATTCTACCGCCGAGTATCCTAACTTCCCAAGTTATTTCGCCCTCGACAATATTTTAGTTTTATTGTGATAGTGCGGCATCTGCTTCCGCTAACAAAAAGTCCCAGCAATGGCTGTACGCTTTAGTACTATCCATCGCTGGGACTTTTTGCCGAGCGTGGCATATCCCGCACTCTGACAATAAAACGGACGGAGCATTATCTGGCGCACTCTGATAGCAAAACGGGCGGTGCATCTGCCGCACCCCTAAACACTATCGCGCAGCGATACCTCTATAAAGCTAACAGCCAATAGCCAACGGCCAACAGCAAAAAAATCAGCGGACCGAAGCCCGCTGACGACACACACATTATATTTGATAACCTCTTAGAAGTGGAAATCCAAGCCTAAGCCCCAAGCCCAGCGGGAGTTCTTGAAGACATCCTTGCCGCCAAGGCCGAGGGAGTTGCCGTTGTACACTGCCGACTCCTTAGTAACCTGCTCGTAGAATGGCTTCATAACACCTGCGTTGAGGCGGATGTGCTCGCTGAAGTTGTATGCGAAGCCAAAGCCTACAGCGTGAGCGTTGATTGCAAAGTCAAGGTCTGAGTACTTTGCGCTATCCAGGTTGAAGTCGGTATACTGGTAGCCAGCGCTTACGAGCCACTTATTGTTGATATAGTACTCTACACCTGCCAGATACTCGTTAGTATTGCCCAGAACAGCCTCAGAGTAGCTATTGTTTGCGTTCTTGTCAAAGAAGTGGTGCCACTCAAGGGTCAGCTTAACCTTCTCGGCGAAGGTACGGCTTGCAGCAATGGCCAGCTGTGCAGGCATATCTGCCTCAGAGGTGCCACCATCTGGGAACATAGTGCTGATAACAGCGTCGCTCTTAGAGGCCTCGCCCAGCTTAGTTGTAAGGTCAAGGCAGGTCTTGAACTCATACTTCACACTTGCAGCCCAACCCTTATGGTTAAACATCAGCGCAACGACTGGCGAGATACCCAGACCGCTCTGCTTGACATCCAACTCGTGGTCGGAGGTCATTGCAGCGTAGGTCATATACTGGGTGTATGCAGCCAGAGCCTCCTGGTTTCCTGCCTGAGCGCCCGCAGCGTACTGCTGTGCCATTGTCTGGAAGAATGCCGGAGCAGGACCCATAGCCTGAGTGAGTGGGTTGTACATCTGAATATCCTTCAGATAGCCGCTATAGCTCTTAGATGCGTAGCTGAGGCGTGCCTGAGCAGCTACAGAGAGCCAATTTGTGATGCGGAACGATACGCCAAGCTGTCCCTGGAAGGTCATCGAGCTACCCTTGATATTCATATTCATAGAGTAAGGGAAGCCCTGCTGACCCTGCGTTGCCTGCATACCTACGCCGTAAGGTATCTGCGCGAGCATGCTCTCAAACGATGCCAGGCCATTCTCAAACTTAGCTGTACCTCCTCCGCCGCCGATTCCGAACGATGCCATTACCGCCCAACGCTTTTTCTTCCACACAAGGTCAAAGCTCGGAATGACTGGCGCGAAGGTCTTACCGACATACTCCTTAGTAGGGTTGCCAGTATTATTTATATTGTATGCAAAAGGTGCAAATGTAGACTCTGTAGAGCGCTGCTGAAGTGCCTCCTGAATATTGATTGCAAAGTGGAAGCCGTCGTTCATAAATGATGCGCCCGCAGGGTTGTGATATACTGCATCTGGGTCAAGGGTTGTTCCGCGAGCTACGCTACGCAGGTATGCAGTTGCGTGATTTGTGTTTACATTGGTGCCGCCTGCAAAAGCTGTAGCTACAGCTGCGAGCGAGATGATTGTGAGTAAAATTTTCTTCATTTTCAACATTTTTTTCAATTCCTCAGCGGCGAAGATAGCGCATAGTTTTGGCTCTTGAAAATTTTAGTGATATAGACCCCCTCATAGGGAAAATATCGCGGTATTTAGGGGTGAAATTCGCTATTTAGGGGTGAAATTCGCGTAATTTTCAGACAAAGGAGGGCGATTTTTGCCAAATTTGGTCGGTTTTGCACCCGCAGTCAGGCGGTCAGAAGTGGCTGAAAATAGGGTGTTTTGACCGCTGATAGCAGGGCGCGAGTTGTAATTATTGATAAAAATTATTAACTTTGCACGATTATACGCGCAATTAGGCAAAAAATATATATAACTATGAAATTTGCAGAGTACAAGAATTTTGATTTACCCCAGATTGTAGATCAGGTTTTGCAGCTGTGGGATGCGGAGGATACTTTTGGTCAGAGTATCTCTACGCGAGAGGGACATCCTGCCTTCGTCTTCTATGAGGGACCGCCATCGGCAAATGGTATGCCGGGTATTCACCATGTCATGGCGCGTACTATTAAGGATATTATCTGCCGCTACAAGGCTCAGCAGGGTTATCTTGTTCATCGCAAGGCGGGCTGGGATACTCACGGTCTGCCCGTAGAGCTCGGTGTGGAGAAGAACTTGGGCATAACCAAGGAGGATATCGGCCGCAAGATTACTGTGGAGGAGTACAACCGCCACTGCCGCGCCGATGTGATGAAGTACACCGATGTGTGGAGCAACCTGACCCGTCAGATGGGTTACTGGGTGAACCTCAACGACCCATATATCACCTACGACAACAAGTATATTGAGACTCTGTGGCACCTGCTTAAGCGTCTGTTTGACAAGGGTTTACTCTACAAGGGTTACACCATTCAGCCATACTCGCCAGCGGCGGGTACGGGCCTGTCTACCCACGAGCTTAACCAGCCAGGCTGCTACCGCGATGTTAAGGATACCACCTGCACCGCGCAGTTCCGCATTGTTCGCAACGATAAGTCGGAGCATCTGTTTGCCGATGTTGAGGGCGAGCTCTTCTTCCTGGCGTGGACAACCACTCCGTGGACGCTCCCTTCAAATACTGCCCTCTGCGTAGGCCCTACAATCGACTATGTGAAGGTTAAGTGCCTCAATCCATATACCGACGCTCCGCAGACCATCATCATGGCATCGGAGCTTGTCCCTACACTCTTCGGCAAGAAGATGGAGGGCAAGTTTACCGTTACCGAGGAGCACTACACAGGTCGCGAGCTGGAGGGTATTCGTTACGAGCAGCTCATCCCATGGGTTAAGCCTATGGAGCAGTATGGCGACGCCTTCCGCGTGATTGTGGGCGACTATGTAACCACCTCGGACGGTACGGGTATCGTTCATATCGCGCCAACCTTCGGTGCTGATGACGACCGCGTAGCTAAGGCTGCGGGTATCGCTCCGCTCTTTGTTGTAGATGCTGCAGGCAAGAACTGCCCAATGGTAGACCGCTCGGGTCGTTTCTTCCGCCTGGAGGATATGGATGCTCAGTTTGTGGCTCAGTATGTAGATGTTCAGGCGTACAGCCAGTGGGCAGGTCGCTATGTGAAGAATGCCTACGACAGCGAGGCTACAGAGCAGACCCCGACCCTTGATGTGGATATCTGTGTGGCTCTGAAGGCTGAGAACAAGGCCTTCAAGATAGAGAAGCACACCCACTCCTACCCACACTGCTGGCGTACAGACAAGCCGGTGCTCTACTACCCACTTGACTCTTGGTTTGTGAAGGTTACCGACCTGCGCGAGCGTATGGTGGAGCTGAACAAGACCATCAAGTGGCAGCCAGAGAGTACAGGTAGCGGCCGCTTTGGCAAGTGGCTGGAGGGACTTACAGACTGGAACCTCTCTCGTTCCCGCTTCTGGGGTACTCCGCTGCCAATTTGGGCTACTGAGGACTACTCGGAGGTTAAGTGTATCGGCTCTGTTGAGGAGCTTATCGCCGAGATTGAGCGTTCTGTAGCTGCAGGCGTTATGGAGAGCAACCCATACAAGGAGTTCGTCGTTGGCGATATGTCTAAGGAGAACTACTCCGTAGAGCGCATAGACCTGCACAAGCCTTATGTAGACCGCATTGTGCTGCTCTCCTCTAAGGGCGAGCCTATGCACCGCGAGAGCGACCTTATTGATGTTTGGTTTGACTCGGGCGCAATGCCTTATGCACAGCTGCACTACCCATTTGAGAATGCAGAGAAGTTTAATACCGTATTCCCTGCCGACTTCGTTGCCGAGGGTGTGGACCAGACCCGTGGTTGGTTCTACACGCTGCACGCTATTGCAGTGATGCTCTTTGACAGCGTGGCATTTAAGAATATCATCTCTAACGGCCTTGTGCTGGATAAGAATGGTAACAAGATGTCTAAGCGTCTGGGTAACGCCGTAGACCCATTTGAGACCCTGAATAAGTGGGGCGCAGATGCAACTCGCTGGTATATGATATCCAACTCGCAGCCGTGGGATAACCTCAAGTTTGACGACGAGGGTATCAAGGAGGTATACCGCAAGTTCTTCGGCACACTCTACAACACCTACTCCTTCTTCGCCCTCTATGCAAATGTAGACGGCTTTACAGGTAAGGAGGCAGAGGTTGCCCTTAGCGCTCGCCCAGATATTGACCGTTGGATTCTCTCGGAGCTCAACACCCTCACACAGCGTGTTACCGAGTATCTGGAGAACTACGACCCAACCCCTGCGGCTCGTGCTATTCAGGACTTTGTCTGCGACAACCTCAGTAACTGGTATGTCCGCCTGAACCGTAAGCGTTTCTGGGGCGGTGGTATGACCGAGGATAAGCTCGCCGCTTATCAGACCCTCTACACCTGCCTTGAGACCGTGGTTAAGCTGGCAGCTCCATTTGCTCCGTTTATCACCGACCGCATCTACCGCGACCTGAATGCCGTTAGCGGCCGTAATGCGGAGAGTTCTGTGCACTTGGCCTCATTCCCAGTCTGCAACCCAGATATGGTGGACGATAACCTTGAGCAGACCACCGCAGTGGCTCAGCAGCTCTCGTCTATGGTGCTCGCCCTGCGTCGTAAGGTGAACATCAAGGTGCGTCAGCCACTGACAAAGATTATCATTCCGGTGCTGGATGCCGAGCTGGAGCGTCGTATCAATGATGTTAAGGCGCTGGTGGCAGGCGAGGTGAATGTCAAGGAGGTGGAGCTTATCCACGACACTACCGGCATTATCACAAAGCGTATCAAGCCTAACTTCAAGACCCTCGGACCTAAGTATGGCAAGTATATGAAGGCTATCTCGGCTCTGGTTGCAACATTCTCTCAGGAGCAGATTGCTGCCGTGGAGAGCGGTGCTCTCACATCGCTGGATATGGGCGCTGAGACTATTGAGGTTACCGCTGCCGACTTTGAGATTACCTCGGAGGATATGCCAGGCTGGCTCGTCACTTCGGAGGGCAAGCTCACCGTGGCCCTTGATATCGCCATCACTCCAGAGCTGGAGCGCGAGGGCGTTGCTCGTGAGCTTATCAACCGCATCCAGAATATCCGTAAGGAGTCTGGCCTGGAGGTTACCGATAAGATTCGCGTAGAGGTTGAGGCTCAGCCACTTGTCGTTGATGCCGTGGCTCAGTTCGGCTCTTATATCGGCCAGCAGACCCTCGCCGTAGAGGTCGTTTGCACAGAATCTCCAGCGGGAGATAATGTGGTGAAGTCGGATATAAATGATAGACCGCTCACCCTCTCCATCACGAAAATTTAGCGTGATAGCGGCGCATTTGCGGCACATCCCTTAAAAATCAGTCTCGGCTGTACGCTCTTAGTACTATCCGAGACTGATTTTTTCACGATGCCCCGCCACTACACCACTCTGACGCTAAATTTGAGTGATGGAAGGGTGACTCTGACGCGAAAACAGTGCGAAGAATAGCCGACGGTGCAAGCTGGATGGCGATATATTAAAGGCTATTAAGGGTTATTAAGGGCGATTAAGGGCGGCGCAACCATTTCCTATACTGCGTAGCGTCGCGGAACGCGACCATTAGTAACCCTTAATACTCTTTAATTGCCCTTAATTAAAAACATACCTCTAAAAAGCTAATGGCTAATGGCCAATAGCTAATGGCTAAAAATCTTGCAATCGCAAGATTTTTTTTCTACCTTTGCATTATGATGAATGAGAAACTGATTTTTGTGACCAATGATGACAGCTACGCATCAAAGGGTTTTAAGGCGGCGATAGAGGTTGCTCGCCATTTTGGACGAGTTGTAGCCATCGCTCCCGATACTGTGCAGAGTGGTAAGAGTCAGGCGATTACAATCTGCGACACGCTGCGCCTCAAGCATATAAGCAGCAGCGAAGGGGTAGAGATTTACTCCCTCAACGGCACGCCAGTAGATTGTGTGAAGTTTGCCTTTGACTACTTCCTCAAGGGGCAGAAGATAGACCTGACAATTTCGGGTGTAAACCACGGACCCAATTCGGCGGCCAATGTGCTCTACTCTGGCACGATGGGTGCAGCTATAGAGTCGGCATTCTACGGTGTGCCGTCTATCGGTCTGTCTAACCTTGACCACAACTGGGATGCGGAGTTTGACACCTGCGTGGAGTATGGCATCAGGATAGCGGAGAGTGTGCTCAGCAGCGACCTTCCGCGTCCGCTGTGCCTGAATGTGAACATTCCGATTCTGCCAGTAGAGCAGATTAAGGGTATAAAGGCGTGCCGTCAGACCAAGGGCTTCTGGATAGACAACATACTGGAGCGCACCGACCCTATGGGTGGCAAGTACTATTGGCTGACGGGCGGCTTCAACAATGCCGAGCCGGATGCGGAGGATAGCGACGAGTGGGCACTCAAGAACGGTTATGTTGCCGTGGTGCCTGTGCAGGTAGACCTTACCGCCTACGACCAGCTGAATATTCTGAGCAAGACTCTAAAATAGCATACTATGAAAACACCACTTGTCTTTAATATCGCACTGGTGCTGGCGCTGATACTTCAGGTGCTGGCAATCATCTACGCCCTGCGCTTGGTTAAGCGCACGAAGTATAACGCCATCTGGATTCTCTGCGTTATAGGTTTTGTGCTTGTGGCTTTTGAGCGATATTTTGAGCTGATGATTCTCCGTGGCGAGAAGTCCAACTTCTATGTTGCAACGGCTCTGGGCATTGGTGTGTCGGTATGTATCTCGGTGGCGGTGCTCTTTGCCCACCGATTGGTCAGCTATTTAGAGCGCCTAAATCGTCAGCGCGCACTCTTCAACCGCCGCATTATGACTGCGGTGCTGCGTGCTGAGGAGCGTTCGCGATTAGACTTCTCCAAGGAGCTGCACGACGGTCTTGGGCCGTTGCTCTCCTCGGCAAAGATGTCGCTCTCGGCGCTCTCGCGTGAGGGACTGTCGGAGCAGCAGCGCGATATTGTGAACAACACGACCTATGTGTTAGAGGAGGCTCTGCGCTCGGTGCGTGAGATATCCAACAACCTCTCGCCGCAGGTGCTTATGGACTTTGGGCTCTCGCAGGCGGTGCACAACTTTACGACCCGATGTGCGGCACTGCACGGCGTGGCTATACGATTTAATACAAACCTGCGCTCCGAGCGATTTAACAACGATGTGGAGGTGATTATCTATCGCGTGATTTGCGAGCTGATAAACAACTCGCTCAAGCACTCGGGCTGCACCACCATAAAGCTGGAGCTCAACTACGACAATGGCAACATACTGCTCAACTATGCCGACAATGGTCGCGGCTTTGACCCTCAGGCGATGCTTGAGTGCGGTATGGGTCTGTCAAATATGGACTCTCGCATCAGTTCGTTGGGTGGCACTTTCGCTATTGATAGCAGCAAGGGCAATGGTATGAAGGCAAAAGTTTGTGTAACGGTAAATCGCACTTCCGATGGTAAAGATAGCTCTCGTGGATGACCATACCCTCTTCAGAAATGGTCTTAAGGGGTTGCTTACGGCAAACTCCCGCTATACGGTCGTGGGGGACTACTCCGATGGCTCACAGCTTATTGCCGCCCTGCCACAGCTTGATGTGGATGTGGTGCTGATGGATATCTCTATGCCCAATATGGATGGCAAGACGGCTACCACCCTGGCACTCAACCAGCGGCCCGAGCTTAAGATTATCGCCCTTACGATGTTCGGCGAGCAGCAGTATACCCAGCAGATGATTGATGCCGGCGTTATGGGATTTATCCATAAGGATTCGGATATACAGGTGGTCTTTGACGCTATAGATGCCGTTATGTGTGGCGAGAAGTATATCGTTGATTATCATCCATTTACCCCACAGTATAACGACCCCGACCCACTCACCGAGCGCGAGATTGCAGTGCTGACTTGCATCTGTCAGGGCCTCTCTACGCCGCAGATTGCCGAGCGCCTGAATATCTCCAAGCGCACCGTGGATGCTCATCGCGCCCGCATCCTTGAGAAGACGGGCTGCAACAACACCGCCAGCTTAGTGGTCTACGCAATCAAGACGCTGAAAATTATGGCGTAGGCTATTGCAAATTGAGCGAAAAGCACTACCTTTGCGGTCGCATAGGGGTGCTTTTTGCGTTGCAGAAGGCTGAGATTATACCCATTGAACCGGATACGGGTAATGCTGAGACCGGGAAATAGCATAATCTACATACCCCTTTTCTAATTTTTTAACTATTTAACACTTAAGAAGTTATGAAAAGGTTTTTTCTGACTCTCGCCGTGGCGGGGTTATCGCTCGGCGCACACGCAGTTACTACTGCGCCAAACAATCACACAACACAATCAACACAACACTCGGAGGCAGACTCGGTTGCGATGTACGACAACATCGGGGCTATTGAGGTTGTCGCTCTGCGTGCCGACAGCAGCTCGGCAGTTGCGCACTCCAACTTGGGTCGCAAGGAGATTGAGCGCAACAGCTACGGCACCGACATCCCCTCGCTGCTTGCCCTCACGCCCTCGCTCATAGCCACCAACGAGACGGGTATCGGCATTGGCGGCACATCTATTCGCCTGCGCGGTACGGACGCTACGCGCCTGAATGTGACTATCAACGGTATGGCGCTCAACAATCCCGACTCCCACTCCACCTATTGGTACGACACCCCCGACCTTATCTCTGCCGTTGGGGATGTGCAGGTGCAGCGCGGTGCGGGCATATCTACCAATGGCACAGGCGCTTTTGGTGGTGCTATAACGATGACCACAGCCACCCCTGCGACAGATTTTGGTGGCGAGGCGTCGCTCTCCTACGGCTCGTATAACACCAATAAGCAGGCTCTGCATATCGGCTCGGGGTTGATGGGTGGCCACTGGACGGTAGATGCTCGCCTGACACATATCGGCTCGGATGGATATATTGACCGCGGAGCTACCGACCTTAAGTCCTACCTGTTGCAGGGCGGCTACTACGGCAGTCGCACATCGGTCAAGCTGCTCAGCTTCGGTGGCGTGGCGAAGACCAACCTGACATATACGGGCGTGACTAAGGAGGAGATGGAGCTCTACGGCCGTCGCTATCACACCGAGGGTCAGTATGAGACCTCAAATGGCCCATTTGTCCTTGCCGACGGCACGCATGTAGACTACTACGACGACCAGACCGACAACTACCTGCAGATAAACAATCAACTGATTGTAAATCACCGCTTTAATGACCACTGGCAGATGAACGCTACGGGCTTCTATACCTACGGCTACGGCTACTACAAGCAGTATAAGGCAGAGCGCACACTGCTGGAGTATGGCAACCTCGGGATTACAGATGCGAGCGTGGAGGCGGATATGATTCGTCGCAAGATTATGCTCAACCACACCTACGGACTCAACGCCTCGGCTCACTATCGCACGGAGCGTCTCTCGGCGTCGTTTGGTGGCTCGTGGAGTGGCTATCAGTGTCCGCACTGGGGCGAGATAGATTGGGTAGATGGCTTTCAGAGTAGCGATGTGGCGGGTCGCTGGTACGACAACGATGTCCGCAAGCAGGATGCAAATATCTTTGCCAAGGCAGTGTGGAGCGTGGCTAAGGGTCTGAATATCAGCGCCGATTTGCAGTACCGCGTGGTGAAATATCGCGCATGGGGTGTGAACGATAACTTTGACTGGAACACCATGCAGATGCAGTCGATAGATGTGGATAAGCTCTACCACTTCTTCAACCCGCATGTGGGTGTAAACTACCACTTCGCACAGCACCACACCATCTACGGCTCGTTTGCGATGGCGAATAAGGAGCCTACGCGTGCCGACTTTACCGACCGATATATGTTCGCCAAGGACGATAGCGAGCCACGCCCCGAGCGACTCTTTGACTACGAGCTGGGCTACCGCTTCGCCTCGGAGAGGTTTGATGCGGGCGTGAACTTTTATTATATGCAGTACCGCGACCAGCTTATCCCTACGGGTATGGTAAATGATAGCTCGGATGCGCTAAATGTCAATGTGCCTGATAGTTACCGTTGTGGCGTGGAGGTTACGCTGGGCTGGAAAATCGCTAAGTGGCTCACCGCAACGGGCGATGTTACCCTTAGCCGAAATAAGATTCGCAACTATGTAGACCTGCTTGCCGACAGCCCAACCTACGGGGAAAATCTGGGCACTATGACCATCGCCTACTCGCCATCTTGCATCGCCTCGCTCGGCTTTGATTTCCATATCAAGGGCTTTGAGGCTCTGCTCCATACCCGCTATGTGAGCAAGCAGTATCTTACTAATAATCAGATAGATGCGCTCACTTTAGATGGCTACTGCGTAACAAATCTAAACCTCGGCTACACCCTCCGCCTGCACGGCCTGCGCTCTATCCGCTTCGGCGCAACCATCTATAACCTCTTCAACGCCGAGTATTGCAGCAACGCCTACGGCTACTCCTACATGTGGGATGGTGTTCGCTATGATGAGGCGTACTACTTCCCACAAGCACCGTTGCATTGTTTAGCGAATGTTACAATAAAATTTTAATTTTGTCGTGATAGCGGCGCATTTATTTTCGCTAACAAAAAGGCCCAGCAATGGCTGTACGCATTTAGTACTATCCATCGCTGAGCCTTTTTGCCGAGCGTTGTAACTGCACCACTCTGACGACAAAATGGGTGCAAGGGATAGATGACGGTGCAAGCCGGATGGCGATTAAGGGTAGCGCAATATACTATACTGCGCAGCAACCATTAGTAACCCTTAATACTCTTTAATGACCCTTAATAGAAAATTCCTCTGCAAAGCCTTTGTACTTTAGTACAAAAGTCGTACCTTTGCCGATTATGAACTCACTCAAACAATTTTTTCTAATACTCGGCGTAGCGACTATGCTATCCCTATCGGCTGCGACTGCATCGGCGCAGGTGGCGGCAGGAAAGGTGACAATTAGTGGCGTAGTAACCTCTGCCGAGGACAATCAGCCGCTACTGGGAGTGGCGGTGGTTGTGTTGGAGACGATGCAGGGAGTGACAACCAACTTTGACGGTACTTACACCATAGAGGCAGCGGTGGGGAACAACATCTCCTTCTCCTTCCTCGGCTTTAAGGAGCAGGTGTGGACTGTCCCTGCGTCGGAGAGAAACATCACTCAGAACATTGTGCTCCAGCCTGAGACCGAGGCTATTGACGATGTGGTAGTTATCGCTTACGGTGTGCGTAAGAAGGGTACTATCACCGGCTCGGTATCTACTGTGAAGATGGAGAAGGTTGAGAAGACCCCAACGGCAGCCTTTGACCAGGCGCTGCAGGGTCAGGTGCCGGGTCTTACCGTGCTCTCCAATACGGGCGAGCCAAGTGCATCGGCAGTGATGACCATCCGTGGTACAAACTCAATCAACTCGGGAACAGCGCCGCTCTACATCCTGGATGGTGTGCCTATTGAGGCAAGCGATTTCAACACCATCAACCCTGCCGACATTGAGTCTATATCGGTGCTCAAGGATGCCTCCTCTACATCTATCTACGGTGCGCGTGCGGCAAATGGTGTTATTGTAATCACCACCAAGCGCGGAAAGATGGCAGAGCGTCCACGCATAGAGTATCGTATGCAGTTGGGCTTCTCGCAGGTGGCGTGTGGCAAGTGGGACTTGATGAACACTGCCGAGCGTATAGAGTATGAGCGCCAGATAGGTATGGACGAGGGTCAGAACTACGCCGTACTCTCGCAGACCGACATCAACTGGATGGATGTGGTATTCAACTCTACGGCTATGTTGCAGAACTACGAGCTCTCTGTCTCTGGTGCTGACGAGAAGACATCCTACTATGTATCAGGTGGTTACTACAACCAGCAGGGTACAGCCTTAGGCTCTGGCTTCAAGCGCTTCTCCTCGCGTCAAAACTTTGAGCGCAAGGCTGCCAAGTGGCTCAAGATAGGTGTGAACAATATGCTCAACTATCAGGCTATTCAGCAGGCAGACGAGGGCGCTTATACCCTTGTGACGCCAATCTCGGCAGCGCGATTTATGCAGCCATACTGGAATCCATACCGCGCAGATGGTACTACCGCCTCTATTGCCGACGGCAGCTGGAAGGGTAATGGTCAGAACCCACTGGAGTGGCTTGAGAACAACCCTGTTACCTTCAAGAAGTACAAGGTAATCTCTACGCAGTTTGCCGAGGCTACGCCTATTGAGGGTCTGACGCTCAAGAGCCAGTTCGGTATCGACTACTCGCACACTACGGGCTTCGGTCAGTCGTTCCCAAGCTATGCTCCAAATCAGGGACAGGGCTCGGCTTCGCGCAGCTCTACAGATAGCTATAGCCTTACAATCACCAATACGGTAAACTACCGCTTTGATATTGACCGCCGCCACAACTTCAACTTCCTTATCGGTCACGAGGGCGTGGATAGCCACTACGAGGCGTTCAATGTCCTTACGGCGGGTCAGAATAACGATAGGCTGACAAACCTCTCGTCGGGTACTCGTGCCAACTCGTGGGGCGATACAACCGACTCGGACTACGGCTTCGTGTCATTCTTCGGTCGTGGCGAGTATAACTACGACGACCGCTACTTCGCCGACTTCTCGGTGCGTACCGATGGTAGCTCACGTTTCGGTAGCTCGCGCCGCTGGGCAGGCTTCTGGAGTGTCGGCTTTATGTGGAATATGCTCAACGAGTCCTTTGTTGAGGGCGCTAAGGGCTGGATGACAAATGCTCAGATTTCGCTCTCTACGGGTACTTCGGGTAACTCCTCTATCCCTAACTACGAGCATCTGGCACTCGTCGGCGGTGGTGCTGACTATGTGGGCAATGCGGGCGTAGGTCTTATGCAGCCGGGTAATGAGAATCTGGGCTGGGAGAAGCCGTGGACCACAAACCTCGGTCTGCACTTCGGCTTCTGGCATAGGCTCAATGTAGATTTGGAGCTCTACTACAAACACACCTCCGATATGCTTATGCAGGTGCCGGAGCCATACTCAACATCTGGCTTTGGCTACTACTGGGACAATGTGGGTGCGATGGTAAACAAGGGTGTTGAGCTCAACGCCGTGGGTACGCTTATCGCAGCTAAGGACTTCCTGTGGACAGTAAATGCCAATGTGTCGTACAACAACAATAAGATTACCGAGCTCTACAATGGCGTTCAGGAGTATGAGCGCTCGGGCACAAACACCAAGCTCGTTGTAGGCCATCCACTCGGCGAGTTCTACATCAACCGCTATGCGGGCGTAAATCCAGCAAATGGAGATGCGCTGTGGTACACAAAGGATGGCGAGCTGACAAATGTGCTTCGTGACGAGGATAAGGTGCTTGTTGGCAAGAGCTACATCGCCCCTTGGCAGGGTGGTTTCGGTACGGCATTAGGCTGGAAGGGTCTGCAGCTGACGGCTCAGTTTAGCTGGGTGGCAGACCGCTGGATGCTCAACAACGACCGCTACTTTGACGAGTCTAACGGCCGCTTTGCATCCTACAACCAGTCGCGCCGTCTGCTGGAGCGTTGGCAGAAGCCGGGCGATATTACCGACATACCGCGCCACGGTGTCTATACGGAGTTTGATAGCCGCCTGCTGGAGGATGCCTCGTTCTTGCGCCTTAAGAACCTGATGCTCAGCTACTCGCTGCCAGATAAACTTATCCGTCGTAGCAAGGTTATGAGTGGGCTGAGAGTATACGCTCAGGCGCAGAACCTCTTTACCTTCACTCGCTTCTCGGGCTTGGACCCAGAGGGTACGACAAATGTCTATGCGGCACAGTATCCTATGTCTCGCCAGTTCACTTTCGGTATTGATATAACCTTCTAAATTGCGGAGATATGTTGAAAAATATAAAGATATTACTCGTGGCTCTTACGGCTCTTACTGCCGTATCGTGCCTTGATAAGGTGCCTCAGTCGGCCATTCCGCAGGGGGAGGCTATGCAGACCTTTGACGATGCCGAGCAGAGCGTTACAGGTATCTACTCGCTGCTCAAGAGCAGTGCTCTCTATAGTGGCTACCTTACTATACTGCCCGACCTGCAGACCGACTTGGTCTATGCCGTAGATGGCTACTCAAATACATACGGTAGCTTCTGGCTCTGGACCGTGCGCTCAACGACCTCGGAGGTTGAGAGCGTCTACGCATCACTCTATCAGATTATTGCAAACTGTAACTTCTACCTCGACTATATTGACCGCGTTGTTGCGGCGACAACAGACGACAGCAAGCTGCAGACCCTTGATACCTATACGGGCGAGGTCTATGCCATTCGTGCCCTCGCATACTCGGAGCTTATCAAGTGCTACTGCAAGGCTTACGACCCTGCAACGGCAAAGACGGAGCTGGGTGTCGTTCTGCGCACCTCTACTATAGACCCGCAGCCGATGCCTCGCGCTTCGCTCTACGACTCCTATCAGCAGGTCGTATCCGACCTTGAGCGTGCGGAGGAGCTGCTTGATGAGGAGGATGACGCCTATAGTAGCGCCTTTGTCACTCGCGCTATGGCTCAGGCTCTGCATGCCCGCGTGGCGCTCTATATGCAGGACTGGGAGAGTGCAGTGCACTACTCAACGGAGCTTATTGAGAGCGAGCACTTCGCCCTCAGCTCGGCGGTGAGCTACTATACATCCGATATGACTTACTTTGACTATATGTGGAACTACGATGTGGCTACGGAGATTATCTGGCGCATCGGCTTTACCACCACATCCTACGGCGGAGGTCTGGGTCAGGTCTTCCTCGGCTTTAACAACGACTACACATACTACTATCCCGACTATGTCCCTGCGCAGTGGGTGCTGGACCTCTACTCGGATAGCGATATGCGCTACAGCAGCTACTTCTACACTCTGCAGACGGGCTATAGTCACGGCTTGCAGTATCCGCTGCTGGTTAAGTACTTTGGAAATCAGGACTTTATAAATAACGCCCTGCTCTATCATATCGTTATGCCAAAGCCTTTCCGACTGGCAGAGCAGTACCTTATTCGTGCCGAGGCATACTGCCGTCAGAGCACGCCAAACTTCTCGGCTGCCTCTAAGGATTTGACCACTCTGCGCGCTTCGCGTATTGCAGGAGGTGGTAGCATAAGCCTTACAGCCGATAACTATATTGAGCAGATTGCTGCCGAGCGTGTTCGTGAGCTCTATATGGAGGGTTTCCGCCTGCAGGATATCAAGCGCTGGGGTACGCTCTATCGCGGTGGCGAGGGCTTTACCCGCACACCGCAGTCTAACTCGCTCAAGGAGGGTAGCTCGCTGAGCATCAAGGCAGACCATCCACTCTTTGTATGGCCTATCCCTGTGCACGAGATTGAGGCTCCGGGCTCACTTGTTCAACCTAACGAAAGTAACTAAGAGATGAGAAAGTTACCTATATATATAATAATACTGCTCGCCCTTGTAGGCTGTAAGGAGCAGTATACCACCTACTCGGATGCCGAGTATGTGATGTTTGCCGATAGCCTCTCTACCAATATGGTGCAGCAGGATAAGAGCACCTTCCGCGTAGCTGTGGCATCTACCGTGGCGCGTAACTACGACCGCACCTTCGGCGTGGAGGTTGTAGACGCCGGTAGCAACGCCATTGAGGGCAAGCACTACCGCCTGCTCTCCAATAGTGTTACCATCCCTGCAGGTGCTACCGCTGCCGATGTGGAGGTGGAGGGTATCTACGATAATATTGAGGCTACAGACTCGCTGGGCTTCAAGCTCCGACTGGTGATGAATCCAAAGCTCAAGTGGGAGCTCTACAAGGATTCGGACTGCACCAAGGTGGTGATGTACAAGAGCTGTCCATACGACCGTAACAACTTTACGGGCTATGCTGTCCTCTCGTCGCTCTTCTTGCGTAGCTATCCAGGCGAGAATAGCTCGTTCCAGAAGCTGGTCTACACCGAGCCGCACCCTACGGAGCAGAATATGATTATCATCCGCGACTGCTTCTTCAATGGCTACGATGTAACTATGTCGTTTGACCCTACGGATGCAGCCGCTCCGCGCATTACTATGGATGCCGACCAGGTTGTCAGCGACGAGGCTTCGGTCTTCGGTCAGATATTGGGCGACAACCACATTCTGTGCGACGATAGCCCGCTATACGACTCCTACTTCAACTCCTGCCAGCGTTTTGCTGTGCTCTGGCTCCATGTCTATGTGGAGGATTTGGGCGAGATGGTAGGTACTGTAGGCCACTTCTACAATGTCTTTGAGTGGGTCTCTGACGAGGAGGCTGAGCGCCTTATGCGCGAGGGACTTTAGTGTTGTTAATAATAAAAAAATAGAGATATGAAAGCTATGTTTAGAACCGCGAGCGCACTGCTTGCAACCATTCTGCTCTTTGCCTCTTGTGGCAATGACCCAACCCCAACTCCTGAGGACCCTAACAACCCAGACGATAAGCCTCAGGTAGAGAGTCCCGCCTTCCCGGAGGCTGTAACCGATAATGTTGTCGCTGGTAGCGAGTATACCCTCACTATTGAGCCAAATATGGCGTGGGAGGTTAGCGTGCCAGAGGCTACGGCAGCATACTTCCAGCTCCGCAGTGGCGACAACCTCGTCTATAAGCTGCGTGGCGATAAGGGTACACACGAGATTACTGTCGTTGTGGCTAATGTTGAGGAGTTTGACGCCGACCACATCTGCGAGGTTACCATGACCATGCAGGGCGAGAGCCGCACTATTGCAACACTTACACTCTCGCATAAGGAGCGCGAGATGAAGATCTACTCCGTTGTTGTTGAGGATAACGCCTTCAGCTATGCTACCGAGGGCGAGCAGACCTACGCCTACCAGAGCACCGAGTGCCCAGCGGAGGGTATGAAGATGATTTGGCCTCAGGAGATGGCACTCTACTCAACCCGCGTGAAGGTAGTCAGCAACTTTGACTGGATTGTAGATGGCACGCCAGAGTGGATTGTCCCTATTGAGGGCGGCAAGGCTGGTACTACCGAGCTCTGGATTAAGGGCAACTCGGCAAAGTACCCTATGACCGAGCAGAGCGCTGTGCTCAGCTTCGTAGATGCCGTTGCGACAGATAAGAGCGTCGGCCAGCTGAAGGTTACTATCCCTGCGGCGACTGAGATTTTTACCGTTGAGGGCTTTTCGGCTACAACCCAGTTCAACTATCAGGGTCTGGTATATAGCTCTATGGTTGGCGAGTATGTTGAGGGTGGTGTAAATGGCTCTGTTACAGCTGTTAATGGCTCTGCTGTAGCTGTTGTAGAGTTTACCGAGGCGGCAGGTCTTGTGCAGCCAACACTCGCACCTGAGTGGCTCACTGCAGAGTATGCTGCGTGGGATAGCGCTAATGAGGATGTTATCCAGCGTCGTACTCTCTCACTCTCCGCAGTTCAGAACGAGGGCGCTCCGCGCCGCGCTGTGGTGCTTGTGATGCCACAGAGCGTAGCTACAAACGATATTGATGTTATTGCTGTGAACGACCAGATTTCGCCTGACTATCAGCAGTATGTGGTAACTACCGTGGAGCAGGCTGGTAACCCTGGCTCTATTGAGATTGTGGGCGAGCAGGCTATGGAGGCGGCTGGTAGCAATATCGACCAGCTGGAGGGTAGCCACTGGATTTTCAGCGAGTTCGCCGGCACTACCGTAGGCTACGATGTGCTCTACACCTCTGAGTGGGCGCACGAGGATTGGTATGTGAATGTTGTTCGCCCTTACACTGCAATCAAGTGCTACTCATTTGATGCAAATGGCTCGCTTGTAGAGATTTCGGGTAGCACCGCGTGGATTACAACTACCGTATTTGGCACAAATAACGAGAAGGTGCGCATCCAGATGGATACCACCAAGTCTACAGCCGCAGCGGCTAAGAACGCTATGACGGGCGACTACGAGGGCGTTGTAACCTTCGTAGACGAGAGTGGCGTCTTTGCTCTGCTCTTCTGTCGCTACAATGAGTCTGCGGCTCAGGGTACAGAGGGCGTTGCTTTCGGCTACCCAGATTATGCTGCACAGCAGGGTTCTACATTGGAGGAGCTTACCTCGGGCGACCTCTATATTAAGTATGCCTCTTATGGCGAGAAGGTATATCACCTCACCTACACCACCGCCACTCCAAACCTCTCTATGCTCAATGGTCTGCCACAGGAGTGGAGCTATGTAGATAGCGCTGACGAAAGTTGGCTCAAGTATGAGTATAGCGAGGAGTATCAGGTGGTTACGATGAATGCTAATACAGGTAATGGTAAGACTGGCGCACTTGTCTTTGGACAGGGCGAGCTGGTACTTATTTGTACACTCAATATTGCTCAATAATGAAAAGATTTGTTTCAATACTATCCATAGTCCTGCTCTTTGTCGGCTGTAGTAAGGAGTCTGCGCCCGACTATCGCAACGACGACTACGGATATGCACAATTCAAGCTCTACAAGGCGGCATCCTACGACTCTACCCGCGCGGTGAAGGGTACGCTGGACTACCTTGCCGAGGCTTGCAAGGTGAAGGTCACGCTGGGCTATGGCGAGACCACTATCGCCCAGACGCTGCCGCTGCACGCCGTAGAGGGGGCGGAGGAGATGGGTCTGCGCTCGGATAAGCTGCAGCTGCTTACGGGTGAGTACCGTCTGGTATCCTTCTCGCTCTATGATACTGCCGACGAGCTGGTATATGCCGGCGCGCCAGAGACCCAGAGCTCTTTTGAGGTGGTTAGCGGCGGACTTACTATGCACGACATTACAGTGAAGGTTGCCGAGCGAGGCACGGTGCTTTTTACCCTCAAGAAGGATAAGGAGGACTTCTCGGAGGCTCCTACTCGCGCCGTTACCCGCCAGTATACCCTTGACGAGGTTAGCTATGTGACCCTTACCGTGGGTCAGCTGCTCGCATCGGGAAGTGTTACCAACCCGATAAAGGTTGAGAAGATGAAGGCGGAGTTCTCTATGCACTTTGACGAGGATGACCGTATGAGCGACAAGAGCGGCTACCGCACCTCTACCATCCTCTGCGACTCGTTGGTATCGCTCCCAGCGGCGAAGTATCGCGTGGTGGCGTACGAGACCTACGACAAGGATAAGAATCTGCTGGAGAGCAATAGTTCGCCGAAGCTCTCGGAGTTTACCGTTACGGACAATGTTACTACCGAGGCGGATGTGCTCGTCTCGCTCTACCAGAGCGACGAGTACCTGAAGGACTACTACGCCCTCTATGAGATTTGGAAGAGCCTTGATGGCGAGCGTTGGTACTATGTGGGCGAGAACTGGACTCGCGGCTGCAACTGGGAGTTCAACAAAGACCCCGACCTGTGGGGCGACCAGCCGGGTGTGGAGCTGCACGCCAATGGTCGCGTGGCGAAGATTGACATCAGCGGCTTTGCCTTCCGCGGTCATCTAAGCCCCGCTATCGGTCAGCTGACGGAGCTTGTAGAGCTCTACCTCGGCACGCACAACGATAACAACCTGCTCTCCTACGACCCTACGCTGGATAGTAGCAAGTCCCTCGCCGAGCGTAACGCTACCCGTCTGCAGAGCCACGGCGAGTATCTGCGAATGATTCACCCTGCAACGCAGATGGCTGAGCCTTGTGCTCGTGCGCTGGCGGAGCACAATATAGAGATTGCTGCCACATCGCTCTACAAGACGATGAAGGAGAGTGATATTATTGACCGCAAGAGTGGCACGCAGTTTATCCAGAAGATGGACACCAACCACGGCACGCTCTGCAATGGTCTGAAGAGCATCCCTGCCGAGATTGGCCGCCTGACAAAGTTGCAGTACCTCTTCATCGCCAATGGCGAGATTGAGAGCCTGCCAGAGGAGATTGGCGACCTGGTATCCTGCACCGACTTTGAGCTCTACAACTGCTCTAAGCTCACCACCTTCCCAGTGCAGATTGCCCGTATGCCGGAGCTGGTATCTATCAACATCTCTAACAACTCGCAGTGGAGTGCCGAGCAGATTTATGCCGGCTTTGAGGCACTGGCAAATGGCGCATCTAAGGAGAAGATTCAGATTCTCTATGCCCGCCAGAATAGTCTGGAGGAGCTTCCAGAGTCTTTCCGCAATATGACTAAGATGTCGCTGCTGGATTTGGCATACAACAAGATTTCAAAGGTTCATCCGCTCGGTAAGTCCGTATCGCCAGTGCAGCTCTACCTTGACAACAACCTGTTGGAGAGCCTGCCAGCCGATAGCGAGGGCTACTTCTGTGGCTATGCCGACTCGGAGAGTTTCTCTGTGAAGTACAACCGCCTGAAGAAGGTGCCAAATATCTTCTCGGCAAAGAGTAGCGCAGCGCTCACCTCGTTAGACCTGTCGGGTAACGATATTGACGGCTTTGAGGGCGAGGAGGATGGCTCTTACCGCGGACTGAAGGCGGAGACATTCTCGCTGGCGCAGAACCCTAAGCTGACGAAGTATCCAAAGGCGCTGGCTACGACCAACTCGCTCGTATCGTATATCATCCTGCGTGGCTGTAATATAGACGAGATTCCAGAGGGGTCGTTTGAGTACGAGAACTCTATCTATATGTCCTCTATGGACCTGTCGTGGAACAACCTCAAGAGTCTCCCGCGCGAGATGCACGCCGTAAATCTGCCATATCTCTATGGTGTGGAGCTCTCGTTCAACCAGTTTGACCACTTCCCATTTGAGCCGTTGGATAGCTTCTACCTTACGGTCTACGGTCTGCGCTCGCAGCGTAACGAGAAGGGCGAGCGTTGTATGCGCGAGTGGCCGCAGGGTATCTTCAACCATAAGGGTCTGCGTGGCCTCTATATCGGCTCTAACGACATCCGCAAGGTGGAGGATACAATATCTACGCTTATCTACTACCTTGACATATCGGACAATCCGAACATCATCTTTGACGCCTCGGATATATGCTATGCTTGGCAGGTGGGAGCCTATTACCTTATTTACGACAAGTCGCAGACTATACTAAACTGTGACGCAATGCTTGAGTAGTATGAATAGAGTGATTATATTTTTAATGGCAGCCTTCGTAGCTGTTAGCTGTCATACGGATAATACAGACCAAGCCTTTACTACCGAGGGCATTGAGTTTGATGTGGAGGCTGTGGGTGGCACCGTAAGCCGCACCATCACCTCGTCAAATCGCTGGATAGCATCTACCGACAATGCGTGGATAACCGTCTCGCCAGCAAATGGTCGCGGTACTACCGAGTGCAACTTTATCATCGACTCGGCACTTACAACCTCGGCGCGTCGTGGTGTGGTGCGTATTCAGAATATTGATACTTGGCAGGAGAAGGAGATTGTCATCAACCAGAAGGGCTTTGACTACGCCATTGAGGTTGAGGGCTCGGAGGTTAAGATTTCTAATTACGACCGTCTGGAGAGCCGCTACTTTGATGTTACGGTGCGTTCAAATGTAGATTTTGAGGTCGCTGTGCCCGACAATGCGGGCTGGCTCAGTAGCGAGCGTCATACCCTTGACCTTAACCGCGGTGCTCGTCCTCGTACGACAACTGTCCGCTTTAAGTGGGATATAAATACTACCGACCGCGAGCGATTGGCACAGGTTGCCTTCCGCCCTAAGACGGATGTAACACTTGCCCGTCAGGATCTGCTCAGCGTAACTCAGCAGGCGGCAGAGCCTATCGTCCCTGATACCCGTCAGGGCGACTCTGTGGCGCTGCTCTCTATCTCGCGCACGCTCCAGACTATGGCTTCGTGGGATGCCTCACAGCCGATGGATATGTGGGATAATGTTACTCTGTGGCACGAGGGTATGGAGGGCTGCACCCCTGAGAAGGTGGGTCGTGTGCGTAGCGCGGAGTTCTACTTCTTCAACATCAAGGAGCCGCTGCCATACGAGGTGCGCTACCTGACCGCTGCCGACGAGCTCTACTTCTTCGGAAATACCAACACCTTCTTGCTCAGCCTTGATTTGGGCGACGATATTGCCAACCTCACCCAGCTGCGCCGACTCACGCTCGGTAGCTACGGACTGGTATCTCTGCCTCAGAGCTTCGCGGCGCTGAAGAATCTGGAGCACCTCAATATCTGCTCAAACAACTTCCAGACCATCCCTGCGGTGCTTACTAAGGAGAACTTCCCTAAGCTGCGCACGCTGATTCTCAATGCTAACCAGCGCAGCGTAGTCTCGGACTTGAGCAACAATAACCGCACCGACCTTGGTGGCTTTATTGACGAGCCTAAGTTCCCAGAGCATCTGCTCAAGTGGGATTTGGATACCCTTGTCCTCTCGGTGAACTACCTGCAGGGCGAGCTTCCAACCTTTGAGGACGACGATACAGTGCCTTACTATACTCAGGAGGAGATTAACGCCGTAGACTCCCTGCCGCAGGTGCTTGTAGACCGTCGCGTGAAGAAGGTTATGCCTAACTGTAAGCGACTGAGCATCAACCACAACCGCCTCTATGGTAAGTTGCCAGACTGGCTGCTCTACCACCCAGCGTTGGATATGTGGGAGCCATATAGCCTTGTCTTCCCGCAGGAGGGTCGCGCAAAGAATGGTACGCTGGCGGTATTTGACAACGAACCGTCAAATATGGACTACTACTATAAGGAGTATACAACCAAGAAAAAACCTATGGGAGATGAAGAGTAAATTGATATATATCTTGTCGCTGATGCTGCTACTCTCTTGCAGCACCGACTTTGAGCAGGTGGCAGATGTTGCCCCTGTCCCATATGCCGAGGACGAGCTACTGGTAAAGTTCACCCCGCAGGTGGCACAGATGATTGCCGAGGCAGGCCTGGATGGCAGCCGCGTAACTCGCAGTGGCGACATTACGCTGGATACTCTGCTTCAGACTATCGGCACCTGCTCTATTGAGCGCGTCTTTGCCGTAGATAGTAGCGCCGAGGAGCGCACTGTTGAGAGTGGACTTAACCTCTGGTATGTCGTGCGCTTTGATAGCTCTAAGGTGGCTGTGGAGGATGTCGCTCGTCGCTTTGCCCGCCTGGGTCAGGTGCAGAAGGTGGATGTAAACCGCACTATCAAGCGCGCCTATACTGGCAAGGCTACTCCGCTGAGCGAGAGTAAGGTGGAGCGCGCTGTAGCCTCTACCCGCGCACAGATGACAGACCCTCTGCTGCCAGCGCAGTGGAACATTATCAACCACGGCGACCTGTTTGTAAAGGATGGCGTAGTAAAGTCCGTGAAGGATGCCGATGTGCAGGTTGAGAAGGCTTGGGAGCGTAGCACGGGCGATAGTAGCGTTATCGTGGCAGTGCTGGACGAGGGTATCTTTGTGGAGCACCCCGACCTGCTGCCAAATATCTGGGTGAACGAGGGCGAGAGTCTGCGCTCGGATGTTGATGCCGACGGCAATGGCTATAAGGGCGATGTGTATGGATATAACTTCGTGCACCAGTCGGGCAAGATTGTCTGGGACGATGTCTACGACTCAGGTCACGGTACGCATGTGGCTGGCGTTATCTCGGCGGTGAACAATAATGGCGTGGGTATCAGCTCTATCGCAGGTGGCGATGGTGGTGCTGATAGCGGCGTGAAGATTATGGTCTGCCAGATATTCTCTGGAAATGTGGCCACAAGCATACTCTCTACTGTTCGCGCTATAAAGTACGCGGCAGATAATGGCGCTGTGGTGCTTCAGTGTAGCTGGGGCTATGTGTCGCCTTGTGCCAATGTCTACGACTGGGGCGCTGCGGGCTTCGGAAGTAAGGAGGAGTGGATTGCAGGCTCTCCGCTGGAGCGCGAGGCTCTGGAGTACTTCACCCACTATGCTGGCTCTGCAAATGGCGCTGTTGAGGGCGGTATTGCAGTCTTTGCGGGCGGTAACGAGAGTGCTGCCGCTGCGGGCTATCCAGGTGCTGCCGAGGAGTATATCTCCGTAGCGGCTACGGCTGCCGACTTTACCCCTGCCGTATATACCAACTTCGGACCGGGTACTACTATCTCTGCGCCAGGCGGTGACCAGGACTACTACTACGACTATGTTGATGATACCCATAACTACGGCGAGGTGGGATGTATACTCTCAACACTGCCGTACCATATCGCACCTTCGGGCTACGGATATATGGAGGGTACCTCTATGGCTTGTCCGCATGTTTCGGGCGTGGTTGCGCTGGGTATAAGCTATGCTACACAGCTTCGTCGCCACTTCAAGGCATCGGAGATTCAGCAGCTGCTCGTTGCGAGTGCCGATAATATTGATAGCTACTTTGTGGGCAAGAAGAACTACTGCCGCTATGTTGCCGATGTGGGTCCTATACAGCCTATGCAGATAAATATGGGCGACTACCGCGGTCAGATGGGCGGTCAGGTCAATGCCTCGGCATTCCTCGCAGCTATTGCTGGCGATGCGGGTCAGCCTATGGTCTTCCCTAATATCTATGTCGCCGTAGATGGTAGCGTAGCGGTCGCTCCTGCACGATATTTTGTTGATGGTCAGGCTCTTACCTATAGCGTAACTATCGCCAAT
Source organism: Alistipes sp. (assembly GCA_017463615.1). GTDB lineage: Bacteria > Bacteroidota > Bacteroidia > Bacteroidales > Rikenellaceae > Alistipes. The sequence continues at coordinate 364,341 of JAFTOU010000016.1, read as the reverse complement.
ACTGCCGTTGCGTCGGTTAGTGAGTCCGATGATAAGCTGATTTTCAAGGGTAACGATAGTGGTTCTACCGCGGCAACTATCACCGCAAGCAACGGTAGCAAGTTTGACTTTACCATCACCGTGCGTCGCGGTGCAAACAGTAACGGCTGGTTGTAATGCGATACGCTCTGCTGCTTATTCTGAGCCTTGCGTGGGGCTGTAGTGCGGCACAACTTCGGTTGGTGCCCAAGGCGACCTTAGATAGCCTCGCCTCGCCCCGCACTGTGGCTACAGATATTGTGGTAGGGCAGAGCACCGTAGAGCTGGGTCGGGTGGCAGAGAGTGATATTGCCACGGCGGAGATTGCTCTGCATAATAGCGGCAAGAGCCCTGCAACCTACCGCACCCGCACCACCTGCCGCTGCCTTACGGCTACAAGTGGAGTGCTTAAGGCTGGAGAGCGTGGAGTTATAAGGCTCTCCTTTGTGGGCAAGGGCTACCCAGGACCTTTTAGCCATAAGCTCTTTGTATATGCCGACAATGGGACTATCCCTACGGCTGTGGTTGCCATCAAGGGCTTTGTCGTCGCCTCTGCCGACCGCCGAGGCGATTACCCATATACCTGCGGTGCGCTGCTGCTGCGTCAGCGGGGAGTGAAGATTCAGAGCGGCGCTACGGAGCGCATAGCCTGCATGAATGGTGGCACTACGGAGCTGCAGATAACCAAGGATAGAATGCTCTCCTCGCCCGAGCTGGAGGTATATACCGAGCCTGCAACGCTTAAGGCTGGCGAGCAGGGCGATTTGGTTATTCGGCTGAGGGGGGAGAAGAGGGAGAATATGAAACTTTATATCAACGCTCAGACCGCACCGAGCAGAAGAGAGATAATAATAGAATAGTATGAGATACATTGCAATTTTCTTTGCAGCGCTGACACTCTGCTGCTGCAACAATCAGAGTAACGAGGCCTCAGAGCCTCTGTTGGATGTCACCCCGACAAATATCGCGGGGCTGTGGATGCTTGAGAGCTACGACAATGGCGCAACGCTTGCCGATGGGGCATTTGTCTATATCAATTTTGAGCGCTCTGACCGCAGTTATACCCTCTATCAGAATGTGGGTAGTATGTACACCCAGACCATTACGGGCAACTACTTTATAGAGGTAGACTCTGCTCTCGGCGCAGTAATTCGTGGCAACTACGGCACCGACGAGTATAACTACTTTGACTGGTCGCACCGTTATATCGTAGAGCTTACCGCCACCCACATGCGCTGGACGGCTAAGGACGATAGCGAGAATGTCTCGGTCTATGTCCGCGCCGACTCCCTACCCGAGGATATTCAGTAGCGCACCGCACAGACAAAAAAGCACCGCCACAAACTGTAGCGGTGCTTTTTTTGTTGGAATATCTATTAAAGATTCTAGACAAAGGGCACAAGTTCTATAAAAGAACACAACCTCCTTCTGAAACGATTGGTAACTATATAATTAATTTTTAGCATTTGAAGCATTTCACACATAAATGCTTTTGTGTCAAGATGTTTGATGATTATAACTTAGAAGTATAATCAGCGGATAGATATCTAAACTCTCCAAAAATACAGCAAGAGATACACGGATAACGAATTGTAGTCTAAAAACAAATCCTTATAAAATAGACTTTGGGAGAAAAGGGCTGAAAAATAATTAGTCTAGATTTGCTTTAATTCAAACTTTTTATTATATCTTTGCGTATAGGTTAAAAGTTCTTTTATAGAACTTGTGCTACGGAGCCTATTAGATGACAATAATAAGGGCTGAGTTTATTGCTATGAAAAGAGTGCTTGATATATCTAATACAGAGATAAGTGTCTTGATTGAGCGAGCTAAAGGGGACCAGCGAACAAGATCAATTGCAACCGTTGCTTATGGCCGTAAGATGTACCCAACGCGACATGGCTATCAAGGTGCAACGGACTGTAACTATAGTTATGGTTCTTATCCAGGTTAGTTATGGATAGGAAAGATTGTCTGGATGAAATGAGCGGTGAAGCAGTAGGATTGCTTACAACATATCGCTGTAATCTTAACTGCAGGTATTGTTATGTTCGAACAAAACGTGACAAGGATATGTCGTTTGATATGGTCAAGTCTATCATTGAACGATTTCTAATGAGAACTGGTGGTAGACTTGATATCGCATTTATGGGAGGAGAGACTCTTCTGGCTATTGATGTTATTCGCCCTCTTGTTGAATGGGTGGAGCGAGGGTCGTGGAATAGGCCCTATAAATTTTTTGGCAGTACAAACGGTACAATAAGTTCATTTGTGTCGAGAGAGATTTTTAATAATAAATCAATCATATTATGAAGTTTAAATTAGTAGCAGCGTTATTCTTGTGTCTGAGTGTGTTTTTTAATGCTAATGCTCAAGACGGAGCGCATATTGTGATATTGTGGGATGTTACAGGCTCACTCCTGCCTAAGCAACCAGGGATGAAAGATCTTGATGGTACTGATCTGAAAACATATTCGGATGGAAATGGGTTGTGGGTGGAACTCAAGAAAGCGATAATAGAATGTATAGAATATGTAGAAGATGACCCCAGTAATGAGATAACCATTATCGCTTTCCAAGATGATATAAGAACGGTAGAAACGCAAAAAGCATCATCTGCGGGGAAGGAATATTTGGTGGAATTTGTTACAAAATACAAGTATATACCCCATAAGAATACAAATATTGTTGCTCCAATAAAGAAGTTTTATACATATCTTAGAGGTGATAAAATCAAGTATATGTTTCTTTTTACAGATGGAGAAAATGATCATCAAGGGACAAAACCAGAGTTGGTTCCAACTATAAACTCTTGGATAAATTTGACCCGAGGGAAAAATGCATATGGCTTTTATGTACTTGTACATCAGGACGCGGATAAACCGTATATTAGAGATGCAATAGAAAACCAGCCCCATTTTTGGATTGTCCCAGATGCCAAAGTGCGTATAAAAACAGCCACTCTGCCCACATACCTTAAGTATAATGTAAGGGATGATAAGGGAGCTAAGACTATTGAGTTAAAGGGTTATAATTGCAAGGATGCAAAGGGCACTCTGCGATTGGTATACGATGATCAATATTATGAAGTTTTATGTTCTGATAGAGATATTAGAGATGAGAAAATAGCATTTGAGGTTAGGTGTAAGGAGGGTATAACTCCGCCGATTAAACATACTATAAAGTTGTCGCCCAAACTTGAAGGACATGACTCTTATACTTTTGTAGGACCGGATGCAATTTTCTGCGAGGTTGTTAACATCCCAGAACGTAGCTTGAGTCTTGATATAAAGGATAAAAACTTTGGCGAAGCGTCGTATTATGGTTCTTTTGGCAAAATCTCAGAAGAGGCGTATACTCCTGCAGAGTCTAATATTAAAGTGAATTTTAGTGAACAAGCTAAAGTTGACGGCTCGTCGGCGATTATGAAAGTTTACCTTGTTAATAAAGCGGGGGAAGGGATGCTGAACCTATCGTCACAGAACTTCAAGCTATTTATTAATGGGGATGAGATAAAGGGTGATTCGTTCAAGATAACTCCAGATGTCACGAATCTTAAATTATCTATCATCGGGCATGATATGAGCCAGGAGGGTAAATATTACGGTAGAATAGAGCTAATCCCTTCAAAACTTGATAATTGTTTGATAAATGGTTCCCCTGATGTATTTAGGTGGAACTTCAGATTTGAAGAACGATGGAACCCAATTAAGTTAGGGCTTACTTGTATATTGGGCCTTCTAGTTGTGGCACTACTTCTTTGGTTTACAGTTCTTAGACCTGTGTTCTTTCCGAGGTTTGGAGCCATTCAAAAAACACTGAGTGCTCGAGGATTAGCCCCTGTTATCATTAGATTTAGAGGTGTGAGAATGGTGGTGATTGCAGCAAATCATCAGAAAAAGCAGTCTTGGGTTGATCGAGCTCTGAAGGGGAAGATATTATATGTAACCCACTCAGCGTTTGCAACTCCGATGATTTTTAAACCGAGTCGTGGAGGATGCATTCTTGCAGTGTCTCAGGGCGGCGCTTATTGGATTAATCCCAATCCAATGCCTCAAATTGGAGCCTCTACTATTACTGAGATTAAGAGCAATACGATAATAAACATAAACTAATAAATAACCTTAAAATTTTTTTAATATGTCAATTAAAATTACAAGAACCCTTTATGTGGGTTTAGGTGGTACTGGTGTTAAGTCAATTCTTCGTACGAAACAGTGTTTCGTGGATGCGTATGGAGAGGTCCCTCCAATGGTGGCATTTCTTGCGATTGATACCGATAGGGGGATTCGAAATAAGTCTGTCCTATCAAGAATGGGAAAAGAGGTAAAACTGTCGGAAAATGAGCTGTGTTTTTGCGGGATTGTCGGTAGTGCGCTTGAAATATATCGCAATCATCTTTCGCAGTTCCAGTGGCTCCCAAGAAGAAACTCTCAGTTCCTGTCCAATCTAATGAATACTGGAGCTGGTCAAATAAGAAGCAATGGTCGCTTCCTTGCTAGGCATAATGCTACAGATATTAGTGCGCGTGTGGCTAGCAAGGTGAGTGAAATTTGCGCGCCTCTGCCAGTAGGATGTAAATTCGCGTATGATACAAATAAGGATGGGGTGGAATATCCTACCAAGGTCAATATCGTTGGTTCTGTTGCCGGGGGTACGGGGAGTGGTACTATGTTGGATATTATTGTTCTTGTGGCAAAAACCCTTAGAGAGCTGGGACATCCATATTCTATTACACCTTGGATTGTATTACCAGAAGTATTCCGTAATATGGTAAATGGACCTGCTACTGCAAATGTGTATCAAAATGCATATGGCGCAATTAGGGAGTTAGACTATCTATACCATCTGCCATATGATAATCAGAATGCACTTGATTTCGGTTTTGCAAATGTGTACTATCTTGACGAAGGTGTTAGAGATGCGTATCTTATAAACAACAGGAATAAGATGGGTGTTGTATTGCAAACTGTAGATGAGATTACGGATTCTATAGGCCGCTGTATGTTCCTTCCATCAGGCGAACTAGATAGTGTTAAAGATAATATTGATAAAGGATATTATAGTATTAAGAATAAGAAGGCGTTTTATTCTTCGGCTGGTAGCGCAGAGATCGTGTATGACAATAAAGCGGTTGGAAATGTGGTTGCTCATGGTATTGTGGCACAAATCTGCAAAGAACAACTATCTAAGCCAGACCCAATAGCTACATTGAAGACTGTAAATACTTGGATGGAGAGCGATGCAGTGGCGATTCAAGAGCATGATGCTAATCTGCTTATAGATAGCATCCTTGCATATAGGGCCCCATTTAGTGTTATAATAGATAGGACTGCAGATGTAAATACAATTAAAGCAAATATTACAGCTGGAGCTGAGGCAGCAAATGTGAGTGAGGAAGCAGATGATAATGTAGAGACTAAACTTGCAAATGTAAAAAGTAAACTTGATGAAAAAATTCGGATAATTCTTAATAGCCTACAGGGTGTAGGGTTGGCGCAGGCGTTTCTAGAAGCTCTGCAGACTAGTATTACGCTTTGTAAAGATGAGATGGTCAAAGAAGTTGGCGATCTCCAGAAGAAACTCGCATATAATGTAGACTGGAGTGCTGATATCTCTGATCTAAGAACTGGTATCTTGTCAATATTTAATAGAGATGCAGCTGTTGCATTGCAGAATAAAGTTGAGGAGTATATTGCCCAGAAACGAGATTTATTAAGACATCAAAAAGCAATTCAGTTCTTTACTGATTTTGACCAGTATGTTTGTTCCATCTTGAGTCAAATAACTGTTCTTAAGGCAAATGTAGAAGCTATACAGAAGAAGAATGTGAATGCAATTACTACTATTCAGCAGGCTGCTAAAACGCCTTCTAAATTCCAGATTTTCTTACATTCAGATGATGTGAACGACTTTGTTTTGCCAGATGTGGCAGAAACATCGGCTCTCTTTATAAAAGAGCATCCGATCGAGGGGTTGATTAATCAGCCTGCAGAAACTATTGATGCCGTGCTATTTAACTTTGCCAAGGGCCTGCAGAGTGTCGCAGATGTGAAGAATGTGACCATTGAACATAGACTGAGTAAAATGACAGACGCCGACCTGAGGAGGATTTTTGATAAGGTGAAGGAGATGTCTAGCCCTCTATGGTCAACAGATACTCACGGCAAACTCGATCATGCACAAGAGTTGACAACCGTCTTTACCATTGGAGTATATAATCAATCTAAGGGTATAATTCAAAGTGGTTATAGCGATATGTTTATGATTGGCGCAACCAAACCGATTTTTGAGAGTATACATCAAACGGATAGAATTACATTCTTCCAGAGCCAGTGCTTTAGCCCTGCATTTGCTGTAAATAATATGCTTGGTTATATGAGAGAGGCAGAGGATAAGTATAGTTCAGAGGCTTGCCCTGTTTGTTATTTGGATGAAAGGTGGAACCAGAGAATGATTGTTGAGAATTTTGATCTTATGCCTAAGCAAGAGAAGGATATTGTACTCCCTAACTGGGTAAATGCAATCGTATATGGCTTTATTAAGTACGACGAATCGCGTAAGTCGTACTGTATAGAGTCATCTCAGGGAGATATTCTTTCAGGAGGACTTCTTGAACTGGGGCAGAGACGAGATATCGCATTTGACCAGTTCCAACTTCGCGGACTTGGTAGTGAAGTTGAAGCCCGTATTCAGAAGATGATTCTTGACCAAGGTAGGCCAGCTGTTGTAGCTGTGATGAAAAAGGCGCAGGAGGAATATGGAAAATACTTATTGGAAATCGCAAATCTAAGCACAATAGAGCGTGAGCGTGTTATAGAGAAGGATGCGGCTTACCAAATGGTAAGAGATCTTCTTGAAAGAGAAGTTGTTTATTTAAGAGAACTTGAATTCTAAATATTTATGGCTTATTTTATTGTCATAGGTGCCAATAATGACATTCAAGATGTTGTAGGTGAGATTAAAAATGCTCACCTACAACACAATGTCATAACATCTGGATGTATTGTTAAGGAGGTAGATGGCCTTCACTATCGTTGGGATATTTACGATAATGCGGGTGATAAAATAAATGAGAGCGATGAGCCGATAGCGTTACATAAAGCATTAACTAATCAGATCTCTCATTTTAAGAATCTAATTCCTAGTGGCGTTGTGCCCAATGTTTTTATAGTGTCACAGTGCCTTGAAGAAGAGCATGGCGAAACTTTGCGAATGGTGTGTGAGGAGTTGCGCGAAATTGGCGGCGCAATGATGCTCGGGCTTCATATTGATATTGTCCTTATCGGATATGACATAAATAAGCCTGAGGATGTTACTATTCGCCCGCATTGGAAGCTTCTTGAATCTTTACGAGGACTTGAGGTGGACAATCGTTTCCGTACAGATATTTTGTATATCAATAATATGGACTATATGGGAGCTGCAACTAGTTTGAATTCGAATTTGCTTGCGAAGTTTCTCTGTTATTGGTCAAAATTGGTATGCTCAGGAGATGATAATCCTAAAACGACTGTAGGTTCTGGTATTTACTCTATTGGCATGTCTGAGCATCAGTATGATTTCTGCGATCTTAACGATTTTTTTAGACTTTCTGCGGAGGAACGATTGCTCAATAGAGCGCTAAATGCAGCTCCGTCATTGGATACACAGAAGCTCATAGACTATAACTATTACAAAAAGATAGATTTAGGCTTGCAATGGTTAGATGGTCTTCGCTCAATATGGGAGAGATGGAATTTGTATTGTACTGCTCAGTGGAATCCTGCAAAACTACTTGTTGATAATGAATATTCTGTTTCTCGTCAGGAACAGCAGATTGCGACATATCTGAATTCATTTCTTAAGCTCTATATTAGTGAGGAAAAACGAGAGATATCAAACCTAAATATTCAGATTAAGCAAAAGGAGGCTGAAATAGCAGCGCTTGAAAGTTCTTTATTGACGCTTGACCCAACTCAGATTTTGGCAGCCCAGGTTGAGATATCTCAGCTAAAGGATAGTATTGCAGATTACCAAGCGCAAATTGAAGATCACGAGGAAAATATTTGCAAAAATACATTTATTGATGCAGATGAGTTCTGTGAGAATTATGGGCATTGTGTAAGAGTGACCGAGGAGGATGAAGAGAATTATAGCTCCCACTATCAACAAATTGACTCGCTGGTTGAATATCTTAAATCAGATGAGGGAATCAAAACAATGAGGTATGCTGTGGATAGGGCGACAGTTGCCGACGAATTGCCACAGAACTACCCGGTGAACACAATGCTAAATGTGGGACGAGCCGAGGAGCTGCCTGTTGAGGCCGAGATGATTCAACAGAAGTCGTTAGATGATTTGCCTGAAAGAACAGGTTGTTTGACATGTTTTTTCTCATTCTTTAATAAAAGAAAGAAAGATGCGAGCCCAAATACCTTGTTTGGAGCTTTGCTATTGGATTCGCCAGCTCTGATATCAGAACAAATTCGTGAAGATATTGCAACAAAGTTGAATAAGTGCATTGCGGAACTGAAGCGGGTAGATGAAGTTCGCGATTGGTGGAGCCATCTTACAGAGATGATTGAGAACTATGAGGCGCGTAGGAGAGAGTGCATACTACTCATGGATGGTGAAAAAAATGTTAGTGGTCAGTATGTATTGGGGAAGGAAGGCTATCGACCTAAATGGCATATTAAGTCAATTTCCTTGATAGACATGGAACTTGTTCGTAAGTTTCGAGATTCCCATAGATATTACGCGGAAATGATAGATAGATTTCTGTGTAGATGGTTTGATGCCACTGCTGAACCTGATAATAGGATGACTATGCTTGAACTTATCAAACATCAGGTCTTAGATCCACTTGTGGGGAAGTATCATACTCTTAAGTGGGATGGGAGTAATCCATTTGTAAAGGAGATGTTGACAGATCAGGATCTACATCGGATTATTGAGTATAATATCACGCAGTCGAAACCGTTTGTTGAATATATTCGTATTCGGGAGAATAATCTTGCATCTAATGTAAGTATTGGCTTTTTCTCAAATAACCAGAATGTTATAATAGAGCCTACGGAATTTAGAGCGCGTTACGAGGTGGGAACTGAGTCTATAGTCCCTCAATGTCCTTGTGATTTTGTAAACTCTCTTTGTGTGGTACAGGTGTTGAATATCCCAGACCATATAGATGCAATTAAGGACTTTAAACCTAAGAGGGAGGCTAAATTAAGCAGGTTGCGTACGGATTTAACAGGCCTACTGTCAGAGATTATTGATAGCACAGCAGATACTGTAGAGAAAAAGGCGCGATGTATTTACAATTGGCTATGCGAGAATATTGAGTATGACACCACAAAGCAAATTCAAGATGCAGATACCTGCTTGAGATCAAGAAGAGGTGTTTGTTGGGCATACTGTGAAATGTTCTGTTATTTGGCAGATGCTATTGGCTTGACCGCCGATATCATCACGGGCAAGGTTAAGATTTCTGATGGTACAGTCTCAGATAGTAAGCACTCATGGATATTTGTTTATACTAATGCATACGCCGGGCTTTTGATTGATCCAACATGGGGCGCTGGGTGTGTTGATAATGGAAAGTTTATAAAACATGATGATAACTCGGTTTGGTTTAATGTTTCGCCATCTTGGATGATCTACAGTCATTTCCCTGATTTGCAATATTGGACCAAGCTTGATATTCGGATTACAGAAGAGCAGTTTAGGAGGCTTCCGTATAAACAACCTTCGGAAGATAATGATGGAAAAGATGCCTTGTTTGAAGAACTTTCGGATATTTAACTCAATGGGGTAGATTGATATGTGGAGATTAATTGCTAGAGTACTTGATGTTTTAGTAATATCTGCCGTTATCGCTCTTTGCGCAGTAGTGTTTTACCTTTTGTATTCTATATTCTTTAAGGATGATGCAGCAGAGTATGACGATTACTTCAAGAAACCTAATAAAGAGTTGAGGTCGTATGATACGCGATATGATTACTCCAAGTTGACAAGAAGTGTCACGGAGGGTTGCGATACTGACTATGATAGGATTCGGGCAATCTATTTGTGGTTGTGTGATAATATTGAGTATGATACATCATATGAAATTTATCGAGCTGATAGATGTTATGATTGCAGGAAAGGAGTATGTGCTGCTTACACAGAGTTGTTTTATCACATGGCCAACTCTATTGGAATTAGATCTGAAATAGTTGTTGGAAAAACTAAGGACAAGAATGGGATGCTTAGAGAAGAGGGGCACGCTTGGATTTTTGCATACACACGAAAAAATCACGGTATACTATTGGATCCCACATGGGGCGCTGGTAGCGTAGATGACTCGGGGACTTTTGAGAAGAGCGATAATCATTTACATTGGTTTAATGTTGATCCGAAGTGGATGATTTTGTCTCATTATCCTGATGAAGAACAGTATCAATTGCTCGATAGAGATATGAGTCTTGAGCAGTTTCAATCTGTGCCCTCAATAGATGAAGCATATGTAGATTATGGCTTGAGTGTTGATGAGGCCTATAACTCTGCCATTAAAGGCAATCCATTAAGTCTGCCAAAGTTGTATTCTTCTGCAGCTGGAGATATTAAGATTGTAGATTTGCCAAAGAGTAAATCTTTGTCAATCGGAGAGTTCTACCGAATAACTATAAAGCTAATGAACCGGGATGTTGAACTTGTACTGGTGAATAAAGACTTGTATATTAACAAAGAAGAATGGGAACTTTGTGGGGATGATACTTATTCAATCTCGTTTATGCCTAGGAATGAATCAAGTGTGGTACTTGGAGTAAAGGAGAATGGAGAAAATTCATTTTACTCTTTTATGGAGTATGTTGTCGATGAGCCAGATGAGAGAGATTGGGAAAAGGTTGAACAATATTATCCCATGTGTGTGCCAGATGTGAAAGGTGTGAAGAATTTGCGTCCAGATACTTGGGAAGCTGCTGGTATTTGCCCCAAGGAACTATTGAAGGTTATTCGCGCTGAGAAAATTAGAGAACTTCCAGATATTTATATCAATGACGAGAAACGATTGAAGGTTGTGTCGGTTCCGATGAGTAGAATTCTAAAGTCGGGATGCCCATATACATTCAGTTTTTACCCTTTGTCTGGTATAAAATGGGCAATTGTAAATAATGATGAATGGTATAATGAGTGGCATGTTGATAGTGATAATATGTATTCAATGACAATAATACCTCAGTCGGGGAAGATGTGCCTTTATGTTCAATTGGATGATGGTGGCTCATATTGGGGAGTGATAGGTTATATAGTAAATTAGATTTGTAAGCATAATAAAACGAATAAATAAAAATAACTATGGCTTGGAATAATTTAACAGATAGACAAAAACAACTTGATAAGTTAATCGATGGTTGTGACGTGAAGTTAGACGCAACTAATAGTTGTGTAGAGAAAGTTGCTCGAACAATTGGCGCGACAGCCAATGAGTTGGTGTTTGTACGCCAGCGTATAGAGTTGAGATTGCGGACTGCGGCACTGCTTGATAAGACAGACTCGTTTATATCTAGTACAGAACAGACGCTTGATCAGTTTGAACGAGATGATGAAGAGTGGCGAAGGAGAGGGAAAATATTCGGTTTTGACTTTAAATAAGTGTTTTTGACTAACTACATAAATAGTAAAAGTAGAACTATAGTTCTTTATGATTATTACAATTGACCCCAAGAGTTTTTAAAACTTTTGGGGTCAATCACATTGTCTGCGAGACTTCTCAGTCGCAGATTACTTCTGAGGCTTCTCGTAACCCTTAATCTTTACGAATGGGAGGTTCTTCTCTGCCCAATCGCCAACCTCAAAGAAGCGGTCGCAGCACATTGCATCGCAACCCAGAGCAGCGCCGAGGAAGAAGTCCTCCTTGTTGTTTCCTGGCCAGAGGGATACAATCATACCCAGCTTATGGCCCAAGCGGATAGTTGAGCGGGTAGTGCCGTCCATCTTACAACCTACGCGCATAATGCCCATATTGTAAGCCTCCATAAGAATCTCTGGAGATGCTGGCTTGCTCTTGAGCAGCATCATCTCAGCCTCTGGGTGCAGGCGCTTCATGGTGTTCAGGGCGCGCTTGTCAAAAGAGGTGAAGAGGTAGAGTGAAGATGCTGGCTTCTGAGTCATGGTCATATTCCAGAGCTTCTCGCAAAGGTCGTCAAGCATAGCCTGGGTGTAGAGCTCAGGGATAGTCTTAATCTCCCACTCAATGTACATATTCTCCTTATCAGCAAGGAAGTCTGCAAGCTCCTGGCAGAGTGCAAGGTCGTTACCAGCCTTAGTCTTAATCTTAAGGCACTGCTTTGTAGTCAGATCCTCGGTCTGAACATCTACGCCGCAGGTGCGGTAGAGAGACTCGTCGTGGCTGAGGATAAGGTCGCCATCGCCGGTCATACGAACATCGGTCTCAAAGCCGCGAGCACCGCGAGCATAAGCCTCCTTAAATGCCTTCATAGTGTTCTCGTCATACTCAAAGCGGCTACCGCGGTGAGCAAAGAACTGGATGGTTGGGTAGTCCTCAACCTTGCTCTGAGCTGTAGCGAAGTCGGTTGAGAAGAGCAGTGCAGCAAATGCTGCGATCTTCAAAAATCTTTTCATCTTTAGTCGTTATTTAAGGTTAAAAAATATCTTTCCAATGTCAAAGGTACGAATTTTTATCCGATTTGCGAAATCGTTTTTTAACTTTTATACTTTCAAACGCTCTTTATTAGTAGATTTATTGTATTTTTGCCTTATGAAAAAACTATTTACAATCCTTGTGGCACTCGCTTTTGGCGGTACACTCTCCGCACAATCGCTCGCAGCCGTGTCGGGTCTGCCAGTGCCTAAAAAGAGCGCTGAGGCTATTGTCGGCGCACTTGTCACCTTCACCTCGGAGTGGGATACGGAGCTTAAGTACCAGCGTAAGGTGGATGCCGAGGGTTTTCGCGTTGTTCTGCCGCAGGGTAGCTACCTGATGACTATCGTGGCGGATGGCTACCAGAGCTACCAGAGCGAGATAGAGGTCGATCAGCCAAATATAGACCTTGACCTTATCGTTATGCTCACCACCGAGCAGGCTGCCGCCAAGAGGGCGAAGCAGAAGAAGAGAGCTGCCCACTAAAACAACGCAGAGCCTCACAAGTGTGAGGCTCTGCTGTTTCTAACCTACCCACATCGTTATCCAGTACCAGCAGATAAATCGGGCGGCCTTGCCTATAAGCATCCAGAACATCGCAGGGATAAATCGCACGCGGTAGAAACCCAGCGCCACGGCAAAGACATCGCCGACAAATGGCACCCAGGTCAGTAGGGCTATGGGCGCGCCGAAACGCTCTATGCGCTGCTTCTGCCGCTCAAGGCTCTCGCGCTTGACATGCAGCCGCTCTATCCACTCCCACTTGCCCGCGCGACCTATGCCGTAGCTTGTCGCACCGCCGAGCCAGTTGCCCGCCGTAGCCACAGCAATCGCCGCCACAGGGTCTGCCCCCGCTACAAGCATACCGACAAGTAGCACATCGGCACTAAAGGGGACGATTGTTGCTGCAAGGAACGAGCCGATAAATAGGCCTATCAGACCATATTCTAACAGAAAATCTAACATACAACCACTTTATCGTATAGAGTTCATGCGGATAGATGCCTTAACCAACGCTATGGCGCGAATCTTATCTATCTGCACATCCTTCTCGGCGTGGTGCTGATTTTGACTTACAAGACGCACACAGCCCGCCTTCTCGGACTTCTGAATATACTTCACAGTGATATACTCCTCGCCATTTATATCTATAGAGAGCAGGTACATATCTCCCCAAAATACATCGTCAATGCTCTGCAGCTGCTTGTAGAGTACAATGTCGCCACTCTTAAGCAGCGGATACATAGAGTCGCCCACCACATAAATCGCACCGTCGCACTTCGGCAGGTTCGGTATGTGGATAAAGTTCACCGGCTCCACGCTGCGACTATCCGCAAATAGCGGCACAAGCCCCGCCGTACCCTCTATGGAGTAGAGCGGTACAGACTGCATCGGCAGCGAGTTGTCGGTCTTCAGGCTAAATGCTTTGACCAACGCAGGGTCGGCATTGAACATCTCGCCCTCGCCACTCTCCAACCACTCAGGCGAAACGTTAAATTCTTGAACAAGGATGTTCTTGTTTCTGTTGGATAGTCGCGCCTTGCCGGTCTCAATCATCGAGAGGGCAGTCTTGCCCACACCAAGTCGCTGAGCCAGTTGCTCTTGCGTCATACCGAGGTTTTTGCGTATAAGTTTCAACCTATGTCCCATAAAAAACTATGATAAATTATTATACAAATATTGAACTTTTAAGGTATAATTTTCAAGTTTTGGTTATATCTTTGTCGCAAAGATAAATAATTTATCTCAAAAAATCAAGAGATTAACACAGTAATTTACTAATTTATTTCAACTTATGAAGGATATTTATACTATTACTAAAGGTTGCTACCGCGATTTTGCGGCGCAGATAGTAGAGCGGGCGGGCGAGCGATGCTATCTGTCGGGGGTATTTTATAGCGACCAGGGGGATGTTCGCCACCGATTGGAGGTCAATTTGGTCATCTATCGTGACCGCAACAACTGGCAGATTATAGACATCGGCGATGTGTGGTGGGACAGCTACACCATAGTGGAGAACAAGCAGGGCGAGCCGATACCTATGATTAACGATTTTGATTTTAACAGATTGAGGGAGGAGTTATGTTAGAGCGCAGAGGTTTTGAAGATTTTGCCACGGCAGTATATCCGTTCATTGAGCTGCAACCCTTTCATCGCAGCTACTACCGCCTACTGGAGGCGTTTGCCCAGGGTCGCGTGCGTAAACTACTAATAACTATGCCGCCCCAGCACGGCAAGAGCGTGGGTGCAAGCACGCTGCTGCCCGCCTATATGTTGGGTCTTAATCCCGACCTGCGCATAGCTATAGCCTCCTACTCCGCATCGTTGGCGAGCAAGTTCAACCGCCGCGTGCAGCGCATATTGGAGAGCGAGGAGTATGGCGAGATATTTCCCGCTACGACCATCAAGCGCAGTGGCAAGGGTGGCGGCTCCTATATCCGTACGGCTGACGAGGTGGAGATTATCTCCCACCATGGCTCGCTCATATCCGTAGGTCGCGAGGGTAGCCTTACAGGCAATAGGGTGGACTGCTTCATCCTTGACGACCTCTATAAGGATGCTATGGAGGCGAACTCTCCCATCATCCGCGAGAACTGCCGCGAGTGGTACACATCCGTCGTGCGCACCCGTATGCACAACGACTCGCAGGAGATTATGGTCTTTACGCGCTGGCACGAGAACGACCTTATAGGCACTATCCGCAGCTGCGAGAAGGTTATAGACCTTCAGCAGTGGAGCGAGCTGGATAGCGTTGCGCCCGATACTTGGGTGGCACTCAACTTTGAGGCGCTGAAGGTCGGACCTCCTACCGAGATAGACCCGCGACCGATAGGTCAGGCGCTGTGGGAGGAGCAGCATAGCCAGACCCTGCTCGCCTCTAAGCGACGCTTGGACCCGCAGAAGTTTGAGTGCCTCTATCAGGGTAACCCCTCCACGCGCGAGGGTCTGCTCTATGGCGACGGCTTTGCCACATATACCACCCTGCCGAAGGATATCGTCCGATTTGCAAACTATACCGATACGGCAGATATGGGCGACGACTACCTCTGCTCGGTCTGCTATGCGGTAGATAGCGATGGTGTGATATATGTCACCGATGTGACCTACACTCGCGAGCCTATGGAGGTTACGGAGCAGAGTGTGAGCCAGATGCTGCTGAGCTCCAAGACCCGCGTGGCGACTATTGAGAGTAATAATGGCGGCCGAGGCTTCGCCCGCGTGCTGCAGCGGCTCTGCCCCTCGGTGCGCATTGAGTGGTTCCACCAGAGTGCCAATAAGGAGGCGCGCATACTCTCCAACTCCGCCACCGTTATGCACACCATCCGCATGCCCTACCACTGGAATCGCCGCTGGGAGGAGTTTTATAACCACCTAACCACCTACCGCCGCCTCTTCAGCTCCAACCGCTGGCACGACGCTGCCGATGTGCTCACTGGCATCGTAGAGCAGGAGAGCAGCAACAAAATCCACAAGGTCCACTTCTTCCGCGGGTAGAGTATGCAAATTTTACATACAGATGTTACATTTCGGGGTGGTTTTTCGTTATATTTGCAAACAGAACATAAAATAGGCAATTTTGAAGGTCACAGAGGGGCGATATACGGAGTTTATTCTATCTGTCAAGGATACTATTTTCCGACTGGCGAAGAGCATTGTCGGAAGTAGTGCCGAGGCGGAGGATATCACTCAGGATATATACGAAAAGGTATGGAGGGCTCGCGACAAAGTGCTGTCGGAGCGCTATCCGAGGGCGTATGTCTGCCGGATGACGCGTAACCTATCAATAGACCACCTCCGCTCCAGGGTACAAGTGGTGGAGGTTAGGGATAGCGACTCTACAGATGGTCGCGTGACGGCGGATGTGAACGATATGGCGCAGTTCACAAAGCGGATAATAGCCTCACTGCCCGAGCGACAGCGGACAATTATAGAGATGCGAGATGTGGAGGGCTACCAGATAGATGAGATTGCCGATATGTTAGAGTGTGACGCCGTAAGTGTACGAATGAACCTCTCCAGGGCACGCAAGCGTGTGCGCGAGGAGCTATTAAAAGCGATAGACTATGAACGATAGAGAGATAAGAGAGCTTTTAGACCTCTACCTTGAGGGCGAGACAACCCTTGAGCAGGAGCAGCAGATAGCCGAATACTTCGCCTCGGCGCAGAGTGTGGCTAAGGAGCTGATGCCCTATAGGGTTATGTTCGCAGCCTTTGGTCAGGCGCGCGAGGAGGCAGCGCCAGTAGCTCCTGTGGTGGCACTTCCGCGGTGGAGAGTTATTTGGGGCTCTGTGGGCTCTGTAGCTGTGGCTGCGTGCGTGGTTGTTGCGCTATTCTTCGTACAGCCTAAGAGTACAAAGGGTGAGATTATCTGCCACATAGATGGCAGGGAGGTTACAGACCCGCAGAGGGCTGCCGACGAGGCTGCGCGCATACTTGATGGCGTGGCTGGCGATATGGAGATGGCCCTGGCGGCAATAGAGAAGATTAACATTCAAATTTAGGTGGATATGAGACGATTTTTTACAACACTACTACTTCTGACACTGCTCGGTAGCGCCTCGGCGCAGGAGCTACCACTGGATAGCAAGGGCGAGAGTACCGTTAAGGCGGAGGATGGCAATCTGGCGATTAACATCGCGGGTATGAACTTTATCTTCGGCTCGGACGGAACGGCAAAGAGCGCTAATAGCAAGAGTGCTGGCAAGGTGCACTTCGGCTTTGCGGGCATAGATGCACCGAGTTATAACCACTTGGCACTCATTGAGATAGGTAGTAATTTTGTTGCAAATACCGACTTTAGCAGCTGTAGCGACGAGGTGGCTGCGGCGCTGGCTTTTAGCAATCGCAAGGCGGTGAATGTGACTATCAACCTGATGACTATGAATGTGCCGCTCAGTGCCAAGCGAACAGTCTGCTTTAGTATGGGCTTCGGCTTTGCTATGGAGAACTACACCTTTGATGGCGATGTATCGCTTAAGTATAATAGCGGTAACTTTGAGCTTGTGGAGTTAGACCAGAGCATTAAGAAGTCTAAGATGTTGGTAGACTATATCCATATCCCGCTGCTCTTTGACTTCAATATCCGCAAGGGCTTCTTTATCTCCGCGGGCGCGTCGCTTGATATACTCTGCGCCTCCCGCCTGACATATAAGAGGCCAAAGACGACTATTGAGGGTACTCTGCCGCTCAACCCCGTGCAGGTGGGTGTTACGGGTAGGATAGGCTGGCGCAGAATATACGCCTTTGTGAACTACTCGCCGATGAATATGTACAAAAAGGCGAGCAATGTCTCGGCAAATAGAGTCTCGGCAGGTATGGGCTTTTACTTCTAAACGGGTTGCGCTATGAGACGAATAATGTTACTTATACTGATGCTATTACCCTTTGTGGCTATGGCACAGAACGCAAACTTCTCGGAGATGTTTGCAAAGTACTCCAATAAGCAGGGCTTTACTACTGTAGAATTGTCGCGTGAGGCGCTTAAGGCTATGGGTGTTAGTGGTGGTATAGATAGCCTGAGGGCAATAACTGTTGAGGATGCGGAGCTCTTACCCTCTTTTAATGCTGATGCCGAGGCGTATGTGGCTAATATGAAGCGTATTATGGCGGTTGCAAATAGCGGGAACAATGTAAATATCTATAGCCAATCTAATAAAATTGTTGTTATATATACCCATGGAGCAAAGAGCGCAACGCTCGTCTGCCTTGCGGGGGAGAATATAGAGTTAAGCCAGATGCCTAAACTATTGGGAGGTAGGTAGTAAAAAGCCTTGAAGGATAACAAAAAACCAATTGCCGAATGACAATTGGTTTTTTATTACAACAGCGATGCTGCGAGGATCTCTATTGGGTGGAGGACGCGCTTGGTGGTAGACATCTCAATCTGCCACTTGCAGGTCTCGCAGTCGGTAGCGACTATATCGCACTCTGAGGCCTCAATGGCATTAAAGAGTGGCTCGCCGATAGACTGTGAGGTGGCGTAGTTCTCCTTTTTGAAGCCGTATGTGCCGGCGATACCGCAGCACTGGGACTCCAGTTTTACCAGCTCTACATTTGGTATAAGTTTCAGCAGCTCAATGGAGTATGGTGTCCAGCCGAGGCGCTCAAGGTGGCACGGGCTGTGATACGCCACGCGGATGCGAGCGGCGTCGGGGTTGAACTTAAGGGTGTGGTTGCCGTCGCAGAGCAGGGTGTAGACGAACTTTGTCGCCAGGTTGATGCTCTCGCGGATGTCGGCATTGTCCAGTCCGAGCAGGTGGTGGTACTCATCGCGCAGGGTGAATGTGCAGGTAGAGGATGTTGCAACAACGGGCAGGTTGTTCTCTACGGCAGCCTTGCGGATAGAGTTGATGTTCACCTGCGCCTGCTTCTTCGCCTTGTTCACAAAACCGTTGGATATCAGCGCCACGCCGCAGCACTTCTCCTTATCCAATAGCTGCACGCCATAGCCCAAGGCGTTCATCACCTTGACAAATGCCTGACCGAGCGGAGGGTTGTTGTAGTTTACATAGCAGCCGTGGAAGTATGCCACCTGCTTAGCAAAGAGAGCCTGCTCCTTGCGCTGCTTGCGCATCCAGCTCTCAAAGGTGCCAAAGGCGTACTTCGGGAATATGCGGCGGTGGTCAATGTTCATCACGCCCTCCACAATATGTCTTACGGGCTTGAGTCCGAGGGTTGCGTTTACTACGGGAGCTACCACGGTGGCTACCGAACCCACAAGGTCGGTATTTGCGAGGGTAAACTCGCGCAGGCCAGGCTTCTTGGTGCTGTGCTTGATGCGCGCGCTCTGGATAATATCGCCAATGCGGACATCGGACGGGCAGGCAACCTCGCAGCGCTTGCAGTTGAGGCAGAGGGCGAGGCTCTGGTCGTAGAACTCGCTGCTCTTCATTCTCAGACGCTCGCCATCGGGACCCGCCTGCTTAGGGCCTGGATAGAGCGGATTTACCGCCGCTACGGGGCAGTAAACGGTACAAACGGTACACTTGGTACACTGCTCAAAGTTGTTTTCGCTATACTGTTTCATCGCTCTATCTGTTTATAATATCATCTGCAACCTTAAGTGCTGTGGTCACCGCCACGCCGGCACCGCAACCCTCCTTTACTGGGTTGTAGCCCGACAGAATAGCACCACAAGCGTATAGATTCTCTACAGCCTTGCCACCGATAAGAACCTTGAAGTTACCATCTGTAGCCACGCCGCAACTCATAAATGGCTGAGGTTCAAAGATGTCGCGCGTAGTCTGGTTGCCCTCGCTCACGATAACATCTGCGCCGAAAACACCCTCTGTAACCCCCTCACGGTCGGCCGCAAGACCTCCGCCGATGAAGCTACCCGACGCGAGGACAAACTCCTCGGCAGTAAGGGTGATGCCCTTGGATGTGGTTACGGAAGCTATAAGTCCCTCCTCGGTGGTGTGACTTACGGCGGTGTGACCCATAAATATCGTTCCGCCCATAGACTCAAAGGTGCGACGCAGAGCACGCTCCGCCTTAACACCCTCCACAGAGGTGAGTAGGGTAGGGATGTAGAGTATCTCCTTGTCGGTCATTCGTGAGAGTCGCTGGCGAACATCTGCGTGGTCAAAGCCCAATGTTGCTGGCAGAACTACCGCCTCCACATCGCCCGCCTCGCGAGAGATGATGCTTGCCAATGCGCGCAGGTTCTCCTCCTTATCTAACGCTCGCGCCACCTGAATAGAGCGCATCTCGGTCTGGTTGTTACGACGAACAACAAGCTCAGGGAGGGAGAAGGTGTGTGAGGTAACCGTCGTGCCCATTGCACCGAGTGTATCGCAGATAAATTGAGCGTAAAAGTCCAAAAATCCCTCTGGGTAGAAGAGCGCAACGCTCTTATAGTCAAGCTCTTTGCCATTATGGCTTGTCAGTGCGCCATCAAGGGATAGCCAGCACTGACGCAGCTGACCCATAGGGGTTACAATATAGTGATTCGCCTCGGTCGTGCCATTTGTGGCAATGCCTGCGATGTTTAGTATCTCCGTTGCACGGGCAGCATAGCTCTCTACCGCCTCCGCGCCGAGCTTAGCGTATGGGTGCGACTGTGGCAGGGACTCTATAGCCTTCAGAGGCTCCGCTGCGTTGTAGAGTCCGAGGCTGCAAGAGGAGAAGTGCAACGAGCTGTGGCCTGTTGTCACCAACGCCACGCTCCGACCGTTGCGTGCAAGCTCAATGCCGCACATTAGGGCTGTAAGACCGCCACCGACAATTACTGTATCGTATCTCATAGCTACTCCTCCGTTGTGTTAAGGTTTGACAAATCGCATACGCCATCGTAGAGCCAGCTCAGCAGCTCTCCCTCACGCAAGGTATCTCCCCACGCTACGGCAGACATACCCTTCCAGCGCTCGGCGATAAAGCTCTTGAGGTTGCTCTTTGCCTCCGCAGAGCTACATCCGCTTGTTGTCGCCATCACCGCTGCAGCACGCGCCGCGCAGAGCGAGCCCTGACAAGTACCCATACCCATACGGGTACGACGACGAAGGTCTACAAGGTTTGTGACGCCCAATTTGCCCACAGCATACTCCACCTCGCCGACAGACACCTGCTCGCATTCGCACACCAAGGCGCGCTTGGCTGCTGTGGAGTGGTCTATCTGCTGGGCTTTGTCGCCGTGACGATAAAAAGCCGAGCTCTTCGCGCCTGAGAAACAAGCTGTTGTGCGCTTACAGCCTGCATCTGGTGTTGTTGAACCAGGCAGAAGAGCCTCGGCAGTAGTACATTTAGCATCTATGTTGAGCTTCTTGCAGATAAGGTCCACGGTCCACTCTGCCATAAGACGGTAGGTCATCAGCTTACCTCCGGTAATTGTCACAAAGCCCTCCACACCATCGCGTGTAGCGTGGTCAAGGACAACAATACCGCGACTGACGCTTCGTCCACTTGGGTCGTCGTCCGAAGCAACCAATGGACGCACACCTGCGTATGCGCGCAAAATTCGTGTATAGTTGAGCGCTGGGGCAAGCATACTACCCTCGCGCAGCAGAAGATCTACCTCCTCGCGGGTGACATACATATCGTCGCACTGGTCAAAAGGAACCTTGCTCGATGTTGTACCGATAACGGTAATGTTGTCGCCTGGCACAAGGATATCCGCATCCGCAGGCTTGCGGCAACGGTTGATAACCACATTGTTCACACGATGACCAAAGACCAGCAGCGCGCCCTTGGCAGGGAGCATATTGATAGTAACGCCAGCCTTCGCCGCAAGGTCGCGACCCCAAATACCGCACGCATTTACCGTTATGCTGGCGCGATACTCGCTGCGCTCCTTTGTAACCGTATCCACAACCTTCACACCCACAACCTTGCCCGACTCAATAATCAACTCCTCCACCAGCGTGTAGGTCAGCACATCCGCACCGTGCAGCTTGGCATCCAGAATATTGGCAGCCGTAAGGCGGAATGGGTCTACCGAGCCGTCTGGAACCTTCACAGCACCTATGAGCGATGGGTTTACCGATGGCTCAAGGGCGATGGCCTGCTTGGGGTCTATAGCCTCCGCCGAGATACCCGCCGCAAGACAAGACTCAATAAACTTCGCCTGAAAATCTAAGCCGTCCTCGGGCAGGGAGATGAATATACCGCCCGTATCCTCTACGCAGTGCGCAGCAATACGGCGCAAAATCATATTCTCCTTGATACACTCCTCTGCGCTCTCGCGGTCGTTTACAGCATAGCGCGCTCCCGAGTGTAGCAATCCGTGGTTGCGACCCGTAGCTCCGGTGGCAATGTCGTGCCTCTCTATCAGCAGCGCCTTGATGCCACGCAGAGCGCAATCTCGCGCCACTCCGGCACCCGTAGCTCCTCCGCCGATAATGATTACATCGTACTGTTTGTTCATCTTTGTTGTGTGTGAAATGCAAGTGGTAGATTTCTGGATGCAAAGTTATAACAAAAACGAATACAATAAAAGCGGAAAAGGAAAATTTTTATCAAAATCTGCAATAAAAAAGAAAGAAAAGGAAACTTTCGCCCCGTAGTTAGGTATAAATACCTATCTTTTTGGCTAACTTTTTCGCCAAAACGCAAATCACAACCATCTTGCCGCCCAAAATCACACAAAAACGCACCCGAAAAAAACACTTACGCGCGTATATAAATATAGGTATAAACCGAATTGTTAAGAAAAATGAAAAAATTATTGAAATTTTTTAATAAAACTCTTGCACAGTTCAAAAAAAGCCCTTACCTTTGCAGTGAAGTTTTAAGGTTCATTTTAGGTTAGTAGTTTTAGGTTGGTTGAGGAAATCGGCGGTTGCGGGGCAAAGGGTCCTGCTAAGACTCCCAGGAGGTGCTCTTTTGGGTAGTTGAATACCACCGAAGACCTCATTTTTTTTGTGCCTATATGTGAACTGTTCTTTGGACGGGCTGTCTCAGTAAAGTTCTTACTTGCGATTTGCAGAGTTGCTTCGCAACATTGAATTAGCTTTGCTGTCATCATCTCAAACAAGTTTGGCTGCTGCCATCAAATCTAATTCAAACCTTTGGTTTCTGCAAATCGTCACCTCTATGCACTCATTTTGCGTTGAACGGATAGTTCGGCGGTTGAGGCTGACGGGTCTGTTGGGGTAGTCCGTAATCACATTGTCTTAATTTCTCATATTGCAACGGCAAATCTTCTGCCGTCAGCCTCTTCACTGCTACGCCTCGGTAGACTTGTCTCAATAATGAGATTCGCAGGAGTTCCTCCTTTAACCGTTTTATAACTATGACTTAAATCAAGATTTATCATAGTGTATAAAACGGTTATTTTTTCAAAATGCAAATCCCCTTATCTCGGTCTACTCTCGGCTCAATCGCAGCGTTGCGGGGCAAAGGGTCCTGCTAAGACTCCCAGGAGGTGCTCTTTTGGGTAGTTGAATACCACCGAAGACCTCATTTTTTTTTATTTTATCGTGATAGCACGCCATCTACGGCACATCCCTCAAATCTCCGAATGGGAAATACGCATAGGATGTCCCATCCGGAGATTTTTCACGATGTCTCGTACCTGGCGCACTCTGACGATAAATGAGTGCAAGGAGTGGACGACGGTACAAGCCCTACCCCTCAACACTCGTCGCCGCAGGCGACACCTCTAAAAAGCTAATAGCTAACAGCCAACAGCTAATAGCCAATAAAAACGCTACAAATTTTTTGTTTCTTCCGTTGTTTTGATTAACTTTGTAGAGGAAAAACCTAAAAACTTCTACGATATGAAAGTTCAAACTATTATGGCGGACTTGGAGCGCAAGCATCCAGGCGAGAGCGAGTATCTGCAGGCGGTGCAGGAGGTGTTAGAGTCTATTGAGGAGGTATACAATCAGCATCCTGAGTTTGAGAAGGCGAAGATTGTTGAGCGTATGGTTGAGCCAGACCGCATCTTTACCTTCCGAGTAACATGGGTAGACGACAATGGCGAGATTCAGACAAACCTCGGCTATCGCATCCAGTTCAACAGCGCGATAGGTCCTTACAAGGGTGGTATTCGCTTCCATAAGGCTGTAAATCCATCTATGCTCAAGTTCTTGGGCTTTGAGCAGACATTCAAGAATGCACTCACAACACTGCCGATGGGTGGCGCGAAGGGTGGCTCGGACTTTGACCCAGTGGGCAAGTCGGACGCCGAGATTATGCGCTTCTGCCAGGCCTTTATGTGGGAGCTGTGGAACAACATAGGCCCTGATACCGATGTCCCTGCGGGCGATGTGGGTGTAGGTGGTCGCGAGATTGGCTATATGTACGGTATGTACAAGAAGCTGGCGCGCGAGTACAACACCGGCGTGCTTACGGGCAAAGGTATGACTTGGGGCGGCTCACTTATTCGTCCAGAGGCTACCGGCTTCGGCGCGCTCTACTTCGTGGAGCATATGCTCGCAAAGGCTGGCAAGAGCATCAAGGGCGCTACGGTGGCTATCTCAGGCTTCGGAAATGTCGCTTGGGGCGCTGCTACAAAGGCTACCGAGCTGGGTGCGACCGTCATCGCTATCTCTGGTCCTGACGGCGTGGTGTACAATCCAAATGGTATGAATCAGCAGAAGCTGGACTATATGCTTGAGCTGCGCGCATCTAACCGCAATATCGTTGCCCCTTTTGCAGAGAAGTTCACCGACGCAACATTCATCCCTGGCAAGAAGGCGTGGAGCATCAAGTGCGACATCGCCCTGCCATGTGCCTTCCAGAACGAGCTCAATGGCGACGACGCTGCCGAACTGCTTGCAAATGGCACCTGGTGCGCTGCCGAGGTCTCAAATATGGGCTGCACCCCAGAGGCTATCGCGACATTCCAGAACGCGGGCATCCTCTTCGCTCCGGGTAAGGCTGTCAATGCTGGTGGCGTTGCAACCTCAGGTCTTGAGATGACCCAGAACGCTATGCACCTGAGCTGGTCCGCCGCCGAGGTAGACAGCAAGCTCCACTACATCATGGAGTCCATCCACGCCGCTTGCGTCAAGTACGGCACCCAACCCGACGGCTACATCAACTATGTCAAGGGAGCAAATATCGCCGGCTTTATGAAGGTGGCGCAGGCTATGTTAGAACAAGGCATAGTGTAGTTTTGTTGTGATAGTGTGCCACCTACGGCACATCCCTTAATAGCCTGAATGGGTAGTACGCTCAAGTACAACCCATCCAGGCTATTTTCACGATGCCCCGAATCTGGCACACTCTGACAACAAAACGGAACGGCGCCTTGTCTAACATTGCTTACCGCGTTCTGACGCTAAATGCGTGTATATAATAACCAGCGGAGCAAGCTGGATGGCGACATATTAAAGGCTATTAAGGGAGATTAAGGGTTATTAAGGGTGGCGCAATCATTTTATGTATTACGTAGCGTCGCGCCAGCGACCATTAGTAACCCTTAATTCTCTTTAATGACCTTTAATAAAATACCTCTAAAAAGCCAACCGACGCTGCGGAGCGAGGGCAGAGGGTGCTTGCACACTATGCCGAGCCGCGAGGAGGAAGGGTCGTCGCAGACGAGCCAACAGCCAATGGCCAATAGCCAACAGCCAAATATACGACATTGAGAAAAAAGTCGTATATTTGCGCTATGAAACAGTTATGGAAGCCCGGGACGATGATTTCGCCAGTGCCAGCGGTGCTGGTGAGTTGTGGCGATATTGATGGGCAGAAGAATATTATTACCGTGGCGTGGGTGGGTACGATATGCTCCGAGCCTGCGATGTGTTACATATCGGTTCGCCCAGAGAGGCACTCGTACCAGATGATTCGCAGCACGGGCGAGTTTGTCATAAACCTCACCACCGTAGCGCTTGCCGAGGCAACAGATTGGTGTGGTGTGCGTTCGGGCAGGGACTTTGATAAGTTTGAGTACTGCGGTCTTACCGCCGAGCGTTGCGAGCATATCTCTGCGCCAGCGATTGCTCAGTCGCCAGTGAATATTGAGTGCAAGGTCAAGCAGGTTATCCCGCTCGGCTCGCACGATATGTTTATCGCCGAGGTTGTGGGCGTGAGGGTAGATGAGTCGTTGCTTGACCCTCAGAGTGGCAAGTTGGACCTCAGTCGTGCCAACCTGCTGGGCTATGCGCACGGCGAGTATTTTGCGCTGGGCGAGAAGCTCGGCACCTTTGGCTGGACGGTCAAGGGCTCAACAGTGAAGAAGGAGAAGAGAAAAAAGAGATAATTATGGAACAGCAAGAGTATTTACAGAATTTTGAGAAGTCGCTCGCCGAGCAGCTGATGAAGATGTTGTCGGACAAAAAGCTGCTGGGTGGCTATACATACGAGGTTGAGGAGCTTACGGAGCTGTGGCACCGCTGCGCTCCCGACTATATGGCAGATGCCGTACCGCAGATTGCCGACTATCCACTTGCCGCTATCGCTTGGGCAGCATATTTCGGTGCTGGCGCGGCGGTGCTGTGGGATAAGCAGAGTATCGGCGAGGGTGAGAATATCTACCTCCGCCTGCGCGATGCTCGTGGCTTTGACGAGATGGACGAGTATGTGAACTACCTGATGCTTGACAATGGCATCAAGCAGGCAGATATTGACAATCTGGAGAATACCCTGCGCAGCGCTGCACAGAGTGCCGAGACCGCTATTCGCAAGGAGGGTGTTGAGCCTCAGAGCGTTATGGCGTTTCACATCTTCGCCCGCGTGGTTAAGGTATTTTTCGCCCTCGGAGCATCGTCGGCACTCTACCTTATGGGCTATAAGTACGAGAAGGTTAAGGTCGATTTGCCAAGCTAATGTATACCCTACAGCTGACTACATCCTACGCCGAAAATTGGCGCTACAACATAATGGTAACCCTCAGCCTGCGCAATGAGGCGGGCGAGCAGACGGGCTACCACTCTGTTGAGGACTCGCCATTGCCTATAGACTCCAATAGCGACCACGCCCCCGAGGGCTGGCTCCGCCGTCGCCATGTCTCCCTCAACTTTGAGAGCTGCCATAGCGTGCGATTCTACATCTACCTACTCCCCAACTCCCTGCCGCCAACAACCACTCTGGCGGGCGTTGCTACCACCTTCCCACTCCAGGTGCGCATCCTGAAGGGCGAGGAGGAGCTCTTTTCGGACAAACTAAATGTAAACTGCTTCGGCGGCTGCGGCAAAGAGTATATCAAGAATCTATAAAAAACGAGTCCACCATGGACTCGTTTTTTATAGATTACTATTGGCTATTAGCCAATGGCTAACAGCCAAAGGCCAACGGCTAACAAAACAAACGGCAGGAAAAACCTGCCGTCTGTTTTGTTATCTATCCTCAGCCTGGTGGCCGGTGCGGTCTACTTGGTGGTAGAACTGGGTGTAAGGGACATCGGTGCGGCCTGTGCCCTTGCGCATAAGCTCCTTCAGGTCCTCAAAGTAGGTGGTGTAGACATCGCGCGGCATAGCGTCGCGGCGAGAGCATACTGCGGCAGCCATGCCGACAACCTCGCCGATAAGTCCGCAGGTACGCATCACGCGGGTAGAGCCCAGAGCGATATGTGTGACGGAGATATTACGGCCCGCCATAAACATATTGCTGATATCCTTAGAGTAGAAGCAGCGGTAAGGCAGGGCGTAGAAGTCAATAGGTGTAAGCACGCCGTAGGAGAGCCACTCCTGGTTTGGATAGTCGCGGCTATTCTTCTCCATAGGGTAGTGCTGGTCAATACGCCAAGTGGTGGTGCAGGTCTCGTCCTCGTGGCGAATTGGGCGTGTGAGGTCTTGCTCGCGCAGGATATAGTCGCCCATAATACGGCGGGACTCGCGCTTACCCGACACATGGCTAACCCATGTAAGGTGGGTGCACTGCCAATCCTCCTTCTTTGAGTAGCGGTTCTTGCAGTATGAGAATGTTGAGTAGGCAACATACATACCGTAGTCGCGAATCTTCTCGGCGTCGGCAACCTGATCGTCCATCATACCTACCTCCCAGTACCAATTTGCGCGGTGCACTGGCTCTACGGTATACTCGTCAAGGCGCAGACCCCAGTCAAGCGAATCTGGGAAGTCGCAAGGGGTGTTCCAGTCCTCGCAGTACCACTCTATAGATACGCCCATGGTCATATCGTCAGCCTTCTCAGGGGCAAGGCGCTCGTCAAACTCGGCACGAGCCTCACGACCCATACGGCACTCAGCACCAGCCATATAGCCCAGATGTGCATCGCCCGTACAGTCGGAGAAGTATTTTCCAGAAATCTTTATGCGGTTCTGCGCTGTAGCCTCCTGAGCCACAACAGAGGCAATCTTGTCGCCATTCTTCGCCACCTCAATTACGGTGTAGCCCATAAAGAGCGAGATATTCTTCTCGGCAAGCACAACCTTCATCTTCTTGTCGTCCTGATAGTGGTGTGCTCCGCGGGCGTTACCTATGCGGTCGGGACCAATCTCGTTGAGCAGGTAGCCAAGCGATGGATATGGGTCAATGTTTATCTGACCACCAAGACCTACGCGCACCTCGGAGGAGTTGTTGCCACCAAGCACATAGCGGTCCTGAATAAGCGCCACCTTAAGACCCAAGCGCGATGCAGCGAGTGCTGCGCAGATGCCTGAGATACCGCCACCGACAACCACGAAGTCGTAGCTGCCCTTATCCTCTACAACGGGTGCGCCAAGCAGCGCCTCGCGCAGGGCGAAGTACTCCTCAAGGCTCTCGGATGGGGTGTAATCCTCGGTGGTGAGGATAACGGCATCGCAGCGGCCGTCAAAACCTGTAAGGTCGTGTAGCGCGAGGGTGTGCTCGCCCGCCTTGAGGGTAACCTTGCCACCACACTGCCAGTGCCAATTCACAGAGCCGGTGCCGTATGTTGTGCCATTGTCCTGACCGTCAATCAGCACGGAGAAGATGCCCGGCGTAGGACCATCAGACCAGTGCTTTGTCCAGTTCTTTGTGCGGACAAGGATGTTGTACTGCCCATCAGCAGGGACATTTACGGTCGTTACGGCATCCTTCGCCAGCGGAGTGCCAATGCCGTGTGCCAGCAGATAGGATGAGCCCATCTGTAGTACAAACTGCTGCTCTACAGTCCAGTCGCCACGCTCAGCGAATGTGGTTGCGAGCACCATTACGGAGTTTGAAGTGTTTAGTTTCATAGTTTTTTATAAGTTAGTTCAAAATATTTTAGTCTAAATTGTACTGCGTTAGCCTATTCATTGTTATTAAGGGCGGAGCCCGCTGTTATTCTTTGCCATTTGGAGCATAACTCTCCCCACCTTTCCCTACATCCTCTAACAATCTTCGCTGCGGGCAGCGGTGGTGTCTATCAGTGTATATATCTGTGTATAAGGCACATCTGTTCTTCCTACGCCGCGGCGCATCATACTCTTGAGCTCCTCAAGGTGGGTGGTATAGACATCGCGCGGCAGAGCCTTACGACGGCGGCAAATAGTGGCTGCCATGCCCACGACCTCGCCCATCATCGCCGTGGTGCGCATCACGCGGACGGTGCCCAGGGCGATATGGCTGACCGAGATGCAGCGTCCTGCCATAAACATATTCGGCACATCCTTAGAGTAGAAGCAGCGGTAGGGGATAGGGTAGAAGCCCATAGGGTCAAGGTGACCGCAGGAGAGGTACTCCTGTCCCGGGAAGCGGCGGCTATTCTCAGGGTCGGGGTAGTGCTGGTCTATATACCACGATGTGGAGGCTGAGCCGTCGGGGTAGATGATATTATCCTTCAGGTCCTGCTCGCGCAGCACAAACTCGCCCATGATACGACGCGATTCGCGCTTACCAGCCACACAGCTAACCCAGCCCAAGTAGCTATTTGCATACTCCTCCTTGCGGGAGTAGTGGTTTTTGAGGTACGACCAGTTGGAGTATGCCACATACATACCGTAGTCGCGGATGCGCTCGGCGTCGGCAATCTGGTCGTCGCGCATACCCACCTCCCAGTACCACTGACCGCGGCGGACAACCTGCACGCTCTGCTCGTCAAGGCTCAGTCCCCACGCTATGTCGGGGAATGGTCGCTGCACATTATCCTCCAGGCAATACCACTGCAGCGACGAGCCCATGGTCATCGTATCGCCACTCTCTGGCGCAGATGGCTCGCCATAGACGCTCTGCGCCTCGCGCCCCATGTGCCACTCCGCACCCGCAGCAACGCCGAGGTTGGCATCGCCCGTACAGTCGGCAAAGAGGCGACCGCTGATGCGTATGCGGTTGTGGGTCATAACATCGGTAGCCACGACCGAGGCTATGCTCTCGCCACGCTTTGTAACCTCCGTCACGCGATAGCCCATAAAGAGCTTTATGCGCTTCTCGGCAAGTACAACGGCGAGCTTCTTATCATCCTCGTAGACATCTGCCGTGCGGGCGTTACCCTTTGTTGAGGGGGCAAACTCGTTGAGCAGATAGCCCAGCGAGGGGTATAGACCTATGTTTATCCTACCGCCCAGACCTACGCGAATCTCGGAGGAGTTGTTTCCGCCCAGCACCTGCCTATCCTGAATAAGCGCCACGCGGCTACCCGTACGCGCTGCCGCTATAGCTGCGCACATACCCGCCACGCCACCGCCTACGACAACAAAGTCGTACGACCCTGCGCGTGCAGGCGTCTTGGGGAGGGCGAGAAGTTGCTTGCAGAGGCGAGCAACGGAGGCTTTATCCCCCTCGGGAGTCTGCTCCGAGGTTGTTAGCAGTATGGCGTCAAACCTGCCATCAAAGCCCGTAAGGTCGCGCACAGCAATGCTATGATTGCCCGCTGTGAGGGCTATGCACGCACCGCGCTGCCAGTGCCACTGACTGCTCTCATTGCCGAAAACACCGACACTTGTGCCATCTACCACAACCTCAAAGATACCTGGGGTGGGGGCAGAGCTCCAGTGCGCTGTCCAGTTGTGCGTATGTACGAATATATTGTAGCGACCCTCCGCAGCGATGCTGAACGATGTGGTTGCATCGGCTACGGGCGTACCGAGGCCGTGCGCAAGTAGATGCGTAGTGCCCGTAAGGTCAAAGAATTGACTATCGGCAGTCCAGCCACCCCGACTTGCGAAGGTGGATGCGAGGAGTAATACGGAGCTTTCCATATACCTGATTTTAACACAAAATTAGGGAGATTTTTGCATTTATGCAAGAAAAATAATACCTTTGTATGATAATAAAATTAGAGGTATGAGATATATACTTGTTCTTATATACGCGCTTGCCTTTATGGCGTGCGCACCAAAGGTGGAGAAGAGTCCCGCTCAGGAGGGTAAAATCAAGATTGAGGGCACCCTCTCGGTGAGCCATCTGTGCGACAGCGCGTGGATTCATCGCTACGAGCAGAAGGATATCAAGGCTCTGCGCGAGCGTGCGCAGGTAGAGCCTGCCGGGTGCGATGTGCTCTTTTTCGGTAGCTCCTCCATTCGCCTATGGAAGAGCCTGAAGGAGGACTTTGCACCGCTGACGGTTGTCAATCGCGGTTATGGAGGCGCTACGCTGCGCGATATACACTACTACTATCCGGTCATCATGGCGCACTACCGCCCAAAGGCGTTTGTAATCTTCTGCGACAACGACCTGAGGGAGAAGGCTACGGTGAATATCTCTGTGGGCGAGCTGTTTGACCTCTACCGTATGCTCTTTGACCGTCTGGAGAGCGACTATCCTGGCGTGCCGGTCTACTTCCTCGCCATAAAGCATAGCCAGCGCCGCGAGACTATTCGTGAGCGTCAGCATATATTCAATGTTATGATGCGCGAGTATGCAGCGCTGAGCAGTCAGGTGGTCTATGTGGACACCTGCACACCACTGCTTACCGACAAGGGCGAGGTTAATACATCGCTCTTCCTTGAGGATAGAATACACCTCAATGCCGAGGGTTATGCCCGCTGGGTAGAGGTGCTTAAACCGTTGTTAATTAAATAGTTAGATATTATGAAGAGACTTTTTACAACACTCTTTACTCTGCTTGCCCTCTCGGCTGTGGCGCAGAATAGTGGCGGCATTGATGCTGCTATGTTGGAGAGCATCCGTACGGGCTACAAGGGCACGGCTGCCGAGCGTGCGGTTAAGAATGCTCTGGCAACAAACTCTATCTCCTCGCTGGCGGTCAATGGCGACAATCTTGCCATGTGCGACACGGAGTTTAAGTATAGGGTAAAGACCAAGGGTATCACCGACCAGAAGTCGTCGGGTCGTTGCTGGCTCTTTACGGGTCTTAATGTGCTGCGTGCCAAGATGATAGCTCAGCACGACTTGAAGGAGTTTGAGTTCTCGCAGAACTACCTCTCCTTCTACGACCTGCTGGAGAAGTCAAACCTCTTCCTGCAGGGTATTATTGACACCCGCGCCCTGCCGCTTGATGACCGCAAGGTGGAGTGGCTGCTCAAGAACCCTATCGGCGATGGCGGTCAGTTTACGGGCGTGTCAAACCTCGTTATGAAGTATGGCGCAGTGCCAAGTAGCGCTATGCCGGAGACCTATCAGAGCAACAACACCCGCGATATGCGTATGATTCTCTCACTCAAGTTGCGCGAGGCGGCTCTTGCGCTGCGCGAGGCTAAGAAGTCGGAGCTTGTGACGCTCAAGACTCAGGCGCTGACGGAGATTTACGGCATCCTTGTAAAGTGCCTCGGCGTGCCTCCTACAGAGTTTGTCTGGACGCGCTACAACAGCAAGGGCGAGAAGGTCAGCACACAGACCTACACCCCAAAGAGCTTCTACGACCAGTATGTGGGCAAGGACTTGGAGCAGGGCTATGTTATGCTGATGAACGACCCTACGCGCGAGTATGGCAAGGTCTACGAGATTGACTACGACCGCCACCTCTACGATGGCGAGAACTGGCTCTACATCAACCTGCCGATTGAGCGCATCAAGGAGATTGCTATCGCATCTATCAAGGACAATACGGCTATGTACTTCTCCTGCGATGTGGGCAAGTTCTTTGACCGCAAGAAGGGCGTGCTGGATATCGCAAATCTGGACTACGCATCCCTCTTTGATACCCAGTTCCCGATGGATAAAAAGCAGCGTGTCTCTACCTTCGCCAGTGGTTCATCCCACGCGATGACCCTTATCGCCGTGGATATGGACGAGAGCGGCAAGACCACCAAGTGGATGGTGGAGAATAGCTGGGGCGCAAGCAGCGGCTACCGCGGCAACCTGATTATGACCGACCAGTGGTTTGACCAGTATATGTTCCGCCTTGTTGCCGAGCGACAGTATGTCCCTGCCGATGTGCTCAAACTGCTTGAGCAGAAGCCTATTATGCTCCCAGCCTGGGACCCAATGTTCGCCCCAGAGGAGTAGGAAGCGTGGTAACTTTGGCGAGACGGTAAACCTTGCAAGAGGACACCACCCATTGTTCTTTGAGAATAGCGGGCGGCACTTGGCTAACGCAGTACAGGGGTGCTTGTGACAAACTTGAGAAATTGAATTATTAACCTAATAAAACCTATCTATGACCTTTATTGATTGGCTAATTGTAGCCCTATTTTTGGGAACGCTGATGGCGATTGGATACGCCTTCTCCCGCAAAAACAAAGATGTTGAGGACTATTTTGTCGCTGGACGCTCTATGCCCGGATGGATTGTGGCGATTGCCGCTACGGGAACAACCATCTCGGCAGGTACCTTCGTAGGCTCGCCAGAGCTCGGTTTTAATACCGACTTGACCTACATCCTGAACCTGCTCGGCTCTATTGTCGGCGGTATGGTTGTGGCGGCGCTCATTATGCCGAAGCTCTACAAGGCGAACACCATCACCATCTACGGATATATCGGCGACCGCTTTGGCGAGAAGTCTAAGCGTGTAAATAGCGCTATGTTCCTCGTCGGTCAGCTCTTTACCTCTGGCTCGCGCCTCTTTATTGCCGCTATCGCTATCTCGGTAATCGTATTTGGCGATATCCGATTTGGATTTATGGTATACTCTATCATCATCCTCGGTCTGGTATCTACAATCTACACGATGATGGGCGGTATCAAGGGCCTGCTCTACATAGACACCTTCCAGACGCTGCTGCTTATCGGTACTGGCGTGCTGGCGCTCATTCTGGCATACTGCTCTATAGATATGCCATTCTCTGATTTGTGGGCTATGCTCACCGATGGCGGTCTTACCAAGATGCCGGGTGCAGATGCTGGTGGCGTGGCTGCTGATGGCTCGCTTATCGGCTGGCAGGAGGGTAGCAAGCTCAAGATTTTTGACTTCTCGCTCAACTGGGCATCTCCATACACCGTGCTCGGCGGTATGGTGGGCGTGGCATTCTTCAAGGTCTGCCAGTATACTACCGACCACGAGTTCGTGCAGCGTCAGCTCGCTTGCCGCGATGTGAAGCAGGCATCTATGTCGCTCGTCTGGTCACAGCTTATCTCTCTGCCTGTGGTGGTTACATTCCTGCTTATCGGCGCACTGCTCTTTGTCAAGTATAAGAGCGAGTTCCTGGCTACTGGCGAGGCTTCGCAGTTCTTTGCCGATGCACGCGACATCTTCCCACAGTATATCAAGAACCATATCCCTACAGGTATCCGCGGTTTGATGATTACAGGTCTGCTCGCAGCAGCACTCTCGTCGTTCAACTCGGCTATCAACGCTATGGCTTCCAGCTTCGTTACCGACCTCTACCTCCCTATCCGCGCAGATAGGGGCAAGGCTGTTAAGGGCGATGCCGACCAGCTCTCATCTTCTCGTAAGATGGTATTCCTTATGGGTATGCTCCTCACTGGCTTCGCTATCGTTACTGCCGTTATGCAGGAGGCGAGCGGCCTTAACCTTGTGGACTTCGCTACTGGCGTTATGTGCTTCGCTTATGCAGGTATGATCGGCGTCTTCCTCACCGCTATCTTCACTAAGCGCGGAAACTTCAAGAGTGTCCTCGCCGCTATCATCATCGGCGCCCTCATCATCATCCCTCTCATGTTCCAGAAGCAGCTCTTCGGCGGCCAGTATATCGCCTGGACTTGGTGGGCTCCTATTGGTGGCGTTGTGTCTACTATCGTCTGTATGCTCGGCAAACCTAAGAAATAGTTTTGGCGTGATAGTGGCGCATTTGCGGCACATCCCTTAAAAAGCAGTTGCGGCTGTACGCTCTTGTACTATCCGCGACTGCTTTTTTTCACGATGCACCGCAACTACACCACTCTGACAACAAAACAGTGCGAGGAGTAGCCGGCGGTGGAGCCCGTGGCTCAACAATGGCAAGATGTCAATACCTCTGAAAAGCCAATGGCCAATGGCTAACGGCCAACCGACGCTGCGGAGCGAGAGTAGAGCAAACTTGTTTGCTATGCCGAGCCGCGAGGAGGAAGGGTCGCTGAAAGCGAGCCAATAGCTAAAAATCTTGCACTCACAAGAAATTTTTATTACCTTTGGGCGGTTTTTTTGTTGAAAGAGTAAAAAATTAGAATATGAAAAAGCTATTAACCCTGATTTTGGTGGTTGCGGCGGCGGTGGCATGCAACACAGAGGAGATTGTAGAGGTGCGTTATCTTGCCTCGCAGGTGCCTACAGCGGTGGTATACTCGTATGACGAGCAGAGCCAGATCATGCAGCCTGCAGATACGCTGGTGCGTGGTACGCAGCTCAATGCGGTGGTAAATGGTGGCAAGAAGGTTGCCGATGTGGAGTATCTGCCCGTGAAGATGGACAAGCAGCGCTGCTATGTGCCAACTGCGTCGCTGGTAGCAGATCCACGCGAGGTAGTTGCCGAGAAGGTTGTCTATGTGCGCACACCTGCATCCATAATCTCGGACATTGAGACCTCTAAGGTAGGTGCAAATGCTGCCAAGGGGGTTCAGTTAGAGGTTATCGGCTACGACGACATTGACGCCATAGGTCGTGTAAACCGCTACAAGGTGCGTCAGGGAGATGTGGAGGGTTACATCTATGCCAAGTACACCGTATTTGACAAGGAGTCGGCGCTAAAGCGTTACAAGGCAGAGGAGTACGACAAGGTGCACAAGGCCATCAAGAACCCATTTGGTGGTGGCGAGGCTATAGGTTGCGACTTCTATCCTACCGAGCGCGTGGTATTTGAGAACAACAAGATGCCTGAGGCGTGCTACTCGCTCTACCTCAATATTTCGCCTGCAATTCTGGGTAAGATTGAGGAGTATATAGCCTTTGCAAAGCAGACCAAGATAAATACCTTCACCATTGACATCAAGGATAACGAGTGCCCAGGTTTCCGAGCCGAGGCGATGCAGAAGTACTCGCCAACAAACTACAACCGTGCGGGCTCAACCAAGGAGGCGCTCTACAAGAAGGTTGTCACCCGTCTGCACGAGGAGGGCTTCTATGTCGTGGGTCGTATAACCTGCTTCAAGGACTCATACCTTGTCAAGGACCACCCCGAGGTGGCCATTACCGAGAAGGCTACGGGCAAGCCATTCAAGCACAACAAGGCCTACTGGCCATCGCCATACGACCGCAAGGTTTGGCAGTTCAATGTAGAGCTGGCAAAGGAGGCGGTGCGTAAGTTCGGCTTCAACGAGATTAACTTTGACTATGTTCGCTTCCCAGACCGTATGACCAAGGTGGAGAATCTTATTGACTACCACAACAAGTACAACGAGAGCAAGGTGCAGGCTATCCAGCGCTTTGTGCAGTATGCTTGCGACGAGATTCACGCCGAGGGCGCCTATGTCTCTATTGATGTCTTTGGCGAGGCTGCAAACCCTGGCTACACTACTGCCTACGGTCAGTACTGGCCAGCAATCTCAAATATCGCCGATGCAATCTGCGGTATGCCTTATCCAGACCACTTCTCTAATGGCTACTACGGCATCAAGAAGCCATGGAACCACCCTTACGAGATTCTCAAGGCGTGGGGCGAGCGCGTGCAGGGCCGTCAGAAGGTTACCCCTACACCAGCCGTTGTCCGCACATGGGTGCAGGCGTACGATGTTATGCGCCATGTAGACCGCAACGGTATTCAGTACAACGCCGAGGCGGTGGAGAAGGAGATTCGCGGACTCTACGATGCAGGTCTTACGGGCGGCTATACCACTTGGCACTCAGGCTCTAAGCTGAGCAAGTATCAGCAGCAGAAGGAGGCCTTTATGATAGATTATCTGGCTGAAAAGAGGGCTGAGTAGGTAGATTTTAGCGGCAAAATTGTTACATTTTTGAAAAAGTTTGTAAATTCAAAAAAAATGTAATAACTTTGCGAGCTCAGAAAGTGTGTTTCCATGGATAGTTGTGGCGACGCGCTGATGAAAAACGGCAATAGAGCATTATGAAAAGGTATATCATTGACGCACAGACACTGCAGCAGCCAGACTTTGAGTTTGAGCTCAAGGTGGGTATGGAGCTCTTTGAGGCTATGGATATGACCGATGTTACCGCGTCGGACTTCACCCTTACCCTCACAGGCGCTCGCCTGTCGTCAAATAAGACGGAGCTCAGCGTCTCAGGTTGCGGTACTGTGGTTGTGCCTTGCGACCGCTGTCTGGAGGATGTCTCTCTGGCGGTAGATGTTATGGGCACGATGGATATATTCTTTGGCGATGAGGCAAAGGCGTTTGATGGCCTGGAGGTTACGCTCCAGCGTGGCGACGAGCTCTCTGTGGCGCAGTTTGTCTACGACAGCATTATGCTCGGCTTGCCAATTATGCGTGCGCACGAGCCTGGGGAGTGCAACCCCGATATGCTCGCCCGCATAAGTGGAATGACGGAATAATTTTAACAACTTAATATTTAGATAATTATGGCACATCCAAAACACAAAGTCTCGTCTACCCGACGCGACAAAAGAAGAACCCACTACAAGGCAGTAGTTCCTACAGTAGTGGCTTGCTCAAACTGCGGTGCTTCTGTACTCTATCACAGAGTTTGCCCTGAGTGCGGTTTCTATCGCGGTAAGCTGGCTATCGAGAAGAAGGTAGTTGAGTAGTTGAGTATTCACCTCCTCAATAAAGCATCGTTTCGGCGATGCTTTATTGGTGTTAAGGCGTAAGTTATGAGGATTGGTATAGATGCTTTTGGTGGCGATAATGCACCGGAGGCGGTGGTAAAGGGTGCGATTCTGGCGTTGGAGAGTTTAGACGCCGGCAGTCGCATAGTGTTGTTTGGCGATAGGGACTCAATCCTTGAGGTGCTGGAGCGTGAGGGGTGCAGCGCAGAGCTGTTTGATATCGTGCACGCGCCAGAGTGTATAGCGATGGGTGACCATCCGATGGAGAGTTTTCGCACAAAGCGCAACTCAAGCATCGTCGTAGGTTTTAATCATCTTGCTGCGGGGCAGATAGATGGCTTCGCCAGTGCGGGCTCTACGGGGGCGCTGATGGTTGGCTCAATGATGGTTGTAAAGCCACTGGCGGGGGTGCTCCGCCCAACTATAGCTATAGCGATACCGACCGTTACGGGCGGTATGGTTACTATATTAGATATAGGTATAAATGTAGACTGTCGTCCCGAGGTGCTGGAGCAGTATGGCACCATCGGTTCGGTATACGCCTCGCAGGTGCTCGGTCAGCAGAGTCCTCGCGTAGCGCTGCTCAACATTGGCGAGGAGCGCAGCAAGGGAAATGCTCAGGCGAAGGTGGCGTACGAGCTTATGGAGGCTGCGGGCAAGCAGGGGAGATATAACTTTGTCGGCAATATAGAGTCGTCGCACATCTTTACGGGCGAGGTGGCAGATGTTGTTGTCTGCGATGGCTTCGTGGGTAATATGGTGCTCAAGCTCGTTGAGGGTCTCTTTGCCATTACTGCCTCGCAGGGCGCTGTAACTCCATTCTGGCAGGGGCTGAACTACGAGCAGGCGGGCGGCACTATGGTGCTCGGCATCGGCGGCGTAGTCACCGTCGGCCACGGCAAATCAACCCCCGAGGCGATTAAGAATATGATTCTGAGCACCGAGCGCAGTGTGAAGTCCAACTTGGTGGACTCCCTGAGGGAGGAGTTTTTGGCGTAGCGGTATATTAAAGGCTATTAGCCCTTAGCCCTTAGCTTTTTAGAGGTGTCGGCAAGCCGACAGTGTATAGAAGGCAAAGAGTAACCAATGGCGCCATCTTGCACCATATAACACTATCGCGAAGCGATACCTTAATATAGCCAACAGCCAAAGGCTAATAGCTAATAGCCAAAAGCTAATAGTAAAAAAATGAGAATTTTTCATAAATTCTCATTTTTTTTTTGTACCTTTGTGCATACCTAAAATTCAACACAATGAAAAGATTTGTTTTAACACTGATGGCTGTGGCGGGCGTTATGACCGCATCGGCGCAGCTGACACCCAACAAGATTGTCGTTCCAGACATTGAGGGTTACAAGACCTTGACTGGCGATTTCCACATCCACACTGTCTTCTCTGATGCTACTGTATGGCCTACAACTCGCGTGCAGGAGGCTATCTGGGAGGGTCTGGATGTTATTGCTATCACTGAGCACATTGACACCCGTCACCAGAAGATGGTAAACAATGGCGTATTTACAAAGGAGAAGTGCGACCGCGACTACTCTTACCAGATTGCAAAGAAGGCGGCTGGCAAGAATCTGCTCGTTGTTCATGGTGCCGAGATTACCCGCGGTATGCCTCCAGGACACTTCAACTGCCTCTTTACAAAGGAGAACGATGACATCTGCGCTGCAGCTGAGACATACAACGACGACCATGTACAGGCTATGGAGGCTGGTCTTAAGGAGGCTCGCAAGCAGGGCGCATTCCTGATGTGGAACCACCCGAACTGGTGCAAGCAGGCTCCAAATGAGACTAAGATGTGGAAAGAGCACAAGAAGATTCTCAAGGAGGGTTATATGGACGCTATCGAGATCTACAACATGGCGTGCGGTTACACTCCAGAGGGTCACCAGTGGGCTCTGGATAACAACCTTGCTATGCTGGGTAACTCCGACTGCCACGCTCCATTCTTTATGGAGGTAGACTACCTGCACGGTGCTCACCGCCCAGTAACTCTGGTATTTGCTACCGAGAAGTCGCTGGAGGGTGTTCGTGGCGCATTGGATGCTCGCCGTACAGCTGTGCTCGCCGAGGGTAATGTATACGGCCGCGAGCAGGAGGTTCGTCCGCTGCTGGAGGCTTGCCTGAAGGTTAAGGATGTGAAGTTCAAGGCGAAAGAGATTGTCCTGACCCTGGAGAATGTATCATCTATCCCTGTAACCCTGACTAAGGGCAAGGGCTCTGAGGATACTTGGTATGCTCGCTATGTGGTTATCCCAGGCATGACAACCTTCACCTACAAGGTGCGCCCACTTCTGGATGGCGACAAGCAGCCTGCATACGACAAGGACATCGCTGAGTACGATATCAACTTTGTTGCTGAGAACTTCTATATCGGTCCTAACAAGCCGTTGGAGTTCAGTATCAAAGCTACCCGTTAATCGCGGGAAAGCTGTCTAACAAGGCTACTTTGGCGTTGCACTCATCCTCAAAATGCTC
The DNA here is from genome assembly GCA_017463615.1 of Alistipes sp. GTDB lineage: Bacteria > Bacteroidota > Bacteroidia > Bacteroidales > Rikenellaceae > Alistipes. The sequence goes on along the minus strand of JAFTOU010000016.1, from coordinate 323,907 downwards.
ATTTACGCCCCAGTAAACTGCGCTTTTTCGGATTTCGTGCGCCTAAAATTAGCTCTTGTTATACAACTTCCAAGAAATAGGGGTTGTTCAACACTTGTTGAGCAACCCTCTTTTTTGTGGCTCTGGGTAGCTTCTGAGGTGTGGTAGGTAAAAATACCTATCGGAAATCTGAATAAAAGTGCTATATTTGTAACAATTTTGGAATATAACATACCTAAAAACGATACTTTATGAAGAAAATTTTACTTACACTCCTCGGCCTCTGCTCGCTTACTGCTGTCAGTGCGCAAACAGCAACTAAAAGCAGTGCAGAGGTGGAGGCTCTTAAGGAGCGCGTGGCTCAGCTTGAGAAGCGCGCAACTGTATGGGATAAACTCAAGCCGGCATTTAAGTTCTCTGGTTATATCCAGGCAGGTTACGACTACTACTGGGACGAGGCGGGTACATCTACCTCTACATTCCACCTGCGTCGTGCCCGCGTAACTATGCAGGGCGATGTCTATAAGGGCAAGAAGGGCGCTAAGGCGAGCTACCGCCTGCAGCTGGACTTCTGCCGCACACCGGTGATTGTAGATTTGTGGGCTAAGTATCAGCCAGTCAATCAGTTCGGTGTCCAGGTGGGTCAGTTTAAGCTGCCTTTCGGTATTGAGAATACTGACTACAACGCCCTGAAGTTGGAGTTTATCAACTACGCGCAGGCTATCCAGCGTCTGGCGCGTTTGGGCAGTGGCGATATGACGGGTATTTCATCCACAGGTCGTGATATCGGTGCTCAGATTTATGGTGGCTTCATCAAGAAGGATGGCTACAGCATTCTCAACTACGAGCTTGGCGTATTCAACGGCTCGGGCATCAATGCCAAGGATAACAACAAGACCAAGGATATCGCTGCTCGCTTTACTGTCCAGCCGCTGCAGAAGCTCAAGATTGCGGGTTACTATATGTGGGGCGAGGCAGATGTAACATCGCTGCAGAGCAAGTATCCAGCTATCGTAGAGGGTCTTGCAGAGGGTTTCAATGCTAAGTATGTCGGCTACCAGCGCTATGGTGGTGGCGTGGACTACAACAACAAGTTCCTCTTTGCTCGTACGGAGTATATCGCTGGAAAGACTGGCGAGCTTGTCTCTGAGGGTGCTTACGCTCAGGTGGGCTATAAGTTCCTCGGCAAGTGCACCGTGGGTGTTCGCTTTGACTACTTTGACGAGAATAAGGCCGTTGATGGTTACCAGATGAACTACTCAGCAGCACTCTCTTACCACCCTTGGAAGCATATCCGCCTCCAGGCTGAGTATACCTATCAGAGCTACAACAAGATGGCGGGTGCAACCAATGGCAACCGCTTCTACCTGATGGCAACAGCGATGTTCTAAACACATTGGCTATTAGCTATAGGCCATTAGCCGTATGAAGTAAATAAAATATTAACCCTATAATATTGATTAGCCGCAGGCTAACATTAGAAAGCTATGAGTAAACTTAAGAAATTTTTAGTGGAGGACTGGGTTGTTACATTCCTGTCAATTCCTCTGCTTATCATTGCCGGTTTGGCAACATTCCTTCCTAAGGATGCGCTGAAGATTCAGTCAGATTTGTTGCAGGTAGAGTCGTGGGTGAACATCGGTCTGCTCTTTGTTATCGCCCTTGTGATTCTCTATGCGGGCAATAAGCTGCTCTCGCGTCCGCTGCGTGGACTATTCTGGTCCTTTGTGGTTGTCTTTGCCGTATCTATGCTGGCACAGCTGACCGCTAAGGTGGGTTTTATCAAGCAGTTAGGCTTTGAGGCTGTATTCTTCTCAGTTATCTTCGGCCTTATCATCCGCAACCTTTTTCACATCCCAGAGTGGCTCAAACCAGCTATTCAGGGCGAGTTCTTCATCAAGATTGGCGTTGTCTGCCTCGGTGCAACAATTCTCTTCCGCGACTTCCTCGCTGCAGGCTCGCTGGCGCTTATCCAGGGCTGCGTGGTGGTATTTACCGTCTGGATGTTCGCCTTCTTCCTCTCCAAGAAGATGGGCGTGGACGAGCGTAGCGGTATGACCCTCTCGTCAGGTCTCTCTATCTGTGGCGTGTCGGCTTGTATCACCGCTGCGGGCGTGACCAATGCCGATGGTAAGAAGCTCTCGTATATCGTCTCTGTGGTACTTATTATCGTTGTACCTATGATATATATAATGCCTTACCTCGCAAAGCTGGTTATTCCGCTCATTACCGACGACCCTGCTATCGGCGACCAGATTGCTGGCGCATGGATTGGCGGTACTGTTGATACTACCAGTGGCGTAGGTGCCGCTTCGGCAATCTATAGCGATGAGGCAAATAAGATTGCGATGATTGTTAAGGCTACGCAGAATGTGCTTATCGGCGTGGTGGCATTCTTCATCGCCCTCTACCTCTCCTCTAAGAGCGCGGGTGACGGTAAGCTCCACCGTCCATCTCTTAGCATCGTGTGGGATAAGTTCCCTAAGTTCGTCCTCGGCTTCGTCCTCGCTTCAGCAGTCTTCAGCCTGCTCCAGAGCTACGAAATCTTCCCAGATTTCGCCGCTAAGAAGCTCGCCGAGACCTCTATGGCAAAGAACTTCTCGGGCTTCTTCTTCTCCCTCGCCTTCGTCTGCATCGGTATGGATACCCGCCTCAAGGATATCGTCTCTAAGGAGAACCGCAACATCCTCTACACCTTCCTCGGCGCTCAAACCTTCAACATCATCTTCACCTTCTTCGTTGCATGGTTGTTGTTTGGTGTAGTTAAACCTGCTTTAGGCATGTAATTTTGGCGTGATAGTGGCGCATTCGCGGCACATCCCTTAAATATCAGGCTCGGCTGTACGCTTTTAGTACTATCCGAGCCTGATATTTTTCACGATGCACCGCGACTGCACCACTCTAACGACAAAATGGGTGCAGAGAGTAGCCAGCGGTGGAGTCCGTGATAGTACCCTCGTTTCTGCGTAGCCTTGTGACGCCCGATATTCGCGCACCTCGGAGTAGAGGCGGTCTGATTTAGTCAGACCGTTTCTACGACAAAGTCCCCCTTTGCCAAAGGGGGATTTAGGGGGAATGTCAATACTATATATTATTTAAGATAATGAAAACGGTTCGCTCAACTTTCACACCTCCAAAGGAGGTGGCACGCAGATGGCCCTGACTGCAAATTTATTTGCTCAGTCAAGGGCTATCTGTGTGCAAGCAGGTATCTGTGTGAAAGTTGAGCCACCTAAACCGCTAATATTCAAATCTAATTGTGCAAAAACTTCTCAAAACCTTTGAATATTCAAAAAACTTTCCGTACCTTTGCCCCGCTATTGTAGCAAATAACTAAAAATTAAAACATTATGAACAATTACGAAACCGTTTTCATTGTCACTCCAGTGCTCTCTGAGGCTCAGGTAGCAGAGGTAGCTGACAAATTCCAGGGCATCATTACCGAGAACGGCGGATCTATTGTGAATGTGGAGAACTGGGGCTTGCGTAAGCTCGCTTATCCTATTCAGAAGAAGTCCACCGGTTTCTATTTCCTGGTAGAGTTCACTGGCGAGGGTTCTCTGATCAACACTCTTGAGACTCAGTATCGTCGTGACGAGCGAATTATCCGATTCTTAACCTTCAAGCAGGACAAGTACGCTAAGGAGTATGCTGACCGTCGCCGTGCTAAGCTTGCTAACAAAAACACAGAGGAGTAAACTATGGCACAGGAAGTAAACCAGGCAGGTGAGCTGCGTTACCTCAACCCAGTATCGGTTGATGTAAAGAAGAAGAAGTATTGCCGTTTCAAGAAGCTCGGCATTAAGTATGTAGATTATAAGGATGGCGAATTCCTCAAGAAGTTCCTCAACGAGCAGGGTAAGATTCTCCCTCGTCGTCTGACCGGTACTTCGCAGAAGTTCCAGAAGAAGGTAGCTCAGGCTGTTAAGCGTGCGCGTCACCTCGCAATTCTGCCATTTGTAACCGATTGTATGAAATAAGGAGGAGGCACTATGGAGATTATTTTGATTAAGGATGTAGAGAACTTGGGCTACGCTAACGACATCGTATCTGTTCGTCCAGGCTATGCTAACAACTACCTGATTCCACAGGGCTTTGCTAAGGCTGCAACAGCTTCTGCTAAGAAGGTGCTCGCAGAGAACCTCCGCCAGCGCGCTCACAAGGATGCTAAGATTCTTGCTGACGCTCAGGCACTTGCTGCAACTCTTGAGGCTCTCAACCTCACCTTCACCGTGAAGGCTGAGGAGGGTCGTATCTTCGGTGCTATCACCTCTGCTGATGTTGCTGAGGCACTTGCTGCTAAGGGCATTGAGGTTGATAAGAAGAACATCGCTGTTGAGGCTATCAAGACCGTTGGCGAGTACAAGGCAACCGTTAAGCTCCACCGCGAGGTGAAGGCTGAGGTAGCACTGTCAGTAGTTGCCGAGTAATTATTTTATCGTGATAGTGGCGCATTCGCGGCACATCCCTCAAATCCCCGAATGGGTAGTACACTCAGTACAACCCATCCGGGGGTTTCTCACGATGTACCGCAACTACACCACTCTGACGATAAAATTCCGTACTTTCCACTCTGACGCCAAAATGTTTTATCGTGATAGTGGCGCATTCGCGGCACATCCCTCAAATATCCGCAATTATCCCCCTTTTATTGCGAAAAAGACTCTTGTGACAGAAATTTACAATTTTTTCACTATCTTTGCGTTGTGTATTGTGTAATACAACAAACAAACTATGAAGAGTATTTTTTCTGCGATATGGGATATTATTCAGCGTAATCCACTCACAACCCTCTTTATTGTGATGCTCGCCATCGCTGCGCCGGGGGTGCTGGGCGTATTTGCGCTATTCCTAATCATTCCGCTCATCATCGTCCTGATAGGTATGATAGCGGTTGCTTTTCGTGTGCGTAAGGTGCGCAAGCAGATGGACGACCATCTGCGCGATGCCCAGCGACGCGGTGCATTCCACACCGACCCTGGCTCAACACCCCCTCCACACAACGCCCCCGAGGGTAAAGTAACCGTCCATGTCCCTAAGCAGGAGCCACGAGTGAATGATGATGTGGGGGAGTATGTATCCTTCAAAGAAGAATAATTTTATCGTGATAGCATAGCATCTGCGGCACATCCCTTATCTCCCTGAATGGGAAATACAAGGAGTATGTCCCATCCAGTGAGATTGCACGATGCACCGCAGCTACTATACTCTGACGATAAAATTTTACCGTGAAGAGGCGGCATTTACCTCCTCTAACAAAATATGCCCACAATGGGCAGTACACCATAGTACAGCCCATCGCGGTCAATTTTGCCGAGCGTTGTAACTACCACCTTTTGACGATAAAATTGGTGCAGGGGGCAACCCCTTGATAATAAAGTTGGAGTGCAAAAAATTCTGTCGGCTGTGCCGATACCACTAAAAAGCCAATAGCAAATAGCTAACGGCTAATAGCCAAACTATGAAGTTTTTAGAGACACTGGGGCGTTATTGTATTTTGATGGGCAAGGTCTTCTCGCGTCCGGAGAAGTGGTCCATATACTATCGGCGTGTGATTGCCGAGATGGAGCAGCTGGGTGTGGGGTCTATTCCGCTCACAGCGATTATTTCTGTGTTTATCGGCGCGGTGATTACCATTCAGATGGCCATCACCCTTGACACGCCGTTTATTCCGCAGATGATGATTGGTTATGCGACCAAGGAGACCATGATTTTGGAGTTCTCCTCAACCATCATAGCCATAATTCTTGCGGGTAAGGTGGGTAGTAACATCGCCTCCGAAATCGGCACTATGCGAATAACCGAACAGATTGATGCTCTGGAGATTATGGGCGTGAACTCGGCGGCGTATCTGCTCCTGCCAAAGATTATTGCTACGATGATTTTCTTCCCATTCCTTGCCGCTTTCAGTATGATTGTCGGCATGGGTGGTGGCTATCTTGTGGCGGCTATGGGAGTGATGCTTCCGAGCGACTATGTGGACGGTCTGCTATACTACTTTGACAGCTACGAGATATTCTACTCGCTGGTCAAGATGACTGTCTTTGCCTTCCTGATAACCTCCATTTCGGGCTTCTACGGCTACTACGCCAAGGGCAACTCCCTTGAGGTGGGTAAGGCATCCACTACGGCGGTGGTTGTTAGCTCTATTATGATTATGATTTCCAACCTCATCATAACCCAGCTGATGCGATGATTAAGTGTACCAATATATTCAAGTCGTTTGAGGGCAGAACCGTCCTGGACGATATTAGCGTAACCTTTGATACCGGCAAGACAAACCTTATCATCGGTCGTAGTGGCTCGGGTAAAACGGTGCTGCTCAAGACCTTAGTAGGTCTGCACGAGCCTGATTCGGGAGAGATTTTCTTTGACGATATATGTTATACCCGCCTCGGCTTCAAGGAGCGTAAGGCTATCCGCAAGGATATCGGTATGATATTCCAGGGTGGCGCACTCATTGACTCCTCCACCGTCTTTGAGAATGTCAAGCTGCCCCTTGACCTGTTCACCGACCAGAGCGAGGCTCAGAAGCGCGAGCGCGTGGAGTTCTGCCTTGAGCGCGTGGAGCTCTCGCACGCCCCACACCTCTACCCATCCGAGCTCTCGGGAGGTATGATTAAGCGTGCCGCTATCGCCCGCGCTATAGTGCTCAACCCGCGCTATCTCTTCTGCGACGAGCCTAACTCAGGCCTTGACCCGCAGACATCTATCGTCATTGATAACCTCATCCAGAGCATCACGCGCGAGTACAACATCACCACTATCATCAATACCCACGATATGAACTCCGTTATGGAGATCGGCGAAAAAATCGTCTATATCCACACCGGCTTCAAGTGGTGGGAGGGCACCAAAGACGACATCCTTCACGCCGACAACCCAGAACTCAATGATTTTGTATTCGCCTCGGCAATGGCAAAACGCGCAAAAAATAATTTGTTGTGATAATGTGTCATCTACGGCACATCCCTTAAATAGCAGTCGCGGCTGTACGATTTAGTACTATCCGCGACTGCTATTTTTCACGATGCACCGTACCTAACACATTCTGACAACAAATTGCGGTGCAAGGAATGGGCAACGGTGGAGTCAGATAGCGCAACAGTTAAAGACTATTAAAGGTTATTAAGGGCGTCGCAATTCTGTACTGCGTAGCGTTTGCGCAAGCGACCATTAGTAACCCTTAATATTCTTTAATAATCGTTAATGAAAAAAGCCAACGCCAATGGCCATTAAAAAACTGCCTAAAAACTTTGCAGTTTTGCGTAATATTTGTAACTTTGTGGCGATGTTTGTGAAATAACGAAAAGTTTCATTTTTTTAACTATAATTTCATTAAAAAACTATGGCAACAATTAAAATTGGTATCAACGGCTTTGGTCGTATCGGTCGTATGGTTTTCCGTGCAGCTTGCAATCAGACTGACAAGTACGAGGTAGTAGGTATTAACGACCTCTGCCCTGTAGACTACTTGGCTTACATGCTCAAGTATGACACTATGCACGGTCAGTTCCAGGGTACTATCGATTTCGACGCTGAGAAGAACCTCCTCATCGTTAACGGTAAGGCTATCCGCGTAACTGCTGAGCGTAACCCAGAGGATCTGAAGTGGAACGAGGTTGAGGCTGAGTATGTAGTTGAGTCTACTGGTCTGTTCCTCACTGCTGAGAAGGCTGAGGCTCACATCAAGGCTGGTGCAAAGTATGTAGTTATGTCTGCTCCTGCTAAGGATAAGACTCCTATGTTCGTTTGCGGTGTTAATACCAACACATACGCTGGTCAGACTATCGTTTCTAACGCGTCTTGCACCACTAACTGCTTGGCTCCTATCGCTAAGGTGCTCAACGACAACTTCGGTATCGTAGACGGTCTGATGACTACCGTTCACGCTACTACTGCTACTCAGAAGACTGTTGACGGTCCATCTCTTAAGGACTGGCGTGGTGGCCGCGCTGCTGCTGGCAACATCATCCCTTCTTCAACTGGTGCTGCTAAGGCTGTAGGCGTAGTTCTTCCAGAGCTTAACGGTAAGCTCACTGGTATGGCTTTCCGCGTTCCTACTCTTGATGTATCTGTTGTTGACCTGACTGTAAACCTCGCTAAGCCAGCTACTTACGCAGAGATCTGTGCTGCTATGAAGGCTGCTTCTGAGGGTGAGCTCGCAGGCGTTCTCGGTTACACTGAGGAGGATGTTGTATCTTCTGACTTCCTCGGCGACGCACGCACTTCTATCTTCGATAAGAAGGCTGGTATCGCTCTTACCGACACCTTCGTAAAGGTTGTTTCTTGGTACGACAACGAGTGGGGTTACTCTAACAAGGTGCTTGACCTTATCTCTGTTATGAAGGCTTACAACAAGTAATTTTGTTGTGATAATGTGCCATCTATGGCACATCCCTTAAAAAATTGTCGCGGCTGTACGCTCTAGTACTATCCGCGACAATTTTTTTTCACGATGCCCCATACCTGGCACATTCTGACAACAAAATGTCTTTGGCGTGATAGTGGCGCAAATGCACCACTCTGACGCCAAATACACCTCTCTTTGCTCTGACAACAAAATTAGGTGGGGCTGTCTGCACCTATAAATCATCGCCTATGGCGATACATCTGAAAGGCTAAAAGCCAACGATTTTCTGCAATATTTTCCCATTTTGCCCCTCTCTATTATATAAAAGTACCCCTTTTTGCGGGGAAAATATTGGAAAAATTAACTTTTTAGACTAAATTTGTACTATGATGAGACTACACTGCAGGGGAGTGCTGTTTCGGCGTGGGTAGACTGCGCGGGTAGCACGGGCTCTGGTAGCAAAATGAATAAAGAGTGAGCGTGCGTATGGCAGCGGATACCAAACTTTTTGAGCAAATGACCTTTGACCAGGTGATACAGGCGGCGCAGGCGGGCGACGGCTATGCGGTGGAGTATCTTCTGCTTAGGGCGAAGTATCGTGACTATACATTCAACTATCATCTGCGAAAGGTGGCAACGCAATTCTTCAAGCAGGGCACTGCCGAGCTCTTTGATGGCTTGATAAACGAGCTATATCTACTCATTGTAAAGAATGATTTCCGTGCGATAAAGGGCTTTAACCGCAGTGGCGAGCAGGATCCCATGGCGCTCAAGCGTATGTTTTTCAGCTGGCTGATGCTCACAGCGACCCGTCTATTCAACTCTCAGCGCAAGCGATACCTATCCGACCAACACAGCGACATAAGTCATTGTGCCATAGCTGTAGAGCCTGAGCAGAGTGTTGTGGGCACTATTAGTGACGAGGTGATGCTGCGCGAGGCGATATCAAAGCTACGCCGCGAGGAGCAGCGCATAGTGCTACTGGAGTGTCTCAAGGATGGCGAGGCGCGTCGCTCGTGCAATGTGGCGAAGGTGCTCACGGCGTGGAGATTTAGAAATGGAGATATGCGCGTAGTGACAGAGGCGGATGTGAACTGTATAAAGAGTCGCGCCTATGTGGAGCTACGACCGATACTTATGGCGATGGACCCCGACCGCGTGATGCGTAAAAGGGTAGTGGCGAAGCCCCCTCGCAAATAGACAATAATAAAAGGTAAATATATGTCAAACATTGTAACAGACGAGTTGCTCTGTCGGTATATGGCTGATAGCGGCTCTTTGACGGAGGATGAACTTGCGGCGGTGCATTGTCACCTATCTGCAAACCCCTCTGAGTTTGAGATGGTGCACCATATCACTTCGGCGATGACGGAGGCGGATATGGAGATAGATGGCGCGGCCTTTGCCCACACTCAGACTCTCCCTTACACCGATGCTCAGATTGCGGAGCGTCAGGCAGAGAGGGCAGCTCGTGCAATGGCGATGGTAGACGACATTCTGGAGCCGCGGACGGAGCAGGAGCTTATAGCCCACTTCGGCATAACCTCTGCCGAGGGCAACGACCGCCTCAAGAGCCACCACTTCACCTTAGAGGACAACAAACCCACCACGGCGGAGCAGACCATCACTATTACCCAATAGAATATAAGGTTATACTTGGATAAATGAGCAGAGATATGGCAGACTATACACAGCAGATAGAGCAGAGTATACAGGCTCTGTTTAGCAATATATCGCAGCGACTGACTACAGAGGATATGGTGCGTGTGGAGCGCGCCTATCTGCTTGCTGCAGAGGCACATTCGTCTCAGAAACGCAAGACTGGCGAGCCCTATATCATCCATCCTATTGCCGTGGCGCGCATTGTTGCCGAGGAGCTGGAGCTGGGGGCAAATCCTACAATTACGGCCTTCCTGCACGATGTTGTTGAGGATACGGACTACACCATAGAGCAGATTCGCGAGCGCTTTGGCGATGATGTGGCGATGCTCGTGGGTGCTGTGACAAAGCAGAAGAAGGCTAAGTATCAGCACTCTAAGCAGGTGGATAACTTCCGCCAGATACTGGACTCTGTGAGCTTTGATATTCACGCGCTGCTCGTGAAGCTCGCCGACCGACTGCACAATATGCGCACGCTGAGCAGTATGCGCTCGGATAAGCAGATGAAGATTGCCGGCGAGACCGACTACTTCTACGCCCCACTGGCAAACCGTCTGGGTCTATACCATGTCAAGAGCGAGCTGGAGAACCTCTCGTTTCGCTACCGTTGTCCGCGCGAGTACCTTGAGTTAGAGCAGACCGTAAAGAACGATATTGAGGCCAAGCGACCACATATTGAGGCGTTCCTTGCCAAGATGGAGCAGATACTTGCCGACAAGGGTCTTGCGTGCCGTACCGAGGTGCGCTATCGCCGCCCTTATAGCATCTGGCGCAAGATGCAGGCAAACCATTGCGACTTTGCCCACGTGCCGGGTCGCCACTATATCCGCGTAATCTATCCGCAGAGCGAGCAGTACTCCGAGAAGGAGTATGCCCTCAAGATATACGCTGCCCTGACCGACTACTTCAAGGAGCGCCCGGGTAGTGTGTCAAACTATATCAACGCCCCTAAGGAGAATGGCTACCAGTCGTTCCATGTCAAGCTGCTGCGCGAGCAGGGCGTGTGGGAGGAGATACATATCTCCTCGGAGCGAATGGTCCGCAACTCGCGCCTTGGCTGCGCCTCCGAGCGTGCGGAGCAGAATGTCTATAAGTGGCTGGAGAAGCTCAAGGCTATCCTGCGTGCCGATACATCGGCTGGAGGCGTGCAGTTTATGGAGGGCGTAACCTCGTCGTTCTATAACGATGATATTATGGTCTTTACCCCTAAGGGTCAGGGAGTTATCCTCCCGAAGAACGCTACGGCGCTGGACTTTGCCTTTGAGATTCATAGCGATATCGGTCGCTACGCCCACTATGCCCGCATCAACGGTCGCCTCTGCTCGGTCAAGAGCCAGCTGCACCGTGGCGACTGCGTTGAGATTGCTACCGACCGCTCTATCATCCCGCAGCGAGACTGGCTTAGCGTTGTTAAAACCTTCAAGGCTAAGAAGGCACTGCACTCCTTCTTCGCTGCACAGCCTAAGTTGGAGTACCTGCGCTGCGAGCACTGCCACCCACTGCCGGGCGACGAGGTTGTCGGCTTCCGCGGTGAGGATGGGGCTATTACGCTCCATAAGCGCGGTTGCGCTGCGGCTATCAAGCTCGCCTCGGAGCAGGGCGACTCTATCGTCAATAACCTCACGACCTTTGACGAGCGCGAGGATATGCTCTATCCTGTCCGCATCCGCATCCGCGGTATAGACCGCTACCACCTGCTCTCCGACCTTATCTACTGCATCACCGAGCAGCTACACCTCTCTATGAGCGGCATCGCTACCGAGACCGTAGACCATATCGGCGTCTGCACTATCGACTTCGCCATCCACTCCCTCGGCGAGCTGGAGAAGGCTATCGCCTCTATCGCAGCTATTGACGGTGTAGATGAAGTTTCCAGAATAGATATAGAGTAGAATGGCTATTAGCCATTGGCTCGTCTACGACGACCCTTCCTCCTCGCGGCTCGGCATAACCTGCAAGCAGTCTCTGCTCTCGCTCCGCAGCGTCGGTTTGCCGAAAGTTTTTGGGAGGAGTGGTGTTAATCTTTCTTGCGATGTTATTTGTGAGGTGTTTTTAGAATTTTGTCGTGCGAACTCTGCAGCCTAATAGTGCGGACTATTTGGCAAAGAGATGGTGCGACAAAAACTAAAAACAGCCACAAAGAACGAAGTAAGAAAGGTTGATACTACTCCTATGCTTTTTTCAAAAAGCGGGCAGTACTGCGTAGCCTACTTCAGGTAGAGGCTAAAAAATTTCCAGATTTCGGCGGGGGTGTTCATGCTGCCGTCGGACCATTTATGTACGCCGCCGACCACTTCGTAGAGCCACACTTGGTTGCCGTTTATGCCGCCAACATATCTATGGGCGATGACCTTATTGTGCAGTTGTGGCAGGGTGTCGGTCTGCTCGTGTGTGCATCTATTTTCTGCCACCCAGATGCCTACGGCGCGGGGTATGGCTATATCTGCGCCCCACTTATCTTTGTTGTAGGGGTCGCCATTCCAGCGGGATAGAGGGTCGTCGGTGCCGTGCACCTCCATCAGTGGCACGGGGCGCTTAGGTTTGTGGGTTTTGTAGACGCACTGCATCACATGCCCTGACACGGGAGCTACGGCAGCGAAGGTTTTAGGCGCACGGTAGGCGAGCAGGTAGCTCATCGCACCACCATTGGAGTGGCCTGTTGCGAATACATTGTGCTTGGAGAGGTGGTGCTGGCGCTGCAGGTGCTTTACCAGCGACACGGCAAAGCCGACATCGTCGCGCTCGTTATTGTTATTGATATGAAACTCGTAGCCCACGCTCCAGTAGTGCTTGCCCTTGTAGTCCTTGGGACCTCGGGGGTAGCAGACAGCAAAGCCGTTGGCATCTGCCACGGGGTGGAAGCCGTAACCTACCGAGGGTATGTTGCGCGAACCGTAGCCGTGGAATACCATCACCAGCGGGGCGTTCTCGGGCAGATTTTTGGGGATGTAGAGGAAGTAGTCGTACTCTATGCCCTTGTACCTATATTTATGCTGCGTGAGCGTCCCCTCGCCGTTGTTTGACGCTATGGTGCTGTGGCAGATAAGGGCGCAGAGTAGTATGGTCAGAAACCGCCTCATGCTACTCGCTCTTCTTTACAAAGCCCTGTGCACGGAGCTCTATCTCGCCACCATCTGGCGTTACGAGGAAGCAGCCCGTCTGTGGCTCGGTGATGTGTCCGATAATATCTATACAGCCGAGGACAGCCACCTTCTCGCGTGCCTCAAGGGGTAGGGTGAAGAGCAGCTCGTAGTCCTCGCCACCATTGAGGGCGGCCGTTACGGGGTCTATGTGCATCTGCTCGCCCAGCGCGGAGCATTGGCGGGCTATAGGCATACGCTCAAGGTATATGCGTGCGCCGCAGAGTGAGGAGCGGCATATCTGCATAAGGTCGGATGCCAGTCCGTCGCTTAGGTCTATCATCGCCGTTGGCACAACGCCCTCGGCAGCCAAGCTGCGGACAATGTCGTAGCGTGCGCGTGGCTTGAGGTAACGCTCCAGCAGATACTCAAAGCCCTCAAACTGAGGCTTTTCGCCCACAACACCTTCCAACACACGACTCTCGCGCTGCAGGAGCTTGAGTCCGAGATATGGGGCGCCGAGAGAGCCGGTGATGCAGATAAGGTCGTTCACCTTCGCACCACTACGGTAGACAATCTTCTCCTTCTTCGCGCGACCTACAGCGGTGATTGAGATGGTAAGACCCGTAACTGAGGCGCTTGTATCGCCACCCACAAGGTCTACCTCCGCCTCGCGGCAGGCAAACTCTACGCCGGCGTAGAAATCCTTGAGGAACTCTACCGAAATCTTTGACGATATAGCAAGCGATATTGTCACCTGCTCGGGCAGGGCATTCATCGCAACAATGTCGCTAATACCCTTAGTTACAGCCTTGTAGCCCAAGTGCTTAGGCGGGAAATATGTGAGGTCAAAGTCTATGCCCTCGACCATAAGGTCTGTGGTTACAACCATCGCGGTGCTCTTTGACGCCTCAATTACCGCCGCATCGTCGCCCACACCCTTTATCGTCGTCTTGCGAGAAGCCTTAAATGGCTCTGTGAGCATATCTATAAGCCCAAACTCGCCCAACTCTGCAATCTCAGTTCTACCCTTAATCTTCGCCATACCTATAATTATTGCCTGTTTAATACCTATGTTTAATGCCCAAAGGTAGTAAATTTTTTGCATAGTATTGCATTTGTAAAAAATGTTTATTAACTTTGTGATGGGTTAATGTCTAATAACGAGCTAATTATGAAGCAGTTTCTATTTTTCCTTCTCGGACTTTTGGGTTTCTCGGCTTGCGAAAAGGCGGGCGATGGGAAGGATAATGGCGAGCAGATGCTGATGTACGGTACGCCTGTGTCAAACTACACCGTCAAGGGTAAGGTTACCGATAGCGCAGGGGCGCCTATTAAGGGCATTGTCGTAAGCTCAACTAATAGCTACAAGCCATTCAGTGCAACGACTGTGGAGGATGGCACTTTTGTAACCAATACCGTCAGCACGGGGTCGCTGGGTGGTGTGAAGCTGATTTTTGCAGACATTGACGGCGAGGCTAATGGTGGCGATTTCCAGACTACCGAGCTTGATGTCCAGACTCTGCCACAGAGCAAGGTTAGCGATGGCGACGGCGCGTGGAACCAGGGTGGATACGAGATTAGTGCCGATGTTAAACTTGAGAAGAAGTAGCCTATGCAGCGATTGATGTACATGCTACTCGGTGCGCTGGGCTTTACCTCCTGCGGCTGTATGCCGATGGATATGTATGGTACGCCCACGGCGGACTATACCATCAAGGGCAAGGTGACAGATGCCGAGGGTAATGCTATTAAGGGCATTGTCGTAAGTCCGAAGTTTTATGGTGGTGAGCCGCAGTTGGAGGTAGTAACCGCCGAGGATGGAACATTTGCAACCGACCAAATCAGGAGTACTATCGGCTTAGACTCTATAACCTTTACCGACACAGACGGCGAGGCGAATGGTGGTGATTTTCAGACAGTTGAGCTTGATGCAGATAAACTTCCGCAGACCAAAGTCGCAGAGGGCGATGGTTGGTATGAGGGCGTATACGAGGTCACTGCTGATGTAAAACTTGAGAAGAAGTAGGTATGAGAAAGTTGTGGTATCTTCTATTGGCTCTGCTGGGTTTTGCCTTTGTCAGTTGTGAGCCTTGGGGTGCGGTGGAGTATGGCGCTCCCGCGGTGGAGTATGACGAGAATGTGGAGCAGACACCGAGCGAGAGTGTAAACAGCAATGAGCGTTTGGAGTAGCGATGGATATTGATAAACTTGGATTAAGGCGTCGTTTGGCGCTTGAGATATGGCGCAAGTTGGAGGCCGATACAGTCAAGAGCCACCCTTTGCGCCAGCTTTTTTGGGAGTGCACCCTGCGCTGCAACCTCAACTGTCGCCACTGCGGCAGCGACTGCAAAACGGTGGCAACGCAGAGGGATATGCCCCTGAAGGACTTTCTCGGCGTGTTGGACAATGTTGCGGCACATACCGACCCGCACAAGGTCTTTGTAATCATCACTGGCGGCGAGCCGTTGATGCGTGCCGACCTTGAGCAGTGCGGGCGTGCGATATACGACCGCGGCTTTCCGTGGGGAATGGTGACCAATGGACTGGCGATGACCCGCGAGCGATTTAAGCGCCTGCTTGCGGCGGGAATGCACACGGCAACGGTGTCGCTTGATGGTCTGGAGAGCGACCACAACTTTATGCGTGGCAATAAAAATAGCTTCCGCACAGCCTCCGAGGCGATACGGATGATGGCGCAGGAGGAGGACTTTATCTTTGATGTTGTCACCTGCGTAAATCAGCGAAATATTGACCACTTAGACGATATCAAGAACCACCTGCTCTCGTTGGGCTGCATCCGCTGGAGACTCTTTACCGTCTTTCCGATGGGTCGCGGAGCTACCGACCCGCAGCTGCAACTTTCGCGCGAGCAGCTCCACACCCTGATGCAGTATATCATCCGCACCCGCAAGGAGGGCAAGATAGCTGCTCAGTATGGTTGCGAGGGCTTCTTAGGCGCATACGAGGGTGATGTGCGCGATAGATTCTTCGGTTGCCAGGCGGGCGTGACCGTCGGCTCGGTGCTCGCCGATGGCTCAATATCTGCCTGCGCAAGCATCCGCGCTGACTACCACCAGGGAAATATCTATACCGACGACTTTTGGGAGGTGTGGAACAACCGCTTCCAGCCATACCGCAACCGCGACTGGATGCGCACCGACCAGTGCGCCACCTGCAAGTACTTCCGCTACTGCAAGGGCAACGGTATGCACCTGCGCGACGAGAACGGCAAGTTGCTATTCTGTCATATGGAGAGGATGAGATAGTCGCTGCATTTTGGCGTGATAAGGGGCATATCTGCTTCCGCTAACGAAAAATCTGACTTCCAAAGAAATAGGCTATCCAACTCGGATAGCCTAATTTACTCTCTGTTTTACCGCTCAATAGCCAGAAATCAACACTCGTCGCTTTAGCGACACCTCTGAAAAGCTAATAGCTAACGGCTAATAGCTAACAGCCAACCACTACAGCTTCTCAATCTCTGCGGCGATGCGCTCAAAGACCTCGTCAATAGTTCCGAGGCTTGGTACGGCAACATACTTGCCCTGAGCGCGGTAGTAGTCGGCAACAATTGCCGTCTGCTGGTTGTAGACCTCAATGCGGTTGCGGATAACATCCTCCGAGGCGTCATCGGCGCGACCAGAGTCCTTACCACGCAGGAGGATGCGCTTAACAAGCTCCTCCTCAGGAACATCCATGTAAATCATAATGTCCACGCTGTCGCCCATCTTCGTAAGCATAGCGTCAAAAGCCTCTGCCTGAGCTGTTGTGCGAGGGAAGCCGTCAAAGATTGTACCCTTGATGCCCTTGTTCTCGTTCAGATAGTTCTCCACCATGCCGATAACAACGCTATCAGGGGCAAGCTCGCCACGGCTGATATACTCCTGCATCTGCAGTCCCAGCTCTGTCTGTGATTTGATGTGCGAGCGGATAATTTCGCCCGTAGAGATATGTGAGAGACCAAATTTTTTCTCTAAAAGCTCGGACTGAGTACCTTTGCCACAACCCGGAGCACCGAATAATACTACATTAAGCATAACCTAAATCGTTGCAATTATGCCACAAAGTTAATAAAAAATATTAAAAATTTTGTCTAAATAGTAAAAAAATAGGGGCTTGCAGTAGTGTAAACCCCTATAATCGGGACTCTTACTTTGAGGTGTAAGGCTTGATGACGCCGCGCTCGGAGGAGCGGATGAACTCGATTAGAGCGTCGCGCTCGGCGGATTGTGGGACCTGAGCCTCTGCCTCGGCGCAGGCGTTGAGGTAGTTCATACCGCTCTGGAACAGGATGCGGCAGGTCTTATTGAGGTTATCAAGCTGCTCCTCGGTAAAGCCGCGGCGCTGCAGACCGATGCGGTTGAGGCCCGCGTAGCTTGAGGTGTCGCTGCGCACGGTGATATATGGAGGAACATCCTTAGTGAGCAGTGTACCGCCCTGGAGCATCACATGGTCGCCAATCTTCACCCACTGGTGGATTGCGCAGTGGCCGCCGATAACTACCCAGTCGCCAACCTCTACCTCGCCGGCAAATGAGCAACGGTTTGCAACAACGCAGTGGCTACCGATAACATCGTCGTGAGCCACATGTACATAGGCCATAAGCAGGTTACCATTGCCGATAACGGTCTTGCCGCGTGAAGCGGTGCCGCGGCTGATGGTTACATACTCGCGGATATCATTGTCGTCGCCAATCTCGGCAGTGGTCTTCTCGCCACGGAACTTAAGGTCCTGAGGAAGGCAAGATACGGATGCTGCGGTGTGAATCTTGCAGCGCTTGCCGATGCGTGCGCCATCGTGAATAACTGCGCCAGGACCAATCCAGCAGTCGTCGCCGATAACTACATCGCCAGCGATATATGCAAATGGCTCTACGGTTACATTGTTTCCAATCTGTGCATCTGGGTGCACATAAGCAAGTGGACTAATCATAGTTTAGGTATAAGTTCGGTTAATAGTTTTGATTACTTATTCTTTACAATCTGCGCCATCAGCTCAGCCTCGCAAGCCAGCGTGCCGCCCACGAAGGCCTTACAGTTCATAGTCGCAATACCGCGGCGCACCGGACCTGCCAGCTCGCACTCAAACTGCAGGGTGTCGCCCGGGGTGACCATCTTCTTGAAGCGGACATTGTCTATGCGCAGGAAGTAGGTTGAGTAGTCGCCCTTCTCCTCCATGCCGCTAAGTACCAGCAGACCACCGCACTGAGCCATAGCCTCTACGATAAGTACGCCCGGCATAACTGGCTCCTCAGGGAAGTGGCCTTGGAAGAATGGCTCGTTGGCTGTAACATTCTTAATACCGCCGATAGATGTGCCGTCAATATGGAAGATGCGGTCTACCAGCAGGAATGGATAGCGGTGTGGCAGCATCTGGCGAATCTCGTTGATATCGTACACTGGCGCGGTGCGAGGGTTGTACTTAAAGCGTGGCTTAACACCCTCACGGCGGATAGTTGTACGAATCTGCTTCATAAACTCGGTGTTGGCGAAGTGACCAGGACGGGTAGCCCACACACGACCCTTGATGCGGATGCCCAGCAGTGCGAAGTCGCCCAGGATGTCAAGGAGCTTGTGGCGTGCTAGCTCGTTGTTTGCGCGCAGCTCAAGGTTGTTCAAGTAGCCGCCCGTAACGCGAATATCCTCCTTATTAAATATCTTCTTCAGGTGTGCCAGCTGCTCGTCAGAGACAGGATTCTCAACAACTACGATAGCGTTGTCCAGATCGCCACCCTTGATAAGGTTTGCATTGAGCAGTGGCTCCAGCTCGTGCAGGAATACGAATGTACGGCAAGGGGCGATTTTACCTGCGTAGTCGTCCTCTGGCATAAGCACTGCGTACTGGTTGCCCACAACCTTCGAGTTGTAGTCCACATGCACAGATACTGAGAACTCCTCGTCTGGGTAGAGGACGATAGCCACACCCTTCTCAGGAATGGTGTAGACCTGCTTCTCGCGCACCTCGTAGTACTTGCGCTCGGCATCCTGCTCCACAAGACCCACGCGGGCAATACCCTCGGCATAAGCCTTGGCAGAACCATCCATAATTGGGGTCTCGGTGTTGTCAATGTCAATCAGCGCGTTGTCGCAACCCATAGTCCAGAGTGCTGACATAATATGCTCAATGGTGCTGATGCGCACGCCGTTAATCTCAATAGTCGTACCACGCGAAGTGTCGGTAACATACTCACACAGAGCAGGAATAGATGGCTGACCCTCAAGGTCTACGCGACGAAATACGATACCGTGGTCCTCTGGTGCTGGGTTTACGGTCATAGTGACCTGAACACCAGTGTGCAGTCCCTTGCCCGAAAAGGTTAGAGGTGCAGCAAGAGTCTGCTGTTTTGTAGATAAATTTGTCATAATATCTCTTTTTGAAATAACTTGTAATCCTATTTTTGAAAATATTTATGGGTACAAATATAGTAATTTTTCGGAAAATCTACTACTTTTGTGGAAACAAAACCGAAAAAGCAGCTGATGGATAGCACGCAAGATAGCAAAAAAGCGACAAATACAACAGCGCCGCAGGGCGCAGTACCTCCTCGTCGTCCCCGCCGAGAACGCCTTAAGTTGCCCTTTGATAATCGCAGTCAGGATGTCGGCAGCTGGGCGTACGAGCACCGCGTGGGGTTGTGCGTGATGATTATCGCCTACTTGCTGCTCGGTATCGGCTTCTTCGCCTCCAAGATTGTCATCGGGCGCAAGGTCTCGCAGCAGGGTATGTATATTGACCTTCAGGACCTTGAGATGCTTGAGAAGGAGCGCGACCGCCTGGCAGAAGAGGTGCGTCGTGCCAATCAAAATATAGACTGGAGCAAGATTCGCAACACCTCCTCCAATGAGAATGCCCTGAACGAAAACCTCGCCGACGACCGCGGTACAAACACCTCTGCGCTCAATGAGGATGCCGAGGCTGTGGAGGCGCGTATGCGTGCCAACCGCGAGGCGTATGAGCGTGGTCTGAGCGATGCTAAGCGGGCGGGGGAGCGCAGTGACGAGAGCGATAATAGCAGTAGTAGCGAGGATAAAACGACGGACAAGAGGGCCAAGGGCAGCGTTACGGTATCCTTCTCCTTCAAGGACCCAGTTCGTTACTCGCGCCACCTTGTAAAGCCCGCCTATCGCTGTGAGGGCGGTGGTGAGGTTATTGTCAAGGTGGGTGTGGACCGTATGGGTAAGGTGCTCTACGCCTATGTGGAGTCGGGTGGCGACGAGTGTATGCGCCAGACCGCTATCTCCGCCGCCAAGGGCTCGCGCTTTGACCATAATGATTCAGCACCTAATAAACAGGAAGGTACAATTACATACATCTTTATACCTCAGTAAGTAACTTAAAATCAGATAAATAGAATGGAACAGCAAACAGCGTTGCTGAAGGATGTTGTCATTCGCTTTTCGGGCGATTCGGGCGACGGTATGCAGCTTACGGGAACTCTCTTTTCGGAGACATTGGCCCTTGCGGGCAATGCCATCTCTACATTTCCAGACTATCCAGCCGAGATTCGCGCTCCGCAGGGTACGGTGGCGGGCGTGTCTGGCTTTCAGGTGCATTACGGCTCGGCTACGGTGAACAATCCGGGCGATAAGTGCGATGTGCTGGTGGCGATGAACCCCGCTGCACTCAAGGCTAATGCGCGCTTTCTGAAGAGCGATGCGACCATTATCGTAGATGGCGATTCGCTTACGGCTGACAATATCGCAAAAGCGAGTTTTGCGACAGATGACCCTATTGCGGAGCTGAACTTAGGCGGTCGCAATGTTATCATTGCGCGCATCACGACAATGGCCCGCGAGGCACTCTCCGACAGCGCGCTGGATATGAAGGCGAAGAGCAAGTGTAAGAATATGTTTGCCCTCGGCATCTGTCTCTATATCACAAATCGTACGACGGCGCACGCACACGACTATATCAACGCCAAGTTTGGTCGCAAGGCACCAGCAGTAGCCGAGGCGAACAACCTCGTCATTGAGGCGGGCTACAACTATGCTGCCAACAACCATCTGGAGCACAACGCCTATGCCGTAGAGCCTGCGGGACTGCCGAAGGGTAAGTATCGCACAATAAACGGCAATGTGGCAACGGCGTGGGGATTTATCGCGGCGTCGGATAAGAGTGGTCGCCCGCTATTCTGTGGCTCCTACCCAATCACCCCTGCAACGGTAATCCTTGAGGAACTTGCCAAGCATAAGTCGTTGGGCGTCAAAACTGTACAGGCGGAGGATGAGATTGCGGGCATCTGCACAGCTATAGGTGCTGCGTATGCTGGAAACTTCGCCGTAACGACCACCTCAGGTCCGGGCTTGTCGCTCAAGAGCGAGGCGTTGGGTCTTGCCGTTATGGCAGAGCTGCCGCTGGTTGTTGTGGATGTTCAGCGCGGAGGTCCATCTACGGGTCTGCCGACAAAGACCGAGCAGAGCGACCTGCTGCAGGCGCTCTATGGTAGAAATGGCGAGTGCCCAGTGCCGGTTATCGCAGCCTCCTCGCCAAGCGACTGCTTCCACTACGCCTTTGTGGCGTCAAAGATAGCTATGGAGCACATGACCCCCGTAGTGCTGCTCACCGATGGCTTTATCGCCAACTCCTCCGAGGCGTGGGCAATACCTGCTATGGCTGATATGCCGACCATCACGCCTCCTATTGCAGTAGCTTCGGAGGGCGACTTTATGCCTTACAAGCGCGACGAGCGCAATGTTCGCAGCTGGGCATTCCCTGGCACGGCGGGTCTGGAGCACCGCATAGGCGGTCTGGAGAAGCACTTTGCTACGGGAAATATCTCCTACGACCCTGCAAACCACCAGCAGATGGTCACCACCCGCGCAGCTAAGGTTGCTGCCGTTGTTGCCGATGTTCCACAGCAGAGCGTTGATGGTGATAGCAGCGGCGAGCTGCTTGTTGTCGGCTGGGGCGGCACACGCGGACATCTTGCCTCTGCCGTTGCGGCACTGCGCGAGCAGGGTAAGAGCGTGAGCCACTGCCACCTGAACTATATCAACCCGCTGCCGGCGAATATCTCGGAGATTTTCGGCGCTTTCAGGCGCATTGTGGTCTGCGAGCTGAACGAGGGTCAGGCTGCCGCCTACCTTCAGGGTCTATTCCCGCAGTATCGTTTTGAGCAGTGCAATAAGGTTGAGGGTCAGCCATTTACGGTTGCCGAACTGATTGAGGTGTTTAATGAAAAATTGAACTAAATTATGGCAGAGTATAAGTATACACCAGATAGTTTTAAGTCTGACCAGCAGGTTAAGTGGTGCGCAGGATGTGGCGACCACGCGGTGCTCAATGCTGTTCAGCGAGCGCTTCCAGAGGTTGCCGATGCGCTTGATAAGCCACACGAGAAGTTTGTCTTTGTGTCGGGTATCGGTTGTTCGTCGCGCTTTATCTACTATATGCGCACCTTCGGCTTCCACACTATCCACGGTCGTGCGGCAGCGGTCGCTACGGGCGTGAAGGTTGCAAACCCCGACCTGTCGGTGTGGGTATGTACGGGCGATGGTGATAGCCTTGCTATCGGCGGTAACCACTTCATCCACGCCCTGCGCCGAAATGTGGACCTGAATATTATCCTCTTCAATAACGAGATTTACGGCCTTACCAAGGGTCAGTACTCGCCAACCACTAAGCTCGGCACGGTGACAAAGACCTCGCCTTATGGCACTGTTGAGCACCCGTTCAACCCTGGCGAGCTGGCTATCGGCGCAAAGGGTACATTCTTTGCCCGCACCGTTGATGCAGAGGTTATGCTTACTAAGGAGCTGCTTGTTGAGGCGGCAAAACATCGCGGCACTTCGGTCGTTGAGGCGCTGGTTAATTGTATGATTTTCAACAACAAAACCCACGCATCCTTCGCTGCCGATAAGGCTACGCGTGCCGAGCATACCATCACCCTGCGCCACGGCGAGAAGATGCTCTTCGGCGCAAATAGGGATAAGGGTCTGGTGCTTGAGGGGCTGAAGCTCAAGGTGGTAACCGTCGGCGAGGATGGCTATACCCTTGACCATATCCTCACCCACGATGCCCATACCGAGGATACCACCCTGCACTATATGCTCGCCTCTATGAAGTACCCCGAGTACCCCGTTGCCCTCGGCATTATCCGCTCTGTATCGCAGCCAAACTACGATACCGAGGTGGAGAAGCAGGTTGAGTCTGTTAAGGAGGCTTCGCCGATTAAGTGTATGGATGACCTTTTGAACTCCGGCGAAACTTGGATTTTGCCGTGATAGCGGCGCATTTGCGGCACATCCCTCAAATATCAGGCTCGGCTGTATGCTTTTAGTACTATCCGAGCCTGATATTTTTCACGATGCACCGCAACTGACGCCAAACAGAGAGCAGAGACTGCTTGCAGGCTATGCCGAGCCGCGAGGAGGAAGGGTCGCCGTAGGCGAGCCAACAGCTAATGGCTAACGGCTAATGGCCGAGATGATATAATCGCGACGCGATTATATCATCTCCTCATAGCGGGCGATTGGGGCGGCGTCAAGGGTTGAGAGTTCGCCGCGGAGGTAGCGGTAGTAGCCCGCAACGGCAATCATTGCAGCGTTGTCTGTGGTAAACTTCAACTCTGGCAGGAAGGTGCGCCACTGGCGCTTCTTGCCCTCGCTCTCAATGCGGGCGCGGAGGGCTGAGTTTGCCGATACGCCACCGCCGAGTGCTATATCCTTGATGCCGAATTGCTTAGAAGCCTTGATGAGCTTATCTACGAGTATATCTACGACCGTATGGAGCAGCGAAGCGCAGAGGTCAGCCTTGTTCTGCTCAATAAAGTCGGGGTTCTCCGCCACAGCATCGCGCAGGGTGTAGAGGAACGAGGTCTTAAGGCCCGAGAAGGAGTAGTCCAACTCCGCCACGCGAGGCTTTGCGAACTTAAAGGCCTCCTTGTTGCCCTCCTTAGCCAACCTATCAATCACAGGGCCACCAGGGTATGGCAGACCCATAACCTTGGCGCACTTATCCAGCGCCTCACCCGCCGCATCGTCAATGGTAGTGCCGACGATGGCCATCTTGTCGGGTGCGTCTACCTTGACAATCTGCGTATGTCCGCCGCTGACGAGCAGGCAGAGGAACGGATAGTCAGGGTGTGGCAGCTCCCTATCTGGTAGGTCCACAAAGTGGGAGAGGATATGTCCGTGCAGGTGGTTTACCTCCACCATCGGGATGTTATTCGCAATGGAGAGCCCCTTGGCAAACGAGGTGCCGACCATCAGCGAGCCCAGCAGACCCGGACCGCGCGTGAAGGCTATGGCATCCACCTTGTCTATCGTCAGCCCCGCATCCTTGAGGGCGGTATCTACCACAGGGACGATATTCTGCTGATGCGCTCGGCTTGCCAGCTCAGGAATTACGCCGCCATACTTCTCGTGCACCGCCTGCGAGGCGATAACACTGGAGAGTAGTGTTGTGTTGCGCAGCACCGCTGCAGAGGTGTCGTCGCACGAGGACTCTATGCCCAAAATGATAATGTCATCCATTTTTGCAAAATTTGCAATGATTTTTCAAAAAATAGTACTATCTTTGTAAGTTATAAAATATAACTTAACGCACAAGACAGACCTTAACCAAATTCAGTGGGCAAAGTTACGAAAATATTTACAAAGATTCTATCAGCAGTGATTTTATTGTTGATATTATCTCCCGTCGCCGTTACGATGCTGCTCTCGATGCCGAGCATGCAGAATCGTGCGGTGAGGTGGGCTACGGACTTTGCATCGGAGAAGTTAGATGCCAAGGTATCTATTGACCACATAACCTTCGGAATGCTCAACCGCATCAAGGTGCGTGGCTTCTATGTGGAGGATTTGGATGGCGACACGCTGCTCTATGCGGGCTCGGTGATGGCGCAGATAGGTCCTCTGTCGGGCATTACGGAGCAGTTTACAATCACCTCGGCGAAGGCGGAGGATGTAATCTTCAACCTGCGCGAGACCGAGCGCGGTCCGATGAATGTCAAGGAGATTACCGACAAGCTCTCAAATCCGAACAAGAAGAATAAGAAGCCATTTAAGCTCTTCATCGGTTCAACCGACCTGGAGCGCGGACGCTTTACCCTCACGCGCCTTGCCGAGAGTAAGGGCGACTTCGGTGTGGACTATGCCAATATGCAGCTGGATAGCATCTGCGCCCACATGGACAACTTCTATGTGGACGGTGCGGCGGTGGGTGGCGATGTTACGCGCATAAGATTTACCGAGCGCAGCGGATTTGTGCTGGAGGATATGGCGGCAACATACTCGGTAGATAGGGGAGTAATCTCTGTGTCGGAGGCGTCGCTGATGGCGGAGGGTACTCAGATAAATATCCCGCAGCTGACCCTTACGGGTAATGGCTGGGAGGACTACCGCGACTTTATCCGCCGTGTGAGGTTGGATATAGATGTTGAGAATAGCTACATCACAAGCGATATTGTCGGCTACTTTGCCCCTACGCTGCTGCGCTGGGATACATCCGTGTCGGATGTTACGGCATCTATGCACGGCACGGTGGCGAACTTCAACGGCCGCATAGACCGTCTGCGCCTTGAGGATGGCGGAACTATCCGCGCCAAGGCTACCATCAAGGGTCTGGTGGATGTGCCTCGTACGCGATTTGATGTGCAGGTGCAAAATGTGGATGTCACCACGGCGGAGTTTGTGCGTCTGCTGGATAATATCGCCCATCTCTCTGTGCCAGAGAAGATTACGCCTTATATAGAGCGTACAGATAGACTTAACATCAAGGGCTCATTCGTGGGTCGCCTCTCCTCGTTTGACGCTGCAGCGCAGGTGGGTGTAGGCAGTGGCGGAACGCTCTCGGCAAGGTGTACTATGCGCCCGGAGGAGGATGCGCAGATAGTGGTTGCCGACCTTACGGCGGAGCAACTCAATGTCTCCAAGCTGCTGGCGCAGAAGTCGCCAATATCTACCAGCTTCACGGTCAAGGGTCGCGCAGCGCTGGGCGAGAACACCGAGGCGGATGTTAGTGGTAGAATCTCCTCTCTGCTCTTTAACGACTACAACTACTCGGATATCGCCTTTGATGGTGCGCATAACGACCAGATGACTATGCTCAATATCGCCAGCGGGGATAGCAACCTGCAGGCGTCAGTTCGTGCGGCTATGTCGGCGATGGATGACGGCACACCTGTATATAGTGCTGTGGCTCAGGTGGATAGGGCAGATCTTGCGGCGCTGAAGATAAACCGCCGCGATAGCGTGTCGGTGCTCTCGGCGTCCGTCTCGTTGGATGCTCAGGGTGCGACTATAGACCAGATGGATGGCCGATTAGATATTGCCGATGCGCAGTATGAGTACAACGACAAGACCCTCACCTCCGACCTTGTGGAGCTGGTTATGGAGAGCACGGAGGATACTCGCCAGATAACCCTCTCGTCCGACTTTGCCGATGCACTCTTTGAGAGTCGTTGCCCATATAAGGATGTGGTGTACTATGTCTCTACGCTCCTCTCGCGCTACCTGCCGCAGCTCTACGACCAGAGTACGCTGGATAAGATTGAGCGCAAGGAGGAGGTTATCAAGGATAATGTCGCCCTGCTATCTGTTACGGCGAAGGATATAGCTCCGCTGCTCAGCTGCTTTGCCGATGGGGTAGATGTGGCTCCAAATAGCTCGGTGAAGGTATATATGGACCCTGGCGCCAATAAGTTTGTGATGCGTGGCAAGTCGGAGTGTATTGAGCGCTACCCATACCTTGTCTCCAATGTGCAGATAGATGCGACCAATAGTGGCGACTCGCTGGTGCTCAACCTCGGCTCGTCGGAGCTCTGGGCGGGAGCTATGCGACTGTCGGACTTCAGCCTGCATGGTGGCGCTAAGGATAACACCCTTGACCTCTATGGCGAGTTTGCCGATACCCTGCGCGATGTGCAGGGTCAGCTGGCGGCTAAGGCCCTTATCTCGCGTCGCAATGGTATGCGCCATGTGCGGTTGGATGTGCTTCCGTCGCGCATCGGCAAGACCGATAATGTGTGGCGAATATCCTCGGCGGGCATAGAGATGGACTCCTCGCGCATAGATGTGAGCGACCTGCGAATATACAACGCCAAGGAGGGTCAGGATTTGGTTGTAGATGGTGTTGCTTCGCGCTCTAAGACAGACTCGCTGCACCTCTACCTCAAGAACTTCTCCCTCGCTCCATTTGCGCAGTTTGCCGAGCGTATAGGCTACCGCGTAGAGGGTCGCACGAATGGTTATGTGACTGTCCGCTCGGCGCTGAAGGATACCCGCATAGATGCAAATGTAGATTTAGACTCTATATATGTCAATTCGTTGGCGGTGCCCGACTTGAAGCTCTCCTCGCGCTGGGACTTCGGTCGCTCGCGCGCAAGGCTCTCGGTAGAGACTGCCGAGGATGGTATTGAGGTGGCACGCGGTTACCTCTTCCCGTCGCAGTCGCGCTACTTTGCGCAGATATTGGTAGAGGAGCTGGATGTGTCGCTCTTAGACCCTCTGCTTCAGGGAGTTATAACCGATACGGGCGGAAAGGCTAAGGTAGATTTGACCCTTACGGGCGAGCGGCGCGATGCGAGTCTGAATGGCGAGATTGAGGTCTCCGATATGCGCACCACGCTGGACTATACCAAGTGTACATACACCGCTCCGAAGGCTCACATAACGGTTAAGGACAATAAGTTCTACCTCCGCAATGCGCCGATATACGACAAGAATAACCGCAGCGGACAGCTCAGCATGGACCTGAGCCTTGACCACCTCTCAAATATTGAGTACTCTGTGCGTGCGCAGTTCAACGATATGCAGGTGCTGGGGACAACCAAGCGCGATAACGATATGTTCTACGGCACAATCTTCGCCTCGGGCGATGTGCTTGTTGAGGGCGATAAGGCGGGTGTGAAGATGGATATTACAGCCACGACGGGCGATAACTCCAAGTTCTTTATGCCGCTGACCGATAAGAGTAATATCTCCTATGCCGACTTTGTAACCTTTGCAAAGCCGTCGGCTGTTGATACTACTAACTACTTGGTACGCAAGAAGTTGATGTTTGAGCGCCGACAGAAGCAGCGTACCGCATCGGGTGGCGGTATGGATATAAATATGTCGCTAGATGTGCGTGATAATGCCGAGGCACAGCTGGTTATTGACCCTACGGTGGGCGATATTATCAAGGGCACGGGAAATGGACTGCTCAACCTGCGCATCAATCCGAGTGCCGACATCTTTGAGATGTACGGTCTCTATACCATTGACGAGGGTAGTTACCTGTTCACGCTGCAAAATATTATCAACAAGAAGTTCGTTATAGAGAAGGGCTCTACTATACAGTGGACGGGCGAACCTCTTGACGCGCTGCTCAACATTGCCGCCGTCTATAAGATAAAAACCTCGCTCCAGCCGCTGTTGGAGGGGTATATGGATAGCACCATACCTACTCGTGCAGTGCCGGTGAACTGTATCATCAACCTCACCGACCGCCTCACCAAGCCTACCGTAGGCTTTGATGTGCAGGTGCCGAGTGCCGATGCCAGCATGCAGGCGGTTATCGCCAATGTGCTCAGTACGCCGGAGCGTCGCTCGCAGCAGTTCCTCTACCTGCTGCTTGCAAACTCCTTCCTGTCGGAGAACTCTACCGAGGCATCCTCGTTTGGTGTCTCCTCGGCGGCAGTTACGGGCTTTGAGCTGCTCTCGAACCAGCTGAGCAACTGGCTCTCGTCCGAGAGCTTCAATATCGTGTTGCGCTACCGCCCGAAGACCGACCAGATGATGAGCGACGAGGTGGACTTCGGCTTCTCGCAGGGCTTTATGGGCAATAGGCTGCTTGTGGAGGTTGAGGGTAACTATCTGGGCGATAAGTCGCAGGTTGTCAATGCTTCGTCGTCATTTACGGGCGAGGCGTATGTCACCTGGCTGATAGATAATGCGGGCACGCTCCGCCTCAAGGGCTTTACGCATACTATTGACCGCTTTGACGAGAACCAGGGCCTGCAGGAGACGGGTCTGGGTATCTACTTCAAGGAGGACTTTGATAACGCTAAGGATCTGAAAAACCGCCTCACAAACCGCTTCTCGCGCCGTCGTCGTAAGGAGGCGCAGCAGCAGGCGGCAGCATCTTTGGGTATGAGCGCGCAGGATAACGAGGCTATGGAGTCTATGGTCAATGGCTTTGACGCCCCTCCGCAGGAGGATAATGTGGATAACTACGATTAACGCAAGAGATTATAAACTTAAATAAACAAAACTATGAATTTCACACTTTTACAGGCTACAGAAGTAGCAGAGCAGGTCACCGAGGCAGGACAGATGAGCCTCTGGCAACTTTTTAACAGCGGCGGCTGGCTTATGTGGGTGCTTTTGGCACTGGGCGGCGCTACCGTTTTCATCTTCGTAGAGCGTTTTGTCGCTATCCGCAAGGCTTCAAAGGGTATGAATACTGGCTTTATGAACCGCATCCGCGACGCTATCTCCGACGGTAATATCCGCGCAGCCGTTGATATCTGCCGCCGTACCAATACCCCTATCGCGCGTATGGTTGAGAAGGGTATTGAGCGCCTGGGTCGCCCTATGGCAGATGTGCAGAGCGCTATCGAGAATGTGGCAAACCTCGAGGTCTCTCGCCTTGAGAATGGCCTTCCATTCCTCGCAACTATCGCCGGTGGTGCTCCGATGATTGGTTTCTTGGGTACTGTGACAGGTATGGTGCAGACCTTTATGGATATGTCTGCCGCTGGCGGTACAGTGGATATGGCACTGCTCTCGGGCGGTATGTATGTGGCTATGATTACCACCGTGGGTGGTCTTGTTGTCGGTATCCCTGCATATTTCGGCTACAACTACCTTGTGGCATCTATTGAGAAGCTCGTCTTCCGCATGGAGGCAAACTCTATCGCCTTTATGGACATCCTTAACCAGCCTGTACAGAAATAGGGAGGTTCTAAAATTAGGGCAAATATATCCATTAACGGAAGCAACAATTTATAATTTATAGAACATCCCTAACTATGGCAATTAAAAGAGGTTCAAAGGTAGAACAGGGCTTCTCGGCATCGGCTATGACCGACTTGATGTTCTTGCTGCTTATCTTTATGATTATCGCAACAACGCTCATCAACCCAAATGCCCTTAAGCTCATCCTACCTAAGAGTAGCAACCAACTCAAGGATAAAGCCATCACCACCGTCTCTATCCAGAAGGTCGGCAATGGCTATAACTATTATGTAGAGCTTGACCGCGTGCAGGGTATGCAGGGCATTGAGGCCGCCCTCCAGCAGCGCCTCGCTGGCCAAACAGACCCTACCGTCTCCCTCCACTGCGACAAAACCGTCGCCGTAGACGAGGTTGTCAAGGTGATGAATATTGCGAAGGATAATGACTATCGTCTTATCCTTGCCACCCAACCCTAAAATTGTTTTAAGAGGTGTTTACCGCCGCTACTCCAATATGTCCGCAATGGGTAGTACGATTTAGTACAACCCATCGCGGACAATCGGAGCGAGCGTTGTAAACTCCTCCTTAAAAGCAATTTTAGGGGTGCAGTACTCTGACAATAAAACGGGGAGGGCAATCAGCGAGCGTTGTAATCCCCTCCTTAAAAGCAATTTTACTTGTGCAATGTGTGCAAATTAAATCTTGTCGGCGTGCCGACACCACTAAAAAGCTAATGGCTAAAAGCCAATAGCTAACGGCTAAACTTATGAATTCTAACCATTGGGCAATATTAGCTACCGTACTCTACGGTGTGGGCGTTGCGCTTGCGATGCTCTACTTCGCTGTGGATGTTGAGCAGCAGCCGCTGCGGGAGGCGGAGCTGCTGGTAGAGTTTGTGGAGCCTGCGCCAGAGCCGCCGAAGCCGACGCCTGCCGTGGCGGCGCCAAAGACCCCCGCGGTGGATGTTGCGCCGAAGCATCAGCAGGTAGCACCTCAGGAGCACTCGCAGCAGACCGAGGGCAGCGACACAAAGACGCAGACGGTAAACCCTCGCGCCCTATTTAAGATGAATCAGGGCGGTGTGGACGAGCCTGTAGATGGCGGAAATCCATACGCTCAGCAGGGCGAGGAGGATAGCGCCAGCGGTACGGGCAGTGGCCTGAACCCTATAGGCACAGATGCTCTGGACGAGGGTCTGCAGGGTAGAGGTCTGGTCGGCACGCTCCCAATGCCGGTATATCCGGCGGGTAACCGTGGCGGAAAGGTTGTCGTGCGCGTGGCGGTAGATAAAAATGGCGATGTTACATCGGCAACATACGAGCCAAAGGGCTCTACAACATCCGACTCCTCGCTCGTGGAGGCGGCTATAAAGGCGGCAAAACGGGCAAAATTTACCGAGAGCGCAGCATTCGTTCAAGGTGGAACTATTACATATATATTCAAACTTAAGCAGTAAATATGAAACGACTTATCTCTATTCTTACACTCCTTACCCTCTGCTTCTCGGCAGTGGGTCAGAGCAATAACAGCGGACAAACCTCTGGAATTTCGTTTGATAAGAAGGAGTACGACTTCGGTAATGTCCTCCGCGAAAATAAGGACTACACCTGCACTTTTGTCCTTGAAAATAAGACAGATAAGCCACTTGTTCTGCTTAGTGTAAACACCTCCTGCTCCTGCCTCAAGGCTCGCTACTCCCGCCGTCCCCTCAAGGTCGGCGACAAAACCCCTATCACCATGGTCCTTGAAGCCTCCAAAATGGAAAAAGGTATCTTCCATCGTGTTGTGGAAGTGCATACAAATGCGGGAGTTGCACGGGTTGTTGTTAAAGGCAACTCCATCACAAAGTGATTTTGGCGTGATAGCACGCCACCTACGGCACATCCCTCAATAGCCTGAATGGGCAGTACGTTTAGTACAGCCCATCCAGGCTATTTTCACGATGCACCGTATCTGGCGCACTCTGACGCCAAAATGGTGCAGAGGAGGGATGACGGTGTAGTCCGGATAGCGATATACTAAAGATTATTAAGGGAGATTAAGGGTTATTAAGGGTGGCGCAAATATATTGCGTAGCGTCGCGTCAGCGACCATTAGTAACCCTTAGTTCTCTTTAATACCCCTTAATAAAAAATTCCTCTGAAAAGCCAATGGCTAATAGCTAAAAGCTAATGGCTAATAATTCAGAAAAAACACTATCGCGGCGAAGTGGCAGCAGGCGGCGATGTTAATCATCAGGTGCCAGACCAGGTGGTGGTATTTGAACCCTTTTTTGGCGTAGAATACGGCGCCGAGGGTGTAGAAGAGTCCACCTGCGGCGATAAGGACGAGCAGCGGGGTGGAGGCGTTGCGGAGGAAGAGTGGGAAGAAGAAAATAACGGTCCAGCCCATAATCAAATATATAGTCAGGCTGATGGCTGGAATAGAGCGTTTTGAGAGTGATTTATAAAATATTCCGAACAGCACCATTGCCCACTGGATAATCACAATCAGGATGCCTTGCCAGCCGCCGATAACTGTCAGAGCTATAGGGGTATACGAGCCCGCGATGGCTACATAAATCATTATGTGGTCAAGGATATGAAACACCGCCTTATGCTTAGATTCGGGGTGCATAGAGTGGTAGAGCGTTGATGTCAAAAACATCAAAAAAAGCGAGGTTGCAAAGATAGATACGCCGACGGCAGACTCTATGTTATTTCCCACGGCGTGGGTGTAGCTCCACACGGCGGCAAAGGGGAGTGCGAGCAGGGTCAAAACAGCCATTGCTCCGTGCGATACGGCGTTGGCAATCTCCTCGCCGAAAGTGGGTATGTATGTGCTAATTTTCATATCAAATCTGTTCAAAATTTTTTTCCGACGAGCAAAGATAATCAAACTTTTCCGAAACGGCCTTTGTTTGACCCTTTTTTGATGCAAAATGGGCGATTTTTCTCTCCCTTTTTGCCCGAAAAGGAGGCAAAAAATGTAAAAAAATGGCCACGGAAATTTGAGTTTTTTAATTATTAAAAACTTTTATTTGGGGGTGAATGCAAAATTATTTGCTAATATGTTGGGTTTGTAAAAATAAATTTTTATTTTTGTATGAATTTAAGCAACCAATTTTTAATAAAACTTAATAATTAACCTATGAAAAGAGATTTACTTCTTGTTTCAAACGGTGTTCGCAAGTTGGTGATGACAGTTGTAACTATGTCATTATTAGTTTGTTGTGCGCTGTTTAGCCCTGCATCTGTGTATGCACAGGGTAAAGGGAAAGTGGTAACCGGTAAGGTTACCGATGCTCGAGGTCCGATGATCGGTGTGACCATTTCGGTCAAAGGTCTGGCTACTCGTGCTGCCCTGACAGATTTGGACGGTAACTACTCCATTGACATTGCGGGTGTTGCCGATCCTGTTCTCGAGTACACTTACGTCGGTTATCAGAGTCAGGAGGTTGCCGTTGGCGCCCGTACTCAGGTAGATGTGGTGATGGTAGAGAGCACTCAGAAAATTGACGAGGTCGTGGTTACCGCGCTCGGTATTACCCGTGCGGAGAAGTCGCTCGGTTACGCCGTATCTAAGGTGTCGGGTGACGATATCGCCTCTACAGTCTCTGGTAACTGGCTTGATGGTATGAACGGTAAGGTTGCCGGTATGTCATTTGAGTCTGCAGCAACTGGTCCTGCTGGTTCTGTTCGTGTTACCCTGCGTGGTGAGTCTTCACTCTCTCACGACAATAACGAGGCACTGTTCGTAATTGACGGTGTGCCTCTGGGTAATGAGAAGACCGCTTCCGGTGGTACCAACGACTCGGACGATGCTCCTATTGACTACGGTAACGGTATTGGTGACCTCAACCCAGATGATATCGCTTCGGTATCTGTCCTCAAGGGTCCTGCCGCTACTGCGCTCTACGGTTCTCGTGCTCAGAATGGTGCGGTGATTATCACCACCAAGTCTGGTTCAAAGCAGAAGGGTATCGGCGTAAACTACTCATTCTCAATGGTTGCTGAGCAGGCTTCTTACTGGCCAGAGCTTCAGGAGGAGTATGGTGCTGGTTCTGCTGCGCTGACAACCTATGCTACCGTAGCTGGTAAGCAGTACTCTCCACAGGAGTACTTCTCATTCTGGAATGTATACGAGGGTTCTACCAAGATTGCAGACCGTCTCTGGTCTCGTAACATGTGGGGTCCTAAGTATGGCACCGACTTCGGTTATGGTACTGACGAGCGTGGCGTAGGTCTGACCTATATGTACCACTCTCTGGACTTTGACAAGCTCCGTAACGAGCGTACCGATAAGCCGGGTTCAATTATCATTGATACCTACAAGGATGCTTCTGGTGCAACCATCTATGAGCCTGCATCTACAAAGTTCTACAACCTCGTTCCATTTGAGGCTCAGGACTACTACAAGGGCTTCTATGAGACTGGTCTTACATTCAAGAACAACATCTCTGTAAGTGGTAACAACGGTAAGGGTACTTCAGTTCGTGCTTCGTTCCAGGATACTCGTAACACCTGGATTGTTCCAAACATGGGTTACAACCAGGAGACCGTTTCGTTCTCTGTGAACAGTAAGCTCAACAAGGTCGTAACCTTCTCTGGTAAGGTGAACTACTACCGCAAGAAGTCAGACAACCTGCCAACTACCGGTTACAACAACGCATCTCCAGTATATCAGCTGATGTGGAACTACCCATCTGTAGATATCTCTTCATTCTGGGATGAGTATAGCAGTGGCCGTATCTTTGAGGCTCTTGACTCTCGTACAGGTGGTGACTCAGCTTATCTGAACAACCTGATTAACTGTAACGGTACATCGCTCAACATCAACAACCCTTACTGGTTGGCATACGACTATCTTAATACGCAGGTGCGCGACCGTATCTACGGTAATATGCAGGTGACATTTGCTCTGGCAAAGGGTCTGGATCTGATGGTTCGTTCAGGTCTTGATATGTTCAACGACTACCGTACCTCTCGTAAGCCGCAGTATGCAACCTCTTACGCTCAGGGTTGGTATCGTATCCAGAACATCTTCCGCTATGAGGTTAATACCGACTTCCTCATCTCTTACAAGAAGCAGTTTAACCGCTTCCACCTCGGCGTAAACTTCGGTGGTAACAACATGATCTACAACCACCGTAACCAGACGCTGACTGCAGAGAAGCTCTCTACACCAAATGTGTTCCAGATCTCTAACTCTGTAGACCGTCCAAAGGTGGCTTATACTCTTACCGAGAAGATGATTAACTCTCTCTACGGTATGATTTCGCTCAACTACAACGATACCTACTTCCTTGATTTCACAGCTCGTAACGACTGGTCTTCAGCTCTTGCAAAGGGTAACAACTCATACTTCTACCCATCTGTATCTGCTGCAATCCTTATTGACCAGGCTATTCCGGGTCTTCGCGATACCAACTGGTTGGATATGCTCAAGATTCGTGGTTCATGGGCAAATGTAGGTAACGATACCAGCGCGTATAAGATTACCGA
The DNA here is from genome assembly GCA_017463615.1 of Alistipes sp. Classification (GTDB taxonomy): domain Bacteria; phylum Bacteroidota; class Bacteroidia; order Bacteroidales; family Rikenellaceae; genus Alistipes. The sequence continues at coordinate 288,470 of JAFTOU010000016.1, read as the reverse complement.
CTACTACACCAACTCATCTTACTCATCATCTTATGTACTCCCAGGTACTCTGAACAACCCATTGCTCAAGCCTGAGAATACTGAGTCTTGGGAGGTTGGTTTGGAGGCTCACTTCTTCAAGAAGCGCCTCAGCGTCGATGTTGCTTACTACGACTCAAATACTACAAACCAGATTCTCTCTGTTCCTACAGACCAGATTACCGGTGCAACTTATAAGCTCATCAACGCAGGTAAGGTGAACAACCATGGTGTTGAGTTCTCTATTGGCGCAAAGCTTATCCAGAAGCGTAACTTCAGCTGGGACTTCAACTTCAACTGGTCTCGCAACTGGAACCAGCTCGTAGAGCTTGCTCCTGGTGTAGAGCTCTATCAGCTCAATACATCATTCACCGCATCTAACAATGTATTTATCTACGCTTATCCAGGCAAGGAGCTCGGTCGTATCTACGGTTACGGTTTCCAGCGCGCTCCAGAGGGTGCTTACTATGTAGACCCAACCACTGGCGAGACTGTTGATTGCGCAGGCCAGATTATCGTAGATAACAACGGTTATCCGCAGATTGACTCTCAGAACCTTATTGACCTCGGTTCTATCTATCCTGATTGGAAGGGAGGTTTCAGCACAACCTTGCGTTACAAGAACCTGCGTCTGGGTATGAACTTCACCTACCAGTATGGTGGTAGCTGCTACTCACTCACCCACGCAATCCTCGCATCTTCAGGTAAGACTAAGGATACTCTCTACGGTCGTTACGACGGTCTGGTACAGGAGGGTGTGAACCTGCTCGCAGATGGTACTTACACCAAGAATACTACCATCACCCAGTCAGCAGCTCTCTACTATCAGGACTACTACTACAACCGTAAGAATGCGGAGACTAATACCTATGACACTTCATTCTTGAAGCTGAAGCAGATTAACCTTGACTACTCACTGGGTAAGAAGGCACTTCAGAAGGTTGGTTGGCTGCGTAGCCTCTCAGTAGGTCTGTTCGCTACCAATGTCTTCTCTATTGACAACTTCCCACAGTATGACCCAGAGGCTGCTACCTTTAACAGTGCATCTATCAGCCGCGGTATTGAGACAGGTGCTTACCCTATGACTCGTACTTATGGTTTCACTATCAAATTGGGCTTCTAATAATAAATATAGGTATAGAATATGAAAACATTGAAATATTTATCGGTTCTTTTGGTGCTCCTCACCTTCAGCCAGTGCCGCACTCTGGAGGAGTATAACGAGTCACCAAACCAGATTGAGGTAGGTCGTGTGCAGCCGTGCGATATGATGGATGAGATCATCTGTAACGGTGCGCTGAACTATCAGCAGCGTTTCTACGACACATTTGCCGAGCTGATGCAGTATACCTGTGCTGGTGGCTCAACCGCAAATGTAATCCACCGCTATTATATAGCACCTTCTTATATTATCAACTGCTGGAACAACCCTGCTCGTTGGGCTGCTAATGCAGACCATATGTATCAGCTGGCAGTTGCTGAGGAGAGCGAGAACTATCAGGCTGTGGCTCTGACCCTCCGCGCACTGTGGATGGATCAGCTGACTGCAATCTTCGGTTATGTTCCATTCTCTGAGGCATTCTTGCTCCGTGATCAGGATATCAATAAGCCTAAGTTTGACTCTCCAAAGGATGTCTACACTCAGCTTATCAAGGATCTTGACCTTGCAAATAGCCTCTACAACACAAATATGAACCTGAGCAACCCTACGAAGGATAAGCTCTTCCAGGGCGACACAAAGAAGTGGCAGAAGTTCACCAACTCACTCCTGCTCCGTATCCTCATGCGTCTGTCAAACCGCTCTACAGATATGGAGATTATGCTCGGCGAGTCTGTGGCTCAGTGGATTAAGAAGATTATTGACAACCCTGCAAAGTACCCAATTATGACCTCTTGGGAGGACAACGCTGTTGTTAAGTTCTCTGGTGAGTCTCCATTCCAGAACACTTGGGGTGGTTACCAGCAGTCTACACTCTCTGGTCACCGTGGTGCAGAGTTCTTCATCGCTCAGCTCAATGGTAAGAACGACCCTCGTAAGTGGATTTGGTTCATTCCTTGGAGCCAGTCTATCGCTTGGATGGGTGTACAGTCAGGTATGCCAGGTGACGATACCGCTACTGCAGGTTACCCACTGATGAACTACGAGATTTTCATCAACTACAAGCTCCCTGTATCGTTCATGAACTACGACGAGGTATGTTTCATCCTTGCAGAGGCTTACCTCCGCACCGATGACGACCACTGGGCAGCTATCGCAGGTGGTGAGGCTCGCGTAACAGAGTGGTACAACAAGGGTGTTCGTGCATCTATTGAGTTCTGGCGTGACCTCTATGTAAACTACTTCGGTCAGAATGGTCGTAACATCAACAGCGCATACCGTAACTTCGCAGCTGTTGAGCCAATGTACGACAACTACAACCATGTTGAGATGCAGCCAGTTATGGACGATGTTGCTATTGACAACTTCATCAATAACTCTGTAACATTTGACATCAAGAATGGTCTGGAGTGTATTATGGAGCAGAAGTATGTTGCAAACTTCCGTATTATGACCGAGGCGTGGAACGACTACCGCCGTACAGGCTTCCCTAAGCTGACTATCGGTACCGGTGTTCAGAACAATGGTGTTCTTCCATTGCGCCTTGAGTATCCTACAACAACTAAGACTACAAACCCTGACAACTACCAGGCAGTGCTTGAGACCCTGCGTAACACCTACTACGATGGCGCAGACAATATGCTGACCCCTGTATGGTGGAGCGAGGCAGGTCTTGCTAAGGAGATTCGTTAATTCTAAAAAGCGAAACAGATATGAAAAAGACTTTCAAATATTTGACAATTCTTGCACTGTCAGTAGCAGCTTTCGTAGGTTGTAAGGAGGAGGCTCCTTATATCTGCGAGGGTGATGCAGGCGAGATATATGTGAAGTTTGGCGGTACAGGTACTACCGACACCCGTCTGTTGGTAACCACCGATGGTTATATCGGCGAGACCTATGCCGTATCAATAACCTATGATATGTACACCAATGCCGATGAGTGGCAGATTGTTCCTGACTACTCTGAGTGCTACGACCCTGAGTACGACTGGATCTCAAGCTGGCCAAGCGAGGGTAACTACGATGGTCGCTTTACCCTTAACTTCCAGGCTAACTCTCGCCAGGGCGATACCCGCTATGCAAAGGTGAACATCGTATCTCACGGTCAGGTGATTCAGACTATTGAGGTTGAGCAGGAGAAGGCTCCTAACACCCAGTTCTACATCCAGCCATTCCTCCAGGTACAGAGCTTTACCGCTTCTGGTAAGTACGAGGAGGGCGAGAACGCTGGTAAGCAGGTTGTTAAGTCTATTCCTATTGACTCAAATGTGGCATGGACTGCTCGCGTTGATGACGACCAGTTTGGCGACCCAGTGGAGTGGATTAAGATTTCAGGCATATCAAAGGCTAAGTTTGATATCTCTGTAGATCCAAATACCACAGGCGAGGCTCGTCAGGGTACAATCACCGTATATCAGAATACTAACGGTAACAACAACATTGTAGTAACTGTAAAGCAGGCTGCAGAGTAGGTTGAATAACTGAATTGAAGATTTTTCAAGTTGTTGAAAATGAAAAGAGTGAAAAGTAATATAGTGAGACTGATTCTCTCGGTTGCAGTTCTTATCGGAGCTGTCGCTTGTGGCGGCTCCGGTGGTACTGACGAGCCAGGTGGCAACTCAGCCATCGTTACCGATGTTAAGGCTGAGGCGTCTATGTTGTTATCTCCGGGTGGCGACTACCGCATCACTGCTACCGGTGCACAGCAGAGCGATATCCTCATCATGGAGGGTAAGAGCACCTTTGAGTGCGCAATCGTTCGTCTGAGCACCTCGTGGTTCCGTTTTGCAGTTCCTGAGAATATCACCGATGGCCGCTACAACCTCTCTATCCGTCGTGGCGAGCAGACACAGGAGTTGTTTACAACAAATGTGACCGTTCAGAGCGTGGATAATAAGGTGCCAAGCAAGCAGGGCTATAACCTCAAGGGTATGGTCTACTGCGGCAGCACGGGCGTTGAGGGCGTGCTGGTGACAGATGGTATTGAGATTACTCAGACCAATGCCGATGGACACTACTGGCTCAACTCTAAGAAGAGCTTTGAGGTGGTCTATGTGATTCTCCCAACGGGATACAATGTGCCTACACAGGCAGCGATGCCTAAGTTCTGGGCGCAGACATCTACCGATACTGCAAACGAGGAGCAGCACGATTTTGAGCTGATTAAGCAGTCTACCGATAGTCATACCGTACTGGTGGCTACCGATATCCACCTTACCAATCGTAACTTGTCGCCAAACGACCGTCAGCAGTTCCGTGATGGCTTTGTAAATGAGCTTATTACGAACTACACTGGCAAGAGCAATGTATATTGCCTCAACCTGGGTGACTTCGCGCACGATGTACACTGGTATAAGAACGATATTGGTTGGGCTTCAACGCTGAACAACCACCCTTCGGATGATATCAACGGTCTGCCTTGCCAGTTCTGGTCTACTATGGGTAACCACGACAATGATGGTCATACACCAGATGGTGATGATGTTGATTTGCGTGCATCAGGTCCATACCGCAAGATGGTAGGCCCTACCCATGTGGCGATGAATATCGGGAAGGTGCACTATATGCTTCTGGATGACATCATCTACTACAACGGATACACAGGCTCAAATAGCGCTGGCGATATTCTGATGGGCGACTGTAACTACTATGCCGATTTCCGCGAGGAGATATTCAAGTGGGTAGAGAAGGACCTCTCTTATGTTGATAAGAGCACCCCAATTCTGGTAGGTCTTCATATTCCGCTTGTAAACTGGAATGGTACAGGTCGCAACACCGAGTTCCCAAGCCAGAGCGAGTGGGAGCGCTTTGTGAATCTGTTTAAGGACTTTAAGGAGGTAGACTTCATCACCGGTCATACCCACCAGTCTCGTATGCGTGGCGTGCCAGGCTATGGTACCAATATGTACGAGCACAATATCGGCGCAGTCTGCGGCGTATGGTGGAGCACCAGCCAGCGTACTGGCGGTACAAACAGCAAGTCTGGCGCCCTGAACCTCTGTGCAGATGGTACCCCTTCGGGCTACTATGTATACGAGGTTAATGGCTCTGCACGCAGCTGGTACTATAAGTACATTGGCGAGCCTGCATCAAAGCAGTTCATCAGCTATGATATGAACGAGGTGAAGAAGTACTACGACAGCTATGGCCCAGCAAAGTCGTTTATCTCGGCAGGTAGTTATACCAACACCGCTTATGGTGGCTCGTCCACTGTAAATATCGTACCTAAGCAGTACGGTTACGAGGAGGAGGCTAACACCGTATGGATTAACGTATGGGGCTATGAGCACGGCTCGTTTGCCGGCTATGGTGATTGGGAGATTACCGTAACTGAGAACGGCAAGCAGCTGGAGGTTACTCAGGTAAGCACAGTTCGTGACCCGCTGTCGGCTCTGGGTGGTGAGGTTTATGTCTACGGTGTTCAGGGTAAGACATCCTTCTCTGCAACTACTTGTAGCTCTACTAACCACAAGCATATTTTCCGCGCTGTTGCCTCTTCGGCAAATAGTACTCTGACAATCAGAGTCAAGGATCGCTTTGGCAATGTATATCAGGAGAGTATGGAGCGTCCTAAGAAGTTCTACGATGGAACGAAGATTGACAACACTTGGACCCTTGAATAATAAAAACACCTAACAATATGAAAACTTTAAGAAAACTTTTCAATGTGGTAGCGATGCTTGCAGTGGCAATGTTTGCCTTTGCGGCTTGTACTATCGACGATACGCGCGACGAATCTGTATTCGTGCCGTTTGATATTGACTTCTCTACAGGCGAGGCTGAGTGGGACTCAACCAACCAGTCTGAGGAGTTGGTGCTCAATAAGCTCGGTGTAGGTACTACAGGTACTGTGCCTTACCTTGAGGTTAATTCCAGCGTATACTGGACTGTCTCTGTGGAGTACGATCAGACTGCTATCGTAGACCCTGAGACTGGCGAGTCTACTCCTATTGAGCCTTGGCTTGAGGTATCTCCTCTGGGTGGCCCTCAGCCAGCTACTGCGGTAACCAATGTATACCTCACTATGGGCGAGAACTCTGGTGAGGACCGTACTGCTACTGTAGTATTCAAGACTATGGAGACTAAGTACACTGTTCGTGTTCGTCAGCGTGGTCCTAAGACCAATGTAAACGAGAGCCGTCTGGTATTCGTTCAGGATAACTTCGGTGGCGATATGGTTAAGGAGAACACTGCTGTTAAGTTCTACACCTTCGCAAATGCTGATGGTAGCAAGTCTTACAACGGTGTAGCTACTGCTGGTGACCTCTACGCTTACGCTTATGCTGGTTCTGACAATGTCTACGCATCTGTTGACGAGCCTTCTAAGGGCTATAACGATGTGCTGTTTGACCTCACCGCTTCTGGTGGTGCAAACATTATGATTGATGGTGCTGGTCACTTTGACATCCGCAACTTCAACAACCAGGACAAGACCGACTTCTACCTCTCATTTGGTGCTAAGAATAGCGATGGCAAGTTTGATAAGAGCAAGTTCAAGCTCTATATCTCTCACGACAACGCTAACTGGGCTGAGATGGACTATACCCACACTACTCACCCAACAAATGACTGGTCGCTCAACACATTTGACTTCTCTATCGCTCCAAATGTGAGCAAGATTCTCTACTTCCGCTTTGAGAATACTTCGGACGATGTTTATCGTATCGACGATATCTTCTTCTCTGAGTACGACCCATCTGACAACATCTTCCCACTCATTGAGCTGGGTTCAGATATCATCGGTCTGCCAGTAAACTTCAAGTTCAACGACCTGAAGCAGGGCGAGACTAAGGGTGACAACTGGGCAGCATTCGGTGTTGTTCTCTCTGAGGAGTCTGGCGCTTACGAGAAGGAGGAGCCAGTAGAGTTCTCTACCGCTCTTACTACCTCTGCAAATGTTCAGTTCATCATGGGTACTGAGGCATCTATCGTTAAGGAGCGTGCAGGTAACGACGGTCTGAGCATTGCATCTTCTGCACCTCGTGCTGTAGGTATGTACGAGGGAGACTACTGGATTTGGACTCTTCCAGTTCACAACGCTGCTGCAAATACCAACATCGCTTGTCAGTTTGCGTTCCACGCTAACGACGCAGGTGGTAAGTACCACATCTTTGAGTGGGCACAGTGTACTGCAGATGAGTATAAACTCGGCGGTCGTCCACTTATTATGATTGACGATGTTGAGAAGGATGCCTTCTATGACTCACTTGACTGGACTCAGTGGAACCTTGTAACTGTAGATGTTCCAAATGATGTTGATGTTGGTAAGTCAGCTTCAGGTATTCCAATCGGTAATGCATCATCTCCTGCAGGTTACTGGTCAGGCTCTATCACCTACTCTGATACCTTCAAGGGCGCTAAGGGTTCTACTGTTATCACAACCGACCCTGATAAGGTGATTATCAACTTCCCTGATGCTATGGAGGATGGTTACTACTTCCTGCGTCTGCGTCTGGTTTCTAACCTTACTGCAGGTCCTTGTAACTCAACCAACTACCAGCGTATGAACAAGGTAGACCACAACGGTACTAACTACCTGCGTAACACTGCACAGTTCCGCTTTGCAGGTTGCGGTCAGGTTGTAGACTCTTCAGATGGTTACAAGCTGCTCTCTATCGTAAACGACTTCGGTGCACAGCAGTACTACACTGGTGGTGACCTCTACTACTCTAACAACGCAGTTATGGGTGTATACGCAGGTTCTACAAACAACCTCCGCGCAACTACCGCTGGTAACAACCAGTTCGTAGGTACAAACCCTAACACCGGCGATACAGGTAAGGCAGTATATGTATACAGCCCATACGACGCATCTAACGATGCAGCTGCTGGCGATATCACCCTCTCAGTTCCAACTGCACAGCGTCTTACTGACGATGCTCTGGTACTGGATAGCACTCCGCTGATTATGACCAACGAGCAGACCTATCGTACAACCCGTATGATGCGATGCGATATGAAGATTATGTCTTCAGTTCTCCAGCTGGGTATCTACTCTAAGACCAAGATGAACGACAAGATCTCTAAGGTTATCCTCCGCGGCGAGAATATCGCAGGCTCGCACACCGTGAACCTCTATAGCCGTCAGGATGCTGGCGAGCTCAACCCACTCTCAGCTCTGGAGGCTGTAGCAGATAAGGCTATTATCATTCCGGACAACGAGTACGATGCAGCTAATGTATATATGGGCGTTTGGGGCGCAGAGCAGCGCACTATCACTGCCGAGATCTATGCAGGTGCTTACTACTACACTGTAGAGCTTCCAGCTGCTGACTATGTTGTAGGTAATGTTACCAAGCACCTTGTATGCCTTGACGACTGCACCAAGACCCTTGCTCCAGATGTAGTTACTACAGGTATCGACTCTGGTGCAACATTCCTGCAGTTCGTATCTGACCTGGCAGCAGGTAAGAGCGGCGAGGAGATGGCTAAGTATCGTAACCTTGATGGTGACTACGGCTTCGTAGCAACCGAGGCTAACGGTGGCGCTATTGATATGGGTGGCATCAACATGGAGACTTGGCCAGATGTTAAGCTGAACGAGAACTTCAACGGTGGTGGTGTACCTATCAAGAACTTGGTTATCAATACCCCTAACCGCTCACTGTTCCGCAACCTGCTCTATGGCAACACCATTACCAATGTGGTATTGGACGAGAGCTGCCGCCTCAATGTAACCCTCTCGGAGTACACTGGCGAGGCTCAGTCTTGGGCATACCTCGTAAACTCTGGTGTTGTAACTGAGGACGCTAAGCTCCACGAGGCTACTGGTAATATTGAGAACTGTACAAGCTACGGTCAGATTAACATCACTGGCGAGCACAGTAACGATAATATCTACATCGGTGCATTCGTAGGTCAGGCTTCAGGTGCTAACTCAGACCTTGACGCTCCATCTCGTATGGCTGGCTGTAAGAACTACGGTACTATCCGCCTCTACAACATCACTCAGGGTAATGTTCCACTCGGTACAGAGTCACAGGTATCCCACGCTTACTACCGCTATACTACCGTTGGTGGTTTCATCGGTCGTGCTGCAGGTTATGAGGTTACTGGCTGTAACAACTATGGTGAGATTGTTATGGAGAGCAATGTAAACCGTCACTTCGGTACATTCTACATCGGTGCTATCGCTGGTTACGCTACAAACCGTGTTGATACCAACATCACCAACCTGTTTGGTAACATCAACAACTGTACTAACTACGGAAACCTTACCGTTGGTGCTGCTGGTGCGCCTGTTACTGTTCACACCTTTGCGCTCTCTGGTGGTGTAGGTCGTACACAGTGGGCAAACCTCACCCGTCTGACTAACGAGGGCGATATCAATGTATACGCAATCCACTACGACCCATTCATCACTGGTGAGTATACCTATAAGGATAGCTGGGCATCTGAGATTGCTGGTACAACAAATGCTATTGATTACTTCTGCGTAGGTGGTCTGCTCTGCTTCACTCAGTGTAATATCGCTGTAGGTTGCGAGAATACCTTCCTCATCAACTCTGGTGATATCTATGTAGAGTGCGATACCTCTGCAACTCAGCTTGAGGAGGGCTCTATGCGCTATGCCGACAACTGCGGTATCTGCGTAGGTGGTTCTGTTGCAAGTGCTGGTGCAAACGCTTATAACCCACACTACAACTCTTGTTCAAATATGGGTAATGTAACCCTTAAGTGTAACAAGGCTTCTGCTGAGGCATTCCTCGGTGGTGTTATGGGTAAGATGGCGTCTAACCGCTACACTGCAGACTATGTATTCTACCTCAATGGTAGCTCAAATGTAGGTACAGTATCATTCCTTACTGATAACCCAGAGACTGTTATTGCACACGTAGGTGGTGTCTGCGGCTCAATGATCTACGGCGAGCTTAAGGCAGATATTAACGGTGGTGCTGTAAGTAGCCAGTCTACCCACCCAGAGTCTACTATCGGTGCAATCCTCGGTACCCAGCACGCATCTTCAATCGGTACAGCTTGTACCCTTGAGCACGCTCTGGTTCTTGAGGCAGCTGCAGTCGGTGGCTCTGTAAATGGCGTAGTCCTCAACGAGCAGAACTTCTCCGAGTATGTCTATGGAGGTTCGCAGTCTAAGGAGGTTTATCTGAAGGATAATGCTTACTTCAATTACGTCCCTTAATTTGGCGTGATAAGGCGGATACCTACTTCCGCTAACAAAAAGTACCCGCAATGGGCAGTACGTTTTAGTACAGCCCATCGCGGGTATTTTTGCCGAGCGTTGTATCTACCGCCTTCTGACGCCAAATTGGGTGTACAAGGAGGGAGAGATTCTGCTTCTATTCGGATTTGGGACTACTGCCGTAGGCAGTGAAATGAAAAATATCACTCAAAGGTCAAGCTCGCTTGAAACCTAAAGAGTGATATTTTTTGTTTCAATAACTCTGTGAGTTATCCTAAATCCGCTGCGAATGGAAGAGAAACGAAGTTTCTCCAAGAGTTTTTGGGGCGCCTTTTTGCAAAAAGGCGCGGTACACGCTTTCTGCGTAGCCGACCTACAGCCAGTCGGAGGCGGAGTAGGTGGTTTTAGGGGCGTTAGGGACATTTTGGAAGTATTTGATGCCGGTGAGGGCCTCCAGTTCGGATATGGACATCATATCGGCGGCCTGGGGCTCGTGTCCCTTTGCCATTGTGTGGCAGATTGTAAATGCGGCGCACTGGAGCTCTGCGGCTGTGCACTCCTGCACTCTCTTGCCGCTGCTGCCGCTCTTTGTGCGGAGCAGGGCGTAGTAGAACATTGTTGGGCAGCTCACATCGTCGCGACCGCCGAAGGATATTGTCTTTGGCGTTGCGGATGCTCCATTGCGGGAGAAGGAGTCGAAGTAGCAGCCCACGACAACATAGAGTGTATCGGCGCATACGAGTCCGTCTATATGGTCCTCAAGGTTATTCCACGCGCCACCGCCAGTGTTGAATGTGCTGGAGTACTGTGGGGCGATGTTGGTATAGTAGAATACCTGTCGGTTTGTTGCCGCCGAGCATAGGCGCTCTGCGCTGCCGAGCATATGTCCCTTGTTGCAGCCACCGCCGGTGCTCTTGCTGTTGTACTGTATGGATGACGGTATCTTCGGGTCTACGCCGTAGGCATCTGTGCGGTCGGTGTTCTTCTTCTCGTACATCGCGTGGCGCGGCGCTGCCACCCATAGTGGGCAGTGGTGCTTGCTGCTGTAGCATACGGTGTAGTTGCGCGCTGTGCCGTTGCTCTGGGCATTCTTCTCGCCTCCCGCGCAGAGGTGGTGGGCATAGTATAGGCTGCTGTCGCTGTCGTCTATGCCGTTGTTGTCGCTATCTGCAATCACTGGTAGCTCCGCCCATACATATTTCGCCGTAGATGGCTCTGGGTCGGGCGTTGGCTCTGGCTCAGGCGTAGGTGTCGGCTCTGGGTCGGGGTCGGGGAGCACTGTGCCGCCGCTGCCGCCGTAGACTATAGTCACTGCCGAGATACGCATGCAGGCTGCCGAGCGGATATATAGGCTGCTGAGGTTTAGCTCGCTCAGGTCTGCCGTTACGCTCTTGCCACTTACGGAGATTGTTTTTGCCACCCCTGAGGCACTTGTCGTGCCCGCCTCGGTGCAGATGTAGAGGTTGTTGGAGTAGGACTCTACGAGGGTGAGGCTTATGGAGGTGATCTTACCCGCAAATGTAGGCGTGCCGATGTAGGCGACCTTGCCGCTATTTATCTGTATCGCCTCGTTGTTGTAGTTGTAGGCGCAGATGGTCCACTGCCCGTGGCTGTTGGTGTATGTATTTGGAGCCTTGTAGCCCGCGATGACATCCTTGCACTCGGCGTAGGTCAGCGTCGCGGTTATCGGCTCGCTACCTGTCAGCGACTTGCGATGTGTGGCACGGCTGAGGTCTATGTTTATGTCGTAGTAGTTGTTGCGAATGGCAGTCTGGCTGTGGTTGTAGGTGTATATCGCAGCGTCGGTGGTTATGGTCAGCGTGCCTGTGTACTCTCCTGGCGCTACGACCATATATACCGGCGTTGCAGCAGACAGCGTTGCAGGTACGGCGTATGATGATGCGAGGGTGGTGCTGACGGCATACTCGCCCATAGCATCTAAATTGAGCGCGCTGTCGGTGATGTTGTGCTCCACGCTGCCCGCGATAGGTGTAGAGGTGGCATAGCGGACGGAGAGTACCTTCTCGCCGCTGTAGTCCGCAGTGGCGTAGATGTTGTAGCAGAGAATAGAGCCTACGGGTCGCATCATAAGGCTTATATCCTCAGACTCGGTAAGAGTGTATGGGTCGCTAACCATCGGCATTGCATCGGCAGGGAACTCGCCCGCAGTGGCGACGCTCTGCTCGGAAGGTATTGTGAGTACCACCTGCTCGGCATTGCGGCTGGCGGTACTGTGGGGCGTGTAGGCGTAGAGGATATCGCCCGCGCTGTATGGCTCGGTCTGCATGGTGCAGTAGCCAAGTCCGTCGCGCACCTCTATGGTCGCAACGGCGTTGGTCGTAGGGCTCTGCGAGGCGATGTAGACGCCCAGACTCTCGCCACCCTGCCAGTGGTAGCGGTTCTGCTCAAAGGCTATGCGGCTATCGGTTGTAAGGGTGATATTTATCTGCGAGTAGAGCGCGTTGTCGTTCTGCTCGCCCGACTCCTTGTTGCAGGATATGGCTGCAATCAAGAGTATCAGTGCTGCTATTATCTTCATCGCTTAGAGAGTTGTAAGATTATGGATATAACCACCATCACGCCAATAAGGAATGGGTAGTAGAGGTGCGGGATGATATCTACGGGGCTAATCTGCGCCAGACCTGCCGCCATAAGTAGCTGTGCGCCATAGGGGAGATAACCCTGCACGAAGCAGGAGGCGGTATCCATCAGCGAGGCGCTCTTGCGGGCAGGGATGGCGTACTTTGTGGCAAGGTCGCGGGCGATAGGACCCACGGTAAGGATGGCGATGGTGTTGTTCGCCGTACACATATTTGTCAGCGCCGTAAGCAGGGCAATAACCGCCTCAGCACCGCGACGCGAGCGGATATTTTTTGTCAGTCGCTCAATAAGGTACTCAAAGCCACCCAGCTGCTTAACCACAGCCATCACGCCACCAGCCAGCAGCGTGACAAGTATCAGCTCGCACATAGAGTTGAGTCCCTCGCCTGCCGAGGTGAAGATAGCCAGCGGCTCAAAAGCTCCGCAGGCAATGCCGATAATGTCGGTAATCACCGTGCCGATGATAAGCACCACAAGCACATTTACACCCACCAGCGCAAGGATGATTACAAGCAGGTAGGGCAGGGCCTTGTACCACTCGGCAAGCGAAGCTACCACATCGTAGTCAGTGGCCTGATTGCTGAATAGGTAGAGGCAGAGGGTAACGATAGCGGCAGGGAGCACGAGGATAAAGTTGGTCTTGAACTTCTCCTTCATCTTACACCCCTGACTCTGCGTTGCGGCGATGGTGGTGTCGGAGATAAAGGATAGGTTGTCGCCAAAGAAAGCACCTCCCACAACGATAGCCACAAGCCACGCCGTGTCGCATCCAATCTGTGGCGCCATAGCGGTAACTACGGGCGTCAGGGCGACAATAGTGCCGACAGATGTGCCTATAGCCATAGAGATAAAGCAGGTGGCGATAAATATGCCCGCAGGCAGGAAGTGGCTCGGCACGGCGCGCAGAGTGAGGGCAACGGTGGCATCTACCGCACCCATAGCCTTTGCCGAGGAGGCGAAGATACCCGCAAGGCAGAATATCCAAATCATATACAGAATATCCTGATTTGCCGCCCCGCTCGAGAAGATGCCTATCCTCTCCTGCAGGTTGTGCCCCTTGAGCAGTGTTATGCCATATATAGCCGCCACGACAAACGCCACAGCGATAGAAACCTTATAAAAATCCCCCGCCAAAGTAGCCCCAAGTAGATATACCACAAGAAGCACCGCTACGGGCGAGAGGGCCAAAAGTCCACGAAAGTTGTTCATATTCTCCATTTTGTGCAAAGATAGCAAGAATTTGACGAAAACTTATGCAATTTAGGTCTGAAAGTTGATTGCAACTTTTGCAGCAAGCTGTTGTTACGAAAATAGAGACAGACTTCGCAAACAAGTTTGCGGTCAGCTCTATTTTTCGTAACACCTCCTACGGAGGAACAAAAGTTGCAATGTACGAAATAGTCTAATAAAAGAAAAAAATATTGACATTCCCCCTAAATCCCCCTTTGTAAAAGGGGGACTTTGTCGCAGAAAAGCTCTAACCAAGTTAGACCGTTTCTGCTCCGAGGTGCGCGAATGTTGTGCGGTGCAGGGCTACGCAGTACGAAATTGATAGATTTTAAGAGCGTTATGAGTAGTGTTGGAGTGTTCAGGGCGCATATTGCGCTGGTGGGGTGTAATATTGTCTGGGCGTGTGATTATCCGCTATACAATCTGTTGCTGGGGCGTTATATCTCGCCCATGGCGATGGTTTGCGCATCGTTGGTGGTGGCGGCGGCGCTGTCGTGGCTGCCCAGGCTGTGGGAGCGGGGCGAGCGCATAGAGCGGAGCGACTGGGCATTGATAGCCATAGCGGCGCTGATGATGGGCGTGGTGCGCAAGGGGATGATGATGTTTGGACTATCGCGCACATCGCCCATAGATGGCTCTATAATAGCCACGCTTGTGCCCCTGCTGGTGCTTATTGTATCTGTAGTGTCGGGCGAGGAGCGCTTTACGGCACGCAAAGGTGTGGGGTTGATATTCGGGCTGACGGGTGCGCTGGCGGTGGTGCTGACATCCTCAAATGCCGACCATACACACTCCGAGCTATGGGGTAATGTGATGATGGTATGCAGCGGTGTGGTGACGGCACTCTACATGGTATTTTTCAAGCGGTTGGTGGCGAAGTATCGCGTAACGACCCTGCTGCGGGCGATATATACCATCTCGGCGGTGGTGATGCTGCCAGTAGGGTGGCACTCGGTGGTAACGGTAGACCTTACGGCATTAGAGGGTCACCACCTATGGCTTGCCGCGGCGTTTGTGCTCATAGTGCCGACATATCTGCCCAATCTGCTGCTCAACTACTCGCTCCGCTATGTGCAGCCGACGGTAACGAGCATATACACATACATTCAGCCGATACTTGCCGTGGTGCTCTCCGTAGCTATGGGGCTTGACCGCCTGCACCTTGATACACTGCTCTTTGCGCTGATGATTTTCACGGGCGTATGGCTTGTGATAGGGTCAAACGCGGAGCAGCATACGGGGTGAGATATATATAAGGCTGTAGGTGTGAGGATAGTACTGCCGCCGATACGGCATAGATAGCAACAAAAAAACTACTGCAATCTGCAGTAGTTTTTTTGTTGCCATAGTTACACCCCCCCCTTCTCAGAGATTACTGAGCAGGTGCGTCAGTGATACCGAGCTCCTTCTTTACCGCTGGGCTGAGGTCTACAACCTGAGTGCTGTCGTGGTAAACGAAAGACATGGTATCAAATACTGCTGCGTAGCCACCAGCCTTAGCAACCTTTGCAATAGCAGCGTCGAGCTTCTCCTGGATAGGGGTAGCCAGCTCCTGCTGCTTCTTTGCGAAGTCCTGCTGTGCAATCTGCTGGAACTCAGCATAGCGCTGCTGCAGACCGTTGAGCTCTGACTGCTTCATCTGCTTTACAGTTGGGTTCATAGTTGCCTGAGCCTTCTCAAACTCAGCATAGCGGTTATTGAACTCAACCTGAATAGCCTCAAGCTGCTCCTGAAGCTCCTTGCCGAAGGCGTCAAGGTTTGTCTGCATCTCCTTGGTCTCTGGCATCTGAGCGAAGAGCTCCTGTGTATTTACGCGAGCCAACTTCTGTGCGAAGAGGTTGGTTGATGTAAGGGCGAATGCCAGAACGAGGGTTAGTTTAAGGAATTTTCTCATAGTGTTAATGTTTATTTAATTAATTCAATGATTTTCTGTGTATGGTCCACCGAGTCGGAGTGGTAGAGCATTGTTGCATTTGAGGCGGTGTCAAGCACCATCTCGTAACCACCCGCCTTGGCGTAGTTCTCAATAGCGGTAAAGACGCGCTTCTGGATAGGCTGGATAAGCTCTATACGCTTTTTCATCATCACGCCCTCGTTGCCGAAAACGGACTCCTGATACTCCGCAGCTGCGCGCTCCTTAGCAAGAATCTGCTGCTCGGCATTGCTGCGCGAGGTGGCAGAGAGGTTATCCTTCTGAGCCATATAGGTGTTGTAGAGGCTCTCAACCTCGGCGTAGGCGGCATCAACCTTTGTCTGATACTCCTTAGCCAGGTTATCCAGAGTGGTCATTGCTGTGTTATAGTCGGCAATAGAGCGGAAAATCTTCTCGCTATCTACTACAATATACTTCTGTGCAGAGGCAATACCGGCGCTGAGCACCAATGCTGCAAGGGCAATGATAAATCGTCTCATAACTTTCACGGTTTAGTTGTTTATATTATAACGACCCACTCCTCAAAAATATTGCCATTAGAAGTTCTGACCGATAACGAAGTGGAACTGGCTACCGCTACGCTTGGTCTGACCTGCTGCAGGGTCAAAGCCGTAACCCCAGTCGATACCCAGCAGACCTACGATAGGCAGATAGAGTCGTACACCCACACCCGCCGAGCGCTTAACCTTGAATGGCGAGAAGTCCTTCCAAGACTTAAATCCATTACCAGCCTCAAGGAAGCCGAGAACATATATCTGCGACGACGGCTTGAGGATTACAGGGTAGCGAAGCTCAAGGGTATACTTGTTGTAAGCCACCGAGTAGCGAGTACCTACAGGGTCAAGGTCGCCATCCTCGTAACCACGCAGTGAGATGATATCCACACCATAGATGCTATAGCCGGTCATACCATCACCACCGACCTGGAATCGCTCAAATGGAGATACCTTATTCTTATTATAGTGACCGAGGAATCCCATCTCTGCCTTAGCCATCAGCACCAGATTGTTGTTGCGCGTAAGTGCCTGGAACCACTGAGCCTTGAACTGCCACTTGTGGAACTCAATCCAGCGCCAACGATCCTGCTCCGAGAGGGTGTTGTCGGCATAGTTCTTACCGTCAAATGACGAGAATGGAGGTGTAATCTGCAGCGAGAAGGAGATATCCGAACCGCGGCGAGGATAGATTGGCTGGTCGGTAGAGTTTCGTCCCAGAACGAACTTGAGTGCCAGCGTGTTAGCGTTACCATTCTCCATGATGAACGAGGTGTAACCCTTCAGTCCATATCTCAGATATGAGAGCTCGGCATAGAGCTGGAAGTATGGGTCTGGCCACGAGAGACGCTTACCCAATCCGATAGCAGCACCGTAAGAGCGGAAGTATGTTGTCGCACGCTGCCAAGGGTAGTATGCGTCGTTAGACTCCGAGAGGTGACCCGAGATGGTAAGTGAGTTTGGCTTATGACCTCCGAGCCAAGGCTCTGAGAAGCTCATAGAGAGCGCCTTGTAGTATGTACCGTTGGTCTGACCCGAGATAGAGAGGCGCTGGTTCTGACCCATAGGGTAAGGACGCCAAGCACCCTTCTTGAAGAAGTTGCGCACAGAGAGGTTGTTGAGCGTAATACCCACCGAACCTACGAATGTACCCGAACCCCAACCTGCGGCGATGTTGAACTGGTCGGAGGCCTTCTCCTCCAGTGGCCAGTTGATATCTACAAGGTCGGATGCACCCTGAACGAGCTTGATATCTGGAGCGATAGCCTCCTCGTTGAAGTGCTGCATACCCGAGAGTGTACGCATGGTCTGCATCAGCAGCGAGCGGTTGTAGAGCTCGCCAGGGCGGGTGTAGAGCTCACGACGGATAACCTCGTCGTCCACACGCATATTGCCCGAGATGCCTACATTGTTGATAGTGAACTGCTTACCCTCAAATACGCGAAGCTCAAGGTCAAGTGAGTCGGCACCGATAACAATCTCGGCAGGCTCAATCTGCGACACCAAGTAACCATCGTTCTGATAGAGGCTGGAGATAGACATATCATCCGGATTAGCCTCCTTGCCGATACCCAATCGCTTGTGGATAGACTTCTTGTCGTACACATCGCCCTTCTTTACCGAGAGCAGACGCTGCAGGTACTCGGTCTCATAGCGCGAGTTACCCACCCAGTTCACATTGCGGATGTAGTACTTGTTACCCTCGTCAAGGTTGATGTGGATACCGATACGCTTCTCGTTGATGGTGTAGATAGAGTCCCCAAGGATGTGGGCATTACGGTAACCCTTTGAGTTATAGAAGTCTATAAGCAGCTCCTTATCCTCCGCATACTCCTTCTCCAGCAGCTTTGTAGCCTGCCAGAACTTGTAGCTTACGCGGTGGGTCTTCTTGAAGGCGCGCTCCAGACGCTTATCCTCAAAGTTGTTGTTGCCGTCAAAAGTGATGGCACCAATACGCACGCGAGGGTTCTTGACAACATTGAATGTTACATTTACACCCTGAGTGATAACGGTATCCTGCTCGTATGAGGCTGTAACCTCGCAGTTACGGAAGCCCTTATCCGAAAAGTGCTTCTTAATCAGCTTGCAGTTCTTGTCAATAACATAGTCCGACAGCTCGTGACCACGCTTGAGCTTCAGCTCGTTAATCAGGTCGGCACTCTTGCTCTTAGGCACGCCCGCAATCTTCCAGTTCATCACTCGTGGACGCTCCTTGAGCATAACCTCAAGGTCAAGGCTGTCGCCCTCAATGGTAGCACCAATCTGGATATCCTCAAAGTAGCGCTGCATCCAGAGGCGATTTGCCGCATTCTGGATAAATGGACCTGGCAGATATACCGAATCGCCCGGAACCAATCCCGATGCAGAGCGGAGGATGTCGTGGTTGAGGTACTTCACTCCGTGGATATTGACATTGCGCAGATAGTAGAGCTTCTGCTCCTTGTTGTCAAGATAAGGGGCGTTCTGAGGCATAACAAAGCCATCGTCCGGATTCTCGGCGATAGCTATCGGACCACCCTTCTTTGCCGATGTGGCAGTGGCTGGCTTGGCGCTGCGGATAGCGTCGCGCAACTCTGTGCGAGCCCTCTTGAGCTCCTCACGACTCTCCTTATTACTCTGCTGTGCCGACACACTCAGCGTGGCAAGTGATAGCAGGGCAAAGGTCAGATATTTTACTATTCTATTCATCAAATATATATTTTTTCACTGCTGTGGTTAGAGCTTGCCATAGCGACGCTCGCGCGAAGCATAGACCTCTAACGCCTCAATAAACTGTTCCTGCTTAAAGTCGGGCCACATAACCTCCGGGAAGTACATCTCCGCATAGCTTGCCTGCCAGAGCAGGAAGTTGCTCAGGCGGCACTCGCCACTGGTGCGGATGATGAAGTCCGGGTCGGGAATTGCAGCGGTGTAGAGGCTCTGAGCAATGGTTGTCTCGCAAATATCCTCTACTGCAATCTCGCCCGCAGCTACACGGTGTGCAATAGCCTGCACGGCGGTTGTAATCTCCTCGCGCGAGGAGTAGTCAAATGCCAGCACCAATGTCAGGCGGTTGCCACTGGCGGTCGCCTGCTCAATACTCTGCAGGTGGCTACGCACACGCTCCGAGAAGCGGTCGCGGCGACCAATCATCACAACCTTAACGCCCTGCTTCGTAAGCTCTGGCGTCTCGGCGATGACACTCTTGCAGAAGAGCTCCATAAGTGCATCTACCTCCTCAATCGGGCGACCCCAATTTTCGGTAGAAAAAGCATAGAGAGTAAGGTAGCGAACACCGCTGCTAAGTGCCGCCTTAATGCACTCTCGCACGGAATCTACCCCCTCTATATGACCCTCATAACGCTCCTTACCCTGAGCCTTCGCCCAGCGTCCGTTGCCGTCCATAATGATGGCAACATGGGTAGGTATGCGTTCTATATTCTTCATATAACTCGCAAATATAACGCTTTTTTCTGAAATAAAGCCGTTTTGGCAGCAGAATAATGCAAATTAACGATTATCTACACCCCACATTAGCTTATTTCGTAACGAGTCGTAGAACGAAATATTGTGTGGAACGGCAAGAGATATGGTTCTTTTCGCCAATTTTATCTCAATGCTCTTGTTGTCGGCAATGGCAAAGGTGCGATTGTCTACAGAGATTGATGCCTCGTTGCTGCGAGTGTGGATAGTGAGGCGAATGGTGCTGCTGTCGGGTATCACCACAGGGCGCAGCGTAAGGTTGTGCGGCGCAAGGGGAGTGATGGTAAAGCAGTGACACGATGGGGCAACAATAGGCCCTCCTGCGCTAAGTGAGTATGCTGTGGAACCCGTTGGTGTACAGATAATTACGCCGTCGCCATTGCAGGTGAGCATAGGCAGCGAATCTACCTCTACATCTACCGAAATCATCGTCGCTCCAAGACGCTGAACAGCCACCTCGTTGAGGGCGAAGATGCTACGCTCGCCGTCGCCAATCTCGCCACTTACGGCAATCATTGCGCGCTGCTCAATGCAGAGTGTGCGGCTTGCAATCTGGGCAAAAACATCGTCAATCTCGCTACTCTGAGCAATAGACAGAAAGCCCAGACGGCCAGAGTTGATACCCACAACGGGGATATCCCACCCCTCCAGACGATGTACCCCCTCCAAGAGTGTTCCGTCGCCACCGTAGCAGACCATAACTGCCTCGCAATCAGAGTGATTGATACTCTGGCTGTAGACCTTATCGGCGGTTATTGTCCGAGCTGTCAGAGCCTCGATATCCTGCACCACCTCGCAGTTTACGGCATAGTCAAAGCCATAACGCTCAATAGCGTCAAATATTTGGGTTATCTGCTCCTTGTGTGTCCGAGCCAACGGACGCGAAAAAAGTATTATTTTCATCGCAATTGTTCCAACTCTTGAAGAAATTGTTTAACTTTGTGGGCAAAGATAACTATTTTTTTTCGGTGTTATGACAAAACTGAGTGTAAATATCAATAAGATTGCCGTAATTCGTAACTCACGCGGCGGTAATGTGCCTGATGTTATCAAGGCGGCACTGTCTATAGAGTCCTTTGGTGGTCAGGGCATTACGGTTCATCCCCGCCCCGATGCTCGCCATATCCGTTATAGCGATGTTCGGGAGCTGAAGGGCGTCATAGCTACCGAGCTCAATATTGAGGGTAACCCGATAGACTCCTTCGTAGATTTGGTCTGCGAGGTTGTCCCTGCGCAGGTAACACTCGTGCCCGATGCACCCGATGCGATAACCTCAAATGCGGGCTGGGATACTATCGCTAACAGAGAGTTCCTGACCGATATGTGCGCCAAGTTCCACCAGCATGGCATCCGCGTATCTATCTTCGTAGACCCCGATCCAGCTATGGTGCGTGGTGCTAAGGAGTGCGGTGCCGACCGCGTAGAGCTCTACACCGAGGCGTATGCACGCGACTATGCTGCCGACCGCGAGCGGGCTATTGCCCCCTATGTTGTAGCTGCCGAGGCTGCGCGCGAGTGCGGCTTGGGGCTTAATGCCGGTCACGACCTGTCGTTGGAGAATCTGCAATATTTCGCCGAGCGTATACCGTGGTGCGACGAGGTATCTATCGGCCACGCGCTTATCAGCGATGCCCTCTACCTCGGTCTGGAGAATAGCGTTCAACTATATCGCCGCTGCCTGAAAGATGAGTAACCCACTTAGCCTCCCCATATTCAAGAAGATATCCCGCATCGTAGATGATAGGGGCGTAAGAGCCTTTGTCATCGGTGGCTATGTGCGCGACTACTACCTCCGTCGCAAGTGCTCCGACATAGATGTCGTGGTGGTTGGCAGCGGTATTGAGGTTGCCGAGGCGTTGGCTGCCGAGTTGAGGACTAATGTGGTGGTTTTCAAGCGTTTTGGTACGGCAATGCTCCGCTATGGCGAGCTGGAGATAGAGTTTGTAGGTGCTCGCAAGGAGTCCTACTCGCCCGACTCGCGCAAGCCGCATGTTGAGGACGGCACGCTGGAGGACGACCAGCGCCGTCGCGACTTTACAATAAACGCCCTCGCCTGGTCGCTCAATGGTGACACTTTCGGCGAGCTGGTAGACCCTTTTGACGGTCTGTGTGACCTTGATGATTGCATCATCCGCACGCCGTGCGACCCCGATATAACATTCTCCGACGACCCTCTGCGTATGATGCGAGGCATCCGCTTCGCCTCACAGCTCGGCTTTGAGCTTGACGACGAGACCTTTGAGGCTATACGCCGCAATCGCAAGCGCATAGAGATTGTCTCCAAGGAGCGTATCATCGTGGAACTCAACAAGATAGTAGCCTCGCCAGTGCCATCTATAGGCTTTGAGCTGCTGGAGCTGACGGGTCTGTTAGAGTTGATATTCCCCGAGTTGCACAACCTCTGCGGTGTGGAGCGTCGCGGAAATCATGCCCACAAGGATAACTTCAAGCATACCCTCAAGGTGCTAGACAATGTGGCACGCAAGAGCGACGACCTATGGCTTCGCTGGGCTGCCGTGCTGCACGACATAGCCAAACCGCAGTGCAAGAGCTACGACCCTCGCAGTGGCTGGAGCTTCCACGGACACGAGGTGCTGGGCTCAAAGATGGTAAAGCCTATATTCCGCCGCCTCGGACTGCCCCTGGGCGAGCCTATGCGATTTGTGCAGAAGATGGTCTTCCTACACCTGCGCCCGATAATTCTTGCCGAGGATATTGTCACCGACTCCGCCGTGCGCCGACTGCTCTTTGAGGCGGGCGAGGATGTGGAGAGCCTGATGACCCTCTGCGAGGCAGATATCACCTCGGGCATAGAGGAGAAGGTCAAGAGGTTTTTGGAAAACTTCGCCCTCGTGCGCCAGAAGATGAAGGACCTGGAGGAGCGCGACCGCATACGAAACTTCCAACCGCCAATTACGGGCGATATAATCATGCGCGAGTACGATGTGCCCCCATGTAGCCTTCTGGGCGAGATCAAGGAGATTATCAAGAACGCTATCCTTGACGGCAAAATAGAGAACGACTACGACCAAGCCCACGCCATGCTCGAACAACTTGCCACTCAGTACGGCCTCAAAAAACGCGAGTAGGCTACGCAGTGTCGCACCCGCGGAAATAGTCGTTGTCTGCGACAACAAAAATATAGAGATACTTCGCTTTCAAGCGAGCTTGAGCGAGTATCTCTATATTTTTTTGTATCCTGTGGATACCAGCCTCTTTCCGAATAAAATCAAAAATTTGTCGCGTAGCGACACCGCTGAAAAGCCAACCGACGCTGCGGAGCGAGAGCAGAGGCTGCTTGCAGACTATGCCGAGCCGCGAGGAGGAAGGGTCGCCGTAGGCGAGCCAATAGCCAACAGCTAACAAAAGAGATGCGGGAAACACCGACAGTGTTTCCCGCATCTCTCTTTTGCACTACCTCTAATTAAAGAGCGTTTACGTGCAACTGAATTGCGCCTTTGAGGTTACCAGCCTTGTTCTTGTGGATGATGTTGTGCTTAGCCAACTTGTCCAGCATAGCGGTTACCTTTGGAAGCAGTGCCTCAGCAGCAGCCTTCTCTGTAGTGTTACGCAAAGCCTTTACAGCGTTACGAGCAGTCTTGTGATAGAGACGGTTGTGAGCACGCTTAGTAGCGGTCTGGCGAATTCTCTTCTTTGATGATTTGTGATTTGCCATAATTGTTAAATTATATCAGTTTTTAGTTTATATTCTTGTTTTTCTCCACTGATTAAGCCCAGCGGTTGGCTTCCCTCTTATTAAACCCGAGGCTGGTTTCGCACCCGTAGGTGGTTTTGGATAGGATTTCTCCCGCTCCTGAATAAATTTTCCGTCCCGTAAGAGCACCTTTTTGGTTTAGTTCGCCTTAGAGATTCGTAGTCTCTGTCATAGCTCCTCCCCTCCCCTAATTGGCACCCCTCGTTGTAGCCGATACGAGAGTCGAACTCGTCTTTCAAGAATGAAAATCTTGCGTCCTAACCGATAGACGAATCGGCCTTACCCTAATGGCGAAGTCCACTCCGCGGCAATTAGTGGTGCAAAGGTATTAAAAAAAAGGGAATTGACAAGTAGAATTTAGCGAAAATGTTAAAAAAAGTGGAAAAAGTGGTCTCAGCACCGCTGTGAAGGGCTATAAATTAGCACTTTATAGCGAAAATAACCTCTTTAGTACGCCCTCGGCGGCGGGGGCGGGGTAGAGGGTCAGGTCGTGGTTCTCTATCACGGCAATGTTGTCGCACACGGGCAGGGCGGCGTCGATGTCGTGGGTAGAGAAGATGATGGTCTTGCCCTGGCGGGTCAGCTCGGCGAGCAGGCGGCAGATCTCAAAGCGAGTGGGGATATCAAGGAAGGCGGTTGGCTCGTCAAGCATAATGATTGGCGTCTGCTGCGCCAGTGCGCGGGCAATCATTATGCGCTGGCACTCTCCGTCCGAGAGGCTATCTATAGCACGCTGTGCGAAGTGCTCCATGCCCACGGCGCGCAGGGCGTCGGTTACAATCTGCTCGTCCTGCGGCTGCATACTACCAAGCCAGTTGGTATAGGGTGCGCGACCGATAGCGACCACATCCCGACACTTGAGGTTAGCGACCCTTACGCGGTGTGTGCCGACGAAGGAGATAAGCTCTGCGCGCTTATCTGCCGAGAGGGTGTGCAGGTTGTTTCCCTCCACAGTGACAGTTCCGCTCTGAGGCCTATCTATAGCGGCTGCGGCGCGCAGCAGGGTGCTCTTACCCGCGCCATTACGACCTACAAGGGCAGTGAGAGTGCCACGAGTGAAGGTCGCGCTGGCAGAGGTGAGGATGGTCTTACTCTGGTAGGCGAGCGTTATGTTGTTGATAGTTATCATTGCATCAGGTTGCGGTTACGGGTTACGATATATACGACCACAGGTATTCCCATCAGTGCCGTAACGGTATTTATCGGCAGCAGCAACATCTTGGCGATGATGTCGCCCAGCAGCAACATCGTTGCACCCAGCAGAGCCGATGCGGGGATAAGTATGCGGTGGTCGGCGGTGCTAAAGAGCATACGGGCCAGGTGCGGCACGGCGATACCCACAAAGCCTATAGGTCCGCAAAATGCCGTCACAGTACCTGCCAGCAGGGTTGTGGAGAGGAACACCGACAGTCGCACGCGCGAGATATTCACGCCCGAAGTTACGGCATACTGCTCGCCCAGCAGCAGGATGTTTAGTGGCTTGATAGTCAGCACCGCAAGCAGGATACCGACGATGATAATAGGGGCGATAAAGGCTATCTGCTGCAGCGTCACATCGCCCAGCGAGCCCATGGTCCAGACCACGAAAGACTTGAGTGCCGCCTCGTTGCTCAGGTACTGGAGTATCTCCACCAGTGCCCCGAGGGCAGAGGAGAGCATCATACCGAGGATAAGGATTACCATAATATCCTTTATCCGCCTTGAGAGCGCGATGATAAGCACCAGCACCGCCGCAGCGCCTATCCACGCAGCACCTGCCGTGCCTATAGCCGCCACAACGGGGTTTGACGAGAGTCCCAGCAGGGGTGCTCCCAGCAGAAAGAGTGCCACGCCGAAGCTCGCTCCTGAGCTTACACCCAGCACATAAGGACCAGCCAGAGGGTTACGAAAGAGGGTCTGCATCTGCAGTCCCGAGAGCGAGAGTGCCGCACCTGCAAGCAGAGCCATAAGCGCCTTGACAAGGCGGATATCCACTACAATGCTACGCACAGTGGCATCTGCGCCCCCACCCGTAAGTGCACTGAGCACCTCGCCAAGTGAGATATTGACACTACCTACGGCGATATCGGCGACAAACAGAGCGAGTGCAACAACACCCAGCAGAGCGAAAAGTATGGTTGTGCGGTGTCTCATTACTGGAGCTGTTGATAGTAGTATAACGAATCGGTTAAAGCGTTGTGGTGCAGGATGTTAATCATATCGCGGAGCACTATGTCGGCATTTACCGCGCCGCTCTCCCAGAAGTCACTTCCACCTGCCGATGTGGTGCGCTTGGTGTTGTTGTAGACGCGACCGCTGACAACAGCTGGCACGGATGCGAACTTAGGGTTCTCGCGCTTGAGAGCCTCAAGGCTCTGGCTCTGACCGACATTTATCCACACATCGGCAGCATTGCAGAGCAGTAGCGCCTGCTCCAAAGATATAGGCTGCGACTCGCGGCTACGGTTCTGCGGATAGATATACTCGCCACCCGCATCGGTAATAAGTTGCACCATATAGCTACCCACCGGCGGCATAAACCATGTGTCGCGGTAGGGGGTGTTGAGCATAACCTTCGGGCGTGGCTCTACGGCTACGACCGACTGCTTGAGGTCGTTGTAGCGACTCTCAAGGGCTGTGAAGCACTCCTCGCCACGACTCTGCATATCGCACAGCGCCGCAAGGGCAACCATCCACTCCGCCTTGCCGAGGGGCGAAGGCTCAATGTAGTCGCCTATATATATATAAGGTATGCCGAGCTGCGCGAGCTTGGTGGTCATGCTGCTCTGCTCACCATAGAGCCCATAGAGGAGAATCAAGTCCGTACCTACAGCCTTAAGTCGCTCAAAATCAAGTGCCGAGTCGTAGCCAATCTCTACGGCGCGGGACTTAACATCGCTATTGGTCACAAACTTAACGCCCGAAACACCCACGATACGCTCCGCAGCACCTATGGCATCCAACATGGCGATGTGGCTTGTGGAGAGGCAGGCGATACGCTGCGCAGGTAGACGAAGCGACTGCTCGCCAGCGGGCGCGCTCTGGCCTTCGCGAAGAAGGTATAGTCGCTGCTCGGTAGGCTTGTCGCTCTGATATGGGTTTGTGATTAGGATAACCTTGCGGTCAAGAGAGTCTGTGGCGATAGAGAATGAAGTGGCATACTTCGGCGTGTAGTAAGGCGTAAGAGCCTCACTATCCGCTTTTTGCGTGGATGTGCATCCGATTGTAAGCAGGCAAAGTATGTAGAGTAACCACCTCATCGCTTACCCAGAAGTATTTGTGCCTGAGCGATTGCAGCCTCGGTGATTGTATCGCCCGAGAGCATCTTAGCAATCTCCGTAACGCGCTCATCATCGGTCAGTTGGCGCATATTTGTAGTGCTGTCGCTCTTGTAGACAAGGTAGTGGCGGTTGCCCTTAGATGCCACCTGCGGCAGGTGTGTGATGTCAATCACCTGCATAGTATTTGAGAGCTCGGCGATAACCTCACCCACAGCATTTGCCACGCTGCCCGACACGCCCGTGTCAATCTCGTCAAAGATAATTGTAGGCAGGTTGAGCGTATGTGATAGAATAGCCTTGAGCGCCAACATCACGCGCGACATCTCACCGCCCGAGGCGATGCGCTCAATAGGTCGCAGAGCCATACCCTCGTTTGCGGTAAAGAGGAACTCAATGCTCTCTATGCCGTTGCGATTCAGCTCGGTCTTGTCAATGCCTATACGCAGCTGTGCGCTACCCATGCCGACCTTGTGCAGTATGGCATCCACCTGACTCTCAAAGGCTGGCGCAGCAGTGCGGTGTGCCTCGTAAATCGCGGTGGCAAGGGCCTCAGCGCTCTGCTTGGCAGATGCAACTTGAGCCTCAAGGTGGGCGATATTCTCGTCTGCACGCTCAATATTATCAAGCTGAGCGGCATAGCGGTTGTAGATATCTATCAGCTCCTCAATGCTCTCTGCGCGATGCTTACGGCGCAGGTTGTAGAGCAACTCAAGGCGTGCACCTACGGCATCCAATCGCTCAGGGTCGGAGTCCAATCGCTCCAGTAGCGCCTCAGCGCCGCTGTCAAGGTCCTGAAGCTCAATAACTACCGAGTGCAGTCGCTCGGCAACCGATGCGGCAGCAGAGTAGTGCTCCGCCACGGCCTTCATAGCCTTTACGCGCTGAACAAGCTGTGTGATAACGCCCGTCTCCTCGTCCGTAAATGCCTGGTGCATAGTGCCATACGCCTCGGTAATAGCCTCGGCATTGGTCAGCGTGGCAAGCTCTGCCTCAAGCTCCGCCTCCTCGCCCGCCTTAAGGGCTGCAGCGCGAAGCTCATCTACCTGATAGCGGATATACTCCTCCTCGCGGCGCGACTGAGCTATAGCCTGCTTAGCCTGCTCCAATGCACTCTGCGCCCTGCCCAAGTTGTCGTAGGCGATGTTGAACTCGCTGCGCAGCTCGGTGCAGTGGGCAATAGTATCCAACGCCTCCAGACGGAAACTCTCCGAGGCGAGGATAAGGTTGCGGTGCTGCGAGTGTATATCTATAAGGTATTCCCCCAGCGTCTTTAGCGTAGTGAGCTGTACGGGCATATCGCCCACAAAGGCGCGCGACTTACCCGCAGGGGTGATTATGCGACGGATAGTAATCTGCGGCTCATAGTCAAGGTCCAGCTCCTCAAAGAGCGACTCAAGACCCAGCGCCGCGATGTCAAACTCAGCCTCCACAACGCAGTTGCCAGCACCATCCTTGATAGCTGCCCCCTCGTTGCGTGCACCCAGCAGCAGCGAGAGTGCCCCGAGGAGGATACTCTTACCGGCACCGGTCTGACCGGTGATGATGTTGAGGCGAGAGTCAAACTCAACCTCAAGGTGGTCTATAAGTGCGTAGTTACTAACGCTGAGGCGAGTGAGCATAGAGCGTCTCTATTTTGTCTACAATCTGCTCGGCAACCTCCGCCTTGCTCATCAGTGGCAGGGTTGTAGAGCCTGTGTTGTCTATAAATGTAACCTTGTTTGTATCTACACCAAATCCCGCGCCGCTGTCGGTCAGGGAGTTGAGCACGATAAAGTCCAGATTCTTGCGCTTGAGCTTACCCTGAGCACTCTCCACGCCAGCGTCGCTCTCAAGGGCAAAGCCGACAAGCAGGCGGTCGCCCTTAATTGCTCCCAGCGCCGCGGCAATATCCTTTGTGCGGACAAGCGGGATAGACATATCGTCGTCCGACTTCTTAATCTTCTGCGTAGCTACGGTTGCAGGGGTATAGTCCGCAACGGCAGCGCACATAATAGCACCGTCGGCGGTTGTAAATGCCTCTACTGCAGCGTTATACATCTGCTCAGCAGAGAGTACATCCACGCGCTTGCAACCCTCAGGCGTAGGCAACGCTGTGCGACCCGTAACCAGAGTAACCTCTGCGCCACGAGTAGCAAGTGCGGCAGCGATGGCATAGCCCATCTTGCCTGTAGAGTGGTTTGTGATATATCTTACCGGATCTATCGCCTCAATAGTCGCGCCCGCCGTTACAACGAAGTGCTTACCTTGAAGGCTCTTTTTTTTTTCGGTCAGGGTCTGGGCGATAAGGGCGAGAATCTGCTCTGGCTCAGCCATGCGCCCCTTGCCAGTAAGACCGCTGGCAAGCTCGCCCGCAGGGGAGTCGGCGATAATTACGCCGTGGCTGCGAAGCGTCTGAAGATTTGTCTGTGTAGTGATGTGCGCAAACATATCGCAGTCCATAGCTGGCGCTACGATGGTCTGGCAGCGAGCCGAGAGGTAGGTTGTCAGCAGCAGGTTATCTGCCACACCCGTTGCCATCTTGGCTATAGTGTTTGCCGTAGCGGGGGCAATGACATAGCAGTCAGCCCACTCTCCTAAGCTGATGTGCGAGTGCCACTGGCCATTCTCGGGGTCAAAGAACTCCACAAGGATAGGGTTCTTTGAGAGTGTCGCCATAGTCAGTGGGGTGATAAACTGCTTGGCTGTGGCGGTCATTACGACCTTAACCTCTGCGCCAGCGCCCTTCAACAGACGACACAGCACAGCAGCCTTGTAAGCCGCTATGCTGCCCGTAACTCCTAAAAGTATGTGTTTGCCCTGTAACATCGCTCTGCTACTTGCCAGCCTCACGATAGTAGAGCTCGCCATCCAAAAACTCCTCGGTAGCGATGATTGCAGGCTTTGGAAGACGCTCGTAGTAACGAGAGATCTCAATCTGCTCGCGGTTCTCGAAGGTCTCCTCCATAGTATCTGCAGTAGATGCAGAGGTTGCAAAGTCGGCCAGCTTCTTATTCAGCTCCTGCTTGAGCTCTGCTGCAATCTGATTTGCACGACGAGCGATGATGTTGATGCTCTTGTAGACATTACCTGTCTGAGGGTCAAAATCTGCAAGTTTACGGGTTACCGTGTTGTTGGGAATGTTCTTCTTAATCTCCATTTTGAAACGGTTTTAATGTTTTATCTAATTCTTACTTCTAATCAATTACTCTGCGCTCTGCTCGCTATCCTTGTTCTTGTCAATGTAGTCCTTCGCCTCCTTGAAGTAGCGATTGAGCTCCTTGATGTTCTTTGACTCTGGATACTCCTCAATGAAAGAGTAGTATGAGTCCAACATCGCCAAGTAACGGTCTGCCTGCTTTGACTCTACCGAGTTGTGCGCCAGACGGTAGTTAGAGACTACGATGTAGTACATAATCTCCTCGCGGTGAGAGGTGTTGTCGTAGTTCTTCAGCGCATTGCGGAAAGCTACCACTGCCGACTTGTACTTCTGAATCTTGAAGTAGGTGTAGGCGTTGAGGAAGCTACGGTCGTGCAGACGCATGGTCAGCTCCTCAATAATGCCCTGGAACGCCTCCACGCGTTTAGACTCTGGGTAGCGCTCAATAAAGTCGTTGAGCGATACTATCGCCTGCGCCGTCAGGGTCTGGTCGCGAGTAGGACCTGGCGCCTGATAGTACTGACAGAGCGCATACATACCCTCCGCATCCTCAATAAATACCGAGCGGCCAAACTTACGACGGAACTCGTCAAAGCTGGTAGATGCCTCGTGGTAGTCGCGATTCTTGAACTTGCTGCGTGCCGAGAAGAAGGCGATGCTATCCTCGCGCTCCGAGCCGATGTAGTAGCCCGAGCAAGCATCAAACATATCACTTGCACGATTCCACTTCTCCGCCTTGTAGAGCTTCATCGCCGTTGAATACATCAGCTCAGGGTCGCCACTCTTGGTAATCTGTCCCAGTCCCGAACAAGAGAAGAAGAGCGCCGCCACCGCAGCTATGATAGTCAAATTTACAATAGTCTTTTTCATCATTTCAATCGTTACGCGCGTACGCCTGCGAACAAAACAGCCGTATAATCGCGCAAAGTTACACAGAGTTTAACGAAAAAGCAAACAATTTATTATAAATTGTGCATTTTATCGTGATAGTGCGGCATCTACTTCCGCTAACAAAAAGGTGGCAACAATGGCTGTACCGCTTAGTACTATCCATCGTTGCCACTTTTTGCCGAGCGTGGTACCTGCCACACTCTGACGATAAAATGGTGCAAGGAATAGCCAACGGTGCAAATACCCATTAGCTGTTAGCTATTGGCTGTTGGCTTTTCAGCGGTGTCGGCAAGCCGACAGTGTTTATAGGGTGCAAGAAGTAACTGCCAGTGCCGATTGCACCCCTAAACACCATCGCCGCAGGCGATACATCTGAAAGGCCAATAGCTAATGGCTAAAAGCTAATAGCCAGAAGAGTGTCAAAAGCTGACAATCAATAATTGTACTTTTGTGGAAAATTTGAAGTGATGGATTATCTGAAGTTAGGAAGGGAGATTGTTGAGGGGCGGCATTGGCGTGTGGCGGCGCGGTTTAAGCTCTTTGTTTCGTTGCTTTTTATGGCGGCGGAAGAGGAGTGTTGTGTTGCAGGTGTGCAGATTGTTAGGGGGCAGGTGCTCTGCTCGCTTGCAACGCTCTCGGCGCGGACATTTCTTACTGTTAAGCAGGTGAGAAATGCCCTTGCGGCACTGCGAAAGGCGGGGGTGATAGAGCTTCGCACGACGCATCGTTATACGATAGTAAGTATTTGTAATTATGATAGTTATATGATTTAGTGCTATGAAAAAGTATCTTTTTATCTACGCAGTAGTGGCTACTGTGGTGATTGTTTTTGGAGGGAAGTATCTGCTCTCGGAGCGCGAGCGTTTGGAGTGTAATAACAGGGCGCTGATGACCGATGTTAATACCTTCCGCACGGCGGCGGGCGAGTCAGCGGCGGAGGTTCAGGTGCTGCGTCTAAGGGTGGGCGAGTACGAGGAACTTCGTGCGGCAGATGCGGCAAAAATTCGCGATATGGGGGTTAAAATCAGGCGGTTGGAGAGTGCCGCGCGGAGTGTTACGGCGACAACGGTAGAGGTCAAAGTGCTGGTCCGAGATACAATTATTGTACGCGATACAATCTCTCGTGTGGATACCGTCCGCCTCTTTCGTTGGCGTGACAGCTGGGTGAGCGTTGAGGGCGAAATCTACCGCGACAGCGTCAGCTGCGATGTCCGCAGCATAGATACACTACAACAAATTGTCTACCGCGTACCACGAAAATTTCTATTTTTTCGCTTCGGCACCAAGGCGATTAAACAGCAGATTATCAGCACCAATCCCCACACCGAGGTGCGCTATACGGAGTATATTAAGGTTGAAAAATAGTGCTTTTTAAGAACATCGGTAGAAATTTTTGCATATTTTTGCAGTAATATTTTATATTTTTTACGATGAAGAGACAGACAGAGGCGGTGCATACCCCGTTTCAGAGCAGGGATGCCTACAATGCAATATCAATGCCGGTATATCACACTGTGGCGTATGAGTTTGACAACGCAGCGGATATGGTTGATGCCTTCTGTGGAGTGAGTTCTGCCCCCGATTATTCGCGCGTGATGAACCCCACGGTGACATTTTTTGAGAATAAGGTTAAGCAGCTCACAGGGGCTACGCGGGTGGTTGCACTCAATTCGGGCATGGCGGCAATCAGCAATACGCTACTTGCCCTTGCGGGTGCAGGGCGGAAGATTGTCACCTCTCGCCATCTATTTGGAAATACCTATTCGCTTATCACAACAACGCTGGCGCGCTATGGGGTAGAGGTGGCGCTGTGCGATCTTACGGATGTTGAGGCGGTGGAGAGGGCAGTTACAGACAACTGCTGTTGTATATTTCTGGAGATTATAACCAATCCGCAGATGGAGGTGGCTGATTTGCAGGCACTTGCCTCGGTGGCTCATAGTCACAATATTCCGCTTGTGGCAGATACAACCCTTATCCCCTTTACGCAATTTAGCGCTCGGAGTCTGGGTGTAGATATAGAGGTGGTCTCCTCCACGAAGTATATATCGGGCGGGGCGACGACTATCGGCGGTTTGGTTATTGATTATGGTGCTTTTCCAGAGTTTAGCAAGGCTATAAGCGGCGAGATGCTCTTCAACTTAGGAGCCTATATGACCCCACATGTCGCCTATATGCAGACTTTGGGCCTTGAGACTTTGGATGCCCGCTATCGCGTACAATCTTCAAATGCGGCGACGCTCGCCCAGCGACTCACCGAGCTTAGCTCTATCCGTCGGGTGAACTATCTGGGGTTGGAGAGCAATCCGTTCTATAGCTTGGCAAGACGCCAATTCGGCGAGAGCTCAGGGGCGATGATTACCATAGAGCTGCAGGATAGGGAGAGCTGCTTTAACTTTATCAATAAGCTCAAACTTATTCGCCGTGCGACAAATCTTTTTGATAATAAATCGCTTGCGATACACCCCGCAAGCACAATTTTTGGTAACTTTACACCCCAGCAGCGTGCAAGTATGGATATTAGCGAGACTACAGTCCGCCTATCTGTGGGTCTGGAGGATGTAGATGATATCTTTGAGGATATTCGTCAGGCGCTGGAGTAGATAGAAACCCAAGTATACTATGGAGAGATACAACTTTGACGAGCAGATTCCGCGCAAGGGTAGCGGTGCGCTCAAGATAGATGCGTTGCAGAGGTTTTACGGTCGCGATGACCTACTGCCTATGTGGGTTGCCGATATGGACTTCCGCACGCCCGACTTTATCACCGATGCGCTGCGAGAGCGCTTGGAGCATCCGATTTTTGGCTATACCGTTGAGCCTGAGCAGTACCGCCCAACCGTCGCGGGGTGGATATACGACCACCACGGCTGGCAGATTGAGCACCACTGGCTCTGCTATATCCCCGGCATTGTCAAGGGCATAGGTATGGCGATAAATGTCTTTGTTGCCCCCGACGAGAAGGTCATCATCCAGCCGCCTATCTACCACCCATTCCGCAATACGCCACTGGCAAATGGCCGTCAGGTGGTCTATAACCCGCTGCGCGAGAATGAGGATGGCAGCTATAGCATGGACTTTGAAAACCTCGCCGCTGTGGCGGATGATAAGTGCCGTATGCTCATCCTTGCCAACCCGCATAACCCTATAGGTATCGTCTGGGATAGGGATACCCTCACTCGCCTTGCCGACTTCTGCGCCGAACGCAATATTATCGTTATCTCGGACGAGATTCACTGCGATATGGCACTCTATGGGCATAAACATATCCCATTCGCTTCGGTCTCGGAGCGCGCTGCAGAGTGTAGCATAACCTTCGGCGCTCCGTCAAAGACATTCAATATCGCAGGTATCGTCAGCTCCTACGCCATCGTGCCAAATGATACTCTGCGCGAGAAGTTCTACGGCTGGTTGGAGGCAAACGAACTGGGCGCACCTCACCTCTTTGCTCCTATCGCAACCATCGCCGCCTTTAAGTATGGCGAGCCGTGGCGAAAGCAGATGCTGGAGTATGTGGAGGGGAATGTTGAGTTTCTGGTGGACTACTGTGCTAAGTATATCCCGCAAATTCGCCCTATACGACCACAGGCCTCCTTCCTCGTCTGGCTTGACTGCCGCGCCCTAAACCTGCCTCACCGCGAGCTTGTCGCACTCTTTGAGGAGCGCGCCCACCTCGCCCTCAATGAGGGTAGTATGTTTGGCACGCAGGGCGAGGGATTTATGCGCCTCAATGTTGGTACGACAAGGGCGACATTGGAGAGTGCGCTAGAATCTTTGAGAAGAGTTTTAGCGTGATAGGGGGCATACTTGCTTCCGCTAACAAAAAATCCCAGCAATGGCTGTACGCTTTAAGTACTATCCATCGCTGGAATTTTTTGCCGAGCGTTGCATCTAACCCCCTCTGACGCTAAAACAGTACAAAGGAGGAAGGTTGGTACACCAGATTCTATACCCCCCCCTAAACATTATCGCGCAGCGATACCTTGATAAAGCTAAAAGCCAATGGCCAATGGCCAATGGCCTATTTTTTTCGGCGTTCGCGTTTTGGGAGGGTGGAGATATCCTCGTTATGGTCTACGCCGCCGCCGAGGGCAGAGTAGAGGTTTATGGTTCCCTGTATCTCCTCAAACTTATCGGCTATCTGCGAGAGCTGCGCATTAAGCAGTTTCTGCTGTGCTGTCAGCACCTCGAGGTATGTAGACTCGGAGTGTCGCATAAGCGCCTGGGTGCTATTTACGGCGCTCTCCAGGGCGGCAATCTGCTTCTGGCGGGCGTCGGTTTTACTACGCGCTGTTTGGCACTTTGCCAGGGCGTTGTTCACCTCATTTCCAGCTGTGAGCAGGGTGTGGCGGAAGGATATCATCGCCTGCTCCTGCCTTGCGCGTGCTATGGCGAGGTTTGCTCGCTTCTTGCCCGCGTTGAATATATCTGTGGCTAATCGTGCGGCGAAGGATACTATCCAGCTGCCTGGCGATGCTACCGCCTTGCCGAGCTGGTCTTGCCAGCCGAAGCTACCGCTGAGGGTGAGCGACGGGATAAATGCCCCCTCGGCGATATTTGTGGCGTAGTATGCCTGCTGGAGCGTGCGCTCGGCACTACGCACATCGGCGCGGCGGGAGAGTAGCTGTGCGGGTATGCCTACGCTGAGGCTCTGGCTGAAGGTCTGCTCGTAGATAGAGCCGCGGCTGAACTTCTGCGGCGTGGTGCCTAATAGCAGGGCGAGGGCATTCTCCGCCTGCAGGATGTTGTACTCAAGGTTGTGGAGCGAAGCCTCTATCTCCCAGCTATTTGCCTCGGTTTGCGATACAGAGGCCTCGTTTGCCATACCTGCCAACTTCATCGCCTTCATGATGCGGACATTCTCACGCCACGACTCGGCTGTTGTGCGCGATACGGCGAGCTGAGCGTCAAGCATCAGCAGGGTGTAGTAGCTATTTGCTACTGCCGAAACGAGGGCTGTCTGCACACTCTGACGGTAGAGGTGGCTCTGCTCGTATGCCGACTGTGCGCTGCGCTTGCTGTTGAGCGTTGCGCCGTTGATATCTATCGCCCAGCTGGCATTTATCGGCAGGGTGTAACTATGTGACAGACTGCTATTTAGCGGCGCATTGAGGTTGTAGGATGGGTCAAAGGAGAACGACGGGAAGAAGGAGAGCTTGGCACTGCGCAGTGTAGCTGTAGACTCTACTACGCGCTGTGCGGCAATCTGCATATCGGCGTTTGAGACCAGTGCCTGCTCAATGAGCGCTTGCAGGTGGGTGTCGGTGAAGAACTCGCGCCACGAGATGTCGGCGATAGTCACCGTGTCGCTACACTCAATAGCGCCATAGAGGTTGTCGGTGGCAATCTCCGGGCGGGTGTACTTCTGGTAGACGGTACAGCTGGTGGCTATAAGGGTTGCAATGATGATTGTTACTATCTGTTTCATTACTCAGCTTTTTTAGGTTTTACAATCTTCTCCTGCAGGGTCTGGAAGATGATAAAGAGCGATGGGGTGAGGAAGATGAGGGCGAGTGTACCGATAATCATACCGCCGACAACGCCTGCACCGAGGGTGTTGTTACCATTTGCACCTACGCCCGTAGAGAACATCAGCGGAATCATACCGAACACCATCGTCAGCACGGTCATCATAATTGGGCGGAAACGCTCCTTACTTGCCTCGTAGGCAGCCTCAATGATACCCAACCCCTGACGGCGACGCTCGCAGGCGTACTCGGTAATCAGGATGGCGGTCTTTGAGAGCAGACCGATAAGCATAATAAGACCCGTCTGCAGGTAGATGTTGTTCTCCAAACCCATCATATTTGCAAAGGCGAAGCTACCGAAAAGACCAATCGGCACGGTAAGAATTACCGCAAACGGAATCATAAAGCTCTCGTACAATGCGCAGAGAATCAGGTATATAAGGGCGATACAGATGACGAAAATTATCGCCGTATTGTTGCCACTTGTAGCCTCCTCGCGGGCAATACCTCCGAAGTCAAAGCCGTAGCCCACTGGCAGAATATCGCTTGCCACCTCGTTCACCGCGCGGATAGCGTCACCCGACGAGTAGCCGTCGGCAGCGCGACCGTTGATGGCGATAGATGGGAACATATTGAAGCGCGAGAGGTTCTCTGGCGCGTAAATCTTCTTGAGCGAGACAAACTGGCTGATAGGCGCCATATCGTTGCCGATGCGGATGAAGATGTTGTTGAGCGTCTGCAAATCTACGCGGTAGCGCGGGTCTGCCTGCACCTGCACCTGATAGAGCTTGGTAAATCGGTTAAAGCGCGTTGAGAGGCGACCGCCGTAGTAGCCGTTCAGAATCTCAAGTACCTCCTTTGGTGATGTGCCGGCACGCTTACACTTCACGGCGTCCACATCTATCTGATACTGAGGGAACTTAGGGTTGAACGATGTGCGGGCAGAGCCAATCTCTGGGCGGGCGTTAAGCTCGGTAACAAAGAGTTTTGTCAGCTCTGCAAGGTCCTCAGTAGTACCACCCTTGCGGTCCTGAATGTGGAGCTCAAAGCCGTTTGTTGCACCATATCCCGGAATCATCGCAGGCGAGGTGGCGAAGAGGGTTGCATCATTGACCTTTGTGGAGTACTCCTGCAGGCGGTCCATGATGTCAAATACGCTGTGCTCCTTGCCCTTACGCTCGTCCCAGTGCTTGAGGCGGAGGGTGAAGTTACCGTACGAAGTACCTGCGCCCGTAGTCATACCGAAGCCCGCCATGTTGAGGTAGGCGTGGCACTCGTCTATCTGGCTGACAATCTCGCGGTCCACACGGTCCATAACCTCCTTGGTGTGGGCGAGCGAGCTACCTGGTGCTGTAGATACATCAATACGCACAGTACCAATATCCTCGCGCGGGATAAGACCCGTCTTTGTGTGGTTCATAGAGTATACCAGCGCGCCGATACCTATAACGATAAGAACGCCAGTAACATAACGATGACGCAGGAAGAAGTTTACGCCGCCCAAGTATCTGTTTGTAACGGCATTAAAGCCACTCTCAATAGCCTCCGAGATACGGGTAGAGAAGGACTTTTTCACTACATTTCCCTTCTCGTCCTTCGGCTTGAGGAACATGGCGCAGAGTGCAGGGCTGAGGGTCAGCGCATTGATTGCCGAGATACCCACCGCAACCGCCATGGTAAGACCAAACTGAGTGTAGAAGATACCCGAAGTACCGCCCATCAGCGACACAGGGATAAACACCGCCATAAATACCAGTGTAGAGGTAATCAGTGCGGTAGTTACGCTGTGCATAGCATCTACCGAGGCCTTGTGTGCCGACTTATAACCCGCATCAAACTTGCTCTGCACCGCCTCCACAACGATGATGGCGTCGTCCACAACCACACCGATAGAGAGGACAAGGGCGAAGAGGGTCAGCAGGTTGATACTGAAGCCCAGCAGGTAGAGGAACATAAATGTACCCACGATAGAGACGATAGTCGCCACCAGCGGAATGAGCGTAGAGCGCAAATCGCGCAGGAAGACGAACACTACCAAGATTACCAGCACAATAGCCTCCAGCAGCGTCTGGAGCACATTGTTGATAGAGGCGTAGAGGAAGTCGTTGGAGCTTGAGAGCACGACCATCTCCAGATCCTTCGGGAAGTCCTGCTTCGCCTTCTCAAGGTAAGCATCAATCTGGTTGATAACCTCCGTAGCGTTTGTTCCAGGGGTCTGGTAGACGCTGAACGATGTTCCTGGCGCACCATTTACCTCGCCGATAAACTGATAGGACTGCGTACCGAGCTCAATCTCGGCAACATCCTTGAGTCGCAGCACCTCGCCATTAGCAAGGGCGCGGATAACGATATTCTCAAACTGCTCGGGGGTCTCTAATCGTCCCTTGTAGCGCATAGCGTACTGGAAGGTTTGGTTGGAGTTCTCGCCCAGTGAGCCCGTTGCCGCCTCGATGTTCTGTTCGCCCAGCGCGTTAGAGATATCGGCAGGGATGAGCTTATACTGCGCCATAACATCTGGCTTGAGCCAGATACGCATGCTGTAGTCCGCACCGCGCACCTCCACATCACCTACGCCGGGGATACGGGAGATTGCAGGGACAAGGTTAATCTTGATATAGTTGGCGATAAATGTACGGTCGTAGGTGCCATTAGGGCTGTATACGGCAATCTGCTCCAGGATGTTTGTCTGTCGCTTACGCACCGTAACACCCACATCGGTAACCTCCGACGGCAGCTGACGGGTAGCACGCGAAACGCAGTTCTGCACATTCACGGCAGCCATATCGGGGTCTGTGCCCTGCTTGAAGTATACGGCGATGCTGGCGCTACCGTTGTTTGTTGCGCTGGAGGTCATGTAGGTCATATTCTCCACGCCGTTGATAGCCTCCTCAAGAGGTACGACAACAGCCTTCTGTACAGTCTCGGCACTTGCACCTGTATAGTTTGCCTGCACGCGGATGGTTGGTGGGGCGATGTTCGGATAGCGCTCAATAGGGAGCATTGCAAGTCCGATAAGTCCACCCAGCACGATAACGATAGAGATTACCGACGAGAGGACGGGACGGTCAATGAATGTTTTGATGTTCATAGTACGCTATTTCTCCGATTCAACCAACTTCTTAATCTTCACATTGTCGCCCTCGCGCAGCAGACCAACACCCTCAACAACGATAGTGTCGCCGCGCTCCAGACCGCTCTCTACGACATACTCGCGACCATTGCTGATGTTGAATACGCCGACAATCTTGCTCACAGCCTTGCCCTGCTTGAGGGTGTAGACATAGACCTTGTCCTGAATCTCAAAGGTTGCCGACTGCGGAATTACGATGCAACCCTCCGCCTTGTGTGGCAGGATAACATTTCCCGAGCCTCCTGAGAGCAGCAGACGGCTGTAGTTCGGGAACTTGGCGCGGACAGTTACTGAGCCGGTCGTTGGGTCAATGATACCGGAGATAGCCTCTATGCGACCCTTCTCCTTGTAGATAGTGCCGTCGCTCAGCTGCAGCTCAATAGATGGCATAGCCTTGAGTGCCGCCTCCAGTGAGCCGTGCTCGCGGGTGAGGGAGAGCACCTGACTCTCGGTCATGGAGAAGTAGACATACATCTCCGAGTTATCAGATACGGATGTCATCGGCGTAGAGTCCGACGGGCTCACCAGCGTACCTACACGGAATGGGAGCGTACCGATAACACCGTCGGCAGGACTCTTTACAAGGGTGTAGGAGAGGTTGTTGCGGGCATTTACCTCGTTTGCTTTCGCCTGTGCAAGTGTTGCGCGCTGGCTGGCAAGCTGTGTGCGTGCCATGTTGAGGTCAAACTCAGAGATGATATTCTGCTTGAAGAGCTGCTCCTTACTGTTTGTCGTCAGCTCCGCCGCATCTACAGACGCCTGCGCAACATCTACATTGGCAATAGCCGTCTGCAGCGCCGCCTCGTAAGGCACTTGGTCAATGGTAAAGAGGGTCTGACCCTTCTTTACAATAGAGCCCTCCTTGACATGGATGTCGGTGATGTATCCCTGCACCTTCGGGCGGATGTCAATATCCTGCTTACCGCGAATTGTCGCCGAGTAGGTAGATGTCAGCTTGCGCGATGTTGGCTGCAGTACCATCGCGTTGTACTCTCTGGTGCGCTTTGTGCTCTTCTCCTCCTCGCAACCCGCCATAACGGCTACAAGGGCGAGGGGAATAAACAATTTGGATAGATAGGTTTTCATTATGCTTTTGTTTTTTTGTTTTTGCGTCTCACTTTACACTCTGTGTAAAACACAGCGAAAATAACAAAAATTTACCAAAAATATGGCATTTTTTCGGGTGAATCGCCAAAATATAGGGGCGAATTGACAAGGGTCTGCACCCGCCTCGTTGTTGCGCATAAAAAAGAGTCCACCCGAAAGGATGGACTCAAGATTAAAAGGCGGATGATTAGTTAGCCGCTTTGGTAGACTCAATAGTAACGCCCGAGAGGTCAATGGTCGTGTCATTCTTGTTCTCGCCGAAGCAGAGAGTGCTCAGGGTGTCGCTGCTTACGGTGTTCTCGGTGCCGTTGAGGACAACCTTACCATATGCCTTGCAGTCGGTCATCGTGATTGACGCCTCTGCAATGTAGCCGAAGAAGATGCCGCCGTTGTTCTCCTTTGGAGCGGTTACGGTGCAATCTACGCTACAGTTTGTATAAGCCTTCTCGTGCGAGCTTGTGGTGTAGCCAGCAAGACCACCTACATCGCCAGAGCCACCATTTACCATAGATACATCGCCATAGTTGTGGCAATTCTCTGTGTTCCAGTGTAGTGTACCACCCAGACCGCCTACAAATACCTGATTTGAACACTCTGCATTTGTCTGCTTAACCTCGCCGTAGTTGGTGCAGCTCTTCAAATGACCAGTCATACCAGTGATACCACCCATACGGCAAAGACCTGTGCCTGCAAAGATGATAGTAGCCTTGTTTGTACAGCCATCAATTACATTTGGAGTAGCGCTCTCGCTACTTCCGTAACCGACAATACCACCTACCGAGTTCCAACCAGATTTGTCGTCTGTCGTGAGAGTGATTGTAGGAACTGTGGCAGCTGTATTGTTAGGGTCTGCCATTGTATGGCAGTTGCTAATGGTGTTAGGTCCAGCATCTAACGAGCCGACAATGCCACCCAAACGAGAGCAGTAGCTGTCATTTGCACCACGAGCATCGGTAGATGTGAGTGAGGCGTAGTTGTAACAGCCTGAAACGCTTGTC
The DNA here is from genome assembly GCA_017463615.1 of Alistipes sp. Lineage (GTDB taxonomy): Bacteria > Bacteroidota > Bacteroidia > Bacteroidales > Rikenellaceae > Alistipes. Next base: position 246,789 of record JAFTOU010000016.1, on the reverse strand, counting down.
TTTGCATAGCCAACAATACCGCCAATCTGAGTATTACCAGCTGTAGGGGTATTGATAGTTATAGTGCCCTTGTTTGTGTTACCAGAGATTGTGGAACCAGTATAAGCGTAGCCAATAACACCACCAACCTGAACGTGGTTTGTAAAGGCGGATGTGACAGAGATTGCACCCTCGTTAGTACAGCTCTTGACGGTACTGCCAGTGATATTACGGGATGCGATACCGCCAATCTGAATTGCGCCAGTTGGTTTAGCAGCGCCATCCTTGAAGGTAATGTTACCGTAGTTCTTGCAGTTCTCTATGTAGAGTACCTGGTTGTCAGTGTTACCAGAGAATACTCCAAATCGGCAACCTGTACCCTTGGTATACTCTATAACAGCGCTGGCGTTATTGGTGCAGTTTATAACCTTGCCAAGTACCAGATAGCTGAATGCGCCAGTATAGTTGTAACCAGTGGTATTGTCAACCTTGATTGCTGCGCAGCAATCTGCATCTGCACCCGCCTTGCTACCTACTGTGAGGTTCTGCACGGTCATACCCGAAAGGACGGTGTTGAAGATAAGCGCAGACTTATTCATAGTTATGGTGTGATTGTAGTTGGAGATGGTGTGGTTGTGACCATCAAAGAGCGCAAAGTTGTCGTTGTTGTATGTGGCGTAGCTTGAACGGAAGAAGATAAGGTCGTCGTACTTGACAATATCCGAACGGTCAAAGTCCTTCAAATCTACATCGGTGCGCAGGTGCAGACCGTTGTTATTATCCAACCAGCAGTCCTTCTCAAGGGTACGCACAAAACTGATAAATGCGTTGTCGCCATAGATACCAACCTCCTCGGTGCAGTTAACAGCAAGCTCTGGCATTGTGATAAGCACACCTGCTTTTACATTCTTGCCACTCTTGTAGGCTGCAACGGTCTGCTGCTTGTTGTTGCTGTCAATAATTGTAAGGGCAAAACCAGCCTTATACTCACCCGCAGGGATTGCAAAGTCAAAGTTTGTAGGCTCAGCAGTAAGGGTAACACCTTCGCCGCAGTTGATTGTAGATACTGGCGAGTCAAAGTATCCATCGGCAAGACCATTCTGGTTGTAGTCAATCATACTAACAGCCTCGGCGGTGATTGTCTGACGGTAGTAGCCAGAGATAGGCTTGTGGTCAAGGGTGCGGAGCATAACCTTTGTAACTGTTGCGTTACCGGTGAGCTGCACGCGCATATAACCGCACATATGCTTCATCTTAAGTTCGCTCTCGCCCTCAGGAAGGAAGCCCATAAGCACTGGCTGACCATTCGCCAAGCGATTTGGGTTGTAGTCAAGCTCTGAGTCAAGGTAGAAGTGAGCTGTGCCACTGCAAACATCGGCAGGGTAGATAACTTGCAAATCGCCAGTAGCTGACTCTGGAATGGTAAATGTTGCCTTAGTGCCACCTGCCTGCTCTGCTGTAAGAGCCTCAGAGTCGGTGCCTCCGTTGATGCTTAGCGCATCGCCCTCGCTCCAGTAGAGTGGAATGTAGCTCTCGCCCTCCTCTCCCAAATGGATGCGGGTCTGGCTGTCGTCAATACCTACGGTGATAGTTCGCATAGCAACATTGTTGCTGTTGTTGTCGCCACCCAGGAGTATGTCCTCGGTAGCATCTGTTGCGCAAGATGTGGTGAGAAGGAGCGCTGCCAAACTCAAACCAAAAAATAGATTCTTCATTGCTCTGTGTCGTTTAAGTTTAACAATTAATACTCGCCCCAGCCTTCGCCCTCCTCGCGGTCAAGGCCTGGAAGTGATGCCTCAAAGCCACGCTCAACAACCATTGAGGTGACCTCTAACATCGGTTTGAGGTAGGCGTTGCAATTCCCCCCCCCGAAATTTGAAAGATTTTTCATTGTGTTTATGTTTTTAATAGTGTTCTCCTATATATTGTTATAAGACACGCGATCTAACTTCTACACCCAATGGGAGATAGATGTCTTACAAAATTATGTCGCAAATTTGCCCTGGAGTGTCGGCGATATGCTCTGCATTGTTCTCCTCCAGCTCTGCGCGTGGACGAAAGCCCCAAGTCACGCCTATGGAGTGCACACCTGCAGCGGTGGCGGTCTGGATATCAATACCCGAGTCGCCAATCATATAGGTGTTCTCTGGCGTTGCATCGCACTGGCTCATAATCAGTTGCAGAATTGCTGGGTCGGGCTTAAGTGGAAAACCGTCGCGGTTGCCGTAGATGGTCTCAAAGTGAAACTGCCCGAAGAATCGCTCAATGAGTCGGCAGGTGCCCGTGTGGAACTTATTGGATGCCACGGCGAGGGTTACCCCTGCAGCGGTCAGGCACTCCAATATCTCTGTAACCCCCTCGTAAACCACCGAGTGGGCGTCAATATGGTTGTAGTAGTACTCCACAAAGTCGCGGCGAGCCTCGGCGATATACTCCGCCGTGCGCAGGTGCTCGGGTAGTGCGCGCTCCACAAGGCGGGTCACGCCATTGCCCACAAAGTGGCAGTAGTCGTCGTAGCTATGTTGCTCCAGACCGCGCTGGGCGAGCATGTGGTTACAGCAGGCGGCAAGGTCGCCGATAGTATTTAGCAGCGTGCCGTCAAGGTCAAAGATTGCAAGTTTTTTACTCATCTTGTGGCTCTGTTTTTACGATTTTATACCCCACCGCAGCGATAAATATTGAGAGCAGCGGGCTGATAATATTAAATAGGCAGTAGGGGAGATATGTCAGCGTGGAGACCCCCAGCACCGTAGATTGTGTCATACCGCACGAGTTCCACGGGATAAGCACCGAGGTCACCGTTGCTGAGTCCTCCACTGAGCGGCTGAGCAGTCGTCCCTCAAGTCCACGACGGCGGTAGAGGTCACCGAAGGTATTTCCCGTGATGATGATAGATATATACTGGTCGGCGGTAGTGAGGTTGCAGAATAGTCCCGTAGCGACGGTAGATGCCACAACGCTGACAGTACGCTTGGCAAAGCGCATAAAGAGCCTTGTCAGAGCCGCCAGCATACCACTACCCGCCATAACACCACCGAAGCACATAGCGCAGAGGATAAGCCATATAGTTGTCATCATACCGCCCATACCGCGCGTAGCCACCAGCTCGTTGAGCATCGCATCGCCCGTATCTATCGCCGTATCGGATGCGCAGGCAACCATCAGTCCGCGGAATGTCCCCAGTGCACCCTCGCCACCGATAGCCGTTACAATATCTGGCTGGAAGATTATCATCGCCACGCAAGCCACCACCGTAGCCGCAAAGAGGGTAATCAGCGCAGGGAGCTTGCGCAGGATAAGCAGCGCCGTAATCAGCGGCACAAGCAGCAGCCACGGCGAGATATTGAAGGTGTTATGCAGCGTCTGCGAAATATGCGCTATCTCCGTATCGGAGTCGGGCGTGTGGAAAAACGAGATGGCAAAGAATACCACAAGCGCGATAACTATAGATGGCACGGTGGTAATCATCATATACTTAATATGCTCAAACAGAGGTACTTTGGATGCTGCCGAGGCGAGCACCGTAGTGTCCGACAGCGCCGAGACCTTATCGCCAAAATAGGCACCCGAGATTATCGCACCCGCAATCCAACCCTCAGAGAAACCCATCGCCTGACCGATACCCATCAGCGCCACGCCGATAGTGGCAATAGTCGTCCACGACGAACCCGTTACCAGCGACACCAGAGCGCAGACAGTGCAGGCTATGCCCAGGAACATCTTGGGGTGGATAATATCCAGTCCGTAGCAGATAAGCGTCGGCACAACACCGCTGAGCATCCATGTACCCGAGATAGCGCCGATAAGCAGCAGGATGATTATCGCCGATGCCGATGTGCGGATATTTTCAACTATAGCCTCCTCCAGCACCTGCCACTTCTGCCCGCAGATACCTATCGCCAGCGTCGCCGCCACCGCCGCAGCAAAGAGCAACGCTATCTGACTGCCTCCCGCAATGGCATCAGCTCCGAAACACTTAATAACCAACGCCAGCACTACTACCAGCACCACCAACGGTATTGCCGCAATCCAAAGAGGCGTCTGAGCCTTGTATTTTGAGAAAAAATCTGAGAAATTCATTCAATTTTGTTTTATGGTGCAAAGATATGCAAATTTTTTATACCTTTGCACTCGTATCAATCATCTGCCCTTGTAGTTCAACGGATAGAACGAAGGTTTCCTAAACCTTAGATAGCAGTTCGATTCTGCTCGGGGGTACTTTGGCTTTATAATGTGCCACCTGCGGCACATCCCTTAAATATCAGTCGCGGCTGTACCTTTTAGTACTATCCGCGTCTGATATTTTTCATGATGCACCATACCTGACGCGTTCTGACAACAAAACGGCTGTTAGCTATATCAAGGTATCGCTCCGCGATAGTGTTTATAGGGTGCAGTTGGAGCTGTTGGTTCTGATTGCACCCTATAAATATCGTCGGCTTGCCGACACCTCTGAAAGGCCAAAAGCCAATAGTCAAAAAAAAGGAAGGCTGCTGCCTTCCTTTTGTTAGATTGAGATATCCAGAATCTCAAACTTTAGCACGCCCGCAGGGACGGTGACCTCAACAATCTCGCCCTTCTTCTTACCAAGCAGCGCCTTAGCGATTGGGGTGCCGATAGCCAGCTTGCCCTCGCGGAGGTTTGCCTCGTGCTCGGCAACGATGGTGTAGACAACCTCGCGCTTATTGTTGTGGTTCAGCAGGGTTACCTTGCTAAGAATCTGCACCTTGCTGCGGTCAATCTTGGTCTCGTCAATAATACGAGCATTTGCCAGAGTTGCCTCCATCTGGGCAATCTTCATCTCCAACATACCCTGAGCCTCGCGTGCAGCATCATACTCTGCATTCTCAGACAAATCGCCCTTATCGCGCGCCTCGGCAATAGCTGCCGATGCTGCCGGACGCTCTACAGAACGCATGTGGTCAAGCTCGTCCTTGAGCTTCTTGTAACCCTCTGCGGTCAAATAAATTACTTCCTGTGCCATATAGAAACTGTTTTTAATTATTACCTGTTTTGGGAACACAACAAAAAAACAAGAATCTCAACCTCGCGGCTGAAACCCTAATCTCTGCTTATGTCGTTGCAAAGGTAAGTCAAATATTTTGTTTTTCAAAATCAAAATGGTCTGCAATGTACTAAAATAGGGCATTGGTGTTAAATTTTTCGTTTTGTTTGCTTTTGCAGAAAAAAATGCCTAATTTTACACAGATTTTTGAAAAAGCAAACAAAACGAAAACCTATGAGTCAGTTTAACCGTTATCGCTCCATCTACTCGCACGACGAGCTGATGGCAAAGCTCCGCAAACTCAAGCATGTAGCTCTTGATATGGACGGCACCATATATATGGGTGCAACGCTCTTCCCTTACACCAAGCCCTTCCTTGCGGGGGTGAAGGAGTTGGGTCTGCGTTACTCATTCCTTACAAATAACCCATCCTCGTCTATTGCCGACTATCTGGCAAAGCTCGCCAGGCTGGGCGTTGAGGCTACGGAGGAGGAGATGTACACCACAGCTCTGGCTACGGTGGACTATATCAAGACCCACTATCCAGGGGCTAAGCGCCTCTTTATGCTCGGCACACCATCTATGATTACCGAGTTTGAGAAGGCGGGCTTTGAGAGTGCAGAGGATAGCGCCGACGACCGTCCAGATGTGCTTGTCGTAGCCTTTGACAAGACCCTCGCCTACAACCGCCTCTGCCGTGCTGCGTGGTGGATTTCGCAGGGCGTGCCATATATCGCAACCAACCCCGATCGCGTATGTCCTACCGACCAGCCGGTGGTGCTTGTGGACTGCGGCTCTATCTGTGCCTGCCTGACACACGCTACGGGTCGCACGCCAGATATTACACTTGGCAAGCCAGACCCAAATATGCTCTCGGGCATCCTTAACCGCTACGGCTATCAGGCTGACGAGGTGGCGATGGTTGGCGACCGCATCTATACCGATATTGAGATGGCTCACAACGCTGGCGCATTCGGCGTGCTTGTCCTCTCGGGCGAGACTACGCTTGATATTGCCGATGCAGCACCGAAGCAGCCACACCTTATCTGCGATAGCATTGAGGTGCTGGGCGAGCTTATTGCACAGTCTCATCAGGAGTAATATGAGCAGAGAGTTAATCATGGGGCTGTGGCGAGTAGTTATTGTCACAGCCTCTATTTTTGCCCTTGTGGCGTGCGGCGCTAAGGCTCTTGACCCCGAGCGTGTGGATACCGTCACGAGTGACTATATCCTGCGCGACCTTGCTACGACCATCGTTCAGTGCGATAGCACTGTGGTGTCGGTAGAGAAGGTCAAGCTCACGCGCCAGGACTATATCCCTATCGCTATTGTAGACTGCACACTGAGCGACGGCACTGCTACGCGTCAGTTCTACGGCTTTGATTTACAGACTATTAGCCGCGTGCACGAAATAGTTAAGGAGCAACCAGCGATTGATACCCAATCTCTGGCGCTCCTTGTCGGTACATCTGCTCCGCATGCCGAGGCTATGCGGCAGATTGTGATACTTGCTACCCGCTAACTACATTCCGCCCTGCTGTCCGCTCTGACCAGCTGCGCCAATCTCCTCGGTTGTAGAGTCCGCCTTGCGGTTGGCGCGCTTGACAGTGAGTCCCTGTTTGCCGAATCGGTAGCTTACGGAGAGTCGGATTGTACGGCTGAAATCTATCCACTCGTTTGTAGTGAAGTATGTAGGAGTAGATGACTCTGAGAGGTGGCGTGTGGTGCGGCTATGTGGATTCTGGATAGAGAGCGATACTTCGAGCTTCTCTTTGAGCAATTTCTGACCAAGTCGCGCAGAGGTTGTGAAATACCAACTCTTTGAGACGCTTGCCTGCTGAGGTTGAGCCTTCATGGCGTACTCGCTAAGGGTCAGTCTTGCACCTTTCCAGAGGGCTATGGTGGCATTAAGGCTCTCGGAGAATGCCCAGCCAGCGACTGCTATGCCCTCTGAAGGTATGCCCTCCTCAAAATATCCTGTGCGCAGGTTTGTTGAGAGCGAGAACTTCTGCGATGGGCGGTACGAAACTGAGGCTTGGAGTGCGTAAGCCCTTGTGCGACCGTGGTTTAGGTAGGTCTGGTTGATAAGACCCTCATCGTCAACAAAGACGTGATGCCATACACGGTTATTTGAGAACATGGTCATAAACTCTGGCGAAACGGTCCACTTATTATTCATCCATGCATATTTTAGACGAACAGAGTGTGTTACGCCCGTCTTAAGGTTGGGATTTCCGTAACTGCGACTTGTTGCAGTCTCGGTAATATATGGGGAGAGTGAGCTTACACCTGGGCGAGATAGTCGCTCAGAGTATGAGAGTGACAGATTATGCCCCTCTTTGACCCTGTATGAGAGCGAGAGATATGGCACTACATTTACAAGAGAGCTTTTGTAAGCCTCTGTTTTGTCGCTCACACTCTTAGAGTTGTAAAACGCACCCTCAAGACGAGCCCCCGCGCGGGCTGTAAGACTCTTTAGATTCAGCGCGTAGCCTGCATATAGGGCTGCAATGTTCTTGGTAAGGGTTGTTGTGGTCTCAGTAGGGGCGTAGGTGCCACTCTGAGTAAGAGAGCTACGCTCTATTGTGTGCTTTAATCCCGCCTCAAGCGAGTGTTTGCCCCACTTGTTGTTGTAATCAGCCTGAAATACATTTTCAAAGCCGCTGTCAATAGTAAGAGTATTAAAATCGGTGGTTGTGCCGTCTGTGTAGAGAATACTCTCATTACTTAGACTCTCAGATGATGGGGAGATAGAGAAATACTCAGATATTGTCAGACTGTGCTCTTTTTTGTCAGCAAAAGTATGCTCGTATGCCGCCATCAGGTCAACACCTTTCCAGCCGTTTTTACTGAGGTTGTTGCCAGTGTGGCTGTTGATAATATTATCAGAGTTGTCAAAGTAGATGTAGTCTTGATTACTCTTGTTGCTCCAGTTGCCAAACCAACAACTTGTCTCAAAGGTTATAAGATTCAGAGTGTCAATCTGATAGCCCATATTCGCATGAGCATATAGGTTTTTGCCACCCCAACCAAACTCGCCAGTCTGTGACAGCTTTGAATACGGGGCGTTGTCGTTGCGGTTTATCAATGTGGCAGCTGATTTGCCAGATGGGTCGTTGTCACAATCCTGACCGCCTAAGTAGAGGCCTCCCGAGATGGAAAACTTGTCCTTCTGCACGGTGAAGTTGCCCGAGAACTGCCCGTAGTAGTTGCTGTTGAAGAAGTTTCCGCCCGTAAGAGATACATTACCATTGTAGCCGTCAAAGCGCGATTTGGAGGTTATGATGTTCAGCACACCACCAGCACCCTCGGCGTCGTATTTCATTGACGGATTGGTAATTACCTCAATCTTCTTGATTGACGATGCGGGCATAGACTTTATTATGTCGTTGAAGTTGCGACCCATAGCTCCCGCCGCACGACCATTGACAAGTATCTTGTAGTCGCTCTGACCATTCATCAGCACCTTGCCGTCGGCATCTATAGATAGCTGCGGAATCTTGCGGATAATCTCCTCAAGGGTTGATGATTGCGCCTCAGGGTCATCCTCTACGGAGTAGGAGAGCTTCTCCGCATCGGCAGTAACTATCGGCTTCTGCACCGTCACCGATACGGCATCTACTGCCACACCCTCACTCAGCTCTATCGCACCCACATCAATGTTGCTGCCCTTGAGCTGAACGCTGCGGGTGAGAGGCTGATAACCCACCGCCGAGACGGAGAGGGTGTAGTCGCCATCCTGCTTTAGCTCCAGCGTAAAGCGACCATCTGCACCTGCCGCTACGGCAGCAATCACCGCCTCGCCCTGCTCGGCAGCTACCGTTGCATAGCCAATAGCCTCGCCCTTCTGCTTGTCCTTCACAATGCCAGAGATTCTGCCCTGCGCCGACACCGCCAGCGCAACGGCAGAAAATAGAATCATTAACCCTAACTTTTTCATACCTTCTGAGTTTGTTTTACCATTTCAGTTACAAAGGTAGTAAAAAATTGCTACTTTGCAACACAAAGTAGTGTTTTTTTTTTATTTGTTTGTTAAAAATAGGACTAAATAGCAAAAAATACAAAATATACCTATATATATTAGGGGTATATATTAAATGCAGCCAATGATTAACGACCATTAGCTGCATTTAGTATATCTCGGTAAAAATTTACTCGTGGTGGTAGGGTTCGTTACGAATAATAGTAAAGGCGCGGTAGAGCTGCTCGGTGAATATGGCGCGGATGATTTGGTGTGAGAAGGTCATCTTGGAGAGGGATATCTTCTCGTCTGCGCGAGCATATACCGCCTCTGAGAAGCCATAAGGACCACCGATAATGAATACAAGGCGCTTCACGCCGCTATTCATTCGCTTCTGCAGCCAGTCGGCATACTCCACAGAGCGGAACTCAGCCCCCTTCTCGTCCAGCAGCACCACGCGGTCGGAGCTATCCAACAGCTTGAGTATAGCCTCACCCTCGGCTACCTTCTGCTGCGCCTCAGTGAGCGACTTGGTGTTGCGCAGGTCGGGGATATAGGTTATGTTGAACTTGTTGTAGAAGTTGATGCGCTTGGTGTACATATCCACCAGCGCCGAAATCTCCTTTGAGTCGGTCTTGCCGATAACAATCAGTGCGATATTCATAGCTCTACCTCCAAGGCTTTTTTGACGATTTGGTGCATATCGTAGTAGCGGTACTCGGCAAGGCGGCCGCCGAAGATAACCCCCTTAGTATCAGCGGCTAAGGCGCGGTACTGCTCGGCAAGGGCGGTGTTGCGGGTGTCGCCAATAGGGTAGTAAGGCTCGCTGCCAGCGCTCCACTCCTCGGGGTACTCGCGCGTAATTACGGTATGCGGTGCGGTGCAGCTGCGGTCAAAGTGGCGATGCTCAATGATGCGGGTGTAAGGGGTCTGAAGGTCGGTGAAGTTCATCACCGCCACGCCCTGATAGTTCTCGCTCTCAATGCGCTCGTCCTCAAAGCGGAGCGTGCGGTACTCCAACGCGCCAAAGCAGTAGTCAAAATATCGGTCAATTTCGCCCGTGTAGACAATCTTGTCGGCTTGAGATTCCAGCGCCTCACGCGAAGCGAAAAAGTCACAATTAAGCTCCACCTCTGCACCCTCTAACAGCTTGGTAATAAACTGGTTATATCCTCCGCGAGGGATACCCTGATAGGTGTCGTTGAAGTAGTTATTATCAAAGGTAAATCGCACGGGCAGGCGGCGGATGATAGACGGGTCAAGCTCGCTGCAACTGCGACCCCACTGCTTCTCGGTATAGCCCTTGACCAGCGTGTGGTATATATCTGTACCGACGAGCGAAATAGCCTGCTGCTCAAGGTTTTGCGGCTCCTTAGTGCCATACTCGGCGCGCTGCTGCTCAATCTTAGCCTTAGCCTGCGCGGGGGTCATATCGCCCCAGAGCTGGCAGAAGGTGTTCATATTGAACGGCAGGTTGTAGAGTCGCCCCTTATAGTTGGCAACGGGCGAGTTGATATAGGGCACAAACTCCACGATGCTATTGACCCACTGCCACACCTGCTTGTCCGAGGTATGGAAGATGTGCGCGCCATAGCGATGGATGGCAATACCCTCAGAATCAACGCAATAGAGATTTCCGCCGATATGGTCTCGGCGGTCTACGACCTTCACGCGCTTGCCTGCCTGAGTGGCGCGGTAGGCGACCACCGAGCCGAACAGACCTGCGCCGACAATGAGGTAGTCGTAAGGCTTGCTATTGCTCTGCTGTGACACTCTGCGGGAAGGAGATTAGGTATACCAGATGCTCTAATGGGCGCATATAGTTACGCTTGCCGTACTTAGGGCTGTGGACATAGCAGTCGATGGTAAAGACCTCATTTGTTGCGTTATTGACCGTCGTGTAGCTGACAAAAGGGCCACCCATATAGTCGTTTGCCACATCCCAGAAGCCGCGCATCTCAATCCACTCCTTGCCATTGACAACCACCGAGCGGTAGAGCGGACGGAATGGCATAAAGTTGCCGTCTGCATCCGGAATCTGCTCCACGGTAATCATATACGAGCCGTCGCTCGGGCCAGGAATACGCCTTGCGAAGCTGTTGCGCATAGCCACCAGATAGTCTGCCGTAAGGCTGCCCTTGCCGGTGTATGGATAGCTATAGCAGAAGAAGCCCTGACTTGCCACTGGGAACTCGTACGATGCCCAGAGGAAATCCTGACTCTGCGAGCGGAGCTCATAGCCCTTCGGAATACGCGCTTCAACGCCAAACTCACTCTTCATAATATCGTTGAGCACCTTGACATTGTGCTTCTCGGCATAGGATATTGTGCGGTTGCGCTCGGCAATCTCCAGCACCTTGAGCAACGCCTCGCCATTGGTGCTCAGATACTCCAGAGCTGCCTGCTGAGTAGGGGCCTGGAAGGTGAGCACAATCTGCGGAGCAGCATCTACATCATACTGCGCAACAATCTGAGCCTCAGTGGCTTTGTCCGAGATTACAACCTTTAGGATATTGCGGTGCTGAACGAGCAGGTGACGGAAATCATTTGCCGTAATGCGCAGCACATTGAACATCGGCTCATTCTGGTTGAGCATCTCCACAGGCTGCTCCAGCAAGGCGCGGAGCTTTGTGCCCAGCTCGCTCTCCCACTCGGCGTTGTTGCAGATTACCAGCACCTCGTATGCTGCACCCTGAATAGGCTTCTTATTGCTCTCTGAGAGCGTTTTAATCTCTCGGCAACCAACGGCAGCGAGAAGGACAACTACTAATGTTACGATTTTTGCTAATGTTTTCATAGGAGTACATTTTTTACAAAAATATACATTATTTGTGCAAATTCAAAATTATTGACTACATTTGCACTTATGAAAATTAAGCCGCCGAAGTTTATACGCCGCCTTATGCCCGACCTGATTTGGGAGATTGAGGATAGCACAGGGGTCTACTTGACCTTTGACGATGGCCCTACACCCGGCGTTACGGAGTGGATTCTCGCAACACTTAGGCGGTATAATGCCAAGGCTACATTCTTCGTGCTGGGCAAGAATGCCGAGATGTACCCCGACCTCTATCAGAAGATTTTGGACGAGGGACATAAGGTCGGCAACCACACCTACTCCCACCAGAAGGGGTGGGGTATGTCACTGGAGCGATACCTGGAGGATGTGGACTTCGCTGGCGACTTTGTGCACTCGGAGCTCTTCCGTCCGCCATACGCCCGCGTTACGCCGTCGCAGATGAGGGCGGTGGCTAAGCGGTATAAGATTGTGATGTGGGATATCGTCTCGCGCGACTATAACCGCTCCCTCTCGCCACAGCGCTGCCTGAAGAATGTCACCGACTACCTCGCCCCGGGCTCTATCGTCGTCTTTCACGACTCCGAGAAGGCGTTTAAGAATATGAGCTACGCCCTGCCTCGCACACTTAAACTGGTGCAGCAGATGGGTCTGAAGTGCAAAATTATAGAACTGTAGAATATGAAAATCGTTGTCGCCGTAACCGCCGCCAGTGGAGCTATATATGCCCGCCAACTGCTTGCTCAACTTATTGAGAGTCAGCAGGTTGAGCGTATAGCTCTGGTGCTCTCTGTTAATGCCGAGGCGGTAGCTGCGACCGAGGGTGTGACCCTGCCTCAGAGCAGTAAGATTACGCAGTACGACAATGGCGACCTCTTCGCCTCGCCTGCCAGTGGCTCGGCTCGCTGGGATGCTATGGTTATTGTGCCGTCCAGCGTCGGCACGGTGGGCAGAATCGCCTCGGGAGTCTCGCAGACGCTTATTGAGCGCGCTGCCGATGTGATGCTCAAGGAGCGCCGCCGCCTTGTTGTCGTTGTGCGCGAAACCCCGCTCTCGCTCATCCACCTGCGCAATATGACGACCCTCACCGAGTCTGGCGCCATCATCCTCCCCGCCAGCCCCTCCTTCTACAGCCGCCCCGCCGATATAGAGCAGCTCTGCAACACCGTCACCGAGCGCATCATCTCCCTGCTCGGCATCTCCGCCCCCCACTACGAGTGGCAGTAGGCTTTTTAGAGGAATATAGTGTTATAAAAAAAATCCCCGAATGCCTATTCGGGGATTTTAAGGATGTGCGGCTAATGCCGTATTTTGACGCTAAAATTACTTGATGCGCTCATAATACTCACGGGTACGGGTATCTACGCGGATACGGTCACCGGTGTTGATGAACAGAGGCACCTTGATTGTTGCGCCAGTGTTTACAGTTGCTGGCTTGAGCGAGTTGGTTGAAGCAGTATCGCCCTTGATGCCTGGCTCGGTGTAGGTAACCTCCATATCTACGATTGGAGGGAGCTCGGCTGAGAGAACTGTCTCCTTCTCGGTGTGGAACATAACCTCAACAATCTGGCCGTCTGCCATAAGGTCGTAGTTGTTGATAAGGCTCTTCTCGATGTTAATCTCCTCGAAGGTCTCGCAGTGCATGAAGTGAGCACCCAGGTCATCCTCGTAGGTGAACTGGTAAGGACGACGCTCTACGCGCACCTGCTCAATCTTCTGGCCTACAGAAGAGAAGGTGTTCTCAAGAACGCGACCATTCTCAAGGTTCTTGAGCTTTGAACGAACGAATGCAGGACCCTTGCCTGGCTTGCAGTGCTGGAAATCAACAACAAGGAAAGTCTTGCCATCCATCTCAATGCACATACCGATTTTGATATCAGCTGCTGTAATTGTCATAGTTGTATATTTTTAGAATTTATATTTTGTCTAAATCGGTGGCAAAGGTACTAAAATATCCTTAAAATCAAAACAATAGCACAAAATAATGTTAGAGAGCGTTTCTAATTTTATTCTAAAGAATAAAAAATAGCTCGCTCGGTTGGGTGTTTATTAGGTGGTTGAGTGTCCTATATATTTAGAAGACTAATTTTTTACCAAACGAAACTACTATGAAAAAGCTATTTTTGATGCTGCTTGCAGTTGCGGCAGTTGTATCTTGTGGCGAGAAGGAGCCATCGGGCCCAGATTGGGGCAATATCAACAAGCCGACCCCTACGCCAGACCCTGAGAACCCTACCGAGATTGTTGTGCGCAACATTGAGCCTACTGTAGAGCTTGGTGCTAAGGGCGAGAATGTGGACGGTATGCGCTTCTACCCTGGTATCTCTATCAATATTGAGTCAAGCAAGTTTGCCGCAAACCTCACTGAGATTGCAAATGCGGGCTTTAAGTATATTGAGATTACCATCAAGCACACCTACGGCATTATGGATATGACCGACGAGGCGGTGCTTGCAAAGTTTGCCGAGCGTATCGGGCATGTTAAGGCCAATGGCCTTACTGTTTGGTCTATCCACCTGCCATTTGATAGCGTAGAGTATACCCATATCGCAGGCAAGGAGTCTGTTCGTAAGCAGAGCGTTGAGAATATCCTTCGCGTGCTTCGCCTCTGCGTGCAGGGCTTCCCTGAGTGTAAGAACTATGTTCTCCACGCAAGTAAGGGTGTGCTCAGCCCTCGTTCGGAGTCTGTAAATCAGGCTCGTAAGTCGCTTGCCGAGATGCTCCCAGTGGCAAAAGAGCTGGGCGTGCGCATCGGCGTTGAGAACCTCGTAGGCAGCCTCTGCTGGAGCATGGAGGAGATGGAGAATACTATCGCGGGCTTTGACGACGCTTGGGTGACATACGATATCGGCCACGCAAACTGCAAGGGTCTGGATGTTGTTAAGTTCCTTGAGTATATCGGTCCCCGCCTCGCAACTGTACACATGCACGACACCGTTACCGGCTCGGGCGTAGACTCTCACGACCTTCTGGGCGTTCCAAACCCAGGCATCAGCGTTTGGGAGGATGTCTACCGCACAATGCTTGAGGACAACCGCTACCGCGGCGTCTTCCTCTTTGAGCTCTCGGGCAAGAATGCCAATACCGTAATGGAGTCCTACAAGAAGATTGTGGCTGATTACGAGAAGAAGTACGAAACGAAATAGTCTAAAATCGTCCAACAAGATGTAAAATAGAGCCCTGACATTGAGTCAAGGCTCTTTTTATTTCTAAACACTATTATTGGCGATACCTCTAAAAAGCCAACCGACGCTGCCGAGCCGCGAGGAGGAAGGGTCGCTGAAAGCGAGCCAACGGCCAATGGCTAATAGCAAAAAAAATGGAGCCCGAAGGACTCCATTTTTTTGTTACTCAAACTCAACGAGTTCAATCTCCTTTGCTACGACGAAGATAGAGTAGTGGTCGGTGACGCGTGGGAGGTTTACGGTCTCGCCTGCCTTAACATCGCGGTAGCAGATAAACTGTGCAGCAATCTTCTTGCCCTCTGGGGTGATTGCGCGGGTCTCGGTAGGGATAATCAGCTTCCAGCCCTGCTTGTCGTGGTACTTGTAGATATCGTTAGTGCTACGAGCAAGGCAGTATACGCGGCCGTCGCCATTTGCGGTAATCTTTGCTGCGCCGGTCTTCTTTTTCTTTACAGACTTAGCGGTAAGCATCTGGAAGCCCTCGTACTCCTTTGGATATACATCGCTCAGCTTCTGCTTGAGGTTTGGCCACATGTGTGCGCCCTCCTTAAACTCGCTGCGAGTGAAGTAGCCCTTCTTAGCCTCTACCTTGATAGATATCTGCGATGGAGCATCTACATGCGGACGAGCAGAGAGTGATGCGTTGTTCTTATCGGTACGGAATGGGAGCACTGGAAGACCCTCAGCGGTGAAGATGTTACCTACATCCTCGTTGAAGCAGTAGCGCACAGCGACAGGGTTTGTTACACCCTGGGCAGATACGACAATCTCCTTACCCTCAATAACAGCTTTAGCCAGAACGAACTTGATGCGCTTCTCGTTTGCAGGGTCTACGCTACCAATCTGGAAGCCGTTGATGCTCTCGCCCTTGCATACCAGTGAAGAAGGTACATTGTTGAGGCGGATACGGATAGAGTTGCCCTCTACAGCCATAGACTTGTAAGATGGGTTGCGATATGTGCCTACATTCTTACCGTAGTGCTCGCCCAGTGCTGTCTGAGCCAGGCGGTGAGCAACATCTGCCTTATAGCGTGGGTGGATATCGCCAGGGATATAGTTCTGGTCCATAGTACCGATAACCTCGCAGTGGTCAATCTTATCGGCAGCCTTCTGCTGAGACTCGCGCAGCTGTGCACCCTTGATGCCTGAGTAGGTGTGAGGCACAAGCTGAACGATGTAGAATGGCATTGTTGGATTCTCAAACTCCTCGCGCCAAGAGTTTACAAGCACCTCCAGACCGTGTGCATAGCCGCGTGGTGAAGAGGATACATTGGCGCAACCCTGATACCAGATAACACCAGCGAAAGAGTTGTGGCGGATAGGGTAGATGTTTGCATTGTAGAGCCAAGAGTCCTTGCCAGCCCACTTCTTGTGCTTAATCTTTGTAGCGTCCTTAGCAACCTTAGGGTCTGCCTCCAGAACCTCCTTCTTGAGCCAACCCTCAAGGTATGTACCGCCGTAAGATGCGTCTACAAGACCGATAGGTACACCGAGCTCCTTCTGCAGCTCCTTACCGAAACCATAACCTACAGCCGAGAACTCAGCAAGGTCAGTTGGGTTACATACTGCCCACTTGGTGTTCTTGCCCTCCTGCACTGGGATGTCGCGCTGTGGAGTCTCTGCCTCAATACGGCCGGTGCAGAGCAGGCGGATAGCGGTGTTCATCTCGCCATTAAGGTCGCCCTTCATATCAGGGGTCTTGCGAACTGGCCACTCCATATTACTCTGACCTGCGCAGAGCCATACCTCACCAAAGAGGATGTTGTTGAGTGTTACCACCTCCTTGCCATTCTTGATAGTTACACTGTGTGGGTCAAAACTTGCAGCTGGAACAGCTACAGGGGCAATCCATACACCCTCAGCATCTGCCTTCACGGTGATAGGCTTGCCGGTGAGCCAGTCGCAGGCAACAGTGACCTTAGACTTTGGCTTAGCGTAGCCCCAGATATTGACGGTGCTATTCTGCTGCAGAACCATATTGTCGCCAATAGCAGACGGAATCTGCAAAGACTTAGGAAGCTCTGCCTCCTGAGCCGAGAGGTTGAATGTTACAAGCAGAGTTACTGCAAGAACAAGAAAGCGTGTTAATTTTTTCATCTGATAAACTTTTTAGGTTGTATATTTTTGCAAATATAGCATTTTTTTCTGTACCTTTGATAAAAATAACTCAAATTATGAAAAAGATAGTTGCTCTATTGGCCTTTATGATGCTCTGTACTCCACTTATGGCGCAGCGGAAGAGTGAGCAACTACCCGATATGTTACTGAGCCCAACCAAGAGTTTCGCCCAATCACTTGCCGATAGTTATCAGGCGTTCTATAGCAGTGGTGGCGTCTTTGAGAAGCTCTATCTGATGACCGATAAGCCCTACTACAGCGCAGGCGAGACCCTCTTTTTCAGTGGTTACCTTGTCCACGCTACGCTGCTTACGCGCAACTCAAACTCTATGTTCGTCTATGCCGAGCTTATCAGCCCCGAGGGACAGCTTGTTGAGCGCATCAAGGTGGCAGCGTCGCAGAAGCAGTTTATCGGCACCTTTATGCTCAACGCCCGCCTGACATCGGGTCGTTATACGCTCAGGGCATATACCCGCTGGATGACCAACTTTGATATGGGCTACTTCTACACGCGCGAAATATATATAGGTAACTATATTGACGATGCGGTGCAGACGGCGGTAGACTATACTATTGACGAGAAGGGGATGGTTACCGCCTCGGTGCGAATCTTTGACCAGTACTCTATGCCGATAGTTAGCACGCCGGTGAAGTATCGCCTTGTTATTGACGACAAGTCGCGCTCGGGCACTATCCGCAGTGATAAGGATGGCAAGGTGGCTATCCGCTTCCGCCCATCCGAGAGTGTGAACGACTGCCTTGAGCTGCGCATCCGCGCCAATAGTCGCGATTTGCAGCGATATATTCAGCTGCCGTCATTCTCCTCAGACTACGATGTTCAGTTCTGCCCTGAGGGTGGAAACCTTATAGCGGGCACCGTCCAGATTGTCGCCTTCCGTGCGCAGGGTGCAAATGGTCGTAGCACGGAGGTTGAGGGTGTTGTCTACAACTCTGCGGGCGAGAAGATTGCCGACATAGCTACCGTACACAACGGTATGGGTCGCTTTGTGATGCGTGCCGAGCATGGGCAGAGCTACTATGCCGACTTTAGCTCCAAGCAGGGGCTTGTTCGCCGCTTCAACCTGCCGACCGTAGAGCCTCAGGGTGTGGCGCTGAGGGTTATGCGCCAGCGGGATGGCTATACCATCATCGCCCAGCCATCTGCTGGGGTGAATATCGCCGACTATGCCGCGGTGATACACTCGCGCGGTGCGGTGATGAGTGTTGTGGAGAATCTCAGCCGCCCTATAAGGGTGATGAATAGCGATATGTTTGACGGCATAGCGCAAGTATCTATCGTGGAGCGCACCTCGGGCACGGTGGTTGCCGAGCGACTATTCTATGTCCGCGATAACCGCTACGCTCAGGCGCAGATTATAACCTCAAAGCCTAAATACGAGCGTCGTGACCGCGTGGGCGTGGATATCCGCATCACCGACTCCGACGGCAAGCCCGTTACGGGCAACTTCTCCATGACCGTAACCGACGCTACGGTGGTAGAGCATACGGCGGGCGAGCAGAATATACTCTCCTATATGCTCCTCAGCTCCGACCTTAAGGGCGAGGTAGAGAATGCGGGCGAGTACTTCGTAGACTCTGAGCCCAAAACACTTGATAATCTGGACCTTGTGATGATGACGGGTGGCTGGCGACGCTACTCGCTCAGCGCTGTTATTGCGGGCGAACATCCGCGCATATTGTACCCTATGGAGGACTCCGAGCGTATTCGTGGCTCGGTGTTCGGACTTATAGGCAGGGCGAAGAAGCCGAGCGTGGTGCTGATGAATCCTAAGACCAAGTATGTGGAGCAGTTTGAGCTCAACGAGTACAACAACTTCATCATCGCAGGATTAGAGGCGAAGGAGGATACCCAGTATATCGTGCAGGCACTCAACAAGAAGGGGCGCGACAAGACCGTCCGCATAGAGATTGAGACCGAGAACTTCCCCGTAACGACATCCTCCCACATCCGCGAGTTCTACCTCAGCCCCGCAATGCCTATCCCGTCCATATTCCTCACCCGCGCAAAGGAGCGCTACTTCTACGAGGGTGGCGAGCGCGTGATAGATATTGAGGAGATTGTGGTTATGGGCCGTCGCACATCCTCATTCTTCGCAACATCTACGGCGGGAAGTATGCTCCATGGCGACCTCTCGCGCTTTGCAACCGTATACGACGCCCTGGCAACATTCAAGGAGCTGGATGTGCTCGGTACATCGGTGACTACGAAGAACCACTACGCCGCGCGCGATGTCCGCGTATCATTCTACGAGGAGAATAACGATACCGAGGAGGGCGAGGGCGATAGCCAGTTTATACAGACCGTGCCAGCCATAGAGCGCGATGTGAATGTCCCCGATGTATATATCAATGGTAACCTCGCCGATATAGAGGAGCTGGGCAACTACGACACAAAGTATATTGAACGCCTCTCCTTCGCCGACGGTAGAGCTGCAACAATGCTCGGCCTGGCAGCACAGCAGGGCGCAATACTTATGGAGGTGAGCCGCGAGGGTATGGTTAGTACCATAGATACCGATGCTATGGCCCGCGTGCTTATCCGCGGAAGCCATAAGCCGGTGGAGTTCTATAAACCTAAATACCCAACCCCAGACTCCCGCCTTACATCGGTGCAGGACCTGCGCTCAACAATCGCCTGGGAACCACTCATCCGCCCAACAGAGACAGGCACCACCTCACTCTACTTCTACACCGCCGACCGCCCCGCAACCTACCACCTCACCCTCGAGGGCATCACCGACAACGGCGAACTGCTCCATAAGGTAATTGAGATACCCGTAGGGGAGTAGCGTACAGTTGAGCTACGCAGTACTGCCCGCTTTTTGAAAAAAGTAGGGCGTGCAAAAACTTTCGGCAAAACTTCGTTTTGCTTCTATGCGCTGCGGACTGAGGATAGCCTGCGGCTATTACGCTAAAAAAGAGAGCGTTGCTTTGTTCAAGTAAACTTGACATGCAATCTCTCTTTTTCATCGTACCATCTGCGATGGTTTTCCTAAATCCGAGTAGAAATCAACTCTCGTCGCGTAGCGACACCTCTGAAAAGCCAACAGCCAATGGCCAACAGCCAATGGCCAACGGCTAATGGCTAACGGCCAACAGCCAAAAAAAGAACCTGCCGATATGGCAGGTTCCTTTTTTGTATGTAGCAACGACTACTTCTTCTCAAGCTGAGCCTTAAGCTCTGCAAGACCAGCGATGTCGCCGAGGGTAGTGCGCTCTACAGACTGCTGAATCTTCTTTACTGAAGACTTTGTAGCCTCTGCAGCTGCCTTACGCTCTGCCTTCTCTGCCTGTGCCTCTGCACGGCGTGCCTCCTCAAACAGGCGGCTGTGAGAAAGGGTGATACGCTTTGTTGCCTTAGAGAAGTCAATTACCTTGAACTCTGCAGTCTCACCTGCCTTAAGGGTAGTGCCATCCTCCTTAACAAGCTGCTTTGCAGGAGCGAAGCCCTCTACATTCTCAGCCAGTGATACGATAGCGCCCTTCTCGGTCATCTCAGTGATAGTACCAGTGTGTACGGTATCTACTGCGAACTGCTGCTCAATAGCGTTCCATGGGTTCTCCTCAAGCTGCTTGTGGCCGAGGCTCAGACGGCGGTTCTCCTTGTCAATCTCAAGAACAACAACCTCAATGTCTGCACCTACAGAGGTGAACTCGTTTGGATGCTTAACCTTCTTAGTCCAAGAGAGGTCAGAGATGTGGATAAGACCGTCAATACCCTCCTCAATCTCAACAAATACACCGAAGTTGGTGAAGTTGCGAACCTTTGCAGTGCACTTTGTGCCTACAGGGTACTTAGTCTCAATGTTCTCCCATGGATCAGCGGTGAGCTGCTTGATACCGAGTGACATCTTGCGCTCCTCGCGGTCAAGTGTAAGAACTACAGCCTCAACCTCGTCGCCAACCTTCATGAAGTCCTGTGCAGAACGCAGGTGCTGGCTCCAAGACATCTCAGATACGTGGATAAGACCCTCAACGCCTGCTGCGATCTCAACAAATGCGCCGTAGTCTGCCATAACAACAACCTTACCCTTTACGCGGTCGCCAACCTTGAGCTCTGCGTCAAGAGACTCCCATGGGTGTGGAGTGAGCTGCTTAAGACCGAGTGCGATACGCTTCTTGCTGTCATCAAAGTCAAGGATAACAACATTGAGCTTCTGGTCAAGAGCAACAACCTCCTCTGGGTGGCTTACGCGACCCCAAGACAGGTCAGTGATGTGGATAAGACCATCTACGCCACCAAGGTCAATGAATACACCGTAGGTAGTGATGTTCTTAACAGTACCCTCAAGGATCTGACCCTTCTCCAGCTTAGACATGATAACCTGCTTCTGTGCCTCAAGCTCAGCCTCAATAAGAGCCTTGTGAGAAACGACAACATTGCGGAACTCCTGGTTGATCTTAACAACCTTGAACTCCATAGTCTTGTCTACATATACATCGTAGTCACGGATAGGCTTCACGTCAATCTGTGAACCTGGGAGGAACGCCTCAATACCGAATACATCAACGATCATACCGCCCTTAGTACGGCACTTAACATAACCCTTGATGATCTCGTCCTTCTCCAGAGCCTCATTAACGCGATCCCAGCTCTTGAGCTGGCGAGCCTTCTTGTGAGAGAGGATGAGCTGACCGCCCTTGTCCTCTACAGACTCTACATAAACCTCAACAGTGTCGCCAACCTGCAACTCAGAGTTGTAACGGAACTCAGAAGCTGCGATAACGCCCTCGCTCTTGTAGCCGATATTTACGATTACCTCGCGCTTGTTAATCTCGGTTACAGTACCCTCAACGGTCTCGCCTACAGCGATGTTTGACATTGTGTTGTCATACTGCGCTGCAATCTCCTCCTTAGATACAGGATAGAGACCAGACTCGCTCTCAAACGCTGCCCAATCGAAATTCTCGTTTGCTACTTTAATGTTTTCCATCTAAAAATTTTGCGATACAATCGCTCGTTAAATTGTTAATAATTAGTTTGTTATCTCCTTTACGCGCGCATAACGCGCATAACGGATTGCAAAGATAGGGATATTTTTTTGGACTACCAAATATTTTGGCGTCAGAATGCGCCATTTATGGCACATTATCACGCCAAAATGGCTATTAGCTATTGGCTGTTAGCTTTTCAAAGGTGTCGCTACGCGACAAATTTTTGATTCTATTCGGAAATAGACTGGTATCCGCAAGGATACTAAAAATAGATACAGCACTCACTCAAGTTTACTTGAAAGTGAAGTGCTGTAGCTGTTTTTGTATTGTCGTAGACAACGACTATTTCCGCAACGAATGGGAGCAAAACGAAGTTTTGCCGAAAGTTTTTGCACGCCCTGCTTTTTTCAAAAAGCGGGCAGTACTGTTAAAGTTCGTCGGGCAGAGGGGCGGTTTTGTTGGTGCCGTTTATGCGAGGCATATCGGCCTTCCAGGTGCGGAGTTTTTCGGCGAGGACGGCGGCCATTTGGAGTGTAAGGTCGGGGTTATTTACCGCCACATTGGTCTGTTCACCGATGTCGTCGTCAAGGTTATAGAGCTCCAGCGCGCCCGTCTTCATGCGGTAGACGAGCTTCCACTCGCCTATGCGCACGCAGCTGAGGAAGTCTATGTCGTGCAGGTCGTATGGCTTCCACTTGTGTGGGTAGTGGAGCACTATTGGGCGGAGTGGGTTTATGCCCGAAACCTCCTCGGGGATAACAAAGAGATTCTGCTCCTTCTGTCCAACTACTTCGCCCTTCTTCACAGCCTTGGCTGCGAGCTTAGAGCCCTTGGTGAGTAGGTTTACAAGGCTCTGACCGTCAATATCTTGCACAATTTTACCTTCGTAATCTACGCCCGCGATGTCAAGAATTGTCGGGAATAAATCTTCGGCAATTACTGGCGTATTTACGCGGGTGTTTGGGGCGATTTTTCCGCTCCAGCTGCAGAGCATCGGTACGCGAATACCACCCTCATAGCAGGAGCCTTTGCCCTCGCGCAGCGGCTTGTTGTGGGTATGGCGAATGCCTCCCTTATTCTTATTCTCGGAGTTGCCGCCATTGTCGGTGAGGAAGATTATGACCGTATTCTTTGCCACGCCGCGCGCCTCAAGGTAGTCCATCAAATCGCCAAGGCTCTTGTCTACACCCTCCACCATTGAGGCGTAGCGTGCCTGACCCTCGTCCATGCCCGCATCGCGGTACTTCTGCGCAAAGCGCTCGTCGGCCTGAATAGGCGTGTGGGTGCCGTGGTGACCCATATAGAGGAAGAATGGCTGACGGTGGGAGATAGGGTAGTCCAGCGTCTTTATCGCCTCAAGGGTCAGCGCTTCGGTTAGGTGCGTGCCCGTGCCGTAGTAGGCGGCTAAGTTCTGCACCGCCATATAGTTCCAGCGACCTGGGAGGTTGCCGTAGTGGTCCTCGGCGTAGTAGCTGCGTGGCGCGCCATTTACCTGACCGGCAACATTTACGACAAAGCCCATATTGTAGGGACTTGCACCGGGCGTTCCAGAGGCTGCCCAGTGACCCTTGCCCACATGGATGGTGAAGTAGCCTGCATCGCGGAGCAGCTGCGGGAATGGCGTTGCGTGGAATGTACCCTCAATGCCCGGCTCTGGACTCATGCCGTTGAGGTTCCAGTCGGGACGGATAAGTGGGTCGGCAGAGGTGTCGCCAATGCCTCCCGAAACACCACCTCCTGTGGCGTCGGAGTACTCGTCCTTAACATATGATGTCCAGTTAGTTACGCGCGTGTGCGCAGCGTTCATACCCGAGAGTATAGAGGTGCGCGTAGGGGTTGATACGGGACATACATAGGCGGATGTCATCATCACACCCTGCTCGGCAAGGCGTACCATGTTGGGCGTGTGGTGGCGTAAGTTGTTGGGGTAGACCTGCTCGCCATAGGCTACGGCAGAGTCCATCCAACCCATATCATCAACGATGAAAAGCACAATGTTGGGTCTCTCGGCAGCAAATGCAACCGATGGCGCAAGGAGCGATAAACCAGTAAGATGTTTTAGCTTCATGGTGGAGTAATCAATTTCTACAAAGTTAGTAAAAATTTGCGAACATACCTATATTATATATATAAAAAAGCTACTGCACCTTTGTACAGTAGCTTTTTTGTCGCTCGGAACTACGACTATACGGTCATAATCTCCTTCTCCTTCTTCTCAAAGGCTGCGTCTACCATCTTGCTGTACTTCTCAAGCAGCTTCTGTACCTGACTCTCGCCATCCTTGCTCTCATCCTCAGGCATACCCTCCTTGATAGCCTTCTTGAAAGCCTCCACAGCATCGCGGCGAGCGTTGCGGATAGAGATGCGTGCATTCTCAACCTCGCTCTTAGACTGCTTTACCAGCTCACGACGGCGCTCCTCGGTAAGTGGTGGAATAGAGAGGCGGATGGTCTCGCCATTGTTAGATGGGGTAAGGCCGATGTTTGAGTCCAGAATAGCCTTCTCAATGATGCGAATCATATTCTTGTCCCATGGCTGAATGAGGATAGTCTTTGCATCAGGTACGGTAACACTTGCAACGCCCGATACTGGGGTCTGCGAGCCGTAGTAGTCTACAAAAACGCCATTGAGCACATTGGTAGAGGCCTTACCTGCGCGGATGTTGAGCAGGGTCTCCTCCAAAAAGTCTACAGCCTTCTGCATGCGAGCAGAAGCATCTGCTAAGATTGTTTTAGTATCCATAGTGATTCTTGTTATTTGTTTATTTCTGTCTTACTTGCTATTCAGTGCCTTTTCAATAGTCTGGAGCAGGAGGGCGAACTCCTTTGTGTCGTAGCCGATGCTTGCCAGCACAACCTTGCCATCGCGGTCAATGAGGAAGTTGCGAGGGATGTAGTTGGTTGCATAGCGACGGAAGATGCGCTGGTCGGGGTCAAGACCCATGGGGAAGGTGTAGCCCATACGCTTACGGAAGGCGGCCACGGTCTGCAGCTCCTCACCGCGCGCGATAGGCAGGAATACAAGGTCACTGCCGGCGAAGCGGTCAATAATATCCTTCTGCACGCGGGTAAGCTCCTCGCGGCATGGAGGGCACCATGTAGCCCAGAAGTTCACAAGCACCACCTTGCCACGAAGCTCGGAGAGGCGAATCTTGCTTCCGTCAAACATCTCAACAATAAAGTCGGGGGCAATAGTGCCCTGCTTGGCGATAGTTGAGGCATCAATCTGCTCCTGAGTCTGCGGCGCTGGGGCTGCATTTGCAGGTGCTGGGTTCCAAAATAGCAGCACAGCAAGGATTGCAAGCACTGCGATGAGCATCAAGACAAGGGTCAGGTTACTCTTTCTTTTTCTACGCTCCATAACTACTATATTTTTCTATTTGTGTACAAGTGTTCCAATAGTCTCGCCCTGCAGCACCTTCATCAGGTTGCCTGGGGTGTCCATATCAAAGACGATGATATTCAGCCCATTCTCCTTGCAGAGGGTGAAGGCGGTCATATCCATAATCTTGAGGTTGCGAGCATAAATCTCGTCAAAGGTGATGGTGTCAAACTTCGTCGCTGTAGGGTCCTTCTCAGGGTCGGCAGTGTAGATGCCATCTACGCGCGTACCCTTGAAAAAGCCGTCAGCCTCAATCTCAATGCCGCGCAGCGCCGAAGCGGTATCGGTAGAGAAGTATGGGTTGGAGGTGCCACCGCCGATGATTACAACATAACCAGCGTTGAGGTACTCCAGCGCCTTGTCCTTAGAGTAGTACTCGCCAATAGGCTCCATGCAGATAGATGTGAGCACCTTGCACTTCACACCCTCGTCGGCAAGCACCGCCTGCAGACCGAGCGAGTTGATAACCGTTGCCAACATACCCATCTGGTCGCCCTTCACACGGTCAAAACCGCGCTTTGCGCCCTGCAGACCGCGGAATATATTTCCGCCACCAATAACGATACCAATCTGAATGCCCAGCTCCGTTGCCTGCTTAATCTGCACCGCATAACTGCGAAGAGCATCCATAGAGATGCCATACTTCTGCTCCCCCTGGAGCGACTCGCCACTTAATTTAAGGAGAATTCTTTTATACTGCATAATGTTTAGTTTTCCAATTCTACTACAAATATACTAAAATTTATGATACAATAGCGAAAAGTTGCCAAAAATGTAAAAAAGTGAGAAAAAATAGTGGATATGATTGTAGATTGATAAAAAGTTTGTATATTTGCACGCTCTATGGGATAATCCCGTGGAGAGTAATTAAAACAATATTAACAAAATGAAAGTTTGCGAAATTACAGGCAAGGTTGCAATGGTGGGAAACAATGTTTCACACTCCAACCACAAGACCAAGCGCAAGTTTAACCCAAACTTGAAGACTAAGCGCTTCTGGTCAGAGGAGGAGGGTCGCTGGATTACCTTGAAGGTATCTGCTGCCGGAATCAAAACAATTAACAAGAAGGGTCTGTCTGCTGCTCTTAAAGGCGCTGCTGCTCCCAAGAACATCTACTAAAATTTAATGAGAAATGGCAAAGAAAGGTAACAGAGTTCAGGTGATCCTTGAGTGCACAGAGCAGAAGGAGAGCGGCGTACCAGGTATGTCACGCTACATCACCACTAAGAACAAGAAGAACACCCCAGAGCGTCTTGAGCGCAAGAAGTACAATCCGTATCTGAAGCGTGTGACAGTACATCGTGAAATTAAATAATTTGTAGAGTTATGGCAAAGAAAGCAGTTGCAACCCTCCGTACTGGCGTTGGTAAGCAGTTTACCAAGTGCATCAAGATGGTTAAGTCTGAGAAGACTGGTGCTTATATCTTCAAGGAGGCTATCGTTCCAGTAGATCAGGTTGCGGAGTATATGAAATAATTGCTCCACCGGTTTAAGAGCGCAAGTTCTTAGAAAAGGTTTTTTTCGTTAGAAAAAAACCTTTTTCTTTTGGCGTTATAGCGCAGCATTTGCTGCCGCTAACAAAAAATTCCAGCTATGGCTGTACGCTTTAGTACTATCCACAGCTGGAATTTTTTGCCGAGCGTTACATCTAACCCCTTTTGACAACAAAAAAGGGAAAGGAGTAAGAGGGTAACTGCACCACTCTGACAACAAAAATGGGTGCGAATAAAGAAAAAAGGGGCGCAGTCTGCACCCCTTAAATACTATCGGCAAAGCCGATGCCTATAAAAAGCTAATGGCTAATAGCTAACGGCTAACGATGCGCCAGCAGCCACTCGGCGATTTGGACGGCGTTGAGGGCGGCGCCTTTTTTGATTTGGTCGGCGACGCACCAGAAGGTCAGGCAGTTAGGGTCGGTGATATCCTCGCGGATACGGCCGACATATACTGGCTCCTTATGAGCGATAAAGAGTGGCATAGGGTACTCTTTCTCTGCTGGGTTATCCATAACGACCACGCCCGGAGCGGACTCAAAGGCTGCGCGAGCCTCGGCAGGGGTTACTGGGCGGTCGAACTCTACCCATATAGCCTCCGAGTGTGCACGCATAACGGGTACGCGCACGCAGGTAGCCGACACCTTGATGTCGGAGTGCATAATCTTGCGGGTCTCGTTGTACATCTTCATCTCCTCCTTGGTGTAGTCGTTGTCGGTAAAGACATCAATATGAGGGATGACATTGAATGCCAACTGGTAGGCGAACTTCTCAACCTTAGGCTCCTCGCCCTGCGCCAGTGAGGCGTGCTGAGCCTCAAGCTCTGCCATAGCTGTTGCACCTGCGCCACTTGCGCTCTGGTAGGTAGCCACGCGAACACGGCGGATATGGGCAACCTTCTCAAGGGCAGCCAGGGCTACGACCATCTGTATAGTTGTACAGTTAGGGTTTGCGATGATGCGGCGAGGGGCATTGAGGGCATCCTCGGCATTTACCTCAGGCACTACCAGAGGCACATCGCTATCCATACGGAAGCAGCTGGAGTTGTCAATCATCAGCGTGCCGTGCTTAGTGATAGTCTGGGCGAACTCCTTAGATACCGAGCCACCAGCCGATACCAGGGCGATATCTACACCCTTGAAGTCGTCGTTATGCTGAAGCAGTTTAATCTCAATCTCCTTGCCGCGGAAGGTGCGTGTTTGACCCGCACTGCGCGCGCTGCCAAAGAGCAACAGCTCGTCACATGGGAAGTTGTGCTCCTCCAAAATTCTCAAAAACTCTTGTCCTACGGCGCCACTTGCGCCAACTACTGCTAATCTCATACTATTGTTTGTATTAGTAATTTACTCAAAAAACTCATCCTCCAGCTCGCTCTCCTCAACCGTCTCGTCGCAGGTCTGCTCGTTCCAGAGTGCTGGGCGGGCGAAGGTGTCGTCGCGACTGATAGGGATGTTCGGGTCGTTATATGTGCGAACAAGGAAGTCGCCGACGATAGGCAGAGCCATAATGGAACCCTCACCGCGGCGGCGGAGGTGTATCTGCTGGTCCTCACCTCCGACCCAAGAGCCTGCAACGAGGTTTGGCGTGATGCACATAAACCATGCGTCGCGGTTCTCGTTGGATGTACCCGTCTTGCCGGCAATCTCTACATTGTTCAGTCCAAACTGCCAACCCATACGGCGACCAGTACCGTTGGTGATTACATTCTTGAGCATGGTAATCATCGTATAGGCGGTCTGCTTGCTCACAGCATCCTGCGAGGTGGACGAGAATGAGGAGATGAGGTTGCCCTGACGGTCCTCAATATGGGTTACAAAGAGTGGCGAGGTGTAGACACCCTCGTTGGCGAAGGTGGCGTATGCGCTGACCATCTCAAAGACATTACTCTCAAAAGTTCCGAGGCAGAGGGCATATACAGGGTCTATATAGGATGCAATGCCCATATTGTGGATAAAGTCGGCAACCGCCTCAGGCTGCTTTGCCTGCTTCATAATCCACGCCGAGTAGTTGTTGCGGCTCAGTGCCAGACCCCACTTGAGCGGGTGCAGGGTGCCGTCGTACTCCACATTTCCCGCCTCCTTAGGCGACCAAGCGGCACCCACAGAGGTCTCAATAGTCACTGGCAGGTTTGGCACCATGGTGCAAGGGGTCATGCCGAGGTGGTCAATGGCGAAGGTGTAGATAAATGGCTTGACCGTAGAGCCAATCTGTCGCTTACCCTGCTTTGCCATGTCGTACTTGAAGTACTGGAACGAAGGGCCACCAACATAGGCCTTGATATGTCCTGTCTGCGGCTCTATAGCCACAAATGAGGCACGCATAATACGCTTATGGTGCAGAATAGAGTCGCGCGGGGTGAGCAGCGTATCGCGCTCGCCATTGAAGGTAAAGACCTTCATGTTGCACTTCTGCTCAAACGAGGCGTAGATATCCTTCTCCGAGACACCCTCCTTCTTCATATTACGGAAGCGGTCGGAGTTTTTCATCGCGCGGCGGATAATCTTCTCCACCTCCTTCTTGTCGGTATCTATAAATAGGGTACGGCTCTCCTTGTACTGCTTGTCCATAGCGGGCTGGATGACGGTCTGCAGCTGCTTGTGCAGTGCCTGCTCGGCATAGCTCTGCATAGAGGCGTTGATGGTGGTGTAGATTTTGAGTCCATCGCGGTAGATGTTGTACTCCGTACCATCGGCCTTATGGTTCTTGTGGCACCAGCCGTAGAGTGGATTCTCGTTGTACTGCTTGAGTGCCTGCTCGTAGTCCCACTCGGTGTAGAAGTTGCGGCGCTTAGGTGCCTCGGCGGTCATCACAAGGCGTAGCATCTCGCGGAAGTAGGTCGCCTGGCCGTAGTTGTGCGATACGGGGCGGTAGTTGAGCGTTATAGGCAGCGCCATAAGCGAGTCGCACTGCTGGCGTGTGATACCTCCGGCATTCTCTATACGGCTAAGTACAAGGTTGCGGCGCTTGAGTGCATTCTCGGGGTTGCGCACAGGCGAGTAGCGGGTAGGTGCATTGACAACACCCACAAGCATAGCCGCCTCCTGAAGGTTTAGCTCCGAAGGTTGCTTGCCGAAGAATGTCGCTGCGGCAGACTTGATGCCGTAGGCATTAGAGCCATACTCTACGGTGTTGAGGTACATAGCCACAATCTCCTCCTTGGTGTAGTTGTGCTCCAGCTTGATTGCGGTAATCCACTCCTTGAGCTTATTGCCTACAAGGCGCAGTGTGCGGGCAATCTTGCCGTCGTTGGAGGATGTATTTCGTGGGAAGAGGTTCTTTGCCAACTGCTGGGTTATGGTACTACCGCCACCCTGACTCTGCCCGAGCAGTACGGTCTTGATACCTACGCGCAGCAGCGAGCGATAGTCAATGCCCGAGTGGGAGTAGAATCGCTCGTCCTCAACAGATACGAGTGCCGCCGCAAGGGGTGGCAGGTCGTGACCCGCGATGTTGTAGATAGATACCGAGTCTGCAGGGTAGAGGTCGGCATACTGCACATAGGAGCGGTTCTGCACAAAGAAGCTACCGATAGCCTTGCCATTGTCGGCATAGATTTCGGTTGCCAGATTGCTCTTGGGGTTCTCCAGCTCCTCAAACGACGGTATGCGTCCGAAAGCACCCACAGCGGCGAGGGTCAGCATCAGGGCGACCATAGCCACGGCGCTCATTGATAGTATCCACATCCAGCGGATAATGCTCTTCTTGTTATTTGATTTTTTTGCCATAGTCAAGAGTTAGAATGGTAGTCCGAAGCCCGCAGAGAAGAACAACGGCTTACCCTTCGGCTTGTAGAGCGAGAAGGTTATAGATGTTGTCGCTGCACTCGGCATACGGAATAGGTTAAAGTCTATAGATATATCGCCACCGTAGGAGTAGAGCTCGTTGCGCTTGGAGACAAGGTTCACCTTGTTAATCTCCGGATAGGCGACAAAGAACTGCTTGCCAAAGGAGGCGTAGTCAAAGCCGATATTTACGCGGATGCGCTTGAAGTATAGTATGGCAGGGATACCACCCTCGGGATACCATACGGGGAACTGGTAGTTGATACTTGTGGCGAAGTAGTCGCGGTTCTCCACCTCGGCAATCTGGAATCCGCGTGGGAGCAGACGCGCCGAGTGGAAGGTAAAGTTGGATGCCAGCACCTTGGACTCAAAGCCACCGATAGAGTTCTGATATAGCGCCGCTATGTTAAGCGAGTGGTGCGGCAGAATGCCGGGGATGTAGACCTTGCCGTAGAGCGAGAGTAGCTGTCCGAAGTCGGAGTTAGCAGGGTTGAAGGCGTAGTTTGCCGACAGGACATAGCCAAAGCGAGGCAAAAAGTCCTTCGGAGCAAGCTGTATCTGGTCCTGAAAGCCTATGCCCGCCTGCAGCAGGTGTAGACCCTCGGTGTAGCCAATCTTTGCCAGGTTGGTAATCTGTCCGCCCTCAATGGTCAGCTTGTCCAGCTTGGCAACCAGACCGTTGGAGTAGTTCCACGCCACATTGATACCCATAATGCGGGTGTGGTAGCCATTCTGAAGGTAGAGCGGCAGGTATGCCGAGGCGCCGATGTTGTAGTAGCGCTTCTGCTCTGGCGCATCGGGAAAGACCATCTCGTACTTGCCAGTCTCGGGGTTGAGAGCGTAGGTATAGGCGGTGTACATCTGCTGCTGACCGCCGTATGTTCCACTAATAGAGAGGTTTACGCCTAAGCCGTAGTAGCGGAGCGTACCCTTGAAGTAGTGCCCATCCTGACGGTTCCAGCCCCAGGTGGCAGTACCCTCGGTGTCGGAGAGTAGGCTCTGCGACATAATCGTTGCGCCGAGGTTGAAGTTCATAGCACCCTCCGTAAGCTCAAATGGGTCGTAGGATGCAGGTGCCCACGAGTGAACATTGAACATGTGCCCCAACTTGGAGTAGCTGCGAGGCTTGTGGCTTGTAATGGTCTTAAGCGAGTCTGCGCCTGCAAAGCGTACGGTGTCAAGGTTGATAACATCCCACTGCTTGCGCTTAGGGTTTAGGATGTTGCGCGGTGTGCGGGCAGGGGTTATGCGCTTGAGGGCGGTGCTATCTATCTGCTGCATCGCAAGTTTATAGCCGTTGCGGTCGTAGGTGGTCATCACCACGCCACCTGCAAAGGTCGGGGCAGGGGAGAAGGAGCCATACTTAGAGTCGGAGATTTGGTACTCCGTGCCCGTAGCAAGGTCAAGGCAGTGGACCTCGTCCTTACCCGAGGCTATAGAGCCGAAGTAGAGCACTCCACCCTCGGCACGAAGGTCGGAGATGGTGATATACGCCCCCTCGGTAATGTGGCTGAGCGAGCCATCCTCGTTTATGCGACCTATCCACATACCGCTATCGTCTGTGGCGATAAAGTAGAGTCGGTTAGTGCCGTTGTCGTACGCCAGCGAGTGGAGCTCGGTGCCCAATGGCAGGCGCGAGATTATACGGCGCGACTCTCTATTTCCGAAGGCTATGGCGTAGCTACCGTCGGCATAGTACTCCGCCCACGCGATAGAGTCGGCACTCTCGGTGGCGGTAGGGTAGATAACATTGCGGTAGCGGTTTATTGTGCGGCTCTTGCCCGTGCTAAGGTCGGCATAGCAGAGGCGCGAGTTTACGCGCTGCTCAAAGAGTAGGCTTCGGCGGTACTCCGTCCACCAGATAGTACTGCCCTGGATAGTTGGGCGGGTGGATAGGCGACCGATGTGGCAGATGCGGCTCTGCTCGCCCGTCTTGATGTTTGTGCGGACGATAGAGGCTGGCTTGTCAAGCGACTCCTTGACGGCAATAACGCTCTGCGCACCGAAGAATATCGGGTGCGAGTACTTGGTGTAGCACTTCTGCTTAGGTACGGTTATAGGTGTGGCACTATCGGCAGTCTGCGGCAGTGATGCCCAGTGGGAGGTAAGGTCTGTGAACGCCTCGCGCGCCAACTTGGTGGTGGAGGTGTTGAAGAACTTGCGCATGCCGATAAATGTTGTTGCAATGGTGTATGGGTGGCGCACAGAGTAGTCCACAAGCTTATCCCAGATATTCTGGTCGTACTTGGTGTTGGCGTAGGAGGTTATCTGGTAGCCTATGTGGTAGTGGTCGGGGATATAGTCGCGGTAGGAGCCGCAAAACCACCTATCTATATTTTTGCGCGGAACAAGTTCGCCCTTGCGGTTCGTACGACCCAGTATCTGGTCGGCATAGGCGCGATAGTGGAGCGTGAAGGATGGCTGTAGCGCACGACCAAAGGTGGACATCGCCGTCTCGGAGAGCACCGCATCGCCCTCAATACCCCATAGCGGCATAAAGAGCAGTCCTATGGTAGAGCTCTGCTGACCAAGGATGTAGCTGAAGGCCTTGACCCAGCTCTTGTTGAGGTTGTTGTACTGCACCGCGTGGCGATACTCGTGCGCGGCAAGCTGCTTGAGCCACGGCATAGAGTAACTCTCAAGCGACGGCGAGCTGAGTATCTCTACTCGCTTAGGCAACCACATCACAAGTCCATTGGAGCGCATATTCTCGGGGTGGATGATAAATGGAATATCCATCGCCCCATACCTGAATCCGAAATCTATGGATGGCTGTACCGCCTTGACATAGTGCATCATCTGATAGCCCGCATACGCCGCCGTATCGGGGAATATCACCGAGATATTATCCCCCTTAATCTTGCGCCACTTCAAATTCTGCGGGTCAGCACCCCACGAGTAGTACTGCGCAGAGGCACTGCCGCACCATAGTAGCGCGACAAGGGAAATGATTATATGTCGTATCCAGTGTTTCATTCAGTTTTTTTAGCGTTATAGCGGCGCATCTGCTGCCTTGTCTGCATCTTGTAAGACAGTCACATACGCCTTAGTATGCTCCTGCCTTGCTCGCCTTGACAGCGTTGCATCTGCACCACTCTGACGCTAAAAGGGTGCATAGCTATTTTTTACTCTCTACACCTTTTTAGCCTGTGTATACCCCTCGTCAAGGAGAATCTGTAGTACGCGGTCGCGGTTTTCGCCCTGGATGATAATCTCGCCATCCTTCGCCGAGCCACCCACGCCAATGCGGCGCTTGAGGGTCTTGCCCAGCTCCTGAAGGTCGTCGTCGCTACCTACAAAGCCACGCACAACGGTTGCAACCTTTCCAGCGCGGCCGTGAGTGTCGCGCCACACGCGCAACTTCTGCTGATTTTTCGGCAGCGTCTGCGCCTGCTCCGCCTCTCCATTATCGTACTCAAAATCGGGGTTGGTGGAGTATACAACACCCAATCGGGACTTCCAATCGTTCATAAAGTGGGGTAAATGTGTTTAATGTGTAACATTAACGGCGCAAAAATAGTGAATATTTTGCAGAATTAAGGATATTGGACTATATTTGTTACTGCCAAAATGCAAACTTATGAGCAAAAGAGCCGAAAATAGAGCAAAAAAGGAGCAACTTCGCATAGAGAAGATGCGCTCGCGAGCGTTGATGATGGGCAAGGTAGATGTCGCCAATCTGCCCGAGCCGTTGAGGGTTGAGGATGACAAAACGCTCGTTCATGTCTTTGTTGAGGGGTACGAGGATGTGGCGTTCTGGAGGTGCATATTTGACAACTTCACAAACCCATACCTGCGCTTTGAGATTTCGGTGCCTACGCGCGAAGATTTGCCTAAAGGCAAAAAGGTGCTGCTAAACAACGCCCACAAGGCCAATGAGACGCTGCTGATGTGTATGGATTCGGACTTTGATTATCTGCTCTCGGACGACGATGCGCAGAGCCGTATGATTGCCGAGCATCCCTATCTTTTTCACACCTACGCCTATGCTACGGAGAACTACCTCTGCTACGCACCTTCGCTCCATAATGTCTGCGTGAAGGCGACCAAAAACGATACGCGAATTTTCAGTTTTGAGACCTTCTTGGCGGACTATTCGCGCACCATTCATCCCCTCTTTTTGTGGTATGTCTACTCAGCCAGTCGCCATACCGAGACCGTCTTTCCGCTTGCCGACTTTAAGGCTGCCGTAAGGCTCAACTACCTTGATATTCCAAACAATGGCCGCAACACCATTGAGTGGCTCTCCCGCCAGGTTGCCCGCCGCGAGCAGACCCTGCGCGAGCAACACCCCGAGATGGCTGCCGATATGGAGCGCTTTGACCTCTACCTGCGTAGCAAGGGCGTTGAGCCCGAGCTGACATACCTCTTTATGCACGGCCATACGCTGATGGATAATGTCGTGATGATTATCCTAAACGATGTCTGCGAGAAGCTGCGCCAGCTCTCCATCGCCAAAATCATCGCCTCCTCCAAGGAGGGCGTCGCCCTGAAAAACGAGCTGAGTAACTACAAAAACACCCTCCGCTCCATCCGCGATGTACTCCTTGATAACGATAACTATACCTCCTGCCCGCTTTATAAGCTCTTGAAGGCTGATATTCAGAAGTATATAGAGCACACGATTGCCAAAAGAGGGCTGAGTAAGTAGCCGTTGTCCATTATTGGCTTTTAAGAGGTATTTTCTATTAAGGCTCATTAAAGAGTATTAAGGGTTACTAATGGTCGCGTTCCGCGACGCTACGCAGTACAGAAAATGGTTGCGCAACCCTTAATCGCCCTTAATAACCCTTAATAGCCTTTAAGTTTGCGCTATCCCAACTCTGACGACGGTACAATCTGTACCCATAAATACCGTCGCCTATGGCGACACATCTGAAAAGCTAACCGACGCTGCGGAGCGAGAGCAGAGGGAGCTTGCTCACTTTGCCGAGCCGCGAGGAGGAAGGGTCGTCGTAGACGAGCCAATAGCTCTACTGTGAAAAAACTAACAGCGTTTTTTATTGGAACATCCAAAAAGAGTTCTTATTTTTGCACCGCTGAAATAGGCGCATTTATTAAATATAGGTGCAACTATGGCAAAAAAGAGGTTATTTAGGCACAGAAATTGACAAAAAATAACAACATAAATATATCAATTATGGCAGAAAAGAGATTTATCACTTGTGATGGAAACTACGCTGCAGCGCATATTGCTTATATGTTCTCGGAGGTAGCTGCCATCTATCCTATTACCCCATCGTCTACAATGGCTGAGTTGGTAGACGAGTGGGCTGCGCAGGGTCGCAAAAATGTCTTCGGTCAGACCGTAAAGGTTGTAGAGATGCAGTCTGAGGCTGGTGCTGCAGGTGCAGTACACGGCTCGCTCCAGTCAGGTGCGCTCACTTCTACATTCACCGCTTCGCAGGGTCTACTGCTGATGATTCCTAATATGTACAAGATTGCTGGTGAGTTGCTCCCAGGTGTGTTCCATGTATCGGCTCGTGCTTTGGCTGCGCAGTCGCTCTCTATCTTTGGCGACCACCAGGATGTTATGGCTGCTCGTCAGACAGGCTTTGCAATGCTTGCAACATCATCTGTTCAGGAGGTTATGGACCTTGCAGGTGTAGCACATGTTGTGGCACTGAAGGCTCGCGTACCATTTGTACACTTCTTTGACGGTTTCCGTACCTCTCACGAGATTCAGAAGGTTGAGCTGATGGATGCAGCATCGCTCTCGGCTATGTTTGACCGCGAGGCACTGGCTGCATTCCGCAATCGCGCCCTAAACCCAGAGCACCCAGTAACACGCGGTACTGCTCAGAACCCAGATATCTACTTCCAGACCCGCGAGGCGTCTAACAAGTTCTACGATGCAGTGCCTGATATGGTTGCTGAGGCGATGGAGCAGATCTCTACTATCACTGGTCGCAAGTACGCTCCATTTGTATACTACGGTGCTGAGGATGCTGAGCGCGTAGTTATCGCTATGGGCTCTGTTACCGAGACCCTGAAGGAGACTGTAGACTACCTGAACGCTCGTGGCGAGAAGGTGGGTGTTGTAACCGTACACCTCTACCGTCCATTCTCTGCTAAGTACCTCTTCGCAGTGCTCCCTAAGAGCGCGAAGAAGATTTGCGTTCTGGACCGCACTAAGGAGCCAGGCGCTAATGGCGAGCCACTCTACCTGGATATCGTAGACGCATTCTACTCTGAGGGTGTGCAGGCAGAGATTATCGGCGGTCGCTACGGTCTTTCGTCTAAGGATACCACTCCAGCACAGATGCTTGCAGTGTACGAGAATATGGCACTCGCTACCCCTAAGAACCACTTTACAGTTGGTATCGTAGACGATGTGACAAACCTCTCACTGCCAGTTGGTGAGGAGATTTCAATGGCTAAGGAGGGTACCTTTGAGGCGCTGTTCTTCGGTCTTGGTGCAGATGGTACTGTAGGTGCAAACAAGAACTCTATCAAGATTATCGGTGGCTCTACAGACAAGTACTGCCAGGCATACTTCAGCTACGACTCTAAGAAGTCGGGCGGTTACACATCGTCACACCTCCGCTTTGGCGATAAGCCTATCACTTCGCCATACCTCGTTACCACTCCGGACTTCATCGCTTGCCATGTACCATCTTATGTAGACAAGTACGATGTACTGAAGGGTCTGAAGGTTGGCGGTTCATTCCTGCTCAACTCTGTGGGCGATGTTCAGACCACTTGCGCTACACTGCCAGACCACATGAAGGTATACCTTGCAAAGAATAAGATTAACTTCTACATCATCAACGCAACTAAGATTGCAGCTGAGCTGGGTCTTGGTAGCCGCACAAATACCATTATGCAGTCTGCATTCTTCAAGATTGCAAATGTAATCCCATTTGAGCAGGCTGTAGAGGAGATGAAGAAGGCTATCTACAAGTCTTATGGCAAGAAGGGCGAGGATATCGTAAATATGAATTACGCCGCTGTAGATGCAGGTGCTACTGCCGTTGTTAAGGTAGAGGTGCCAGCTGAGTGGGCAGATATCGTTGTAGCCGAGGCTACTGAGACTGTAGATATGTCACGCCCAGAGTTCGTGCGCAATGTTGTAGACCCAATCAACGCACTTAAGGGCGATATGCTCCCAGTATCGGCATTCAATGGCCGCGAGGATGGTACTTGGGATAATGGTACTGCAGCGTGGGAGAAGCGCGGCATTGCCGTAAATGTTCCACTTTGGGATGTGGACAAGTGTATCCAGTGTAACCAGTGTGCTTATGTATGTCCTCACGCAGCTATCCGTCCGTTCCTTGCAACTGACGAGCAGGTAGCAGCCGCTCCAGAGGGCACTGCATTCAAGCAGGGTCTGGGTAACACCAAGGCTTACAAGTTCCGTATGCAGGTATCTCCACTTGACTGTACCGGTTGCGGTAACTGCGTGGATGTATGCCCTTCAAAGGAGAAGGCTCTCAGCATGCAGCCACTCGGTACTCAGATGGGCGAGGTTGAGCGTTGGAACTACCTCCACACTCAGGTTGGCTATAAGGACCTTGACCGCGCTAAGATGGTTAAGAATAGCCAGTTTGCACAGCCACTCTTTGAGTTCTCTGGCGCTTGCGCAGGTTGCGGTGAGACCCCATATATCAAGACTATCACTCAGCTCTTCGGTGAGCGTATGATGGTTGCAAATGCTACAGGTTGTACCTCTATCTACTCTGCATCAGCTCCTTCTACTCCATACTGCACAAACGAGAAGGGTCACGGTCCTGCATGGGCAAACTCTCTGTTTGAGGATAATGCCGAGTTCGGCCTTGGTATGCACGTAGGTATTGAGAAGCTCCGCGACACCCTCGCTGACACTATGGCTACCGCTATTGCTGAGTGCAGCTGCTGCTCTGATGAGCTTAAGGGCGTAATGCAGGAGTGGATTGACAACCGCCACCTGGCTGCTGCTTCGGCAGAGATTTCAGCTCGTCTGATTCCTCTCTGCGAGGCTTGCAACTGCGATACTTGCAAGACCATCCTTGAGAATAAGCACTTCCTTGTGAAGAAGTCTCAGTGGATTATCGGTGGTGACGGCTGGGGCTACGATATCGGCTTCGGCGGTGTAGACCATGTGCTCGCTTCTGGCGAGGATGTAAATATCCTTGTTATTGATACCGAGGTATACTCAAATACTGGTGGTCAGTCCTCTAAGGCTACCCCTGTGGGTGCAGTTGCTAAATTCGCATCTATGGGTAAGCGCGTGCGTAAGAAGGATCTGGGCGCTATCGCTATGACCTATGGCTATGTATATGTGGCTCAGGTATCTATCGGCGCATCTCAGACACAGCTCTTCAATGTGCTCAAGGAGGCTGAGGCATACCCAGGTCCATCACTCATCATCGCATACGCACCATGTATCAACCACGGTATCAAGGGCGGTATGACCCGCACCCAGACCATCGGTAAGCAGGCTGTAGAGTGTGGTTACTGGCACCTGTGGCACTACAACCCACTGCTTGAGGATGAGGGCAAGAACCCATTTGTCCTTGACTCTAAGGAGCCAGACTGGAGCAAGTTCCGCGACTTCCTCCTCAAGGAGGTACGCTACACCTCTCTCCAGAAGACCTTCCCAGCAGAGGCCGACGAGCTCTTTGCAGCAGCTGAGGAGAATGCGAAGTGGCGTTATAACTCTTATGTTCGCCGCTCCAAAATGTAATATTTTATCGTGATAGTGGCGCATTTGCGGCACATCCCTCAAAACCCCGAATGGGTAGTACGCTTAAGTACAACCCATCCGGGGTTTTCTCACGATATACCGCAACTACACCACTCTGACGATAAAATGGTCTGTGTAAAGGAGAAATGAGTGGAGCAATACGGGTGGCGTAAATTTTTACTGTGTAGCGTCGCGGAACGCGACCATTAGTAACCCTTAATACTCTTTAATGAGCCTTAATAAAAATTCCTCTGAAAGGCCAACCGACGCTGCGGAGCGAGAGCAGAGGGTGCTTGCACACTATGCCGAGCCGCGAGGAGGAAGGGTCGTCGTAGACGAGCCAATGGCTAATGGCCAATGGTAAAAAATAGGGACTCAAATTGAGTCCCTATTTTTTTAGATTATCGCGCCCAGCGCTCGGACGGTCTCGACCAGTTTTTTGCGGTCGATGTCGTGGACGGTTTGGTTGTTCGCGATGCACTGTGCGGCGGCGGCACCTGCGGCTTGACCTGTGCCCATACAGCTTGCCATAACGCGAAGCGAGGCGAGGGCTTGGCGGTCGGTAGAGATACATCTACCTGCGACAAGCAGGTTAGGGTAGTTAGGCGCGATAAGTGCGCCATAAGGGACATAGGCGGGTTTCTCAAGGTCTATACGCACTTGTCCCGTGCCCTTGCTTGCGTGGATATCAATAGGGTGTATGCCGCGCGAAATGCTATCCTCGTACTGCTTTGCGGCAACATACTCCTCGCCCGTAACGGTGTGCACGCCCAGGATGCGGCGCGACTCGCGGATACCTGCCTGAGGGGCTGTAGAGCTGACATAGCTATCCTTGAACTCCTTGAAGTTCACCTTGAGCAGCTTGGCGAAGGTGAAGATATCCTCGCGCAGCTGGCACTCTGTAGCCGTATAGCTTCGGTTGGATGTTGCATCTGCGGCGCGGCGGGTCATATTGACCGCTACGCTACCGCGGTGCATAACATTATTAAACCACGGGCCTCCGAAGTCGGGCATCTCCACACCTGCGGCCTTCATAGCCAGCAGCTTCTCGCGCACAGGACGGCACTGGCTCGGACCATTGATGCCGTTGTGGTACATACACTTATTTAGTAGCTCGCTGTCGGTATCTACGCCCGAGAGGATGAAGCAGAAGGAGCATGGTTGCAGCTCGTTATCTGGGTTTGGCTGCATAGGCACCTGAGCCATATATGCCAAATCGCCATCGCCCGTACAATCTATAAATACCTTGCCCGCGATGGTCTCCAGCCCGTTCTTATTCTCAATAATCACGGAGCAGATGCTCTTGCCCTCCATTTGGCAGCCGACCATAGCTGAGTGCATATACATATCTACGCCCGCCTCCAGCACCATACGCTGGCAGCAGAGTTTGTAGAGCTCAATGTCAAAGTCTATATTGGCTTTGGGCCACTCAATAAACGCTCCGCCCATGCTCTCCAGACGCTTGACGAACTCCCACGGAATACCGCCGATAACCAGCTCGTTGTTCTTGGCAAAGACGCTTATCGGCGCAACATAACCTATGGTCGCCATACCGCCCAAAAAGCCGTAGCGCTCAATAATTGCCACCTTAGCACCCTGTCTTGCGGCGGTGATGGCAGCGATAAATCCCGCAGGACCACCACCCACGACAACTACATCGTAGTTGCCCACCGTAGGTGCTATCTTGCGGAGCTCCTCATCCTGCTCGCTATCCGAGCAGGCGAGCAGGTTGGGGGCTACTGCCATAGCAGCCAACCCCGCAACTGCACGCTTGAGGAATAGTTTTCTTGAGATTTTCTCCATGCTATTTGCCGAAGTAGAGGTTAAGCAGGTATGCCAGACGGTAGCCGGCACGCTGCATCTGCTCGTTTACAAGGTCGCGAGAGAGCTCTACAGTGTCGTCGCGCAGCACTGGAGTAAGGTGCGGGTTCCATTCGTAGATAACCTTGTTGCGCTCTCCAATCTCCGATGCCCAGTCGTTGAAGTTACCCTTGGTGAGCTTCTTGCGTGCGCACTTCTTCCAAGTGTCCAGCTCGGCAGCGATGTCGTTATCCTTCTTGCCTGGGTGCAGCAGCTGAGGCATCTTGTCGTATACGCCGTGGAACTTATACTCCTTGCCATTCAGCGTACAAGGCCAGAAGCAGCGAGGACCTGGAACATAGGAGTGTGTAGGGCAGTGCAGATCGCCCACAAAGTGGAGCACCATGCGCAGGTTCATCACCACTGCGCTATCGGTTAGGCGCTCATACTGACGAAGGTTGTAGTCGGCAATCTTGAGAGCGTGTACGCAGTCGCCCTTGTAGAGGCGTGGATTTGGGTCGTAGATGCTCTGCTCGTCCACATTGTATACATGCCAAGAGGTTGTGTAGCCGATAGGCTCGTCGTTGCGGTGGGTATCCATCCATACAGCCTCCTTCTTCAGGTCGTAGTTCATGTACTTGGCGATATTCTCCTTCGCCTTCTCGGTAAGGTTGCGCTGTGCAATCTCAACAATCACGCGGTGACCTACGCCACCCCAACCAAATGCCTCAATGCAAAGCATTGCAGCAGTTACAAGTGTCAGAAATCTTCTCATAGTTTAAGGTATGTTTTATAAATTAGTAAAATGTTATTTATGCTTTTTAATGGTTAAAATATTCGTTCAGCTTTGCCGCTAAGCGATAGCCCGCATCGCGCAGCTGGCGGTCAATAATCGGACGCGAGCGCTCGACAGTATCGTCGGCAAGATTGTATGTGCCGTAAGGGTTGATGTCGTAGATTGCTACGCTGCCCTTAATAGCCTCATTTGCAGCGCGATATAGGTCGCCCTTAGTGACCTTCTTGATAGCCTTCGCCTTGAGGTTGTCTATCTGCGCAGCTATGCTGTCGGGGTCGGCATCCTTGCCGTAGAGCATCATCGGAATCTTGTCGTAGATGGGGTGGAAACGCTCCCACTCCTTGCCGTTCAGGCGACACTTCCAGATGGTCTTCACCCCATCCACATGCGCGTGCACGGGGCAGTGCATATCGCCCATAAAGTGGATAAGCATACGGATGTTGAAGACCACCGCGCTGTCGGTCATATTGCGGTAGTTACCCTCGCCGAGGTTGTACTCCGCCGTGCGCAGAGCCAGCACTAGGTCGCCCATCTCAAGGCGATAGTTGGGGTCGTAGCGGAGGTTTTTGTCGCACGCAAGTACATGATAGTGAGTGGTATAGGCTATCTCCTTGTCGCGACGATGTGTATCCATCCACACCGCATCTTTCTTCAGGTCGTAGTCTATGTACTTGGCGATGTTCGCCTTCGCCTTCTCGGTCAGATGTCGCTGCGCTACGGCAATGACAATCTCGTGACCCAGACGCCCCCACGCGAAGGTGCTTAATGATACGGCTAAGGCTATAAGTGTTAAGGTTAATCGTTTCATATCGGTTGGGTTATTGGCTGTTGGCCATTAGCTATTGGCTTTTGGCTATATTAAGGTATCTGCTACGCAGATGATGTTTATAGGGTGCAAAATGTAGCGAACCCTACAAACTATAATTATAAATACCATCCGCGCAGCGGATACCACTAAAAGGCTAATAGCTAATAGCTAATGGCCAATGGCTAATAGCTAAATAATCTCAAAAGCAATCTCCATCATATCGGTAAAGGTCTTCTCGCGCTGCTCGGCGGTGGTCTCCTCGTGGGTTACGAGCGAGTCGGAGATGGTGCAGATGCAGAGAGCCTCGTTACCACTGCGCGCAGCGTTCATATAGAGCGCCGACGCCTCCATCTCTACCGCCAGAACGCCCATCTTCTGCCACTGCTTCCACGCCTCAGGGTCGTCGTTGTAGAATATCTCGCTGGCGAGGATGTTGCCCACGCGGAAGTTTATGCCCATACTCTCCGCCTTCTCCACCGCTGCACGCAGCAGGCTGAAGGTCGCGATAGGCGCAAAAGTGCCCGGCAGATGGTACTGCGCAGCGTAGTTTGAGTTGTCGCACGCGCCCTGAGCGATTACGATATCGCCAAGGTGCAAATCGGGCTGATAAGCACCCGCCGAACCGGTGCGGATGATGCGCTTGACGCCGTAGAAATTGTAGAGCTCAAAGGTGTAGATGCTGATTGACGAAATACCCATTCCGTGCCCCATAACAGATACACGCTTGCCCTTGTAAGTTCCTGTATAGCAATACATTCCGCGCACCTGATTTACCAGCTCGGGATTCTCCAAGTAGCGCTCTGCCATAAACTTTGCTCTCAGCGGATCACCCGCCATAATCACCTTCTCGGCAATCTGTCCATATTGTGCACCAATGTGCGGTGTAGGAGTCATAGTTGTCGTAAGTTTTAGTTGTTGTTGCTTATTCGGACAAATTTACGAAAAAACTTTGAAAATAGCAAACTTTTTAGCTGTTAGCCATTGGCCATTAGCTATTGGCTATATCAAGG
The DNA here is from genome assembly GCA_017463615.1 of Alistipes sp. Lineage (GTDB taxonomy): Bacteria > Bacteroidota > Bacteroidia > Bacteroidales > Rikenellaceae > Alistipes. Next base: position 203,052 of record JAFTOU010000016.1, on the reverse strand, counting down.
TATCCGCTGTGCGGATGGGTGTTTAGCGCAATCTTAAGGTCGAATAAGGTCGGGTAAAGTCGGGCGCGTACTAGACTTGAGTACTGCGCGTGTTATTTAGTGTCATTGAGGGCTTTTGCCCGACTGTCATTCTCTGCTATTTTGTCATTAAATCGCGCTAAACTCTATTGCAAAGCGATACCTCTAAAAAGCCAACCGACGCTGCGGAGCGAGGGTAGAGCAAGCTTGTTTGCTATGCCGAGCCGCGAGGAGGAAGGGTCGTCGTAGACGAGCCAACAGCCAATAGCTAAAAAATCTTGCAGGCGCAGGATTTTTTTACTATCTTTGTGCCTTATGAAGTTTACATTACAACATACAGATAGTCAGAGTAAGGCGCGTGCGGGAGAGATTGTGACCGATCACGGAGTGATAAAGACGCCTATTTTTATGCCTGTGGGCACTGCGGCGGCGATGAAGGGTATCTTCCATCGCGACCTTGAGAGTGAGGCTAAGGCGCAGATTATCCTTGCCAACACCTACCACCTCTACCTGCGTCCGGGTATGAAGATTCTGGAGGAGGCGGGCGGTGTGCACCGTTTCTCGTCGTGGGACAAGCCTATGCTGACAGACAGCGGCGGTTTCCAGGTATTCTCATTGGCGGCGTGTCGTAAGCTCAAGGAGGAGGGATGCCACTTCCAGTCGCACATAGATGGCTCGCGTCATCTCTTTACGCCTGAGAGTGTGATAGATACCGAGCGCACTATCGGTGCCGACATTATGATGGCATTTGACGAGTGTCCTCCGGGGGATGCACCGAAGGAGTATGCAGCCAAGTCGTTGGCGCTCACGGAGCGTTGGCTTGACCGCTGCTTCAACCAGTATCACAAGACCCAGCCGAAGTATGGGCACTACCAGTCGCTATTCCCGATAGTTCAGGGTTGTGGTTATGCCGACCTGCGCGCTAAGGCTGCCGAGAATGTGCTTCAGTACAATGCCGACGGATATGCTATCGGAGGTCTTGCAGTGGGCGAGCCTACGGAGGTGATGTATGCGATGATTGAGGTTGTAAATGCCATTCTGCCGACCGACAAGCCGCGCTATCTTATGGGCGTGGGTACGCCGATAAATATCCTTGAGGGTATTGCTCGCGGAGTGGATATGTTTGACTGTGTGATGCCTACGCGCAATGGTCGCAATGGTCAGCTCTTCACTTCGGAGGGTGTGATAAACATCCGCAACAAGAAGTGGGAGAACGACTTTACGCCTATAGACCCTAACGGAACAACATTCGTGGATAGGCAGTACACGCGTGCCTACCTGCATCACCTTGTTGTCTGTGGCGAGATGCTGGCGGCGCAGATTGCCTCGCTGCACAATATCGGCTTCTACCTCTGGCTTGTGGGTCAGGCGCGAGAGCACATCATCGCGGGCGACTTTGCGCAGTGGAAGGATATAATGGTTGAGAAATTGTCAAGGAGATTGTAGTATGTTACCGCAGTATAACAAGCGTCCATCGTGGTTCCCGGGCTTCAAGAAGTTAGATGGCTATATTCTTGGTAAGTTCGTGGGCACCTATCTGTTTGCTATTGCGATGATTATCGTCATCGTGGTGGTCTTTGACTATGTGGAGAAGGTGGACGACTTTATCCAGATGCAGGCACCTGTCAAGGCTATTATCTTTGACTACTACTTCAAGTTCGTGCCATTCTTCATAAACCAGTTCTCGGCGCTATTTACCTTTATCGCCGTGATATTCTTTACCTCCAAGCTGGCGTACCAGACCGAGATTGTGGCTATGCTCTCGGGCGGAATGTCGTTCCGAAGGCTTATGTGGCCATACTTTCTGGGTGCGCTCTTTATCACAGCCCTCTCGCTGACGCTCAGCCTCTGGATTATCCCGATGACGCAGAAGGATTGTGTCGCCTTTGAGCAGAAGTATATCGCCCGTCGCGTGCGCGAGCAGTACGACCGCCATATATACCGTCAGGTTGAGCCTGGAAAGTTCGCCTATGTTCGCGGCTTTAGCAAGAGCACCTCGGTGGCATCCTTCTTCGCCTTGGAGCAGTACGACGGCAGCCGCCTTACGGGGGCATTGGAGGCTTCGGATGTGAAGTTTGACCCGCAGAGCAAGCACTGGACGGCACAGCGATATGTGACCCGAACATTTGACAGTAGTGGCGATGAGATCTTCACTCAGCACCGAAATCTGGATACGGTGATAAACCTTGATGTTGTGGAGCTGGGACGACTGACCGAGTTCCTGACCACGATGAATATCCACGAGCTGAACGACTTTTTGACTCAGCAGCGCAGCAAGGGCTCGGATAGCATCCGCCAGATTGAGGTGGAGCGACATATACGCTTCTCATACCCATTTGGAACATTTATCCTGACCCTTATCGGCGTCTCGCTCTCCTCGCGCAAGGTGCGTGGTGGTACGGGACTGCATATCGGTATTGGTATCACCCTCTGCTTCTCCTACATCATGCTCACGCGCGTGTTTGAGGAGTTTGCCAAGGGCGGAAGTATGCCTACGATGATAGCCGTGTGGCTGCCAAATATAATATTTATGATTGTCGGTATCTACCTCTATCGCAAAGCACCGAAGTAGTATGGACGCACTGATACCTATCGTAGAGAAGCTCCGCTGTGGCGGGCGTATAGATGCAGCTGAGGCACTTGCTCTGTGGCAGGATGCCCCGCTGTGGCTGCTCTCGGAGCTCGCCGTTGCGGCAAAGCAGCGCGTAAGTGGGGATAAGGTCTACTACAACCGCAACTTCCACCTTGAGCCTACAAATGTCTGCACCTTTGAGTGTAAGTTCTGCTCCTACCGCCGCAGGGCTGGGCAGGATGGTGCGTGGGACTACTCGCTTGAGCAGGTGCTTGACATTGTCCGCCAGCGCAAGGATAGTGGCGCTACGGAGATACATATCGTGGGCGGCGTACATCCGACGCACGACCTCTACTACTATGCCGATATGATTGCCCACATCAAGCAGATTATGCCTCAGGCAGCAATCAAGGCATTTACCGCCGTGGAGCTTAATATTATGATTGACCGCGCGGGACTCACCACTGCCGAGGGACTGGCTCTGCTGCAGCGGGCAGGTATGGAGTCTATTCCAGGGGGTGGTGCGGAGATTTTTGATGCCGATATTCGCCGACAGATATGCCCGCAGAAGGGTAGTGCCGAGCAGTGGCTCTCGCTCCACCGTACGGCGCACGGCATGGGCATTGACTCCAACGCCACGATGCTCTATGGACATATTGACGGGCTCTCTCACCGCGTAGACCACCTGATGCGCCTCCGCGAGTTGCAGGATAGCACGGGCGGCATAAACGCCTTCATACCGCTCAAGTATCGCAGCGCGAATAATGAGCTGAGCTATCTGGGCGAGACAACCATTACCGACGACCTGCGCACGCTGGCTATGAGCCGCTTGGTGTTGGATAATGTGCCACATATAAAGGCCTACTGGGTGATGTACGGCAAGCAGACTACGGAGCTCGCCCTCGCCTTTGGTGCCGATGATATAGACGGAACGATAGACGACTCTACAAAGATATACTCTATGGCAGGTGCTGCCGATACGGCGCCAACGATGAGCATAGAGGATATCCACCGCATCTGCAGCAATGCAGGTTTTAGGGCAGTAGAGCGCGATACACACTATAACGAGATTTAGTTTAATTATGGCAAAGAGAAAAAAGAGTAACGAGAGTTGGTTTACACGCCTGCGTCGTAAGCCTGTGCTCTGGAATCTTACGATGATTGTAGTGACCCTCGGCTTGATGGTCGCTATCTCCTATATAGCCCTTGCGGTGGGTACTCGCCACGGTATGCGCCTGAGCGTGCCGGACTTTACGGGTCTTTCGCTCAAGGATGCGCAGTACTATGCCAAGGAGCGCGGGCTGAAGATTATTGTGAACGACTCGCTCTATGTACCTGCCTATCCGGGCGGTATGGTGCTTGAGCAGCTGCCAAAGGGTGGTGTAGATGTGAAGAAGGGTCGCAAGATATACCTTACAATCAACTCCTTCTCGCAGAAGAAGCTGCCTATGCCTTATGTTGCAGGTCGCTCGCTGCGTCAGGCGAAGAATATGCTTGAGGGTGCAGGCTTCGGCATTGAGCGATTAGAGTATGTAGAGGATATTGCAACAAACTATGTCCTCCAGCAGTCGTTAGATGGCGTTCAGATTACCGATAAGAGCAATATCCGCGTAGAGAAGGGTCGCGGCGTGGTGCTCACCGTGGGTGTCAGCCCCGACCAGAATAGCACCACAGTGCCTCGCCTTATCGGTCGCAAGCTCTTTGATGCCAAGGGTAAGCTGTGGGAGCAGGGACTCAATGTGGGAGGTGTGACCTACGACGAGGGCATTACGCTGCTCAATCAGGACGATGCCCGCGTATGTCGTCAGTCGTCGCTGCAGGGCACTACTATGACATTGGGCTCAACGGTATCTATCCACCTGACCCTTGATAGTGAGGTTATTGCTCGTGCTACGGCGGAGGCTGAGGCAGCCCTTGCACGCCAGCTCAAGGAGCGCGAAGAGGCAGATTCACTTGCCCGTATGGCTGCCGACTCGCTGCGTATGCTTCAGGGTGAGCAGAGTGCATCAGAGCAGGGCGAGGATGAGTTTTTCTTCCAGTAAAGTAAATATGGCAGAGTATATAGACGATATAGAGTTGGACGACGAGGAGGTGATTACTCACGCTCCCGCCCGTCAGTTCCTTACCGACGAGAAACCCGACGAGAATGGACTCTACGAGCACTTCTCCATAACGGTGGATAAGGGGCAGTCGATGATGCGATTGGACAAGTATCTGGCTACGCACATTGAGAACTGCTCGCGCAACCGTGTGCAGACGGCTGTGGATAACGGCAATGTCTTTGTGAACGACCGCCCGCAGAAGGCGTCGTACAAGATTAAGCCGTACGACCATATCGTCCTCAAGATGGAGTACCCCAAGTACAACTGCCTGCTCACCCCGCAGGATATACCTATCAATATCATCTACGAGGACGACGATGTTATTGTTGTCAATAAGGAGGCGGGTATGTGCGTGCACCCGGGTCACGGAAACTACGACGGCACGCTGGTAAATGCCCTCACCTTCCACCTCAAGGATAACCCTATGTTCCAGCAGGGCGACGAGCGCGCAGGACTTGTACACCGCATAGATAAGAACACCTCGGGAATACTTGTCGTAGGTAAGAATGTGGAGGCCTGCAACCACCTCTCGCGCCAGTTCTTCCTCCATACCACCAAGCGCCGATATATTGCCCTTGTGTGGGGAAATTTTGATGAGGATGAGGGTACTATTACTGGCCATATCGGCCGCAACCCTCGCAACCGACACCAGATGTATGTCTTCCCCGATGGCTCGGAGGGTAAGCACGCTGTGACGCACTACAAGGTGCTTAAGCGTTACGGCTATGTGACCCTTGTGGAGTGCCGACTGGAGACTGGTCGCACGCACCAGATTCGCGTGCACATGCAATATATCGGCCATCCGCTCTTTAACGACGAGCGATATGGTGGCGATAGAATACTTAAGGGTACAACATTCTCTAAATATAAGCAGTTTATAGAAAACTGCTTTGAGGCTATGCCTCGCCACGCGCTGCATGCCCGTATGCTCGGCTTTGTGCACCCTACAACGGGCGAGGAGATGACCTTTGAGTCGCAAACACCAGCCGACTTCCAGACGGTTATTGACCGCTGGGACAACTATGTCAAGTCGGCACACTTATACAACGAGTAAGCTATGGGATTTCTGCCAACAACAGTAAAGGAGATGAAGGCTCTGGGGTGGGACTATGTGGATATAGTCCTCTTTACGGGCGATGCCTATATCGACCACCCTTCGTTTGGCGCCGCTGTTGTCAGCCGACTCTTTGAGGCCGAGGGCTTTCGCGTGGCTGTCGTCCCGCAACCTAACTGGAAGGACGATCTGCGCGACTTCAAGAAGTTCGGCACTCCGCGTCGCTGCTTCTGCGTCAGCGCGGGGGCTATGGACTCTATGGTGAACCACTATACGGCAAATATCCGCCTGCGTAGCAACGATGCCTATACGGCTGGTGGCGCTGCGGGTTTCCGCCCGGACTATACCGTTACAACATATACCAAGATTCTCAAGAGCCTCTTTCCAGATACCCCTGTGCTTATCGGTGGCATTGAGGCATCCCTGCGCCGTGTGACCCACTACGACTACTGGAAGAACGAGCTTATGCCATCAATCTTGATTGATAGCGGGGCGGACTTTCTGCTCTACGGTATGGGCGAGCAGGTGGTAAGGGATGTGGCTCGCACGATGCACAACGGTTTTAACCCCAAGCGCATACGCACCATCCGTCAGGTCGCCTTTGTGGCAGATAGAGCCTATGTTGAGCGACTGGATAGTGATAAGACCATATACTTAAACTCCTTTGAGCGCTGCAAGGCCGATAAACGCGCCTTTGGCGAGAACTTCGTGACCGTTGAGACCCAGAGCAACCTGCTTAATGCCGAGGCTACCCTTGTGGAGCAGACGGGCGATAAGTATGTGGTTATCAACCCGATGAATGCAGCCCTTACGACCGAGCAGATAGACTACGCCTTTGAGCTACCATATATGCGTGCACCACATCCGCGATACCACAATCGTGGGGCTATACCTGCGTGGGATATGATTCGTAACTCGGTAAATATCCACCGCGGCTGCTTCGGTGGCTGCTCGTTCTGCACCATCTCGGCACATCAGGGCAAGTTTATCTCGTCGCGTAGTGAGGCTTCTATCCTGCGCGAGGTTGAGGCACTGGCCGCCTCGCCTGACTTCCACGGCACGATAACCGACATCGGTGGCCCTTCGGCAAATATGTATCGCCTTGGCGGTAAGGATACTACACTCTGTGGCAAGTGCCGCCGCCCATCGTGCCTACACCCGAAGCCATGTCCAAACCTTAACCGCGACCACCGCCCACTGATAGATTTGTACCGCAAGGTCAGAGCCGTTAAGGGGGTTAAGCACGCCTATATCGGCAGTGGCATCCGCTACGACCTCTTTGAGAATAACGACTACCTGCGCGAGGTGGTACTGCACCACACTTCGGGTAGACTTAAGGTCGCCCCAGAGCATACCGAGGATGGCGTTCTAAACCTTATGCGCAAGCCATCTTTTACACTCTTTGAGCAGCTTAACCGCGACTTTAACCGCATCTGCCGCGAGCATGGACTCAAGTATCAACTTATCCCATACTTCATCTCCTCGCACCCCGGCTGCCGCGAAACCGATATGCAAGCCCTCGCCCATAAGGTGCTCGGCAAGCTCCACTTCACCCTTGAGCAGGTGCAGGACCTGACCCCAACGCCGCTGACCCTCAGCTCCGTAATCTTCTACACGGGCATTAACCCGTATACGGGCAAGCAAGTCTTTGTTGCCCGCTCCCAAAAGGATAAGAAGAGGCAGAAACAATATTTCTTTAGCCGTTAGCTATTGGCTATTAGCCATTGGCTTTTCAGAGGTGTCGCTGCGCGACAAATTTTTGATTCTACTCGGAAATAGGCTGGTATCCGTAAGGATACTAAAAATAGATACAGCACTCACTCAAGCTGGCTTGAAAGTGAAGTGCTGTAGCTGTTTTTGTATTGTCGTAGACAACGCCTATTTCCGCGGCGAATGGAAGCAAAACGAAGTTTTGCCGAAAGTTTTTGGTGCCGCTTTTTCCAAAAAGCGGCGGTACACGCTTACTGCGTAGCCTAACGCTTGATGTGCGTTGCGAGGCCGCCCTCGGAGGTTTCGCGGTAGAGGCTTGGCAGGTTGAGGCCGGTTTCGTTCATCACGGCGACGACCTTATCAAACGACACGAGGTGTGAGCCGTCGGAGAGTGTTGCGAAGGCGTTTGCGTCCAGTGCGCGGGCGGCAGCCACGGCGTTACGCTCTATGCAAGGCACCTGCACCAGTCCGCATACGGGGTCGCAGGTGAGTCCGAGGTGGTGCTCCAGTCCCATCTCGGCGGCGTACTCTATCTGTGCTGGTGTTCCGCCGAAGAGCTGGCAGGCGGCAGCGGCAGCCATTGCGCAGGCTACGCCAATCTCGCCCTGGCATCCCACCTCTGCGCCAGAGATGGATGCGTTGGTCTTTACCACATTGCCGAAAAGTCCAGCTGTGGCGAGGGCTCGGAGTACTCTGATTCTGAGGAACTCTCGCGAGGTGGTCATGTGGTATAGCACGCCCGGAAGCACTCCGCACGAGCCGCATGTTGGGGCGGTTACTACCGTACCTCCCGAGGCGTTCTCCTCAGCCACGGCAAGGGCGTATGAGTATATTCTTGCTCTTGAGCTCAGCGAGCCGGTGTAGCTCTTGCTCTTGACATAGTATGTGCCCGCTTTGCGCGCCACTTTCAGTCCGCCAGGCAGTACGCCGTCGTTGTTAAGTCCGCGCTGCACGGTCTCGCACATCACATCCCATATATAGTCCAGGAACTCCCAAATCTCCTTGCCCTCGCACATCTCTACATACTCCCAGAAGGTCTTGCCCTCGTCGTAGCACCACTGCTTAATAGCCTCAATGGTGGTTAGGGGATAGATGCTCTGGGGTGCTGCGGCTACGGTATTCTCGTTTGCCAGCGAGCCTCCGCCAACGCTGAATATTGTCCAGCTGTCGTATACCTCGCCGCCCTTGAGTGCCTCAAAGAGCATTCCGTTGGGGTGGAAGTCAAGTACGATGTCGGCCTTCCAGACAATCTCTGTAGGTGCTAATGGCTCCAGTACGGACAGTATGGCGCTGTGGGTAAGGTGACCCTTGCCCGTCGCTGCCAAAGAGCCGTAGAGGGTTACGCGATAGCCCTCCGCCCCCGCGGTGCGCTCGGCAAACTGCTCGGCAGCACGCTTAGGACCCATTGTGTGGCTGCTTGAAGGTCCGCAACCAACCTTGTAAAGTTCTTTTAGTGATTCCATACTACAAAGATAATTATTTTTTTGTATATTTGTGCAAATACTAAGCAATTATGAAGCGAACTCTATTTTTAATACTCTGCGCCGTTGCCTTTTGCACCTCTACGGCATTCAATCGTGCACCTCTTGTAGATAAGCCTTACCAGGCTCTGCCACTGGGCGATATCACTGCCGAGGGTTGGCTCCGTGAGCAGCTACTGCGTATGCGCGACGGTATGACGGGCAATCTGGATAAGATTATGGGCAATGTCGTCGGCCCTCGCAACTGCTGGCTTGGTGGCGATGGCGATGCTTGGGAGCGTGGACCTTACTGGATAGACGGTCTGCTGCCCCTTGCCTATATCCTTGATGACCAGTCGCTTAAGGATAGAGTTCAGCCGTGGATAGAGTGGGCTATAGCTTCGCAGACCGAGGATGGACACTTTGGCCCTACGGTAGATAGGCCTAAGGAGCCGGGACTGCAGCGCGATAGGGCGCGCGACTGGTGGCCTAAGATGGTTATGCTCAAGGTGTTACAGCAGCACTACTCGGCTACGGGCGATAAGCGAGTTATAGAGCTTATGACCGCCTACTTCCGCTATCAACTTGCCGAGCTGCCAAAGAGCCCGCTCAACAAGTGGTCGCACTGGGGTGCAGAGCGCGGAGGCGATAATCTGGGCGTTATCTACTGGCTCTATAATATCACGGGCGAGAGTTTTCTGCTTGAGCTTGCCGATGTAGTCTATGCTCAGACCTTTGATTGGTATGCCGCCTTCTCGTTGCAGAACAATATCCTCTACCGCCAGCACTCGCTCCACTGCGTAAATCTGGGTCAGGCCTTCAAGACCCCCGCTCTGCGATACCAGCAGACGGCAGATAAGGCGTTGCTGGAGAGTCTCCATACGGCGAAAAATACTATCCGCACAACTTTTGGACTGCCTACGGGACTGTGGGCGGGAGACGAGCTTACGCGCTTTGGTAACCCTATCTACGGCTCGGAGCTATGTACGGCTGTGGAGATGATGTACTCGCTGGGCGAGATACTCAAGATTTCGGGCGATATGTCGTGGGCGGACTATCTGGAGCGTGTGGCTTATAACGCCCTGCCTACGCAGGTGGACGACAACTGCACCGTGCGTCAGTATTACCAGCAGCTTAACCAAATTGAGGTGTCGCGTACTTGGCGCGACTTCACCACTCCGCACCGCGATACCGACCAGCTCTTCGGTCAGATGACGGGCTATGCCTGCTGTACGGCAAACTACCACCAGTCGTGGCCTAAGTTTGTGCAGAACCTCTGGTATGCGACAGCGGATGGCGGCCTGGCAGCACTGGTCTATGCCCCAAGTCGCGTGCATACACGCCTTGCAGGTGGCCGCGAGGTGGAGATTGTGGAGCAGACCTCCTACCCATTTAGGGAGAGTGTCTCCTTTACCGTCCACTTCGCTAAGGAGCGCCGCCGTGGCGAGCAGTTTCCGCTGCACCTGCGCCTGCCAGGTTGGAGCGAGGGGGTGAAGGTTACTATCAATGGCGAGCAGGTTGATGTGGCGGCGAAGGATGGCGTTATTGTTATCAACCGCAACTGGAGTCATGGCGATAACCTGCAGGTGGAGTTTGTGGCTAAGGTCAAGGCGAGCTACTGGTTTGATGGTGGCGCAGCTATTGAGCGCGGTCCGCTGCTCTACGCCCTGAAGATGAACGAGCGCTGGGAACGCCACGAGGTGGAGGAGCAGAATAGGGTAGAGTATGGCCAGTACTACTACGAGGTCCACTCCGACACGCCGTGGAACTACTGCATCCTCAAGCAGACCCTGCGCAAGAATATAGAGCAGAACCTCACGGTCAAACTCTCTGACACTGTTGCCGCCTACCCGTGGAATGTTCAGAACGCACCTATATCTATATATATGCCCGCTTGCCGCCTGCCTCGCTGGCAGAAGTACGCCGGCTCCGTGGGCCCTGTGAACTACTACATCAATAGCCGCGAGCGTGGCGATGTAGACCTCACAGAGCAGACCATAGAGCTTATCCCTTACGGCTGCACAACCCTTCGCGTGGCTCTGTTCCCGGTAAGATAGGAGATTACATATAGCGCAGACGCTATTGAGGAGGACGATTTTTAGTAGAGCCGTTTGTGTTCCTATTTGGGCGACTGAAGATACTTTGGCTGCCCAAATCTCTATTTTTTGAACAATTTGTTGAAAAACATCGCCGAAAATTTGGATGTAACAAAAAACTGTATTACTTTTGTCCCCGATTCGGAAACGAATTATATGGTGGATGTAGCTCAGCTGGTTAGAGTAGAGGATTGTGGTTCCTAAGGTCGTGGGTTCGAATCCCATCTTCCACCCCAGAAAGCAGGATGCGAGGCAAAACCTCGCATCTTGTTTTTTTGTTTGTGCATTATCCTGCGAGCAAGCTCCCAGACCTTGCGGTTTATTGGTCAAAATAGGGCTTATTGGTCAAAATAGTACATAAAATCGGGGCGGTTTTTGTTTATTGGTCAAAAATAGTACATAAATGCGGGTGTTTACTCACAGAGCGGCGAGGTGGGACGGGATTGGCTACTGCGCAGACCGATGGTCTGCTTCGTGACGCCTTTCCCTTGGAATCCTCGGCAATGCTCAACAAGAAATCCGTTACACGGCATCTTTTGTTATAAGAGCAACTATTTGTGAGCAAGCTCCCATAGCAGCTCTTACAACAAAAGCCACTCTAAGGAGTGGCTTTTGTTGGCATTGCTCTCGTGATCCCGGCGGGATGGTCGGTTTCTGCGCCAGACGCGCACAGAGGGCACTTTTTCAGACTCACTCTGCACTCACTGATGCGGTTTTCTACACTAAAATTTAGGCTATAAATTCGCCAGATTTTTCGGCAACTTTACCGCTGATTTTGGTCACGCTTTTGACAAAGATAGTAAAATTGTTTTGGAAATACATCTCTATTCAAGAAAAATGCACTATCTTTGCGATAAGAGCAAAATATACAATAGTTGTTTGAGGGTATGGAGGTTATCTACGATGCTATAAGTAAAGGCGGATTCTCTGCACAAACAATCGAGATTATTGATAATTACATAAAGCAGATAGTCAATGGCAAAACAGATCTTAATCAGTTCAATCAAAAAGAGCATGCAGGACTCTGCTGTGCAGGTGAGGCGTTCATTGGGGCGTACCTCGTATGCAACTACGCACAGTCAAGCCTTACAGCAGGCGAAGATGCTGGAACAAGCAAAGCAAGCCCAGCGAATTGGCAAATAGACGAATTGCAGGAAAAGTTGGTGGAACAATGGGCAACGGCAAAAGGCTTATGGTTTACTAATGCTATTCCTGATATTGAATCGGAGTATGGTCCAAAGATAGCCCAAGGGGCGGAGTCTATGGTTTACTATAAGGACGGAGATACTTCGGTAGTTAAGGTTCGCACTTCTATATATGCTACTCTTGGCAGGGCAATGGAATCCATCGTACTCCATAATGCACTATTCCCAGAGACGCCAATGTCTGTGATAGGCTTTACACGCGATCACGATGGTTTATTCCGCACAATTTGCACACAACCATATATCGGTTGCAAACGGCTTGCTACGAAATCGGAGATAGATTTGATGGTCGGAGAAAAAGGATTTCGCGACAATGGAGACGGTAATGGCGTTAACTATATAGGCGAACGACTACTTCTGGAGGATATGCACCCTGCAAATGTTTTTATTGACACAATTTCCGAAACTCCAATATGTATTGATTGTATCGTAAAGTTCATTAGAAAATAAAGGTTTAGCGATACTTTAGTAAAAAGTCCCGATACTCTGAGGTCTTTGACGGATAATCTGCGTAACCACCATTAAAAATACGCAGTTGCGCAGATTATCGCGTGTGTCGTTGTTGCCAAATATCAATTTTATTTCCAAAATGCAGCAAAAATGCAGCATCTCGGAAACGAAATGAACTCGTGACAGTCACGGTTTGAGTTTGCCAGCTAGTGTTGTTGATTATTGGTATCTTTACAGCTCGAACTCAAAAACTTTCGCAAAGTATGAAGATTCCAACAGTTAGTATTCACAAACGCAAACTCAAAGACCGAAGGGGGTCGATATATCTGAGTTATCGCCCCGCAATCACAGATCCAATCACAAAGAAAGACCACGCCTTTGAAACACTCGGTGTTTACCTATGGGAAAAGCCTCGGAACGACATCGAGAAGGAGTTTAACAAGCAGGCTATGCTACGAGTCGAGGGCATCATGTATAGAAGCTGCTTGATGCACTTCACAAATTTTACGAAGGGGCGTTGTTGCTTTCAAGAGGACCCAGTTGATCTCTGTACAAGGTTTCAGAAGTACCTACTATCATATTGATGCAAGAGTAACCTATGGTGACGCAACATTGTCAGCGAAAAAATCTTGAGCGGATCTACTCCCATTACTTTTGCATAGTAGAGAGAAGGTCGTGACCAATTTTTCAGTGGGAATGAAAAGTTGCATCGGATTTCACCCGATTTTATGGGATTGCAAAGTGCGTAACCCGCACGATTTGGTTGGAATTTAGGCGGGATTGGCTACTGCGCAGACCGATGGTCTGCTTCGTGACGCCTTTCCCTTGGAATCCTAGGCAATGCTCAACAAGAAATCCGTTACACGGTATCTTTTGTTGTGAGAGCAACTATTTGTGAGCAAGCTCCCATAGCAGCTCTTACAACAAAAGCCACTCGTAAAGAGTGGCTTTCTTGTTGTGCATTGCGCTCGTGATTCCGGCGGGATTTGAATGTTGGGGTTTTGTGTGCAAAAGCCCAACATCACCGAGGGAGTGCCGCTGTCAAACGAAGTTTGGTGCGGAGATAGACGACCGAGGTAACCCCGCTTAAAGAAATTACCGCCGGGAGCGCATTGCACGAATTACTTGCGGAGCAAGTTTTTTATTTTGTTCTGCCGCTGGGAGTTTACTCACAGAGCGGCGAGAACAAAATAAAAAATCACCCGAAAGATTCGGGTGATTCGTGCAAGAGGTGATTCCGGCGGGATTCGAACCCACGACCCACAGCTTAGAAGGCTGTTGCTCTATCCAGCTGAGCTACGGAACCATCGCGGTTGGGTAAAGTGCCTAAAATTAGGCGGTTACTCGTTTTGCGTCGCAAAAGTAATATATTTTTTTCAATTTACGCTACATCTTATCAACAATTTTTCGCATAAAGTCAAATATTTGGCGGCTGGGGCGATGGTGGCTTTTCCAAATACGAGCGCGTTGCATCTGCTCGGGGATGAGTTTATCAAGCAGTTGCACGCCATAATATACTCCCCAATCAACAATCAGGGCGGCGCCGATAACAACATATAGTTGGGTATCTGCCGAGGCGTTAAGTTTTGCCGCGACAAGGCATGTCTCCACAACCGCCAAGTTAAGCAGGGAGATAAGCACAGCCGTGCCGATATGCGATATTCCCAGGCCGATAAAGAGGTGGTGTAGGTGGGTTTTATCGCCGATAAGTGGCGATGTGCCGCGAGCGATGCGGGCGAGCATAACGCGCAGGGTATCAAAGACCGGGATAGCGAGGGTTGCCAGCACAAAAGGCACCAAAGCCACATTTGACTCCTCAGCCAGCGCGGCATACTCGGGCTTACAAATCACCTCCATAACAAAGACCGACAGCACCACGCCCATCTGCAGTGAGCCGCCGTCGCCCACAAACATCTTTGACTCAATACCAAAGGCGTTATGGAGCAGGAAAGGTATCAGCGCGCCGATAGATGCCACAGCGAGGGCGAAGAGGGCGTAGTCCCCCACAGAGAGGAAAATATGGCCGAAGATAGTACAAGCGGTGATGCAGAAGATAGAAAAGAGTCCATCCGCGCCATCAATGAGGTTCAGGGCGTTGATAATACCCACCACGGCGACGATAGTAAGTGGCGTAGAGACCCACTGCGGCAGAGAGCCGATACCCCACAGGCCGTGGAAGTTATTGAGCGAGAGGTCACCGATATAAATGAGCACTAACACGGTGATAATCTGCGAGATAAGGCGGATGATAGGCGAGATGTCCAGCACATCATCCAGTGCACCGACATAGGTCATAATCATCATGCAAGAGATGATGACAAAGAGCTGCGAGCTATCTATCATCGTATGTGCTGCCAGCAGGCCCGCAACAATGCCGAAGAAGATTGCCAAACCACCCAGAACTGGCACGGGGCGGAGCTGCAGTTTGCGGGTATTGGGGTTATCTACGATATTCTTCGCCTTGGCAAAGCGCACCAAGTAGGGGTGGATGATTGCCACGCCCACAAAGGCCGTTGCGAAGGTTATTAGGGTCAGTAGTAAGTTATTCATAGTTAGGTTGTTAAGTCTGTTAGGATAGTGCCACATCTAATACCATCATAATGGCAAAACCGATGGCAAAACCGATGGTTGGCAGGTTGGAGTGCTTGCCCGAATGCGCCTCGGGGATAAGCTCCTCAACCACGACATAAATCATCGCTCCTGCGGCAAAGGCGAGCATATATGGGAAGATGCCGATAAGGTGCTCTATAAGCAGTATAGTCACCACCGCCGACAGCGGCTCAACGATGCCCGACGCTACACCATAGCTAAACGAGCGCGCACGCGAGATGCCCTGCGAGCGGAGAGGCAGTGAGATAACAGCCCCCTCGGGGATATTCTGCAGTGCAATACCTGCCGCCAGCGCCATAACCGCCGCCACGCCCATATCTACACTGCCCGAGAGCGCACCGGCAATAACAACACCTACGGCCATACCCTCGGGGATGTTGTGGAGCGTTACGGCAAGCATCAACATCGTAGACTTGCCCAGCGATGAAGGGATACCCTCGGGCGTGGTGCTATCTATGTGCAGGTGGGGCGTGAGTGCATCAAGGAGCAACATAAAGCCCATGCCGAGCAGAAAACCCACAAGCGCAGGCACCCAGCCTATGCCTCCCGTAGCCTCGGTGTGGTCTATAGCGGGGATGAGCAACGACCATACCGCCGCCGCCACCATCACTCCCGACGCAAAGCCGAGCAGAATGTTCTGCATCTTGGCAGCGCTCTTCTGCCCCAGCATCAGCGCGCTTGCCGACCCTATAACCGTGCCCAAAAAGGGAATTAGAAGCGTTATTGCAATTTGTAGTGGTGTCATAGTGATACAAAGATAGTAAAAAAATCTTGCACCGCAAGATTTTTACCATTAGCTGTTGGCTTTTAGCTATTAGCCTTTCAGCGGTATCGCTAAAGCGATAGTGCTTAGGGGTACTGTCCAGATGGCGATACATTAAAGGTTATTAAGGGAGATTAAGGACTACTAAGGGATGCGCAATTTTTGTTCTGCGTAGCGTTGCGGAACGCGACCATTAGTAACCCTTAATGCTCTTTAATGACCCTTAATAAAAAACTCTAAAAGCCGACGGTGTAATTCACACCCTATAAACACTATCGCGCAGCGATACCTTGATATAGCCAATAGCTAACAGCCAACTGACGCTGCGGAGCGAGAGCTGAGCAAACTTGTTTGCTATGCCGAGCCGCGAGGAGGAAGGGCCGTCGTAGACGAGCCAATGGCTAAATTTTGCAGTTCCGAATATTATTGCTACCTTTGAGAGCATTTTTTGCAATTATTATTAACTAAAAACTATAAATTTATGTTCAAAGGACATCCAAAAGGACTCTATGCCCTTGCGCTGGCTAACACTGGCGAACGATTTGGTTACTACACTATGCTTGCAGTTTTCGCGCTCTTCCTGCGTGCAAACTTCGGCCTTGATGCAGGCGTAGCGGGTGCTATCTACTCTACCTTCCTCGGCCTTGTATACCTTATGCCACTGGTTGGTGGTATGATGGCTGACAAGTTCGGCTTCGGTAAGATGGTAACCATCGGTATTACAATTATGTTTGCAGGTTATCTGCTCCTCTCGTTGCCTTTAGGTGGCGATACATTCGCAATGCTGGCAATGCTTGCTGCGCTGCTCTTTATCAGCCTCGGTACTGGTCTGTTTAAGGGTAACCTCCAGGTTATGGTTGGCGACCTGTACAACGACCCACAGTATGCTGCAAAGCGTGACTCTGGCTTCTCCCTCTTCTACATGGCTATCAACATCGGTGCACTTTTCGCGCCAACAGCAGCTGTGAAGATTAAGGAGTGGGCAGAGATTAGCCTCGGCTATAGCTCAAACGACGCTTACCACTTCTCTTTCGCAGTGGCTTGCGCATCGCTAATCCTCTCTATTGCAATCTATTACATCTTCCGCCCTACATTCCGTCATGTAGAGGGTGGCAAGGCTAAGAAGGGCGAGGAGGCTGCCGTAGTTGATACTCTCACACCTGCTGAGACAAAGCAGCGCGTGGTTGCTCTCTGCCTTGTATTTGCCGTTGTAATCTTCTTCTGGATGGCGTTCCACCAGAATGGTCTGACGCTGACATACTTCGCCGACGAGTTCACCGCAAAGAGCTCTGAGGGTATCCAGAGCCTGCTCTTTAATGTGTGGAATTTGGTGCTTGTGATTGTGGGCGTTTACGCTGGCTTCTCAGTGTTCCAGAGCGAGGATAAGAAGGGTAAGTTTATCTCCCTGGCAGTGCTCGTTGCAGTCGTTGCAGTGCTCGTTTATAAGGCCCTCAATGTTACAGGTTCTGTATCTATCAGCGCTCCTATCTTCCAGCAGTTCAACCCATTCTATGTTGTTGCCCTTACCCCTGTAAGCCTTGCAATCTTCGGTGCTCTGGCTAAGCGTGGCAAGGAGCCTTCAGCACCTCGTAAGATCGCTTACGGTATGCTCGTGGCTGCTGTAGGTTTCGCCGTTATGGCAATCGGCTCTGTGGGTCTTCTTACCCCAACCGCTCAGGCTGCCGCTGGCGATGCTGCAACATTCGTAAATCCAAACTGGCTTATCTCAACATACCTCGTGCTCACCTTCGCCGAGCTGCTCCTCTCACCTATGGGTATCTCATTCGTGTCAAAGGTAGCACCTCCAAAGTATAAGGGTCTGATGATGGGTGGCTGGTTCGTCGCTACCGCAATCGGTAACTGGCTCGTATCTGTCGGAGGCTTCCTCTGGGGCGGTATCTCCCTGACCGTCGTTTGGTCAGTCTTCATCGTCCTCTGCCTCCTCTCAGCGCTCTTTATGTTTGTGATGATGAAGCGTTTGGAGTCCGCTACCAAGTAGTTTTATCGTGAGCATTTGCCGTGAAAAGCACGCATTTGCGGCACATCCCTTAAAAATCAGTCTCGGCTGTACGCTTTAGTACTATCCGAGACTGATTTTTTGCACGATGCCCCGCAACTACGCACTTTTGACGACAAATGTGGTGTGCAATATCTACCGCATTCTAACGATAAAATAGTGCAAAGGATGGACGACGGTGCAGGCTGTGGCGATATATTAAAGGCTATTAAGGGAGATTAAGGGTGGCGCAAATATACTGCGTAGCGTCGCTGAAAGCGAGTCAAAACCTAATACTTTTCCGTGAAATATTTTGAAATTTTGAAAAATATGGCTAACTTTACGCGATTTTAGATTGTGGATAATATTTTTAACCCTAAACTATAACAAAATTCTAAAAAATTATGGCAACAACCAATCGTGAAAAGTTATTTGCCGAGTTCCCAGAGGTCTCTACTGAGGCTTGGGAGGCGGCGATAGCTGTTGACCTTAAGGGTGCTGACTATGAGCGCAAGTTGGTGTGGCGTACGACTGAGGGTTTCAACCTCCGTCCATATTACCGCGCTGAGAACCTTGAGGGTCTTAAAACTTTGGCAACTCAGGCAGGTGAGTTCCCTTATTTGAGAGGTGTGAGCGGTGACAACAGCTGGCTCACTCACCAGACTATTGCGGTATCTTGTCCTAAGGCTGCAAATGAGCAGGCTCTCAAGATGCTGAATGCGGGTGTTGATTCGCTCGGTTTCTGCTTCTGCAATGCGGAGAAGGAGTTTACTGCTGAGGACCTTGATGTTCTGCTTGCAGGTATCGTTCTTCCTGCTGTAGAGCTTACATTCTGCGGTAAGGGCGTAGGCAAGCTCGTGGCTCTTGTTCTTGCGAAGGCTGAGAAGGATGGCGTAGCGAAGGATGACCTGCGTGTGAACTTCTGCATTGACCCACTGGTAAAGCATCTTTCACAGAAGGGTGAGTGGTGCGAGGACTGCGGTGAGGGCAAGTGCATCGGCAAAATGGCAGAACTCATCAAGGCTACAGCGGCTTACAAGGGTGTTCGCGTAGTAGGTGTATCGGCAAATGTATTCTCTGACTGCGGCTCTACCATCG
Organism: Alistipes sp.; assembly: GCA_017463615.1. GTDB lineage: Bacteria > Bacteroidota > Bacteroidia > Bacteroidales > Rikenellaceae > Alistipes. Next base: position 183,918 of record JAFTOU010000016.1, on the reverse strand, counting down.
TAGAGGAGCTCGGTTTCGGTCTCTCTGTAGCGCACGAGTATCTTGTTCGCCTGATGGAGGCTGGTCTGACTGTAGACGAGGCTGCAAATAAGATTCGCTTCACCTTTGCTGTTACCTCAAACTACTTCATGGAGATGGCTAAGTTCCGTGCAGCGCGTCTGCTCTGGGCAAACATCGTAAAGCAGTATGAGCCTGCTTGCGACTGCTCTTGCAAGGCATTTGTTCACGCTCGCACATCGGCTTGGAACCAGACCGTTTATGACCCATATGTAAATATGCTCCGTGGCACTACTGAGGCTATGAGTGCAGCTATCGCTGGTGTACACTCACTTGAGGTTCTGCCATTTGACTACGCATATACAAACCCTACAGAGTTCTCTCAGCGCATTGCTCGTAACCAGAGCTTGCTGCTCAAGCACGAGTCTCACTTTGATCAGGTTGTAGACCCTGCAGGTGGTTCGTACTACATTGAGAACCTTACTGACACCATCGCTAACGAGGCGTGGAAGCTCTTCCTTGAGCTGGAGGAGAAGGGTGGCTATGTAGAGGCATTCAAGAGCGGCTATGTTGTAGAGCGCGTAAAGGCTTCTGCAGCGGCTAAGGATAAGGCTATCGCTACTCGTCGTCAGATTCTGCTCGGTGCAAACCAGTATCCTAACTTTACCGAGGTTGCAGATGCGGCTGTTGAGGCTGCAGCAGTAACTCGCCCAGCAGCAGAGGGTAATGTGCTTGTTCCATATCGTGGTGCTATGGCATTTGAGGCTATGCGTTACGGTGTAGATAAGAGCGGTAAGGAGCTGAAGGCATTTATGCTCACTTGTGGCAACTTGGCTATGGCTCGTGCTCGTGCACAGTTCTCTTGCAACTTCTTCGCTTGCGCTGGTATCCGCGTACAGGACAACAACTTCTTCAAGAGTGTTGAGGAGGGTGCTGAGGCAGCACTTGCTTCTGGCGCACAGATTGTTGTTGTTTGTGCTTCAGACGACGACTACGCAGAGGTTGCACCAAAGGTACAGGAGCTTTTGGGTGGCAAGGCTATCCTCGTAGTTGCAGGCGCACCTGCTTGCACAGAGGAGCTTCAGGCAAAGGGTATTAACAACTTCATCAGCGTCAAGAGCAATGTCCTTGAGACACTGCGCAGCTACTTGGCTCAGATGGGTATCTAAACAGCAGAGACAATGAGAGCAAAATTTTCAGAATTGAAATATCAGGGTGGCGCAAGCCACGCTGCTGAGGCTACTAAGGAGCCTTGGATTACTGCCGAGCAGATATCTGTCAAGGATGGCTATACTGCGGCAGACCTTGAGGGTATGGAGCATCTGAACTATGCAGCTGGTGTTGCACCGTTCCTGCGTGGTCCTTACTCTACTATGTATGTTATGCGTCCTTGGACTATCCGTCAGTATGCAGGTTTCTCTACTGCTGAGGAGTCTAACGCATTCTATCGTCGTAACCTTGCAGCAGGTCAGAAGGGTCTTTCTGTGGCATTTGACCTGGCTACACACCGTGGTTACGATGCAGATCACCCACGCGTAGTAGGTGATGTTGGTAAGGCAGGTGTATCTATCTGCTCTGTAGAGGATATGAAGGTACTGTTCAACGGTATTCCTCTTGACAAGATGTCGGTATCTATGACTATGAACGGTGCGGTGCTTCCAGTGCTGGCGTTCTACATCGTTACCGGTCTGGAGCAGGGTTGTACCCTTGACCAGCTTGCTGGTACTATCCAGAACGATATCTTGAAGGAGTTTATGGTGCGTAACACCTATATCTATCCTCCAAAGTTCTCAATGAAGATTATCGCAGATATCTTTGAGTACACCTCTAAGAATATGCCTAAGTTCAACTCTATCTCTATCTCTGGCTACCACATGCAGGAGGCTGGTGCAACAGCAGATATTGAGTTGGCATACACTCTGGCAGACGGTCTTGAGTACCTCCGCGCAGGTATCAACGCAGGTATGAGCATTGACGCATTTGCACCTCGTCTGTCATTCTTCTGGGCTATCGGTATGAACCACTTTATGGAGATTGCAAAGATGCGTGCAGCTCGTATGCTCTGGGCAAAGATCGTAAAGCAGTTTGAGCCTAAGAACCCTAAGTCACTGGCTCTGCGTACCCACTCGCAGACCTCTGGTTGGTCACTCACCGAGCAGGATCCATTCAACAATGTTGGTCGTACTGCTATTGAGGCTATGGGTGCAGCTCTGGGTCACACTCAGTCGCTTCACACCAACGCTCTGGATGAGGCTATCGCCCTTCCTACCGACTTCTCGGCTCGTATCGCTCGTAACACCCAGATTTACATCCAGGAGGAGACCAATGTTTGCCGTTCTGTAGACCCTTGGGCAGGTTCTTACTATGTTGAGAGCCTCACCAACGAGATTGCTCACAAGGCTTGGGCACTCATTGAGGAGGTTGAGCAGCTCGGTGGTATGGCTAAGGCTATTGAGACCGGTATTCCTAAGATGCGTATTGAGGAGGCTGCAGCTCGCACCCAGGCTCGTATTGACTCTGGTGAGCAGAAGATTATCGGCCTTAACGAGTACCGCCTTGAGAAGGAGGCTCCAATTGACATTCTCGCCGTAGATAACACCGCTGTTCGTGAGAGCCAGATTGCTCGCCTTAACGAGCTTAAGGCTAACCGCGACCAGGCAGCTGTAGATGCAGCTCTGGCAGCTATCACTAAGTGCGTTGAGACTGGCGAGGGTAACCTGCTTGAGCTGGCTGTTGAGGCAGCTAAGGTTCGTGCAACCCTCGGTGAGATCTCTTACGCTTGCGAGGTTGTTGTAGGTCGCTACAATGCAGTAATTCGTTCAATTTCAGGTGTATATAGTTCAGCTATGAAGCAGGATGCAGAGTTTGAGAAGGCTAAGCAGATGTGCGCTGAGTTCGCTAAGCGTGAGGGTCGCCAGCCTCGTATTATGATTGCAAAGCTCGGTCAGGATGGTCACGACCGTGGTGCAAAGGTTGTAGCTACCGGCTACGCAGATATCGGCTTTGATGTTGATATGGGCCCTCTGTTCCAGACCCCTGCTGAGGCTGCAAAGCAGGCTGTGGAGAACGATGTTCACGTTGTGGGCGTATCTTCACTCGCTGCAGGTCACCTCACCCTCGTGCCTCAGATTATTGAGGAGCTTGCAAAGCTCGGCCGTGAGGATATCATCGTCGTTGTCGGCGGTGTAATCCCAGCACAGGACTACGACCAGCTCTACCGCGATGGCGCAGCAGCTATCTTCGGCCCAGGCTCTAAGATTTCTGTGGCAGCTATCAAGATCCTCGAAATCCTCTCCGAGTAGTTTTCGCGTGATAAGGCGGATACCTACTTCCGCTAGCATAAATAAGCAGCAAAGGGCAGTACGACTTAGTACAGCCCTTCGCTGTTTTTTATGCCGAGCGTTGTATCTACCGCCTTCTGACGCGAAAACGGTGTGGTATGGGATGACGGTGCCACCGTATCTGGCACACTCTGACGAGAAATTGGTGCAAATGATAGATGACGGTGTAGTCCGGGTTGCACCCCTAAACACTCGTCGGCTCTGCCGACACCTCTAAAAGGCTAATGGCTAACCGACGCTGCGGAGCGAGAGCAGAGGGAGCTCGCTCACTATGCCGAGCCGCGAGGAGGAAGGGTCGTCGTAGACGAGCCAATGGCTAAGAGCCAAAAACAAAAAAATCTTCTCGCGCGCGTACTATTTCAAAAAAAAGATATATCTTTGTATCTTAAACTGTTAGAAAAGATGTCTGATAATAGAATAAAGATAGGAATTACGCAGGGAGACACTAATGGCATTGGCTGGGAGGTGATTCTCGGGGCGTTGGCAAATCCGATGGTGGTGGAGTTATGTACGCCTGTGGTCTATGGTAATCGCAAGGCGGCGGAGTTCTACCTTCAGCTTGTAGGGCGTGACGAGGAGTTGGAGCCTCTGCGTTTCTACTACTGCACATCGGCGGCTGAGGCGCGCTATGGCATGGTGAACTTTGTGGAGGTTGGCGACAAGCAGCTTGCTGTAGAGCCTGGAAAGGCAACGGAGGCGTCGGCGAAGGCTGCCATGGCGGCGTTGGATGCTGCGGCGGCAGACCTGGAGTCGGGCTCTCTTGCGGCGGTAGTTACTGCGCCGATAAACAAGGAGTCTATCAATGCTGCGGGCTTTGGCTTTACGGGTCACACAGAGTATTTCGCCGACAAGGCTCAGGGTCGCGCAACGATGATTATGTGCTCCGACATCCTTCGTGTGGCGCTCGCTACGGTGCATATCCCTGTGCAGAGTGTAGCTCAGTCGCTCACCAAGGAGGCACTCGTAGAGCAGTTAGTGGCTCTGCGTGCAACGCTCAAGAGTGACTTCGGCATTGTTGAGCCTCGCATTGCGGTGCTCTCGCTCAACCCACACGCTGGCGACGGCGGTCTGCTGGGTACAGAGGAGAGTGAGGTTATCGCTCCGGCTATCAACGAGGCGTATGAGCAGGGTGTTCTTGCCTTTGGTCCATTGGCGGCAGATGGTCTGTTTGCAAGTGGTGGATACAAGCGTTACGATGCAATTCTGGCGATGTATCACGACCAGGGGCTGACTCCATTCAAGACCCTCTCGCCCGATGGTGTGAACTTTACGGCGGGCCTTGACTGGGTGCGCACCTCGCCAGACCACGGCGTGGCGTACGACATTGCGGGCAAGGGTGTTGCCGATGCGCAGTCTATGCGTAATGCAATATATGCGGCGATAGATATTGTTCGTCGTCGTGAGGCCTATGCTCGCTGGAGCAGCCGACCATTAGAGCGCTTTGAGCGCGAGAAGGGACGCGATGTATCTATCTCGCTAAAGGATATCAAGGAGGAGGAGTAAACCGGCACAACTGAGCAGTAATCCGTCTCGTTATTGTGGAGCTGCGAAGGTGCTATAAATAATAATTAAATATAAAGTAAAAAAGTATGGTTAAAGTAACCTTTCCCGATGGCTCTGTAAGAGAGTATGCTGTGGGAACAACTGCCTATCAGGTAGCCGAGAGTATCAGCCCTCGTTTAGCTGCGGACTGTCTGGCTGCTTCGTTAGATGATGTGACAGTAGATCTGTCGCGTGCTATTGAGAGCGACTGCTCTATCAAATTTTTCAAGTGGGATGATGCTGAGGGTAAGCACGCCTTCTGGCACACATCTTCACACCTTCTGGCAGAGGCTTTGGAGGCCCTCTATCCAGGTATCAAGTTTGGTATCGGTCCTGCTATTGAGCAGGGATTCTACTACGATGTAGACTGTCCAGTGCCAATTCTTGAGTCTGACCTTCCAAAGATTGAGGCTAAGATGGCCGAGCTGGCTCGCAACAAGGAGACCCTTGTTCGCACCGAGGTGGCTAAGGCTGAGGCGCTTAAGACCTTTACCGAGAAGGGCGACCAGTACAAGGTAGAGCTTATCTCTGCACTTGAGGATGGTACAATTTCGTTCTACACCAACGGCGCATTTACCGACCTGTGCCGTGGTCCACATATCCCTCATACGGGCTTTATTAAGGCTATCAAGCTCACCTCTGTAGCTGGTGCTTACTGGCGTGGTGACGAGAAGAACAAGATGCTGACTCGTATCTATGGCGTTTCGTTCCCTAAGAAGTCTATGCTTGACGAGTATCTGCAGATGCTTGAGGAGGCTAAGAAGCGCGACCACCGTAAGCTGGGCAAGGAGCTGGAGCTCTTTACCTTCTCTCAGCGCGTAGGTCAGGGTCTGCCTCTCTGGCTCCCTAAGGGTGCAGAGCTGCGCGACCGTCTGGAGCGCTTCCTGCGTAAGATTCAGAAGCAGCACGGCTACCAGCAGGTTATCACTCCCCATATCGGTAACAAGGACCTCTATGTAACCTCTGGTCACTATGCAAAGTACGGTAAGGACTCGTTCCAGCCTATCCACACTCCATTTGAGGGCGAGGAGTACCTGCTCAAGCCTATGAACTGCCCTCACCACTGCGAGATTTACCGCAGCAAGCCTCGCTCGTACAAGGACCTGCCAGTTCGTCTTGCAGAGTTCGGTACTGTATACCGCTATGAGCAGTCTGGCGAGCTGCACGGTCTTACCCGCGTGCGTTCATTTACTCAGGACGATGCTCACCTCTTTGTGCGTCCAGATCAGCTGCTGGAGGAGTTTGAGAAGGTTATTGACATCGTTCTCTACATCTTCCGCACCCTGAAGTTTGACAAGTACACCGCTCAGATTTCGCTCCGCGACCCTGAGAATACATCTAAGTATATCGGCTCGGACGAGAACTGGGAGAAGGCTGAGAACGCTATTATCCAGGCTTGTAAGGAGAAGGGTCTTAACACCGTGGTGGAGACTGGCGAGGCTGCATTCTATGGCCCTAAGCTCGACTTTATGGTTAAGGATGCACTGGGCAGAAGCTGGCAGCTGGGTACTATTCAGGTGGACTACAACCTGCCTGAGCGCTTTGACCTTACATACAAGGGCGCAGATGATAAGCTCCACCGTCCAATTATGATTCACCGTGCACCATTCGGCTCTATGGAGCGTTTTGTGGCTGTGCTTCTGGAGCATACTGCAGGTAAGTTCCCTCTCTGGCTCGCACCAGATCAGTGCGTAGTGCTCCCTATCTCGGAGAAGTTCAACGCCTATGCTGAGGAGGTTGTCGCTTACCTTAACGAGCACGATGTCCGCGCACAGATTGATGACCGCAACGAGAAGATTGGTCGTAAGATTCGTGACAACGAGCTCAAGCGTATCCCTTACCTGCTTATCGTGGGTGAGAAGGAGGCTGCTGAGCGTACCGTATCTGTTCGTGCTCAGGGCGAGGGCGATAAGGGCGCTATGACCCTTGAGCAGTACCGCGATTATATGCACAATCTTGTAAATGCTGAGATTGAGGCAAACAAATTGCACTAATTTTTCGTAGAGTATAGGGGGCACTACCCAAAGCCCCCTAACCTATACAACTTATTTTTTAACAACATTTAACAACTTTAATGGCTGGTTTCAAACCATTTACACCCCGCCCGCAGAATAATGCACAGGGGAATCAAAATCGCGGTCGTCGTCCTGTAAAGGAGAACCCAAACCGCATCAATAACGAAATTACGGCTCCTACAGTTCGTGTCGTAGGCGATAATGTAGAGCCAAACCTTGTACTGCCAATAGCTAAGGCTATCGCTCTGGCTGACGAGATGGAGCTTGACCTGGTTGAGATCTCTCCAAATGCCGAGCCTCCAGTATGCCGTATCGTGGACTACCAGAAGTTCCTCTATCAGCAGAAAAAGAAGCAGAAGGAGATTAAGGCTAAGCAGACTAAGGTCGTGATCAAGGAGATTCGTTTCGGTCCACAGACCGACGAGCACGACTTTAACTTCAAGCTGCGCCACGCCGAGAACTTCCTTAAGGAGGGCGCAAAGGTTAAGGCATATGTATTCTTCCGTGGCCGAAGCATCGTATTTAAGGAGCAGGGCGAAATACTCCTCCTCCGCTTCGCTACCGCCCTTGAGGACATCGCCAAAGTAGAGGTTATGCCTACGCTTGAGGGTAAGAAGATGAATATGATTTTGGCGCCAAAATCCAAAAAGAACTAATATTTGCCGTGAAAAGCACGCATTTGCGGCACATCCCTTAAAAATCAGTCTCGGCTGTACGCTTTAGTACTATCCGAGACTGATTTTTTTGCACGATGCCCCGCAACTACGCACTTTTGAGCCACCTAAAGGCGGCTCTTCCCTGCTCCGCCTCGGCAATTCAAACGAGTTTGATTGCTCTCGTCTTAATCGCAGGGTTGACGACAAATAGGTGCAAAGGGTAATCGGCTGTGCAAGCGGGATACGCAACGATTAAAGGTTATTAAGGGCTATTAAGGGTAACGCAAACTTTTTTCTGTACTGCGTAGCGTCGCGGAACGCGACCATTAGCAACCCTTAATATCCTTTAATAGTCTTTAATAAAAAACCGCTAAAAAAGCTAACAGCCAATAGCCTTAATTCTCCAGCCAGCCTCCCAACTCCTGATATATCTTTTCGGCGATGAAGGCCATAGCCTTTTGGTTAGGGTGGCACTGGTTAGGGTTGGAGGTGGCGTCGTAGTAGAGCTTTGGCATATATGCCTGGTTGTTGTCCAAATCGTTGAAGCCACCTACGGCGCGGAGGTCTACGCAGCGGGCGTTATCTGGGAAGTGGGCTGCCATCTTATGTGTTGCCTGCTGCACGCCAGAGCCGAGGTAGTCGCCGATAAGGCAGACAATCTTTACGCTTGGGTTGCGCTCTATGATTAGCTTCATCAGCTTGATATACGCCTCGCAGAAGGTAGTGTCGTTCAGCGCCTCAATATCTGCGCGGGTAGTGGCAGCGTCGGCGGTGGTAAAGAGTGGTGCGAGCTGCTCGTCTGTAGGGCCGCTATTAGAGCGGATGCCCAGGCCATCTACAAGTTCTACCACATTCTTATTCCAGTCGTTTGTGCCGCCGTGGATGATTACGATATCGGCATTTCCCACGCCATTCTGGTCTATAAATCGCTTTGCGAAGTAGGTATCCACGCTCGCAGAGGCGTTAGTAACCCACGAGCCTGAGTAGGCGATATTGCGCTCCAGGCGGGCGTTGGTCATGTGGTGGTAGATAAGGCGATACCAGTACATATCGTCTACCGAGAGGAATGTGCCGTCGGCGCGAGGGTAGTAGGTAGAGTATGCGTAAGGGATATATCCGCGGAAGGTGGAGATACTATCGCCAATGACGCTCACACGCTTAGGCATTGCGCTCTGAGGTGTTGTATCTACAGGTATATCGGCAGGTACTGGGTAGCCGTCTGCATCAGCGCTCCACGAGAGGGCGGCAGGGGTATTTGTCGCAGGGGTGTATGCCGTAGCAGCCTCGTTCAGCAGGGCGAGCAGCGTGCCGTCGGTCATCTGCGTGGTGGTGAGAGCGCTGCAACTGTTGGTAGTTACACTCTTACCACTGCCGTAGCTGCCGTGCATAGGCATTGAGTCTATGTAGTAGCACGATGTGAGGCTAAGCGAGTTGTAGGCGTAGGCGAAGATTGCACCGTGGCGGACAGTGCCCGAGGTGGTTGCGGCTATGGGCTCAAAGCCCCAGAAGGTGTTTGCTCGGGTGGCGTCGGTATAGCAGCCGATAATCTCTATATCGTCAATATTAGGGCAGGCAACAAGGCCTGAGATAAGCTCCTTGGTCTGAACTTTATTGCTTACAGGTGCAGCGTGAATCTCCTCCGGACGGGCTACACAGTTGGCGATAACTACGCGCTTATTGTTTCCGTGGAGCCAGCCAGCGATACCGCCCACGAGGTTGTATCCGTAGCTATTTGCACCCTTGGCGATAAGTTTGCTGCCCAGCACGGCGCAGTTGGTAACGCCTGCATAGGCATCGGCTACGGTGTGGCGAACATAGCCCACAATACCGCCGACATTGTATCCGCCCTCTACCTGACCGTAGGCTGCGCAGTGGTCAATAAGGGCAACATCGGAAGCTGTGGAGGTGTAAATCTGACCTACGATACCGCCACTATTCTCGCAGTGGGAGGTGACTACAGAGTTGCGTGTAGAGATGCAGTCGCTAACCTTTCCCGCTGTGATAGATGCCACGATAGCGCCCGCATAAGGGTAGCTGGTATTTACGCGACCCTCAAAGCGACAACGCTCAATGTGGCTCTCGTTGCCAATCATAATGGCTACAACACCTGCGCAGTAGTGCGATACATTAGATATCTCGGCGGTGTTGAGGACAGTACAATCGCGAACAACAGAGTTCTCAAGGCGAGAGACAATACCCGCAGCATAGCGACCCATAGTGGCTACATCGCCCGCAAGGGTGCAGTGCTCAATGATGGCATCTAAGCAGGCACTGCCCACAAAACCTGCGGTGTAGGCAACATTGCTCTCGTTCGTCAGGTTGTTGCCCTTCACATTATTCTCCACGCGACCATCTACGCGGCAGTGGCTAACCACTCCGCCCTCCATATAGCCGACAAAGCCTCCGCTATAGAGATTGTAGAGGTTGAGCGTACCCTCAAGGGTACAGCCGCTGACGGTACAGCACTCGGCATAACCGATAATGCCTGCCTGATACTGAGCAGAGCTGTTGATGGTAAAGCTGTTGATAGTGAGGTTCTTAACCTCTGCACCTACGCCATAGCCGATAAGAGCGCACGGAAGGGTAGACTTGGCAGGGGTTATCTTGGCGTTGCTGATGGTAAAGCCGCCACCGTCGTAGTGACCCTTGAATGGGGTTGTAGAGGTGGCACCGATAGGAGGCAGGGCGATGCCTGTCATATCAATGTCGCAAATCTGGCGGTAGTACTTATCGGCGTATGCTGCGTTGTCGGTAGTGCTATTTACCAGCGATGCGAGGGTGGTGATGTCCGACGGACGGGAGATGATGTATGGGTTGCTCACGCTGCCGTCGCCTCCGCCCCAGGTGCTATCTATAGCCTGGCGGGAGGTCGCCTTGGAGAGGTCTATATTGACATCGTAGTAGCGGTTACGAGCCACGGTACGGGCATACGGGTAGGTGTAGATGGCCTTGTTGGTCGTAACGGTAAGCGTACCCTCGTACTGGTTTGGCGCAAGGACAAGGTAGATGCTCTGGGCTGAATCGGCACTATTGCCAATGGCGTATGGCTCTGCTACAGAGACAGTTGCGCTATAGAGGTCGCAAGGGTTTGAAGTAATCTCGCTCGTTGCATCAACCTTAGTGGCGTCTACGGTAAACTGACCCGCCATAGGGGTGTCGCTATCGGTATACGATACGGAGAGAACACTCTCGCCGCTATTTACATCCGACGAGGCGTAGACATTGGCACGCAGGAAACCAGCCAATGGGCGCATATATACGGTAGGGGTAAGCTCCTCACTGTTAAGCGTATACGGCGTGCTGACCATAGGCATATTGGTGACGACGAACTTGCCTGCACGCTCCTGCTTCTGCTGCTGAGGCAGGCAGAGGGTAAGAGTGCTGATGTTCTGCATATCGTTCTGCTCGCTCCACGGGTAGTAGGAGTACATGGTATCGCCATCTGCGTAAATCTTGGCAACGATGCGGCACATAGCCTTGCCATCGGCAAAGGTTAGGTAGGCGGGGATATTGACCGTAGGCTCTGCGGCGGTGACATAGACGCCCAAGGTCTCGTCGCCCTGCCAGCGGTAGCTACTCTCCGAGGTGAACTCAATACGGGTCTGGTTGTCAAAATCTACGAAAAACTCAAGTGCGCGGGTAGGGGTAATGGTATCTACACACTCGCTCTTGCTGCACGAGGTGGTCAGGAGCGAAATCGCGCAAAGAAGGGTAAGAATATGTCTCATAGTGGTAGTAGTTTTACAGATTATCCTCGCCGCCAAACTCTGGCTGCTCAAAGCCGCTATCTACAGATGATGCGAAGCCTCGCTCAAGACGGATGTGTACCACGCGCATATCGGGGCGGTGGTAGATGTGAAGGTTTTTGGTACTCATAAGATTAGTTGGTTAGTTATATATATAATAATACAACTGAGAGCGCCACTTTCCTAACCGAAAAGGGCCTTATAGATGCGTTGCATAGCGCTGTCTACTGCCAGTATAGCTCGGCGGATAAGCCGTGGATAGCGAGAGCCTCGCCTCTGCCAGCGGCGGAGAATATCTACCCTCAGCTTGCCGTTGATGTAGACTCTCAGCGGCTGGGGAGCATAGCGCATAAAGGCGGCAAGGGTAGCCTCAAAGTTGGAGGTGGCAAAGGTGCGGTCGTCCATCTCAAGCAGGTACTTTCGCAGTACGGTCTGCATACGACGCATAACGACCCCTGCGAGGAAGTTGTAGCGGGCAACGCTAACCTCGCTGCCGTAGCTGTCAAGCATCTGTGCCATATCGGTTACCACGGTCGTAAGCTCGTCTATCTTGCGTAGCTGCACGGTGCTATCCATACTCTGACCCTCGCGCGTAAGGTTGTAGCGGTAGAGGGAGATGTCGGTAAAGGCGATGGTCGCAACCTTGAAGATGGGGAAGAAGCACCACTGCAGGTCGGTATAGCTCACACCCTCGCGCTGGTGGTAGCCGATGCTCTGCATCAGGGCGGTGCGATAGGCAACAGAGTGCATCATAAAGTAGGGGATAACCTCGCGCTCAAAGACCCGCTCGGCATCGTACGCCACGCCATAGCCGAAGTGCTTGCCGTGGTAGAGGTCGTAGGATACGGTGCGCTCGCCCTGGTGCGAAATCTCGGTAAATGGGGCAACGACCATATCGGCACCGCTAACCTGTGCAAGGTACTCTACAAACGGTGCAACTGCCTGAGTATCAAATGTATCGTCGGCGTCAAGAATCTTGACATACTCGCCTCGGAGCGTAGGCAGTGCGGCATTGATGGTAGAGCCGTAGTTGCCATTTGGCTTGTCTATAACCCTTATAATCTCGGGGTAGCGGGCAGCATAGTTGGTGGCTATCTGCAACGAGGAGTCGCGGCTACCGTCGTTTACCACAACAACATCTAACGCCTCGGCTGCTGGGCTAATAACCAGTGAGTCAAGGCATTGGGGCAGTAGCTGCTCCATGTTGTAGGTCGGGATGATTATAGAGAGCCGTTTCATTTTGTGGTGTCGAAGTTTAGCTTGTAGGGGGCGTGGTTTATCTGCTCCTCTACGGGCAGTACGGGGCGCAGGTTAGGGTAGTGGTGGCGCAGGTACTCCTCCACATTGTCGGGCACGGGTATCATCATACCGCCAAACTCCATAAGCACGGGGTTCTCGGCATAGCGACGGCGTATCTGGTCCTTAGGCATACGGACGATGTTGATGTACTCCGTATCGCAGTTGTTGTATGCCCCCAGTACGCGACACATTCTGTTGTATATCGCGCTTCGGGAGAGGAGCGAGCAGACCGTCTTTATAGCCGCGCAGCTTATCCACGACTTGGGCAGTGGGGTATCTATCTCGCACTTGCCACAGTGGCTCCAGAGCCATATCTGCTTGCCCATAAAGCAGTTTATCCAGAACTTGGCACGCAGGCGATGCAGTCGCTCAAGGTGCTTGTTGTCGGGGATGCGGTCGTAAGGGAAAATGTCTACAAACACGCCATGGTGGATATCCATATCCCTCCAGATATGCTCCACAAATAGGGTATTATTGCGCTTGACCTTGGCGAAGTAGAAGGGGGTGTTGGGCTCGGTGCCAAACCACTCAAGGAAGTAGTCGCTGCCCAATTCGGTAGGTGCAACCTCAAGGAAGCGGTTGTAGTTCTCGCGGGTCATACCCACATCTATATCGTCGTCCCACGGCACTACGCCCTTGTTGTAGAAGGCGCCTATGGCACTGCCACCCTGGATAAAGTAGGGGATGTTGTGCCTCTTGCATACGCGGTCTATCTCCGCCAGAATCTGGTAGAGCATCGTGTGCAACTTCGCTAAATCTTGCTCGTTATACTTCATACTACTGCACAAGTAAATTACAACCTCTTATATCTGCATCTGTAACCCTGCCCTCAATGCTGAAGGTGCCGTCGCTGTGAACTATGCCCACATCCTGCGTGGCGATGAATGGGCAGGAGTAGATGTTTGCCAAGTCAATGATATCTATCGCGCCCCTGCGTCCCGCCGACAGACGAGCAAAGGGGTCGTTTATGTCCCTAATCATCACCCGCATCCACGGCGGTGTGGCAAAGATACCCTCGCCTACGGAGTAACCCTGCGATAGCAGCTCCGCCATGCCGTACTCCGAGTGTATGCGCTCAACCCCAAAGGCACTGCATAGTATGCTGTGTATCTGCGACTTAGGTAGCTCCTGACGATGACCCTTCATACCGCCCGTCTCCATTATTATCGTATTCTCAAGCGGTCGGGCAAACTGCTCGGCAAGGTCTAATAGGGCGTAGGTGACACCTATCAAAATCTTGGGCTTGCTGTCGGCAGCCATATCCGCAAGCAGCTGCTCGTAGTTGTTCAGGTAGAAGCCGCCACTGCCGCAACGGGTAAGCAGTCGGTCTACCATATAAATCAGCGACGAGCCGCTACGCTCCAGATAACTCGGCAGCAGACCGTAGATGCTCCACTGCTCAACCTCGCCATAAAAGCGACGAAAAGCCTCGGTAAAGGCGCGCTCGTAGATGCTTAGGTCGGCAACCATGTGGCGCGAAACACTCATCCCCGTAGTGGCGCTGGAGGTAAATATCGCCTCGGGAACACCCGCCCCAGCGTAGATGTCGTGGCTCTTGAATAGCTCTATCGGCAACATCGGAATCTGCTCCACCGCCGTCACGCTGCTCGGCTCTATACCTGTGAGTTCCAAATACTTACGGTACACCTCACACCGCTCCGCCGCGAAACGAAACGCCCGTAGCGCCACATCGCTAAACTGCTCCGCCGTCCGGATAGAGAATATGTGTTCTGCTGTTACCATATTACAAAGATAGCAATTTTTTTTGATTTTATCGTGATAGTGTGGCATTTGCTATTCAGAGGTTTTCTTATTAAGGGTTACTAAAAGAGTATTAAGGGTTACTAATGGTCGCTGATGCGACGCTACGCAGTACAAGAAATGATTGCGCTACCCTTAGTAGCCCTTAATAACCTTTAATAACCTTTAATGTTGCGCTATTCAGCTTATCCCGAACACGAACATAAACATACAGGCGTGCCCCTGTTTGTTCGTTCGGTTCTGCTGGTCTGGGTGGTTCTCTACGGGTAGTTGTTGTAATTCAATGATTGATAATTAGTTGTAAAATAATTGAAAAATATTTGCCAAAATACTTGACAAAGGGGGTACTGGTGTATTATATTTGCAGGCGGATATCCACTCTATTTACCAATCTACGCGGGTGGCTGTGATGTTCTATCGCGCACCCTTAACCCTTTAACATACAACTATTTATGAATGCGACTACAGAAGTAGGTGCATCTGCTATCTCTGCACCTAAGTTTAATCTTGATGCGTTAGAGCGTGATATGGAGTCATTAGGAACGCTCAGCGCCGATAGTTTAGAATTTGAACTGCGAAAGGAGCGCATAGACCCCTATCGCATAGATATTACCAAGCCTTTTATTGAGGCGGAGCCGATGATTGCCATAGATGGCAGTTGTCTATGCTCGGCTGGTAATATATCCGCCATTGTAGGCGAGGCTAAGAGTAAGAAGACATTTCTTACTACAGCCATAGTTGCCAGTGCTATTGCCTACCGATTCAAGAGCACGCTGGCGTTTAAGAATGTCTCTAACAATATAACACTCAATGTGTTATGGTTAGATACGGAGCAGAGCGAGGGTCATGTCCGTAAGGTTATTGACCGCATCAACACCATTACGGGCATAAAGAGTACTAACATAGCCGAGGATACTCGTCTTAATGTCTACGCACTCAGGGAGTTAGACCCTAAGCAGCGTCGTGATGTGCTCCGCGATGCGCTCTATACGCTCAGACCTAACCTCGTGGTCATTGACGGCGTTGCCGATATGCAACACGATACCAACGACCTACGCGAGAGCGAGGCACTTGTGGGCGAGCTTATGGCACTTAGTACGGGGTATAACTGCCACATTATCTGTATCTTACACACCAACCCCGGTACAGATAAGGCTCGCGGACATGTAGGCTCAGCCCTGCAGCGCAAGGCGGAGAGCGTACTCTATGTCCATAAGGTGGACGACATCAGCATCGTAGAGCCTCAATTCTGCCGTAATGAGCCCTTTACGCGCTTTGCCTTCAAGGTAAACGAGGAGGGTCTGCCCTACCAGTGCGACCTGCCAATACAGAGTGGTGACGCAGTCCGCTCTGTGGCTGATGCTCTCTCTACATACTTTGGTGGTTGTGTAGAGCGTAGGGTGCTTACTAATAAGATTGTAGAGCTCTATGGTGTGAGCTCTGATACTGCCCGTATGCGTATCGGACGAGCTATTAAGGCGGGGTATATTACCCAAGATGCAAACATTGTCCGCATAGCCTCAGTATCAATGACAGAGCCTAAGGTGGAAGAGCCTGGAGTAGAAGAAATTACGATACCAGAGACAACTCCAGAGTCAGTCCCAGTGCCACCTGCTACCGCGGGGACACAGACCACTATATACTACGCCGACTGTCTGCGCAACTTCACTGACATGGAGGATGAGCTGCCCTACCTCCACACAATCTAAGCTGCCAAAGAACCGAACGAACAAACAGGGGTGCGCCTACCTGTTTGTGTTCGTGTTCGGTTTTCTCTCGCGCCCTTATTCGTTCGTTCGGTTCCCTCTCGCACCCCTAAACTCTGTCGCGTAGCGACACCTCTGAAAGGCTAATGGCTAGAAACATTTGCTATTTTGAATTATAAATACTATCTTTGCGTGATTATAGTACAGTATATTTTTTGTATATGGAAGAACAGGTTTTGATTGAGGTGATTGCGCAGGCAATTCAGGATAAGAAGGGTAAGGGTGTTATATCGCTTGATTTGAGTGGTATGGATGGCGCTATTTGTTCGCACTTTGTGGTGTGTAATGCCGATTCTACGACTCAGGTGTCTGCCATCGCAGATGCTGTGGAGGAGGCTGTATACCTCAAGTTGGGCGAGAATCCTTGGCGTGTAGAGGGCAAGCAGACGGGCTTGTGGGTGGCTATGGACTACATTGATGTTGTGGTGCACATCTTCCAGACCGAGCTGCGCGACTACTACAAGCTGGAGGAGTTGTGGGCAGATGCTCCGATGGTGGAGTATGAGGATGTAGAGTAGTGCTCATATAGTGCTCTTTTTTACCCATTGGGTACAATTTGTGCGGCGGATATCCGTTGTACAATAAGGTTAAATAGTGTAATAATGGCAAACAAAAAGAAGAACAATAACAGAATGTTCACGCTGCGTCCCAATATGATGTGGCTGTGGACGATGATTTTTATCGCCATCATCGGCTTTGCGCTCTTTGGTCAGGCGCCTAAGGAGCCGCTCAAGAGTGATTGGAGCGAGGTTGATAGCCTCATTGCTCGCGGTATGGTTAGCCGAATTGAGGTCGTAAACCGCGACGAGGCGCTGGTATACCTCACCCCCGAGGCTGTTGCGGAGCTCTCGGCAAACGGCGAGTCTCGCTATGCCGCTCTGCCCGAGCAGGGACACCACCTCTCGTTCCAGATTGGCTCTGTGGAGACCTTCCGTGGCGACTTTGATAAGGCTGTAGCTCTGAGCCCTACGGATGTGGCTCTGACATACGATAACCACCGCCGTGGCTGGATGGACTCTCTGCTCACCTGGCTGCCGTGGGTATTCTTTATCGTCATCTGGATATTCATCATGCGCGGCTTCGGTCGTAGTGGTGGTGGCGGTGCTGGTGGCGGCATTATGAATGTCGGCAAGGCTCGCGCTCAGGAGTTTGACCAGGACGACCCTAACCGCAAGGTTACCTTCAAGGATGTCGCAGGCCTGGAGGAGGCTAAGGTGGAGATTATGGAGATTGTGGACTTTCTGCGCAACGCTGGCAAGTACCGCGAGCTGGGCGCAAAGATTCCTAAGGGCGCACTGCTTGTAGGCCCTCCGGGTACGGGTAAGACCCTGCTGGCTAAGGCCGTTGCTGGCGAGGCAAATGTGCCGTTCCTCTCTATCTCGGGCTCCGACTTTGTGGAGATGTTCGTCGGCGTGGGTGCTTCGCGTGTGCGTGACCTCTTTGAGCAGGCTAAGCAGAAGGCACCTTGTATTGTCTTTATTGACGAGATTGACGCTATCGGTCGTGCGCGTGGTCGCAATGCAGGCTTCTCGGGCAACGACGAGCGCGAGAATACCCTCAACCAGCTGCTTACCGAGATGGACGGCTTCCAGACCAATGCGGGCGTTATTGTCCTCGCTGCGACAAACCGTGCCGATATATTGGATAAGGCGCTTATGCGTGCAGGTCGTTTTGACCGCCAGATAGAGGTCGGTCTGCCAGAGATTCACGAGCGCAAGCAGATTTTTGATGTCCACCTGCGTAAGCTCAAGCTCGACCCAAGCCTCGACCGCGAGTTCCTTGCTCGCCAGACGCCTGGCTTCTCGGGCGCAGATATCGCCAATGTATGTAACGAGGCGGCACTTATCGCTGCACGCCATAATAAGAAGTTTGTCGCTAAGGAGGACTTCCTTGCCGCTATAGACCGTATCATCGGCGGACTGGAGAAGAAGAATAAGGTCATCTCTCCAGCCGAGAAGCGCACTATCGCCTTCCACGAGGCGGGACACGCTACGGTTAGCTGGAAGCTCAAGAATGCCAACCCACTCATCAAGGTTACTATCATCCCACGCGGAAAGGCTCTGGGAGCTGCTTGGTACCTGCCTGAGGAGCGCCAGATAACCACCAAGGAGCAGTGGATGGACGAGATTGCTGCAACCCTTGCAGGTCGCGTGGCGGAGCAGATATTCTTCGGTCACCTCTCTACAGGTGCTCTGAACGACCTTGAGCGCGTAACTAAGCAGGTGTACGCTATGGTTGCCTACTACGGTATGGGCAGCAAGGTGGGCACTATCAGCTACTACGACTCTACAGGTCAGAGCGATATGGCATTTACAAAGCCTTACTCCGAGCGTACTGCACAGCAGATAGACGACGAGGTGCGTGAGATTATCGCCGAGGCTTACGCTATGGCTGAGCGCACTATTGCCGAGAACCGCGAGGGACTTACCGCCCTTGCCGAGCTGCTGCTTGAGCGCGAGGTGGTCTTTACCGAGGATGTGGAGCGCATACTGGGTAAGCGTGAGGGTACAACCCCAGCTGTAGAGGCAACCCCAGCTGTAGAGGCAACCCCTGCAGAGTAAAAACGGAACTAACCAACCTAAACTTATGAATAGAGAAAAACTAAAAAACCTTGCGATTCGTACCCTCAGTGGCGCTGTGCTTATGGCTCTGCTCTTCGGTGCTACGCTGCTGTCGGGGTGGGGCTACCTTGCTCTGCTGGCGGTCGTTGCCGTTGTGGGTGTGTGGGAGTTCTACAACCTATGCTCGGCTTGTGGATATAGGCCTCAGAGGGTGTTGGGTCTTGCGCTTGTCGTCTCGCTCTTTGCTCTTGCAGCGATACTGTTTGCCGTTCAGGTACTCTCGTTTAGCTGGGCGGGCGATGATATGCTCTTTGTGCTGCTCTGCCTGTTCGCCTTCGCTTTGGTGCCTACGATGTTCATTTGCGAGATTTTCCGCGACTATGAGCGCCCTATCGGCAATGTTGCAGTGACTATTATGGGTGCAGCCTATGTTGCTCTGCCAGCGATGTCTATGTGCGCCGTGCCGCAGCTGCTTAGCGATAGTAGTGGTTGGAATCCTTGGTACGCCATCTGCTATATACTTATCATCTGGGCTAACGATGTGTTTGCCTACCTGGCAGGTATCACCTTTGGTCGCCACCGTATGTGCGAGCGCATCTCTCCGAAGAAGAGCTGGGAGGGTTTTGTTGGCGGTGTTGTAGCCGCAGTGGGCTTTGCTCTGCTCTTTGGTTATCTGCTGGGCGGAAACCTTACTGTCTGGGCAACTCTTGGAGCGATTGTTGCCATTACTGGCGTTGCGGGCGACTTTGTAGAGTCACTCTTCAAGCGCAGCGCAGGTGTTAAGGACTCAGGAGCTCTGATGCCTGGTCACGGAGGTATGCTGGATAGGTTTGACGCACTGCTTATCTCTGCACCATTTGCGTTACTGTTTTTACTTGTAGTTACCATAATTCGTTAGTCGTATGAAGATAAATAAAGAGGGATATAAGATAATCATCGTGTCGGGCGTCTGCCTTGCTGCCGTCTGGACACTGCTCTACTATATGATAGAGGCACGCGAGAACATCTGGTTGCTGTCGCTCATTACAGTGCTGCTTGTGATGTTCTGGTTCTTCATCGTCTCGTTCTTCCGCGAGCCACGCCGCATCAAGATTCACGATGCCGACCTTGTCTTCTCGCCTTGCGATGGCCGTGTGGTTGTCACCGAGGTTGTTGAGGACGACGAGTACTTTAAGGGCAAGCGCCTTCAGGTCTCTATCTTTATGTCGGTGACCAATGTGCACATCAACTGGTTCCCTGTGGGCGGTATTGTCAAGTACTTCAAGTACCACCCGGGTCGCTTCCTGCTCGCTTGGCACCCTAAGTCATCCTCGGAGAATGAGCGCACTACGACTGTAGTCCAGACCGCTAATGGTACTGAGGTGCTCTTCCGCCAGATTGCGGGCTTTGTTGCTCGCCGTATTGTGAGCTATGTAAAGGTGGACGAGGAGGTTCACCAGAACGATAAGTGTGGCTTTATCAAGTTCGGCTCTCGCATAGATATCCTTCTGCCTGAGAATGCCGAGCTGCTTGTAGAGATTGGCGACCGCGTTGTGGGAACACTCACGCCTATCGCCCGTATTGGAGATTTTGGAGTAGAGGACGCCGATGAGTAAGAGTTACGGATTAGCAAAGTGGATAGCTGGAGCCGCTGTAGTTGCCATTGTGTGCACGCTGCTGTGGTACTTCAGCTCTACTGTTGTCTATATCCTTATCTCGGCTGTGCTCGCCATTATTGGTCGTCCCGTAGTCCGTGCGCTGAGCAATATCAAGGTGGGTAGGTACGCTGTCCCTCGCTTCGTGGCTGCATTTATCACCCTTATGCTTATGTGGGTGGTGCTTGTGGGCTTCTGCCTGCTTGTCGTGCCACTTGTTGTGGGTAAGGTCGCCTCGCTTGAGAGCCTTGACCTGCACGCTGTGCTGGCAAATATCCAACAGCCTCTGGAGCATATCCAGAGCTACTTCAGCTCCTTCGGTCTTATGTCGCAGCACTCTGTCTCGGTCTCCGAGATTCTTGTGGGCTGGCTACGTAAGGTGCTTAACTACGACACTATCAACACCGCCTTCTCGTCTGTGGTAGATATCACACTCACTATGGTGGTGGCCTTCTTTAGCGTCTCGTTTATCACCTTCTTCTTCCTCAAGGAGGATGGACTCTTCTTCCGTATGGTTACGGCACTCTTCCCTGAGCGATATGCCGAGAATGTCACTCGCGCACTGGATAAGATTACGCTGCTGCTCTCGCGCTACTTTACGGGTCTGCTCTTTGAGAGCGTCATCCTTATGGTTGTAATCTCCGTCGTGCTTATCCTCTTCGGCTTTGCGGCAGAGAATGCCTGCTTTATCGGCGTGATTATGGGTACTATGAATGTCATCCCATACGCTGGTCCGCTTATGGGCGGTATCGCCTCAATGTTTGTGGGCGTAGTCTCGCCTATTGAGGGTTGCACTATCGGCTATACCCTCGCTGTTATTGTCGGCACACTGCTTACTGTCAAGGGTCTGGACGACTTCGTTATCCAGCCTACGCTCTACTCCGAGCGCGTTAATGCCCACCCTCTGGAGGTCTTTATCGTCATCCTGTTGGCAGGCTCTGCGGGCGGTATTGTGGGTATGCTGCTGGCAATACCATCCTATACCGTGCTGCGTGTGTTCGCTAAGGAGTTCTTCTCGCAGTATGCACTTGTGAAAAAATTGACTAAGGATATATAATGGAGGGCGTAGTTGTTGAGGCAGAGGTAGTTACAGGAAACCAGCTTGGTCGTAAGCTGGGCTTCCCTACGGCGAATATGAATGTCGCCCTTCGCGCAGATATATCCAATGGCGTCTATCGCTCGCAGATAACCATAGACGGCAGGGTTTACCAGGCTATGTCCAATGTCGGTGTCCGCCCCTCGGTAGATAGCACGGGCCGCTGGCTTGAGACCCATGTCTTTGACTTCCACGGCAATCTGTATGGCAAGACCCTAACCGTTCGCCTGCTTGAGAAGATACGCGACGAGCGCAAGTTCCACTCCGTCTCCGAGCTCCGCGCCCAACTCGAGCACGATATGGAGTACTGTCGGGAATATAATAATGAAGAAAATAATATGAAAAAATCTGTTGTTTCATCGTTTGATGTAGATCATCGTACGCTGCGAGAGGGACTCTACCTCCGCTCAACTTATACTATTAACGAGCAGCTCGCGGTGCTGTCGTGGGACCTGCGCTTCTGTGCGCCTATGGACCGTAAGCCGCTTGAGGCTGGCGTGGTGCACACTATTGAGCACCTTATGGCATACCACCTGCGCTTAGACGAGACTATCGGCAGTGCTATTGTCAGCTTCTGCCCGATGGGTTGCCAGACGGGCTTCTACCTCTCTACAATGAATAGCGTTACGGCTGCCGATATCGCTGCCGCCCTTACGCGCGTATATAATAAGGTATTCCCAATCGCTACGACCGACGACATCGTTGGCCTGAACGAGATTCAGTGCGGTAACCCTTACCTCTACGCTATTGACGCCACAAACGAGGCTATGTCTAACTATATAAAGATTTTAAGGGAGGTTCTATAAATTAAGGCGACAGCAATAGAA
This sequence comes from Alistipes sp., assembly GCA_017463615.1. Taxonomy (GTDB): domain Bacteria; phylum Bacteroidota; class Bacteroidia; order Bacteroidales; family Rikenellaceae; genus Alistipes. The sequence continues at coordinate 161,677 of JAFTOU010000016.1, read as the reverse complement.
TCTACTCAAAAGCGAAAAACATATTACTAATTTATAGAACATACCTTTTATGCGAGTTCTAATTGTTGCTCCAACCACACGCGAGCATAAGTATATGCGTGCAACGCTTGAGTGCGCTGTTGGTCTTAAGCACGACTACACCCTTATCTGTTCGGGTATTGGCAAGGCAGGTGCTGCTGCGGGTATTGCTACGGCAGTAGCTAAGGCCTCCGAGCCGTTTGATGCTGTGGCTGTTATCGGCTTTGCTGCTGGCTCACTGGGCTTCACACAGGGCGATATTGTTGCCCCAAATGTGGCTGTGTACCACGACTGCGATGTCCCCGAGGGCTTTATACCAGAGCTTACCGACCCTTACACCCTTGCGGGCGATGATGATGTTACCGTGTTTACGGGCGACTCGTTCATCAACGCCACCTCGGCAACCGAGATTATGACCCGCTTCGGTGCTCAGCAGGCAATCTTTGATATGGAGATTATGGCCATCGCCATCGCCGTGCGCGACTACGCCGCAGGTATCCCACTCCTCGCCGTCAAGTACATCTCCGATGTCCCTCAGAGCGGACACAACGAGTGGTCGTATGATGCCTTTGCAGACTCGCATTCGGACTTTTCTCCACTGCTTGATAAGATAGAGAAGATTTTAGCGTGATAGCGTGCCACCTACGGCACATCCCTTAAATAGCAGTCGCAGCTGTACGCTTTTAGTACTATCTGCGACTGCTATTTTTCACGATGCACCGTATCTGACACACTCTGACGCTAAAATAGGACGGTGCATAGAATGAGCGACGGTGGAGTTCGTATAGCGCAAACTTTTGTACTGCGTAGCGTCGCGGAACGCGACCATTAGCAGCCCTTAATAAAAAATTCCTCTAAAAGGCTAACCGATGCTGCGGAGCGAGAGCAGAGCAAACTCGTTTGCTATGCCGAGCCGCGAGGAGGAAGGGTCGTCGTAGACGAGCCAATAGCCAATAGCCAACAGCCAATGGCTAAACAAAAAGGTAATGATTTGCATCATTACCTTTTTGTTTACCACGCTGTCTTCTTGTCCCTGTCCCAGTTGCCAATCTCCATATCGCGGATGTCGGCGCCGTCGATGGTAAAGCGTATAGCTGTGCGGACATTGTGAAACCCATAGCAGCCCGCAGCGCCAGGGTTGATATGTAGGGTGTCGTAGATGTTGTCGTAGATAACCTTGAGAATATGCGAGTGCCCGGCGATGAAAATCTTAGGCTTGAGGCTCTGAATCTTCTGCAGCGCCTTAGGGTGGTAGTGGCGCGGATAGCCACCGATGTGTGTCATAAGCACCGAGACCTGCTCGCACTCAAAGAAGGCGAACTCCGAGTATTGGTAACGCACCGAGCTGTTGTCTATATTCCCATAGACAGCCCTCAGCGGCTTGAAGGCGGCAATCTCGTTTGCACACTCAATAGAGCCGATGTCGCCCGCGTGCCAAATCTCGTCCACATCCTTGAGGAAGAGCTTTAGGCGGTCGTCAAAGGTGCCGTGAGTGTCGGAGATGATGCCTATGCGCTTCATTGCGCTACTTGTTGTAATTTGTTGATAGATACTCCTTTACGCTAAAGCGGGTCTTGGTCTTAGGGTACTTCTCGTCGCCAACCTCCTGTGTGATATGCAACTTCTGACCCTTCACCACGCAGCGGTCAATGAAGGCTGTAACCTCTTCAATATTTACATAGAGTGGCTCGCCAGCCATCGCGTGGTTGCGATACTGAGCCGAGTAGAACCAGTATGGAACATCCATCTTGTCCAGCTGCTTGCAGATAAACTGCGAGCCGTAGAATCCCACACCCAACGCCGATGCTTTGCGGTATGGAACATTGCTGTCGGCATTACCGTGGAACAGGAGCATAGGACATGGCTCTGCATCCCACTTCGGTTTGCCTGATACGGAGAATATAGCACCTGCGAAGCTAACCACGCCGCCATAGTTAAACTCTCCCACCACCTTGGCACGAGGGTCGGCAGTACATATCATATTCTCAGCCTGCAGGGCAGCTATAGCACCCGCACTTGAGCCTGAGGCTACAATATGCTGCGGGTTGATGTTCCACCTCTCTGCATTCTGGAGCACAAAGGCTGTAGCCAGAAGCATATCCTCGGCAGCGCACTCCACAGCACGACGCATAGTTGATATCGCACCCTTGAGTCCCTTGGTGTCAATGCCCTTAGCCAGCACCTTGCGGTAGTCTATAGATACCACATCGTAGCCCCTCTCGGTCATCGCCTTGAAGAATGGTAGGTAGTCCTTGTCCGCCTTGTCTCCACGCGCAAATGCTCCGCCAAAGGCGAAGATAACGCAAGGGCGACTGCCCGTAACACCGATAGCAGGGTAGTGGTCAAGATAGAGCTTCTCGCCATCCTTCTCGCCATAGAGGTGTGTTGTCTGCGCTACGGCAGAGAGTGTAAAGGCAGCAAGTGCCACTATGAGTGTCAAAAATCGCTTCATAATCTACTATATTACTTATATTTATCGCCCCACAGCGCCTCCATACGCTCAGCTATACGCTGCTCGGTGGCATTGGCGGTGTTTGGCGTGTAAAACTTCTTCCCACTAAGCGACTCGGGCAGAAACTCCTGAACAACGAAGTTGCCCTCAAAGTCGTGTGCATATTTGTAATCCTTGCCATAGCCCTCCTCCTTCATCAGTCCCGTTACGGCATTACGCAGATGAAGCGGCACGGGGCGTAGCTTTGTGTCCTTGTGTACAAAGGCAAGAGCCTCATTTATAGCCATATAGGCGGAGTTGCTCTTCTGACTCGTTGCAAGGTATATCGTCGTCTCTGCAAGTGTTATGCGAGCCTCAGGCATACCAATCTTATGTACGGTATCAAAGCAGGCGTTGGCAAGTAGCAGCGCATTTGGATTTGCCAGACCTATATCCTCCGAGGCGAGGATAACCAGCCTGCGGGCGATAAAGCGAGGCTCCTCGCCACCCTCCAACATTCGCGCCAAGTAGTATATCGCCGCATTGGGGTCTGAGCCTCGCACAGACTTGATAAATGCCGAGATTACATCGTAGTGCTGCTCGCCATTCTTGTCGTAGAGGGCGATATTCTGCTGTAGGGCGTCGGTAATTGTCTGATTATCAATCACTATGTCGCCATCCGTTGCGCTGAGAATAATGTCTAATATGTTGAGCAACTTGCGCGCATCGCCACCTGCAAAGCCAAAGAGAGCCTCGGTCTGAACGACCTTTATGTTGCGACGCTTAAGCTCTGGGTCGGTAGTAATGGCACGCTCCAGTAGCTGACTAAGGCAATCCTCGTCCATCGGCTTGAGGGTATAGACCTGACAGCGAGAGAGCAGTGGTGTGATAACCTCAAAAGATGGGTTTTCGGTCGTTGCGCCTATAAGCACCACCTCGCCCTTCTCCACTGCGCCGAGTAGTGAGTCCTGCTGCGACTTGTTGAAGCGGTGAATCTCGTCTATAAAGAGTAGCGGCGTGGCAGAGTTGAAAAACTGCTGACGCTTTGCCGCCTCAATAACCTCGCGCACCTCCTTCACTCCCGAAGTTACTGCCGAGAGGGTGTAGAATGGACGCTCCAGCTCAGCCGCGACAATCTTTGCCAGCGTAGTCTTTCCCACCCCCGGAGGACCCCACAGGATAAAGGAGGGCACATTCTTCGTCTCAATAAAGCGACGGAACACGCCATCCCGACCGACCAGGTGGTCCTGACCGATATAATCCTCAAGGCGTTGAGGACGAAGTCTCTCTGCAAGTGGTGCTGCCATATCAGATGCAAATATAGTAAATAAATTGGAAAGTTCCATTTTCTTGCCTATCTTTATGGTTGAAATGCTTTAGGAAAAAGAGCCGTAAGATTGTATTTAATATAAACACAAATGAACATAACTATGAAAAAACTACTATCTCTCTTGTGCGCAATGTGCGTACTATTCTCAGCCTCTGCGGCTGATAAGGTCTATACGGTGACCTCGCCCGATGGGCATCTGTCGGCTACCGTTACTGCTGGAAGTAGCCTTAGCTACACCGTGGCATTAGATGGCAAGCAGCTGCTCGCCCCATCTGCTATCGCCCTGCATCTTACCGACGGCAGCGTGCTGGGTCAGGGTTGCAAGGTGGCAAAGCGTACTCAGAAGCAGGTTAGCGAGACTATCGCCGCACCGTTCTACTTCCGCAGCACTATTGCCGACAACTACAACCTGCTCAAACTTGACTTCAAGGGTGGCTACAGCGTGGAGTTTAGGGCATACAACGATGGCGTTGCCTACCGCCTTGCAACAGCCAAGAAGGCTGACTATACCGTCAAGAGCGAGTGCGCAGAGTTCAACTTCGCTGCCGACCATAAGTGCTGGGTGGCATACGCAAACCTTACAGGTACAAAGCGTGACCCATACTTCACCTCGTTTGAGAACATCTACAACCATATTCCACTCTCTGAGGTTAGCGACATCAAGCTGGCTATGACCCCTGCCGTGGTGGATGTAGATGGCGTTAAGGTTTGTATCGCCGAGAGCGATGTGGAGCACTATCCGGGTATGTTTATCCATAATACCGACAAATCATCCTCACTCAAGGGTCACTTTGCCCCTGCCGCTAAGGATATTAAGCTCGGCGGACACAACAAGCTGCAGGACTTGGTAGCTGCTCGCCACGACTATCTGGCTGTATGTAGCGGCACCCGCACCTTCCCATGGCGCGCAGTTATCGTTGCCAAGAACGATGCCGAGCTGGCACAGACCGATATGGTCTACCGCCTTGCATCTCCAAGCCGCGTGGCAGACGCTTCGTGGGTAAAGCCTGGCAAGGTCGCTTGGGAGTGGTGGAACCACTGGGGACTCTCTGGCGTAGATTTTGAGGCTGGTGTGAATACTGCAACATATAAGGCCTATATCGACTTCGCTGCCGACTTCGGCGTGGAGTATGTCATCCTTGACGAGGGTTGGGCTACAAAGTATAAGAACGACCTGTTTGACATCGTTCCGCAGATTGATATGAAGCATATCGTGGACTACGCTGCATCTAAGGGCGTGGGTATCATCCTCTGGGCTGGCTATAAGGCGTTTGATGTTGATATGGAGCGCGTATGTCAGCACTACTCAGCTATGGGCGTCAAGGGCTTCAAGATTGACTTCCTTGATAGAGATGATGTGGATATGAACGACTTTCACTACCGCGCCGCTAAGTGCTGTGCCGAGTATAAGCTGATGGTAGACTTCCATGGCTGCCCTAAGCCTACAGGTCTGAACCGCACATATCCAAATGTAGTAAACTTTGAGGCGGTGCACGGTCTGGAGCAGATGAAGTGGCGCAAGGAGAATACCGACCAGATGGCGTACGATGTAACTATGCCGTATATCCGTATGGTCGCAGGTCCTATAGACTATACCCAGGGCGCGATGCGTAACGCCGCTCGCAAGAACTACCGCCCAGTGAATAACGAGCCTATGAGCCAGGGTACCCGTTGCCACCAGCTGGCGGCATACTCCGTATTCTTCTCGCCGCTCTCTATGCTTTGCGACTCACCAACAGCTTACCGCAAGGAGGCAGAGTGCGCAGCCTTCATCGCCTCTATCCCAACCGTTTGGGAACAGAGCGTGGTCCTTGACGGTAAGATTGGTGAGTGGGTCGTAACCGCTCGCCGCGCAGGCAATACTTGGTATGTGGGCGGAATGACCAACTGGGATAAGCGCACCGTAGAGCTTGACCTCTCTAAGATCCTCGGCGAGGGTACTTGGAGTGTAGAGCTCTTCCGCGACGGCGCAAACTCCCACCGTATCGCCTCCGATTATGTCCGCCAAACCCTCACCCTTGACCAGAATAAGAGCCTTACAATCAATATGGCTCCCGGCGGCGGCTTCATGATGCGAATCAGCAAGTAGGCTACGCAGTAGCACTTATTATAAGAAAGATAGTCCCCGAAACCGAGGACTATCTTTTTTTGTATAGTTTTCCTATTCCCGAATAGAATCTAAACTCTTGTCGCTTTAGCGACACCTCTGAAAAGCCAATAGCCAATGGCCAACAGCTAATAGCCAAAGTTCTCTCCCATGAACCAGCGGGGGAGGTTGCAGCCGATGTAGTTGCCCGCGATGGCTAAAGCCCAAGCGGGGAACAGTGCCCAGTCAAAGGTGCCGTAGAACATGGCGGCAACATAGTAGAAGGCGTCGGCAACGCAGTGCGGAAGTCCGCAGAGGATGAATACCGGCACGCCAAAGAGCAGGGGCAGGTAGTGCTTCTGTCGTGCGCCATAGACGGCAAGGGTCATAATCATACCCGTACCTGCCGAGGTGATAAGCAGCTTATGCCACGAGGCAGCAAGGCGTGCGTCAATAATGGTGTTGAGGTTTGCCACAACGGCCTCGGAGCTGCAGTACGATGCTATAAGGGCAGCGATGGCGCAACCTACGGCATTGAGGGCAATCATAGCGATGAGCTTCGGAAACTCTCTGTATGGCAGAAAGCCCGCCTTGCCCGTAAAGAGCTGTGCCCCGCACATAACCACGCAGAGCAGTCCAAAGGCAAAGAGCACCGCGCCAGCCACACCGCCGACCCTAAGGTATACAAGTCCGCCCGTGCCGATAAGCAGACCCGCGAAGATTGACATTAACGAAAAACTTTTCATAATAATTTGTTGTGATAGTGGCGCATTTACTGCCTTGTCTGCATCTCACAAGACTGTCACATACGCCTTAGTATGCTCCTGCCTTGCTCGCCTGGACAGCGTGGTAACTGCACCACTCTGACAACAAATTGTCGCACAGATTGTTGTCAGAATATGAATTATAACAAATAGAGTTGGCAGTGCACCAACTCTATTGTTTTTTTGCAATATGCACTCTACTCAGGCTTTACGAGCGAGAGGTAGAGCTCCTCAAGCTGCTCTGGGGCTACTGGAGATGGACCGTCAAGCATTACATCGCGACCTGCGTTGTTCTTAGGGAAGGCGATGTAGTCGCGGATAGACTCCGAGCCACCGAACAGAGAGCAGAGACGGTCAAAACCGAATGCCAGACCTCCGTGTGGTGGTGCACCGTACTTGAAGGCGTTGATAAGGAAGCCGAACTGAGCCTCCGCCTGCTCTGGAGTAAAGCCGAGGCAGCGGAAGATGGTCTGCTGCAGCTGTGCGTCGTGGATACGGATACTACCGCCACCGAGCTCTGTGCCGTTGCAGACAAAGTCGTAAGCATTTGCGCGAACACGACCTGGGTCGGTCTCCAGATACTGAGCATCCTCAGGCTTTGGAGAGGTGAATGGGTGGTGCATAGCGTAGAAGCGCTCTGTCTCCTCGTCCCACTCAAACATTGGGAAGTCGATAACCCACAGTGGAGCGAACTTCTTAGGGTCGCGCAGGCCGAGCTGCTCAGCAACCTCAAGACGCAGTGTGCAGAGCTGTGTGAGCACCTTGAACTTCTTGCCACACATCACAAGGCACAAATCGCCCTCCTTAGCACCCAGACGCTCAGCGATAGCGCGCAGGGATGCCTCGTCAAAGAACTTATCTACCGACGACTTGATGCCGCCACCCTGCTCCAGACGAATCCATACCAGACCCTTAGCACCTACCTGTGGGCGCTTAACGAACTCTGTCAGGGCGTCAATCTGCTTGCGGGTATATGTTGCACAGCCAGTAGCGGCGAAACCTACGACATACTCCTGATCGTCAAATACGGCAAAGTTGTGTCCGTGTGCAAGGTCGGTAATGTCTGCGAACTCCATACCGAAGCGGAGGTCTGGCTTGTCGGAACCATACTTCTCCATAGCCTCAATCCACGGCATACGGCGCAGAGGCTCGTTGAACTCAATGCCCAGCACGCTCTTGAACATATGCTTTGCCCAGCGCTCAAAGATTGAGAGTACATCCTCCTGCTCCACGAAAGCCATCTCGCAGTCAATCTGCGTAAACTCTGGCTGACGGTCTGCACGCAGGTCCTCGTCGCGGAAGCAACGCACAATCTGGAAGTAGCGGTCGTAGCCCGCAACCATAAGCAGCTGCTTGAGGGTCTGTGGCGACTGTGGCAGGGCGTAGAACTCGTTAGGGTTCATACGGCTTGGCACGATAAAGTCGCGCGCACCCTCTGGGGTAGACTTGATAAGATATGGGGTCTCAATCTCAAGGAATCCCTCGCTATCAAGGAAGCGACGAATCTCCTGAGCCATCTTGTGACGCAGAATCATATTGCGCTGAAGTGGTGGACGGCGCAGGTCAAGGTAGCGGTACTTCATACGAAGGTCGTCGCCACCGTCAGAGTTCTCCTCAATGGTAAATGGAGGGGTAACAGCCTCGGTGAGGATGTTGATAGACTCTGCAACCACCTCAATATCGCCAGTCTCCATCTTAGGGTTCTTGCTACTGCGCTCAATAACGCGACCAGTAACCTGAATTACAAACTCACGACCTAAGCGTGCTGCTGCAGCCTTGGTCTGCTCGTTTGAGCCCTCCTCAACAACAATCTGGGTGATACCATAGCGATCACGCAGGTCAATAAATGCCATTGCTCCGAGGTTGCGCACCTTCTGCACCCAACCCGCCAGCGTAACGGTCTGATTGATATTTGCGGCACGAAGTTCTCCGCAAGTGTGACTTCTATACATAAGTTTTATCTGAAATTATATTACTTTTACTATCTTTGCAGTGTTTTAACCCACAAAGATATAAAAAATATGGATAGCAAGCTCCAAATAGATGAAAAATATATGCGTTTGGCAATAATTGAGGCTCAGAAGGCGTTTGATAGTGACGAGGTACCTGTCGGCGCGGTGATAGTTTCTGGCGGAAAAGTGATTGCTCGGGCGCACAATTTAGTAGAGACTCTCACCGATGTTACGGCACACGCCGAGATGCAGGCGATTACTGCTGCAGCATCTACATTCGGGGGAAAGTATCTGCAGGACTGTACCCTCTATGTGACCGTAGAGCCGTGTGTTATGTGCGCTGGAGCCTTGGCGTGGAGTCAAATTGGGCGCATCGTCTATGGAGCTGCTGACCCCAAGCGTGGATATGCCCGCTTTGGAAATGCTCTGCTTCATCCCCGCACAGAGGTCGTTTCAGGGGTGCTTGCTGCAGAGTGTGAGAAACTTATGACCGATTTTTTTGCAAAGTTAAGGTAAAAACCTTACCTTTGTCGCTTGTAGAAAAAAATTAACTAAAACTTAATAAATTCACAGAATTACTATTATGAAAAAATTTGTTTTGATGGCCGTTGCTCTCTTCTCTTTTGCAATGGTATCAGCACAGAGTGCAAGTGAGATTACCGCAAAGTACAATGAGGCTGCAGCTGCCCTCCAGGCTAAGGATTGGTCAAAGGCTTTGGAGAACTTTGAGGCTGTAGTTAAGGGTGGCATGGATTCTGAGGATAGCAATGTTCTTAGCTGCGTTGCTACTGCAAAGAAGTATATCCCTACCTGCTACCAGCGTCTGGGTCTTCGTGCTGCAGGTGCAAAGAAGTGGGACGAGGCTATAAAGCAGCTCTCTACCGCAGCTGAGAAGGCTGAGCTTTGGGGCGATACTACTGCAAAACTCAAGGCAAACCAGGTTCTTGCAAAGGTTTACCAGGCACAGGGTGGCGAGGCGTTCAACGCTGGCGACTACACCGCTGCTGTAGCTGTATTTGAGAAGGGTTATGCTGCTAACAAGCGCAATACCGAGATGGCACTCTTCCTTGCTGAGAGTTACTTCAAGCTCGGCGAGTACCAGAAGGGTATGGATGTTTGTACTAACATCTGCGGCATGAACGCAACAAAGTATGCTGACGCTATCGCTGAGGCTAAGGAGAAGATGGCTATGTATACCAACAACGAGGTTGCTCGCCTCCAGCAGGCTGGCGATCAGGATGGTATCATCGCTATGGCTGACTCTATGCTCGCAACCGACCCTGCATCTGCTCTGGCAGAGAAGATTCGTCTCCAGGCTTACAACAATAAGAAGGAGTACGACAAGGTTATTGAGCTTGGCGAGAACGCAGCAGCAGTACAGGCTACCGAGGAGGAGAAGAGCGATGTTTACTTCATCATCGGTGCTGCTTACAACGCTAAGTACAACGCTGGCGGTAACAAGGACGCAGCTCTTAAGGATAAGGCTGTATCTTACCTGCAGAAGGTTGTTGCTGGTAATAGTGTTGAGGCTGCTAAGGGTGCACTTGAGAACCTTAAGTAAAAACTTGCCTAATGAGGTGATTTCTGCGTTACGCTTATCCTCAAAATCCTCACATACGCTTAGTATGCTCCGGTTTTTTCGGATTTCGCAAGCCTTGAAATCCCTCTCCTTATACAAGTTTTAACAATTTTATGGGTGACAAATTTTAAGTCACCCTTTTTTATATTATGAAAAACATCCTCTTAATCGTAACGCTGCTGCTCTCTGTCGCTTGTGGTAATGCTCCTCGCAAGGCTACAAATGGCGATAGTAAGGCGCAGAGCAAACACTTCCCTCGCGTGCTGCCACCTATGCAGGCAACGCCCGAGGACCAGTTCGCCTATATGGCAGAGCACTTCTGGGACCGCTTTGACTTCGCCGATACACTGCTTATTGGGCGCTTGGATAGCACCGAGATGATGCGCACCTACGCCGAGTATATCGCCACCTATGTAGGCCCTTATAACGGTGCTCCGGTGGCAAAGCTGATGAGCAGGGCCTCCGTGTCGCGTAAGATGCTGGACTACTTCGTCTCTATGTCCGAGCGACTGTTCCACGACCCCAACTCGCCACTGCGTAGCGACGAGCTCTATATCCCCGTCCTTGAGGCGCAGCTTGCCGCCCCTTTCTACGACGAGTACGAGAAGATGGTGCCCGAGTACGACCTGCAGCTCGCCTCGCAGAATCGTATTATGCACAAGGCTAACGACTTCAGATATACCACAGCCTCGGGTCGCACTTCAAACCTCTACTCCGTTGCTGCCGACTATATACTTATATATATAAATAACCCTGGTTGCCCAATGTGCCGCGATATCCAGCAGCAGATAGAGTCCTCTCAGCTCATCAGCCAGCTCATCGCCGACCGCCGCCTTAAGGTCGTTGCCCTCTATCCCGACGAGGACCTGACCCTCTGGCGCGCACACCCACTGCCAAAGGGGTGGATAAATGGCTACGATAAGGGTTGCAAGGTTGAGTCTAACCGCACCTACGACCTGCGCGCTATCCCCGCCCTCTACCTGCTGGATAGGGATAAAACCGTCCTTGTCAAGGACTCTACCTCTATCCCGCAAATTGAGCAGGTGCTGATGCAGATGCTCGGATAGGTAAAACTTATTTTGCTATAAGAAAAAAGAATTTTGATATTTCATAAATAGTATTTACCTTTGCAGTAGGAAAATAAAACAAATGTAAAACTATTAAAAATATTAAAACTATGGCTAAGAAATTTCGTTGTACAGTTTGCGGTTATATTCACGAGGGAAATGAGGCTCCAGAGCGTTGTCCTCTTTGCAAGGTCCCTGCAGATAAGTTTGTTGAGATAGAGGAGCAGAGCGGTAACCTTGAGTTCGTTACCGAGCATGTTCTCGGCGATGGCCTTGGCTCAAGCCCTGAGCTTCTTGAGGGTCTTAAGAACCACTTTATGGGCGAGTGCACAGAGGTGGGTATGTACCTTGCCATGAGCCGTCAGGCAGACCGCGAGGGCTATCCAGAGATTGCCGAGGCATTCAAGCGCTACGCTTGGGAGGAGGCAGAGCACGCTGCAAAGTTCGCAGAGCTCCTCGGTGAGGTCGTTTGGGACACCAAGACCAACCTCTTCAAGCGTATGAACGCCGAGTCTGGCGCTTGCGATGACAAGTTCCGCCTCGCTCGCCTCGCAAAAGAGCAGAACCTCGACGCCGTTCACGACACCGTTCATGAGATGGCAAAGGATGAGGCTCGTCATGGTAGAGGGTTTGAGGGTTTGTACCACCGCTACTTCAAGTAATTTGTTGTGAAAAGGCAGCATTTGCTGCCGCTAGCTAAAATAAACAGCAAAGGGCAGTACGCTTTAGTACAGCCCTTCGCTGTTTTTTTACCCGAGCGTGGCAACTACTACCTTTTGACAACAAATTAGGCTGTGCAAGATATTGCCAGGGTACAATTCTATGATAATAAATTATGGCAGTGGTAAATCGGCGCTGTTCCTATCCTCGGAATGTGAAGTAGCGGGAGGTTAGGTAGCTGTAGAGGGTGCAGATGACCGTTGTGAGGACCTTGGAGGGGGTGGCCCAGATGTGGAGGTGCTCAACGAGCAGCTTCATAGCCACATAGTTCACCATCAGCGAGCCGCAGACGGTAAGCAGGTACTTGAGTAGCTGCGCGGTGCCCGAGATATGGGTTGTGCGGAAGGCGACATTGCGGTTGAGCCAAAAACCCGTAAAGAAGGTTATCGGAAAGACGATAATAAGCGACAGAATGTGTGGCGAGATTGTCACAAAACCCAGGTCCACGAACTGCTTAGCCACGATAAAGTGGTATATTACAAAGTACCAGAGCGCATCTAAGCACATATTCACTACACCACAAGCCCCATAGCGGAATATTTGCCGTGAGACAAATCGCTCCACTATGGGGATGTATAGCGAGTCTATCGCCTTGGTTATCAGCGATGTAAGGCTCATTATTTATTTGTGAAAATCCACATATCGTCAAACAGACCATCTATCTCCTGCAGCTCCCACTTACGCTCAAGGCAAGCCATGCGGGTAGGGCACTGGCAGATAGCAAGCAGGTACATAGTATCATCCTTATGGTGGTAGATGGTGCAGTTCAGGCTGCTATGTCTGCTCTCAATCAACTTCTTGTATCTCAACGCGTTAGCCTTATCTGAGAAGACGCCCCAAACCAGGTAGTTTCCGCCCTTCTCCATGCGCTCCACGCCCTCCTCTACAACTGGTGCAGGAGCGGGTGCTGGCAGAGTCTCAGGCTCTACGGCAGGTACAGCCTCTGGCGCAGGTGCCATCTCCACGCTCTGTGCAGGCTCTGCGGTCTGAGAGCACTTGCAATCTTTGAGTAGCAGGTATGCCACAGCCGCCAGTGCGAGAGCAAGCAGCACAGCAAGCACCACGACAAGGGTGCGATTGCAACCCTTAGCCTTCGGAGCCACGGCTATACCGAGCTCTGGGTTGAGTGCCGAGAGCAGTGCCTCGTCGGCAGTAAAGGTACGGTTTGCGATAGTTCCCACCCCCTCAATAGCGACCTTATCCTCGCCCTTGACGCTCTCTAACCACTGCTCGTAAATCTCCTCGGCGCGACTATTCTCCACGCCAGCCGTCTGAGCAATAAGGGCCACAACGCTCACTCCGCGCTGCTCGCCCGTAAATGTTACGCTGCGCTGCGGAGCGGCGAAGCCACTCTTACCCTTAGCCACGGGGGCACTACGGCGAACAACAAGCGAGCCGATAGTGGGCAGAGCCACATCGTTGCCCTTGCAGAGGGTGTTATAGATTAGTTTGTTTACCTGTGTAATCATAGCTTATCTCTTTTTTGCGTTTGTCTTACTCTTGTTTGTATCATCCACAACAGCCGGGCGCGAGAGTGAGTACCACACCGAGCCGATGCCGATAAGGATAAATGGAATGCTGAGCCACTGACCCATATTGAGGGTCATACCCTGCTCAAAAGCCACCTGATTTACCTTGACGAACTCAATGAAGAATCGTGTCAGGAAGATACCGATAAGTGCCACGCCGAACATCATACCGCGACGACGCGGAGCCTCGGTCTTGTGGTACATCCACCAGAGTAGTAGGAAGGTTGCGATGTAACATATCGCCTCGTAGAGCTGCGTAGGGTGACACGCTGGCACCTGCTCCACAGGAATACCGCGATGCAGACGCATAAACTTAAAGCCCCACGGCATATCTGTCTGGTGACCGATAATCTCGGAGTTGAAGAGGTTGCCGAAGCGGATAAGCGCACCGCTTATTGGGGCGATAACACCCAGACGGTCGGTCATCCATATCGTAGAGACCTTATTCTTGCGCGAGCAGAGCCATATCGCAAGGATGATACCGATAGTTGCGCCGTGGCTTGCCAGTCCGCCATCGCGAATCTCTGTGATTATTGCCCACGGCTTAAGTAGGTAGTACTCAGGCTCATAGAATAGACAGTGACCCACGCGAGCACCTATCATCGTGCCCAAGGCGATGTAGAGGAATGCCGAGTCTGCAAGTTCCTGACTCTTTCCTTCTCGCTTGCAGAAGTAACTGAATATCCACGCACCGACAAGCAACGCCGCCGCCCACATCAGCGAGTAGTAGCGTATCTCAAAGCCGCCAATGTTTACCAATACGGGGTTAAAGTCCCAAACTACCGATAACAAATCTGTCATAACCTAAATCTATTATAACTGCACCTTTGGCAGTGTGAATGTAAATGTGCTACCCTTGCCCAGCTCGCTACGCACAGAGACCTTCTCGCCGTGATTCTCAATAATGTGCTTCACAATAGCCAGACCCAGACCTGTGCCGCCCTGCTCGCGCGAGCGACCCTTGTCTGTGCGGTAGAAGCGCTCAAATAGGCGTGGTAGGTCGCTCTTGGCGATGCCGATGCCGTCGTCCTCAACCTCTACAAGCACCTTGTCAAGCATATCGCGGCAGGTAATCTTTGTAGTACCGCCATCCTTGCCGTAGCGAATAGAGTTTACTATCAAGTTCTCCAGCACCTGACCGATGTAGAACTTATCTGCCGATACCCAGCAGCGCGAAGGCAGGCTGTCTGCACCCTTGACAGTGATGGTTATATCGCGCTTGGAGGCCTCTATCTCGGTCTGCTCGGCAATCTCCTTGCAGAGCGCTACCATATCAAAGCTCTCGGCACGCATCTGGTTCATATCGCTGTCTAAGCGGGATATGGTGTCAAGGTCGCCCAGGATGTTAATCATACGCTCCACGCTGCGCTCGGCACGCTCCAGATACTTGCGGTTTACAACCTCATCCTCCAGACCGCCGTCCAGTAGGGTGCTGATGTAACCCTGGATGTTGAAAATCGGGGTCTTGAGCTCGTGCGCAACATTGCCTAAGTACTGCTTGCGGAACTTCTCCGCCTCCTTCAGACGGGCAATCTCGCGGTCGTTATCCTCAGCCCAAGAGCTCAGGTCGGCAGATACATCGTCCACCTTGCGGTCCTTGAGCTGCTCGGCAATGTCACCCGTGTGAATGTCGCGCGAGAGCACCATAGAGTATATCGGGCGTAGCTTGTAGGCTACATACTTCACAATCATCCATAGCGCAAATAGCGATACTCCGACAAATACCAACGCCGCCGCAATAAGCACTACCCACCAGGTTACCCCTACGGCTGCCATCGCCACAGCGGTACAAACTCCTGCTACTGAGCCAATAAGCCACGATGCACTCTCTTTGGTCTTAATAATCATATCTTTAAGTTTTAAGGTTTTATTCACTCGTTATCTGTACATTCAATTTTTTCGCACCTCTGTTTATAAGAGTGATCCCGAGCGGATTCGAACCGCTATCGTAAGAACCGGAATCTTATATTCTATCCATTGAACTACGGGACCATACGCCTTAATTAAAAAGCAAATATAGTAAATTTATCTCAAACCTACAAACTGTGCGGGGATAAAAATAGAGAGGTCTGCAAATGTCAGACCTCTCTATGGTGGTATTCGCGGTGCTGAGCCTTAGAATAGCTCGCCGTCTTTTACATCGGGCATAAGTCCTAAGTGCTTGTATGCCAGCTCGGTAACCTCACGACCGCGCGGAGTGCGCTTTAGGAAACCCTCCTTGATAAGGAACGGCTCGTAGACCTCCTCAAGTGTACCCGCCTCCTCGCTGACGGCTGTGGCTATGGTGTTCAGTCCCACAGGGCCACCGCCGAACTTGGCGATGATGGTGGAGAGTATCTTGTTATCCATCTGGTCAAGGCCGCGCGAGTCAATATTGAGCGCACCAAGAGCCATACGGGTAATCTCAAGGTCTATATGTCCCTCGCCCTTGACCATCGCAAAGTCGCGCACGCGGCGCAGCAGTGCGTTGGCAATACGCGGGGTGCCACGCGAGCGCAGGGCAAGCTCTGTAGCGGCATCGTCGTCTATAGATATGCCGAGGATAGATGCCGAGCGCTTGACAATGCGGTTAAGCACTGGGGCGTCGTAGTACTCCAGGTGGCAGGTTATGCCAAAGCGAGCGCGCAGGGGAGAGGTGAGCAGTCCGCTGCGTGTCGTTGCGCCGATAAGGGTAAAGGGGGCAAGCTCAATCTGTATAGAGCGAGCCGACGGACCCTTGTCCAGCACAATATCAATCTTAAAGTCCTCCATCGCCGAGTAGAGGTACTCCTCCACTATAGGGCTCAGACGGTGAATCTCGTCAATGAAGAGCACATCGCCCTCCGAGAGGTTTGTCAGCAGACCTGCAAGGTCGCCCGGCTTATCCAGCACAGGACCCGAGGTGACCTTCATCTGCGCACCCATCTCGTTGGCAATAATGTTGGCAAGGGTGGTCTTGCCCAGTCCCGGAGGTCCGTGCAGTAGCACATGGTCAAGCGAGTCGCCACGCATAAGTGCCGCCTTGATAAAGACCTTGAGGTTGTCTACGGTCTTGTCCTGACCTGAGAACTGCTCAAGCTCCTGCGGGCGTATCCTATTCTCAAACTCGCTGTCGGACTCCGTTCTGCGTCCGTTTCTAAAATCTGACATAGTACTATTATTTACTAAACATCGCCTCAAGGCTCTCTATGGTCATACCCTCAAAGTTAGGTACGATATGCTCCAGACCATCTACTGCCAAATCCTCTGGCGTAGCTGTTGTTGAGAGCGCAACCACCTTACAACCCGCTGCAAGGCCCGCATTGATGCCCGAAATTGCATCCTCAAAGACCACGCACTCCTCAGGCTTAAGACCCATGCGCTCGCAGCTGGTGAGGAATATCTCTGGGTGTGGCTTGAAGTTCACAACATCGTCGCCGCAAACATAGCCGTCCAGCTTGCTGTCAAGCTGACCCTCGCCCCAGACAAACTCCGCATTTACCCTCGGTGCTGCCGAGCCGACATAGCACTTAACGCCCTTCGCCTTAGCGTCGGCAAGCAGTGCGTCAAGTCCCTCTGTCAGAGCCACATGGCCTGCATAGAGCTCGCGGTAGATAGACTCCTTCTCCTCCGAGAGGAACTGAAGCCCGAACTTCTCCACTACCCACGGCTCAACGACATTGAGGAAAATCTCGTCGTTGTGACGACCATAGAACTTGTTGGATACAGGCTGGGTGAGCGTGTAGCCGTGACGCTCCGCCTGAACATCAAATGCGCGCATGTGGTATGGCATATTCTGAATCAGCGTGCCATCCATGTCAAAAATAAGACCCTTTATCATACTCTTTTTGGTAAAAATTTTCTCTATCTCGTTAAAAGTCAGCTGCTTATCTACCACCTCGCCGATAGCCGTTGGTAGTATCAGATGCAGACTGTCGCCCTCGCGCTTCTTATCCTTGCGCGTAGCCTTGAGCAGTGGGGCAATGCCACCCTCAGGTAGTGCCGTAGGTAGCCCGTAGCGAACACAGAGCGCCTTTATGCGCTCGCCATCCTCAGCCGTAAGCATACCTTGACCCACAGCCACATCTGTAGCGCACGCCATACCTGCCGCTACAGCCTCGCCGTGGTTGTAACCCTTCGCGCACTTCTCTATAGCGTGCCCGATTGTATGCCCGAGGTTCAGCACGCGGCGCAATCCCTTCTCGCGCTCGTCCTGAGCGACAATATCTATCTTGACCTTCAGCGCCGCCTCCACAATCTGCTGCAGTAGGGTAGTGTTGCTCCTCAGCGCCTCAAAGTCGCTATGCTCCAGCGTGTTAAAGAGCTCGGCGTCGGCAATTACTGCCGCCTTGATAACCTCGGCAAGACCTGCGCGGAACTCCCTGTCTGAGAGTGTGCTGAGCATCGCTACATCGCAGATAACGAAGTTTGGCTGGGAGAATGTACCCACCATATTCTTATATCCGCCCACATTGACGCCATTCTTCCCGCCTACCGAGGCATCTACCTGCGCAAGGAGCGTGGTGGGGATAAAGCCGAACTCCACTCCGCGCATATATGTCGTAGCCACAAAGCCCGTAATGTCGGTAACAATGCCGCCACCGATACCGAGTAGGAAGGTGCTCCTATCGGCAGACATATCCATCAGCTGCGCATATATACGCTCCAGCGTAGCAAAGCTCTTCGCCTGCTCACCCAGACCGATAACGATATGTTCGTATGACGAAATCAGGGCGCGGTGGCAACGGTCAATATTACTATCGGTAATAACTATCACCCTCCGCTCAGGTAGCAGCTGGGGCAATAACTCCGCCACACGACCCATATATACAGTGCTATTTGCAACTACATCCATAGACTATAATGTTAAATTGGCTTACAAAAATAATACTTTTTCAGAGAAAATCACTACCTTTGTGCGTTAAAAATGCTATAGGTAGGTTCTATAAATTAGGGCGAGGCGATTTTGGAGGATATTTTGAGGCTATTTTGCATCTCTTTTAAGGGCGCAATAGCCTATTGTAACTGCGAAAAGATGCGAAATAGACCAAAATAGTCCCAAAAGCGACCGCGATAGAGTTTACTTAAAGCAGGAATAACATATTACTAATTTATAGAACATACCTATTGTATGCAAAAATTACGAAATATCGCAATCATCGCCCATGTAGACCACGGAAAGACTACGATGGTAGATAAGATGATTATAGCAGGAAATCTGCTCCGCGAGGCCTCTAAGACGGGCGAGCTTGTCCTTGATAATAACGACCTTGAGCGTGAGCGAGGCATTACCATTCTCTCAAAAAATGTCTCGGTAATATACAAAGATTACAAAATCAACATCATTGATACCCCGGGTCACGCCGACTTTGGTGGTGAGGTGGAGCGTGTGCTCAATATGTGCGACGGCGTGCTGCTGCTTGTAGATGCCTTTGAGGGCACTATGCCGCAGACCCGCTTTGTGCTCCAGAAGGCGCTGATGTTGGGCAAGAAGCCTATCGTTGTAATCAATAAGGTAGACAAGCCAAACTGCCGCCCAGAGGTTGTGAACGAGCAGGTCTTTGACCTTATGTTCACCCTTGATGCTACCGAGGAGCAGCTGGACTACAAGACCATCTACGGCTCGGCAAAGCAGGGCTGGATGTCCCACAAATGGAACGAGCCTACTGACTCCATACAGCCGCTCTTGGATGCTATTATTGACGAGATTCCGGAGCCTCAGGTGGCTGAGGGTACGCCTCAGATGCTTATCACCTCGCTGGAGTACTCCTCATATATCGGTCGTATCGCCGTGGGTAAGCTCACGCGCGGAAGCCTCGTATCGGGTCAGACCGTAACCCTCGCAAAGCGCGACGGAGTGACTAAGGTCAAGACCAAAATCAAGGAGCTGATGGTCTTTGAGGGTCTGGGCAAGAAGAAGGTTGAGCGCGTGGAGTGTGGCGAGATTTGCGCCCTTGTAGGTATTGAGGGCTTTGAGATTGGCGATACCATCTGCGACGCTGAGAATCCCGAGCCACTGCCACCAATCAAGATTGACGAGCCTACGATGTCTATGCTCTTTACAATCAACAACTCCCCATTCTTCGGCAAGGATGGCAAGTATGTCACCTCGCGCCATATCAAGGAGCGTCTTGACCACGAGCTTGAGAAGAACCTCGCCCTGCGCGTAGAGCCGGGGCAGAATGCCGACTCGTTTATCGTCTACGGCCGTGGCGTGCTGCACCTCTCGGTGCTCATTGAGACCATGCGCCGCGAGGGCTACGAGCTGCAGGTGGGTCAGCCGAAGGTTATCATCAAGCATATTGACGGCGTGAAGTGCGAGCCTATTGAGGAGATGACTATCGACTGCCCAGACGAGGTTGCAGGTACTGTCATTGAGCTCTCCACCCGTCGTAAGGGCGTGCTGACAAATATGGAGTCTAACAATGGTCGCACCCGACTGGAGTTTGATATCCCTTCGCGCGGAATTATCGGTCTGCGCTCAAATATGCTCACCGCAACGGCTGGCGAGGCTATTATGTCGCACCGCCTCAGGGGCTTTGAACCTTATGTGGGCGATATTGAGATGCGCACAAATGGCTCTATCATCGCCTCGGAAACGGGTACTGCCTACGCCTACTCTATAGATAAGCTGCAGGACCGCGGTCGCTTCTTCATCTCGCCTATGGAGGATGTCTATATGGGTCAGGTTATCGGCGAGCATACCCGTAGCAACGATATTACCGTAAATGTCACCAAGGCAAAGCAGCTGACCAATATGCGTGCCTCGGGCTCTGACGAGAAGGCATCTATCGCCCCTCCAAAGATCTTCTCGCTTGAGGAGGCGCTGGAGTACATCAAGGAGGACGAGTATGTAGAGGTAACCCCTAAGGCTATGCGCCTGCGCAAAATCCTTCTGAACGAAGTAGACCGCAAGCGCGCTGCAAAATAGTAGAGCCTCTACTATTTTGCAGCGACACCTCCTACGGAGGCGTCGTAGTATTGACATTCCCCTCCAAACCTCCCTTTGAAAAAGGGAGGCTTAGTCGCAGAAAAGCTCTAACCAAGTTAGACCATTTCTGCTCCGAGGTGCAAGGATGTAGGTGCGGTGATTTGCTACGCAGTACGGCTAACGCAGTACAAGGGACAAAAACTAAAAACATAACCTAAGATGAAAAAGTTTATTTTTGCGACTATGGCACTTGTGGCACTGTGTGGATGCAGTGCGGAGGTGGAGAAGAGTGAGCCGAAGGTATATATGACAACCGACATCTCGGCAGAGGGGTTGGTGCGTGTATATGAGGCGCTGGGTGTAGAGGCAAAGGGCAATGTGGCGGTGAAGATTAGCACCGGCGAGCCTGGGGGTAAGAACTACCTCAAGCCTGCACTTATCAAGAACCTTGTGCAGAAGGTTAATGGAACCATTGTAGAGTGCAACACAGCCTACGCGGGTCGTCGTAATACAACCGAGGCGCACCTTGAGGCTGCACGCGAGCACGGCTTCTTTGACATCGCCGATGTAGATATTATGGATGCGGAGGGCGAGATTAGGATTCCTGTAAAGGATACCACCCACATCAAGTACAACATCGTGGGCAAAAACCTCGCAAACTACGACTTTATGATTAACCTTGCCCACTTCAAGGGTCACGCAATGGGTGGCTTCGGCGGTGTGCTGAAGAATCAGTCTATCGGCAACGCATCGTCAAGCGGCAAGGCGTATATCCACTCGGCAGGTCGCAACGCCGAGGTGGCAAAGATTTGGAGCTACACCGACGACCAGATTGGCTTCCTGGAGTCTATGGCTGCTGCAGCGCAGTCTGTGCACGACTACTTCGGTGGCGGCGAGCGCATCATCTACATCAATGTGATGAACAATATGTCTATAGATTGCGACTGCGATGCTCACCCTGCAGACCCACTGCTCAAGGATGTTGGTATCCTCGCCTCTACAGACCCTGTAGCCCTTGATCAGGCGTGCCTTGACATCGTATTCAACATCAAGCCGAGCGAGGGTAACGATAATGGTCCACTGCTTGAGCGTATAGCCTCAAAGCACGGCACGCATATCGTAGACTATGCCGAAAAGATTGGCTTGGGCTCTAAGAGCTACGAGCTGGTAAATATAGACTGAAGAGCACAGCTCGCTGCCGTAGAGCGCATCCTTACGACCCATCCCGAGGCGACGCTGCAGGATATCTACAAGAGTTGCTTTCAGGATCGTTTCGGCGTGGCGCACGCACTATCGGATGCCAAGCGCGTGGAGAGTTATATCACCGCCGAGGTCAGTAGTGCTGAGGCTTTTGAGCAGGCGTACTATGAGCCGTGCGGGTGGCGCGGAGAGTTTGTCCGCATAAACCTCAAGGCGGTAAAGGAGGGCAAGATTTCGGCTGCAGAGCTTGCCGCGGCATTCAGGGCAAGTGCCTTTGAGGTTACTGCCGAGGATATTGAGCGCTGGAAGACGGAGTGGCAGAGCATCGCCCGCGCAGTGAGGGTCTGTTCGCCAAACCTCGCCGATTTTGAGCAGGACTCTACATCTATAGCTGCGATGCTTGAGGGCGGAGACTATGCCCTGCACCACAGTCGCAAGTATAACAAGGCGTATAATCCTCATTATCGCATAGTTAGCAAAGTAGAATACAACAAACTAAAAGATAGACTAAAATGAAAAAACTGATTCTTTCACTCGTCGCTGTGCTCGGTATCGCTGCCGCAGCAACAGCGCAGACAGCCGATGTGTCGGGTACTATCCGCACGACCGACGGCGCACCTATCGCGGGCGTAGTGGTTACAGACGGCCATACCGTAGTTGCCACCGACGCTGAGGGTCGCTACTCATTCAACCGCCACGAGGAGGCAGCCTATGTCTACTACTCACTGCCGGCAGAGTATCGCGTGCCACTGCGTCAGGGTCACCCTTGCTTCTACAAGAAGCTCACCGACGACAAGGTCTACGACTTTGTTCTTCAGCCACTTAAGGGTGGCAAGGAGCGTAAGTTCCGCCTTGTGATGGTTGCCGACCCGCAGTGCCAGAACCTGCGCCATGTATACCGTTTCCACTCGGAGACTGCGCCAGACCTCAAGAAGACCGCAAAGAAGACCAAGACCCCTTGCTATGCCGTATCACTGGGCGATATTGTCTACTCCGAGGGTCCACGCAACGCAAACTACCTTATGCCGATGATTAAGGAGGAGATGCGTGCCGAGAATATCGGTATGCCTATGTTCCAGACCATCGGAAACCACGACTGCGACTACGAACCTGTGGCTACGGGCAAGCGCAACTCTACTCCTACGGTGCGTATGCAGCGTATGTTTGAGGCTACATTTGGTCCTATAGACTACTCTTGGAATCGCGGCGATGTGCATATCGTATCTATGAACGATATTGTCTACGACGACATTGCCAACTTCAAGAAGTACCACGGCGACTTTACCGACCGTCAGGTAGAGTGGCTGCGCAAGGACTTGAGCTATGTATCTAAGGATAAGCTGGTTATCCTCTGCGTACACATTCCGCTGGAGCATATGCGCAAGAGTAAGAATGTGCAGGCTGTGCTCTCTATGCTCTCCGAGTTTGCAAATAGCAAGATTATGTCGGGTCACACCCACTACACCCGCCGCTTTACCCACAAGAATGGCATCCACGAGTATATCCTCGGCGCTGCATCGGGCTGCTGGTGGTGGAGCCGCAACAATGGCGACGGCACACCTAACGGCTATGGGCTGTTTGACATCGTGGATAATCAGGTTGTAGATCACCGCTATAAGAGTACTGGCTTTGACCTTGACTACCAGCTGCGTCTCTACCGCGGTAATGCACAGTTTGGTGGTAAGCACGAGCAGCCAACACTCCCATTTGGCGCAGATAAGATTTTAGCAAATGTATGGTTTGCAGATAAGGATTGGAAGATTGAGCTCTACGAGGATGGCAAGTACTCTGGCGATATGCAGCTGATGAAGGCATCTCCATTCCGTGGCGACGAGCACCCATCCCTCACCTCAAGCAAGGACTGGTGGGCTATCGGCTACCATACTGGTGTTGTAGGCCGTGGTCATAAGAAGGGTAGCACCCGCAAGAACTACTGCTCGCCTTGCCACCACATGTATATCTACACCCTCAAAAACCCTAACGCAAAGGTTAAGGTTGTGGTTACCGACGATAAGGGCCGCAAGTATACCTGCGATAATGTTATTGAGAATAACGACTATCGCCTCGCCGCTCCTCAGGAGTATAAGGTTACAGAGGTTTGGTAGCACTATAATCAACCATTAACAGCAAGGGTGATTGAAGAGTAATCTTTGTCACCCTTGTTGTTTGTCAGCCTATATCCTCTAATTTCTAATCTTTAATTTTCAATTCTCAATTTGTTTTACTAATTTTGCAGATTAGGTAGGTTCTATAAATTAGGTCGTGGCGATTTGGAACTATATTTTGAGCAGATTGCTATTTTTTATGAGGACGCAATAGCCTATTGTAACCGAGTAAAAATGAACAATATGCCAAAATAGAGTCCAAAGCGACCGAAATTAAGTTCCTACTGTGATTAACTTCTGTCCTAATTTATAGAACATACCTAGTGATCGAAAGAGAAGTCATAGAGCGAATAATGGCGGCTGCCAATATTGTGGAGGTGATTGGCGATTATGTCACACTAAAGCGCAAGGGGGCCAACTATCAGGCGTGTTGTCCGTTTCATAACGAGAAGACGCCATCCTTTGTCGTGTCGCCATCTAAGGGACTTTTCAAGTGCTTCGGCTGTGGTAAGGCGGGAAATGCCGTAACCTTTGTTATGGAGCACGAGGGCATCAGCTATCCCGAGGCTCTGAAGGCTGTAGCAAAGCGCTATGGCATAGAGGTCAAGGAGAGGGAGATGACCGAGGAGGATATTCGCCGTAACGACAATCGCGAGAGTATGTTCGCCCTCAACTCATGGGTGTCGCAGTACTTTATAGACTATATGCACCGCGACCAGGCGGAGGGTATCCCTGTGGGTATGAGCTACTTCACTTCGGCTCGTGGCTTTAGTGCCAAGACTATAGAGAAGTTCGGCCTGGGTATGTGTCCTGGTAAGGGCGACCAGATGACTGCGGATGCTCGCAAGGCGGGCTATAAGGAGGAGTTCCTGCTCGCTACGGGTCTTACTATCAAGCGCGAGAGCGATGGTCGTCTCTACGACCGTTTCCGCGAGCGCGTGATGTTCCCGATACACAATATCTCTGGTCGCGTGGTCGGCTTTGGTGGCCGTACGATGCGCACGGACAAGAGTGTTGCCAAGTATCAGAACTCGCCCGAGAGCGAGATTTACAATAAGTCGCGCGAGCTGTATGGCCTCTTCTTTGCTAAGAAGGCTATCCAGCAGATGGACTACGCCATAATGGTGGAGGGATATACCGATGTTATCTCTATGCACCAGGCGGGCGTTGAGAATGTCGTAGCCTCGTCGGGCACATCGCTCACTGTAGACCAGATACGCCTCATACGCCGTTTCACGCCCAACCTCACTATCATCTACGACTCCGATGCAGCGGGTATCAAGGCCTCGTTGCGCGGTATAGACCTTGTTCTGCACGAGGGTATGAATGTGCGCGTGGTGTTGCTACCCGATGGCGACGACCCCGACTCCTTTGCTCGCAGCCATAGCGCTACGCAGGTGCAGGAGTATATCGCTCAGCAGGCGGAGAACTTTATCACCTTCAAGGCAAAACTGTTGCTTCAGGAGGCGGCCTCAGACCCTATCAAGCGCTCGGAGGTCACCCGAAATATGATTGTCTCCATAGCGCAGATTCCCGACCCTGTGCAGCGCTCAATGTTTATCAAGGAGTGCTCCCGTATAATGGATGTGGACGAGAATATGCTCATCAGCGAGGTTGCTCGCCACCGAATGATGTCGCTTGGCGATACCGAGGCGGAGGCCTTTATCCGCCGTCAGGGTCAGCAGCAGCGCCGCCAGAGTGGTGGATACCAGCAGAACTACGGCAAGCCACAACCTGCGGGCAATAGCGAGGAGGCTACACGCTTTGGCGAGCTGCCACTCTCAGCCTCGGCGGAGACGCTGGAGCGCGAGATTGTCTACTACCTGCTCAAGTATGGCAGCCATAAGTACGAGCGATTGGAGGGCGGTATTGTCGTTGAGTTCCAGACGGCCCGCGAGATTGTCCGCGAGCTGGATAAGGATGGCATCGCCTTTACCAACCCGACCTACGATAAGATACTTACGCTGTTCCGTAATACTCTGGCGGAGAATCGCCTTCCAGGACAGTCGGAGATTGTCAATAACCCCGACCCCGATGTCTGCAGCGTAGCTGTGGATATCCTTACGCTTGACGATAACTACGCCGAGAGTGCCATCTGGTCGCAGCGCGATATTCGCGCCCTGTCGGAGTCCAATATGCTTGCCGAGGGCGTGCCTAAGCTGCTGTGGCTCTATAAGTCCCGCATGGTTCTTGCACGCATCGCAGAGCTAAACGCCGCCCTTGCCTCAAACCCTACAGAGGAGGAGGCGGAGCAGCTGCTCATAGAACTCAGCCGCCTCAACCGCCTCAAGGTGCAGATTGCCAACCACTTAGGAAGAGCGATAATTTAGCCGTTAGCTTTTTAGTGGTGTCGGCAAGCCGACAAGTGTTTAGGGGTGCGTGGAGTACCCAGGGTGTTATAGGCTTTTAGAGTTTGTGCCGCGTAGCGTAAGCGACCATTAGTAAGCCTTAATATCCTTTAGTAGTCTTTAGTAAAAATACCTTAGAGTAGCCAACAGCCAACTATGAGCTTCAAACTGACATCGCAATACAGCCCGACGGGAGATCAGCCGCAGGCGATAGAGCAGATTCTCAAGACATTTGGGGGTGGCGTAGATTGCTGTACCCTACAGGGAGTGACTGGCTCGGGAAAGACATTTACCATGGCGAATGTTATTGAGGCGCTGGACCGTCCTACGCTTGTGCTGAGTCACAACAAGACCTTGGCGGCACAGCTCTATGGCGAGTTTCGCAACTTCTTCCCCGACAATGCGGTGGAGTACTTTGTCTCCTACTACGACTACTATCAGCCCGAGGCGTACCTGCCCGCGACAGATACCTATATTGAGAAGGACCTATCAATCAACGACGAGATAGAGAAGATGCGACTCTCAACCACCGCCACACTGCTCTCTGGGCGGCGCGATGTGATTGTGGTCTCCAGCGTCTCGTGCCTCTACGGTATCGGCAACCCTGCCGACTTCCACGCCAACACCCTGCGCCTGAGGGTGGGGCAGATAATAAACCACAAACAGATACTCTATCGCCTTGTGGAGGCACTTTACACTCGCACAGAGATAGAGCTCACCCCTGCAACTTTCCGCGTGAAGGGGGAGACCATAGATGTTATGTCCGCCTTTGGTGGCAAGTGCTACCGCATACTATTCTTTGACGACGAGATTGAGGCTATCTACTCCATAGACCCTATGTCGGGACATCGCCTTGAGACTCTGGAGGAGGTGAGCATATTTCCTGCCAACCTCTTTGTGACTACCAAGGAGCGCATTGCTCAGGCTGTAAGTCAGATATATGTGGATATGGGCAAGCAGGTCGCCTTCTTTGAGCGCGAGTCCCGCCCCGTGGAGGCTAAGCGTATACAGCAGCGCACGGAGTACGACCTTGAGATGATTAAGGAGCTGGGCTACTGCCCCGGCATTGAGAACTACTCGCGATATTTTGACGGTAGACAGGCTGGCACACGCCCATTCTGCCTGTTAGATTACTTTCCCGAGGACTTTTTGCTTATCGTAGACGAGAGCCATGTAACCATCCCGCAGGTGCGTGCGATGTTTGGCGGCGATAAGGCTCGCAAGGAGAATCTGGTGGAGTACGGCTTCCGCCTACCAGCTGCGAGGGATAACCGCCCACTGCGCTTTGAGGAGTTTGAGGCGCTGACGGGCACTACGCTCTATGTTAGCGCAACGCCTGCAGACTATGAGATTGTCCGCTCTGAGGGTGCTGTGGTAGAGCAGATAATCCGCCCAACGGCACTCATTGACCCGCCTCTTGAGGTGCGTAGTTCGGAGAATCAAATAGACGACCTGATTGAGGAGATTAACATCCGCACCGAGCGCGACGAGAAGGTCATCGTAACTACGCTCACCAAGCGCTCTGCCGAGGAACTGGCGACATACTTCGAGCGTATGGCTATCCGCTGCAGGTATATCCACTCGGATGTAGATACGCTGGAGCGCGTGCAGATACTTGAGGATTTGCGTGCGGGTATGTTTGATGTGCTTATCGGTGTAAACCTACTGCGTGAGGGTCTGGATCTGCCAGAGGTCTCGCTCGTGGTTATTATTGATGCCGATATGGAGGGTATGCTGCGCAATGTGCGTGCTATTACTCAGATTGCAGGTCGCGCCGCTCGCCACGAGAATGGACTTGTTATTATGTACGCGGGCAAGGTCACCAAGACTATGCGCACCTCTATTGAGGAGAGTAACCGCCGCCGCTATAAGCAGATACGCTACAATATGGAGCACTCGCTCCTGCCTCGTCAGGCACATAAGAGCGGTGGTGCACAACCTCTGCTTCCGCAGACGCCAGTGGTGGATAGCACAACCTCGCTGCTGTCGGATACTCCGCAGTCGCCAGAGCAGATTCGCGCCCTTATAGCCAAGACCCAAGCCGATATGGAGCGCGCTGCCAAGAGTCTGGACTTCCTTGCCGCTGCCCGCTTCCGCGACCAGATTCAGGAGTTAGAGAGGCTGTTAGGAAATTAGTTTGCCCCCCCACTACATAAAAAATAACCCCGAGACTGTAGCCTCGGGGTTGTTTTGTCAGTTATCGGTAGTTGATAACATCATAGTTGTCAAGTTTCATATCGGAGATTGTCTGACCCGTCGCCATGGTGAGCGAAGTGAGTGGGTTGCCCTGCAGGTGGAGTGTCTGGAGGGCGGTGTTGTAGCTCACATCCATAGTTGCTATCTTAGCGTCGTTAGCCACAAGGCTCTGGAGCAGGGTGAGCGTCGTGGTGTTAAGAGCCGAGATGTTTGTGTTCTGACAAGCGAGGTCTGTAAGGGCAGTATTCTTGCTCACCTCCAGCTCGGTGATGTTGTTGCCACCGCAGCTGAGGTTGTAGAGCTTTGGATATGCCGACATATCAAACTTGCCGCTCAGACGGTTGTTAGAGCAGTCCACCTTAACCAGCTCCTGATGTGTGCCGAGCTTGAGCTCAGAGATAAGGTTGTTCTGGCAGGTGAGGGTCGCCAACTTGCTATTAGCTGTAAGGTCCAGCGCAGCGATGTTGTTGGTGTAGCACTCCAGCATTGTAAGCTCTGGCAGAGCCGAGAGGTCCAGCGAGACGATGTTGTTCGCATAGCAGCCCAGTGTGTAGAGCTCTGGCAGACCTGTGAGGTCAAGCGAGGCGATGTTGTTGTTGCCGATAGCTGCAATCTGCAACTTAGGGCAGTTGTGGAAATCTACATTCTGAAGCTGGTTGTAGCGCACATCAAAGTATACCAAGTTCTCCATGCCGCTAACATCCAGCGATGTGAGGCTATTCTTGTAGCCCTGCAGCAGCAACATAGAGTTGCAGTTGCTTATATCCAACTTTGAGATGTTGTTCATATAGCAGTAGAGCTGCTTGAGCGATGTACAGTTGCTTACATCCAGCTTGGTAATCTTGTTGTAGCAGCAATCTACATACTCCAGGTGCTCCAGACCGCTAAGGTCAAGCTCGGTGAGCAGGTTGCCATCGCACTCAAGGTTTACAAGGTTTACGAAGTTCTTGATACCTCGCAGCGAAGTGATAACCTCGCCCGTAGACTCCTCGTCGTAGGTGAGCGTGAGGTCGGTAACTGCAGCAGCCTCCTCGGCAGAGAGTACGCCGTCGGCATTGCGGTCAAAGGCCTCAATCATCATCTGCGCAAAGACCTCATCCTCAAAGCTCAACGTGCCATCCGAAGATGCACCACCCGTTGCTACCTGCTCCACGCTAATGCTCTTCTGCGCGCGGCTGCTACCCACTACGGAGAAGATTACAATCTCGCCCTTGCGGCTCTGCTCGGTAGTGTTCTCCTCGGCAGTGATAGAGAGTCCGAACTCTGTGCGGGTGATATCTGCCCACGAGATGGTGTCGGTATAGTCCCACTCATCTGCGCTGCAGAATACGGTAACCTCCATAGTGCCACCCGTAGACTCAAAGAGTATATTTGCAGGCTCGACAGTCAGGGTTATTGTTACTGGCTTCTCCTCCTCAGGCAGGTTGCTATTGCCGTCGCAGGCTGTTGTGAGCACTGCTACGGAGAGCAGCAGTGCAAAAATCTTAGTTATATTTCTCATCTTTAGTACGCTTTAACACATCTTACATTATATCCATAGCCCCAGTTTGCACCACTTGCTGCGTAGTATGTAGGGTCTGAGAATGAGAAGCAGTATGCACTCTCGGCAGCCTCCATCTCGGAGCTCCAGAGCTTTACAAAGCCGTTCTCGTTCTGTACGCTCATCAACGAGCCGCAGTCTGAAGGGTGTGCGCCACGGTAGCCAGCAGATGGATACCATACCTGACCACCAAGCTCTGTAGTGTTTACAAAACCCTTGTACTGGGTGTATACACTGTTCTCGCTTACCAGTGCTACCCACATAGCCTTGCGTGGTACCTGATAGCCCACTGGACATGGGTCGTAGTTGCTCTTCTGGAATGGACGCCAGAGGCTCTTGTCCACATCGTAGAGGATGTTGTTCTTCTCAGCGCCGAGGTTGTCCTTGTGCAGCCAGTTGGACTTGCTGCCTGTAGGGTCGGCATACATAAATGTCATTGGGTGGGCAGTAGCGTAGGCGATAGAGCCAATCTCAATGGATGAAGGTACGCTCAACCACGCCGCCTGAGTGTATGCGCTGTTGCATACGGTGCGCTGTGCGCTGTTACCAAAGGCAGGGACAACATCCTTCCAGCCACCAACCTCGGTGTCGCGTGTACGCTCCTCGGTAATATCGCCAATAAATGGATCCTTACGACCCCACTGGTAGTAGAGTCCGAAGGTCTCGTAACCACCCAGTGCTGTTGCATCTGTAGCGCCGAGGTTGCGGTCCATGCAGTAGTAGCCGTCGGTCTGACCGTTGCTCATAGGCACGGCGTTGTTCTGATAGTCAAAGGTCTCAGGCTTGTCGGTAAGCCAGATGTGCCAAGACCATACGATGTTACCCTCAGCGTCAAAGGCTGCAATCAGGGCGTTACCCTCGTGCTCAGAGGCGGTGAAGGTGATAGTGCCATCGGCATACTTGATGTCCGAGATAAGCGCATTGCCCTGCTGACCCTCTACGGCCGATACCCAGAGCCAGTCTGCCTTGGCGATGTTGTTCACTGGAGTGTTGTCTACAAGACGGGTCTTGAAGGTGTACTCGCCCGCCATGTGTACCATGTAGCAGTTTGCACAGCCGAGCTTGCTCAGGTTGTTGTCGTCACCCTGCGCACTCTCCCAAGCAACTGAACCTAAGGAGGTTATGCCGTTGCGAGTAACGGTGCAACCTGCAATCTCTGTAGAGAAGCTCTGACCGTTGCTATCTGTCATAGAGAGGGTAAAGCCGTCGGCATACTCCTCGGCAGGAATTACAAATCGGAATGTTGCGCCAGCCTCAATATTCACACCTGCAGTGCCGCAATCTACCACCACATCCTTAGATGCGTCGGCGTTGAGCGACAGACGGCTTGTTGCGGTAGACATATCCACCACGCCAGAGCCTGAGAGGCGGCGGTTATTTACGCCCGAGAGGGTGATGTCTCTAAGGACATGCGGACCTACAACATCTACAGATACCACACCTGCAAGGTAGCTGAGCTCAATATTGTTTGTCGTGCTCTTGCCCACAGCTGGGTTGAGGGTAGATAGGGTAGCGGCGTAGCGCTGTGTTGTAGGGATGGTTACGCGCATAGTCTGACCGCTCAGTCCATTAACCGAAGCTGAGGAGGTTGATGCGTAGTACACCTCGGCAGTAGATACAGGACCGAACTCGCCCGTAGCGGTGCCCTGACCGCCTGCAAGCTGTGCAGGAGTGCCGTTTACATAGAGTGTAGAGGCTGCAGTCCAGCTATTTGCCACACCCGTAGCATCAGCCTCAAGGGTTGCGGTGAGGTAGATTGGTGCCTCGCCATCTGGCTCGTACTCAACCTCTGCGCTTACAACCTCGCCACGACGAATATCCATAGCAGAGAGCGTCTTTGCGCTCATAATCTGGTCGTCTGCAGCATAGAGAGCTACAGCAAAACCGCTGTACGACATCGCTGGCAGAACAAGTTCTACCTCTGCTGGCAGAACAACGCCCTCGCCGAGGTCTACAGTGATTGAGCGGCTGCCATCCGATGCAATGTCAAGTATCGGTGCGCCTGAGAAGTCTAACGATGCGCTACCCTCGCCCGCGATAGGGGTGGTAGGGCAGCTCACTACTGCGCGACGGATAGTGCCCTGGCCGCTGATGTTGAGGCGGAGGGTTCCGAGCAGATTCTTGAAAGAGAGGTTGGCGTTACCATTGGATGCAACCATCGGCTGCGGTACATCTATAGCCGTGCCCTGCATCTGCGGAACGGTGAAGGTGAGCGTTGTGCCATCAATAGTACCATTGCCAATGTCGTATGCAGCATAGTAGTAGTCAGCCTTTGCTACATTCTCAATAGTTGCGGTTGAGCTACCACCCTCAGTGATGGTATACTTAGAGTTGTTAATCACAACCTCATCGCCAGCGCTCCACTGACGCGCATTCTCCAATGTTGCCATAACTGTTACACTCTGCTCGTTATCAATCGGCTCCGGGTCGGTGCACGATGGAGAGAGTAGCAACGCAGCTGCAAGTGCAGCCAATGCATAAAAATTCTTTTTCATTTGGTTATAATTTTTTATAAAATGCTCATTCAGGTTGCAAATATATATAAAAATCGCAAGGGATGAAATATTTTATAAAAAAATATTCTAAGTCTCTGTGTAGCGCCACTTTTGGGATATTTTTTCGCACTTTTTGAGCGGGAGATGGGCTGAAATTATTGTAGCTATTGTTTGTTTTTGTTTGCATCAATATTCAAAACGATGCAATACTCTGAAAACCAATAGTATAGATTAAATGGACTTTGTCGTTTGATGACAAAATCTGCATATTCTATACCGCGATAGTTTCGCGTTGATACCCCTAAAAGGGACGATTTTTTCTGCTTTTTATAATTTTATTTTGCTCGGGTTATAATTTGTAATTATTTTTTGCTACCTTTGCGCCAAAATATTCCTTATTTAATATAGTAATATGGTAAAGAACAATTCAAATTGTGGCGCAGATAGAAGCTATCTTGCACCAGAGCTCGTTATCAACGAGTTTGCCGCAGAGGCTGGTTTTACACTCTCTGGCGTAGGTGCTCCGGGAGAGGAGCCAGGTGTTAATGATTTTGGTGAATTTTAATTGGTTGGGTTATGAGATTTTTCTATCTAATTTTTGCAGCAGCTTGCCTGTTGTGCAGCTGTGCTAAGGATGCTGTTTCAGCACCTGAGAAGAGTATGACCCTCGCAGTTGAGGTTGCAGACGATGCTACCCGTACCTTCGTTGAGGGCGACAAGATTTACTGGAGCCAGAGCGGCGATAAGCTCGGTATCGTATACTTCGCCGACCAGAATAGCGGTAGCCGTAAGTTCACTGGTACCAACGACGAGTACACCGTTTCGGAGAATAGCGCCGCACGCTTTACTGCCGACTACACTGCAACTGAGGGCGCAAGCAGCTATACCTTCGGCGCTTTCTACCCATACGAATACAAGTATGTCTCAAACAACTCTATCTCCCTCACCGTTCCGCAGTCGCAGACCCCTACAGCGAGTAGCTACGACCCTGCAGCCGACATCCTTGTGTCTAAGGAGCCAGTGACCGTAGAGGGTACTCCATCAACTGTAAACTTTACATTCTCTCGCCTCGTTGCTATCGTAAATATGACCATTAAGGGCATCCCTGCTGGCGAGAAGATTGAGAGCGTAACATTCTCCTCTCCTGCTAAGCCTGCAGGTACTATGTCTGTTGTGCTTCACGAGGCTGGTACTCTGGATAATGCTAAGTTCTACAACAACTACGAGGATATCACCCTCAACCTCAATGACCGCGTAGCTACTGGCGAGGAGTCACTCTGGTTTACCGCTGCACCTACCGACTTTAGCGGCAGCTCGTTCACCGTAACCGTCGTAACCGACAAGAACGACTACACTAAGACCGTAGATATGACCGGCGTTGAGAAGCCTCTCAAGTTTGAGCGTGCCAACATCGCTCGCTTCAGCGTAAGCGACCTCAAGGTGGCAGAGAAGCCAGTTGTCTACAACCTGCTCACCGACGCCTCACAGCTCACCGTAGGCGATAAGGTTGTTTTTGCGAATAGAAAGAATAATACTTCTTCTGGTAAGGTGCTTGCTAACGAAGCTTATAACTCAGACAGTATCTCTTCAACATCAATGTTTACTATCTCTGCAGGCCCTCAGATTCTGCCAGAAAACCTGCCATCTAATGCAGCAGTATTTACTGTAGAGCAGGGTGTAACGGAGGGTACTTTCGCCTTCAAGTGTGATTCTGGTTACCTCTTTAGCTCATTTGATAGTAGCGCTTGGGCAAAGAAGGTAGGCTTCCAGGAGACATTGGATAGCGCTGCATCTTGGACATTGACACTTGAAAGTGGCGCATCTAAGCTCATTAGCAACGAGGCTGGTGATCGTTATCTGTTCTACAACTCAAGTTATAGATTTGAGATTACCAACTCCTCGTCAAACTCTCCAAATGTATACATCTACTACATTGACGGCGAGTAGTCACAGATTGGTCAAAGAATAAGAGTTGTCCTCGGGCAACTCTTATTTTTTTATATAAGGTATACTTTTTGACTGCGTTAGCCAGGTGATGCCCTCTGTTTTTTCGTAACGACAGCTTGCTGGTGAAAGTTGCATAAGAAAAAAAGTAAAAAATTTTAATTTATGGTGAAATGTTGTGTAATTCAGAAAATTGTATTACCTTTGCGCACTCGCAACTGTGCGAGGTTGGATTATATTATTAACAACAAGTATTATTTTAACAAATGGATTCATTAAGCTACAAGACAGTCTCATTGAATGCAGCGACAGTTACCAAGGAGTGGGTAGTAATCGATGCAACTAATGAGGTGTTGGGTCGTTTAGCCTCACAGATCGCGAAGATTCTGTGCGGTAAGAACAAGCCTGGCTACACTCCACACGTTGATTGCGGTGACTATGTGATCGTTATCAACGCTGACAAGGTGAAGCTCACAGGCAAGAAGTTGACCGACAAGGTCTATGTTCGTCACACCGGCTATCCGGGTGGTCAGCGTTTCGCTACTCCAGCTGATCTTCTCACCCGCAAGCCTACAGCTGTAATTGAGGAGGCTGTAAAGGGTATGCTCCCTAAGACTCGCCTCGGCGCAGCTATTTTGAAAAATCTGAAGGTTTATGCTGGCGCTGAGCACCCTCACGCTGCACAGAACCCTAAGTCAATTAAGTTAAACGAGATTAAGTAAACATTATGGAAGTTGTAAACACTGTTGGTCGCCGTAAGGCTGCTGTTGCTCGCGTATTCGTGAAGGCTGGTACAGGTAAAATTACAATCAACCAGAAGGAGCTTGAGGTTTACTTCCCACTGAATATCCTTCAGTATGAGGTAAAGCAGCCGCTGCTCGTTACCGAGACCACCGAGAACTTTGATGTAATGATCAACCTCGTTGGTGGTGGTATCAAGGGTCAGGCTGAGGCAGCTCGTATGGGTATCGCTCGCGCACTGTGCGAGATCAATCCGGAGTACCGCGCTGTTCTGAAGAAGAACGGTTTCCTTACTCGTGATTCCCGTGAGGTTGAGCGTAAGAAGCCAGGTCAGCCAGGCGCACGCCGTAAGTTCCAGTTCAGTAAGCGTTAATCCTTACCGACCAACTATTTCGGCAAAGCACGACATGGGTTGCAAACCAACAAGACTACAATATATATTTATGTACTACCAGTTGGTTGCCCTGTCGCGGAAAACTCAGCAGATCGTTTAGCTACTTGCTGAGTTGAAATAAAGAGTAAAAAACAAACAAAAAAACAGAGAATTAAAATGGCTCGTACAGATTTTAATACACTTTTGGAGGCCGGCGTTCACTTTGGTCACTTGAAGCGCAAGTGGAACCCAAGAATGGCACCATATATCTTTATGGAGAAGAACGGCATCCACATCATCGACCTTCACAAGACAGTAGTGAAGCTTGATGAGGCAGCTGCAGCACTCAAGCAGATCGCAAAGAGCGGTCGTCGCGTGTTGTTCGTTGCAACCAAGAAACAAGCTAAGGATATTGTTGCCGAAAAGGTAGCAGCAGTAACCATGCCTTACGTTACTGAGCGTTGGGCTGGTGGTATGCTGACAAACTTCCCAACTATACGTAAGGCCGTTAAGAAGATGGCAACCATCGACAAGCAGATTGCTGACGGTCTTTTTGAGAACTTCTCTAAGCGTGAGAAGCTCCAGATCTCTCGCCAGCGCGCTAAGCTGGAGAGAAACCTCGGCTCAATTGCTGACCTCAACCGTCTTCCAGCTGCACTCTTCGTTATTGATGTGCAGAAGGAGCAGAACGCAGTACGCGAGGCAAAGCGTTTGAACATCCCTGTATTTGCAATGGTAGATACTTGTTGTGATCCAACCGACATTGATTATGTAATCCCTGCAAATGACGATGCGGCAAAGTCAATCGCTCTTGTTCTTGATGTAGTTTGCGGTGCTATCGCAGAGGGTCTTGAGGAGCGCAAGCTCGAGCGCGAGAAGGCAGAGACAGAGGCTGAGGCTAACACTGAGGCTCCTGCTCGCCAGGGCAAAACCCGTGTAAAGCGCGGCGTAAAGGCTGCAGTAGATGCACAGGAGGCAGCAGCGGCAGAGATCGTTGCTTCAACTGAGCAGGCTGAGTAATTATTAACCAACCGTTAAAACAGACAATTATTATGGCAATAGAAATTAAGGCAGCTGATGTAATGAAGCTCCGCAAGATGACCGGTGCCGGTATGATGGATTGCAAGAAGGCTCTTATGGAGGCTGAGGGCGATTTTGAGCGTGCACAGGATATTATCCGCGAGAAGGGTAAGCTTATCGTTGCAAAGCGTGCAGACCGTAACGCTACTGAGGGCGTTGTTGTAACTAAGATCGTAGGCACTAAGGGTTATATCCTCTGCCTTGCTTGTGAGACCGACTTCGTAGCTCAGAATGGCGAGTTCTCTGCAACTGCAAACGAGCTCCTTGAGCTCGCAGTAGCTGCTGACGCTCTTGACCGCGACGCACTGCTCGCAGTTAAGAATGGCGAGGGCCGTACCGTAGAGGAGCTTGTTACCGAGAAGTCAGG
Organism: Alistipes sp.; assembly: GCA_017463615.1. Classification (GTDB taxonomy): domain Bacteria; phylum Bacteroidota; class Bacteroidia; order Bacteroidales; family Rikenellaceae; genus Alistipes. The sequence goes on along the minus strand of JAFTOU010000016.1, from coordinate 124,923 downwards.
TCAGACTGGCGAGAAGTGTGAGCTGGCTTACTACGCTCGCATTGAGGCTCCATATATCTGCGCTTATGTTCACTTCAACAAGAAGCTCGGTACTATCCTTGGTTTCAACAAGGAGGTTGCTGAGGATGTTGCAAAGCAGATCGCTATGCAGGCAACTGCAATGGCTCCACTCTCAATTGACGTGGACGACTGCCCAGCAGAGATCGTTGAGAAGGAGCGCGCTATCGCTCTTGAGCAGATGAAACAGGACCCTAAGAACGCAAACAAGCCAGAGTCTATCCTTGAGAAGATCGCTGAGGGTAAGATGCGTAAGTTCTACGAGGAGAACACCCTGCTCAACCAGGCAGTTGTAGGCGAGAAGGAGTCTATCCGTGAGCTCCTCGCTCGTACCGATAAGGAGGCGACTGTTGTGGCTTACAAGCGTTTTGCTCTCGAGGCATAAAAACCGATTTTAAGGGGCGTTTACCGCCACTAACATAAAAAACAACAATGGGCAGTACGACTTAGTACAGCCCATCGTTGTTTTTTTATGCTGAGCGTTGTAACCACCTCCTTAAAATCAATTTTTAATTTTGGCGTGATAATGTGCCACCTACGGCACATCCCTTAAATATTAGTGGCGGCTGTACTTTTTAGTACTATCCGCCACTAATTTTTTGCACGATGCACCGTATCTGGCACATTCTGACGCCAAAATTGTACGAGAGGGTAGATTGGGTGCAAAAAGAAAAGGAGAGAAACTTTTATAATCGTTACAAGTCTACGAAAATATGGTAGTATAGCGCTAATGCGAGAAGTTCTGCGTTAGCTAAAGCCCCCTTTACAGAAAGGGGGTTTGGGGGATAGGTAACACACTTGTCTCTCCCCGCTACGAAAAAAAGGAGTGGTAAAAACCACTCCTTTTTCGTAGCGGGAGAGAGACTTGAATGTCGCGCGTTTCGCGCGTCATCAGCGACGAGGCAGCGCAGTCGCGCTTGCGCGGTGCGTGAATAGCCGAGGAGCTAACTCTCCATCCAAAAAGTATCGCTGCCGCAGTTGGATGGGCGTAGGGTCGCATTGCGACATTGTTTAGAGGTGTGAACACAGAGCTTGCTCAATGTGTATCACACCTCTAAACAATAAGGCAACAAAGTTGCCCCTACGCCCGCACCACTATAAAAACGAAAAAGGACAAACTGAAAAGTTTGTCCTTTTTCGTAGCGGGAGAGAGACTTGAACTCTCGACCTCATGATTATGAATCATGCGCTCTAACCAGCTGAGCTATCCCGCCATTGTGCACCTCGCTTCCGCGTTTCCCCTTAATTAGGCACCCCGCCATTGCGATTTGCGAGTGCAAAGATAGATAATAAATTTTATTTTGCAAAGTTTTTGCAGACTTTTTTTCTGTTTTGTAAAACTTTGGTCTATGAAGGGGGATAGTATGGCGGTCTATGCCGTCGCTAATGTGCTCAATACCATATCTTTGGCGGCGAGCGTGGCTCTATTGGTCGGTATTTCGTTTGAGGTTACGGGTGGCGAGAGGGGTGGCTTCTCGGCGTGGTACAGGGACTTGCAGCTTATTGTCTGTGCGATATTCTTTATGACGGCGCTCTTTCGTCTTACGGTGGCGCAGTATAGGCGTAGGCATTGGCTGCGCGATACTCTGTTTGCTATTGCGTCGGTGCCTTATATGGATATTCTTAGGTGGAGTGGGGCGCAGCTGCCGCATAGTAGCGAGCGGGTGCTTGCCTATGCGCCGATACTTATATCTATTATGGCGACGCTGGTTATTATAGAGTGGCTTGTGGAGGGGCAGAAAAAGCGGCTTATGGCGGCTTATGTGCTCACGGTGACGATGTTTACATATATCTCGGCGCTGATATTCTACGACAGCGAAATAGGACTAAATAGTCGCTTAAATAGCTTTGGCGATGCGCTCTGGTGGGCGGGTATGAATGTTACAACCGTGGGTGCTGAGATTTTCCCCGTTACGGCTGTTGGTAAGGTGGTAAGCGTCGCCCTGCCCGTTGTGGGGATGATGTTCTTCCCGATATTTACGGTCTATGTCTCGGACTACTACGACAACAAAAAAGAGGGCGACTAATGCCGCCCTCCGTATAGAGTTAGTTGAATTACTGAGCAAGGTTGGTGTAGAAGGTGTGGTATGCTGGGTCATACATTGTAGCACCAGAGCCGAGCAGTACCAGAGGGTCTGCTACAGATGTTGCATCCATTACTACAGAGGTTTCACCGATGGTAAGAGTACCACCTACGGCGATAGGACTCTCCTCAGTGCCAAATACTGTCTCCTTAGCAGCTGCGGCACTATTACCTAGAATCATACCTGCAGGAGATGCAGGAGCCTTAACCAAACACTTAACGCGACCACCGCAAACCTTACCTGCAGCGTGAGCAGCGTTACCCATGTGACCAATCATACCGCCAGCGCCTGTTACAGGAACATTTGCAATAATATCACCCTCGTTGATACAGCCCTGAAGAGCATAACCGCCAGAGTGGAAACCGTTGATACCACCTACTGGGGTAGCAGAGTTTGCACCGTCGATAGTTACCATACCGTAGTTCTCGCAATCAATCAGAGAGCCAGAGCCACCCATAATACCTCCGATACGGGTCTTACTATTGCCCTGCAGAACGATATTACCACGGTTGATACAACGAATTGTCTGGTTTGTACAGTCAGACTCTTTACCTGGCCAACCAACAACACCACCAACAGCAGAGTTAGACTTATAGCCGTCGTTGTAAACTGTAATGTTACCCTCGTTTACGCAGTCAATAATGCTTGACTCACTCTGAGAGAGTGCGTGGAAATCAGAACCCATAATACCACCAACATAGAGCATACAGTTCTGGTTGAGAGGCTCTTTGGTAGATGTATAGTACAATGCCTCAACATCGCCTGTATTCTTACAGTTGGTAATGTCCCCCCAAGAGCTACCAACAATACCACTACAGAAATATCTCTGCCAAGAGGTTGTCTTCTCAAACTCAGTAGCAGTCATAGATATCTTACCGCTGTTGTTGCAATTATCCATGTGGAATGGAGAGCCATCACTACTATAAGCGTAAGCAACGATACCTGCAAGAGAGATTGAAGCGGTCTTATTATCATAAGTCTTACCACTTGCGTAACTACCAAGAGAGTTCTGACCTGCAAAGTATGTACCTGTTACGGTGATAGCACCCTTGTTCTCGCAGTTTGTGATAGGACCATTCTGGTAGCCTGCGATACCAGCTACGCCAGTACCCTTGATAAGACCAGTGCTGAGCAATGAAACATTACCCTCGTTAGTACAATCCTTAATCTCACCAGCTGAATAAGAGGTTACACCTCCCATACATACCATTGCGCCAGAAGCAGCGGTGTTGAATGTAATATCGCCAGTGTTCTTACAGCCAGAAGTTACAGTGTAAGAGTTAGAAGAGCCGGTAACACCACCGATGTAGAAGTTCTTAGAGGTCAGAGCATCGTTGATGTTGATAGTAAGGTCACCATTGTTCTCGCAATCGTAAACGCCTGATGGAACGAAGTCCGGACCAGAAGCTGAACGACCAACAACAGTACCGATATAACCAGTCTGAGCGGTGTGGTTTGCAAGGGTAATGGTAACAGCACCATTGTTCACGCAGCTGCGAACATAAGCACCAGGAGCGTTGTAACCAACGATAGCACCACGAGACTGAGCAGCAGTGTCAGTTGGGCAGTTGCAAGTAACATCAGCGTTGTTGGTAACGCCCTCAACAGTACCGTAGAGGTTAGTAGCTACTACGAAACCGAAGCAAGCGTTGCTACCAGGCTTACCGTCAAGAGTATAGGTAGAGAGCTCTGGGATAACCAAGTTACAAGAGTTAGCAATAACAAGGTTCTTAACAACACCACCTACGCCGAGGTAGCCGAACAGAGGCTGAGTAGTTGTCCAGTTGATGATAGAGAAGCCCTGACCGTTGAAGATGCCGTTGAAGCCGGTATTCAGACCAGTAGTCTCGTCTACAGCGCCGACGATAGGAACCCACTCAGTTACACCAGACATATCAATATCGTTACCGAGAACAACCTCGCCATTCTCGTTTACATACTTCTTGTAGCGACCGATATTCACGCACTTAGCGAAGTCAATAAGCTCCTCAGCGGTGCGGATAGCGTCAATCTTAATCTCCTGGTATACATAAGCGTCAGCAGTAGTAGTCTCGCCACCACGAACAGTAACGCCAGTAGGGAAGATCTTGTGGTTCTCAACGATACCTACGCTTGAGTGGATATTCACGATAAGACCATTGCGGATAGCGCCCTTAGGAACGACCATATTGACGGTAATAGTCTCATTTGGCTCAATAGTTACAGGAGCGTCAGCAGATGGAACAAGGGTTACAGCGCTCTTGCCAGCAACGGTAGTGAGCGCACCAGTTCTATAATTAATATGGTATTTACCTGCGATAGGGTCGCCCTCAGAGGTTGCAATCTCAACCTTATCCAGGGTGATGACCTCGCCCTCGTAGAGGTTAGTCAATGGAATAGATACCACACCGCAGAGGTTTGTAAGGGTTACCTCGTTAGTTGTAGAGTAACCAGCCATAACCATCATCTTCTTGTCGTAGCCATTCTTAACCAGCAGCTGCTCCTCGTAGAAGCGGAGTGAACCACTTGTGGTGTAGTAGTCTGCAGGGTAGAATACAGAGTATGGATAAGCTACAGCGTCAAAGCTGAATGAAGCGGTTGCAGTACCAGCAGCGGCAGCATCTACAGTGTTTGTAGAGAGGGTGTTGTTACAAACAACAGCATCGCCCTCGTTCCAAACGATACCCTGCTCGCCGATAGTAACGCTCAGAGTAGCTGGAGCCTTCTCAACAACGGTAAAGAGTGATGGAGCGAGCTCAAGGTTTGCACCGCGCTCAACGGCAACATCCTCAGAAAGCTCAAGGATGAAGTTGTGGTCCATAGTATCGGTAACAACAACCTCAAAGCCACCAGTGTATACGCCAGCAGGAACAACCAGGCCGAAGTATGTAGGAGCTGAAGCGTTAATCTCCACACCCTCGCCACAGTTGAGAACTGTAGTTGCGCTATTTGTTACAGGGTTGAGTACGATGTCGTAAGATACAACGCCACTCTCAGGGTCGGTAACGGTTGTAGCCTCAGCGCCCCAAGTACCATTGATAGCTGCGCCGCTCTCAGCAGTGAAAGAGATGCTCTTGATAAGCACTGGCTCAGATGCGGTAGCAGAGTCAAGGGTCAGCGGAAGGGTTACAACACCAACAACTGGAGTAAGCTCTACATCGGCAACAAGGTTCTTGTCATCCTCCTCGCTTACTGGAGTAGCCTCCGGAGCGATACCTGCCATAGCATAAGCTGTGCGGTCAAAGCCAGCGTCGCTGTACGACTGAGTTGCAGGGAGGGAAACCTCGTTAAGACCTGTCAGAATCTGATAAGGAGCAACCACTACCAGCGGAGCCTCTACACCAGAGAGTGAGAATGCAGCAGTAGCAGTGCCAGCACTCTGCTCGTCAATAGCCTCTGACTCCAAGCCATTGATTGCAACCTTGTCGCCTACCTCCCAAGTAAGGTCGCCCGGAAGGGTAGCATTCACTGTAACGACAACTTTTGAGTTGGTTCCAGGACCAACTGGCTTCTGCTCGTCAGTGCCCGATTCGCCACAGCCTACAGCTAATGCACTGAGCATCAAGCTGATAAATAAGTAGACTTTTTTCATTACGATATGTTTTAGGTTAAAAAATATTATTTCCGATTTCAAAGTTAAAAATAAATTTTTAATTACACACACTTTTTGCATTATTTTTCTTAAAAAAAGAAGATTTATGTGATTAAAAATATTAAAAAATTTTAATTACAACTACCATCGCAGAGGTTTGGCTGCTCGGCCAGCCTATAACAGCAATAAAAAACGACCCCAGAAACTGAGGTCGTTTGTGCGGTAGGGGCATCTCTACATCTCCTTGCGGTACTCGCCAGGGGTCTTGCCTGTGATGCGCTTGAAGTACTGTCCCATAAACGAAGGGTTAGGGAAGTTGAGCTCGTAGGATATCTGCTGAATGGAGAGGTCGGAGAACTTGAGTAGGTTCTTAATCTCCAGCACCACAAATTCATCTATCCACTGGTGCACGCTCTTGCCCGAGTAGTTGCGTACCACACGCGAGAGGTGCTTAGGGGTGAGGTTCATCTGGCTTGCATAGAACTCCACGCTGCGCTCGGTCTTGTAGTGGTCGTGCAGCAGGCTTATAAGCTGCTTGAAGTAGTCGCTGCTGCGGTCCTTAGGGGCAACATCCGTCTCAATAGAGTTTATGTTGGATACCATCTGGCAGATGCGGTAGACCATAGCGGCGAACATGTGACGGACGGCATACTCGCGGAAGATGTCGGAGTTTGAGCCGGTGTTGTTGTGGGGAGCGGTAAACTCCTCGTGGAGCGAGCGAAAACTTTTCGGTATGTCATTTAGAACATCCTCGCGTTCAATTTTGTACATTATGCACTGCGAGTGGAGCGACGATACGAGCGGCATAATCATTCGCAGCTCAATGTTCATATCTATAGCAAATTCGTTTGTAAATCCGATGATATATAGCTCGCAGTTGTTGCACTGCTTGAACGAGATTACCGAGGATGGCGCAACAATCATGTGACCCGTCTGCATGGTGTAGTCGTTCATGTGGATGTTTAGCGTCACTGTTCCCTTGGTGCAGATTATAGCCACAAAGCCGTTGATTTTTGCAGGATGTTTCATCTCCTTCTCAACCAGCTTGTCAAGTAGCGGGATGTGGACAACAGCCGCATTTTTGCAAGCCACATACTGAATATCGGACGAGTGCTGTGAAGCGTCGATTTTGTACGGAAAAATCTTATTATTACTCATATCGGATAAAATTTTTAGCAAATATCTGTATCATTTCGGACATTTCAAAACTTTTACAACAAAAAGCGAGTTTTTGAACATTTATCCACTACTTGTTGTCTCTCATCGCCCGAAGGTTATGTATATGCAGTTGCACTTTTTGAAAATTATAACTACATTTGCACGCTAAATATTGTATAGATGAACGAAAAATTATAAACTATGCGAAATTTCTTATTTACAATCCTTGCTCTGCTCTCATTTACCGCTATGGCGCAGGAACAGACTGTCGCTTGGTCGGGCGAGGTTAAGGATAATGGCAAGGGCAACTACACCCTTACTATCAAGGCCGAGATTGCAAAAGATTGGCATATCTACGACGGCACACATCAGTTCACTCCTACAACCATCCAACTCTCTTACAGTGAGGGTGTTGAGGCTGTTGGCGAGCTGCGTGCATTGTCGGAGGCAAAGCCTGTATCGGATGAGTTCTTCGGTAACTATGGCGAGTATTTTGGCACAGCCCTCTTTGAGCAGGATTTGAAGCTCAATGGCGAGAGCGGTGCTGTTCAGGCGCTGATTAGCTATCAGGCTTGTACCGAGGGTAGCTGCACCCCTCCAGAGGAGGTTACCCTTGATTTTCAGCTTGGCAGCGCACCTGCAGAGGTTGCAACAGAGGCTCCAGTTGAGGCTCCTGTAGAGGCTGAGGTTAAGGCAGTAAAGGATGCTGCCGGTAGTGGCTCAATGTGGGCTATGATTTTGGAGGCTATTATTTGGGGTTTGGCTGCGCTGGTAACTCCATGCGTATTCCCGATGATTCCGATGACCGTATCGTTCTTTATGAAGGGTAGCGGCTCGCCAGCTAAGGGTCGTATCAACGCATCGCTCTATGGCTTCTTCATCGTGCTGCTCTACACCCTTCCTATCGCAGCAATTATCGTCATCACACGCCTTGTAGGTGGTGGTGCTGTTACGGCAGATATCTTCCAGTGGCTCGCAACGCACTGGTTGCCAAACCTGCTCTTCTTTGCTGTCTTTATGGTCTTTGCAGCCTCGTTCTTCGGTGCTTTTGAGATTACACTGCCTTCGTGGTTGGTGAATAAGAGCGACGCAAATAGCGAGAAGGGCGGTATTGCTGGTATCTTCTTTATGGCGCTGACCCTTGTGCTTGTATCTTTCTCTTGCACAGGCCCTATCATCGGCTCGGTGCTTATCAAGTCTACCGCAGGTGAGTTCTGGGAGCCTATCGTTACGATGCTGGCATTCTCAATCACCTTCGCGCTTCCATTTACCATCTTCGCCTTCTTCCCTTCGGTGCTTAAGAAGTTGCCAAAGAGTGGCGGCTGGCTCAACTCTGTAAAGGTTGTGCTCGGTTTTGTGGAGGTTGCTCTGGGCTTCAAGTTCCTCAGCGTGGCAGACCAGGTTTACCACTGGGGTATCCTCGACCGCGAGGTATACTTGGCAATCTGGATTGTTGTCTTTACGCTGCTGGGCTTCTACCTGCTCGGTAAGATTCGCTTTGCTCACGATAGCGAGGTTAAACACCTGAGTGTAACCCGCCTGGCGCTGGCTATCGGCGTATTCTCGTTTGTGGTATACCTTATCCCTGGTATGTGGGGCGCTCCGCTGGAGAAGCTCTCTGGCTACCTGCCACCACAGTCTACCCTTGACTTTGACCTTACACGCACTCAGGGCGTAGCCGTACAGCCGCAGGCGAATACGAATGTTAAGTATGGCGATAAGCTCCACCTGCCACACGGCCTGCAGGGCTTCTTTGACCTTGCTGAGGCTGAGGCGTATGCTGCTAAGGTTGATAAGCCGATATTTATTGACTTTACGGGCCACGGCTGCGTAAACTGCCGCGAAATGGAGGCTCGCGTGTGGAGTGACCCTCAGGTGCTCAGCCTGCTGGCAAATGAGTATGTCATCTGCGCACTCTATACCGACGATAAGATGCCGCTGCCAGAGAGTGAGTGGGTTGTAACAGATAATGGCACAACGCTCAAGGAGTTGGGTAAGGTAAATGCCCACTACGCACTTACTCGCTTTGGTGTAGCCGCACAGCCTTACTATGTCATCCAGGGCAAGAACGAGCAGGTGCTCGTAGAGCCTCGTGGTTATAATCTTGATGTGGCGCAGTTTGTGGAGTTCCTTGAGGCGGGTGTCGCAGAGTACCGCAAGTAGCTTAATAAAAACTTTTTATTCAACTACTGGAATAGTTACTTGAATGAAATGGGGATGGCTAATTGTCATCCCCTTTTTCGTCTGGAGTGCCAAATAGGGCAGATGCCCAATCTATCCAGCTGCGAACAATGCGAGATACGGAGTAGACAACCCGTAGCTGGTCGCCAATCTGGCGGAAGTAGCTCTTCAGCGTTACGCCGTATACTACGGCTGCGATGATTGCTAAGAATGTGCCTACAAGTAGGCAAGGAATCTTCAGCGACCCGAAAAACTCGGCAAGCCACGATACTAATGCCGATATGAAGAGCAACGCTGCAAGTATGGCGGAGAGAACCATTATCGCCAGCGGGATAAATAGTGGACGATCTGCTCTCATGGCTACTGAACAACCTCCTCTGTAGGTGTGTGGCTGCAGTTGTCGCCGCATTTGCAGCGCATCTTCTCCATCTCGTCGTTGATAAAATCACGAATCTGGTCGCGCATCTGACGACCCGTCTTTGGGGTTACCAGCATCGCTATCGCCGCCCCCATCAACGCCCCACCCAATAGGGTTAAAATACAAAGACCTGTCTGTTTCATAATATTTTTGTTTTAAGAGTTCACCCTCTCCGTTGCAAACCCCAGACCAAAACAGATACAATCGCCGACTATTTTTTATCACCCGCCGTACTGCGTCAGCCTTGTACTGCGTCAGCAAGGTACCCCCATCTATCCTCGCACCTCGGAGCAGGGACGGTCAGAGAATATCTGACCGTCCCTGCGACCAAGTCCCCCTTTGCCAAAGGGGGATTTAGGGGGAATGTCAATATTTTACGAAAATTATCAATAGGTAGCGAATTTTCGCTACCTATTGATAATTTGCCGATTTTTTTCTATCTTTACCCCAATTATGGCACAGCAGAATTTTAAGGCGAGGATACTTACGGCCAGCGCGGGGTCGGGAAAGACCTACTCGCTTGCGCGCGAGTACATCTACAACACACTCAGGGACCAGCCGGGGCAGGAGGGTATGCGATTTAACCCCAATGTTTATCGCACAATCCTTGCCGTGACCTTTACCAACAAGGCAACGGCGGAGATGAAGGGTCGTATACTTAACCAGATAAACAATCTGGCTACGGGTGCGGAGTGTGAGTTTCTCGGCGATTTGATAGAGATGACCTCGCTACCAGAGGCTGTGCTGCGCGAGCGTGCTATGCAGGTGCGCAGTGCCATACTGCACGACTACTCCCGCTTCTCAATACTTACCAACGACACCTTCTTCCAGCGCATTGTTCGCTCCTTTGCCAAGGAGTTGAGCATTGATATGGACTACGCCATAGAGCTTGATACAGCCCCCGTGGTGCAGAAGAGTGTGGATATGCTCATTGACCAGGCGAATAGTGACGAGCAGCTGCGAAAGTGGCTTGAGGACTTTGCCGAGGAGAATGTTGAGTCGGGCAGCGCTTGGAACATCAAGGGCGCTATCTTAAGCCTGAAGAGGGAGCTGTTCAAGGAGCACTCTAAGGATACCGTAGGTCGCCAGATTGATAAGCAGCAGCTCCACGAGCTGGTGACAAGCTATATTACCCTTAGCGAGGAGTATATAGAGAAGCTGCGCGGACTTGCTCGGGATGCAATCAAGATGATAACCGATGCGGGATGTACTCATAAGACATTTAGCGGTAGTTTTACATCATACTTAGAGAAGATTTCAAACATTGCAACGGACACGACGGCTCCGTCAAAGACCTTTATATCCCACTGCAGCGACCAGCCGAGAGATTGGTTTACCAAAGCCGCTAAGCCTACGGCAGCTCAGCTTGATTTGGCGGCGTGCCTGCAGCCGATGATAACCGAGATTGTGGAGCGCTTTGACCACGCCAAGTACCTGATAAAGAGCGTTGATTTGCTACGCCAGAACTACCGCTCCTTTGCGCTTCTGCACGACCTCTATACTAAGGTTTCGGAGCTCTGTCGCGAGCAGAATACCATGCTCCTTGCCCAGACCAAGCACACCATTGCCAAGTTTGTGCGCGAGCCGAGCGATGCCCCATTTATCTACGAGAAGGTGGGCGTTCGCTTTGATACATTTATGATTGACGAGTTCCAGGACACCTCGCTGATGGAGTGGCAGAACTTCCTGCCGCTGCTGCACAATGCTATCTCGCAGAGTGAGGATGTGGCGGTGCTGATAGTTGGCGATATCAAGCAGTCTATCTACCGCTGGCGTGGTGGTGACTGGAATATCCTGCGCACGATGGCTCCAGAGGCTCTTGCATACGGTGGCTCGGCGGTTGATATGTGCAACCTGAGGTACAACTTCCGCAGCCACACTAAGGTTGTAAGGTTTAACAATGTCATCATGCGCCTTGTGGCTAAGGCTAAGAATAGGGAGCTGAACGACCAGCTCTTTGAGGCGTTAGAGTCAGGCAAGATATCCAAGCCGCTCTACACCCAGCTCTACGACTCTCTGGAGCGGGCGTACCAGTGGGATTTGCTCAAGCAGATACCGCGCCGCGGAACTCTGCGTAGCGGCTATGTTACCGTTACGGCGCATACGACCGAGGAGCCAGATTTTGTCTCTACCATCCGCTCGCTGGTGCACGAGAAGCACTACAACCCTTGCGACATCACTATCCTTGTCCGCACAAATGATGAGGCGGAGCAGATTGCTAACATACTCCTTGATTTGGGAGCGCAGGATGAGAGTATGCGCTTCGGCATAATGACGCAGGAGGCGCTGCGTATCAACAGCTCGCCGGCGGTGCAGTTTATCTTCGCTGTGATGAAGTATGCCGTAGATCGCCGCGATGTTATCAGCCTTGCCTGCTACAAACGCCTGGGACATAACTTTGACCTTACCCACAAGCTGACCGATGCGGAGGTGGCGTTCTTTGACTCTATCCGCAGTTGCTCGCCAGAGGAGGCGTTTGAGCAGATTGTGATGCGCTATCCGCAGATGTTTGAGGGTCATAGCCTCTATGTGGAGGCGTTCCACGAGTATGTTGTCAAGTTCTGCGGCGGTAAGGTTGCCGACCTGCCTCTGTTTGTTAAGTGGTGGGACGAAAATGGTGGCAAGATGTCCGTAAATGTGGATAAGGATATTAACGCCATAGAGATTATGACTATCCACAAGGCCAAGGGCCTGGAGAATAAGGTCGTTATAATACCATACTGCAATTGGCGATTTATACCAAAGCGACCATCTACAATATGGACAGTTGCCTCTAAGGATAGCGAACTTGGAACCGATATGCTCTTCCCGGTCAAGGCTACATCAACGGTTGCCAACTCCATATTCTCGGAGGGCTACTTCCGCGAGTATGTCTATAGCAATATTGACGCGATAAATGTGCTCTATGTGGCCCTGACGCGTCCGAAGGAGCAGCTGCATATCTTCTTCCCGAAGTTAGAGCCTAACAAGGACGGTAAAGTGACTATCGACAATGTAGGTGCGCTGATATATCAGTTGCTGGGTATGGATGCTATGATTGACAAAAACGCTACTGAGGATGCGCCTATAGTCTATCGCTATGGAACAGACAGCCCTGCGACAAAGGATAAGGAGCAGAGCCAGAATACAATATCCATAAATCAGGTGCACGCCTCGCCATACACTATGCGCGTGAAACTTAGCTCCGAGCGATATATGGAGGCTCGCAAGGCGGGCGGCGTAACCCCTCAGATGGAGGGTATCGCCCTGCATGGGGTTATGGAGCGCGCCCGTAATCGTGAGGATATAGATAACGCTGTGCAGCAGCTGGTTATAGACGGAGTGCTCTCCGCTACGCAGGCAGAGCAGCTGCTCAGCCAGATAGCTGTTACGCTGGATAATAGCCTTGCTGCCGAGTGGTTTGATGGTGCGTGGGATGAGGTACATACCGAGGATAGCATCATCACCCCTAAGGGCGTTAAGCGTCCCGATAGGGTAATGGTTGTGGGCGATAGGGCTGTGGTTGTGGACTATAAGTTCGGCGAGCGGTCGGAGGACTATAACGAGCAGATTGCCCTCTACTGCCGTCTGCTGTCGCAGATGGGATACCAGTGCGTTGAGGGTTATATATGGTATGTCCGCGAGGGCGAAATTGAGAGGGTTGTATGAGAGCAAGTGTGCTAAATATCATCCCACGCTCGGCAAGGGCAAAGGGGGTGGCAGTTACGGTGACGATATTTCTTCGTGCGCTGCTCAACTTTATGGGTCTGGCGGCTCTGCTGCCTGTGCTATACCTGATACTTGATAGCGATAATATACGCTCAAACGCTTGGCTGTCAAGGGCGTACGACTATTTCGGCTTCCAGAGCGAGATGAACTTTGTCCTCTGCGTAGCTCTGGCCGTGGTGCTCTTTATTGCGGTTAAGTGCATCATCAACCTGCTGCTCTATCGTGCCGAGCGTGACTATATCTACTCGCTCTACCGCTATCTGTCGCGCAACCTGTATATAGACTACTACAACCGCGGACTGGGGTATATCAAGGCCTCAAATTCGGCAGTGCTCTCGCGCAATGTCAATGTGGTCTGCTACACATTTGTCTCGGGCGTGCTGCGACCCCTTGCTGTGCTGCTGAGCGAGGCTATGCTCTTTGTTATGCTATTTGGTGCTATTGCAATCTATAACCCTATGGCTGCACTGCTTACGGTGGCTATCTTTGTGCCTGTGGCGCTGGTCTACTTCTACCTTGTGCGCCAGAGGGTCAATAAGTACGGCACTATTGAGAACGAGGCTCATCGCCGTAAGTTCCGCGATACGGTTGAGACCTACCGCGGCTATGCCGATATTGAGATTAACAACGCCTTTCCGGCAATGCTCTCGGAGTTTGACCGCAACACCGATACGATGATAGATGTGGGCGCTAAGAATGCCACTATATCCACTCTGCCTCAGATGTTTACGGAGATTGGACTGGCTGCGGGTATGGCTATAATCGTAAGCCTCTGTGTGGGTCTGGATAGCGGCAGTATGAAGATTCTGTTCGGTATCTTCGCCGTTGCCGCTCTGCGCTTGATGCCTTCGGTGCGTGCTATTATGGGGGCGTGGACATCGCTTAGGTACAATCGCTATACGGTGGATATTATCGCCTCGGTGGATGTGGATAGGCCTGCGACGGTTCAGGATACAACTGCCGAGTGCCTCAATTTTGAGCGCGAGATAGCTGTAAACGACCTCACCTTCTGCTTTGAGGATAGCCAGACGCCTATCATCCGCTCGCTCAACCTCACCATTGCCAAGGGCGAGAAGGTGGGCATCAATGGTCGCTCGGGCGCGGGAAAGACTACGCTCTTCAACCTGCTACTGGGTCTCTATCGCCCTACAAGTGGAACGATTATGATAGACGGTCAGCCGTTAGACGATACCACCCGCCGTAAGTGGCAGAACGCTATCGGCTATGTGTCGCAGAGTGTCTTTCTGACCGACTCTACAATCCTTGCCAATATTGCACTGGGGCAGTCGGAGCAGAGTATTGATATGGATAGGGTAGCGGCAGCTGTTGAGGCGGCATCGTTGGGTGAGTTTATCGCCTCGCTGCCTAATGGACTTAATACCCGCATTGGCGAGTGTGGAGCACTGCTATCGGGTGGTCAGCGCCAGCGTATAGGTATCGCCCGTGCGCTGTATAAGGGTGCGCAGGTGCTCTTCTTTGACGAGGCAACATCCTCGCTGGATAACCAGACGGAGCAGAGTATAAACGAGGCTATCGTGCGCTTAGCCCGTGAGAATGAGAGACTTACAATTATTGTCATTGCCCACCGAGAGAGCTCTCTGGGCTATTGTGACAGAGTTATAACACTGGAGTAGTATGGAATATATCGTAGCTCAACATAGAATTAGGACTATTGGTCGCCACTCGGACCTTGTCGCTTGTGGCCTTCGTGGCTTTGCCCCTTTTGCTGTTCAGGATGAGGAGGATAAGAGTGCCGCAATGGTGCTCTATAGCGATAGGGAGATAGATAAGAGCATCTATGGCGAACTTACTCAGGTGCACACCTTCGGCTTTGAGGAGGAACTGGCGCAGTGTACGCTCTATCGCTATTCGGAGGGTTATCTGTTTGAGATGGTTAAGGCGGAGAGCGTCTATCTGTTTGTAAAACAGTTTGATAGCGCCGTGGTATTGTCTAACTATGCGACCTTTGAGCCGCTGGATATCTCGCTGCTTCGCTTTGGACTGTGGATGATGTTCGGGCTCTGCACGGTGGGCTTGGGAGCTATTGCTATCCACTCGTCGGTGCTTGTTAAGGATGGGGGCGCGGTGCTCTGTCTGGGCGAGTCGGGCACGGGAAAGAGTACCCACACACGCCTGTGGCGCGAGCATATTGAGTCCACTACGCTGCTTAACGACGATAGTCCGATTATCAGCCTTGTGGATGGCGTGCCTACGGCTTTCGGCTCGCCTTGGAGCGGTAAGACCCCATGCTATCGCAACCTGAGCTATCCTATTCGTGGATTTATCCGCCTCTCGCAGGCGCCTTATAATAAGATTCATCGCCTGCCCGTGCTCAATGCTATCGGTGCTCTGCTGCCATCTTGCCCGCCATCGTTTGGCTACGACGAGCCACTGCAGGATGCTGTCTGCGACACTCTCTCGGCGATGATTGGCTCTGTGCCGGTGTACCACCTTGAGTGCCTGCCCGATGCTGCGGCAGCGCAGCTGTCCTACAACACTATATTCAATAAGTAGTAATGGAGCAGAAGAGTGTAGCAAATGTGGCAACATTCTCGGTTGTCAGAGATATACTCCTTGAGGGCGAAAATGTGACTATCGCCGTCAAGGGGCAGAGTATGCTGCCATTCTTTACCAGTGGGAGTACCGTAACCTTGCGCCCTATTGCAGAGGCGGACTTTCGGCTCTATAATGTGGTCTTTGCCGATGCTGGCGACCACTTCGTTATCCACCGCATCATTGCCCTTGAGGGCGATAGGGTCACCCTGCTGGGCGATGGAAATATCTACGGCACCGAGACCATGCCCCGCAGCAGGGTCTATGGCATTGTAGATTGCTCTGCGGTGCATCTATTTTTCGCCAAGCTGTGGGTCAAGCTGCGCCCTCTGCGCCGCTTTCCCCTCGCCATCTTCCGCCGCGTAACGCCTAAATAGTTACTGATAGAGGAAACGCTTTATTGAGCCCTTTGGCGTCTTTGCAAATGGCTCAAAGTGGAGCTGGAACTCTGTAACTGCCTCATAGGCAGGTATAGACTCGTTGAGGCGCTTGAGGTTCTCGTTCATGATGCTGATAAGGTTCTGGTGGTCCATATCGTGACGCTCTAAGGCTGTAGCATCGGGAACGATAAGGGCGGCTAAGTGGTTGTCACGCTGAACGATAAGCGACTCCGATACATAGGGGAGCGTGTTGAGGATAACCTCAATCTCCTCCGGAAAGACATTCTGTCCATTGGTAGAGAGTAGCATACTCTTGCAACGACCCACAAGGAAGAGGTTGTTATCGCTGTCTAACATGCCCAAATCGCCCGTGCGGAACCATCCATCCTCGGTAAATGATGCGGCATTGGCCTCGTCGTTCTTGTAGTAGCCATCAAAAAGGTTCACTCCGCGTACAAGCAACTCGCCAGCCACCGTAGCGGGGTCTGGAGAGTCTATCTTCGCCTCCATACCATCTACGATAACACCTGCCGACTTGAGGGCATAGCGGTCGCGATGACCTACGGAGATAAGCGGTCCGCACTCGGTCATGCCGTAGCCCGTAACAAATGGCATGCGGAGCTTCTTGGCCAGCAGCTTCTCAATATTTACAGGTATCGCTGCGCCACCGGTGAAGATAACCTCTACGCGACCTCCCATAGCGGCGCTGAGGATAGTGCGCAGGGCGGTGCAGAAGTCCTCATTCTCGCGGTAAGCGTCTAATCGCTCCACGCCCGTCTTGCTATTGACAAACTCGCCTATGGTGTAGTCTATAAGTTTCAGCAGCACAAGCGGCACCATCATCACCACGCGAGGGCGTACGGTGCAGAGTGCCTGCTTTAGCACCTTCGGAATAGGCGGCATACCCAGTACGGTGATGTGCATACCCATGCAAAGACAGGTTACAAGGTCGGCAAGCAGACCGAAGATGTGCGAGAATGGCAACACGCTCAGATAGCGGTCGCCACGATGATATGGTTGTGTAGACGAAAATATCTCCACATTGTTGCTGATGCTGCCCACGGAGAGCATCACACCCTTAGGTGTGCCCGTAGAGCCAGAGGTGTAGAGCATGCAGCACATAGCATCGTCACTCAGGTCGGCGTAGCATATATCCTCGGGACTCAGTCCTGCGGGGTGCTCGGCAGCAAAGAGACGGTGGCGATTCTGATAGAGGTAGCCGAAGTCGCCACGCGCAGCGAGCAATGCACCACTCTTTATATCTACAACGCCTAACAGCTGAGGCATAGCCTCAAAGTCCATCTTCTCAAATGTTGTTCGCTCGGTAAAGAGGAGCTTGCTGTCCGAATGGTCCACCATTCGCTGCGTATCTGTCGGAAGAAAACCGTTGAAGAGCACCGTTGCCACATACCCCGCCGAGGTCACCGCCATAAAGACCTTACCCCAGTTTGCCGAGCCTGCGGCGTTTATCGCAATCTTGTCGCCAACGACAAGTCCACTCTGGCGAAATACTATGTGCAGAGCCTCAATCTCGCTTGCCAGCTCGCCGTAAGTTAGTGGTTTTGCTCTGTAATCACCCAACGCGGGCGAGTTCCAACACTGAGCAACCTGCTGCTCAAATCTCTTTATAAAGTATCTCATTAGTCTCTAAAAAAGACGGAGGATAGGAGCGCTATTTAGCACTCTTATCCTCCGTATGTTTATCTACTCTCATTCTCACAATCGGGGAATACCCCCCCCTTCTCACAAAGTAAACTTTCTACTTTCTGGGGCAAAGATAGTAAAAAAATAGTAATGATGCAAAATCGGTGAGATTTTACATCATTACCAATAATAAGATTTGCTCTGCCAACCTCCTACTTATTCATCTTTGCCCAGGAGTCCTTCAGGGTTACGGTGCGGTTGAAGATAAGGTGCTCTGGGGTGGAGTCCTTATCTGGGCAGAAGTAGCCGATGCGCTGGAACTGCAGGTAGTGGCCCGAAGTGGTGTCGGCAAGGTACTTCTCCACATAGCAGTTGGTAAGCACTGTGAGCGAAGATGGGTTTATCATCTGCTGCATAGCCTCCAGTGCGCCGCAGTTCTGCTCCTTGCGAATGGCAGCCATCTCGTCGCGTGGGTTCTCAACGGTCCACAGGCGGTCGTAGAGGCGTACCTCGGCCTTGATGCAGTGGTCGCAGCTCACCCAGTGGATAGTTCCCTTAACCTTGCGGTTGCTACCTGGCATACCGGTCTTGGTCTCTGGGTCGTACTCGGCATATACGGTGGTGATGTTTCCATTCTCGTCCTTGTCGCAGCCGGTGCACTTTACGATATATGCGTTCTTGAGGCGCACCTCCTGACCTGGGGTCATGCGGAAGTACTTCTTCGGAGCATCCTCCATAAAGTCGTCGCGCTCAATCCACAGCTCGCGGCTGAACTCAATGGTGTGTGTGCCCGAGTTCTCATCCTCAGGGTTGTTTATCGCCTCCATAGCCTCCACCTGACCCTCTGGGTAGTTGGTGATAACCAGCTTCACTGGGTCAAGGACGGCACTCACGCGGGTTGCGCGCTTGTTCAGATCCTCGCGCACAGCACTCTCAAGCAGTGCGAAGTCGTTGAGCGCGTCGTATGTGGTATAGCCAATCTTATCTACAAAGCCGCGGATAGACTCTGGCGAGTAACCACGACGGCGGAAACCGCAGAGTGTCGGCATACGAGGGTCATCCCAGCCATTTACAAGACCCTCCTGAACAAGGATAAGCAGGTTACGCTTGCTCATAAGGGTGTAGTTGAGGTTCAGCTTGTTGAACTCATACTGGCGTGGACGGTTGTGCTCCAAGTCCTTACCACCCTTTACCCAATCTACAAATAGGTCGTAGAGTGGACGGTGAGGCACGAACTCAAGGGTGCAGAGCGAGTGGGTTACACCCTCAAAGTAGTCGCTCTGTCCGTGTGCGAAGTCGTACATCGGATATGCGTTCCAGGTGTTTCCTGTGCGGTGGTGCGGATGCTTTACTACGCGGTAGATGATAGGGTCGCGGAAGTGCATATCCGAGCTTGCCATGTCAATCTTGGCACGCAGCACCATCTTGCCCTCCTCAATCTCGCCGCGGTTCATCTTCTCAAACAGCTCAAGGCTCTCCTCTATCGGACGGTTGCGATATGGGCTCTCAACGCCCCCCTGAGTAGGTGTGCCCTTCTGCTCGGCAATCTGCTCCGAGGTCTGCTCGTCAATGTACGCCTTGCCCTCCTTGATAAGCTGGATGGCAAAGTCCCACAGCTGCTGGAAGTAGTCAGAAGCGTAGTATTCGTTACCCCATTGGAAGCCGAGCCACTGGATATCCTCCTTGATAGCCTCTACATACTCCATATCCTCTTTGGTAGGGTTTGTATCGTCAAAGCGGAGGTTGCATACTCCACCGTGGCGAGCTGCTACGCCAAAGTCCAAGCAGATAGCCTTTGCGTGACCGATGTGCAGATAGCCATTTGGCTCTGGCGGGAATCGGGTCTGTACGCGGGTTTGGCCGTTAGCAATATCCTGCTCAATAATCTCCTCAATGAAGTTCAATCTCTCCTTAACTTCTGTTGTCTCGGTCATAATTTCTATTTTTTATGGTTTCTCTTGTCGTATAATACTGGGCAAATCTTTGCCGATATGCCAACCAACTGCTGGCAGTAGAGCTTCTGCCCGTCACACTGCAATACCATCTCGGCCTTTACCGCCACTCTGTCACCCGCAAAGGAGCGGCTGTAGCCTATGCCTGTGCGGTTGTAGAGTTTGTGCTGCGTGCCGTAGAATGGGTCGCAAGCGTATAGATTGTCGGCATAGGGTAGACCCTCCTTGCCAACGGTGTTGTAGTATGGTGTAAGCCCCGCGCCTACATAGAGGTTGTTCTCTATATATGCACCCCAACGACTAAATCGGAGGTACAGCTCGCCACCTGCAGGTATATCCCAGCCGCTATCTGTGCGACGGTCACGCTGCGCTGAGACGAGTGCTCCCAGACGGATGTCAAAGTCAAAGAATGCGTTGAAGCGGACTCCTATGTAGGGGTTGAGCAGCAGGTTGTCTACCACATTACCCTGAAAGGTCGATTGATTGGCGAAGTGGAGCATAGAGAATGCCGCACCAGCATAGCATATATCTGCAAATTCTCCCCCCCCCGCGAGCAGTACGCGGAACTTCTCGCGCGTGTCGGTGGCATAGAGTCCCTCCCAGTCTACCGCAATCTCGGCAAAGGAGTTTTTGCCCGTGTAGCGACCCGTAACGCCCTGAATCAGTGGGTTGTAGATTAGATACGCATCGCTGAAGAAGGCGCGCGAGTAGCTGCCCACCAACTTGTCGCGCTGGAAGATACCTGCATTGGCTCCCCAACGATTGTCAGTGTACTGGTAGTAGGCAATCAGCTTTGTAGCGTCAATAAAACTACTTGAGCCAAAGTCCTTGAGTAGGTCTGCACCCAAAACTACGCTGTGGTTGCCCTCAAAGCGGTAGCCCAAAGTCGGCGCAACCCTTACGGCAAAGATGGTGCGCGAGTCGCCCAGGCCACTGCCCGTATACTCGGTATTGTCAAAGTGGGTAGAGAGCTCCCCGTCAAAGAAGAGCTGCTGTGCCGACAGCGTACCTGCGGCAAAGAGCGAAAGAATCAGTATGGCGAATTTTCTACCCATTTTTGTACTAAAACAAACTAATGTCCCAAATATCTGTCAAAAATAGATAAAATTTTTTATTTTTGCACCATATATGAGAAAAATTACAAATCAAGAGCTCGGAAGACCCTCAGCAGAGGAGTTTTCGGCTATGGAGAAGATGCCCGTAGTGGTTGTTTTGGACAATGTCCGCTCGGCACAAAATGTGGGAGCTTTCTTCCGCACTGGCGACGCCTTTGCCGTTGAGAAGATAGTGCTCTGCGGCATTACGGCTACGCCCCCTTCGCGCGATATTCATAAGTCCTCGCTCGGCGCAGAGTTTACTGTGGCGTGGGAGCACAGTGCAACAACCGCGGAGGCTGTGGAACTGCTTAAGCAGCAGGGCTATACTGTTGTGGCTATTGAGCAGGTTGTGGGCGCTACGATGCTGGATAAGCTGGATGTAGATATGTCCAAAAAGTATGCCCTTGTCTTTGGCAATGAGGTTCTGGGCGTAGACCAAGCCGTTGTGGATATGTGCGATGGCGCTATAGAACTCCCCCAGGCGGGCACAAAGCACTCGCTCAATGTCTCAGTCTGCGGCGGCGTAGTGCTCTGGCGCTTTTTTGAGAAATTTTGGAACAGATAAGATATAAGCAATATGGTACAAGGTGAAACACTTAAGGATATTATAAGGCGTCTGGATACGCTGAGGAGGTGTCTTTGACATCGAGAGTCGGAGAATAGACCTCCAGAATGAGGAGGAGAAGACTCTTGAGCCCGACTTTTGGGATAATCCCGAGGCGGCGCAGCGTCAGCTGCAGAAGGTGGCTGGCATAAAGAGCTGGATTACGGACTTTGACGCTGTGGCGGCGAAGGTGGAGGAGGCGGAGATGATGCCTGACTTCATCGCCGAGGGAATTGCTACAGAGGAGGAGTTTGAGGCGCTCTGTGCCGAGGCTGTAGAGGCGATTGAGGCGTTAGAGCTGCGCAATATGCTCCGCGGCGAGGAGGATAAGATGGGCGCGATTGTAGATATCAACGCCGGTGCTGGTGGTACGGAGGCGTTGGACTGGGCATCTATGCTCCTGCGTATGTACACCCGCTGGTGCGAGGCGCACGGATATAAGGTCAAGATGCTTGACTATCAGGCTGGCGACGAGGTGGGAGTGAAGTCCTGCACGATGGAGGTGGAGGGCGAGTTTGCCTACGGATACCTCAAGAGCGAGAATGGTGTGCATCGTATGGTGCGACTCTCGCCTTTCAATGCCAACAATAAGCGCCAGACCACATTCGCCTCGGTGGCTGTAACTCCCGCTGTGGACGATAGCATAGAGGTTGTGGTAAACCCTGCAGCGGTTGTCTGGGAGACCTTCCGTAGCTCGGGCGCGGGTGGTCAGAATGTCAATAAGGTGGAGACAGCGGCGCGCCTGCGCTATAGCTTTACGGACGAAGATACGGGCGAGGAGGTTAAGTATGTTATTGAGAATCAGGAGACTCGCTCGCAGCTGATGAACAAGGAGAACGCTATGCGCATCCTGCGCAGTAAGCTCTATCAGTATGAACTCAATAAGCGTATGGCCAAGAGCCTTGCCATTGAGGCGGAGAAGAAGCGTATTGAGTGGGGCTCGCAGATTCGCTCCTATGTCTTTGATGATAGGCGCGTGAAGGACCACCGCACAGGTCATCAGACCTCCAATGTGGATGCGGTGATGGATGGCGACTTGGATGCCTTTATTAAATCATATCTGATGCAATTCGGTGGGCAATGAAAACGCTGATAATCACACTTTTAGCACTGCTTGGTATATCGTGTACCGCGGCTGAGGCGCAGATAGTTGTCGGTGCGGAGCAGGTGGAGCGATACCTGCCATCGTTGGATGGTAGGCGCGTGGCGGTGCTGGCAAATCATACGGCGATGGTGGGGGAGACTCACCTTGTGGATATGCTTGTGGCTAAGGGGGTGAACCTTGTGGGTATCGTCTCGCCAGAGCACGGTTTTCGTGGTACTGCCGATGCGGGCGAGAAGGTAGCCTCGTCGGTAGATAGCCGTACGGGTGTGCCGATATGGTCGCTCTACTCGGCTAAGGGTCGTCGCCTGACGGACGAGCAGATGGCTGCCTTTGATGTTATGGTGGTGGATATGCAGGATGTGGGGCTGCGGTTCTACACCTACTACATCACGATGATTGATGTTATCAACCGCTGCGCCGACTTTGGTCGCAAGGTAATCATCCTTGACCGCCCAAATCCTAACGGTATGTATGTTGATGGTCCGGTGTTAGATATGCGCTACAAGTCGGGCGTGGGGGCACTGCCAATACCCGTAGTGCACGGCCTTACGATGGGCGAGATTGCCGTTATGGCAATAGGCGAGGGGTGGATAAAAAAGGCTGATACAGAGGTTATTACCTGCCTTGGATATACGCACCAGAGCCGCTATACGCTGCCTGTATCTCCATCGCCAAACCTCAAGAGTCAGCACGCCATATACCTCTACCCGTCTATCTGCCTCTTTGAGGGTACAGCCTGCTCGCTCGGCAGGGGTACAGATGCACCATTTGAGATGTACGGACACCCCCAGATGCAGGGGTGCAGCTATAGCTTCACGCCGCGCTCGGTAGCAGGGGCAAAGAATCCACCGCTCAAGGACCAGCTCTGCTATGGCGTAGACCTGCGAGGCGTGGACGATGAGGCGATTATCCGCAACGGCTTTAACCTTGAGTATATCATTGACGCCTACAACCGCACAGGCTTAGGCGAAAAATTCTTCACTCCATTCTTTGAGAAGCTCGTCGGCGTGGACTATATCCGCACGATGATTATGGAGGGCAAGAGCGCAGCTCAAATTCGCGCGCGCTGGCAGCAGGATGTTGAGCACTTCAAACTCCTGAGAGCCAAATACCTCCTCTATAAAGAGTAAAAAGAAGCTGTCTAACAAAAATAGGGTTGTCCGTAGACTTATTGGACAACCCATTTTTTTAGCCGATGGCTGATTAGTACCTCTTGTACTTGCTGATATTGAGTCCCATGCCCATATAGAAGTTAAACGACTTCTGGAACTTAGGCGCAATAGCCTGACCGGCAGCGACATAGGATGTATCTATATAGTCGGCACCGAAGAAGAGGTTTGGACCCGCGGTGTGCAGGTTGAGCGCAAAGCCGAAGATGCCCGGACGGTTACGACCGCAGAAGGTGTGGCTCAGCGTGGTGGTAAAGACCTTGC
The DNA here is from genome assembly GCA_017463615.1 of Alistipes sp. GTDB lineage: Bacteria > Bacteroidota > Bacteroidia > Bacteroidales > Rikenellaceae > Alistipes. The sequence continues at coordinate 100,978 of JAFTOU010000016.1, read as the reverse complement.
CCAGGCGGAAGTTTACCGAGGCGGTAAGCTCCGAGAGGGTATAGAGCTGGCGGAACTCCGTATGCGAGAGCAGACCGAAGGCGATATGGTTGTTCAGAATATTGTACTCCGCACCGATATTGAGCGTAGCATTCAGGCGACGGGTGTAGCCCATAGGCTCTGTCATCGTAAGGCCACCATCAGCCTCAGCGTCCCACTCGCCCGTATCTATATTCATACCGCGATACTTAAATCCGTAGTTAAACTCCGCCGCCGCAGCGCCACTGCTTGACCACTTGGTAAAGCCGAGGTCGGTAACGCCAACGCTCAGGCGCAGGTGGTCGCTCAGCAGGCGAACCTCAGCACCAAAGTCTACAGCCAAACCCCAACTCTTGCCGATATCCTTCGGGTTGAACTCCTCCAGGAATAGCTCCGAGGTGTCCTCTATCTCTCCACGGGTGTAGTTGGAGTTAATCATCATACAGCTACCGCGCAGCTGACCGTATACATTACCTACAACCTCGCTCTTGGTGATGTTGAAGTTGCCGCTGGTAACCGAGCCATTGACATTGGCAATGCCCACAATACCCTTCACGCGAGCACCGATAGCCATCCACTTTGTCACCCTGCGGTTGAAGCCGAGGTATACCTCTGTGTATGCCGAGCCATCAACGCCCACGGTGGTAAGGTCGTAGGTGTGATTTCCCAGATTCTTGAGTGCCGAGAATAGCTCCTTGCCAGCGGTAAAGTCTACACCTATGCGGGCGTTTATGCCGAAGTTCCAGAACATCTTTTTGGTGTAGAAACCAACGCCGAGGATGTTGATGTTGCTATTGAGGCTAAGATGTCCCAGCTGCGGGAGCTTGTTCAGAAATTCGCTGCTCTCCACGCGACTATCCAATGCCGTTACGGTCTGACCCTCGCGGCTGTAGATGAAGTTGTCTACGGAGAGGAAGTTGTTGTTCATACCCATTCCCATACCACTCATTACGGGCAGTGCTATGTAGCTGCGCGTAGGTGCAAGGGCAGGGTTTAGGTCTGTACGGAAGTACGAGCCCTCCATAAAGTATGATGTGCGCATCTGTGCCGAGGCAGCAGTGAGGGCACAGAGTGCTACGATGGTTACTATTAGTCGTTTCATAATGTCTCGCCTGTAATATTGATATTCACATTACCATCTACATTGAGTGCAAATGTAGCCGCAATGGTCTGACTGCGATTGAGCGCAACGCCATCGGCAGCACTTGTCGTCTTGAGGGTGTAACGCAGCGTCTCCACCGCCTCAAGGTCGTCCAGAATATTGTTGTCTGTAGAGCGAAGCTCAAAGGTCACGCTGCTCGTCTGAGGCGTTTTGCCATCTGCCGAACCCTTGACCATAGGCTCGCCCACAGGTATAATCTGTATGTCGGTCGCAGCGCCATTGATGTCAAGTAGCTCAAGCGAGAGCTCAAGGTTCAGCGGTGTGGAGTTCTCAACCTCGCAGATAATCGCCGCCTTGCCGCTCACGCTCAGCTCCATCTCCATCTCGCTCACCGTCTGACCAATGCCGTCGGCAGAGCCGGTGTACTTGATGTCTAACGCCGAGCCAAATGCCAATGGCATATTGAGTCCGTAGCCGTATGTGATAGGGTAGTACTGCGCCAGCACTAACGACATATCCGTCTCAGCGTCGGTTGCCACCGAGAGGTCTACCTGCAGCTGCTCCGGAATACCGCCCTTGAAGAGCTGCTCAAAGTCGCAAGCGATAGCTACTACCCCCTGCTCCGCCTCGGCATTGTTGGCTATGCGTACCTTTGTGGTCGTAGGTACAATCTCCGTCGCTGTTGCACCTACACTTGCAGGCTGAAGTTCAAAGCGGTCAAGCGCAACGCTCTGAGCGCCAATAACTTCGCCGTCGCGCACTGGCGATAGGGTAGCCTCTACATAGAGTGGCAGCGTCAGCGAATTTGCCAACCAGAAGTCAATCACTGGGCTCAGTCCCAGACCCTCAACCTCTATGTCTATATCCTCGCCAAGGTCGGCAACCTCTATAGATATGCTCTCGTTGTGGCTGTAATCTACACGACCCGTCACTGTTGCAGCTGTAAGCTCTGCCTGGTTGTAGCCAGCGCTGATGTTCAGACCGCCCGTATACTGTAGGTGGCTCAGGCGTACTTTAGTACCCTGCTCAAGGTTTGCACCGAGGGATATCTCAAGTGGGATGTTAATCTTGCCATCTGCTGTTGGAGCAATGCCCTCGCTGCCGAAGTCCAGCTTGTCTATGTTAAGCGTAACGCCATACTGCAGCTGTGCAAGGGTGGCGGAGAGGGTGTTTGTGTCGCTATTAACCGTAACCTTCTCATCCTTAGACGACACCTTGAGAGTCTGTGGCAGAACTACATCTACCAGTATGCTGTTAGGCACATCTGCCATCACTGCATCCTCGCTCCAGTCGTTCAAGCCGTTGATATAGAGCGTTATATCGCCACTGCTCATATCTACGCTCTTGATGCTCTTGATGCTCTGGTTGAACGAGTCTATCGTTACATTGCTCACCATCTTCATCTGCTGGAAAAGCTCCATCTGTCCCAGAACGATATCTACATCCTCGCACTCAAATGTACCACTCAGGCTCAGTGTCGGAAGGTCGGCAATGGTCACCGTACCCTCGGCAGAGACAAGGTCGTAGGAGATGGTATACTCTATCTGCTCTGGAACTATCAGCTGACCACCCACAGCCTGCTGCTGATTTATCACGCTGCCAACATACATCGTAAACGAAACGGTGTGCTCGCCCACCGCAATGGCTCTATTCTCTATGCGGTAGATGTTGTCCTGAATAGGGTTTAGCTGCTCGTCGTAAATCTCGTAACCGTCAGGTACTTTCAGCTCTATGGTTACCGAGCCACCGCCGTTGATGTCGCCCAACGAACCTAAGTCAAATAGACCTACCACAGGTGCACCTGGCAGATTCTCAGGGTGGGCAATGTAGATGCGCTCAATGTGCTCAATGTAGTCGGGCAGCTCTACCTCTGCAGTATAACCCGTAGTGCCACTCTTCTGACCAGTGACCTTTATACCCGCTACGGAGTTTACTGTCTGACCAATCAACAGCTCGCTGTCGTTGAGGTTTCCGCCGATATAACATAGCGCCTCAATGTCGCAGTTGTAGTCCGGAATGGTGAATGTCGGATAGTCCAGCGTGATGTTAAACTCCTTGGCTGGCAGTACAAAGTTGCCATCCGCACCGTCAATGTTAATGCTCTGATTATCTGCGCTGTAGCTGATGGAGTAGTCGCCCGTTGTAGGGTCAGCCACAAAGGTGTCTGTAAGCTCCGCCTTCTGGATTATAGACTCCAGCGTGCGCTCAGGCATATATGCGAGCGGGAAGGTCAAATCGTCGGCATTTATGCCTATATTACCCTCAACCTTGCTAAGGTCTATCTCTCTATCTACGCAGCCGACAGAGAGCAGAACCACGATAATGTAAAATAGCCTTTTCATAAACTTTTGGTGATTATTTTCTATACAAAAGTATAAAATTATAGCGAAACTACAATGAAAAAGGGTAATTTTTTGGCTGTTAGCTGTTAGCTATTGGCCATTGGCTGGCTGACGCAGTATAACTTTTATTCGGAAATAGGCTGGTATCCGCAAGGATACTAAAATAGGTACAGCACTCACTCAAGCTGGCTTGAAAGTGAAGTGCTGTAGCTGTTTTTGTATTGTCGCAGACAACGCCTATTTACGCAGCGAATAGAAGAGAAACGAAGTTTCTCCGAAAGTTTTTGGTGCCGCTTTTTTCAAAAAGCGGTGGTACACGCTTTCTGCGTAGCTACTTAAGGTAGTCCTCAAAGTAGTCGGTGACCTTCTGCATCAGGTGGACGCGGTCTTTGCCGCGGACATTATGTTGTGCGCGGGGGTATGGGAAGTAGTCTACTGGTATCCAGTGTTTTACGCACTGGTCGATGAAGTTTAGCGAGTGTTGCCACAGCACCACATCGTCCACTGCGCCTTGGCAGATGAGCAGTTTGCCTTTCAGCTCTTTTGCGCGTGGGATGAGGGATGTTGAGGCTAAGCCCTCGGCGTTGGTCACTTCGTTCTCCATATATCTCTCGCCGTACATTACCTCGTACCACTTCCAGTCAATCACAGGTCCTCCGGCAACGCCGACTTTGAAGGTGTCGGGGTAGTTTACCATCAGCGAGATGGTCATAAATCCGCCATACGACCATCCGTGCACGCCTATGCGGGAGCTATCTACCCACTCGTGACTCTTGAGCCACTCTATGCCCGCCATCTGGTCCTCCATCTCGCATACGCCACAGCAGCGGTGTATCGCCTGCTCAAACTCCAGTCCGCGGTTGTCTGTGCCGCGATTATCCATCACAAAGACCACATAGCCGCGCTGTGCCATGTACATCTCCCAGCGACGCAGCTGCGCCTGGAAGGAGTTGTTTACCATCTGCGAGTGCGGACCTCCGTAGACATAGAGTATTACGGGATACTTCTTCGTTGGGTCAAAGTCTAACGGCTTTATGAGGCGGTAGTAGTTGTCGTACTTGCCATCGGCGCTGCGCACTGTGCCAAGCTCTATTGGCGTGTAGTTGTAACCTACGGATGGGTCATCAGCGCGGAAAATCTCGCGGTAGAACTTGCCGTCTGTAGTACCTACAGCCACCACGCGCGGAACGGAGAGTGACGAGTAGTTGTCTGCGAAGTACTTGCCGTCGGTAGAGAGGGTGCAGTTGTGCCAACCCTCGCCGCGAGTGAGCTGGCGCGACTTGCGACTCTTAAAGTCGGTGGCAAAGAGGTGCTGCTCCACTGGCGACACCTCCGCCGAGTGGTAGAATACACTCTTGGCGTTGTGTGCCACATACTCCACATCGGCATCTACTACGGTCAGTCGCTCTATGCTGCCAGCGGTGGTGCATAGGTAGAGGTTCTGGTAGCCGCTACGGTTGGATGTGGTGTAGATAAAGCGCTCAGAGTCAATGAAGTAGAGTGGATAGGATGGCTCTACATACTTGTCGTTGTGCTCTGTGAGTAGGGTGGCTATAAACTCGCCCGTAGCTGCGCAGTAGGCATTCAGGTGCATATTCTTCTGCTGGCGGTCAAGCACCTGCAGGTAGATTGTGCGGCTGTCGGGCGACCATGTAAGGTTTGTAAGATAACGCTCGCTGTCAAAGTCGGTAACCTTGAGGTAGATAATGCTCTCATTCTCAAGGTTGTACACGCCCACACTGACTATCTCCGACGACATGCTGTTCATCGGATATTTAATCTCAAACAGCGTACCCGTGCGGGTGGTGATGTCTAAGAGCGGGAAGGTTGCCACGTGGCTCTCGTCCTTCTGATAGAAGGCGAGCAGGCTCTTGTCGGGCGACGGAAATAGTCCGCCCGAGATTCCAAACTCGTTGCGCGAGACGGAGCTGCCGGCAACGATATTCTTATCCTCAAAGTGGGTCACGGCTCGCGTAGTGCCATCCTCGGCTATGCGGACAATGTTGTTGCCTTCGGTGCGGAACATCGCCTTAGGCTTTGATGGCGCATCTACGGCGTGACTCTTGCCCGTGCGGACATGTATGGCGTAGAGGGCGCTATCGGTAGGGTGGAGGTAGTGGTCCGGGTGGTCACCGTTCCACTGCAGACGGTAGTTCTCTGGTATCAGCTCGCGGCTGAGGATAGCCTCCTCCATAGTGAGTAGGCGGCGAGACTCTGCAACGGCGCAGAGGGCGCTAAGTGCAAAAAGTGCGGTTAGTAATCGTCTCATTAGAATAGATATCTCTCGGTTTTTACCCTGTTTACATACTTGAAAATATCATCCCACGCCTCGTCGGAGAGGGTTGTGCCGACAATCTCAATAACCTTTCCTGCCGTCACAGCGCCTATAGTGCCACACTGGCGCAGGTCAAGCCCCTCGGTGAGTCCATAGAGGAAACCTGCGGCGTAGAAGTCGCCCGCACCTGTAGTATCTACACGCTTGGCGGCAGCCATAATGCCCACATGGACAACCTGCTCGCCCTGCTTTATCAGCGCACCCTTCATACCTATCTTTACTACGGCAAGCGAGCAACGCTCCGAGATATACTGCAGCGCATTTATCGGCTCGCTCTCGCCCGTAAAGACCCTCGCCTCGTCCTCGTTGGCAAAGACTATGTCTACATAACTCTCTACAAGCGAGCGGAGGAAGTCGAGGTTCTCCTCTACAACATTGAAGCTGGCAAGGTCTATAGCCACCTGCAGACCACACTCCTTTGCTCGGCGAGCTACGGATGATATAAGTGCGTGGTCCTGAACAAGATAACCCTCTATGTAGAGGCAGTCGTAACCCGCAAATATGCTATCCGAAATCTCCTCCGCCTTAAGCTCAAGGGCAGCACCCAGATGGGTTAGCATCGTGCGCTCGCCATCGGGAGATATGAGCGATACGCACTTGCCCGAGCGACTCTCACCGCGGAAGATTACGGGGCGAATGCCGAGGTTCTCTAACGCCTGCTCAAAGAAGTCGCCCGTAGTGTCCCTGCCGACCTTGCCGATAAAGCCTACCTCGGCACCAAGGCGAGCCATGGCGCGGATGGTGTTGTCTGCCGAGCCTCCGAGCGAGAGCGAGTAGGGGCGACCCGCCACGGCTTTAGATACTTCGGACTGTAAACGGCTGTCTACAAGCGACATAGAGCCGCGGGCGATGCCGTAGCGCTCTAATACCTTGTCGTCGCTCAGATTGACGAGCATATCTGTAAGGGCATTTCCAATGCCGAGAACTCTCTTCATTTTGTTGGGCGTTTTGGGTTTATATTGATAACATCTTGACAAGCTCTACATTGCTCTGCTTCACGGTCTTAGACTTGCTCAGCGCCTGACAGAATGGGGTGTAGACAATATCTCCATTTTTTAGCCCCACCATCACATTGCGCTGACCCTCCTTGAGTGCCTCTACCGCTGCAGCACCAAGCCTTGAGGCGAGGATGCGGTCGGCAGCCGTTGGCGAGCCACCACGCTGCAGGTGACCGAGAATTGTTACTCTTGCATCATACTGCGGAAACTCGCGCTCCACACGCTCGGCAAGTCCTAAGGCTCCGCCCGTAGATGGATCCTCGGCAACAAGCACTATGGCTGAGTTCTTGCTCTTGCGGAAGCCATTGTCTATCAGCGTCTTGAGCTGGTCGTCACCCGTCTGCGACTCTGGAATTATCGCCGCCTCAGCACCCGAAGCAATAGCTCCATTGAGGGCAAGGTAGCCAGCCCTGCGACCCATAACCTCCACGAAGAATAGTCGCTCGTGCGATGTGGCTGTGTCGCGTAGCTTATCCACAGCCTCCACGATGGTGTTTAGTGCCGTGTCGTAACCTATGGTCGTATCTGTGCCCGAGAGGTCGTTGTCTATCGTTCCGGGGAGCGCCACTACGGGAACATCAAACTCCTCGGCAAATACCTGCGCACCAGTAATTGTTCCGTCGCCACCGATAACTACCAGCGCATCAATGCCAGCCGCCTTCATATTGTCGTAGGCGGTCTTGCGACCCTCAGCGCTCTTGAACTCGTCACAACGGGCGGTCTTTAGTATCGTTCCGCCACGCTGGATGATGTTGCTCACACTGTTGGAGTGAAACTCCTCTATCTCGCCTGTAATCAGACCCTTATATCCACGCATAATGCCATTCACGCTCCAGCCGTTGTATCTGGCTGCTCGCGTCACGGCACGAATCGCTGCATTCATTCCCGGCGCATCACCTCCCGAGGTGAGTATGCCAATAGACTTAATTGTTGCCATATTAACTCCTAACTAATTTACTAATATTTGCTTTCGTATGTTATGTAGACGATGTAGTCGCCTTGTGCCTCTATTGTGAAGTTTCCTTCTGGGGCTTCGTTTAGTGTGCCCTGCCAGAGGGCGGTAAAGTCGTAGAGGGGGTAGCTTAGACCCTGGGAGCTGAAGCCCGTAGCGCCTATGTTGAATACCGAGACCTGAGCGCCCGCCTTGCAGTTGAAGCTATGCCTGCCGCGGCAGGGGATAAAGACTCCGTAGTCGGTATAGCTGCGCACTTCTGCCCCGTGGCGCATATACTCCGTCAGCAGGGCGATGTTTCCCAGTGTATGGTCGTCGCGCTTGCCCGTCGCGCCAACAATGGCTATGCGGCGCTTGCCGAGCGAGAGCAGGTGCTTGACCGCCTTAGTCTGGTCGTTGGTCTGCTGGTCGGTGTCGCGGATGATTATGGAGTGGAACTTTGCGCGGTTCTCGGCGCAGAGCGAGTCACCATCGCCGATAATTAGATCGGGCGTGCGACCGCGGGCGATATAGCCATCCGCGCCGCCATCACAACAGACCGTAAAGGGGCTATGCTCCAGTATCTCTACGGGTCGCGGGGCGGTAGGGTAGTCGCCATTTGCCAGAACTACGGCATCTATATCTTTGTTAAATAGCATCCTGTTTTGTCATCATTTCTCGCCACTTGCGGTAGCCGAAAATGGCGATTATTGCATAAACGATGTAGAGCACTGCCGTCATCTCAAGCCCCTTGTAGAGGTAGAGAGCTGCCGAGAGTATATCTACAACAAACCATACCAGCCACTGCTCCACATACTTACGCGCCAGCATCCACATACCTACGATGCTCAGCGCCGAAGTGAGGGCGTTAAACCACGGCACATCGCTATCTGTAAGACCCATAAGCAGTAGGGCGAACAGAATTTGTGCCACGATGTAGACCGCAGCCATAGCTATCCACACCCCCGCTGATGCTCGGGTTATAGGCAGCTCGCCCTGCCCCTCAGAGCCCTGTCGCCACCTAATCCAGCCATAGAGCGCGATAAGGAGGTAGTAGATATTTATCGCCGTATCGGCATAGAGCCCCGCGCCGTAGAATACCACCAAGTAGATTGCAGGCATAACCACACTTGCAATCCACAGATACCTACTTGCCCGATACTCTAACCATAGGTATACAAAGCCTACGGCAGTGCCAATAATCTCTAAATAGTCGTACATTGTAAATTAACGACTGCCCAACCCGCAGGTCAGGCAGCCATATATAGTGTTAGTACAGCTCCCAAGCAAGTCCGTCAATAGAGGAGAACTTGGTGAAGGTGGTAACCTCGTATACCTGACCTGTAGGGGCTGTTGCGCGAACCATAACATCACTGCTGTCAAGGGTTACATCCTCTGGCAGTGTGCCGGCGAAGATGTGGGTGGTATTCTTCTTGTAGCTGCTGTTGCTCAGCGCGCCGCCCCACTTGTTGCCGTCACGATTCTTGATTGTGCTGTTGGCAGCAAGTCCGCGACCGTTGTACCACCAGTCGGTATCGTTGCGCAGGTAGCTGCTGTTAATCAACCAAGTGCTGTAGTAGCTCTCGTAGTCGCTTGGCATGTCGTGGTAGCCGTAGGTGTTGTTGGAGCGGGTTACATTGACCATATCCATAACCTTGCTACCCTTGTAGAGCAGCTCTATCTTCCACGCCTTGTTGAGTGGTGAGGCGTCGGAGTAGGTGAGCAGGTTGCCGTTGTAGAGGTTGATATATACGGTCTTTGAGTCCTTGCCGTAGCCGCTGGTGATGCGAGTATCGCAAGAGTCGCTACCCAGGTACATACGCAGTGCATTTACACCCTCTGCCGAAGAGGCGCTACCTGCCGCCTTGAAGAACATATCGGAGCAGTCGTTACCCTCAAAGGTGTATACATAGTAGCCCGCAGGTGTACCGTCGGCGCAAATCTTCAGGTTCCAGAACTGACCGCACGCTGCGCCGTGGTTCATCTCGTGAACATAGCCGTATGAGGTGTGTACCCAGTGGCGTGAGTAGTGGTTGTGACCCGAGAGGATGTAGGCGTTAGCATAGCGCTTGAGCAGATTCAGGGTCTGCGAGTAGTACTTGCTGTGGCGCACGCCAGCCTCACCGTCAAAGAATGGAACATGGACGCAGAGCACCACGCACTTATCTGTTGGCACCTGCTCCAGGTCCTTCACAAGCCAGTTGTACTCATCCTCGGTAAAGCCCTCGTTGTACTCCTCTACCTTCTTGCCAGGGCCCGTGATTACATTGTTCATACCCACAACATGCACATCGCCACGGTCAAATGAGTAGACGCTCGGGCCGAAGATGGTGTGGTAGCAGTCAAGGTTTGGATTGGTATCCGAGTCGGATGCGTACCAGTCGTGGTTACCAGGGACGGTAAACCAGCTCACATTGGTCTTATCTGGTGCCATAGCGGCCTTCATCTGCCCCATATAGCTAACCTTGGCGCTGTTCCAGATAACATCTCCCAGCACCATGCCGTATGCCAATCGGCCGCCGTTCCAGTCCTGTGCGCTGTTGTAACCCTCGCGCTCAACCATAGCCTTGATGTCGGTTGCGATGTAGTTGCTGAAGTATGGAATGCAGAGTCTACCGGTCTGGTTGGTCTGCGGGTCTGCCATAACATAGAGGTGCCACTTGTTCTGCTTTGTAATCTTCTCGCCAAGGGTGAAGTTGAGGTCATCTGCTGGCAGAGACTTGTAGAAGAGTGGATAGCCATCCTCTGCCAGTGCAATCTCGTACTCGGCAGGGGTGGTGTAGTAGATAAAGCGAGCCTTGTTGTTGCGCTCAATGGTAAACTTACCGTTGCTGTCGGTCTTGGTTACGCTATATCCGTCGGTAACAACTACGCCAGATACTGGGTTGCCGCTCTTGTCAGATATAACACCCTCGTGTGGAGGTAGACTCTCTAAGGCCTCAACATAAACCCTTACATCGTCCAGCAGCAGACGGTTTGTTGTCGTTGCATCCAACGCACCACCGATAGCTACAGACGAACCTGCAGGGACATTGTCAAGGTATACGGTGTACTCCTTCCAGTCGGTGTTGTTTGTACCCTCAAGGGTCAGAGTCTGCTCGGCAGCAACGCTTGCGTAGCTCATCAGGTAGTCGCTACCCAATGAAGCACCTGCCAGTGCCTTTACGGCAATAGCCTTCTCCGCCTCGTTAATCTCCATCTTGTTGTAGTCGCCATAAGGTGCAGCCTTGAAGACAACCTTCAGTTTAGCACTCATATCGGTAGGTATGGCGTTGATTATTGGGGTGCAGAGGAATGAACGGTTGGCTGTAGTACCAATCTTCACAAATCCTGGGCGTGCGCAGAGCGAGCCGCCATTTGCGCCACTCTTGCCACCAATCCAGCCCCACTTCTGAATGCCCATATCATCCAGCACGCCAGCTAGTGTGTTGAACAGACCAATCTCTGTGCCTGCATTTGCAAGGATGTAGCCCGTGTCGCTAAGTGCAATCTCGCCGGTGAGCTTTGCCAGCGAGGTGAGCGAGCCACGATCTGAGCGCGAAACACCCGCAGCGCGAGCAGAGAGGTCACCCGCATAGATGATACCTGCAAAGTTCTCGTAGACTACCAAGTCGCCAGCCTTGGCGTTAGAGGTCACAATCTTGCTCTTGTCAGCCGATGCAGCCTCGGTAGAGACCTTCACTGGGAAGGTTGTCTGCTTGCCGTCGGTGGTGTTGTATACCATTGCGTAGTAGTCTGTTGCAGGGGTAAGGCCTGTGAAGATGAAGCGCGGAGGCACGAGTGGACTCTGGAAGGCGCTGCCTGGCAGGTTGTCCACACTTACAACAAGGTTGCTTGCGCTGCAGTCGGCACTCTTGTAGAGGGCAACCTTGTAGCTCTTCTTAATCTCCTCGGTGTAGTCGGCCGCTGCATTTGGAATCAGCTCGCCAACATAAGGGGCATTCTTCTCGTCTATAGTCCAGCCGATAACGATTGTAGAGTCTGTTGAGCGCACGCCGCTAACGATAATAGGGCTCTTCTCAAGTACAACCTCTACATTCGCTGCTACGAGGTCGTTTTCAATCTCTGTGCAGTCAATGCCGCTGCTCAGCACGGTGGTTGTCATTACACCCTCGGTGCAGGTGAGCTTAAGGCTAAATCCCTTCTGGTACTCCTGCTTAGGGATGAAGAGGGTTACGGTAGTGCCCTGCTTGCCAATCTTCACACCTCCGCAGTTGAGGGTCGTAGAGGTCTGCGTAGCCTTATCAAACTGAGCCACTGGCGTCTTGGTAGATACGGTAACATCGCCCCACATCTTCTCGCCATTCTCTCCGCTAACCTCAATGCTGTTGAGGGTATACTCATAGCTCTCTGATGATGGGGTTGTAAGTGTAAGTTGCAACATAGCCAGCGGGTTTACCATCTTGAAGCTCTGCGTGCTGCTCTCCCAGTTGCCGACAAGCAGTGGGTAGACAATCTGACCCTTGTCGTCCAACTTCTGCTCTGGTAGGGTGATGGTAAATACGCGACCATTCTCTGTATTTCCTGGGGTGAAGTTGGTAACTGCCGAGCTATTCATCGGATATACGGCATACTGCTCGCCGCTGAGGTTGATGTAGCCAGTGGTTGTGAACTTTGCGCTGCTGCCCTCAATGGTGCTGTTGTCAATAGTACACTGAACGAGCTTTGGACGGGTTGTCGGAGAGTCAAAGCGGACTACGGTCAGGCGGTCGTCGTTGTTCCATACAGACTTAACATTGCCATTTACCGCCGCACGCGATACGGGGTTGTCAATCTCTACGACAAACTCCTTGAGCTGACCCTCGCCATCGGGCGTTGGGGTCGGAGTATCATTGCCATCATCTGGCGTTGGGTTACAGCCTACTGCCATAAAAGCAGCTGCGGCCAAAAAGAGGAAGTACTTTTTCATATCTTGTTGTTAGTTTGCATACCTGCGCAAATATACAAAAAATAATGACACCCTCGCATAAGGATGTCATTATTTTGCACTATTGAGCACTAATCAATCGTCTGCACATTTGGGTCGTTTAGCAGGCGGTTGTACTCCATAGAGTCCATCTGTCCCTGCAGGCGGCTATCCTCCCAGTCCTGCTTGAGGATGCGCTCCACCTCGTCTACGCCGTGCATATTGGTAACCACCTTGGCACCTGATGTAAAGAGTCCAATCAGCAGCATCACCCACAGCACAAGCGAGCAGATATATACCCACCAGCGCGGACGACGACCGATAACAAGGACGATAAGTGTATAGATAATCACCACTATAGGCACCAGCAGAGTACCGATGGTAAATATCGGCAGCGATGCGCCGTAGGAGGATATTGCATCTGAGAGCGAGCCCAGACTACCAAACTCCATAAGGCTTGCGCCTATGCCCGTAACTCCCGAGCAGAGTGCCAGAACAAGCAGCACACCGCAGAGCAGCAGCGGGAATATCAGTATTATAACCAACGCCTTGAGTGCCACGATGGCAAACTTGCCCAGACCTGTGATAAAGGTCGCCAGGGTAGACTTCGCCTGCTCCTCGTCCGAGGCTTTGCCCTGACGGTCGGCTATAGAGCGGGCTGTGATAGGCTCGCCCTCCATCTCCAGTTTCTGGCGGGCAGTGACAGCCTTAGGCACTACAAACCAGAGGATTATGTATACCACAATCAGCACCCCGAAGATGTTGCGACCCAGCGGGTCAAGCCAGTGGATATAGTGCGAAATGCGGGATATAGGCAGAAGCAGCAGTGGCGAGAACATCAGCAGGCGGATAATGGTAGGGTCAATGCTGAAGTAGCGACCCAAGCCTGTGCAGACGCCACCCAACTTGCTGCCCTCCATATCGCGGTAGAGTCGGCGAGCTATGCGGGTAGCTGTCGTAGGCTCTGACGGCTCGTCGTCGCTGCCAGAGATATCCTCCGCGCTACCGAGCTGTGCGATGATATTCTCCACCAACGGCAGGCATACGGTCTGCTGTGCATTGCTCTGCGCCGAGAGTATCAGCTCGGCTATGCGAGCCTCTATGTCGGCAATAATCTCGTCACTCTCGTCGCTGCCTTTGTATGCACGACGCAGCGACTCTATATACTCATTCAGGCGGTTGTATGCCACCTTCTCAAATACGAAGGCGATGCCCGAAATGCTACATTTTTTTATCTCGTTCATAGTTCACTACTGTTTTTTGATAGAACTTGCTCCAGAGCTGTTTTTGATGTTTATTTGGCAGTCGCCCTCGTAGCGGATAGAGGATGCACCCGAGGCTGAGGCGTTGAGCTGCAAGGCGCAGTCTATTGCCACGCTGGATGCTCCATAGACCTCAAGGTTTGCCATCTGGGCACTGAGTGTAGCCTTTGATGCGCCACCAACCTCTGCGTCCAACTGCGAGCACTCCATATCGCCACCCTTGAATGTAGATGCTCCGATAATCTCAATGTCTGCCTTGGTGGCCTTACCCTTCAGAGTTACGGTAGATGCGCCTGTAGACTCGCAGTCCACGCTCGCGCACTCCGCATCCAGGGTCACATTAGATGCACCTATAGCCTCAATATCTACCGAGTCGGCTACGGCGCTGATGTTTATGCGGCTTGCACCTACCGCCTCAATGTCAAGCTCCTTGACAACCACCTTCGGCGCAACATCTATAGATGCAGCGGCTACGGCAGTAAAGCTATCTATGCGACCATTTGTTGGCATATAGACCTCGGCAATAGGGTAGGAGAGGTTGCTCTTGAACTGTAGCTCCTTGTTGTAGCTGATTGTAAGCTCGCCATCCTTGACGGTAAGGGTTATGTCGGGCATAATACGCTCCGTTGCGCGGATGATGATATTGCCCTCCGTCCTATCCTCAATGTAGAGCTTTATGGCAGCACCTACGCTCACCTCGGTAAAGTTCATATTGCTCTTTACCGCCTTCATTATCACCTTGTTGTCGCTGTCTTCAGCTACTGCAACGGCTGCGATAAGGAGCGCTGCTAATGTTGTTAGTAGTCGTCTCATAGCTCTGCTTATTTGCCACGAATGGCGTTAATCTGTTCAACAAGTTTGTCCCACGCCTCGTCCAACGATGCAAGGTATGCCTTGCCGTCGGCAGTAAGGGTGTAGTACTTTCGCGGAGGTCCCTGTGGCGACTCCTCCCAACGGTATGTCAGGTAGCCCGCATTCTTCATTCTTGTAAGGATAGGGTAGAGCGTGCCCTCCACCACAATCATCTCGGCGCGCTTGAGCTCGGCAATTATCGCCGGGGCATACTGCTCGCCCGTCGCCAGTATCGCAAGGATGCAGTAGTCTAATATACCCTTGCGCATCTGTATCTTTGCATTATCTTCGCGCATAACTTTTGGCTATTGGCTTTTTAGTTGAATTATTGTTTATTTTTTACTCCTCTTCAGGGATTAACAACCAGAGGATAACATATACCCAGAGGGATAGACCTCCGAAGAGGAAGAGTAGCAGCATAACCAGTCGCACTAACGACGGCTCTAACTTGAAGTAGGCAGCAATACCGCCACAAACACCCGCAATAGAGCGGTCTGTGCGGCTACGACGCAGCTGCGAGGATGGGTTTACTTTGGTTGCTCCCTTCGGTTCAGCCTTGGCAGGGCCAAAGTCGTCGGGGTTGCCCATACGACGAATAGCAGCCTCTACCATCTGCAGCGTTACAACCATAACCTGCGAGCTGAGCGCCTGAGAGAATATGTCGGCAATGCCGCCCTCAATATCCGACATCACCTCGCCCGTAGGGTCGTTTAAGCGACTGCGAACATCTGTCAAATAGTCGTCCAGTCGCTGATAGGCATCCTTGTCCAGTGTGAACGCCTGACCGCCAATGTTTACGTTGATAGTCTCTTTCATAAGGTGTGTTCTGTGAATTAGTTGTTATTCTTGTTAATTTCTACTGCAAATATAATACACTTTTTGGTACTATGCAATATAAAGTACCTAAAATTTTAATAAAAAGTGCAAAATTTTTCACCCACGGGCTGGATACCTATATATATTAGCTGTTGGCCATTAGCCATTGGCCTTTAGCTATATCAAGGTATCCGCTGCGCGGATGGTGTTTAGGGGTTTCTATTTGTACCGCCAGTTCGTCTTGCACCTATAACACTATCGCCACATGCGATACCTCTAAAAAGCTAATGGCCAATAGCCAATAGCCAATGGCTCTATCAAGGTATCGCTTCGCGATAGAGTTTAGGGGTGCAGTTGGTACGGTTGGTTGTTCTTTGCACTTTATAAATACTGTCGGCTTGCCGACTCCTCTAAAAAGCTAATGGCTAACTGCTAATAGCCAATGGCTCTATTAATGTATCCGCTGCGCGGATGGTGTTTAGGGGTTTCTATTTGTACCGCCAGTTCGTCTTGCACCTATAACACTATCGCCACAGGCGATACCTCTAAAAAGCTAATAGCTAAAAGCTAATAGCCAATGGCTCTATTAATGTATCCGCTACGCGGATGGTGTTTAGGGGTTTCTATTTGTACCGCCAGTTCGTCTTGCACCTATAACACTATCGCCACAGGCGATACCTCTAAAAAGCTAATGGCTAATGGCTAAAAGCCAATAGCCAATGGCCAAGAAGTTGTCTTAGCAAGACAACTTCTAAAAAAATTACTATCTTCGTGCATTGATTTATCTTTTATGGGAAGCATTAGCAGTAAAATGGAGGCTCCGCTGGTGTCGGTCGTAATGCCGGCATACAATATGGAGGGGTATATCGCCGAGTCTATAGAGTCGGTGTTAGCCTCTGATTATCAGAATATTGAGCTTGTGGTTGTAGACGACGGCTCGCAGGATGCAACGCACTCTATAGCCCAGAAATATCAGGCGAAGGATAGCCGCGTGAAGGCGCTGACAAAGGCAAATGGCGGTCAGGGTTGTGCGCGTAATTTCGGCGTGCAGCATTGCAGTGGCAAGTATCTGCTGCTGGTAGACTCCGACGACCTTATTGGGCGGAGCTATATCTCTCAGGCCGTTGAGGTTATGGAGCGCGATAGTAGCGTGGAGGTGGTTACCTGCCGTGGCGAGTTCTTTGATGGTCGCACGGGAAGCTGGCGCCTTAAGCCCTATACTCCTGCCACGCTGGCAAAGCGTAATGTCTTTACAATCAGCTCGTTGATGCGCCGCGAGAGCTACCTCCGCGTGGGCGGTTTTGACGATAGTATGCACAACTATTGCGAGGACTGGGCATTCTGGATTGCACTGCTCAAGGATGGCGGCAATGTGGTTACGCTGCCAACGGTAGAGTTCTACTACCGCGTGCGCTCGGGCTCGTCGCGCTTTGTGGGTCGCAAGTATAAGGGCGAGCTGATATCTACCCTCAACCGTAAGTTCCCAGACTTCTTTGAGCGCGAGCTTGGCGGTCGCCTGCACTCGCAACGCTCCCTCTCGCCACTGCTGAATAGGCTTCACCGCCTCTTCTGCCCGCTCACGGTCGCTGCGGCTGATAGATTTTCCCACCTTGAGTATTACCTCCGCGCTCTACCCCGCATCGCTGGCTCAGCCCCTCGCTGCACCGCCACCTGGCAGGGCGTAGATGTCCAAATTATTCGCACCACCAACCCTCGCTCCGCCGCGCAGCAGTTTGGCGATAGGGTAGTTGGCTACTGTACGGAGCGCAGATTTTGGGTATTCTCCCGCTCTTGGATAGCGTATTTGCCGTGAAAATAGGTGCAAGGACGACGGTGCTTGTCTGTGACAAAAAAATAGGGTACTCTCGCACCCTATAAAACTATCGCGCAGCGATACCTCTAAAAAGCTAATAGCCAACGGTCAACAGCTAAAGGCTCTTATACGACTCCAGAACAATCTCGTTGTAGCGGCGCATAACCTCGGCTGCGCTCTGGTCGTCCTTTGGCTCAAACATAAACACGCCGCGGTAGCCGTTATCCTGCAACAGGGTCTTGTAGATCTCGCCCCAGCTACGGTTTTTGGTTGCAATATCGCCATCGCCAACCAGTTTGTGGCTATCGCTGCCAGAGTTGTACACCGTATCGTGGATATGCACCGTGCCGAGCTTTGTGCCTAAGCTCTTGAGGAACTCTACAACATCGTAGCCCTTGCAGTTTGCGTGGCCGATGTCAAATGTGGCATATACATTGTCAAAAGGCTTTATAACCTCCATCTGGCGCTCTACGGTGAAGCAGAAGCTGCCAACCAAGTTCTCAACGCAGAAGCGCACGCCATACTTCTTAGCCACCTCGTCCATCTGCATCAGCGACTTATGCGCCTGCTTTACGGCTGTGTCGTTCTCCGAAGCGCTCTTGCTGGCGTGGAGGACATAGTTCTTGCAGGTAGGGAAGTTCTCGGCGCAGAGACGCAGGGAGCGCAGGATATACTCCACCGACTGCGTGCGGATGCTCTCAGAGGCGCTGATGCTTGTCCAGTTCTTGTCCTCATACGGCAGGTGGATAGACCATACGATGATGCCCTTCTGCTCCATCTGCTTCTGCATAGCGGCAAAGGTGGCATTTACCTGCTCGTCGGTGCGATTGTGCAGGCCGTAGGCATACTTAATCTTCAGCTCCACATACTTAAAGCCCGCAGCGGCAACCTCCTCCAGACGGGTCGCAAAGGTGTCGTCCGCCACATTTATCTGCATGCCAGGGATGTACTGCAGATTTGAGATGTCCGCCTTAGGGTCGGCATTCTCGGTTGTCGGTGTGATTATTGTCACTTGATTCTCTGTTTGTTCTTTATCCTGCTCATCCTTGCCCTCCTCCTGCTCTGGCTTAGACGGCAACTTACTCCAATCAGGTCCCGAAGACCACTCCTCGCCCCCACACGATAGGAGCGCCAATGCTGCAATCGCTATAAAAAATCTTCTCATAGTAACTTCCTATTTATAAGTATGACACACAACCCACCCGCTACACCTAATAGCCAATGACTGTTGACCATTGGCTATTAGCTATATCAAGGTATCGCTGCGCGATAGTGTTTAGGAGTGCGGGTTACACCGACGGTGGAATATGGATAGCGGTTTATTAAGGTCGGATAAGGTCTGCGCATCCCAGCCTTAAGTTTTACTGCCCAGTCTCCTAATGGTGTGCCAGTTTGTAGCGGATAGCCTCAAGCATATCGGCGACGGTGAGCTCCAGGTCCCACTTTGGTTTCCAGCCCCACTCCTCGCGGGCGCAGGTGTCGTCCAGATAGTTTGGC
Organism: Alistipes sp.; assembly: GCA_017463615.1. Classification (GTDB taxonomy): domain Bacteria; phylum Bacteroidota; class Bacteroidia; order Bacteroidales; family Rikenellaceae; genus Alistipes. The sequence continues at coordinate 82,106 of JAFTOU010000016.1, read as the reverse complement.
CAGCTGCGGGAGATTTGGTCCTTGACTGGGTCTATGTCGTAGTCCATAGTGAACTCCGGGATATGCTTCTTTATCTCGGCGGCGATAATCTCTGGGGTGAAGCTCATAGATGCCACATTGAAGCTGTTGCGGTGAACGAGCTTTGCAGGGTCAGCCTCCATCAGCTCAACGATAGCTCGCAGGGCGTCTGGCATATATATCATATCCATATATACATCGCTTGGTACGGCGCAGGTGTACTTGCCTGTGCGGATAGCCTCGTAGAATATCTCTACAGCGTAGTCTGTCGTACCACCACCTGGCAGGGTCTTGTTTGAGATAATGCCTGGGAAGCGGAGCGAGCGGGTGTCAATGCCGTACTTCTGCGTGTAGTAGTTGCTCAGCAGCTCACCCGTAACCTTGCAGATTCCGTAGATTGTCGTAGGCTGCATGATGGTGTCCTGCGGCGTGCCGTCCTTTGGAGATGTAGGGCCGAATGCACCGATAGAGGATGGGGTAAATACCGCGCAGTTGTGCTGACGCGCCACCTCAAGGGCGTTGAGCAGCGCACCCATATTCACACCCCACGCCATCTGCGGATTGCGCTCGCCCACAGCAGAGAGCAGGGCAACGAGGTTGAAGATGGTGTCAATGTTGTAACGAGCCACTACCGACGCCATATTTGTCGGGTTGAGGGCATCCAATACCTCAAATGGACCATCCTCCGAGAGGTTTCTGCACTCACGCACATCCGTAGCCACAACATTGTGCGCACCGTACACCGAACGCAAATAAGGTACTAACTCCGAGCCAATCTGACCACCAGCACCGACGATAAGAATCTTTTTCATACGAAATAAATAGTGATAAGCGTAATTTTCCGCAAGATAGTAATTATTTTGTGAAGTTATACTATGAAGTGTAACTTTTTCTGCAAAAAAGCGGATGTGAATAATATTTTTCGCTGAAAAAATTTGCAGTTTCAATTTTTATCTCTATCTTTGCACCGCTTTAGAAGCAATATTGCTGTTGTAGCTCAGTGGTAGAGCACTTCCTTGGTAAGGAAGAGGTCACGAGTTCAAGCCTCGTCAACAGCTCAAGAAAACGGGTATCAAGCGATATCCGTTTTTTTGTTGCTGTTGACGGCTTTATCGCAAAAAAATAGGAGAGCAGAAATTTCTGCTCTCCTATTTTCGTGTGGGTTGGTGTTACTTCACCATATTCTTCTTGAAGAACTCGATGATGACATTGCAAGAGTCGAAGGAGTCGGTTGCCCAGTTGTGGCCGCCGTTGCGAACCTCGTAGAAGTGAACCTCCTTGCCAGATGGCGCACCGTAGTAGCGGTGGAGGATAACTCTATTCTTAACCTGTGGTAGCTCGGTGGTCTGCTCGTAGACGCACTTATTTGCGGCAGCAACTGCGCCAACAGCGACAGGTACTGGCAGGTAAGCGCCCCAGCCGTACTGGTTTGTAGCGTCGCCCTCCCAGCGAGAGGTCATATCGCCCGTACCGTGAACCTCCATAAATGCTACTGGAGACTCGTAGTTGTGGCGGTCTGCCATCTCAATAAGGGTAAGGCCTGCCATAGAGGCGATAGCCGCGAACTCGTTTGGCTTGCGATAAGCGAGCAGGTAGCACATCTCACCGCCATTAGACATACCTGTAAGGAAGACATTTTTGTCAGATACCTTGTAGGTTGTCTGCAGGTGCTTTGCAAGGTTGCAGATAAACTCGCAGTCGTCTACCTTCATAGCATTTATCTGCCAAGGGTAGTATACATTCCAACCATTCTTACTCTTAGGGTCTACAGATGCCTGAGGGTAGCACAGCAGCATCTTATTCTCATCGGCGAGAGTCTTGAAGTTTGCAATAGTGCCACTATTGAAGTATGACTCTGCGCTACCGCCATAACCGTGAAGGATGAATACAAGTGGAGCACCATCAGGGAGGTCGTTAGGGATGTAAAGGTGGTACCTTCTGGTGAGTCCCTGGTCCTCTATTGTCTGGTTCATCTTGTTTGTGCCTGCGCTTGCAGTATAGCAGAGCACAAGCGTAACGAATAATGCTATAATCTTTTTCATAATTAACGCCTTTTAGTTGATTAGTGAGCCTTAAAGAAGTTCCAAATCTGGTTGTACACCTCAAATTCCTCGTCGCACCAGCCGCTATTTGCGCTCTCAACGGTGTAGAGCTTAACATCGCAGCCAGACTTGCCACCAGTGTAGTGTGTGCAAGATACCTGACCCTTGCCCTCGCGTGGCATCAGGGTAGAGGTCTTGTAGGTGATATTCTCGTTGATAGCAACAACGGCACCCACGCTCAGAGATACAGAGGCAGACTTGCCCTCTACACCCTCCCACTTGCACTCAGGGTTGTTTACAGCGTGTACATGTACGAAAGATACAGGCTTGGTGAAGCTGAGGGTCTTGTAAGGCTCAACATCTATAGCGCCAGATACGCAAGCGTATGCAGCGAAGGTGTCAGGCATCTGCATTGCAGCGGTATATGCGTAGCCGTTGCGGTAGCTGAGCAGATATGCCTTTGAAGCTGTTGGGAACGCCTCCTTTACAGCTGCAAGGAAAGATACATCCTCGCCAGCCTCAGCGCCAACAATACAGAGTGTATAGCGACCGATAAGGCAGTGCTCTGCAGCCTTGAAGTTTACATCTGGCACCTCTGGGGTAGGGCTCATACGGGTCTTGAGCTCAAGGTCGTCAGCAACAACGACAACCAGAGGAGCGGTGAACTCTATATCGTTTGGTTTTACGATAACCACCTCGTGACCAGCGATATTCTCAGCCACATAGGTGAGCGATGATGTGTTTACATCTACTGTATCATCATCGTTGGTCTTGTTCTGCTCGCAAGCAACCGAGCAGAACAGAGACAAAGCTATAATATAAAGAATCTTTTTCATAGTTTTAGTTTCCAAATTGTACATGAACAGTAAACGCCTTGCTACCAGACTTACCACCATTGTTCTTATCGTGAGTATACGCTATATAGTTCTCGGCGGTAACCTCAGTAGTAACCTCAGTAGTACCATCAGTGTAGGTCATGCTACCACCGAGAACCTTGATAGGCTCCTCCTCTGTACCAAGGACAATCTTTGCAGAGCTACCGTAGAAGTAACCCAGAATCATACCGTACCACTTCTCGTTGCTGTAGTCGTAAGAGATGTCGCACTTAACGATACAACCACGACCCTCGCCAGGGCAGCTGTCATAGTTGCCGTGCTCGCCGATAAGACCACCAACCTCAGAGGTGCCCTTAGTGCCCGCTACGCGGGTGTTGCTCAGCTTGCTGTAGCACTCGTTGTACTCAAACTTGTGACCGTGTGACAACCAGCCGACAATACCACCGACATTTCCATCCTCAATAGAGAGGCGGCCGTCAATATCGCCAGTATTCTTACAGTAGGTAATGTTACCAGTACCACCAGCGATACCACCTACGCGAGCGATAGTAAATGTAGCAGCGGTAATCTTAGCATTGTTCTCGCAGAGGGTGATAAGGTTGGTCTGAGAGTTATCCTCATAGCCAGGGTATGCTACAATACCACCGCAGGTAGGAACTGTGCCCTTGCAGTCAGTAGCGCATACAATCTCGCCATTGTTAGTACAGCTTGTAATATCAGCGCCAGTAGCACCAGTAGCGTCTGCAGGAGCACCACCAGAGATACCACCAACATTGATAGGGTAGTTCTTACCAGAGAATACAGAGCGGTCAGAGGTGAGAACATCAACATTTATCTTACCATTGTTTACGCAAGATGTCAGGGCGCTCTGTGCAAGACCTACGATACCACCCATACGAGGACGGTTTGTGCCGCAGCTAACCTCAATCTTCTCTAACGATGTGATGTCGTAGTCAATGTTACCGTTGTTTGTACACTCTGTCATCGGAGCATTTGCGCCGAGCTGAGCCACCAGACCACCGATGTGGATAGGCAGGTTGTCAATGCTCTTAACAACGCCGAAGTTAGAGAGATATGGTACTGAGAGGGTCACATTACCGTGGTTCTCGCACTTGTCAAAGCCACCATCGCTATAGCCAGCCAGACCAGCCACCAGACCACCATAAGATGCAGCAGCGTTGGTGTAGCTTACAGCACCATAGTTCATACAGCCACTCATCTTCGCGCTGTTGATACCTACGATACCACCCACGATAACTGTAGCGTCAGCAGCTGCTGCCAGGGTAACAGATACGGCAGCCTTGTTTATAACATTTGTAATTGTAGCGCCTGTAGCCTCACCAGCCAGCGATGCCATAACGCCAGCCTTAGTTGCTGCGAAGGTACAGCTCTCGGCGATAGTAAGGTCGCTTACGCTACCTACAGATGCGAAGATGGCGTGGTCAGCAGTAAGGTTGCTGATAGTCTTGCCATTACCAACAAGTACACCTGGGAAGATAGGTGCCTCTGGCAGACTCTTGCCCGCAAAGTCAAGGTCGCCAGTAATCTGAATCTCGTCAGTTGCCGATGCAGAACGCAGAGCCTCGCCATTGCTCAGAATTGCGATAAACTCGTCAGCATTTGCAGCTACCATAGGGAATGAAGCCTTTACAAGGGTCTTTACAGCCTGAACATCTGAGTACTCAGACTCGCTCTCAGAGCTACTCTCAACAGCCTTGAGGCGCACCTGATAGTCAGTAGCCTCCTTAAGACCAGAGATTGTGTACTCAAGTACCTTGTCAAGGGTTACAGCGGTGTACTGGTCTGCGCTGCTCTCCTTGTACTCCAGAACATAGCCTGTAGCCTTCTCCACCTTGTTCCACTTAACCATAATCTCGTTTACGGTAGATACGGCAGAGGTGATAACTGGCTTGTCAAGCTCAATCTGAGACTTACCATAAGATACAACCTTGATAATCACATTATCCAGATACATACGGTGCTGTGAAGAGCCCGGAGTAGAGCCATCCTTGCGGATAGGACCGATACCGATACGCGCACCTGGCTGTACATTCTGAAGAACAATCTTCTCGGTTGTAAATGTACGACCAGCCTTGATTGTAAACTCAGCAGCTGGGGTCAGACTCTCCATTGCAGGGGTTACAGAGTAGACGCCACCCTTGCCTGCGTGCTCAGAGTCGTTGATGATAAATACAGCAGCAGTAGTAGGGTCGGTGTCGTAACGCGCCTGGTCAAACTGTACCTCAATAGTAGCTACAGACTTGAGGTTTACAAGCTCTGGGGTGCACATCAGCGCAGTCTTGCTGCTTGCCCCCAACTTAACATGACCTACTCTGCCGCAGATAGGGGATGTGGTATCGCCATTAACCTCGTTGCAAGCACCCCAAGTGGCAAGACGAGAGTTCTCTACGGCGTGCTTCATAGTACTAAACAGACCAATCTCTACAGATGGCTCTACCAAGTACCACTTCCACTGGCCACCGCCCACAGGGTTTACACCCTCAGCTTTGTCGAATGCAGTTGCAAGGTTGCGGTCGTCTGCCGAGTATGCTGCCGAACCACGCAGGTAGTTAGCACCCCAAACAAGCTCGCTAAAGTCCTCTGCCAGAGCTATGCCGCCAGCCTCTACCATAGCAGTTGCGCTTGGCTCAACGATTGTAAACTCTAAGGTCTTGCCCTCAATAGGGTCAGATGTGAACTTCTTACTCAAATCCTCTACTACAAACCAGTAAGAGGTGTTGCTCTCCAAACCTGAGAACTCAAACTGAGGAGCACCGTCTGCAAGGTCGCCATCCCAGATAGAGCTGTTTGCTGCAGTCTCCCAAGATACTACAAGGTCGCGGCACTCAGCATCGCGATAGATGCCGAAGCTGTAAGCTGAAGCCCAATCCTTAGCCTTGTCTGCGAAGTTGCTTACGCTCCAAGTAAAGGCGAGTGATGAAGATGTTGCATAGGCGAGCTTTACTGCCAATGAACCACCCTCAACCTTGAGCTTTACTACATTGCCCTTAGAGTCCTTCAGAAATACAGGCTCTGTAGCTGTTCCGTCTGGATAGGTGGCAAGCACAGAGGCTGTGTAGACACCTGTAGATAGATTTTTGAATACAGCACTGCAAGCATCATCCTCATTAGCCTTCTTTGTGATAGAGATGGCATCACCCGTCTCAGGGGTGAGGGTAGAGGTAAAGCTGTCAGCACCAGCTGTAATTGCAGCACCTCCGTCAAAAAGCAGAGTGATGCTGTTTGCTCCGCATGCGTCGTCATCTACGACAACAGCCTCCGGTGATGGGTATAACGGCTCGTTGTCAATGGTACCCTGATTCTCACAAGATACCATGCCAATACCCACCATCATTAGAAAAAACGTAAATTTTCTCATAATAAGGTAGTTAGGTTAAAAAATATGTGTTAAAAAATGTTTCTTTCCAAAAACGGAGACAAATATAGTAAAAAAACGGCAAAAAACAAATTTATTTATCAGATATATTAGAGAAAAAAGAGGCTGTCCTGCGGGACAGCCTCTGATATTATAGATTCTCTACGGTGTAGTCAATCATCTTTTGTCGGACGATGGTCGTTGCCGACGGTCGCATAGAGTGGTTTTGGTCGGGGTAGACCATCATATCGTACTGTTTACCTGCGGCGTTGAGGCGGCGACACATCTCCATGCTATTTTGGAAGTGGACATTATCGTCTGCCGTGCCGTGGATGATAATCAGGCGGGTGCGAGGCGAGAGCTTCTCGGCGTGCGAGAGTGGCGAGTTGTCGTCGTAGCCCTGAGGATTATCCTGCGGCAGTCCGTTGTAAATCTCGGTGTAGATTGTGTCGTAGTATCGCCACGAGGTCACTGGCGCTACGGCAATAGCCATCTTGAAGAGTCCCTCGCCATGCAGGGCGCAGTTGAGGGCCATAAAACCTCCGTACGACCAGCCGTATATGCCGATGCGCTGGCGGTCGATATAAGGCTTGGTAGCCAAGTAGCGGGCAAAGGAGAGCTGGTCCTCATACTCGCGACGACCCAAATCGGCGTAGGTGCACTTCTTGAACTCCTCGCCACGGAAGCCCGTGCCGCGACCATCGCAGCAAGCTACGATATATCCGCGAGATGTCAGCGCATCCTCCCAGTCTGCTCCCCAGCGATTTGCCACCGACTGCGAGCCAGGACCTGAGTACTGCGTCAGCAGCACAGGGTAGAGCTTCGTACTATCAAAGTCCTTCGGCAGCTGGATGTAGTAGTTCAGCGTATCGCCACGCTCGGTTACAAACTGGCGGAACTGCTTAGTGGCAAGCGTACCTGCCTTAGATACCGCCTCACGACGGTCGGCAAGGGTATCTATGGTCTTGCCGTCGGCACGATGTACGGTGATGATATTTGGCGTATTGGCGTTGCTGAAGGTGCGGATGTAGTACTTCATACCCGCAGATGGGGCAATGGTGTTATAGCCACGCTCAGTAGTGAGCAGCTGCTTGCACTTGCCATTCAGGCGCACGGAGTAGAGGTCGCGCTCCAGTGGCGAGCGCTCGGTAGAGGTGTAGTAGAGACGCTTGCCGTCGTAGCCGACAAGGGATGTAACCTCCCAGCGACCCGATGTCAGCGCCGAGAGTCTACCCTTAGCCACAGAGTGGAGGTAGAGGTGCATCCAGCCCGTGGTGGTCTCCTCGCGCACAACAAAGCGGTCGGCGTCAATAAATGTCACCGTAGAGCCACTCGGACGCTCCACATAGCGAGGCGACGACTCGGCGTAGATAACCTTCTGACTACCACCTGCCCTCTGCAGTACCACCTCAAAGAGGTTTTGCAGACGGTTTACGCGGTAGAAGTAGAGCTCGCCACCCGGGGTCCAGCTTACATTGAAGATATATTGGTCGCTATTGCTGCCCACATCCACCTTGCTGCTTTTTGCTGTGGCGATGTCGTAGAGGTAGAGCTCTACAGTAGAGTTGCAATCGCCCGCCTTTGGGTACTTGAACGAGTAGGCGTGGTTGTAGAGCTTGTCGTCGTAGCGCATCATCTCAAATGTCGGCACGGCGCTCTCGTCAAAGCGCAGGTAGGCAATCTTGCTGCCATCTGTAGAGAAGGCATACGCCTGCGTGAAGCCATACTCCTCCTCATAGACCCAGTCCGAGGTGCCGTTGATTATGCTGTTCCACTTGCCGTCGGTAGTTACTGCAGTGGTCGCCTTGGTCGCTATATTATAAAGGTATAGGTTGTTCTGCTTGCAGTAGGCTATGTGGCTGTTGTCGGGCGAGAAGGTTACATCGCGCACCGCCTCAAAGCGAGCCAACTCCGTTGCACCACGCATAAGGGCATAAGAGGCAGTAAAGGAGTGGCGGTATATAGCCTCCACGCTCGCCGCCTCGGGAAAGAGTACCATCTGCTCGTCTGCCGATAGGGTATAGCCCGCAACGGCAAATGGAGCGACAAAGAGTGTATCCTGACTCTTGGTGTCGCTGTATGCACTGCGCAGAAGGTGCTTGCCACTGAGCGTCGTAAAGTGCTCGCCATCACGCATGCTGCGCAACGCACCAATACCACTATTCGCCTGACGAATCTTCAGAATATCTGTATAACGCGCCTGGGTTGTAAATGCAGCGGTGATGATTGTTGCAATCATCACCGTCAGTCGCTTAAATGTCATCCACATTGAACTCGTAGTTAAGTCGTTTTCCGGTAACGAAGGTAGAGCTGTCAAACTTGGTGTTGAACTGGTCTACCGTAACGCGCTTGCACTGCTCGTATGGAGGGGTGAGCAGGTCAAAGTTTATCGCGTAGTAGATTGCCGACTCCATGATGGCTATCAGCTGCTCGCGGTCTATTTCCGCCTTGCCGAAGTTCATCGCGCGCATGGTATTCTGGCGCTTGCCCTCCACAAAGAACATACGCTCGCGGTTGATAAATATGCGACCGATAAGGTAACCCTCGTCGGCAGAGCGCTTATCTTTGAACGAGTCGGAGAGGAAGTCGTAAATCTCAATCATGCCGCAGTAGCAGTTTGCCCTATCCTGCTGAACATAGCTGTTCTGCCAGATGATGTGGTTAGAGTCAAACTGGAAGATGTCGGTGTGCATCTTGAAAATCAGCGTGTCGGCAGCAATCTGCAGCTGCGCCTCGTGCTTACCACGGTCGCGATACTCCAACCTCACGCGGCGATCTACCTTGCCCTCCAACGAATCCTCCATCTCGGACGCCATCTCAAATAGCGTATCCTTGAGCAGGTTAAACACCGCAAATGTGTTGTCAAATACCCTCTGCTTGAGCATTGACTTCTCCACTATTGTTCCTAAAATTTTCTCTCTTAGTGTCTGTGTAGCCATAGTCGTATTAGCATTATATAGTGCAAAATTAGGAAAACCTTTTTTAATTTGCAAGTAAAGAAATAGGGCTGACTAAATTTAGCCAGCCCTATTGTTGTGTTATAAGCGCTTTATTAGAGCATCTTGTTCAGATCTACGATGTTGAATGCGTAGAAGTACTTGTCCATATCGTGCTCGATGCGGTCGAGAACGATGTTCTCAGGATCCATACCTACGCGCTTGAGGTTCTCATAGAGGTTTGTACGAGCAACCAAAGCCTCAGGCTTCTGCCAGATGTAGCGGCAGCCGGTCTTAACAAGCCATGCGCGACGCTCAGAGTCAATCTCGTAGAAGTCTACGCCCTTCTCTGACTCAAGCAACCACTTCTTCCAGCGGTTAGACTCGTAAACCAGGCGGGTGAGTACCTCGGTGATGTGAGAGAGCATAGCCACGCGACCTGCGTTGTAGTACTCAACCTCCTTAGCCTCCAGCTCCTCAAGAGCCTCGTACTCGCTGATAGTGAACTCTGGGCCAACATTTGCGCCACCCATACCGCAGAGAGGGTAGTCCTGTGGGTTGCTTACGCCGTCGGTGTAGTGACCCTTGATGTAGCTACCCAGTGGGCGAACCTTAGCGGTGAGCTTCTTAGCCACCTCGCCATCAAAGAGGGTAGTGTGGAGGTCTGTACCAACCTTACCAACGATAAAGCAAGGCCATACATCTGCAAGGCCTACGGCTGCAAGACCCTCCTTAAGCTCTACGAGGAAGGTGTCAAATACAGTATCGTCTGCCAGACCACCGTGTACCTCCTCGGTACCAACCTCGTAAGAGATCTCAGGGTAGTTGTTTGCGCGACGGAACTTCTCGCAGTGCTCAATAAGCTCTACAGTACGACGAACAACAAGGTGAATGTCAATAACCTCGCCCTTAGGGACATTGATATCAACGGTAGGGTCTACGTGAATCAGGTCAAAACCTGCAGCGATAGCTGCCTCAAAAGACTCCTTAACGGCGTTCATAGCGCGCTCGGTCTCCCAACGCTCAGTATTCTGCTTATCCTTGAGCCATGGGCCACCGTGGTCTACAGCGATGATGCAGTCGCCAGTGAAGTTGATAGCCTCGCACTCCATACGGCAAACCTTAACGAAGTCTGCAGGAGTCATACCAGTGTAGCCACCGTCGGTGTCAATCTGGTTGAGGGTTGCGGCGAAGTAGATAGGGGCATTGTTACGCTTTGCTGAGCGGATAGATGCACGAATTACAGCCGAAGAGTTAGGGCAGGCAGCAAAGATGGTGCGCTTTACACCAGTCTGCTCCTCAAGCTCTGCCATACGCTTTAAGAGTCTTTCTGTTTTAGCCATTTTTGTGAATATTATAAATAGGTTTATATAAGGATAACACTACAAAATACAGACACCCTAATAAAACGCGCGGGTATCTCTGTTTCAGGGACAAAGGTATGAAATATTTGCGATAATTTGCGCAATTTGCAAAAAAATTGTTACCTTTGCACTGTATATTGCACATAGGTGGGGCGTGGGTACCGTCAAACAGCCTGCTCTCTGCCCGAAAGATAAATAAATATGGAAAATACTCAATCATTTTTTGATGACATCCGTGCCTATCGTGATGAGGAGATTCCTGCGGTTGTGGAGAAGATTGCCTCTGATCCGCTCCTTATCCCTGCGGCACAGTTTGTATTCCCAAATCTGGACATTGAACAGGTGCGTAAGTTGATACGAACCTGCACCACAACTGACGATATTCAGCGAAAGATTATGTACCCCGCTATCGGAGGTATCATCCACCGCACTATGCGTCAGTTTACCACCTCAGGCTGTGAGAATCTGCACGATGATAACAGCTGGCTCTTCATCTCAAATCACCGCGACATCACTCTGGATGCGATGCTTATGCAGTACGCTCTGTTTGAGAACAATCTGCCAACGACGGATATCTCTCTGGGCGATAACCTGCTCCGCACCCCGCTCATTATTGAGATTTGCAAGGCCAACTATATGATTAAGGTCATCCGCAAGGACGATGTTACCATGCGCGAGTTTCTGGAGAACTCCAAGCACCTGTCGGAGTATATCCGCCTCAGAATCAACGATGCGCACCGCTCTGTGTGGATTGCTCAGCGTAATGGTCGCACGAAGGATGGCGTAGATATCACCGAGCCAGGCATTATCAAGATGTTCGGCCTTAGCGGTGGCGCAGACTTCGTTGAGAGCTTCAGCCAGCTCCATATCGCTCCGGTGGCTATCAGCTACCAGTATGAGCCTTGCGATGTCTTTAAGGCTGTGGAGCTCTGCCGTCGTCAGAGCGATACCCCTTATCAGAAGGCGGAGAATGAGGACTTCCTCAGCATCCTTACAGGTATCAAGCAGTATAAGGGCGATACCAATATGACCTTCTGCGAGCCTATTACCACCCAGGAGCTGGAGCAGATTGCCGAGCTTCCTCGTGCCGAGCAGTGTAAGGCTCTGGCGGAGGTTATTGACCGCCGCATCGTCTCGGCTTATAAGCTCTACGATACAAACTATATCGCCTACGATATCAAGCACGGCACCCGCCGCTTTGCCAAGTACTACACTCCAGAGGCAGAGCAGCAGTTCGCTATCTACCTTGTTCGCTCAAATGCTCAGTTTGAGGTTATGGGTGTGGATAAGGATGCCGCACGCGAGATATTGCTCGGTATATATGCAAACCCTGTTGAGGGCAAGTTGAACTTAGGAATTGAACTGTAAATTATGAAAAAACTTTGGACAGCGCTCATTCTGCTGCTGCTTGTTGCAGGTGCTGGCGCATTCTATTTCCGCTTCTACTTCGTCTTTGGCGAGGGCGTTAAGAGCGGCGAGCTGAACTATGTGGTAAAGAAGGGCTTGCTCTTCAAGACCTACGAGGGCAAACTTATCCAGTCGGGCATCCGCTCTAAGACCGCAGGCTCTATCCAGTCCTACGAGTTTGAGTTCTCTGTGGAGAATGAGCGAATCGCCGAGCAGCTTATGCTTGAGGGCGGTAAAATCGTTGAGCTCCGCTATAAGGAGTACTTCGGCGCACTGCCTTGGCGCGGTTTCACCAAGTATATCGTGGATAGCATTATTTCCCACAATGTACCTGCTGTACCTGAGGGTTCTCTGTTACCAGAGCAGGAGGTTGTGTCGTCGGAGACTGTCAAAGAGATTTAATTTCTCGTGATAAGCCGCAACCTGCGTCACATCCTAAAAGTAAACCCCTTTGGGCTGTACGCTTTAGTACTATCCCAAAGGGGTTTCTTTTACGATGCACCACATCTTACGACTTCTGACGAGAAATTGGACGGTGCATATTACACCACTCTGACAACAAAATGGCCATTGGCTTTTCAGCGGTGTCAGTAAGCCGACAATATTTATAGGGTGCAATCAGAACCCAACAACTCCAATTGCACCCTATAAAAACTATCGCGTAGCGATACCTTGATATAGCCAATAGCTAATGGCTAATAGCTAATGGTTAAATTCTATTAAACGCTGCGGCGAAGCCCTCTACGGCCTGGTCAAGGCCCTTCTGAATCTTGCTGCCGACCATCATGCGCATCATCATATTCAGCTCGGCGTGCAGCACCATGCGGATGCGGGTGTCGGTAGGGGTGACCTCGTGCAGCTGAATCCAGAACGAGAAGTCAATAGGTACGCCGCCGTCGTCGCCCGTAATCTTCACATGCTTGCCGTAGACCTTATCCACCATGCGCAGCTTTACGGTAAAGCCCTTAATCTGGAACGAGCAGGTATCCTCCGTAGCCTGCCACTGCTCCACCTTATCTGCCACCGCGGGGGTTAGCAGGTTGAAGTTGGAGATGAAGGGGAATATCTGAGCTGCCGACTTAAATATCTGACACTGTTTAGATTCGTACTTTTCCATAGTTGATAGAGGTCTGTATTAGGTTTTGCGTTGCAAAGGTAGTAAAAAAATGGAAAGTATGTTTTACAACTGCAAATTTTTTACTACGCCGTACTTCTCAATCAGTAGTTCTACTACTGCATCGGTAGCCTTAGGGAATACTTTGCGCAGGTCAATCTCGTCGGTGGTGGTTAGGATACCCTTCAGGTTGCGCATAAAGGTGTCCTTAATCTCGGTCGCGAGGTTTACCTTTACAATACCGTTGGCAATAGCCTGCTGCACCATGTCGTGCGGTATGCCAGAGCTGCCGTGGAGCACCAGTGCCACATCTGTAGCGGCGTGAATCTGAGCAAGTCGCTCAATATCCAACTTCGGCGCCTGCTTGTAGAAGCCGTGTGCCGAGCCGATAGATACCGCCAGAGCGTCTACGCCCGTCTGCTGTACAAAGAGCTTCGCCTCCTCGGGGGTGGTGAAGCCGCCGCCCTGCTCCTGCCCGAGCTTTGCCACATAGCCCAGCTCCGCCTCCACATTTACGCCGTATGGGGCTGCCATCTCAACCACGCGACGCGAGGTCTCTACATTGACCTCAAAGCTCTGCTCGCTGGCGTCAATCATCACCGAGTCAAAGCCCGCATCAAGGCAGCGAGCCACAAGCTCAACGCTACCGCCATGGTCAAGGTGTATCCAGCCCTGAACGCCATAGTCGGCAATCGCCTGGCGAGCCATAGCCACCGCCTGCTTAAGTCCCATATAGTCAATGCTTGAGCGGGTAAGCTGCAGCAGCACTGGGGATTGCGTCTTCTGCGCAGCGCGCATAACGCCCTGTAGGGTCTCAAGGTTATAGAAGTTGGTTGCAAGCACCGCGCACTTATCCTGCTGGCACTGCTTGAGTAGTTGCTTTACATTCATTGCTTTTTCTCTTTTAAGAATAGGTGTTCAAGAAGTAGAATTATGATTATGCCCATCACAAAGCCGTTGCCCACGATAGGGCGGAGCAGTGACGGAATGGTTGCCATAGCCGACTGCGGAGCAAAGGAGAGCACAATGGTAAACATTATCGGGATGGCGAGCACAAGTCCATCCTTGAAGGTCGTGGTTGCCGATGTGGAGTGTGTAAGGTGCAGACCTGCAGCCACCTGCGTGCACATCAGGTAGAGCAGCACCACGCCCATAACTGGCTGTGGAATAGTGAGCAGCAGCGCCACCGCATCGGGGATAAAGGCGAGGATAATCATCATCGCCGCCGCAGGGATAATCGTATACCTTGAGGCGCACTGCGACGATGCTACAACGCCTGGCGAGAGGGAGTAGTCCACAGGGCCGATAACGCCCAGCGCGCCAGCCATAATATTCATCGCCCCCTGCACAATCATACCGCGGCTTTGTCGCCTCTCCATGCCGTCTGCCCCCACAAACTCGCCCAACGACTGCACCGAGCCAATCTGGTTGATAAAGAGGGCTATGTAGCAGAAGATGAAGGCGATAACTACGCCAGCATCAAACTTCACGCCGCTGATAAAGAGCTGCGGAGCTACGCTGTCGGAGACAAACTGCTCAGGGAACTCGGTCATGCAGTAGTAGAATAGCGAGCCTACAATCATCGCCACAATAACCACCATAGATTTCCACACGCCACGCAGCAGGTTGTTCGCCATAGCCATAGCGATAACGGCAACAAGGGCGAAGAGCATAGCCAGCATCTGGTGCTCCTTGTCGGAGAATATCATACCCACAATAGGCTTCGCCATCGTAAAGGCTATAAGCACCACTATGGCAACGACAATGCGCGGGGTGAATATGCTCTGCACGCGACGCATCAGTCCCGTAGCTGCAAGGGTGGCAACAATCACACCACCGAGGGCTATAGAGGGGTATATCGCCTCGCTGCAACTGCCTTGTTGCGAGGCAGCTAATACGCCCATAAGTAGCACCGCCGCAGGTCCTGCAACAAGTGGCAGACGGTGTCCCCACAGGGCGTTGATAATCATCGTGGCACCCATCAGCGCAAAGAGCTTCTGAGTGAAGAAGAGGGTCTGACCCTCAGGAGCAACAAAGGTGCTTGTGAGTACTACGGGGATGCAGATCATCAGCCACTGCAAACCGTAGAGAAACATCGCCCCAAAAGAGGGGCGATCGTTTAGGTTATATCGGAACTTCATTATTTGCACATCTCCTTGATTAACTTGTTTGCAAGTACTGGGTCATCGGTGGTGATGTAGTCCACACCCTGCTCAATAACCCAGCGCAGCTTCTCCTCGGCATTTACGGTCCATACATTTACCTTAAGGCCGCGCTTCTGGCAGGACTTAATCCACTTTGGCTTCTTCTTCAGCACATCGTACTTGTAGTCAATGCCCGAGATACCCATACCCTCAACATAGGCAGGGTCGTAGTCGCCATTGAGGTATGCGATAGGGGTGCCCTCTGGAGCCAGACGCTTGAGCTCAAAGCATACCCACGGACGGAAGGCGATATACTCAACCATATCGTTCAGACCGAACTTGGCAACCATATCTACGGTCTGCTGTACAATTTCGGTCTCCTTTGCAGGGGTAGCGTGGTCCTTAATCTCAATGATTAGCTTGGTCTTCTTGCTCTTCTTTGCCTGCTCAAGATACTGCTCAAGGGTAGGGATGGTCTCGCCATTCTCCAACTTGATAGCGCAGAGCTCCTCGTAGGTGCTCTTCTGAATATTCAGACGCGGAATATCCTCGCCCCTGCGATAGATTTTATCTGGGTGCAGGTAGCCGTGAGCCACAACGATAATGCCATCCTTGGTCATATTGATGTCGCACTCTGAGCCATAGAGCCCCAACTTCTGCGCCTGCTTGAGCGCCTCAATAGAGTTGCGGCAGGAGCCCTTAGTTGCGTGATAACCGCGGTGAGCGATAACCTGAGGCTGTGCAATAGCCGTTGCAGTGATGAGTGCTGCGGCTGCCAATGTGAGAATCTTTTTCATAATCATTTTGGTATTTTACGGTTGTTATAAACAAATTCTAACAACAAAATTAGAAATTTTCTGCAAAAGAAGCAATTTATTCTCCAAAAAATATTATCTTTGCGAACAATAGGACAAAATCAACAAACTATAGTACACGTATGGCTAATAAAATTTCTGTATCAGTAATGTGCTCAGACCTTATGAATCTTGAGCGCGACATCAAAACCCTTGAGCGCAACGGTATCGACTGGTTGCATATTGATGTTATGGATGGTCACTTTGTGCCAAATATGACATTCGGCCCCGATTTCCCAAATGCTATGCACAAGGTTACCGATATGCCACTGGATATCCACCTTATGTGCGAGGAGCCAGAGTTCATCTGCTCTAAGATTGATGTTCATGCTGGCGATATCGTCTCTACACATGTGGAGTTGGATAAGGACCTGAGCGAGTTCGCTGCCGATATCCACTCTAAGGGCGCACTGTTCGGCGTTGTTGTAAATCCTGACACCCCTGTGGAGTCTGTTGCTCCGCACATGGCTTATACCGATATGGTTACCCTTATGCTCGTGCACCCAGGTTTCTCTGGTGCAAAGCTGGTTGAGGGTATTCTGGATAAGGTTGCTCAGATGCGTCAGTGGCTTGACTCAAATGGCTATGAGAAGGTGCTTATCAGCGTAGATGGCTCTGTATCTTGCGAGCGTGCCGAGCTGATGGCAGGTATGGGTGCAAATGTATTCGTAGGCGGTACTGCTGGCGTATATCGTAAGGGTATGACCCTTGACGAGTCTATCCCTCAGCTCCGCGCAGCTATCTCAAAGTAGTATGAGCGAACGACAAGAGCGAGTATTCAATTTTTTGCGAGAGCATCAAATTGAATACTCTTTTTATACCCACCCCGAGGCGCCAACTATTGAGATTGCCCGCCAGTACTGGCATAACGACGGCTCTAAGCACTGCAAGAACCTCTTTTTCCGTAACCATAAGGGCAACCGCCACTACCTCGTTGTCTTTGATAGCGATAAAAACCTGGCTATCCACGACCTTGAGCAGCGATTGAAGCAGGGCAAACTATCCTTCGCCTCTGAGCAGCGCATGGAGCGATACTTGGGCCTCAAACCAGGCTCCGTATCCCCTTTCGGCCTTATAAACGACACCGAAAACCATGTCCACCTCTTCCTTGATAGCTCCCTGAAAAACTACCCCTCACTCAGCTTCCACCCCAACGACAACCGCGCAACAGTCGTAATTTCGCAAGAGATGTTTGCCAAGTATCTTGAAGCCGTAGGTAACAGCTTTGAGGAATTTTAGCGTGAAAAGACGGCATTAGCCGCACATCCCTCATATCCCCGAATGGGAAATACGCTTTAGTATGTCCCATCCAGGGATATTTCACGATGCGCGCCTACTACCGCCTTTTGACGCTAAATTATTTTATCGTGATAACGCGGCACCTACTGCCGCTAACAAAAAGTACCCGCAATGGGCAGTACGCTTTAGTACAGCCCATCGCGGGTATTTTTGCCGAGCGTTGTATCTGCCGCGCTCTGACGATAAAATGTTACGAGAAGCGGACGACGGTGCAAGCCGGATAGCGCAACATTAAAGGTTATTAAGGGAGACTAAGGGTTATTAAGGGTAGCGCAAACTTTGTACTGCGTAGCGTCGCGGAACGCGACCATTAGTATCCCTTAATACTCTTCAGTAACCTTTAATAAAAAATTCCTCTGAAAAGCTAATGGCTAACCGACGCTGCGGAGCGAGGGCAGAGCAAACTTGTTTGCTATGCCGAGCCGCGAGGAGGAAGGGTCGTCGTAGACGAGCCAATAGCCCAAAGCCAACAGCTAGGTAAATATTTTTTCATTTTTCTTAAAAAAATCGGGCGAAAGTTTTAGCTTTTGCAAAATTAAGTGTATATTTGTCGCCGATTTCGCTCTGTATAAGGGCGATAGAGTTAGGAAAAAGGAAAAAATAAGTTATTTATAAACAAAAAAAATTACAGCTATGACAAAGGCAGATATCGTTACAGAGATTGCGAAGAAGACTGGCGTTGAGAAGGTTCAGATTCAGGCAATCGTTGAGCTTTTTATGGAGGAGGTAAAGGACTCTTTGAGCCGTGGTGAGAATGTATACCTCCGTGGTTTCGGTTCTTTCATCGTTAAGACCCGCGCTGAGAAGGTTGCTCGCAACATCTCTAAGAACACAACTATCACTATCCCTGAGCACAAGATTCCAGCTTTCAAGCCTGCGAAGACTTTCACTGCTAAGGTAAAGTAAGAATTGACAAATCTATTGTTTAACTTTAATATTTACAACTATGCCAAACGGAAAGAAGCATAAGCGTCACAAGATGGCGACCCACAAGCGTAAGAAGCGTCTGCGTAAGGATCGTCATAAGAAGAAGTAGTATGCCCGAGGGCATATTGCTTAGATAGGAGTTTAACGCTAAAGGGGCTTATCCCTTTAGCGTTACCTATTAAAGACACCATTAGCTGTTAGCCAATAGCCGACAGCCTTTTAGAGGTGTCGCTAAAGCGACAAAGTTATAGAAGCGACAGAAATTCTGCCCAATTCTATAATAAACCAATTAACACAAATCTGCACAGCGGATACCTCTGAAAAGCCAATAGCCAACAGCCTTTTAGAGGTGTCGCTAAGGCGACAAAGTTATGGAAGCGACAGAAATTCTGCTCAATTCTATAATAAACCAATTAACACAAATCCGCACAGCGGATACCTCTGAAAAGCCAATAGCCAACAGCCAACAGCCAATAGCTAATAGTCAATAGTCAATCAAACCATAATCTTGTAAGATGAACCGCGAGTTAATTATCAATGTAACCTCTACCGAGATAAACATTGCCCTCTGTGAGGACAAGGTGCTGGTAGAGTTGGGTAAGGATATGGCGCAGACGGGTTTTTCTGTCGGTGACATATACTTAGGTAAGGTGCGCAAGATTATGCCCGGACTCAACGCCGCGTTTGTGAATATTGGTCACGAGCGCGACGCTTTTATCCACTACCAGGACTTAGGACCCCACTTCTCGTCGCTTGACAAGATTGTTGATAGCTGGGCTCCAGGAAAGAAGTGCATCCGCCTTGATGCGATGAAGATTGATGCACCGATGGAGAAGGATGGTCGCATAGGCGACTATCTGCAAGTGGGTCAGACTGTGATGGTTCAGGTTTCAAAGGAGGCTATCTCCACAAAGGGACCGCGTCTGACTTGCGATATCTCATTACCGGGAAGAAATATTGTCCTTGTCCCATTCTCCTCAAAGGTCTTCCTTTCGCAGAAGATTCGCTCCAACGAGGAGAAGAAGCGCCTCAAGCGTGTTGCTCAGGGCGTACTTCCGAAGAACTTTGGCGTTATCATCCGTACCGCTGCCACAAATGCTACCGACCTTGATGTAGAGCAGGATATCCTTGCTGCGGTAGAGAAGTGGAACAAGACCCTGCAGCAGATTCGTCGCCATCAGGCGCCAGCGCTGCTTATGGGCGAGATGAGCAGAGCCAACACAATTATTCGTGACTCCCTGGATGGTTCGTTTACCCAGATTTGTGTAGACGACGAGGGGATGTACAACGAAATACGCAGTTATATTCAGACGGTAGACCCTGAGAAGGTAAAGCTCGTGAAGCTCTATCGTGGGTCAGTACCGATTTTTGACAACTTTGATATCTCGCGACAGATAAAGTCGCTCTTCGCCCGCTATGTATCACTCAAGAGAGGTGCATACCTTATTATAGAGTCTACAGAGGCGATGAATGTCATTGATGTGAACTCTGGTAACCGCACCAAGGCAGACGACAACCAGGAGCAGCATGTGCTTGAGGTGAACCTTGCTGCAGCGGCAGAGATTGCTCGCCAGCTTCGCCTGCGCGATTTGGGCGGCATTGTCATCATTGACTTTATAGATATGCACAAGGCACAGTCTCGCCAGATGCTCTACGACGAGATGCAGCGCCTGATGGCTACCGACAAGGCACGCCACACGATACTCCCGCTCACCAAGTTCGGACTTATGCAGATTACCCGTCAGCGTATCCGTCCTGTGGCTGTGAAGGATATTCAGGAGGTGTGTCCTACCTGCGGTGGCACGGGTAAGATTGAGCCTACGCTGCTCATTGACCGTAAGATAGAGAATCAGTTGTCACTACTTGCCGAGGAGCACGGCGAGCGTTATGTAAACCTTGTTGTAAGTCCATATTTGGCGGCATACCTCAAGCAGGGACTCTTCTCGCTGCGTATGCGCTGGGCTTTCAAGTTCGGAATGCATATCGCTGTTACAGCCTCGCAGAGCGCGGGTATTGTAGATGTGCAGTACCTTGACCGCAAGGGCGAGAATATGTTGCACCCAAACTATATCGGGCGTCGTAAGCCCAAGAAGCAGGAGCCTGCAAAGCCGGAGCGTAAAGAGAAGGAGCGCAAGTCTTCGGGCAGCAGACCTAAGCGAAGAGGTAAAAAACCAAACGAAACAAAGGATAAAGAGTAGGGTATAACCTGTAAAATGCACAAAATACTTGACGTAGCAGCGCAGACAAGACCGTTTGCGCAGCTACAAAAAGAGTTGAAACAGAAGGGCAACACCGTCTACCTTAATGAGTTAGTCGGAGGAGCCCTTTCGTTTTATACAGCAGCGGCGGTGGCAAAAACTGCCGGCCTGCATATTGTGGTGGCAGAGGATCGCGATGCGGCAGCCTATGTGATGAACGACCTCTACGCCCTGCTTGACGAGAAGAGGGTTCTTTTCTTCCCGTCCGCCTATAAACGCTCTGTGCTCTACGGTCAGCAGGAGGCTCAGAGTGTGGTTATGCGAACAAATGCCCTCAATGCCATTCAGAGTATGGCTGCGGGCGAATATATAGTACTCTGCACCTACCCCGAGGCGCTTGCCGAGCGCGTGGTGGGCACGGCGGAGCTCTCTCAGAGTTCAATAACAATCTCTTGTGGCGATACTATCCAGATTCCAGGCCTTGTTGATATGCTTGAGCAGCAGGGCTTTGTGCGCGTAGACTTCGTCTATGAGCCGGGGCAGTACTCTGTGCGTGGAGGTATTGTCGATATATTCTCCTATGCCGAATCTCGCCCTTACCGTCTTGACTTCTTTGGCGATGAGGTGGAGTCGCTGCGTCGCTTTGAGATTGGTAACCAGCTATCGTCGGATAGGCTGGATAGGGTAGATATTATCGGCAATATGAACAATACGGATGGTGCTACCGTCTCCTTCGCAGCCTTTGCGGGCGAGCGGGCAACATACTGGTTCTACGACGGCGATTATGTCCTGCGTAAGGTAGACGATGTGCGCGTGAAGTGGTTAGCCCAGGCCGAAGAGCCTCAGCAGGTCTGCTCGCTGCTGACATCAAGGGCGGAGCTGCTTAAGGATATGGAGAGCGCTACGCTCCTCTCGTTGCACAACAACCTTCAGGAGCGTGCTGCGCGGGCTACGGTGGTGTTCCATACCCAGCCACAGCGCCAGTTTAGCAAGAACTTTGAGCTGCTGGCAGATGATGTTACCGCACGCAAGGAGGAGGGCTTTAGCTGCTATATCCTCTCGGATAATCTGGCGCAGATGGAGCGTCTGGAGAATATATTTCATAGCATAAATCGCTCGGATGTACGGTTGGATATGCTCCGACTGCTGCTGCACGAGGGATTTGTGGACTATGATACGCGATTGTGCTTATACACTGAGCATCAACTATTTGACCGCTATCGTCGCTATAGAATTAACGGCGAGATTAAGCGCGACGAGCAGATGACCGTTGCCGAGCTTAACGCTCTGCGCGTGGGTGACTATGTGGTGCATATAGACCACGGCGTGGGTCGCTTTGATGGCCTTGTTACCCTGCCCGACCCTTCAGGAGGTAAGCCTCGCGAGGTTATTAAGCTGGTCTACCGCGATGGCGATGTGCTCTTTATCAATGTGCATTCGCTGCACTGCATCTCGCGCTACAAGAGTGGCGATGGCGAGCGACCAAAGGTGCATAAGCTCGGCAGTGGTGCTTGGCAGAAGCTCAAGACGGCGACAAAGAGGGCTGTTAAGGATATCTCGCGCGAGCTGATTGCCCTCTATGCCAAGCGTAAGGCGAGCGAGGGTTTTGCCTTCTCGCCAGATAGCTACCTGCAGCAGGCTATGGAGGCGTCGTTCCGCTATGAGGAGACCCCCGACCAGCAGCGCGCTATTGAGGCTGTGAAAAATGATATGGAGTCCTCGCGCCCTATGGACCGCCTAATCTGTGGCGATGTGGGCTTTGGTAAGACCGAGGTGGCTATCCGCGCAGCATTCAAGGCGGCTGTGGATGGTAAGCAGGTGGCGGTGCTTGTGCCGACAACTATCCTCGCCCTGCAGCACTACCGCTCCTTTATGGAGCGACTGCGCGATATGCCTATTAAGGTGGAGTATCTCAACCGCTCTAAGAGCGCTAAGCAGACGCGACAGATTGCTCAGGAGCTGGAGCGTGGCGAGATTGATATCCTTATCGGTACGCATAAGATGTTAGGCAAGGAGATTAAATTCCGCGACCTCGGACTGCTTATCATTGACGAGGAGCAGCGCTTTGGCGTGGCAGCTAAGGAGAAGCTGACGCAGATGAGCGTAAATGTAGATACCCTTACGCTTACCGCTACGCCTATACCTCGTACGCTGCAGTTTTCGCTTATGGGCTCGCGCGACCTGTCGGTTATATCAACCCCTCCGCCAAACCGCCAACCTATTATCACTGAGTCACATACATTCTCCGAGGAGCTTGTTCGCGATGCTATTGAGGAGGAGCTCTCGCGTGGCGGTCAGGTATACTTTATTCACAACAATGTGGAGCAGCTGGAGGATGTCCGCGGTATGATTACCCGCCTCTGCCCGAAGGCTCGCGTTGTGGCGGCACATGGGCGAATGAAGGCTGGCGAGATGGAGAAACTGATTATGGACTTTATCTACGGCGAGAGCGATGTGCTTGTGGCAACATCTATCATTGAGAGCGGAGTGGATATCCCGAATGTCAATACTATAATTATCAATAATGCCGACCACTTCGGCCTGAGTAACCTCCACCAGCTGCGTGGGCGTGTGGGACGAAGTGACCGTAAGGCATACTGCTACCTGCTCAGTAAGCCCGACGAACTGCTCTCGGGCGATGCTCGTAGACGCCTTCGCGCTATTGAGGAGTTCTCCGATTTGGGTTCTGGCTTTAATATAGCTATGCAGGACTTGGATATCCGCGGTGCGGGTAACCTGCTGGGCGCGGAGCAGAGTGGTTTTGTCGCCGATATAGGCTTTGAAACCTACCAGAAAATCCTCAATGAGGCTATCGCCGAGCTGCGTGCCGAGGGTCTGGATGTGGCGGGTCTTTCGGCTGAGGAGCAGAAGGTCGTGGACCGCATAAGCTATGTAGACGATGTTACTGTTGAGCTGGGCGTAGATGCCTCACTGCCAGCCGATTATGTGCAGCAATCTGCCGAGCGACTGCGCCTCTACCGCGAGCTGGACTCTATCGTGGACGAGCCGCGATTGGTGGAGTTTGAGTCTCGCCTTACCGACCGCTTTGGTCGTATGCCAGACGCCGCCAGACAGCTACTTGATGTGGTGCGTCTCAGATGGGTCGCTGCCGAGCTGGGCATTGAGCGCGTGAAGGTTAAAAATGGACTTATGATTGTCAATTTTGTGGGCGACGACCACTCGCCGTTCTACAAAACCGAGCAGTTTATGAATATGCTCCGCAAGGTCACCTCCCAACCCGACCGCTTCGTTCTAAAACAGCGCGACACCAAACTCGCCATGACCGTCCGCCAGGTTGCTACTGTGGCAGATGGTGTGAGGGTACTTCGGGAGTTGTTAGATTAGCCATTAGCCGTTAGCCATTGGCTATTGGCTTTTTAGAGGTATCCGCTCTGCGGATGTGTGTTTAATAACTTGCAGATAGTTAAGGACTTAGTATAGAAAAAATAACAATAATAACATAATTCCGCTATATAGCCAATAGCTAATAGCCAACAGCCAATGGTGAATTTAATTATTGATACGGGCAATACATTCCACAATTTCGGAGCGTAGCGACTAAGCCTCCCTTTTGCAAAGGGAGGTTTGGAGGGAATGTCAATATACAATTTAACGGCAATATGTGCCGCATAGAGAGCGAGAGACTATGGGATATAACAATTTAATTATTGATACGGGCAATACATTCCACAAAATTGCCGTTATAGATGTAAACAATACTTTACATGAGGAGAGGGTAGTGACTGAGCTTACCGAGGATGTTATTGACGAGCTTGTGTTGCGATATGCCCCTTCAAAGGCGATAGTATCCTCTACTCGTGGCGATGCGAGGCTCAGTGCGGAGCTGCTTGCCAAGAGGGTGGAGTTCGTTCTTTGTTTAGACTCTACAACGCCGTTGCCGATAGGGGTTGATTACAACCGCGCGACGCTGGGCACTGACCGCATAGCGGCGGCTGTTGGGGCGGTAGAGATTTATGGCGCCGATAGTCCGATGATGATTATTGATGCCGGCACGGCAATTACTGTAGATGTTGTGGAGGGTGGCGTCTTTCGCGGGGGTATAATTTCGCCCGGCGTGGATATGCGATTTGAGGCACTGAATGAGAAGACGGCGACCCTGCCGCTCTGCTCTCCCAAGGTGCTAAGTGGGGAGCTTCCCCAGGTGGGGCATAACACCGAGGATGCAATAATATTCGGCGTTATGCAGAGCGTTTTTTACGAAGTAAAAGGGTATATTGAGGCTTTTTGTGAAAAAAATAACAAAAACTTGATAATTTTTATCGGTGGAGACGCCGAATATTTTGTTAATCAAATTAAAAGTGCGATATTTGCAGGTCGTAAGTTGATATATAGCGGACTTAATAGAATTTTGGAATATAATGCAGAGAATAAAGAGATATAACAGAGCTGTTTTGGCGGCATTCGCCCTCCTTGCTTTCGGGGTGCTCGGCATCGGTAGCGCATCGGCGCAGGAGGCGGCTGTAAATGCCTACTCGCCATACACGATGTATGGTGTTGGTGAGCTGGGAACAAACGGTAATGCAATCAACCGCACAATGGGTGGCACGGGTGTAGCTATGCGAAGCACACAGATGACCAGTATGCTCAACCCTGCAGGCTACAGTGCAACGATGCGCAACAGCTTCATCCTTGAGGTTGGCATTGAGGGTAACTTCCTCAAGAACCAGCAGCGCAAGTACAGCTCCATCTCGGCGGACGACTATTCAACGGCTGCCAATGCCAAGAATATGATTAACTTCCGCGAGATTGCCATCCAGATGCCCGTAGCGAAGGGTCTGGGCTTCGGCCTTAGCCTCACTCCTTACGGCAGCGTGGGCTACAAGATGCACACCTTTGAGCAGAGCGAGGATATCTGGGGCACCGTGGGTGGTGTGATGTACAACTACCAGGGCGATGGCGATGTTACAGAGGTCAAGGCAGGCTTCGGCTGGGAGATATTCAAGGGCTTCTCTATCGGTGCTGCAGCAAAGTACTACTGGGGAAATATTCAGCACAACTACACCACCTCAATCTATGGCGACTATGTTGGCTCGGGAGCCTTCGTCTCTACCACAGGTCTTGACGACTACGCTATCTCAAACTTCAAGTTTCAGGTAGGTCTGCAGTGGAACATCATCGCCAGCACCAAGCGAATGCTTACCGTTGGTGCTACATACGACTATGGCGGTCCGCTGCGTCCGAAGGTATCTCAGACGGTATATATCGGCGACTACAACTCGACCATTGTAAGTCAGGAGGACTCTCGCGGTCAGATGCGTCTGCCACACGCTGTAACGGCGGGTATTACATATCAGGATGCTAAGTTCATCACCTCGTTTGACTACACATACCAGAACTGGGGTGGCGACAACGCTTTCTTCCAGCAGGATGCGTTCAGCGGTATGAGTATCCGATATGTAGACACACACACCTACAAGTTAGGCTTTGAGTATATCCCTAACCGCTTTGATGTGCGTAACTACCTCAAGCGTGTTTCGTACCGCATCGGTGCTCGCTATGGCGACTACTACCAGAGCTTTGAGGGTCGTAATATTGACCAGTGGGCAGTGACAGCAGGTTTTGGATTCCCACTTCGCTTTATGGGTGCAACGAGCATCAATGCAGGTATTGAGGTTGGCGGTCGTGGAAACCACGCATCGGTGATTATGCCAAAGACCGGTCAGCGCATAGGCCTTATTCGCCAGAACTATATTAAGGTGAGCCTCGGCTTCTCACTCTTTGGCGAGGATTACTGGTTTGTCCGCCCTAAGATTGACTAATAGGAGATTGAAAACTAAATACAAACATACAAATAAATTAAAAAAATGAAGGCAATTAAGTTATTTATCGTAGCAGCTATGGCTGCCGTGGCAACTTCTGCTGCCGCGCAGGATTTCAACGATCCAAAGTATGCAAAATGGGGTAACACTCCAGAGGAGCGTAAGGAGAACATCCTTGCAAGCTCATATCTTAAGGAGGAGGTTGCTAACCGTCACTTTAACTCTGCAGCACGCTATCTTCAGCAGCTGCTCGCATCTTGCCCTAACGCATCAGAGAACATCTATGCAAATGGCGTTAAGCTCTATAAGGACAAGGCAAACCGTGCAGAGACTCTGGCTGAGAAGAAGATGTTTGTAGACTCAATCATCCTGCTCTACGATATCCGTATCCAGCACTTCGGTAACCACCCTAAGCGTGGTAAGGTGTATCTGCTTGAGCGTAAGGCTCGTGAGTACCTCACCTACAAGGCTGATGACCGTGAGGGCGTAGCAGAGGTATTTGAGGCTGCTATTGAGGCTCAGAAGCAGGCTGGCGTTGTTGATCCAGAGGTTGTAGCTATCTACTTCAAGAACCTTTGCGATGACTATCAGAATGATATCGTTGATGCAATGACTGTTGTAAACGCTTACGACGCTCACGCACAGTACTTTGAGAACCTGGCTCCAGAGCAGCTCCAGTATAAGGAGCAGTTTGAGCAGTGCTTCGGTATGAGTGGTGCCGCATCTTGCGACAATATTGAGCAGATCTTCTCTGCAAAGATTGCTGCCGCTCCAGAGGATGCTAAGGTTGTTGAGCAGGCATTCAACCTGCTGGCTCGTGCAAAGTGCACCAGCGACTTCTTCTTCACTGTTGGTGAGAAGCACTATGCAAACAGCCCTTCTTCAAACATCGCTATGCTCCTTGCACAGGGCTTCCAGGATGTTAAGAACTTTGACAAGGCAAACCAGTACCTCCGCGAGGCTCTCTCAGCTGAGACCGACCCTGCAGAGCGCGAGAAGCTCTATGTTCGTATCGGTATCCTTGATATGAGCATCAACAACTTCGCTGCTGCTGTTGAGGCATTCCGCGAGGCTCAGGCTATCAACCCAGAGAATCCACACGCTCCATTCTTCCTTGCTCAGTGCTATGTAAATGGTGCAAAGGGTTGCTCAGGTCTTCAGAAGGACTCTGTATACTGGGTAGCATACGACCTTATCCAGAAGGCTCTGCCACTGCTTGAGGCTCAGGATGCTGACCGTGTAGAGGCTGCTAAGCAGCTCGCTGCAGCATACCGTGGCGCATTCCCTACTAAGGAGGAGTGCTTCTTCAACGAGCTTGCAGAGGGTTCTTCTTACACTGTAAACTGCGGCTACGCACAGGGTATCTCTACCCGTGTTCGCCCACGCGTTCAGTAATATCAGGTATTGGTGAAAAATTTATTGCACAGATATTCGGCAATAGCACTCCTTTTATTGGGGAGTGCTTTGCTGTTTTCGTGCAAGGAGGAGAAGAAGGCCGAGGAGGAGTCGCTTGATGCCATAATGACCGAGAAGAGTCAGAACCTCTCTATCGTCGTTTCGGAGAATGGCCGCAAGTCCTACCACTTCACAACGCCACTGCTGGAGGGTTATAACCTGGGTCGTGACCCTTATCGCGAGTTCCGCAAGGGTATCAGGATTACAACCTATCAGGACGACTCGCTCACCACGGTAAATGCCACCCTTGAGTCCAACTACGCCATCTACTACGAGAATCGTAAGCTGTGGGAGGCTAAGGGAAATGTGCGCATCGTAAAGCACGACGGCACAAAGGTCTTTACCCAGCAGCTCTTCTGGAACTCCACCACCAAACGCATCTACTCCAATGTAGATACCAAGATTGTCACTGCCGACGATACCCATTTTACCGAGGGCTTTGAGTCCGACGAGGATTTGATAGAGCTCAACTTCCGCCACTGGAAGGGTAAGGTGATGATGAAGGAGGATATGATGCCGCAGGGCGACGACTCTACCGCTGTAGATACCCCTGCAGAGCAGCCGACACCTAAGCCGCAGAGCGCAGTAGCTCCTACGCAGCCTAAGCAGCCTGCTCGCGCCACATCAGCACTCACCCGCCCAAAGAGGGGGAGCAGCCCTACACCATTCTCCAGACCGCAACAGGCAGAGACAAAAGTAGACAAAAGAATAGAGTAATATATATAGGTAATGACCACCTCGCTGATAATCATACTGTTGATGCTGCTTCTGTCAGCCTTCTTCTCGGGTATGGAGATTGCGTTTCTGAATAAGAACCGCCTCAAGCACGAGATAGACCGCAAGCAGAATCGTATGTTTGACTATATTGCCGACCTCTTTTCGCGCAATCAAGGTCAGTATATCACAACCATCCTTGTAGGTAACAACATCACACTTGTTATCTACTCTATGTGTATGTCGCAGGTTATCCGCGGCGTGGCATATATGTTGGGCTGGGAGACAATCTATAATGAAGGTTCGTTCCTGCTGGAGACCATCATCCCGACTGTTATTGTTATCTTTGTTGCAGAGTATCTTCCAAAGTCCTTTATCAGGACAAACCCTAACTTCTACTATCGCTTCTTCGCGCCGGTAATATTCGCATTCTACCTACTGCTCTATCCAGTGGCTAAGTTTACCACGCTGCTCTCCTATGGCGTGCTCCGACTCTTTGGTCGTACACCTGCCGAGGCTGTGCGCCAGACCGAGTTTGACCGTAGCGAGCTGGAGAGCCTGCTGGATACAAACAACGCCGAGTCGGACGACGACACTGAGGCGGAGATTAAGATTTTCCAGAATGCACTGGACTTTGCCGACCTGCGTGTGCGCGACTGTATGATTTCTCGCGTGGATATGGAGGCGGTAGATATTGACGAGACAACGATAGAGAGCCTCACCGAGCGCTTTGTGGAGAGTAAGTACTCCCGCATCTTCGTCTGGAAAAATAGCATTGACAATATCATCGGCTATGTAAACTCTAAGAGTCTGTTCACCCAGCCTAAGAGTATTGACAAGGTGCTGATGAAGGTGGACTATGTTGCCGAGACAATGCCGCTACAGGATATCCTCACACAATTTATCAAGCAGAAGAGTAACATCGCCGTAGTTATTGACGAGTTCGGTGGCACGGCGGGTATCATCTCGCTGGAGGATGTGCTGGAGCAGATTTTCGGTGAGATTGAGGATGAGCACGATGTAGAGGAGCTGGTGGAGAAGCAGATTTCCGAGAATGAGTATGTCTTCTCTTGCCGCCTGGAGGTTGAGTATCTCAACGAGGAGTATGGCCTCAATATCGCCGAGAGTGACGAGTATGACACCCTGGCGGGATATATCATCTACCGCTATAAGGAGCTGCCTACGGCAGGTACGCAGATGGAGTTTGATGGACTAAAAATCAGAATTTTGCGTACTACTCGCTCCCGAATAGAACTTGCGAAGGTAGAATGTGTGAAAAAATAGCTCAAAAAGAGCGTTATTTGGAATAAAATTACTATATTCGCGGGTTGTTTGGCGCAAATTGTTGGCGTTTGGACTTCGGGAATTTTTTAATGAGATTCTAATTACAAAAAAAATATTTTGATATGGTAACTTTGAATACTTTAAGAACCAAATTTGGCGTACTGCTCTCAGTGATTATCGCAGGCGCACTTTTGGCGTTCATCCTCTCTCTGAAGACAGAGATGGGATTCTCTGGCAACGATCCAGAGGTAGGTTCAATTGACGGCGAGGAGATTCACTACTCAGAGTTCCTTGCTGCTTATGACGATGTAAAGGCACAGATGGGCGAGCTTAATACCGATCAGGCTGCTCAGCAGGCACTGGCAAGCACTTGGCAGATTCTGCTCTCAGACCATGTATTCACCCCTGGCTTTGAGGAGCTTGGTCTTGCAGTAGGCGAGGCAGAGCACAAGGCTATGGTTCGTGGCGAGCGTGCAAGCAATGTCTTCGGTAGCGTATTTGGCAACCCTCAGACTGGCGAGTATAGCCTTGAGGCTGTAACCGCTTTCCTCTCTCAGGTAGAGGGCAACCCACAGGCTCAGCAGATGTGGTCTTTCCTGAGCAAGCAGGCTGATATCGACCGCGCGATGATGAAGTATCAGGAGCTTGTAAAGAAGGGCGCTTATGCAACTGCTCTGGAGGTTGAGCGTGGCGTAAATGCTGCAAACAACAGCTTCGGTGGTCGCTATGTTGTTAGCCGCTACAACACTGTTGCAGACTCTCTGGTAACCGTTTCTGATAGCGAGATTAAGGCTTACTACAACGCTCACAAGAGCCAGTACAAGCAGACTCCATACCGCACAATCTCTTTCGTTGAGTATGAGGTTGTTGCAACCGATGCAGATAAGGCTGCTGTTGAGGCTGAGGCTAAGGCTGCTGCAGAGCAGTTTGCTACTGTTGATGACCTCAAGTCTTACGCTCGTGAGAACCGCCACGCTGCTATCGCTCAGACCTATATCACTGCAGCTCAGATGACTGCAGAGGAGAGCGAGGCTCTGACTAAGGGTAAGATGTATGGCCCTACTCTCGTTGCTGACGAGTGGCGTGCTGCTCGCGTAGCAGAGGTGCGCAATGTACCTGAGAAGTATACCCTGAGCCACATCGTTCTCAACTATACCGATACCGAGCTGGCTGATAGCCTCGTAAATGTTGCTAAGGGTGGCGACTTCGCTGCTTTGGCTGCTGCTCACTCTCTGGCTCAGACCGCTGCTGATGGTGGTAAGATTGGCGAGGTTACCTACGCTTCACTTGCTCCAGAGTTCGCAGATGCACTGGTAGGTAAGAAGAAGGGCGACATCGTTAAGCTGGTTATGGGTAATGTTATCCAGATTCTCAAGGTTGAGGGTGTAAACGCTATCCAGAAGCACTATAAGCTCGCTACACTGAGCTATCCACTCGTTGCTTCAGCTCAGACTCAGCGCGATGTTCACAACGCTGCAAGCCTCTTCGCTGTAAACGCTCAGAACGATGGCTTTGATGCTACCGTAACCGCTCAGGCACAGGCTTCTCGCACCGCTACTGTTGAGCACGCAGCTCGCGCCGTACGCGGTATTGAGTCTAACTCTCTGGAGTTGGTTTACTGGGTAAATAAGGCTAAGGTGGGCGATATCTCAGAGCTTATCAAGCTGGATAACAACCACTATGTAATCGCAACCCTCACAGGTATCAACGACAACGAGTACCGCACCGTTAAGGAGGTAGCTCCTCAGATTAAGAGCACCCTTCTGCGCGATAAGAAGTTTGAGCAGATTGCAGCCTCTATGACTGGCGCAACTATTGAGGAGGTAGCTGCAGCTACTCAGGGCGAGGTTAAGACCTTTGAGAATGTGAAGTATGACGCATACTATGTTCCAGGCGTGGGCGTAGAGCCTCGCGTACTTGGCGCAATCACCTCTCTGCCACAGGGTCAGCTCTCAGCTCCTATCAAGGGCGCAAGCGGCGTTTATGTCCTCGTTACTGATACCGTAACCCCTGCCGCTGAGGCTCAGACCGCCGAGGCTGAGAAGGTTAAGCAGCAGGCAGCTGCCGAGCAGAGCGCAACCCGCGCATTCTACGCAGTGCAGGAGTTGGCTAACATTGAGGATAACACCGTCGGCTACTTCTAATTTTGTTGTGATAACGCGGCATTAGCTGCACATCCCTTAATAGCCCGAATGGGTAGTACGCTCAAGTACAACCCATCCGGGCTATTTTCGCGATGCACACCTACTACCGCGTTCTGACAACAAAATAATTTCTCGTGGCAGCGCCTCCTCGCCACCCTTGACGCCGCCATCCTCACGCTGTAACATGGCAGCACCAAAACAACAAAGACCTCCTTTTGGGAGGTCTTTGCTTGTTATATTTTAGTATATCTTTCTTCCTTCAAAATAGTCATAACTGCTAAATGAGTATCTAGTGCCATAAGGTGTTGTCGCCAATTGGCCCGATGTTTTCGCCCATATTGTTATAATGCCTCCCCCAAATTGTATGCTATTATATCTTGTCGTTAGATACCCATAACTATCTGAACTAGTATTTGAATCCAGATAAAGATTACCATTGACAAGTTCTCCAGTGGTTGAAATAAAGCCGCTCAATTGAACTCTATTACCAGATATATTGGTAATAGTAACTGTTCCGCTGTCGGATGCTAAGCCCGAGTCCCCACCCCATACAATACTCTGCTCTAACTTAACGGAATATGTGCCTACAAGGTCTTCCATACTTCCTATACCTCCTGCCTGCTCTTTATCGCAAGAGATACCAATGCAGCAACTCATTACTACAATAATAAAAAGTTGTAGAAATTTTTTCATAGTAATTAGATTTTTTCGCCTCATCAATCTTGCGATTGTATTACAAATTTAAGAATTTATTTTTGATTGAACAAATTGGAAGGTAAATATAAGCCCCCCCTCACAGGACCGACGCTGCGGAGCGAGAGCAGAGGGTAAACTTGTTTGCACTTTGCCGAGCCGCAAGGAGGAAGACCGAAGGTCAAGGGGTAGGCAACCCGCTTGGACTTTTGCACACAAAAGTCCCCCTCACAGGAGGGGAATTTAGGGGGTGGGTAACATAAAAGGTGGTGGAGTTTCTCCACCACTATATTAAAAGCAACAAAGACCTCCTTTTGGGAGGTCTTTGTGATTATATGAAGAAATGGCTATTTTTTCATATAGCTTTTAATATAATGGTGGTGCGAGCCGTAGCGGTTGAATGCTGCCTCGTCAAGGGCCTCCTGTGCTGATGGGTGAGCAACGGAGATGATAAGGCGAGCACGCTCCTGGAGGCTCTTGCCGTAGAGGTCTACAGCGCCATTCTCGGTAACGAACCAGTGGATGTGGTTACGGGTAGTAACAACACCAGCGCCCTCGGTAAGGGTATCAGCAATCTTTGAGATGCCCTTATTGGTGATAGAAGGCATTGCGATGATTGCCTTACCGCCCTTAGAGAGTGATGCGCCATAGATGAAGTCAATCTGACCACCTACGCCAGAGTAGAACTTGCGACCCAGAGAGTCTGCGCAAACCTGACCAGTGAGGTCTACCTGCAGGGCAGAGTTGATAGCGGTCACGCGGTCGTTCTTAGAGATTACATAAGGGTCGTTGGTGTAGCCTACATCCATCATCAGCACGCCTGGGTTGTCGTCAATGAAGTCGTAAACGCGCTGTGAACCCATAAGGAAGGTAGATACCATCTTACCCTTATCAATATTCTTTGCAGCGCCGTTGATAACGCCCTTCTCAACGAGTGGAAGCACGCCGTCGGCGAACATCTCGGTGTGAACACCCAGGTTCTTGTGACCACCCAGCTGTGCAAGCACTGCGTTAGGAATTGCGCCGATACCCATCTGCAGGGTAGCACCATCCTCAATAAGACCTGCGCAGAGGTTACCAATCTTGGTCTCCACCTCGTTTGGCTCAGAGAAGTGAGCCTCCTCAAGTGGCTGGTCGTCCTGCACGAAGTACTCAATCTGTGAGCTGTGAATCATAGCATCACCGAATGCGCGTGGAACATACTTGTTCACAACAGCGATAACATGCTCTGCGCACTCTACAGCTGCCAGAGTAGCATCTACAGATGTACCGAGAGATACATAGCCGTGCTTGTCTGGAGTAGATACCTGAATCATCGCAACATTACAAGGTACAGCGCCGCTACGATAGAGCTTCTGAGTTTCTGACAAGAATACTGGGATGTAGTCTGCATAACCGCTCTGAGTTACCTTGCGCACATTGCCACCCACGAAGAATGAGTCAAGCTGGAATACGCCCTCAAACTCTGGATCTGCGTATGGAGCAGGACCCTCGGTGTGGAGGTGGTGGATGTGAACATCCTTGAACTCGCCGTTACGACCACGGTCGCACATAGCCTTAATCAGACACTGAGGTGCCGATGCAACTGAACTGAGGTGAATGTGATCACCCGACTTGATTACCTTTACAGCCTCTTCTGCTGTTACAAACTTAATCATAGCTCTAAATTATTTAGTATTAGGTTGTTGTTTATTACTTACTTTCGCTTTACCTCTACCTGCTCGTAGCCCTCGATGATATCGCCAATCTTGATGTCGTTGTAGGACTCAATGTTCAGACCGCAGTCGTGACCAGTGAGTACCTCCTTAACATCGTCCTTGAATCGCTTGAGCGAGCCGAGGCGACCTGTGTGGATAACGATACCGTCGCGGATAACGCGGATAGGGGTGTTGCGCTGAATCTTACCCTCGCGGACAATACCTCCAGCGATAGTTCCGACCTTGGAAATCTTGAAGGTCTCAAGCACCTCAATAGAGCAGACAATCTCCTCCTTCATCACTGGCTCAAGCATACCCTCAATAGCGTCCTTAATCTCGTTGATTGCGTCGTAGATGATAGAGTAGAGACGAATCTCAATCTCCTCCTTCTCAGCAAGGCGACGAGCGGCAGCCGATGGGCGCACCTGGAAGCCGACGATGATTGCGTTAGAGGCTGTTGCCAGCAGTACATCGGACTCCGAAATCTGACCTACGGCAGAGTGGATAACATTCACCTGTACGGTCTCCTTTGAGAGCTTAATCAGTGAGCCCGACATAGCCTCTACAGAGCCGTCCACATCACCCTTAACGATGATATTGAGCTCCTTGAACGAGCCGATAGCGATACGGCGACCAATCTCGTCCAGGGTAACATGCTTCTGTGTCATCAGACCCTGCATACGCTGCAGCTGCTCACGCTTATTTGCCACCTCGCGAGCCGAGCGGTCGTCCTCCATAACATTGAACGAGTCACCCGCCTGAGGAGCACCGTTAAGACCCAGCAGCTGTACTGGTGTTGCAGGACCTGCTGCGGTAACCTTCTTACCATTCTCGTCAAACATAGCCTTCACACGACCGGTGTATGTACCCGAGAGCACCACATCACCTACGCGCAGAGTACCATCCTGAACCAGCACCGTAGCAACATAACCACGGCCCTTGTCCAGTGTAGACTCAATAACGGCACCCTTAGCACGCTTGTTAGGGTTAGCCTTCAGGTCAAGAAGCTCAGCCTCAAGGAGTACCTTCTCAAGCAGCTTGTCAAGGTTCAGACCCTGCTTTGCCGATACATCCTGGCTCTGGTACTTACCGCCCCAGTCCTCTACAAGGTAGTTCATACCTGCGAGCTGCTCCTTGATACGCTCAACATTTGCCGCAGGCTTATCAATCTTGTTGATGGCGAACACCATAGGTACGCCTGCAGCCTGTGCGTGGTTGATAGCCTCAATAGTCTGTGGCATCACGCTGTCGTCGGCAGCAACGATGATAATGGCAACATCGGTAATCTTAGCACCACGCGCACGCATAGCGGTAAACGCCTCGTGACCTGGGGTGTCAAGGAAGGTAATCTTCTGACCGTTAAGCTCAACGGAGTAAGCACCGATGTGCTGGGTGATACCACCCGCCTCGCCAGCGATGACATTGGTCTTACGGATATTATCCAGCAACGAGGTCTTACCGTGGTCTACGTGACCCATTACAGTTACGATTGGTGGGCGTGGAACCAGATCCTCCTCAGAGTCTACCTCCTCGTCACCAATAGCCTCCTGAATCTCCACCGAAACGAACTCGGTAGTGAAGCCGAACTCCTCGGCAACAACTACGAGCGCCTCGGCATCCAGACGCTGGTTGATAGATACCATAAGTCCGAGGTTCATACAAGCAGAGATAACCTCCATAGGATTTACATCCATCATGGTTGCAAGCTCACTCACGGTTACAAACTCGGTAACCTTGAGCACCTTGCGCTCCATCTGCTCGCGCTCTACTGCCTCGTTCATACGCTGCTGAACCTCCTCGCGCTTCTCCTTGCGGTACTTAGCACCCTTATTCTTAGCACCCTTGGCAGTCAGACGAGCCAGGGTGTCCTTTACCTGCTTTGAAACCTCCTCGTCAGATACCTCTGGACGAACTACTGGCTTTGGCTGTGGCTTCTGATGCTTCTTCTTGCCACCGCCCTGCTGAGGCTGCTGGTTGTTATTGTTGCGGTTGTCGCGGTTATCCTGATGCTTCTTCTTGCCGCCACCCTGCTGCTGAGGCTGCTGGCGGGAGATATCTACCTTCTCCTCCTTAATCTTCTTGCGGCGCTTGCCACCTGGAACCATACCCGATACATCCATCTTACCCAGAATCTGCGGACCGCTGAGCGTTGGTGCCTCGGTAGGGCGGAACTGACCCGTAGTAGGGCGGCTCTCTGCCTGTGGCTGCTCAGGCTTTGGTGCAGGTGCAGGCTTTGGAGCCTCGGCCTGCGGTGCTGGCTCTGGCTTTGGAGCAGGTGCAGGGGTTGGCTTTGGCTGCTCAGGCTTTGGCTGTGCAGGCTGCGGCTTTACTACATTGCCCTTCTTGTCCAGCTCTACGCGACCAAGGATACGAGGCTGCTGCGGAATCTCATCGCGCACCTCAATGTTGCGCTTAGGCTCTGGCTTAGGCTCCTCAATAGATACTGTGGTCTGCTTTGTAGATATCTTCTCGCGAATGCTGTCGCGTGCAGAG
This sequence comes from Alistipes sp., assembly GCA_017463615.1. Lineage (GTDB taxonomy): Bacteria > Bacteroidota > Bacteroidia > Bacteroidales > Rikenellaceae > Alistipes. Next base: position 45,331 of record JAFTOU010000016.1, on the reverse strand, counting down.
GTGGTAGTGCGGTTTGAACCAAACTCCTTCTCTACAAGCGCATAGACTTCGCTACTTATCTGTGTGTTGGGCGAGCCGTCAATAGCTACACCCTTCTTTCGCAAAAAGTCCGTTACGGTGTTAAGACCCACCTTAAACTCCTTTGCTACCTGAATGAGGCGTAATTTTCTTTCGTTCTCCATTATATTTTTTTCTCCTTATTTCGTTTAACAATGTTTAGTGTGTTACGACAATCTCGTAACCGGATCTGGGGAACTGATTACTCTTCACTCTGCTCCAACTCGCGCTCAAGGATAGCGATGATGCGCTCTGCCTGCTCAACCTCAAGGTCGGCACGCTCGGCAATCTCCTCTGCACTCAGTGCAAGTACTGCCTTTGCACGGTCAATACCTACAGCACTCAGAGCCTCAATCTGCCAAGCCTCAATAACATCTGCAAACTCTGTGAGTGGATAGTCGCCACCCTCAATGTTGCGGAATACATCGATATTGTAGCCTGTGAGCAGCTTTGAGAGCTTGATGTTCAGACCACCCTTACCAATAGCGAGTGATACCTGATCTGGGTCAAGGTATACAGATGCTGTCTGGCGCTCCTCGTCTACGATAATCTCGGTAGTCTTTGCAGGGTTGAGTGAACGCTGGATAAGCAGCTTGGTGTTAGAGGTGTAGTTGATAACATCAATATTCTCGTTGTGGAGCTCCTTTACGATAGTATAGATACGCGCACCCTTCATACCCACGCAAGAGCCTACAGGGTCAATGCGGTCGTCGTAAGACTCTACGGCAACCTTTGCGCGCTCGCCAGGGATGCGGGCAATCTTCTTGATGGTGATAAGGCCGTCGTAAATCTCTGGCACCTCAGCCTCAAACAGACGCTCCAGGAACTGGTTTGCAGTACGAGAGAGGATGATGCGTGGCTGGTTGTTGTTCATCTCAACGCTCTTTACGATAGCCTTCAGCGTGTCGCCCTTGTGGTAGAACTCGCCAGGAATCTGCTCTGCGCGTGGCAGGATAAGCTCGTTGTCGTCATCGTCAAGGATAAGCACCTCCTTCTTCCATACCTGATAGATCTCGCCAGTGACAATCTCACCCACGCGGTCGCGGTACTTCTCGTAGAGGGTAGCCTTCTCAAGGTCAAGGATGCGTGATGCAAGGTTCTGACGAAGCGAGAGCACTGCACGACGACCGAAAGACTCAAAGGTGATAGAGTCGGTGTACTCGTCGCCAATCTCGTAAGATGGGTCAATAGCCTGAATCTGCGAGAGAGATATCTGACGAACATCGTCCTCAAGCTCCTCGTCGGCAACAACTACACGGTTGCGCCAAATCTCAAGGTCGCCCTTGTCGGCGTTGATGATAACATCAAAGTTCTCGTCGGTGCCATACTGCTTCTGCAGGGCGTGACGGAACACATCCTCAAGTACGCCAATCATTGTAGACTTGTCAATGTTCTTCAGCTCTTTGAACTCGGCAAAGTTGCTGATAAGATTTAGATTGTTCATTGTTTTTGACTTTTTATATTTGTTATTATTTGTAATCTAAGTACTCCTTCGCAGCCTTGATATCCTCAAAGGCTATTGTGCGAACAATATGCTGAAGCTCCTTGCGCTTCTTACCCTCCACGGCAACCTTCTCGTCGTAGGATACGGTAATGCCCTGCTCTGTGGCGTCGTCAAGAGTCGCTAAAATCTTGATGCCATCCTTGAGCAGTACCTCAATCGGAGAGCCGATAATCTTGCGATACTGACGCAGCAGCTTGAGTGGCTCGCCAATGCCCGCCGATGTTACGGTGAGTGAAAAATCCTCTACATCGCGGTCAAAAACAGCATCCACAGCGCGCGAAACTGCAACGCAAGTATCTATAGATACTCGGCTGTCAGCATCCAAAATCAGTGTAATCTCGTTTGATGGGGTAGATGTGCACTCCACGACAAATACATCACTGTCCTGTAAATGCTCCTCTACAATTTCTATTAACTTGCTGATATCCATATACTTATAAAAATTATCCTCTCCGTTGTGATACGAAAGAAGGGGACCTGCTTGTCCCCTTCGCTCATTCACACTGCAAATATAGCACAAAAAAATTAGCTGACCAAATATTTTTATAAAATATTTACACCATTAGCTATTAGCCATTGGCTATATCAAGGTATCGCTTCGCGATAGTTTTTATGGGGGTAAATATAGACCTTGCCCGACCTTAATAAATCGCCTCTAAAAACAAAAAAGCCAAAGGCCAGAGGCCAATGGCTTATAGTGTTGCTCGTTGAGCGACAGACTACATCATTCCGCCCATACCGCCGGCAGGCATTGCAGGCATTGGGTTCTCAGATGGCTTCTCTGCCAGTACGCACTCGGTAGTGAGGAACATAGAGGCGATAGAAGCTGCGTTCTCAAGTGCCACGCGAGATACCTTAGTAGGGTCAATGATGCCTGCTGCCATAAGGTCCTCAAAGCGGTCGTCGCGAGCGTTGTAGCCGAAGTTGCCCTTGCCCTCGCGCACCTTATTTACCACTACAGAGCCCTCGCCACCAGCGTTAGCGACAATCTGGCGAAGTGGCTCCTCAATAGCGCGCTTAACAATCTGAATACCAGTAGTCTGGTCGTCGTTATCGCCCTTAAGACCCTCAAGGGCTGCAGTTGCGCGGATATAAGCCACGCCACCACCTGGAACGATACCCTCCTCAACAGCTGCGCGGGTAGCAGCCAGAGCGTCGTCTACGCGGTCCTTCTTCTCCTTCATCTCAACCTCGGTTGCAGCACCTACATAGAGTACTGCCACGCCACCAGCGAGCTTTGCAAGGCGCTCCTGGAGCTTCTCGCGCTCGTAGTCGGACTTAGCAACCTCAATAGATGAGCGGATAAGAGCTACGCGGTCTGCAATAGCAGCCTTGTCGCCACAGCCATCTACGATAGTGGTGTTCTCCTTTGTCAGGGTAACCTTCTCAGCGCAGCCGAGCATTGCCAGGGTTGCATCCTCAATCTTCATACCCTTGTCAGAAGATACTACAGTAGCACCAGTGAGCACTGCGATATCCTCAAGCAGCTCCTTGCGACGGTCGCCAAAGCCTGGAGCCTTGCAAGCGGCAATCTTGAGTGTGCCACGCAGGCGGTTTACAACCAACGACTGGAGTGCATCGCCATCTACATCCTCAGCGATGATAAGCAGTGCGCGACCGCTCTGAGCCACTGGCTCAAGGATGCCCATCAGCTCCTTCATTGTTGAAATCTTCTTATCTGCGATAAGAATGTAAGGCTTGTCAAGCTCTGCCTGCATCTTCTCGGTGTCGGTCATAAAGTAAGGGGAGATATAACCGCGGTCAAACTGCATACCCTCCACAACCTCTACATGTGTGTCGGTACCCTTTGCCTCCTCTACGGTGATTACGCCCTCGTTGTTTACCTTAGCCATCGCCTCGGCAATCAGAGTACCGATAGCGCGGTCGTTGTTTGCAGAGATTGTTGCCACCTGCTCAATCTTGGTGTTGTCTGAGCCAACCTCCTGAGACTGAGAGCGCAGCGACTCTACGATAACAGCTACCGCCTTGTCAATACCGCGCTTGATATCCATAGGGTTTGCTCCTGCAGTTACATTCTTCAGTCCTACGCTGATAATCGCCTGAGCAAGTACGGTAGCAGTTGTTGTACCGTCACCCGCATCGTCGTTGGTCTTTGATGCCACCTCGCGTACCATCTGAGCGCCCATATTTGCAAATGAGTCCTCCAACTCTACAGCCTTCGCTACAGTAACACCATCCTTTGTCACCTGCGGCGCACCAAACTTACGGTCAATAATCACATTTCTGCCCTTAGGTCCCAATGTCACCTTCACTGCATTTGCCAGTGCGTCTACACCCTCCTTCAGAAGGTCGCGTGCCTCAATATTGTACTTAATCTCCTTTGCCATAATAACTCCGTTCTTTAATCTGGGTTTCGATTTTATGCGGTTTTTACTGCCGCTACCTCATTTTCGCCAATGGGAAATACCTGTTTTGTATGTCCCATCGTCTCAAATTTCGGCGAGCGTGGTAAAATTCCACCTAAAATCAAAACGGTTTTTTATTTTAATTTGTAATTTCTTGATTTTAATAATAGCCAACAGCTAATAGCTAAAGGCCAACAGCCAACAGCCAATAGCCAACAGCCAATTACTCCACTACTGCCAGAATCTCTGACTGCTTCATGATGATGTAGGTTACTCCGCCGTGGTTAATCTCTGTGCCAGAGTACTTGCCGTAGAGAACCTGGTCGCCCTCCTTAACCTCCATAGTAACATCCTTGGTGCCAGGACCTGCTGCGATAACTTTGCCTGCAAGTGGCTTCTCCTTTGCTGTGTCCGGAATGATAAGACCTCCGGCGGTAACCTCCTCTGCTGGATTTGGCAGAATGAGAACTCGGTCTGATAATGGTTTAATCATAACTCTATAATTTTTTAGTTTAACATTTTCTGTTTGCTCCTACACTGGGCAAGAGGTGTGCCAAAACGACTTTTTGTGCCAACTTTGGCAGAATTATTGACAATTTGGCACAAAATTAGCAATTTTGTCTACAATCTGTGACATAATGCAGATTTTTATTCGCATTTGTGCAAAAAGACCTATCGGTAGCACAAAGGGTCCTAATCGTTGAATAATGATTCAAAATCTTTGATTTTTCACCGTTTTTTTATAACTTTGCGACAAATTGTTGCTTAAGGTTTGAGCTATGGAGTGACAATTTGAAATGTATTTGCAATCAATTTTGCGTAATTGATTGATAGTCAGTGCGTTGTGTGGCTATCAATGTCCCCAAGGTATGTCCAGTTATGAGTATGCAGGTAGCTGAAAGCGATAGTAATAAGGGGTGGTATGTGCTTCGTGTGACATATCAGCGCGAGCTTATAGCCAAGCACCGATTGGACGAGCTGGGGGTGGTTTCATTTGTCCCTACGCGCCTTGTCAGGCAGGGCGTGGCAGGTGCTCGTAAGGTATTGAGGCGCAAGGCGTTAGTGCATAACTACATCTTTGTATACGCTGACCGTGCGACCATAGATGGCATCAAGCAGTTTGAACTTCCATATCTCCGCTATGTGATGCACACGCAGGATGGAGTTCGTCAGGCGATGGTCGTACCGGAGGCTCAGATGCGCAACTTTATGGTTGTAACTGGCACAGAAGATGAGCGGTTGATGCTTCTCTCGTCAGAGGGACTGCATCTGAGTCAGGGTAGTCGCGTAAGGGTTACGGGGGGACTATTTGCAGGTGCGGAGGGTGTGCTACTCAAGGTGCCGGGGGCTCGTGAGCGCCGCGTGGTGGTGCAGATAGAGGGAGTGGCAGCGGTTGCAACGCCCCGAATAGAGAAGGAGTTATTAGAAATTATCAAATAGATTATGAAAATTGCAGTAGCAGGAACGGGTTATGTGGGCTTGAGTATGGCAACGCTGCTCTCTCAGCACAATGAGGTGGTAGCGGTGGATATTGTTGCCCAGCGTGTGGAGATGATAAATCGTCGTCAGTCGCCAATTCAGGACGAGTGTATAGAGGAGTTTTTTGCAAACAAGCAGCTCAACCTTGTTGCGACATTGGACGCCGAGGCTGCATATAGCGCGGCGGAGTATGTTATCATCGCCACGCCGACAAACTACGACAGCAAGCGCAACTTCTTTGACACCTCCGCCGTGGAGAGTGTCATCCGTCAGGTTGTGGAGTGCAACCCTCGCGCGATAATGATTATCAAGAGCACCGTGCCCGTGGGTTACACCGAGGCTATCCGCGCCAAGGTGGGCAGCGACAATATACTCTTCTCGCCAGAGTTTCTGCGCGAGAGCAAGGCGCTCTACGACAACCTCTATCCAAGCCGAATTATTGTCGGTCGTCCCGAGGGCGACGAGCGCTTAGATGCCGCTGCGCGAACATTCGCCACTCTACTCCAGCAGGGGGCGGTAAAGCAGGATATAGAGACCCTCTTTATGGGTCTTACGGAGGCGGAGGCTGTAAAGCTCTTTGCCAATACATACCTCGCCCTACGCGTGAGCTACTTCAACGAGTTAGATACATACGCCGAGATTAAGGGTCTTGATACTCAGGCGATTATCTCTGGTGTGGGACTTGACCCTCGCATCGGCACTCACTACAACAACCCATCCTTTGGCTATGGAGGCTACTGTCTGCCGAAGGATACTAAGCAGCTGCTGGCAAACTATCAGGATGTGCCGCAGAATATGATGTCTGCCATTGTGGAGAGCAACCGCACGCGCAAGGATTTTATCGCCGACAGAGTGCTTACGATGGCGGGCTACTACAACGACAACAGCAGCTACGACGCCGCTCAGGAGCAGAGCTGCACTATCGGCGTATATCGCCTGACGATGAAGGCGGGCTCGGATAACTTCCGCCAGTCATCTATTCAGGGCGTAATGAAGCGCATCAAGGCTAAGGGTGCTCAGGTGATTATCTACGAGCCGACCCTTGAGGATGGAACAACATTCTTCGGCAGCCGCATAGTGAACAACCTTGAGCAGTTCAAGAGCCTCTCGCAGGCCATTATCGCCAACCGCTACGATGCCGTGCTTGACGATGTGCGCGAGAAGGTCTACACACGCGATATTTTTAGGAGAGATTAGTGATGAGGAGTATTTTGGTAACGGGTGCTGCCGGGTTTATCGGCGCAAACCTTGTGGAGCGACTGCTTACAACCGAGCAGGGGGTGCTTGTCGTGGGTCTGGACTCTATGAACGACTACTACGACCCTGCGATAAAGGAGTATCGTCTGCGTCGCATAGACTCTGTGGCAGGGCAGTGCGGGCAGAATAGCTGGCTCTTTGTTCGTGGAAATATCGCCGACCGCGCGCTGGTGGATAGCCTCTTTGCCACCCATCAGTTTGATGTCGTTGTCAATCTGGCAGCTCAGGCGGGGGTGCGCTATAGCATCACCAACCCCGATGTCTATATTGAGAGCAATATCATCGGCTTCTACAACATCCTTGAGGCTTGCCGCCATAGCTACGACGGCGGTGCAAAGGGAGTGCAGCATCTGGTCTATGCCTCCTCCTCGTCGGTCTATGGCAATAACGAGCGCGTGCCTTACTCTACGGACGATAAGGTGGATAACCCCGTAAGCCTCTATGCCGCAACAAAGAAGAGCAACGAGTTGATGGCGCACGCCTATAGTAAGCTCTACGATATCCCATCTACAGGCCTGAGATTCTTTACTGTCTATGGCCCTGCAGGTCGCCCCGATATGGCATACTTCAGCTTTGCAGAGCGCCTGCGCCGCGGCGAGACGATAGAGATTTTCAACTATGGCAACTGCCGCCGCGACTTTACATATATCGCCGATGTGGTAGAGGGCCTGCAGCGCGTAATGCACCGCGCACCAACACGCCAGAGGGGCGAGGATGGCCTGCCCGTGCCACCCTATGCACTCTATAATATCGGCAATAGCAACCCCGAGAACCTACTTGATTTCGTAGATATACTGCAGCAGGAGCTCGTCCAGGCGGGCGTCCTTGCCGCAGACTTTGACTTTGAGAGCCATAAGCGCCTGGTGGCTATGCAGCCTGGTGATGTTGCCACCACCTACGCCGACACCTCCGCCCTCGCGCGCGACTTCGGCTTCAAACCACACACACCCCTCCGCACCGGCCTCCGCGCCTTCGCCGAGTGGTACAAGGAGTTTTATGGGTAGGATAAAATTGAATAAATCGACGCGGCAGGTGGTACTGCTGTACATATCAACATTGGTTGGTACATTGTTGGGCGTTGTTGCATCTATCATCAACACCCGATTTATGGAGCCTGCTGTATATGGTGATGTGCGATATGTTCAGAATATACTTCAGTTTGCCTCCTCGCTGTTGCTTTTTGGATATTTCCTCTCTGGAAGTAGATTGCTGGCTCTGTCGGATAGTGAACAGCAGAGTCGTAAGATTCGTGGCTGTATGGTGCTGATATTGGCCATAACAGCAGTGGTGATGGTGGCAATTACGGCGGGATGTGCGCTGGTGCACTATGATAAGCCGCAGATTGCCCACTTGTTTGTCGTATCGCTTCCCGTCTGTGCATATCCGATATTGTTCAACTATATCAACACCACCGCGCAGGGAGATAACCACATCGGCAGACTCTCTGCTGCGCGACTGCTACCAGTGCTGTTCTATATACCGCTGGCATACTGGATATATAGCGACTATGGAGCAACGGCATCGCGGATGATACTGCTGCAGTGGGGGCTCTATACACTTGTTTTGCTGGTACTTACAATATCCACGAAGCCTCTATTTAGGGATGTCAAACAGATATTTGGACAGCTGAAAGTAGAGAACCGAGACTACGGCTTTCAGCTCTACATCGGCTCGCTTGTGATGGTGGCAACAAACTATCTGGCGGGTATCAGCTTGGGAATATTCAATGAGAATAATGCAGAGGTGGGATTTTATACCCTTGCTCTGACCGTTACCACTCCGCTCACAATGCTGCCTTCTATCATCGGTACAACCTACTTTAAGCAGTTCGCCCGATTGGATAGAATACCGAGTCGCGTGATGCGAAATACGGCGCTGCTTACTATTGGTAGCTGTCTGGTATATATACTGATTATCAAGCAGTTGGTTGTGCTGCTCTATACCGAGCAGTATGCCTCTGTGGGGGTGTATGCCTCGTGGTTGGCAGTGGGCTTCTCTGTACACGGTTTTGGAGATATGCTCAATCGCTACCTCGGCTCGCACGGCCAGGGTCGTGATATCCGAAATGCCAGTATCGCAAATGGCGTTGTAAAGATTGTCGGCTATACGCTCTTTGTCTACCTCTGGAGCACAACAGGCGCTATAGTAACAACAATCCTATGCGACTTTATCTACACCGCAATGATAGTGTGGTACTATATTAAGTTTGTAAAAGAAAAAGGAGAGCAACAGAGCGTATGATGATATATGTTCCGTTTATATACTTTCTGTCGTTAGCTATTATAATCATCAAGAAACGAGGATTAGATGTAAGTGCATACATCTCATTGCTGTATGCGCTTACATCCTTCTTCTCTATTCTTTATTACAACAATGGCGCTCCGGAACTGTATAAGGATGCCTGCTCTTTCTTCCCTACACTGATATATTGCACACTTATATCCCTCTCAATATTACCAGTCTATAAATTTAATACCACAGGCCTGCAGAGGATAGTGCTACCTAATACGATTGCGATAAAGAGCCTTGCATACCTCTATTTTGTAATCTTTATAGTCCTGTTAGTTGCATATAGAGATGACTTTGTCTACATCCTATCTTTTGGTGACTTTGCCGAATTGCGAGGAGATGGCGTAGATGATAAGTATGTCTTTACGCAGTATGGCGGTGTTGTGGGTTTGGTAATATCTCTATTCTCTATCTTGGCGTCAATGTCGTACATAATGATACCTGTCTCCTTTATGCTTATATTGAGTAAGAATAGGTGGTATCTGTCTGTTATGGCATTGATAGGCTCGCTCTCTGCTATACTTATTGGAGTGCTTGGTATTGACCGTTCAAAGTCTCTATATTGGGTGTTGATACTGGGATTAAGTATTGTTGTCTTTTGGCGAAATATGAGTATGCGAGCAAGAAAGATGGTCTTGGTGCTCTCCGCCATTATGTTGGTAGGCGTATTGGGCTACTTTGCATCTGTGACAACGGATAGATTTGAGGATTCTGATATGGGAGTAGAAGGCGGTGTGGTCTCCTATGCAGGTCAGCCATTTATAAACTTCTGTTACTTCTGGGAGAATTTTGATAATGGAGAGTCATTTTCTACTCGCTACCTATTTCCTATTATTAACTATTTTATCTTGGGAGAGTATCAGGGTAGTAACGCTCTGCAGCAGGAGATGACTATGCGTACGGGTATTGAGTCTGGCGTTTTCTACTCGTTCTTGGGAAATTTCATCCTGGATAATAATCAGAAGGGACCATTTATATACATGCTGTTATATCTGCTGCAGTTTGCTATTTGTGTGATGTTTGTACGCAGGCGTCAGGTCTCGCTTTTTTGGTTCTTCTACTTCCTCTTCCTGGCTATTGTTCCGACATGTGGTATCATATCGTATGTCTACACCTCTACGACAATGAAGTTGTCGGCGTGGGCGATAATGATTTTTGTTGCAATGACATATCTACAGAAAAAATAGGTTATGTTGGTTGGTAAGGGTATGTATAACTTCGTGATTTTCCAGGCAGATGCGGACTATTATCGTAGCTCCTGGAACGATGCGTTGTCAGCAGAAAATGTTTGCTATATTGATAACTATCCTCAGCATGGAGGAGCAGTGCTGAATTTTGTGCATAAGTGTCACATGTCATCAAAGATAAACTCTGTTATCCGCCTGCCATTCAAAAATCTCTGGAATCCGTACTACTTTACAGGCGAGTTTGATAACGATAAGCCTATCTGTTTCCTATTCTCGGGCAGACTGGCATATTTGGCAAAATATGGACTTGTAGAGTATCTCAAGCAGATGTATCCCGACTCTAAGTATGTCTGCTTCTATCAGGATGTTGTGCGCACACATATAAATATATCTGTAGAGGAGGTTAAGCGTTACTTTGATGTTGTTATCTCCTACGATCAGAATGATGCTGCACAGTATGGGCTGTTATATCATCCTACCGTATACTCAAAGGTGGATGTTGCGCCTAACGATGCCATTGCAGGGTGCGATGCCTACTTCCTGGGTGCAGCAAAGGATAGACTCAAACATATATACGATGCCTACGATGTACTTACAGCGCAAGGTCTTAAGTGCGATTTCTATATTACTGGAGTGCCTAAATCGGATAGACGCAATGACGCAGGACTGCACTATATACATCGTATGTCTTATGCCGAGAATTTGCAGCATATTGTAAAGTCGAAGGCTGTGGTTGAGATTCTGCAAAGCGGAGCAGTTGGTCGTACACTTCGCTCTTGGGAGGCCGCTGTATATGGTAAGGGACTGATAATTTTTAACAACGGTGTGGTAGAGTATACTGAGGCGAGAAATGATATGGTAGCTACGGTTGATAGTTTTTTAACTTTTGTTGAATCGGAATTATGAGTAGGGTAGTATTGGTTACGGAGCATGTGGTAAATTGCGCAAATGGTGAGTTTTTTCATAACGAGTTGAGTACATTTGTGGATAGGTATCATCGTTATGGAAGTCTGACCATCTTTTGTTATGGCAAACAGGTAGATAACCCGAGTGCGACGAAGATTGATATACAGAGTAGCGATATGGTGGTTATACTTGATAAACCAAATACCATTATAAACAGATTTTTCCGTAAAGGCTACTATAAACGGCAGATGGAAAATGCAATCTCTGGAAGCGATTTGTTGATTTGCCATCTGCCATCATATACTGGCAATGTTGCAATATCAATCGCACGCCAGAATCGTATAAAGTATATAGTTGGTTGCGTGGGGTGTATTTGGGATGCGCTATGGAATTACAATTGGAAGGGTAAATTGATGGCACCGCTCTCTTTTTTAGAGATGCGAAAGACTGTAAAAGAGGCCCCTTATGTGTTTTATGTAACAGAGCGTTTTCTGCAGGGTCGTTATCCGACAAAAGGTCAGAGTATTGCTTGCTCAAATGTCTGCATAGATACTGGCAATGATGAGGTATTGAAGAGCAAAGAGGTGTTCTTGTCGCGAGATACAGACCATATCAACTTGATGACAAGTGCGGCCGTAAATGTGAAGTATAAGGGGCAGCAATATGTAATAGAGGCTATATCTCGTCTAAAGCGTGAAAATATAGTGTGCCATTACTATCTTGCCGGAGGTGGAGATGCAACATACCTCAGAGACCTTGCGCATAGATATAATGTTGCAGATAGCGTCCACTTTTTAGGGATGATTCCACGAGGTAAGGTGCTTGAACAGTTGGAGCAGGTAGATATATACATACAACCATCCAAGCAGGAAGGGTTGCCGCGTGCACTGATAGAGGCAATGAGCATGGGTTGTCCCGCTTTAGGTACAGATGTGGCGGGTATTCCAGAGTTGCTGCCGACAGAGTATCTATATCAGCCAGAGGATGTAGCATCTCTTTGTGAGAAGATAAAGGACTTCTCGCTGCAGAGACGAATTGAGGCGTCAAAACGGAATTTTTCCACGGCTCAAAGGTATGACCGCGCTATTTTAGATATGCGGAGGAATAAGTTTTTTGTCTCAGTTTTAGAGAGTAATAAGTAATTGCGCAGCTATGAACATTCTTCATGTGGTGTGTGTTTCGTTTTCGTTGCCCTATTTTATAGGGGAGCAGGTGCGATATTTTCTTGGTAAGGGGTATCGGGAGTATGTGGTATGCAGTCCAGATGATAATTTGGAGGCACTGGCTCAGCAGTATGGGTTTGAGTATCACACAGAGTGTATTGAGCGAAAAATATCTATTCTCTCTGATTTGAGGGCGTTGTGGGGGATCTGTCGTTATATCAGGCAGCAGCGGATTGATATTGTTGTGGGGCATACGCCCAAGGGGGCATTACTGGCGATGATTGCTGCATATATTACTCGTGTGCCAAAGAGGATATATTTCCGTCACGGGCTTGTATATCAGACTGCTACGGGCTTTAAGCGTAAGCTGCTGATGTTTCTGGATAGATTGACCTCTCGGCTCGCAACCAAGATTGTCAGTGTCAGTCCATCGGTCAGCAAGCAGAGTGTTGAGGATGGCCTTAATCCCGCACATAAGCAGACGCTCCTCTGCTGTGGTACCTGTAATGGCGTGAATACAGAGCGTTTCTGTAGGGATAACATCGCTGTGGCAGAGGTGGATGCACTGAGGAGGGAGTTGAATATCTCGGCAGACGACTTTGTTGTCGGTTTTACGGGCCGTTTGGTGAAGGATAAGGGAATTGTAGAGCTTGTGGCGGCATTTAAACTCTTTGCTGAGCGATGCAGCGGGGTGAAACTGCTGCTTGTCGGTGTGCTGGAGCAGCGCGATGCTCTGCCCGAGGATGTTGTGAGTCAGATTCTGGAAAACGATAATATCATCTTTACGGGAGCGGTAGAAAATAGGGATATACATCGCTATTATGCCTTGATGAATATCTTTATTCTTCCGTCATATCGCGAGGGCTTTCCTACCTCTGCATTAGAGGCGTCGGCTATGTCGCTGCCTGTGGTGACAACAAGGGTTACAGGTTGCGTAGATGCGATTGTGGAGGGGCGTACGGGCTTGTTTGTGAGTCACGATGTTGAGGATATCGCAGGTGTTTTGGAGCACCTCTATAACCATCGTCAGCTGTGTACAGAGTTGGGCGTAGGGGGACGCGAGTTTGTTACCTCCTCCTTCCGTCAGCAGAAAATCTGGGAGGAGATTGAAAAATTGTATTTATGATGCAACTACTTTTTACGGGCGCTTCGGGCTTTTTGGGACAGAATATAAAGCCTATGCTGGAAGAGCACTATCAGATAACAACCATAGGTCTTGCTGATAGTGATGATATCAAAGCCAATTTGGCTTTGGAGTCACCCTCCTTCACAAAACCCTTTGATGTGGTACTGCACGCTGCAGGGAAGGCTCATTTTGTTCCTAAGACGGAGGCGGAGTGTCAGGCATTCTATGATGTCAATTATGGGGGTACTGTTAATCTATGCAAGGCATTAGAGGCGGTAGGATGCCCCAAGGCGTTTATATTTATAAGTACCGTTGCTGTCTATGGCTTAGAGGCTGGCGAGGATATCTCTGAGGATGCTCCGCTCAGTGGCACAAGCCCATACGCTAAGAGTAAGATTATGGCAGAGCGCTATCTGACCGATTGGTGCGCGGAGCGCGGTGTTACACTGAGCATCATTCGCCCGTCGCTTATTGCTGGGCCAAATCCCCCAGGCAATCTGGGTGCGATGATAAAGGGAATTGCTACGGGTAGATACCTGAGCATTGGCGCAGGAGCAGCTCGCAAGAGCGTGCTGATGGTGCAGGATATTGCAACCTTAGTACCCCTGCTGGCAGAGCGGGGCGGAGTCTTTAATGTGTGCGATGATAGCCAGCCGACATTCAGAGAACTTGAGCGAACTATCAGTTCTCAGCTTGGGAAGCGACTGCCACTCTCTATACCTATGTGGTTTGCCCGTTGTTTGGCTTTTGTGGGCAATATGATGGGTCGCCGAGCACCGATAAACTCGGATAAACTGGCAAAGATAACCCAGTCGCTGACCTTTAGCAATAGGAGAATAAAGGATGCATTGAATTGGCAGCCGACAGATGTGATTAGTAACTTCAAGATTAGATAGCTTATGGACTATGTGATAATTTTTGCTCTGCTACTTCTGCTTGAGGTGGTATATTTCAAGGTCGCTGATAGGTTTAATATTATTGATAAGCCCAATCAGCGTAGCTCTCATAAGAGTATCACCCTACGAGGCGGAGGTGTAGTCTTCCTCTTCGGCGCTTGGCTCTATGCGGCAATCTTTGGGTTTGAGTATGGCTGGTTTCTGCTGGGACTGACCCTTATTGCAGGTATTAGCTTTGTGGATGATATTCACTCTGTACCAAATAGATATCGTATTGTGGTGCACTTTGTGGCTATGTTGCTGATGTTCTATCAGTGGGGCATACTTACTACCCAGATGTGGCTGTGGATACTCCTGGCTTGGGTTGTGTGCACAGGTATAATCAATGCCTACAACTTTATGGATGGTATAAATGGCATTACGGGTGGCTACTCTTTGGCCGTTTTAGCTCCATTGGCGCTACTGAACTACCACCTCGCCTTTGTGGACCAAAATCTGATATATGTGGCGATGCTCTCGCTGGTGGTTTTCTGCTTTTTCAACTTCCGCACTAAGGCTAAGTGCTTTGCTGGCGATGTGGGTGCTATAGGTATCGCCTATATCGTACTTTTTGTACTGGGAAGCCTTGTCGTGCAGAGTGGAGAGCTGTGGTACCTTGTATTTCTGGTGGTTTATGGCGTGGATAGTGTGCTTACTATTGTGCACCGACTACTGCTGCGTGAGAATATCTTTAAGGCCCACCGTAAGCACGCCTATCAGCTGATGGTCAATGAGTTGGGCGTTCCTCATACCGTTGTAGCCGGTCTGTATGCACTCCTGCAACTTGCTATTTCACTTGGCGCAATATATCTGCCTGTGAGTAAGTGGCTCTATTTCTGGGCGGTGCTGTTGCTGCTCTGTGTGGCATATCTACTCTTTATGCGCCGATATTACCATCTGCACGAACAATATCTCGTCTCGCGCGAGTAGTTACTCCTCCATATTCTCCCTTATCCGTTCAAGGGTTGTGCGGGAGAGGGGTGTTTGGGCGAAGTGGGCTGTGAAGTCTGCTTCGCTCATCTTTTGCCAATCTGTCTGGGGGGGGTCAAAGGTTGGGGCGAAGAGGGGGTTGGTGGCTATTGGCGCGTTGGCGTTGTAGGGGCAGCAGCTCTGGCAGCTGTCGCAGCCGAATATCCAGCCGTGGAGTGGGGTGGTGTTGCTCTCTGAGCCGCGCTCAATAGTTAGGCGAGAGATACAGCGGCGGGTGTCTATGTGTCTGTCTATCACTGCGTTATTGGGGCACGCCTCTATGCAGCGGCGGCACTCGCCACAGCCGACGCTCTGCAGGGGCGTGTCGTAGCTGTCGCACTCCTCTGTCAGCACGGCGACGCCGAGGAGCACGAATGTTCCAAATTGGGGCGTTACGAGCAGCGATTGGCGACCTATCCATCCCAAGCCTGCCTCTACGGCATATCGCTTCTCAAATATCGGTGCGGAGTCGGTAAATACGCGACCCGATAGGGTAGGGCACTGCTGCTTGAGGGTGGTGCATAGTTGTTGCAACATCTGCTTTATAGTGGTGTGGTAGTCTACGGTGGTGGCGTAGGAGGCTATCTTCTGTCGGCAATGGCTGGGGTATGTTCCGCTGAAGCGGTTTTTGTAGGCTACGGCGCAGACGACGACCGTCTTAGCCCCCTCTACGAGCAACGAGGCATCGGCGCGCTTGTGGATGTTGCGCTCAAGGTAGGATAGCCCCGCGCCATATCCCGCCTCTAACCACTGCTCAAGAAAGGCTCGGTCGGCAGCTAAATTTTGACATTTGGCAACTCCGTAGAGGTCAAATCCCGCGCTTATGGCAGCCGATTTTATTTGCGACAGATGTAGCATAGGTGTAAATTTTTGCCAAAAATAGTATTTTTTATTAAAAAAACCTTAAATTTGCAAAGAAGAGAACGGTTGTTTTTTATTGATTATCAATAAGATAACTTCCATAAGTAAGTGTAAATTAAATATTTAGGAAATGAACTTAACGACATTGTACGAGGTTCTTCAGAACAGCTTGAAGAAGTTTTCTACTCGTACTGCCTTTTCATTATGGCGTGGCGCCGAGGTAACTTATAGCGAGGTTGGCAAGCGCATTGAGCAGATTCAGTCAATGCTTATAGATGCCGACATTCACCCAGGCGATCGCGTAGCAATTTTGAGTAGTAGCGTGCCAAACTGGGGCGTGGCATACTTTGCAATCACCTCGGCAGGCTATGTAGTTGTGCCAATTATGCCCGACTTCACATCGGAGGATATTGACCGTATTGTAGAGCACTCGGAGACCAAGGCTCTCTTTGTTTCAGACCGCCTCTTCTCCAAGCTCTCTAAGCAGACTGCCGATAAGCTGCACCTTGTTGTGCGTACGAAGAATCTGGGCGTTATCTCTCAGAATGTCAAGGGTGGCAATGGCTCTACCGCTCTGCCAAAGCCTGACGATTTGGCTGCTATCATCTACACCTCGGGTACAACTTCGCAGCCTAAGGGCGTGATGCTTACCCACTACAACCTCTGCTCGCAGCTCTGGATGATTGACAAGCTCTTTATGGTCTACGAGACCGATATTTTCCTCTCTGTGCTGCCTCTGGCACACACCTATGAGTGTACTATCGGCCTTATTCTTGCCTTCTATCACGGTAGCCATGTGGTCTATCTGGATAAGGCTCCGACCGTATCTACGCTGCTGCCGGCACTCAAGGAGGTTCGCCCGACAATTATGCTCACCGTGCCGCTTATTATTGAGAAGATCTATCGCGGCGCTGTGCTTAAGAAGTTCACCTCTAACGCCGTTATGCGCACGCTCTATGGCGTAGGCTTTATCCGCAAGATGCTCCACCGCGTGGCTGGTAAGACCCTTACTAAGACCTTCGGCGGTCGTGTCCGCTTCTTCGGTATCGGCGGTGCGAAGTTGGACTCTACTGTGGAGCAGTTCCTGCTTGACGCTAAGTTCATCTACGATATCGGCTATGGCCTTACCGAGACTGCTCCGCTGCTTGCGGGTGCTGTGGATGGTATGCTCCGCCTCGGCTCTACAGGTCCACTGCTTCAGGGCGTTGAGGGTCGTATTGAGAACCCTAACGAGGAGGGCATTGGCGAGCTTGTTGTCAAGAGCCCAAGCCAGATGGTCGGCTACTACAAGAACCCAGAGGCTACCGCGGCTGTATTTACCGAGGATGGTTGGTTCCGCACTGGCGACCTGGCATGCTTTGATAAGGACGGCTGGCTCTATATCAAGGGTCGCCTGAAGAATATGATTCTCGGCCCAAGTGGCGAGAATATCTACCCAGAGGATATTGAGAGCGTGCTCAACCAGCATGTCTTTATCAACGAGTCTCTGGTTACCGAGCACGAGGGTCACCTTGTCGCACTCGTAAACTTTGATATGGAGGCTATCAAGGCTCGCTATGAGGAGCTTATGGATGACCTTGAGGAGAAGAAGGAGGAGTGGTCCAAGGTTCGCGACGAGATTATGGAGGATATCAAGCAGTGGATCAACTCCAAGGTAAACCGCAACTCCCGCATCACCGAAGTCGTAGAGGAAGAGGAGGAGTTTGTTAAGACGCCATCCAAGAAGATTCGCAGATTCCTATATGACGGCCGCGGCAAGAAAAAGGACTAATTTTGGCGTGAAAATACGGCATTAGCCGCACATCCCTTAAAAAGTAGCATCGGCTGTACGCTTTTAGTACTATCCGATGCTACTTTTTTGCACGATGTACGCCTACTACCGCATTTTGACACCAAAATTGTGCAAGAAAGAGTCTGAGGTGCTATCCGTAGCGATATATTAAGGGTTATTAAGGACTACTAAGGGTAGCGCAAACTTTTGTACTGCGTAGCGTCGCGTTCCGCGACCATTAGTAGCCCTTAATACTCTTTAATAACCCTTAATAAAAAATTCCTCTGAAAAGCCAATAGCCAATAGCCAATAGCCAACAACGCTACTCCTCCGCTACGAAGTCCTCTTTGCCGACGCCGCAGAGGGGGCAGGTCCAGTCATCTGGGATGTCCTCAAATGGGGTGCCGGGGGCGATGCCGCTGTCGGGGTCACCAATCTCTGGGTCGTAGACCCAGGAGCATACTGTACAACGATACTTTTTCATACTTTTAGCCTATTAGAAAATAAATAACCACGGAATGGTACTTATCAAAGCGAGTGCCAAAAATAGCGCGTAGAGTGCATAGCGCGCGGCGTTATGTGGGATATGCTTTTTGAAAAAGCTGTCTATAGCGCTCCAGTGCAGCACAATATGCACTATGAGCAGAACGAGTATCACAATGCTTGCCCAGAGGTGGATGTCGCTCCACGCGCGGCGAGAGAGTCCCATAAATGTCTGACCTCTGCGGCACACCTCCTTGAGCAAAAAGCCCGAAAAACTGATAATGGCGATGCAGAACAGCATCACCACATCAATGATTATATTTGCGGTAAATCGTTTCATAATCAACTACTTATCGGCGCACTCGTGATGAACCGAGCACCCTACGCCCGAGTCAAAAATATATCCGCGCAGAAAACTCTCCGCCACCACTTGCACATCGCCGCTGCAGCCACGAATTACGCGGATGTTGTGGCTCTCAAGTTTACTCTTCGCGCCCTCGCCCATATTTCCCGCCAGCATAACCTCTACGCCCATCTGCTGCAGCGTAAGTGCAATGCCCGACTTGCAACCGCACCCCTGCGGCGAAGGGAGCGTACTGCTGCCGACAATCTGCCCACCCTCAACGGTGTAAATGGTATAGTGGTCGCAATGACCGAAGTGGTTGTCCACAACCCCCTCTCTTGTAGGAACTGCAATCTTCATAATCATCAATCTATACAGCAAAGGTAGCAATTATAAATGTCAAATAAAAGATTTTTTATATATTTGCAGAAACAAACAGAAAGAAGTATGAACAGAGTTAGAATTTCCATTTTTGCAGTAGTTGTGGTACTGGTGGGTTTTGTGGCGTTTGGGTTGTGTTCTCGTCCGCGTGTGCAGGAGGCTACCTCTGCAGGTTTCTCTGCCGCTCGCGTGGTGGAGGATATCAAGGTTATATCGCAGAATCACCACTCCGTAGCGCATCCAGAGGCTCGTGCTCAGGTGCGTAACTATTTGGTTGATAGACTTAACGGTCTGGGTGCAGATACTGTTGTGCAGTTTGAGTACAAAGATTTGACAGGTCCTGAGAATAAGCATGTGGTCTACACCTTTGATGCGACAAACATCCTTGCCACCTTCTCCGCTCCGCAGCCGTCGGGCAGCACTCTGCTCCTTGTGGCGCACTACGACTCGCGCTACAGCCAGCCGATGCCTAAGCAGGACACCGTATGGTCGTATGGCGCGGCAGACGATGGTTATGGCGTAGGTGTTATACTTGAGAGTGTGGCTCAGGCGCTGAAGTATCGCAGCGAGTGGAAGCAGAGCGTAAAGGTGCTCTTTACCGATGCCGAGGAGGTTGGTATGAAGGGTATGAAGGCTATGTGGGAGCGCGATAGGGCGCAGTTTGAGGATGTGGGTCTGATGATAAACCTTGAGGCTCGCGGTCCTTTTGGTCCTGCGCTGCTCTTTGAGACCTCGCCGGGCAATGAGCGACTGATGGAGCTCTACAGCCAGACGGCCGACTACCCATTTACCTACTCGCTCACCACGGTGGTCTACAGCTTTATGCCTAACTTTACCGACTTTACCATCGTCAAGGACGATATTCCAGGTCTAAACTTCTCTACCATTGCCGATATCAACCACTACCATACCGACTTGGATAACTTCGGCAATATCAACCCTAAGTCTATCCAGCACTACGGCGCGCAGATTACTCCGCTGATGCAGCGATATCTGACCGATAGTAGCTACTCGGATGTGGCAAGCCTGAAGGCCGAGAGCGATACGGTGAACTTCACCATTCCGCTGCTGGGTTTGTTCAACTTCTCTAAGGGTAAATATGCGCTGATAAATATCATCACCTTCGTCCTCTTCGCACTCTGCTTTGTGCTGGAGATGGTGCGCGGTCGCCTGCAGGTGGCAAAGACCCTGCGCGAGGCTCTTATTGCACCGCTGGCTGCTATTGGAGCGCTGGCCGTTGGCGAGCTTGTTGCCTTTGTATGTGGCGCTGCTGCGGGTGCTAAGTTTAAGCCATTTGGAATTATGCAGGGCATCGCCTTTGATAACGAGGTGATGATTGCCTCTGTGGCTGTTATGACCGTCGTTGCCGTTGCCCTCTATGCTCGCGCACGCCAGAAGGCTACACAGAGCGCATCGTCCTCTATCCGCGCTACGGCTGTGGGCGCTGCTGCGGCAAAGTTCGCGACAAATAGACTCTATGGCGCGCTTACGGTGATGTTCCTCTTTAGCGCACTGCTGCTCGTTGCTCTGGGCGAGAACCTGATGTTCTTCATCCCGCTCTTTGCAGCTACCGCGGCGATGATTCTTTACCGCACCACAACCCTCAAGTTGTGGCTGCTGCTCGCCGTGGCAGTTATCTTGCTCCACTGCCTCTCGTTCCTCTATGCCCTCACTATGGCACTTACCATCGGTGCTTTCGGTGCGATAATGATGCTCCTGCTGCTTGACCTATTCGTGATACTTCCGCTTGCGGACTTGTATTTGAGTAAGTAATATGGATAACAACCTCTACTTAGCCTCAAAACCGAGGTATGAAATTCTGGATGGACTCAGGGGCGTCGCTGCGCTGTTGGTGGTGCTGTTCCACCTGCTTGAGACCTACTCGGCAGGTCCTGCTTATCAGATGATTAACCACGGCTACCTTGCCGTAGATTTCTTCTTTGTCCTCTCGGGCTTTGTTGTCGGCTATGCCTACGACGATAGGTGGGATAAGATGAGCCTCTGGGCGTTCTTCAAGCGACGCCTTGTAAGACTGCACCCAATGGTGGTTATGGGAACTGTTATTGGTGCTTGCCTCTACCTCTTTGGTCAGGGCGAGGGGTTTGCCCTTATCGGTAATGTTCCAGGCTGGAAGGTGTTGCTGGCATTCGTTATGGGGTGCTTGATGATACCTTGCGGAATGGGTATGGATATTCGTGGCTGGGGCGAGATGAACTCCTTTAATGGCCCAAACTGGTCGCTCACGTGGGAATATTTAGCAAATATCATCTATGCACTTGTGCTGAGGAGATTACCAAAGATTGCCCTTGTCGCTCTGACTGCCGCAGCAGCATTCTGCACATTGGATATATGCCTTAACTGGAACACCTTTGGACTGCTCACTGAGGCTCGCGCAGCGCAGATGTACACCGTTATCGGTGGCTGGAGCCTAACCTCTGAGCAGGTCTATATCGGTCTTACGCGCCTTGCATATCCGTTCCTTAGCGGACTGCTAATATCCCGCATTGGAAGGTTTATAGAGGTCAAAAATGGCTTTGGTTGGTGTTCGCTCATACTGGTGTTGCTATTCTCGCTCCCTTGTGTGGGTGGCGAGGGCTCTGTGCTCAATGGTGTCTATAATGCTGTCTGTATCCTGCTGCTCTTCCCCGTTGTGGTGATGATGGGTGCAGGAAGTACCCTCAAGGGTGCGCGCACTACTAAAATTTGTAACTTTCTGGGAGAGATATCCTATCCGCTCTATATCACCCACTATCCGCTGATGTATATGCAGATGAACTGGGTCTGGTCACATCCAGACGCTCCGCTGTATACACATATTATGGTCTGCGTAGGTTGCTTTGTGCTTGCTGTGGCTATGGCATACGCTTGCCTGAGACTCTACGATTTGCCAGTGCGTAAGTACCTGACCGAGAGATGGCTTAAGAGGGGGTAGAGATTGTATTAAACGAGTAACTATATGAAAATCATCTTTTTAGCACTGCCTTTAGTCTATACGCTCGCTAATGGATACCTCTACCTCCGCACGCTGCAGGCCTTTGCGTGGTTGCCGCTGTGGGGTCGGATTCTGCTCTCGTTGCTCTTTTGGCTGGTGGCGTTTTCGCTCTTTGTTGCCGTTGGACTTCGTGACGCTCAGCTGCCCGACTGGACTCTGCGCACGCTCTTTGTTGTCGGCTCGGTGTGGATGGCACTGCTGCTCTATATGGTGCTGCTGCTCGCGGTGCTTGACCTGCTGAAGATAGCCCTGCCGACTATGGGGCATACATTTTGGTATGCGCTGCCAGCTTGTTGCGCGCTGCTGATTTATGGATATATCAACTACCGCAATCAGCGCACGGAGCATATAGAGATTACCACCGAGCGCGCATTTGAGGGCAAGAGCATGCGCATTGTCGCCATTAGCGATGTGCACCTGGGTCACGGCACGGGGACGAAGGTGCTGCAGCGCTATGTGAGGATGATAAACGACTGCAATCCCGATGTTGTCCTTATCGCGGGCGACCTGATTGACAATAGCATAAAACCCCTTTTGGATAAGCCTTTTGATGCACTGCTTGATGCACTGCAAGCTCCGCTTGGAGTCTATATGGTGCCTGGAAATCACGAGTATATCAGTGGTATAGATAGCGTGACTAACTATCTGAAACATACTAAGATAACCCTGCTGCGCGATAGCGTTGTTACGCTGCCAAACGGAGTGCAAATCGTCGGGCGTGATGACCATATGAACCGCAACCGTAAGCCTCTGCTGGAGCTGCTGCAGCAGAGCTGCGACACGCAGCCGATAGTGGTGCTTGACCACCAGCCTTATAACCTCTCGGAGACGGATAAACTGAAGGTAGACCTGCTCCTCTGCGGCCACACCCACCGCGGTCAGCTCTTCCCGCTCAACCTCCTCACCGACCACCTCTACGAGCAGAGCCACGGCTACCGCCACTGGAGCTACACCCACATCTTCGTCTCCAGCGGTCTCTCCCTCTGGGGCCCACCCTTCCGCATCGGCACCCACAGCGACCTGGCTGTAATAGATATAAAGTGTAGGTAATGATGAACTTATGGAGAGGAAAATTCTACTTTTCTTCTCCATTTTGTACACTCAGGAGGCTATTTCGTACATTTGTGGAGCTATTGTTTTGTGGGCAAGCAAAATATGATTACTTTTGCTTAGAGAATAGAACAAATGAAGAGGCATTTAGTTATATCAACATCTATTGAGCTGGTTCGTATAGCACCGGATAAAATCGTCTACATAGCGTCAGATGGCAACTACTCTACGCTTATGCAGGCGGATAACGAGGTGCGTATGCTCTCGCATCAGCTCGGCGAGATTGCAAGGATGATTGATAACCAGCTCGGCAAAGATGGCGAGAACTTTATGCGTCTTGGTAGAAGTTTAATTATAAACAGCTCTTATGTCTACTACATCAACATTCCGCAGCAGAAGTTGATACTCTCGGATGCCACATCGTTTAGCCATACGGTAAGTGCATCAAAGGAGGTACTGAAGCAGTTGAAAGAGCAATTAGAAGGGTAATAGTATGCAAGAGATTGATGACATCAGAGATGACGAAATCCGCATCTTGGGTGGCAGAAAGAGCCGCTTGCCTCGTAGTATGTGGGTTATCATCCTCTCCATTTTAGGCTTGGCAGCTCTGGGTGTGATAATCCTGGCGGTTGTGAATTACAGAGAGTCGGAGGCCGAGCAGCTCAAGGAGCCGGAGCCATCCTACTTTGAGCCCGTTGTAGAGCCTAAGCAGGAGATTACTCACAGCCAGTGGATAGGTAGGCAGGTGGACTCTGATTTGCAGGGATTTATGGAGATAAAGGATACAACCATAAACGATATTCCAATCAGGTTGTATATTCCTCACAATGCCGAAATGTCGTTGCATATTGGCAGGATGGATAAGAGCGATAAGTCTATCATCTATGCCGCGCAGGCTGCCGATGTGAGGGCCGATAATGGCGGTATTGTAGGCGCCTTTGTGCTCAAGGGCGAGCCACGCGCTTGGGGATTGTCAAAGAAGGGTTATTGCGCCTCTATAGGTGGCAAGGTCTATGTTGGCGTGGCGGAGAACTCTCCACTCTTTGAGCAGGCAACCGAGGAGGGAGGCTACTTCTTCCGTCAGTATCCACTCGTGGCGGATGGTGAGCTGGTGGAGAACGAACCTAAGGGCAAGTCTATTCGCCGAGGTATCTGCGACCGTCAGGGGGAGATATTTATGGTTGAGACGGGTACTATAGAGTCTTTCCACGACTTCGCTCAGGCGTTAGTAGATTTGGGCGTAAATCAGGCGGTATATCTTGTCGGCTCTTCGGCCTATGGCTGGGCGGTAGATGAGAATAACATCACCTACGAATTCGGCGAGGATAACTATTACACGGGCCGTTACCGAATGCCTAAGAATACAAGTTATATTGTCTGGAGAATGAAGTAATATAATTTACAAATCTACCTATACATTAAATAATGACTGACGCACAACTTATATTTGGTATTTTACAGAATGACGAAAGGACTTGGAGATATATCTACCGAGAGATGAAATCGGGATTTGCCTCAATTCTTGCGCAGTCATTCTCTGTTAAGATGTTTTCCAATGATGAAATTGATGATATTTTCCAAGACTCACTGATTGTGCTGATGCAGAGGGTGAAAAGTGGAGATGTTACTAGTTCGCGCGAAGGTGCTCTATTCGCCTATCTTGTGCAGATAGGTAAGTTTACGGCGCACAATTTACTCCGAAGGAAGGGCGTACGGTCTACATTTGAGAAAGTTACAAATTCTGCTAAGCAACATAATAGTATAGAGGAGGGTATAATTGCTGTAGATGAAAAGCAGCAGACGCAAAATGATTTCCTGGATACAGTGATACAACGACTCCCTGAGGAGTGTAAGGCTATTCTCAAATATTTTTATTGGGATCATAAACCAATGGATGAGATAGCAAGCATCTTGGGTATGCGTAGTGCCGATTCTGCCAAAAGCAAAAAAAGTAAGTGTATGAACAAGATTAGGAATATAGCAGCGCAACTCTTTGCCGATGATGATTTTGCAGAGGAGGTGGTTCGCAATGCTATAGAGAGGGCGGCCCTTAGAGAGTTGATTGAGGAGGAGCGGTACAATGCTGATAATGGTTTCTGTATGGCTGCTTTAGATATTGATAGTAAGGCTGAGGATAATGAGGGTGAGATTTGATAGACTCTTTTACTACGCTTCTACCGTACTGTTTGGGCTATTAGCGATACTTTTCCTTGGTGTGTTTGTAACATCGCTCGGGAAGAATGCCGTTGATATGTGTGTCAGAGTTGGTCTGGATTGGCGACAGGCTGGCAATTATGTGGGGCTACTGACAGGATTTATAGCATACGGTCTTTTTGCACTCACGCTTGTTGTATTCAGAATAAGCCATAATCTAAATTGGTTTATGAAGTTCACTCACGAACTAACACATACACTTGTGGCTCTATTGTTTCTAAAAAAGATTAACGAATTTGTTGTTAGGGGTAGGGAGTGCTATGTAAACTATAAGGTTGGCAAGTTTGGGGTTGGTTATCTTCCTATTACCTTATCGCCATATTGCATACCTATTTACACCTTTATGGTATTCCCATTCCGTTTTGCGGGCGATGCTTACTATATGGTAATCTTTGATGCGTTGATAGCTTTTACCTATGCCTTTCATCTACATTCGTTTATTAAGCAAACTCGCTTTACGCAGTCGGATATAGTGAATTGTGGTATTGCAAGGTCGGTTACAGCTCTTGCTTTTGTCCATCTTGCAGTGGCATCTCTTATTCTCGCCACACCAAAGGGAGGCGTGCTAAAGGCTATTGATAGAGTTTTTTGGCAATATCCTATGCAGATTCTAACCAATCCATCGGGATGGATGCACGAAGTAATCAATAAATTTTCAGAAATTTTACAGTTTTAGCGTGCACCTTTTTCAGGTTGTGACATTATAGAGTGAAAACATATTTAATAACGCTCTAAAATTTTACAACTATGAAGAAGATTATTTTTGTTCTCTGCGCACTTGTTGCTTCACTCACTTTGATGAGTATGACCTCGTCGGATGATGTAGATTTTGGCGATGCTAAGGTTACCTACTCTGGCCCTTGTGGCAACTACTCTATGCCTGCAAATACTGTGTACTCTATGTACAAATTACTACCTGCGGATGTTAAGAAGGAGTTTGAGAAGGCTTACGCTAGTGTTGGTGGTATTTACCCAACTATGGAATTTACTGTAGATGGCGTAACACTGACTTGTGAAAGTACAGATATTGGCGATTTTTATGTATACACTATTAAATATTGTGATCATACCATCAAGGGTGTCAATATTCATATCGACGCATTGAATATGTTGTTTAAGTTCACACCTATTGGATAAAGTCTATAATAATGTCAAAAAAGTTTTAGATTATGAAAAAGTTTTTGAAGGTTGTGTCATTCGTGCTTGGAATAACTATTTTGGGGTGCGGTATTGGCTATTGTAGTAGTTCTGTAACTGTGTGTGAGCAATATAATTTTTATGGAGATGCTTCGCGTGGTGAGTTAAGGGAAGAATACTTTGGTATTAAGCTCGCTGATCTTGAGAAGAACTCTAATGGTGAGTATGTGATGACAGATGAGCAACGCAAAGTGTTTATAGACAATATCTTAGGAGTGCATAAGTGCTCGTTGCAATGGATATCTTGGGAGAGATTCGGAGAGTGTAAGTTCTTCTTGGCTGGTAACAAACTGATGTGCAAGGGCGGTCAGCGAATAGGTAACGAGTACCTTATTATAGATGGTCAGATAGAGGTTATTAGCCCGCTGCATTTGCGTTTTGTTGGCACTATTAGGTCTCGTACAAATGCGGATGATGTTAAAAAGGAGACTGTTCGCAAAGGCGTATACAATTTCAAAGTTCGGGGACAGCGTGGTTATTGGAGAATGCAAGAGATTGTCAACCCCCTTCAAGGTCATGCAGACTATATAGATATCTATTTCTTCTAATTTAGACTATACTCTGTCAAAAAGCCTTAATAACAAGTATTATGTATTATGTGACTTTTTTGAAGTTGATCCACCAGTAGGGCGCTAAAGATGTACTGAGAGATGACCTAACGATATTAAAAATATTTTTTAATCGTAATAGGTCATCTCTCCTTGTGCATTGCAAAAACATTATCTAACTTTGTAGGAGCGAAAAATCACACAAAAATATGACACCAAAAACAAAAACTACACTACGCAACCTGCTGTGGGTTGTGGGGAGCTTGGTGGCGTGCTGGGGTATCTTCCAGCTCTTGCCGGCATATTCAAATCTCTGTATTGTTTTGCACGCTGTGGCGGCGATAGCTATTGCGTGGGTAAATATTAGGCATCTGTCGTCAAAGGTGCGGCAGGTATATTTCGGGACGGTAATAACTCTATACAGTTTGTATTGGATGTTCTTTAAGTTTGATATTATTACGGAGCTGTTAGACTTAGATTACTATCCTTACAAGGAGTTTCTGATGGTTTACACGGCAATCTTGGTGCTCTTTGTGCTTGCCGCCTCGTTGCTTCGTTGTCTTTGCACTCCGAAGGATAGTTCGTCGCCAGCTGCGCGTAACTACCTTTTTGCCTCGTTGCTGCTGCTTACATTTACCGCAGCCGCACCTAACATGATAGGTTACAAGTTGAACTACCTTGCAGTCAATAGCGAGGAGGGCTATATTGTTTGTGATCAACTCCCAGCGAGCGATAAGTATGCAAGACGACTCATTGTAAATAGTGAACATGGCGTTGATACACTCTATGTCTCCAATCCTAAATTCTGGTACGAGGACTACTATTACAGAGTGGGAAGCGCAAACGACTCGTGGCTCTATAGGCTATGCAGGCGGTATCTGGACCATAAATATCAAACAATGGAGGAGTAAGTATGAGTGATAAAAATATGCAGCAGGGTGTTAAGATGGTTTACAAGCAGGGCCTTTACATCCTCTTGGTTCTGTTTGTGCTTCTGTGTCTGATGGCGATTATCGGCTGGAGAACGACAGAGACTGATTCCAAAATAATTATTGTAGGTATTATCGTGGCGATGATACCTGTAATGACCTTTATGCACTACAAGATAACCAAGGAGGATGTTGTGCCGAAACGCCTTACAAGAGAGGCTGTTATAGATATTATCAAGGCTAAGGGATACTCTATAGAGGAGGATAGAGGTGGCTGGATATGTATCAAGGTGGATGGCATATTTTATAGATTATCATACTTTGCCGGTAGGTTGCAGCTCGGCTGTGAATGGACGGGGGATGATAAGAATATTGAACTATTAGAGAAGGCAGCGCAGCATTGCTCTAACTCTGCGACTATGGCAAAGTTTAGCGTCACGGAGATAGAGAATGGTGGGTATCGTTTAGATATGCGAATATCTGTCTTGTGCCATTATGAGATAGAGTTGCAGGAGCTATTTAACGAGTATATGAATGACTTGGGGTTGGCTGTCCTGAATTTTTGGGATGCCTATAATGATTTTGAGCAACAATATAATATGACTCAGAATTTCTGCGTTCCAGAGTATAGATGGCTCTCAGACCTGCTTAAAGCGGTAAAAGAGGGTGAACTACCTATGGAAGCACTGACCGATGAGGCGTACATAAGCCAGTCTTTTGCAAGGGCTATGACAAATAGGACATTGGCGCAGTTGTGGGCCGAGGCGTTTAGAATCATCAGGGTGGATAACTATGGGGACTATAAACTTATCGTGTACCAATTCCCAGCGCCACAGGTTGTCCCCGAGGCAAAATATGGCGCAGTAGTCCTCAATAGGACAACCAAAGAGAGTAACTACTACACCTTAGAGATGGCTGCTGATAATAGATGGTTCTACGGTGGCGTTGCAGATAATCGCCACATAAACCACGGCGAGGCACCATCTGATAGCCTGGACCAGTTTATAGAGTGGGTTATCAGCAACAATGAGCAAATTTTTGCCTCTTCAAGCAATAATAGAACCTCAACGGAGAGTTAAAATGAGAAATATATTGCAAAGACTTTTTGGTGGAAAGGAGCAAGAACTATCCCTGCCCAAGAGTAGACGCGAGCACCTTTCGCAGACGACGACCGTGAGCGAAGATGGTATTCTGGGTGCGATTATAGGCGATGTTGTAGGCTCATTTTATGAGTTTTGCAATGTGAAGCATACCGATTTTCAGATGTTTGTCAGAGGGAGTAACTTTACGGATGATACAGTTATGACCATCGCTATTGCCGATTGGTTGCTGAGCGGAGTGTCGCCAGTAAAAACGATGCGCGATTGGGGGCAGGCGTATCCAAATCGTGGCTATGGCGGAATGTTTTACCGCTGGCTCTTTGATAAGAATGAGCTGCCGCCATATAACTCCTTTGGTAATGGAGCGGGTATGCGTGTTAGCCCTTGCGGATATTTTGCAAAGTCGTTAGATGAGGCCCTCAACCTTGCCAAACAGTCGGCAGAAGTGACACATAACCACCCCGAAGGTATCAAGGGCGCACAGGCTATTGCTGCTGCAATATTTCTCGCTCGGCAGAACGCTTCAAAGGAGGAGATTAAGAGCTACATTGAGCAGAACTTTGGGTACAATTTGAGCCGTACTTGCGCGGATATACGCCCGACCTACGAGTTTAACGAAACTTGCCAAGGTTCTTGCCCCGAGGCAATAATTGCCTTCTTGGAGAGTACTGACTATGAGTCAGCCATTCGCTTGGCAATATCATTGGGTGGCGATAGTGATACTATTGCTTGTATGACGGGTGGCATTGCCGCTGCCTACTATGGCATCCCCGACTGGATGATAGAGCAGACTGTAAAATGCCTCCCCGATGATATGATAGATATTATCAACCGTTTTGACAAAAGAACATTATAAAAAACTTCAACCTGAGAAATTATGATTATTACAGACCAAAAACTTTCGCGCGAACAGTTCGTAAACTCTGTTTCCGCAGATAATACCCCTGTCTATCAAGTAGTGCCTATGGATATGGCCGATTTCGACTCCGTAACGGCAGGCGCATCTACTTATTATGGCTTTAAGTACCACTCTAATATGGGATTTAGCAAGGCGCTAATTGAGCAAATTCGCAGCGAGCTGGAGCAGTACAGTAAACGCGGTTATCAGGGCATTGTTCTCAATATCCTCGTTCCGAAAGGCGCTTTCCCGAGAATTAGCAATGTGCGCAAGGTACTTGAGGCTTTTTATCCCACCGATAGCTCTCTCCAACCGTTAGCTGTTTGGGGCATAACCAGTACGGACGCTTTGGTTAGAAGGCAAGTTGAGATAGTGGGCGCCTTTACTCTATCTGACTAAACGCTGTCTAATAAATTGATGGATGATATTGATCTATGCAAACCATGACCGATAGAAAGATTTTTACCGAACTGACTTTTGAACGGGTTGTGAGATACCTGCAATGTCGCGGGATGCATCTTAGTGAGGAGATGTGCTCTAAAGAGGATGGAAGTATCTCGTTTAACTTCCTGTATGATGAATATGGGAATGTAGACTACTTTTTTAATATATACTTTGCAAAGGGTGGTGGCAAGTGTGGTAAACAAACAATTGAGTTCTCGGATGTTTTTGAAGATGGGCATTATTCATATCTGATAAAACGATGCGAGTGTGATGATATTCTTGATTTTGCCCGCGAATTTGATGAGCTTGATTGCACAGACTCGCTTTCAAACCATACCGAGGATTTCTCATACCTGTATGAGGAGATACCCAACCTTGACCCCTATTACGATACGAGCGATGACGATTTTGATGATTTGAATAGAAGAAAATATCTAAACTCTTCTGAGGATATTTATGCTCGTAAATATGCGAAAGAGTTGTCTGCTCGGGAAGTGGCGGCATTGAGAGAAGAGCCTACTCAAGAATAATTAGGATGTAGAAAATGAAATCGCTTATCCAATATATTAAAGCAATCGTTTCTCGCTCATATAATCGGGTTATATTTCTTGATTTTGATGGAGTGTTAGTGCCTGATAATGGGACTTGGGAGTGGCGGAGAGATCGCTACGGCAGAGAATTTCATCCAGAATGTGTTAATAACTTAAAAGAGATTATTGACGCTACAGATGCAAAGATTGTGATAACATCTTCGTGGCGGGGTTATTTATCTCTGTGGCAGTTGATTCGGATGTGGAATGCTCGCAATATGCCTGGCGAAATTGTCGGGGTGACAAAACAGATAAGCATCTATAGAGGTATAGAGATAGATGAGTGGATATCAAAGCACAAATTTAGTGGCAGATATGTAATCTTAGATGATATGTCACATCGTCAGTTTGAGTCCAACCAGCATCACAATCTTGTTACAATATATGGAGGACGAGGACTTTCGGTTAGTGACGCTATGCAAGCAATAGATATCTTGAGTAAGTGACAATATATACAATAATATGTTAGGCGATACATTGAGTGCTGCGTGGGGAGTTATTCTCTGGGCTGCTTGTTTTGAGGTTATATGTAGGTTTTTTCAGCGGAGATTTGGTCGGCCAGAGAGGTATGGGAGGCGAAATCTTCCGATTGGAATTTTCAAGAAGCGTTGGAGTAAATGGGAGATATTTATTGAGGTGCTGAAGTATATAGGCATCATTGGTCTGCTGGTTGCTATGCTTTTTATTGAACTTGTTGTTGCATTCGTCTGTCCACCTGTTTCTATACTACTTACAGTGGTGTGGGCGATGATAGCGCTGTATAAGTTGCTGGAGAACGAGCGTTGGTGGTATTGGGTGCTGACGGCTGTAATAATCATATCAGCGGGGATATACTACTATTTTAATATTGAACTCCCGGACCCTCTCTATTGGCATATAGCGGACCGTCCATTTGATGTCCCGAAGCAGTGGTTACGCAACTATCCGTTGTTCAAAACAGCCTCTATTATAAACATTACATTTGGCGATGGTGGCTTGGTGGCAATACTACTGCTTATATTGATAAAGTTATTTAGAAGGTGTCGTAGAAAATTGTTGATTAGATTAAGAGCGTAGACTATGAAAATATCTCTAAAAGCTATAGTTGTTATTACATTCGTGGTTGTGACTGCGTATGTGATTGGTCATATCCCGCCGCGAAATCTTGAGCAGAAGGCGGCGGAGCTGGAGCAATATTGCAGGAGCAATGGTTATAATACCGATGTTGGTATATTGGTAGATTACAGTCTGTACTCTGGCAGAGCGCGGTTTTTCGTGTGGGATTTTCGCGCAAAGAGGGTGGTTACAAGCAGTATCTGCGCGCAGGGATATGGCGGGGCAAGGATGTTTGGCGGGACTAGTTTTAGCAATGTGCCCGAGTCAAAATGCACCTCGCTGGGACACTATAAGATTGGGCTGAAGCGAAAGATGTACATTATGCCCATAGCAAAGGCCTATGAATTGGATGGGTTGGATAGCAGTAATAGCAATGCGCGAAGTCGCTACATTCTGCTGCACCAGACTCCTCTGCCAGTATCTATATTCCCCTTCCCAATTCCAAATGGGCTGAGCATCTGCGGCAAACGCCTCTTGCCCGCATTCAGCGCGGGCTGCATCACCGTTCCATTTAGCAAATTCAACTCTTGCAGCAGGGCTATTGACAACCCCACAAAACCCGTCATAATGTGGGTGTATAATTGAGAAGAGGAGTGAAATGTTTTACTGATTAGGATTTCATACACCCTAAAAATGATTTCGTACAGTCGGGCGAAAAATGCTCGGCTGTACGATTTATTTTTTGGAAATTTGTACTTGAACGATTGTGCAAACAATAAGGTATGTTCTATAAATTAGTAAATTGTAATTTCCGTTATTGGATAGATTCTATTGCGGTCACTTTGGGGCTTATTTTGCCATATTTTTCATCTTTTTGCGGTTACAATAGGCTATTGCGCCCTTAAAAGAGATGAAAAATCTGCCTAAAAAATCTCCCAAATTGCCTCGCCCTAATTTATAGAGCCTACCTTAAAACAAGTATAAAAATGAAGACAAATCTGCTCAAACTTTGGATTGCGGCACTGACCCTGATGGGTATTGTCGCCTGTGGCTCGTCGGAGCCTATGACGCCTCAGGAGGCTACCCGATGGGTTGCCGCTTACACCCCTGAACGAATTGGTATGGGAGGTAGAATTTGCGTAGAGACGACAGCGGCTCTGCGTGCGCATATTGATACGCTGCGCTCTCTTGATAAGGTCTTTCGCTTCTGGCCATCTGTTAGTGGCGAGGCTCGTTATGCGGAGGGTGGTAAGTATATTGAATACATCCCTAACTTTGGCTCGCTCAAGCAGGGCAAAACCTACGAGTGTAGGGTAGATATGGCACGCCTGACGGGTATTGATACGCTGAGAGATTTTGCCTTTAGCTTTGCCGTATCTCGCCGCGAGGCTAAGTTTGCAGATATAAATCTATTTGTAGACCCCGACAATGTTGAGCAGGTGGTGGTTGAGGGTAGAATTATTTTCAACTCCCCGCCAAGCGAGGCGGCTTTGGATAGCACGCTTTTGACCTGCGATGATAAGGGCGCAATATCTGACCTGCAATTTACTGGGGATGAGATGTGCTACACATTCAAGCTGAGCGGTATAAAAAGGGCAGCGTTGGATAGGAAACTACATATTAAATACAACCCTCAGGAGTGGTTTTCTGTCGCAAAGGCGGAGGTTGTAGTTCCCGGTCTATCGGAGTTCAAGTTGCTCTCGGCAAAGCGCAATGATGCCTCTGAGCCATTTGTCGATTTGGAGTTCTCGGCTCCGCTCTCTACAGAGCAGGAGTTGGATGGCCTTATTACGATTGACAACATCTCTGATTTGCGCATAGTGCGTAGCGGTACAAATGTCAAGGTCTTCTATCCCCATAATGGACTGAAAGTTATGCTGTTGCGCCTCTCAGATTTGATTCGTGCAAATGACGGTAGAAGATTGCCTCGCGAGGTTGAGGTACAGTGCAAACAGACTGTTATCGCGCCAGCTATTGAGGTGCCTATTAGCGGTACTATTCTGCCTGATGGTAGCAATCTCAAGTTCCCCTTCCGCGCGGTAAATCTTGCTGCTGTGGATGTGGAGGTTGTCAAGATTTATAC
This sequence comes from Alistipes sp., assembly GCA_017463615.1. Lineage (GTDB taxonomy): Bacteria > Bacteroidota > Bacteroidia > Bacteroidales > Rikenellaceae > Alistipes. The sequence continues at coordinate 11,174 of JAFTOU010000016.1, read as the reverse complement.
CGACAATGTGATGACCTTCCTGCAGGAGAATGAGGTTGAGGAGTCGTATCGCCTCAGACGAGTGGGGCGTCTTATCTTCAAGCAGACTGTGCGCCTTGACCAGGATAAGTCGCTCAATCTGCACCAGTGGCAGAACTTCTCCATAGACCTGAAGAACCTCTTTAAGCAGGAGCGCGGGGCGATTTACAATATCCGCCTCTCTTTCCGCAAGGCCTATTCGCTCTACGACCGCGCTGCAGCGGCAGATTTTGAGTCTATCTCGGGTTTGACAAAGGCGGATAGAGCTAAGTGGGACTGCGATTGTGCTTATATTAGCCGTCAAGCACCCGATTACGATTGGGAGAGCTATAACTGGAGGAAGAGTGACGACCCGGCAGCGGATAGCTACTATATGGTCTCCGACCGTATGCCGGAGTACAACCTTATGGCATCCAATCTGGGCATTGTCGTAAAGCGTGCCGATACGGAGCAGCTATGGAGCGCCGTAACCGATATTATGACCACTAAGCCACTTGCGGGCATTCGTGTTACGGCATATAACTACCAGATGCGCGAGATTGGCTCTGCATATACCAATGAGCAGGGTTTTGCAGACTTTAAGACCGACGGAGAGCCGTTTGTAGTAACGGCAACGAATGGAGTGTCTACAACCTACCTCAAAATCAATGGTGCACATCTTCTCTCGCTCAGCCGTTTTGATGTGGGTGGCAAGAAGATACCTCAGGGCGTTAAGGGCTTTATCTATGGTGAGCGAGGCGTTTGGCGTCCTGGCGATGATATCTACTTGACCCTCATCGTTGAGGATAAGCAGCGAGCTCTGCCCAAGAATCACCCTGTGACAATGGAGCTCTACACCCCCGAGGAGCAACTATATGAGAGCATTACCCTTACCGAGAATGCAAACGGCATCTACTCATTTCGCACAAAGACCTCGGACAATGCGCCTACTGGTCGCTGGTGTGCTAAGTTCAAGGTGGGCGGTCAGACCCTCCACCACACCGTGCGAATTGAGACCATCAAGCCCAACCGCCTCAAGATAAAGGTTACTGCCCCGCAGGTGCTTTGTAGCGATGCAGAGGCAACTATTGGCATTGAGTCGCACTGGCTTACAGGACCCGTGGCAAGTGGCCTTAAGGCGAGCATGGAGATGTCGCTGTTTGGCAACCCTCGTCCATTTGAGGAGTATTGCAACTATCAGTTCAGCAACCCTCTGTATACCTTCTCGCACGCCAAGCATTCGCTGTTTACCGCTACGCTTGACTCGCTGGGTCGCTACTCGTGCGACTATGTGCCTCCTAAGACCGAGCGCGCCCCTGGTATGTTGCAGGCAAACCTTATCGCTCGCGTTACGGAGGCGGGTGGCGATGAGAGCTTGACCTCGCACTCGGTGCGATACTCGCCGTATGAGTCGTATGTGGGTATCTGCCTCGGAGAGAGTGTTTATCAGACCGACTGCGACATTAAGTTCCCAATCGTAACACTTGATGCCGACGGCAAGCGTGTAGATAGAGAGCTCTACTACAAGATCTATCGCCTTGATTGGAGTTGGTGGTGGGAGGGCTCGGCTGCCGATTTGAGCCGATATGTGCAGAGCACCACCGCAGAGATTGTAAAGCAGGGTAGCCTCTCTACCGCCGATGGCAAGGCGGAGGTGCCATTTAGGGTAGACTACCCATCGTGGGGCAAGTACCTTGTCTATGTAGAAGATACTGTTTCGGGGCATGCAACGGGTGGCGTTGTGGGCGTTGATTGGCCCGATTGGCGAGGCCATTCGGGCAAGAGCGACCCTACGGCAGCAACGATGCTCTCCTTCTCGTTAGATAAGAGAAGCTACGAGGTTGGCGAGTATGCTGTTGTCTATCTGCCTAAATCGGCGGGCGGTAGGGCATTGCTATCTGTAGAGAATGGCTCGCGAGTAATCTCTCGCCGCTGGGTTGAGACCTCGGCTGTCAAGGAGACGGCGCATCGTATTCTCGTTACGCGCGATATGGCGCCTAACTTCTATATCTACGCAACGCTGCTGCAGCCACATGCGCAGACTATCAACGACCTGCCTATTCGTATGTATGGCGTTGAGGCTGCGACGGTAATTGACAAGCAGACCATTCTCCATCCCGAGATTGATGTGCCGGCAGAGATTCGCCCACAGCAGGAGTTTTCTGTTAAGGTGCGCGAGCAGGATGGCAAGCCGATGAGCTATACGCTGGCAATCGTAGATGAGGGTCTGCTGGATATCACCGCCTTCAAGACCCCGCAGCCATGGGCAGCGATGAATCGTCGCGAGGCGCTGGGCGTGAAGACTTGGGATATGTACAATGATGTTATCGGTGCCTATGGAGGCAAGTTTACATCCATACTCAGCATTGGTGGCGATGAGGCTCTGCGTATGGCGGCGGGTAAGGAGAAGCGATTTAACCCCGTGGTGAAGTTCCTCGGCCCATTTACGCTCAATGGCGGAGTGAAAACACATAAGATAACCCTGCCTATGTATGTGGGCTCGGTAAGAGTTATGGTCGTGGCGGCGAAGGATGGGGCGTATGGTAGCGCCGATAAGACTGTGGCGGTACGCTCCCCGTTGATGCTCCTCACTACGCTACCCCGCAAGCTCAATTGTGGCGATAGGGTGAGAATGCCGATAAACCTCTTCGCTATGGAGGATGGGGTGGCTGATGTGCAGGTGTCGGTTGCTGCTGATGGTCCACTATCTGTTGTGGGTGGCAACACAAAGCGTGTAACATTCAGCAACCCATCTGAGAAGTTGGTAGACTTTGACCTGCGATGCGATGCCGTACAGCAGGGTAGGGCAAAGGTGGTTGTTACTGCAGTAGGTGGCGGACAAACTGCAACCGAGACCATCTGGATAGATGTGGCAAATCCGCTGCCGAATATCGTAAAGTCGGAGAGTGTGGAGCTTACGGCGGGGGAGGTGCGCACCCTTGAGTGGAGTAAATTTAGCGCGGGCGAGGCGGCTCTAACCTTGGCCACTGCGCCTGCAATAGATTTCAGCGGAGCCTTTGAGTTTGTGGAGAGCTACTCGCACTACTGCACCGAGCAGCTCTCGGCGCAGGCGATGTATATGCTCTACGCCCGTCAGTTCCTCAGCGCAGACGAGCAGAGTCGCGCAGAGCGAGCATTGCCTTCCTTGCTGAAGATGATCTCATCGCGGCAACTGACCTCGGGCGGCTTTGCCTACTGGTCGGGCAATAGAGAGGCGCACGACTGGGCAACCTCTATGGTGGGCGAGGTGATGACCGAGGCTCGCCGTCAGGGATTTGTGGTGTCTAATCAGTGCTACGACCGCTGGAGGGAGTATCAACTCTCGGCGGCTCGCAAATATCGCCACACGACCGTTGAGGCTGCCGACCTGCAACAGGCCTATCGCCTCTATACGCTTGTCCTATCGGGCGAGCAGCCTACGGCACAGATGAACAAGCTACGCGAGTCTAAGAGTCTATCGCGTCAGGCATTGATTCGCCTATCTGCAACCTACTCGCTTATGGGTAGGGTAGATGTCGCTGCCAAACTGATGGAGCGTGTGGATGCCGCGACCGCCATAGATGGCTCATACGCTACATTCTGGTCGCCACTGCGCGATGAGGCTATGGAGTTGGAGTCCTATGTGGTTATGGGTGAGAGAGGCAAGGCCGCAAAGTTGGCACATAGTGTTGCAGCAAAGTTCTCGGCAACAAGATGTACTACGCAGGAGCTCGCCTTTGTTAGCGCTGCGATAAGCCGCTTTGCATCGCTCAATAGTGGTAGGGCTAATGAGATTATCGTTGCCGAGGCAGAAAATGGCGAGAGATCTATCCGCGATCTGCACGGCGTTAAGAGTATTGAACTCAATACAGCGTCGGGTGCAGTTACGGTGAGCAACAAGGGTGGCGAGAGTCTCTATATCTCGCTAATGACCTCTCGCCGTCCTTCGGCGGATGAGAAGGTTGCTGCAACAAGCAGTGGCGTATCGCTTGCCGTATCCTACACCGATATGGAGGGCAAGCCGATAGCAATTGAGAACCTTGCTCAGGGTACGGAGTTTATGGCGGTAATTGAGGTAAAGAGGGGTGCAACCTCGTCGCCCTCTATGGCCCTTACCTTTGCCGTCCCGTCGGGTTGGGAGATTTGGAACGAGCGCCTTGTAGGTGGGCAGAGTAATAGGAATGCTACCTATACCGATGTGCGTGATGATAGCATTAGTTGGTACTTCTCGGCAGATAAATATTGGCTCAATCGCTTTACGGTGCGCCTGCGTGCAGCCTATGTGGGCGAGTATATGTTGCCTCCGACTATTTGCGAGGATATGTACGATACGGAGTGCCGAGCAGTGACTACAAATACTAAAATCAAGGTTGAGTAATGGGGCGTAAAGTTCTATCTTTCGTAGCTATGGCAGCGGGCGTTGTTCTGCTGCTATGGCTCTGTTGTCTGCCATCAAACCTCTTTGAGGGCGTGCCTTACTCTACGGTTGTGGTGGATAGAAGTGGCGAGCTGCTTGGCGCGAGGGTTGCCAAAGACGGTCAGTGGCGATTTCCGCCTTGCGATACGCTGCCCGAGAAGTTTGTCAGGGCACTCATAGAGTTTGAGGACCATCGTTTCTACTCGCATATAGGCGTTAGTGTGCAGGCGTTAGCTCGCGCTACGATGCAGAATATCCGCAATGGCAGAGTTGTCAGCGGTGGCAGTACAATATCTATGCAGGTCATCCGCCTTTCGCGTCAGAAGCCCCGCACGATGTGGCAGAAGGTGGTTGAAATCTTTATGGCTACACGCTTGGAGTTGCGCTATAGCAAGGAGGAGATTCTGCGGCTGTATGCCTCGCACGCCCCCTTTGGAGGTAATGTGGTAGGTATTGATGCCGCCCTTTGGCGATATTTAGGCGACGATAGTGCGGAGGTGTCGTGGGCAGAGGCAGCAACGCTGGCAGTACTGCAGAATGCACCGTCGCTCATACACTTGGATAAGAATCGCGACGCTCTGCTTGCTAAGCGAAATCGCCTACTTGCCCGACTATATGAGAAGGGCGAGATTACCATTGACGACTATCTGTTAGCCGTTGAGGAACCGCTTATAGGAACCCCATATCCTATGCCGCAGTATGCCCCGCACCTTGTGGAGTGGTACAATAAGCACGCGCGCGGAGAGCAGACAAAGACGGATATAGACTTAGCCCTGCAACGACGGGTAGAGGAGGTTGTAAATCACTGGAGCAGAGAGCTGAGACTTTCGGGTATCAGCGACCTTGCGGCGGTGGTGATGGAGGTGCAGAGTGGCAAAACTGTCGCCTATTGTGGTAATAGCGACATATCGCATAGTCGCGCTGGTATGTGGGTAGATATCGCCCGAGCACCTCGCTCATCGGGGAGCATTCTCAAGCCGTTGCTCTATGCTGCAGCCCTGCAAGAGGGGACTATTCTGCCAAACCAGCTCCTGCCCGATGTGCCAACCGACTTTGGTGGCTTTGCACCGAAGAACTTTGATGGCTCCTATGCTGGTGCTGTTCGTGCCGATGAGGCGTTGGCGCTGTCGCTGAACATTCCGAGCGTGCATCTGCTTAGAGAGTATGGCACGATGCGTTTTGCTCTGACGCTCAAAGCGTGCGGTTTTACCTCTCTTACGCGCCCCTCGGAGCAGTATGGCCTCTCGTTGGTGCTCGGTGGCGCAGAGGTTAGACTTGTAGATGTTGTCAAGTGCTATGCCCGAATGGCTGCTTGCTATGCAGATTCAACGGCATATATGGACTTTCCGCTGCGAGATAGGGTAGCCCTTGATGCAACCTTTGATGCCATGCGCGAGGTAAATCGCCCCGATCAGTTGGATTGGCGTCGTGTCTCCTCGGTGCAGAATGTGGCGTGGAAGACGGGAACAAGCTACGGCTCGCGCGATGCGTGGGCGGTGGGTGTTACGCCCCAGTATGTTATTGGCGTGTGGGCAGGTAATGCAGACGGTAGCGGTGCCCCCGAGCTTACAGGTGCCCGAACTGCAGGACCGATACTCTTTGACCTTGTGGGACTGTTGCCACTTGCTGAGTGGTTTGCCGAGCCCGCTGCGGAAGATGGCGTCTGTATGAGCATCTGCCGCCACTCGGGACACCTCGCGGGTAGATTCTGCACGGATACGGAGCAAGTCCTGCTCCCTAAAAATGCGGTAAAGAGCCAGAACTGTCCATACTGTCGCGAGGTTGCCGTCTCGCTGGATGGGGCAAAGCGAGTTGTAGACCGTAGCGAGCCGACGCAGATTAGACGCTACTTCGTACTCCCTCCGCATATTGAGCACTACTACTCAAAGGCGCATCAGGAGTACACCCCTCTGCCGCCGCTGAAAGAGGCTACGCCGGGGAGTCACCAGCCGATGATGCACATCATCTACCCAACTCCAAATAGCGTCGTTTCACTCCCCAAGCAGATGGATGGCTCGCGGGGCTACCTTATCTGTAAGGTGGCGCATACCGATACAAATGCCCAGCTGTTCTGGCACTTGGATAACGCCTACCTCGGCACAACAACCGACATCCACCATTTGAAGCTCCAACCCTCAGTCGGCTACCACCGCATAACAATCGTTGATAGCTTCGGCAGCAGCGAAACCATCCCGATTATTGTTAAATAGATTTATTTTTATTATCTTTGTGCTAAACATACACGACTGATACTATGGCGAAAATTAAAGTTCTTTTAGATGCTTTCTATGGCTACGGCTGCTGCGGACAGGGTTATGGCAGTAATGAGACATTTGAGCATGAAGTCTCCGAACAGGAGGCTCAGACCCTTAGCAAGATAGGCAAGAAGATCTCAGCCAAGGCTCTGCTTAAGGCTATAGATAGTGGCGAAATATCACTGCAACCGCTCTATGATCTAATAGAGGATAGGTTCTTCAAGTTGGTTGAGCACTACTGGCTCTTTGAGGCCGATAATGAGTGCTTGAGTGAGTCTCTTGAGGATGCTATGCAGAGCGATATTAAAGAGGGTGTATACGAACTGATGCCGTTTGAGAGTTTTGTAGATCAACTGAAGAGTCGCATGCTTGACTACAAGGATCTTCGTTTCGGAAGTATTGACGATATTGATTGTGCAAATTACGATTGGGAAGATGAGGAGGACTTGAGCCGCAAGCACTATATCTACAGCCTAAATATCTATTACGATTGGGTCTGCGAGCACGATAACGATTTTATCGCCGAGAGGGTCGGCCTGGATATTGATGCGTGCCGAAATCCCGACGATGTTGATTTTACAATAGAGCTGCTTCGTTAATAAATGACCTCGCCCTCAAGTGGTTATAGATTCTGCTTGATTATATCTATAAACTCCAGAGCATCAGCAGGTAACGAGTAGCGCAAAGTGCCATTGTCGCGTAGCTCCATAAGTAGGCGACCCGTAAGGTTCGGACCTACCCAATGCTCGCCTTCAAGTTTGGCGCTCCAGGCATCCGCATGCTTGTTCGGGTTTGCCTGCTTCTCAACGATATACTTCCCACGGCTACGATTAAGCTCGTTGCGGAAGTGTTCGCACTCATTGTACTTCTGCACCATAGCAAATTTTATGGCGTCAACAATCATAGCGCCCCAATCCTCGCGACGATATGTGGGCTCATAACTCTTGGCTGTCATCTTTATATTTGCGCAGCTCTTGCCCGCAGAGGTAATACCCCTCCATACCCGCAGAACGATATCTTGCTCCTTAAACTTCATCATCTGAAACAGATGCTCGCAACTCTTGAATAGTACCCCCTCAACGACAATGGGCGAGGCTGCCATATTGCTGAAAATTCCCCACTGCTCGTGTGTAGAGCAGAATACGGCACACTCCTCTGCAGGATAGGAGGATATGCCCCAGTATTCGGGGTAGTTGGTCTGAATAAATTGCGCTACACTATGTTTGCTCATAGACTACTCTGCTCTCGGTTCTTAAGTATCCACTTTTTGTGTACAAACTCTATCTCAATGCGCTCTCGCTTTACTATTGTTACGCGCGCAGCATTGAATACGGCAATATTCTTTGGACCATCGGGCTTCGTCTGCGCCGTAGGCCATACATTGTATAGCACCCCGAGGCTATCTAATAGCTCCGCAGCACGCCTCTCCTCCTCCAAGCCAACCTTCTTGGAGCCAGTGAGCGTAGAGCCTATCCATTTGCGAAACTCCTTGCCCGCACTGCGCTTGTCGGCGGGAACGACAGTGTTAAGAGCCTGCTCTACGCGAGCGATGATACTCTCTGCTACTGGCTTAGCCGATACTATGTGGTTGTCATCGGTGAGGTCTGCAATCTCTACGGTGTAGAGGTAGTGGTCTGGCATAAACTCTACATTGCGTGGCTGCGAGTAGTGCACAGCCGACGCCTCCACTTCGGTCAGATATACACCAAGGCCGAACTTTATACCCGTACCTTCACCAGCACCGCTGAGGTCAAAGTGGTCAAAAAGATAAGGGGAACCGTGAAAAAGTTTCATAGTTGATGTTATTTTTGAGCTTTTACTGCATCTATCATTCCCTTGCTACCGAGATAAGATATTGATGCTGAGGCTGTTTTGCACGCTTCCTCAAGGTAGCTACGGATGCTGTTATTCTCCATTTTGCCGATGGAAAGAATGTCGTGCTTGCAGAGTGTGGCGATAAACTGACTTGTTGTCCAGTCGCCCGCACCCTCCCAATCTACGACATTGTCGTTAGACACAGCTGTTACCCTTTGCCAACCCTGATTACAGAGGTTGAACATCAAACCCTCTGCCCCAAGCGTGCAGATGAATAGTTTGTCGTTGTATCGCTCTGTGAACGATAGGTCAGACACCTTCTCGGCGCTGAACTTTATGATGTCGCTGACCTCAATGGCCTTGAGAAACCTCTTCTGCTCAGCAGCGCTCTCTGGCTCAAAGTATACCAACACACCTCGCTGCCTAAGCTCGCCGGCTACATAGCGTAACCCAGCCTCTGCTGCGTCAAAGAAGAAGATGTCGGGCAGAAAGTCTAACCTTCCAACGAATGCAGGAGCCTCGTCGCGCCCCCGCAGAAAGCGTCGCTTTGGAAACCTGCTGCCAGGAGATGTCGCCCTGAATGAAACAGTGTGCTCGCCTGTCGCCTGATCACGCTTGTGCGTGCATCGCAGTAGGGTAGTGCCACCCTGCGCGCTGTTCTCAATAAAGCGCACATCAGCCCCATAATTCTGCAAATCATCCTTCATCTTCAACCCCTGCTCAGAGAGATCAAAATGACCTATCGGAAAACTCTTAATCCCCAAAAATGGCAGCATACAACTAACATTGCCACATGTATTGCCAACAGTGTTTGAGACAACAACCTCAACAAACTTGTTCCTCCTCCCCACTTCAAATCCCTCCGGATACTCGCGCACCACAATCGTATCTAACGCGAAGTTCCCACTCAGCAACACCTTTTTTGCCTGATTCATACACACAGCCTTTTTTAATTTATTAGATTAAGGTTTTGCTAAATTAACACATTTATTGCAAAATTCAAAAAAATCGGAACGATATACTTTAATGTTGTATTCTTATAGAAGAGCTCCTAATTTCACCTGTGTTTCTTTTATTCGTGGCCGTATTTAGTGTAAATCTAAAACACGCTATTACTCCGCCCTATTTATCTAATTTTTCTTTAATTTGCTGCGCGTCAAATCCTATGGTTTTGAGGGCAATTGTTCCGTTTCTGTCTATGACGAAGCAGGTTGGGGTGGATTGTGCGCCGTATTTTATCTTGAATGGCGAGTAATCTGGCTGCAGTTCGGATACGAATATATAGTTGTCGGAGTATTGGTTGCGGAAATCTTTTAGCTCCTCAAGGGTGCTGACGGAGTAGTAGACAACTATCGCGAGGTCGTCCGCGGTATACTCCTCACGCAGCGCAGCGAGTTCTCTACGGCCAGAGCGCCCCATGCAGCCCAAACCGCCATAGATGAGCAGTATATTCTTATTGCGGTGCTCGCCCCACGCAAATTTGTCTCCATCAGCATTGACAACATCAATAGGGGAGAACTCCGCCCCTACCTCAATCTGATTTGTCGCGATATGTGCTTTGATTGCCTCTGCGCACTCAGACTGACGGAGGTCGCGAGGAAGATTTGACAAAATACTCTGAAGAGTATCCTTCCCGATATCTAAGCGAAGCATAAAACAGCGTCTAAGTCCACTCGGCGTTGCTGAATACTCAATGGCAAGTTCCCTGTTCTTTCTATCCGCATAGGCCTCTAATTCCACAACTTTTATGTATAGAGAGTCCTCGTTTTCAGCGTATAGCTCAGCTAATCTTTCTCCTTCTGCTTCATACTCCGCCCACAAGAGGCTATCAGCTTTTATATATTCCAGTTCTCGCTTCGCATCATACGACTTAGGCGCGCATTGAGTGAACGCCAAACAGCACAGAAGTGAAAATAAAAATGTTTTGGTCATGTGTATTTTGTCTTTTGGTTGGGTTATTTTCCGATGCAGAATGTTAGACTGCTTGATAATCAGTTAATTACAGATTTCGGGCTGAAATGGGGCGAAGAATTTTAACAAACACTAATAAATGATGATAAATAACGATAAAATCAATGTCCAATATTCAGTAGTTACCATTAGTATTATTAGTGTTAAACCGCTCAAATCAGGTCCTCTAATCTGCGTGTTTCTGTCGTAAAGATAGTAATTATTCATAACTTTTCCAAATGGGTAATTTTAGTGTGTTATCTGTTGATTTTATTTACTTATTTCCGAAGTCTGCGGGTGTCTCGCCCCACTCGCGATTATCCCAATGTAGCACCTGAATATCGTCTATTTTAGCCGCCATAACTTTGAGGAAAATTTCAGCTAATTGCAGCTGCTCACAGCGTCGAGATGACGCGGTTTGCTTATTACGATACCAAGTGATTGCGGTAATGCTATCCGAGTAGATAATGCGAGGTGCTTCGGGGTGTCTGAGGATATATTTGACAGCCTCTACGATGGCGAGAAACTCTCCGATGTTATTTGTTTTATTGCCTATGGAATGATTGAAGAGTTCCAATCCAGAAGAGAGGTCAACCGCCCTGTAGCGTGTCAACCTCTCCTTCGTGGAATGTGCGCCGTCAGTGGCTATTCCTACTGTCGGGCGCTTCATTTTCGACCACCTCCCATATAACGCTTGCCGGTGTAGATGTATCCGTCCTGCTCGAAGCGGCGAATCATCTCCTGAGCCTGCTTAATGAAGT
>JAFTOU010000024.1 GCA_017463615.1 Alistipes sp. | reverse complement strand
GGCAAGCTTCAAAACCTTTTTTCTTCTTGCGCGTGACGCAACAGCATTGACTGAACGTGGCATAATTAAAAGTTTTTGATGAAGTTAACAGCGGTACGATTCTCTCGCACTCTTTAGGGCTGTTTCACTCCGGTTAATAAAAAATTGTTAATTTGCTCTGAGTTAAACAACCGAGATTATTTAACCAGCAGAGTCTTGATCTTAGCCTCATCGGCTGGTGAAACGATACCTGAGTAGCAAAGGTTACGCTTCTGCTTCTTAGTCTTTTTTGTCAGGATGTGACTGTGATAAGCGTGCTTACGCTTAATCTTACCTGTGCCGGTGAAAGTAAAACGCTTCTTTGCAGCGGCATTAGTTTTCATTTTTGGCATAATTGTAAAATATTTTAGTTAAACATAGCGTGCAAAAGTACTACTTTTTTTTGATTCCGCAACCAAACTCACAAACTTTTTTGTAATTTTGTTCACAAAACCTAAAAAACCTGCTATGAAACTCAAGAAACTGACCCAAACTGCCCTTTGTGCAGTTGTTCCAGCGACCGCTGTAGCACCTTTTGCACTGACAAGTTGCACTCCGAAAGATGCAAAGGCGGATAAGCCAAATGTCATATTTATTCTGATGGACGATGCTGGCTATGGCGACTTTAGCTGCTATGGTCAGACGCGCACGCAGACCCCGAATATTGACGCGCTGGCAGAGAGCGGCATCCGCTTTACCGATATGTACACCAACTGCCCCGTATCAGCCCCTTCGCGTGGCTGCCTGATGACGGGACTGCACATGGGACACGCACAGATTCGTGACAACATCAACCTCGGCGGCCCGACAAACACTCTTACTTGGGACGACCGCATAATTGATACCACACCGGAGGTTGAGGGTCAGATGGGCCTTGAGGCTGGCACGCCAACTTTGGCAACCAAGATGAAGGAGGCGGGCTATGCAACGGGTATGGTCGGTAAGTGGGGCTTGGGAGGTCCCGTTAGCGGCTCCGCACCGTGGGATATGGGCTTTGACTTCTACTACGGCTGCATCTGCCAGCGCTTGGCGCACAACTACTATCCGCTCTATATGTGGAAGAATGGGCAGAAGGAGTATATCAACGACCCCGCAACGCTAACCCTCCCAGGTACAAGACTTGATAAGGGCGCAGACCTCTATGATATAGCAAGTTACGACAAGTTTAGCAAGGGCAAGACCTACGCTCCCGATAAGATGTTTGACAATGTGGTGGAGTTTGTGCAGCAGAATAGCGATAGGCCATTCTTCCTGATGTGGACAACACCTATACCTCACTCGCCACTGCAAGCTCCGCAGCAGTGGGTGGATAGGTATGTGGAGCGCTATGGCGACGAGACTCCGCTGGACGAGAGCAAGTGCAACCTCGGCGGTTTTCCGCACAACTATTACCCTTGTCGCTACCCACACGCAACATACTCGGCGATGATTTCGTACATTGATAATCAGATAGGTATGCTCGTGGAGGAGCTTAAGCGACTGGGCGTATACGAGAACACCCTTATCATCGTCACCAGCGACAACGGCCCTGCAAATAACGCCTCCTCACCAACCGAGTGGATGGATAGCGCTGCGCCGTTCCGCTGTGGCAAGGGGTGGGGTAAGCGAACCCTCAAGGAGGGTGGTATCCGTATGCCATTTGTCGCCTCTTACCCTGCAAAGATTAAGGGCGGACAGGTGTGCGACCATATTGGATATTTCGCCGATATTATGCCTACGCTCTGCTCGCTGGCAGGTGTAGATAGTCCTCAGACCGATGGCGTGTCGTTAGCGCCAATCTTGACGGGTAATGCCGATAAGCAGGCGGAGCACGAATACCTCTACTGGGAGTTCCCAGACCGTGGTGGACAAATTGCTGTGCGTTGGGGCAACTGGAAGGGTATTATTGAGAATATGCACGCTAGAAACCGCACGATGCAGCTCTACGACATCAGCACCGCAAGCAAAGAGGTGGAGAGCGCCGATAGGGATGTGGCTGCTCAGCACCCAGAGATTGTGGAGCGTATGTGGGGATATATAGAGCAGAGTCATGTTCATCCGTTAATACCTAAGTTCCAGATAGATATTACTCGCAAGTAGAGTATTGTTTATCCGCGACTTTTTACTACCTTTGCATATTAAACCTCCAAAAACTGAAATAATGAAACTAAGCAAGATTTCCAAGACCGCCCTCTGCGTTGCAGTACCTACGGCGGCGGTAACCCCCGTTCTCTGCACTGGCTGTAAGTCGGCAGAGCGAACAGATGAAAGACCAAATGTAATCTTCATCCTTATGGACGATGCTGGCTATGGTGACTTTGGCTGCTATGGTCAGACCAAGACCGAGACCCCAAATATTGATGCGCTGGCAAATAACGGTATCCGCTTTACCGATATGTACACCGCAGCTCCCGTATCTTCGCCATCGCGTGCCTGCCTGATTACAGGTCAGAATATGGGTAACTCGCAGATTCGTGAGAATGTAGAGGGTCGCGTAGAGGATGGTATCTGGGACTTCAATACCGTAGACCAAAACCCAGAGATTGAGGGTCAAATGGGCCTCAAGCCTGGCACGCCAACCCTCGGAACGGTGATGAAGCAAGCAGGCTATGCCACCGGTATGGTGGGCAAGTGGGGCATTGGTAGCCCTGTAGGCGGCTCAGCACCGTGGGATATGGGCTTTGACTTCTACTACGGCTGTGTATGTCAGCGCGTGGCGCATAACTACTATCCTGCATATATGTGGAAGAACGGTCAGAAGGAGTATATCAACGACCCTGCTACTGTAGTTCATCCAGGAACAAAGTTGGATAAGGGCGCAGACCCATACGACCCAGCAAGCTACGATAAGTATAGCGAGGGCAAGACCTACGCTCCGGATAAGATGTACGAGAATGTCGTTGAGTTTGTCCGCACAAATAAGGATAAGCCATTCTTTCTGATGTGGACAACTCCATTCCCACACTCACCACTTCAGGCTCCAAAGGAGTGGGTAGAGAAGTATGTGGCTAAGTATGGCGACGAGGAGCCTTTGGCTGGCGATAACTTCCATGTGGGCGCGTGGCCACATAACTACTATCCTTGCCGCTATCCACACGCAACATACTCGGCTATGATTTCATACTTTGACCATCAGGTGGGTATGCTTGTTGAGGAGCTCAAGCGACTTGGTATCTATGAGAATACCGTAATTATGTTCTCGTCCGATAATGGACCTGCAAACAACGCCTCTTCGCCAACCGTATGGATGGATAGCGCAGCGCCATATCGCTGTGGTAAGGGCTGGGGCAAGCGCACCCTGCACGAGGGTGGTATCCGTATGCCATTTATCGCCTCCTACCCTGCAAAAATCAAGCAGGGCGTAGTTAGCGACCATCTGGGCAACTTCGCCGATGTTATGCCTACAATCTGCGAGCTGGCGGGCGTAGATGCACCTAAGAACGATGGCGTTTCGCTCGTACCTATCCTTACTGGCAATCCGGAGGCTCAGTTGGAGCACGACTACCTCTACTGGGAGTACCCTGCTGCGGGCGGTATGATTGCCGTACGAGAGGGTAAGTGGAAGGGCTTTGTCAAGGATGTTCACAAGGGCAACCGCACAATGATGCTCTTTGATGTCAGCACTCCGGGCAAGGATATTGAGACCCCAGATAAGGATGTTGCAGCCGAGCACCCAGAGATTGTGGAGCGTATGTGGGGCTATGTTGAGCAGAGCCACCATCTGGCTGAGTATGAGCCATTTAATATTGATATTACACGCTAATGAAGCGAAGCGTAGAGTTTACATACGAAGATATTGTTAAACGCAACGAGCGACGCGGCTTTACCTCTATGGTGAAGCCCGTCGGCTCTTTGTGTAATATGCGTTGCAAGTACTGCTACTACCTTGATAAGGCAGAGCTCTATGGCGGCATTGAGCCAACGATGAGCGATGAGCTGCTGGAGCGCTATATCCGCGCAAATATTGAGGGCAACAACTCGCCCGTAATCGCCTTTGCGTGGCACGGTGGCGAGCCCCTGCTGGCAGGTAAGGAGTTCTTCCGCAAGGCTGTTGCTCTGCAGCAGAAGTACGCCGCAGGACGCACTGTGGAGAACTCAATACAGACCAACGGACTACTTGTAGACGATGAGTGGTGTGCTATTTTTAGGGACAATAACTTCCTTGTCGGCGTCTCTATAGATGGACCCGAGCATATCCACGATGCGCACCGATTAGATGCGGGCGGTCAGCCTACATTTATGCGCGTTATGCGGGGCATTGAGCGCCTCTATCGCAATTGCGTGGAGTACAACACCCTTACCACGGTAAATATCCATAGCGAGGGTCGCGGTGCGGAGGTCTACAACTTCCTGCGTGGCATTAGCGTCTTTATGCAGTTCCTGCCCGTTGCCGAGCTGCTCTGCGATGGTCGCGTGCAGTCGCCCGAGAACGAGGGGGCAGATGTCGCACCGTGGTCTGTGAGTGCCGAGGGCTTCGGTCGCTTTATGTGCGATATCTTTGATATCTGGGTGCGTAACGATGTGGGGCGCAGATATGTACAGCTCTTTGATGCTACTCTCGCCCTCAAGGTGGGCGTGCAACCATCCGTCTGCTCGCTCTGCGAAACCTGTGGCAGCGGCCTTACCGTTGAGCATAATGGCGATGTCTACTGCTGCGACCACTTCGTCTACCCGGAGTATAAAATCGGAAATATCCATACCGACCGCCTCGCCGATTTGGCATACTGCGACCGCCAGTTTGAGTTCGGTATCGCAAAACGCGCCCTACTTCCGCGCGAGTGCCGCCACTGCCGCTACTATAACCTCTGCCACGGCGAGTGCCCTAAGCACCGCTTTATAGCCGACAACACAGGCGAATACGGCAAGAACTACCTCTGCGAGGGTTATAAGATGTTCTTCTCCCACACCGAGGCGGCCATGGACAAAATGGCAAAGCTAATCCTCGCCGGCAAACCCGCCGCCGAGATAATGAATGATTAAAAGAGAAGTTGGTCACCGACCAACTTCTACTTTTTTATAAGAGCCTTAATATACTCCACACCCAACTCAAACCAGTCGGATAGGGTAGACCAGTACTCCACCGCTAAGTTCTTGAAGGCATCTATAACGCCGTAGCGGATTGAGAGGAGCAGGATGGATAGGTTTACCGTCCACATCGCAAAGATAAATAGGTATGAGCGCACTGTGCCGACGCTTGTGATGTCGGTCTGATGTGTGCCTATCTGACTACGGAAGCAACCGATATGGAAGGCGGCGGTAAAGCCAATCAGAATATCAAAGATGTAGAGCGAATTTTCAGCACCCAGCTCGCGCAGGAACAGCAGTATGTAGGTAAAAATCGGCAGACAGTAGGGTGCCAGCGAGATAAATATATCCCCGAAGCGCAACCCTCCGCTATGTCTCATAACACCCTCGCCTTCGCCGGCCTTGAAAGAGTGAATCTTGCGCAGAAACATCATCCCGACAATCGTGTGCGACAGCTCGTGCGAGAAGGTGCGCATCCACTCCAGATTCTTGTTGAATATTCTCACAATACTCAGCACCACATACGCCGCCATACCCACTCCTACCCACTTGTAGGCCATATAATGCCCCACGACCCACTTGGCAATAGGTACAATCTCTATGGCCCCAACTGCCAGTAGCAGAACTATCAACGGATAAGACAATATGCGCAACATCTTTGCTCTGTAACTTGGTTAGAAGTGGCGGTAGATGCGCACGGCGCAGAGGGTCGGCTCGCCGTGGATAGGGGTGAGGCGGATAGTGATACCGTGGCCGTTGGTCGCATCAACCATAAACTTCTTCACAATGCCCTGCTCGGCGCCAACCTCGGCGGTGATGTCAAAGGCTGTGAGTACCTTGGTGTCGTTTATGGAGAGGTCAAACACTCGCTCGGCTTTGCGATTTGATGCTTGCGCACCGCCACCGAGGATGTTCACAATCTCCTCCTTCTTGGCCGTAGACTCCCACTCGGCAAAGTAGAGCATTACGCAGTACTTTCCATCGGGAACATCGGCACGGAAGGTCTCCATATTCTTGCGCTGGGTCTGCCAGAGCGGGTCTTTGGTGGTATTTGGGAAGTCGATATTCATTGTTGCGGGCAGTGAGCCCTTGCCATCTGCTGCTGCAGGGCGATTTGGTTCGCCACCGATATATCCCCAGCTGCCAGGACGGTACTCCTTCTCCGGAATCCAGGCGATACCATCCTCGCGGTCGTCAAAGTAACGAACAGTACCCAGCAGTACATTAAGCTCCTCAAAATCGGCTGTAATAAGGCTCGGATAGCCCTTGAACGGTAGGGTGACGCTATCGCTTACCTGCGCGCCATCCTTGACGGCAACGGCTTTGATACAGTTTGCGCCATCCATAAATGGCACTTCAAAGTCGGCGGTAAAGTCCTTGACCTCTGCCGTGCCGAGGCTCTTGCCGTTGTGGAACAGCTCTACAGATGTGGCATTGGTAAATACCGATACGCGCTGGCGAGCGACGCCATCTACCGTCACACCGCCACGATTGAGCCAGTGCTCGCCACCAACCTTGATATATGGCGCAGGGGTGTATGCCGCCTTGTGGAGGTAGTAGACATCCTTCTTCTCGCGGGCAGCATCTACCAGACCCTTGTTGTTTATGTGCGGAATGCCGTCGTTGCGAGCCTCGCTGTGGAAGTCGTTGTAGTTCCACACATTCGCACCAACGATAAAGTCGCGCTTGAGAATCTCGCGCAGATGGTACTGGTGGAAGTAGATGCCATACTCGCAGGTGTAGTCGTATCGCTCAGGCTGCAGAGAGTGCAGGCGGATGTCCATATCGGCGCCATACTCAGAGACCATCTGCCCCTGATTTGGATATTTTGCGTGTATCTGGTCAAGGAACTCGCCAAAACCCTCAATATCGCGCTCGTACCAGCCGTAGTAGAGGTTCCAGCCGATAATGTCGGGCAGGGTGAGCAGCTTGCTGTCGCGATATTTGTACTCGCTCTTGTGGCACGGAATCATCGTCAGACGATATGGGTCTAACTGGCGCAGCAGCGAGTCTATCGCCGAGGCGTGCTTGTAGGTGTGCGCGTAGTATATGTCGCGCTTGTCTGTCTCGCTCTTCAGATATGGCGTGCGGAGCAGCACCTCGTTCATATATGCCCAAATCATCACAGATGGGGAGTTGTAGTCCTGGTAGACCATCTCGCGAATCATCTCCAACGAGTTCTCCAGAAAGGCGTCGGATGGGGTTATGGCATTGACAATCGGAATCTCTACCGATGTGACAAGACCTAATCGGTCGCACATACGGGTAACGATGCGGTCTTGCGGATAGTGCGATATGCGGAGGAAGTTGCTGCCCATATCCTTTATGGTGCGGATGTCGGATATGTGGAGCGCATCGCTCAGCGCATTGGCACGCAGGGCGTAGTCCTGATGGCGATTTGTGCCCATCAGCTTAAATCGCTTGCCGTTGATGTAGAAACCCTTTGCGGGGTCAAGGCTGAAGTGGCGCAAGCCTATAGCATTTGATACACAGTCCAACTCGTTGCCACCCTTGTCGCAGAGCGAGGTGTAGAGGGTGTAGAGGTGCGGTGTGTCGGGACTCCAGAGCTGTGGCGAGACGATGTCGCACGAGATAGTATGCTCGGCGTTCTGGCTCTCTGGCGCGAGGGTTACCTTGCTGCGAAGAGTCTTTACAACCTCGCCCGTTGGCGATACGAGCTTGTGATGCAGATAGAGGACCTGTTTCTGATGGCTGTTGTTTGTAAGCATTGTGCGCAGCTCTACCTTGGCGCTGCTATCCGACACCTGCGGCGTTGTGACATATACGCCACTGGATGCGTAGTGGGTCGTAGAGATATGCGCCTGAGGTGTGATAATCAAGTTTACATCGCGGTAGATACCACCAAAGAATGTGAAGTCAGCCGATAGGGGAGCGATGTCGGCGTTGTGGCTGTTGTCTACCGTTACCTTTATTATATTATCGCCCTGCTGAATGGCTGCGCTGATGTCAAAGCAGAATGCCGAGTAGCCGCCAATGTGTTTGCCGATGTAGTTGCCGTTCACCCACACCTGCGTAACCTGATTTGCACCCTCAAAGTATAGATATACCGAGCGGCCATCTAATGGGTCGTTTATCACCACGCGTTTCTGATATTCGCCCTTGCCGCGGAAGTAGCCGGGCGTATCGTCCGTAGAGTCGGTAACATTCCACGAGTGGGGGATGTTTACCGTAATGGTCTTATCGCCCTCGCGCACAAAACTCCACGCCTCGTTTATGCTGCGCTCCACACGCTGCGCCGTTGCGGTTGTAACAAATAGAATAGCCGATAGGATTAGGGTAGATAGTCTGAATTTCATATCTTTGAGTATTATTATAAACAAAGGTATAAAATTTTTCTGAGAAAAAAAAGAGGAGAAGTTATTAACTTCTCCCCTTCTCAGTGACTCCGCCAGGATTCAAACCTGGAACCGCTTGATCCGTAGTCAAGTACTCTATTCAGTTGAGCTACGGAGCCATTTCCTGATTGCGAGTGCAAATATAGGGGCTTTTTTTGAAACCACCAAATATTTTGACAAAAAAAGTGCGATTTTTCTAAAAAATCGCACTTTTTATCAGATTTTACACCGTTTAGAAGCAGTATACGCAAGAAATACCAAGGTTGTAGAAACCGCGAGTGCTGATATCACAGTGCTCCTTAGCGAACTCTGGACCGATGGTTGGAGAGTAGTCAATAGCGAGCTTTACAGGAGCGCCGTTGAACTTGATACCGAACTTAGCACAACCGGTAACACCAACATAGGAATAAGTCTGATGAGCAGAAACACCCTCAGCCTCTGCTACCTTGTGATTCCAGAAACCACCAGATGCACCAACGCCAGCGTCAAAGAACCACTGACCTGCGCGTGGAGTCCAATCCCAGTTGAAGCAGTTCCACTGATAGAGAGCGGTTACATCAAGACCAGTACCATTGAGGATACCAAGACCTACGCGGCCCTCAAGGTAGTTCTCAGAAGAGAAAGTGTACTCAACCTGAGCCTGGATACCGCCAGTGAGACGACCACCAAGTGCCCAACCCTGAGCAGATACGCTTGCAGCGCAAAATACAAATGCCAATGCGAGAAGAATTTTCTTCATAGTTTTGTAAATTAAAAAGTTATACAATAAATTCTATTTTCTGTCTGTGAATTTCAAGACATATAACGACCCCAAAGATACTAAATCTATTTTATAATGCAAAATTTATGGCTGAAATTTCAATAAAATGCGAAAAAAACTATACCGACTGCATAAAAAAAGAGGACGCTCCCTGTCGGAAGCGTCCTGCAATATTTAGAGTCTAAATTACTCCTTCAGAGCTGCGTGAGCTGCTGCAAGGCGAGCGATAGGCACGCGGAATGGAGAGCAGCTTACATAGTCAAGACCTGCGAAGTGGCAGAACTCTACAGATGATGGCTCACCACCGTGCTCACCGCAGATACCGCACTTGAGATCAAGGCGAGTAGAGCGACCCTTAAGTACAGCCTCACGAACAAGCTGACCTACGCCGTTGCGATCAAGAATCTTGAATGGGTCAGCCTTGATGATGTTCTTCTCAAGGTAGATAGGCAGGAACTTAGCGATATCGTCACGAGAGAAGCCGAGGGTCATCTGAGTAAGGTCGTTAGTACCGAATGAGAAGAACTCAGCAACCTCTGCAATCTGGTTTGCAGTAACTGCAGCGCGTGGAACCTCAATCATAGTACCTACGAGGTAGTCAATCTTGTCGTTACGCTCAGTAAATACCTCGTTAGCTACGCGGTCAATAACAGCCTTCTGGTAGCGAAGCTCCTTGTGGTTACCTACCAGTGGAACCATAATCTCAACCTTTACAGGTACGCCAGCAGCCTTAACATTCATAGCAGCCTCAATGATTGCGCGGGTCTGCATCTCGGTAATCTCTGGGTATGTGTTACCAAGACGGCAACCACGGTGACCGAGCATAGGGTTAACCTCGTGCAGAGCCTCAACCTTAGCGACAACCTTCTCAAATGGAATACCCATAACCTCTGCCATCTCGCGCTGATCCTTCTCAGTGTTAGGAGCGAACTCGTGCAATGGTGGGTCAAGGAGACGAACGATAACTGGGTAGCCCTTCATAACCTTGAACAGACCCTCAAAGTCGCCACGCTGCATAGGGAGCAGCTTAGCCAGTGCTACACGACGACCATCCTCATCGTCAGAGAGAATCATCTCGCGGATAGCCTTGATACGCTCACCCTCAAAGAACATATGCTCTGTACGGCAAAGACCGATACCCTGAGCACCGAAAGCTACAGCCTGCTCAGCATCGCGTGGAGTATCTGCATTGGTGCGAACCTTGAGTCGTGCATACTTAGAGGTCAGATCCATCAGCATACCGAAGTCGCCATCCAGAGTAGCCTCCTTAGTTGCAACCTGACCGAGGTAAACCTCACCAGTTGAACCGTTGAGTGAAATCCAGTCGCCCTCCTTGATAGTAAGGTCGCCAATCTTGATAGTACGAGCCTTGTAGTCAATCTCAAGCTCACCAGCACCAGATACGCAGCACTTACCCATACCACGAGCAACAACAGCTGCGTGTGAGGTCATACCACCGCGTGCAGTAAGGATACCAGCAGCGTCAAGCATACCCTTCAGGTCCTCTGGAGAGGTCTCAATACGAACAAGGATAGCCTTCTGACCAGTTGAAGCGTATACCTTCTCAGCATCGTCAGCGAAGAATACTACTGGACCAGTAGCAGCACCTGGAGATGCAGGCAGACCCTTAACAACAACCTTAGCGTTCTTGATAGCCTGCTTGTCAAATACAGGGTGGAGCAGCTCGTCAAGCTTCTCTGGCTCGCAGCGCAAGATAGCGGTCTTCTCGTCAATCAGACCCTCGCGGAGCATATCCATTGCAATCTTAACCATCGCAGCACCGGTGCGCTTACCGTTACGGCACTGGAGCATCCAGAGCTTACCGTCCTGAATTGTGAACTCAATATCCTGCATATCGGTGAAGTACTCCTCAAGGTGGTGCTGAATCTCGTTGAGCTCCTTGTAAACCTCTGGCATAACCTCCTCAAGTGAAGGGTACTTAGAAGCACGCTCCTCCTCAGAGATATTCTGAGCCTTAGCCCAACGCTTTGAGCCCTCAATGGTAATCTGCTGTGGAGTACGGATACCAGCCACAACATCCTCACCCTGAGCGTTGATAAGATACTCACCGTTAAAGATGTTCTCACCAGTTGCAGCATCACGAGAGAATGCAACACCGGTAGCAGAGTTGTCACCCATATTACCGAATACCATAGCCTGAACATTTACAGCAGTACCCCACTCAGCAGGGATGTTGTTCAGCTTACGGTAGAGGATTGCGCGCTCGTTCATCCAAGAGCCGAATACTGCGCAGATAGCACCCCAGAGCTGATCCCAAGGGCAAACAGGGAAGTCAGAGCCGGTCTGCTCCTTAACTGCAGCCTTGAACTTAGCAACAAGCTCCTTAAGGTCGTCTGTAGAGAGGTCAGTGTCAAGAGCAACACCGCGTGCCTCCTTCATCTCGTCGATGATAACCTCAAATGGATCCTGATCCTCCTTAGATACTGGCTTCATACCCAGTACAACATCGCCGTACATCTGTACGAAACGACGGTAAGAGTCCCAAGCGAAGCGAGGGTTGCCAGAGAGCTGAGCTACAGCCTCAACAGCCTCGTCGTTCATACCGAGGTTGAGGATAGTATCCATCATACCAGGCATAGATGCGCGAGCACCAGAACGAACAGATACGAGCAGTGGGAGCTTAGCGTCGCCGAACTTGCGACCAGTCAGAGCCTCTACCTTTGCGATAGCAGCCTCTACATCTGGACGAAGGATGTCGATGATAGCCTGCTGACCGTGCTTGTAGTACTCAGCACACACCTCAGTTGTAATAGTGAAACCTGGAGGAACTGGAATACCGATAAGGTTCATCTCAGCAAGGTTTGCACCCTTACCACCGAGCAACTCTCTCATTTTGCCATTACCCTCAGCCTCTTTGTTACCGAAGGTGTAGACGCGTTTAACGTTTGTCATAACTCTTTAATTTTTTGTTAATTAAGTATTGATTTGTTTGTCTTTTTCTTTTCTATGTGTTCCGAACAGCAAATATAGTAATATTTTCGTAAATATATACTAAAAGCACACAAAAAGTATCGTTTTTTTAACGATATGCCGATAATTTTTGCAAAACTGATAGTTTTTAGGCTGAAATCACCCCCGAGCCGACCACTTTGTCGCCATCGTACCACGCCACGAACTGACCCGCAGCAATGCCTCGCTGTGGGGTGTCAAATAGGATGTATGCGCCATCTTCCTGCATATACATCGTAGCATTTTGCAGCGGCTGGCGGTAGCGTATGCGCACCTCAAAGCGGCGCTGCTCTCCGACTGCCAACCTCTCGCTCGGCTCTATCCAGTGCAGCTCCTGACTCTCCACCTTCAGCGCACGACGGTACAACCCCGGGTGTGTATCTCCCTCGCCAACATAGATTGTGTTTGTAGCAACATCCGTACCTATAATGAATAGCGACTGCTTGCGCCCGCCGATACCTAAGCCTTTGCGCTGACCTATGGTGTAGAAGTGCGCCCCGTTGTGCTCGCCAATCTTCTTGCCGTCGCGTACGGTGTAGCTGTATGGGCGCGCCATACCCTCAAGGGTTGTGTCGGCATTGTATCGCTCGTACTTCGGCCATGTCGGCAGAATCTCGTGTATGTTGCCCTTGCGTGCTGAGAGCTTCTGCTGTAGGAATACGGGCAGGTCTACCTTGCCTACAAAACATATACCCTGCGAATCTTTGCGCTTGGCTGTTGCGAGCTTTTGCTCCTCGGCAATCTTTCTCACCTCGGGCTTTGTCAGATGACCGATAGGGAAGAGGGCATAGCGAAGCTGCTCCTGCGTGAGCTGACAGAGGAAGTAGCTCTGGTCTTTGTTGCCGTCTGTGCCCGCAAGGAGAGAGTATACCGTCCTGCCACCTACCTCCTGCTCGCCCTTGCGACAGTAGTGCCCCGTGGCAACATACTCCGCACCGAGCTTGAGCGCCTCGCGGAGGAATACATCAAACTTTATCTCGCGGTTGCATAGCACATCGGGGTTGGGTGTCCTGCCACGCTCATACTCTGCGAACATATACTCCACCACACGCTCGCGGTACTGCTCCGAGAGGTCTACATAGTGAAACGGAATATCCAATCGCTTGGCAACCAACTCGGCAAAGAGCTGGTCGTCATACCACGGACAGTCCCCCTCAAGCGTGCCGGTCGTGTCGTGCCAGTTGCGCATAAATAGCCCGATAACCTCGTGCCCCTGCTCCTTGAGCAACCACGCCGCCACCGACGAATCTACACCCCCCGAAAGTCCTACAACTACCTTTGCCATTCTATCTATCTCTGTAAATTTTATCCTCTGTTATAGCTTGTTAAGCCTCTCCTTTGCCTTTTGATAACCTTGGTCAGCCGCCTTCTGATACCACCTCTTCGCCTCTGAAATATCTTTGGTCACACCCTCTCCGTACTCGTAGCATAGACCAAGATTGTATTGAGCAGTGCTATTACCCTGCTCAGCAGCCTTGCGATACCAATATACGGCTTGAGTATCATCTTTTTCTACACCATATCCATTGTCATAGCAATATCCAAGATTGCATTGAGCTCTACTAAGCCCTTGCTCAGCAGCTTTGCGGTACCAATATGCAGCCTGTGTATAGTCTTGTCCTAGACCATATCCTTTTTCGTAGCAATATCCAAGATTGCATTGAGCAGTGCTATTACCCAGCTCAGCAGCCTTGCGGTACCAATATACAGCTTGAGTGTAATCTTTTTCTACACCGTATCCATTTTCATAGCAATATCCAAGATTGCATTGAGCTCTACTAAGCCCTTGTTCCGCAGCTTTGCGATACCAATATACAGCTTGTGTATAGTCTTGTCCTAGACCATATCCTTTTTCATAGCAATATCCAAGATTGCATTGACCTTTGCGATTTCCCTGCTCGGCTGCGGCGTAGTAGTATTGTACTGCTGAGTTGTAGTCTTTTGCATAGTAAAATTTGTTTCCTTTGCTATTCAACTGCCCTGCGGTCAGCGAGAAATCAATAGTGATAGGTGCGCCTTTGAGAGTAGGAAGTGTTTGCTTTGTCAGTGTGGCGTTTACCGTTGCAGTGCCGCCCTCGGTGACGGTAATGGTCTGAGTTTTAGGCGAGTAGCCACTCTTTGAGATGACGACTGTGTGCTCGCCCACAATGATGTTATCCAACAGAAGCGGGGTTTGACCGATATTTTTGCCGTCAAGGGTGACATCTGCCATAAGTGGCGAGCCATCAACCATCAGCGAGCCGTAGATTGGCGTCGGCGCTGGCAGGGCATAGCTCTGCTGTGGCTCTGCGGAGGAGATTGTCTTTGAGAGTGTGGTGGAGCGGTGACCCGCTTTGCGAGCCTCAAAGATATATGTGCCCGAGGCGAGCGTACCACTCCAGCGGCTTGTGCCCTTCATCTCGTCGTTAATCCAAATCTCTGCATTCTCTGGCGCGGTAAGGGTGACGGTTGCCGAGTCAGCGCGGAGGTTGATGCTCTTTACAACCTTCTCGCCCGCGATGGTAAATGTGCCGCTCTGTGGATGATAGCCCGCGGCGGTTACAGTATAATTATATGTACCGCTATTGAGCACCACGCGCATAGCGCCCTCCTGAAGTGTGTAGTGCTTGCCGTCAATAATAACCACCGCGCTACTTGGCTCTACGGCAAAGACCACAAATTGCGGTTTAGCAGCCGCTGTATCTACATTCTGGCGGAAGAAGATACTGCCACTATTGACCGTAATCTGCTGCGTTGAGTTAACACCGCCGTAGACCACCTTCAGCGTATGGTCGCCAATCATCACATCCTTGACCGTAAGACTCATATTCGCCCCCGTGCGACCCTTGAGATTGTTGTCAATATAGACCTCTGCACCCTCCACATTGCTGTTTACAACAATGCTGAAGCTCTGGTTTAGTCGTCCCTCCATCTGGTACTCCTTGTTACCCTCAAGGCTGAGCGTAACCTCGTTGCTCTCGCCAAACTCCGGATGGAAGAGGTAGAAGCGGGTGTTCTGCTTGGCGGTCATCTCCAGGATAAGCACATTGTCGTAGTACTCCGCTACGCGCTGCTTGGTAAGGTCTGTGTTGGAGCGGAACTTTACCTCCAGCGCATCCACCTCCGCTCGGCTCATATTGGCAAAGCGAATCTTTACCCTCGCACAAGCATTGCGTGACATATCCACACCGATAGGGTCAATATTCACACCCGACAGTGCATCGCTCTGCACCGCGCTAAAACTGCCTTGGTCAAGTATAATTGAGCGCTCCGCTTGCGCTGTGGCAGTGAGCAGAGTAAATGCGAGGATTAAAAGTGTAAAAAGTCTCTTCATACTAAAAACTTATCGTGTCAATAACCACATTGGCGATATTGTCCGAGTAGAGGTGACCCTCAAACGAGTGCACCGCCGTTATGCCGCGATGGTCGGCGTAGAAAAACTCGTCTGCCGAGCGGATATCCTCTATCGTAATATTCTTAAATGTGAGCGTGTAACCCTTCACGCGCTTTAACGCCTTGATGGTGGCCCTTGCCTCTACGCTATCTATCGTGTGCGAAATGGCGATGTTCCTACCACTTGTAATAATTGGACTCGCCCCGTCTACCGAAGTCACCCTGCCGTTGCTATCTACGCAGAGCGGGATGTCGCACCCATTCTGGTGGGCGATGCTGCTCAGTAGCTCCTGCATAGCAATCGCTGCCGAGGTGTGGAGCATCAGTTCTCCGCCCGAAATGTTGCATTCAAACGCCTTTGGACGCACCGCTCGCAGCGAGAAGTGCTTGTAGAGCGAGGTCTCTAATACGCGTAGCGAGAGGTTGTCGTTGCGGTCGTATCTAAGCTCCACGATGTGCACCGAGCCCTCCGAGTATCCGCCTCGCTTAAGTAGGGTGGCGCACTGACTCTCCACGCGCGCAACGGTCAGCGAGCACTCCTCGCCGAAGATTGCGCGGTAGGTAGATTTTACAATCTCAAGATGCGCCGCAAGCTCGGCAATGCAACCACCATAGGCGCGCATTCGCTGATAGATATACAGCGGACGCTCGTCGGTGTTGTACCTGCTCGTTACGCCATTAGATATAGACCACTGCTCCATACTACATAAATATCTTTAGTAGCAACTCTGTCAGTAGCTCGCCGTCGCTCTTGCCTCCCGAGTCAATACCCTTGCTCTTGCCGTCATACTCGCGCAGCAGACCCAGAATGGCAAATACCTTTGGTCGTGGCCATAGCTGCGAGTAGCTCTTTATATCGCGCAGGGCGTAGATGTTGCTACTCTTCAGGTGACCGAGCAACTGCTGGTCTGTCGGGAATGGTACGCGCTTAACACGCTCAAGCCAGCGCAGATACTCCACGATAAATATCTCGCGGAAGGTGCCAAAGAGCGCCATGATGATTAGCAGCAGCGGCGTCTGCTTCGGGTTCTGTGCCAGATGGTCGGCAATGTTCATCGCTCGCTTGACATCCTTCACTGCCACGGCACGACAGAGCTCGTAGATATTGAACTCCTTGGATATGCCAATGTAGGTCTCAATCTCCGTTGCGGTAATGCGACTGCAACCTTGTGGGATAGAGACAATTAGCTTGTTCAGCTCGTTGCCTATGCGGGAGATGTCTGTTCCCAAGTGGTCTACCAGCAGCTGTGCGCAGTTTGGCGCGAGCTGCAACCCGTGCTGAGCCACAAAGCCGCCGAGCCAATCCTTAATCTCGTAATCCTTTGGTCGCACAGACTCAAAGACAATGCCGTTGGCAAGGCAGCTCTTGTAGAGTTGCTGTCGCTTGTCGGGTGTCTTCTCCTTATGGCAGATAACGAGGATGGTAGAGGGTATCGGCTTGGCTGTATATGCAGCCAGCTGCTCTAACTGAGGCATTGCCTGCGCCTCCTTGACGATAACGACGGTATACCCGCCAATCATCGGCACCTGTCGGCACTGGCTGGCTATAGCTACGCCATCGGTATCCCTGCCGTAGACTACAACCTGATTAAAAGCCCTCTCTGCCTCGCTGAGTACTGAGGTGGCGAGCTTCTCCGATATAATATCTATAAAGTATGGCTCCTCGCCCGCCAGTAGGTATACGGGGGCGAAGTTGCGGGACTCTATATCAGCGCAAATCTTGCGAAAATCGGCATCGCAATCCTTAAATTTTCTTGTGCTCTTTGCCATTAGAGGAGCTGTTTAGTGATTTTAAGAATATTCTCTGTCTGCTTTGTTACTCTATATCTGTCGTCAATGCGTCTGCCTACAACCCAGACAATATCCTCGCCCGAGAGTAGTACAAACTGACGACTCTTTTCAATTACCGAAACCTTGCGGTCGGTCAGAAAGTCGCTAACCTTCTTGCGGCCCATCATACCGAATGGAATAAAGCTGTCGCCCTCCTGCCAACGACGCAGGGTGAGGGGGTAGACAAGTTTCTGCTCGTCCAGATATGCCACCTGCTCTGGGGCGTTGTAGTCCGAGACATTGTCTATATCGGTGTGCTCGTAGTAGAGTACAGCATTGCCGCAGTAGCTACGCAGCTGCTCGCGCTCTACGATGGTCATGCAGTCGTCATCCTCGGCAATCGGCGCGATGACAATATCTGTGCGGTCTATGCAGGCGATATGCTCCTTGGCGTAGAATCGCTTGCCCGATATGCCCGCTGTTAGCGCCTTGTATAGCTCCTCCACAATATCGCCCTTGAAGCCATACTGCGAGTTGAGTATCTCGTAGATTACAAACTCCTTAGGGAAGTGGTCGTCTATCAAGTCGGTATGTATGCGGTCCACACCTTCGCTGCTCTCCATAATCTTCTGCTTGAGCATCGCAATGCCCGCCTCAATAAATCGCTGCGCATCGGTCAGACGGTATAGGTTGCCACGCATGATGGCTGTAAATCGCGGACTTATCTCGCGCACCTTCGGAAGTAACCCGAGGCGAATCTTGTTGCGCAGATACTTCTGCGAGCGGTTTGACGAGTCCTCGCGGAATGCAATCTTGTGCGCTATGGCATACTCGTGAATCTCGCGACGCTCGGCAAATAACAGTGGACGGATAATATTTCCGCGCTGGCGGGTAATGCCCGTAAGACCCCTTAGCCCCGAACCTCGGAGCAGGTTGATGAAGAAGGTCTCAATAGAGTCGTCTACATGGTGCGCTATGGCTATGGTTGTGTAGCCCTGCTCGCGGCTCAGAGTGTCAAACCACTCATATCGCAACCTGCGTGCCGCCATCTCCATGCTCTCGCCCGTGATCTCCATCTCCGCCTCGGTGTCAAAGCGCTTGCAGTAGAATGGCACGCCATACCTCTCTGCTACCGCTGCTACCGTCGCCTCATCGCCGTCGGACTCCGCTCCGCGCAACGAGAAGTTGCAGTGCGCCACGCCAATGTTGTAGCCGCCCTCTACAAAGAGCGCGAGCATAACCATTGAGTCCACACCGCCCGATACGGTGAGTAGAATCTTATCTTGGTGGCTGAATAGCGAGTGTCGCTCGTTGTAGAGCTGGAAGTGCTCTAAGAGTCTATTTTTCATACTATGTTCACCTCCATCTCTATAGTGATACCAAACTTCTCCTTAACCCTCTGCTGCACCTTGCCCGCAAAGGCTATAACCTCACTTCCCGTAGCCTCGCCGGTGGTGTTTATCAGCACCAGCGCCTGACGGTCGTGCACGCCAACATTGCCCTCGCTGTAGCCCTTCAGCCCACACTGGTCTATAAGCCAACCTGCTGCCAACTTTACCTTGTCAGGCTCGGCAGTAGGGTAGTGCGGCATCTGCGGATAGTGGGCAAGTAGCACCTGCGCCACGGCACTATCTACAATCGGATTCTTGAAGAAACTGCCCGCATTGCCCGTCACGGCTGTGTCTGGCAACTTAGCCCTGCGAATAGCGCACACCGCCTCGCGGATATTGCGCAGTGTAGCACCTCCGCGACTCTCTACCTCGCGCTCAACATCGCCATAACCCAAACGAGGATTGGCAACCTTTGAGAGGTGGAATATTACGGCGGTGATAATCACTCGCCCCTTGAGCGTATGCTTGAAGACACTCTCGCGGTAGCCGAAGTTGCAGTGCTCGGCAGCAAGAGTTATAAAGTTATTCTGCTCGGGGAAGTACATCTCTACGGCAGTGATGCAGTCCTTCGCCTCAGCTCCGTATGCGCCGATATTCTGCACTGGCGAAGCGCCCACTTTGCCCGGAATGAGCGATAGGTTCTCTAATCCCCACAGCTCGCGCGCCACACACCACTCTACCAGCTCGTCCCACTCCAGACCTGCACCTACGCGGATAATTACCTGCTCGCTGCCTTCGGATATAACCTCTATATCCTTGTTGCATGGCACGATAATCGGGGTGGCGATGTCGGTGGTAAAGAGTATGTTGTTCGCCCCGCCCATAACCATCCACTCGCCGTGGATATGCTCGGCAAAAATCTGCGATAGCTCGTCATTGCTATCAAACTCAATAATCTTCGCCGCCTGCTGGTGGACCTTGAAACTGTTGCGCGAACAGATGTCTGTATTTTCAAATACTCTAATCATAATCTATATTTTGCGCGGTAAAGATAGCAAAAAAGAGTGGAAAAATAGCAACTATCCCTATATTTAATATAAACTTGTGGCTGCAGGGCGAAAATATGGTAAAAAATATCGGCTGAGAGAGAACAAGTTAAAGATATTTTTTGTATATTTGCGAGAATGTGAAATCTAAGAAACTGTTTAGAATTTATTTACTTCATTCTTTTACGCGCTCTTTACGGCTCTTTTTTCGCGTGATGCTCGTTACATAGGAATTCCTATGCGCCTTACATCACACGAGAAATAGCCACAAAATAGCAGTAAAATAATTTCGCAAACAAATTCAAACAGTTCCTAACTACTAAAAATACCTATTATGTTTACCGAAAAAGATTTACAACAAATCGCTGCTCATGGTCTTACACTTGAGGCTGTAGAGCTCCAAATTGAGAACTTCCGTCGTGGCTTCCCATCGCTTAAGGTTGTCAGCGCAGCCTCTCCTGCCGATGGTATTACCGTCCTTACCCCAGAGCAGGCTGCTGCCTATGCTGCTAAGTTTGAGGGCCGTGACGCCTCTGTGACCGTTGCTAAGTTCGTTCCCGCTTCTGGCGCAGCTACCCGTATGTTCAAGGAGCTGTTTGAGTTTGTGAACGAGGATAAGCGCGGCAAGGGTATTGACACCCTGCTGCAGAATATTGAGAAGTTCGCCTTCTATCCAGAGCTCAAGGAGGTGGTTGCAGACTTCAGCGACGAGAAGGCTGTTGTTAGCGCAATCATCAAGCAGGGCCTGGGCTATGGCTCTCTGCCAAAGGGACTTGTAACCTTCCACTCGTATGAGAATGGCGCTCGTAAGGCTGTTGAGGAGCACCTTGTTGAGGGCGCACTCTATGGCGCTGCCGATGGCGTTGTTCGCCTCCACTTTACCGTCTCTCCAGAGCACGAGGGTGCTTTCCGCGCCTTGCTCGCTGAGCGTACTGCAAAGTACGAGCAGCTCTTCGGTGTTAAGTATGATATCTCATTTTCGCAGCAGATGTCCGCTACAGATACTATCGCTGTAAATCCGGATAATACGCCATTTAGAACAGATGCGGGCGAGCTCCTTTTCCGCCCTGCAGGTCATGGTGCACTGCTGGCAAACCTTAATAAAATTGAGGCTTCAGTAATCTTCGTTAAGAATATTGACAATGTCACAACCGACGCTCTGCGTGCCGATACCGTCCTCTATAAGAAGGCTCTGGCTGGCCTGCTCCTTGAGCTCCAGCAGCAGACCTTTGAGTGGCTTAAGGCTCTTGAGGCTGGCACTGCAGATTTGGCTGCTCTGGCTCAGTTTGTGGAGTCTAAGCTCTGCGTAAAACTGCCTCAGAACTACGACGCTGCTCTGCTTGAGCGTCTGCTCCGTCGTCCTATCCGCGTGTGCGGTATGGTGCGCAACGAGGGCGAGCCTGGTGGTGGCCCATTCTGGGTTGCAAATGCCGATGGTACACAGACTCTCCAGATTGCTGAGTCAAGCCAGATTTCTGCCGAGGATATGCACCTGATGAAGGATGCAACTCACTTTAACCCAGTAGATTTGGTCTGCGGTGTCTACGCTGCTGATGGTACTAAGTACGACCTGAGCAAGTTCACCGACCCTGCTACCGGCTTCATCTCCTCTAAGTCCAGCGGCGGTCGCGACCTCCGCGCTCAGGAGCTCCCAGGCCTCTGGAACGGCGCCATGGCAGACTGGAGCACCATCTTCGTGGATGTCCCAATCTCAACCTTTAGTCCAGTTAAGGTAGTACAAGACCTCCTTCGCCCACAACATCAATAGTTTTGTTGTGATAAGGCGGATACCTACTTCCGCTAACAAAAAGTACCCGCAATGGGCAGTACGCTTTAGTACAGCCCATCGCGGGTATTTTTGCCGAGCGTTGTATCTACCGCCTTCTGACAACAAAACGGTGTAGAAGATAACCAGCGGCGCTGTCCGTGGCGATACATTAAAGATGATTAAGGGCTATTAAGGGTGGCGCGAATGTATTGCGTAGCGTCGCGTCGCGGAACGCGACCATTAGTAACCCTTAATACTCTTTAATGTCCCTTAATAAAAAATACCTCTAAAAAGCCAATAGCTAACCGACGCTGCGGAGCGAGAGCAGAGGCTGCTTGCAGACTATGCCGAGCTGCGAGGAGGAAGGGTCGCCGTAGGCGAGCCAATGGCCAATAGCTAAAATATCCCAAATTGAACATTTTACTGTTGGCTGTTTTTGTTGCATAAGTAGTGGATAATTATTTTTATTACAGATTATAAGATTTTTACTTGCTTTTCCGTAGGAAATTTTATAAATTTGTGGCGTTTTGAGAAATTCTTAAATTATTTTATATACTTTTTTATGGAAAACACTAAGCTAAAGGAACTGACCGAGCGTCTCTATGGTGAGGGGCTTGAGAAGGGTCGTGCCGAGGCAGAGCGTCTGGTATCAGAGGCTCAGGCTGCTGCGGCAAAGATTATCGCTGAGGCTAAGGCTGAGGCTGCAAAGATTGTTAAGGAGGCTGAGACTAAGGCTGCCGACACTGCGAAGAACTCTATGACTGAGATTTCGCTGGCGGGCAAGCAGGCTCTTGCCAAGATTAAGACCGAGATTGCCGACGCAATCATCGCTAAGAGTGTAGATAGCTCTGTGGCTGCTGCTGTTGTTGATGCACAGTTTGTAAAGCAGCTTCTGCTTGCTGTTGCTGCTTCTTGGAACAACGGTGGTAAGGTAGAGCTTCAGGCTATGCTCCCAGCTGCTTTGGAGACTGAGTTCTCTAAGGTATTTGAGGCATCTGCAAAGGAGCTGCTTGCTGCAGGTATTGAGGTTGGTTACTCTAAGGATGTTCAGAATGGCTTTAAGGTGGGTCAGAAGAGTGGTGGCTACTACATCTCTTTCACCGAGGAGTCATTTGCTGCTCTTATGCAGGAGTATCTGCGTGAGAAGGTTGCTAAACTGCTTTTCTAATAGCCTATGTTCAGTAGTAACTACTATACACTCGTAGCGGGCTTTCGCGAGTATGCTTTAGATGCCGACACCAAGGGTTTTGACATCACCGAGATACTTACGGAGGTTGAGGAGGCTCTCTCTGCCAAGGATTGGCGAGCAGTAGAGCTCCTGTATACCTACTACGATTGTGAGAATTTGGTTGCTCGTCGTAATGGCAGCACTGCACACAATGCTCTGGGTCGTCTGACTGCCGAGCAGGTTGTGGCAGAGCTTGAGAATCCACAGTTGCTGCCTGCGCCACTTGCAAAGGTGGTGCGTGCCTATGCCGATCCGGAGTGTGAGGATGCAGAGGGTGTAAATCTTGATGCACCATTTGCAGTTACGCTCTTTGCGGCATACTACGCTATGTGTGCTACATCGCACTCCTCATTCCTTCGCGAGTGGTCGGAGTCTGATCGTACACTGCGCAATGTAACTGCGGCGCTTGTGGCTCGTGATCGTGCAGTAGGCCTTGATAGTGTCACTGTTGGTGGTGGCGAGATTGTGGAGCAGTTGCACCGCAGCTCGGCTGCTGACTTTGGTCTGAGGGGTGAGTTGAGCTATATCGACTCTCTGATTGCGGCTATGGATGAGCAGAATATGGTTGAGAAGGAGCGAAAGATTGACCTTATCCGTTGGTCTGTAGCTTCGGAGTTATCTACATTTGACTACTTCTCTTTAGATGCCGTTCTGGCGTACCTTGTAAGGGTAAATCTTGTTGCTCGTTGGACTCTGCTTGATGCTAAGACGGGTAGGGCGATGCTTGATAAGCTTATGGCAGAGCTGGACGGAAAACAATACATTGAAAAATAAAAATAAATAAACCTATAATGAAAACAATCGGAAAAGTTAGTGGTATTATCTCTAACATCGTAATCGTTCGTGCCGAGGGTGCTGTGGCTCAGAATGAGATTTGCTATGTTTACTGCGGTGATACCCGAATGATGGCGGAGGTCATCAAGGTTATAGGCGATGATGCCTATGTACAGGTTTACGACTCTACCCGTGGTCTTAAGATTGGCGACCGTGTGGAGTTTGAGGGTCATATGCTTGAGGCGACACTTGCACCAGGTCTGCTCTCTAAGAACTATGATGGTCTTCAGAACGACCTTGCAAAGATGGACGGTCTGTTTATTGACCGTGGCTCTATTACCGAGCCGCTGGACTTTGATAGTGTATGGGACTTCAAGCCTCTTGCAAAGGCTGGCGATAAGGTCTCTGCAGCATCTTGGCTCGGTGAGGTTCAGGAGCAGTGGATTGCCCACAAGATTATGGTGCCATTCATCATGACTGGCAACTACACTGTAAAGAGCGTTGTGGCTGCTGGTAAGTATAAGATTACCGACACTATCGCAGTGCTTGCGGATGTAGATGGCAATGAGTACAATGTAACAATGGTTCAGAAGTGGCCAGTAAAGCAGGCTGTTCGTTGCTATACCGAGAAGCCTCGTCCATCAAAGGTTATGGAGACTGGTGTTCGCGCTATTGATACCTTCAACCCACTTGCAGAGGGTGGTACAGGCTTTATCCCTGGTCCATTCGGTGCAGGTAAGACCGTGCTTCAGCACGCAATCTCTAAGCAGGCAGAGGCTGATGTGATTATCATCGTTGCTTGTGGTGAGCGTGCGAATGAGGTTGTGGAGATTTTCAAGGAGTTCCCAGAGCTCGTAGACCCACATACTGGTCACAAGCTGATGGAGCGTACTATTATTATATGTAACACCTCTAACATGCCAGTTGCGGCTCGTGAGGCATCTGTATATACTGGTATGACTATCGGTGAGTACTATCGCTCTATGGGTCTGCGTGTGTTGGTTATGGCGGACTCAACCTCTCGTTGGGCACAGGCTCTGCGTGAGATGTCTAACCGTCTGGAGGAGCTCCCAGGTCAGGATGCGTTCCCTATGGACCTGTCGGCTATCATCTCTAACTTCTACGCTCGTGCAGGTCTTGTAAAGCTGACTAACGGTCAGACTGGTTCAGTAACCTTCCTCGGAACTGTATCTCCTGCGGGTGGTAACCTCAAGGAGCCTGTAACCGAGTCTACAAAGAAGGCTGCTCGTTGTTTCTACGCTCTGTCTCAGGGCCGTGCAGACTCTAAGCGTTATCCAGCTATTGACCCACTGGACTCTTACTCAAAGTATCTGGAGTATCCAGAGGTTGAGGAGTACCTGGGCGAGAAGATTGAGAAGGGCTGGGTATCCCTTGTTCGTAAGGGTAAAACCATCGTTCAGCGTGGTAAGGAGGCTAACGACCAGATTAACATCCTCGGTGACGACGGTGTACCTGTAGATTACCACGAGCGTTTCTGGAAGAGCGAGCTGATTGACTTCGTCGTTCTTCAGCAGGATGCTTTTGATGATATTGATGCAAACTGTCCTATGGAGCGTCAGCAGATGATGTACAAGATGGTTCTTGATATCTGCGACTACGACTTTGACTTTGCAGACTTTGAGGCTTGCTCAAAATTCTTCAAGGGTCTTATTAATCTCTTCCGTCAGATGAACTACTCAGAGTGGAAGAGCGAGAAATTCTACGATTATCAGAAGCAGATTGAGCAGTATGTTGCATCTGCAAAATAAATTGGTACTATGACAACACGAGCATTTCAGAAGATTTATACAAAAATCGACAATATTACCAAGGCTACCGTTACACTTCGTGCAACTGGCGTAGGTAATGACGAGCTTGCTACCGTGGGCGGAAAGCTTGCACAGGTAGTAAAGATTATGGGCGAGAATGTAACCCTCCAGGTATTTGCTGGTACTGAGGGTCTTGCTACAAACTCTGAGGTGGTATTCCACGGTGAGCCACCAAAGTTGAAGGTTTCGGACAACCTTGCAGGTCGCTTCTTCAACGCATACGGCGAGCCACTTGAGGGTGGTGAGCAGCTTGAGGGTGAGGCACGCGAGATTGGAGGTCCTACAGTAAACCCATTCAAGCGTCTGCAGCCATCTGAGCTTATCGCTACAGGTATCGCAGGTATCGACCTTAACAACACCATCGTAACAGGTCAGAAGATTCCATTCTTCGCAGACCCTGACCAGCCATACAACGCCGTTATGGCAAATGTGGCTCTGCGTGCTAAGGCAGATAAGATTATCCTCGGCGGTATGGGTCTTACAAACGACGACTTCCTCTACTTCAAGCAGGTGTTTGAAAATGCAGGTGCCCTTGACCGTATCGTATCTTTCGTAAATACTACCGAGAACCCACCAGTAGAGCGTCTGCTTGTGCCAGATATGGCTCTTACTGCAGCTGAGTACTTCGCAGTAGATAAGGGCGAGAAGGTGCTTGTTCTGCTTACAGATATGACCCTCTATGCCGATGCGCTGGCTATCGTATCTAACCGTATGGACCAGATTCCATCTAAGGACTCTATGCCAGGTTCACTCTACTCTGACCTTGCAAAGATTTACGAGAAGGCCGTACAGCTTCCAAATGGTGGTTCAATCACTATCATTGCCGTTACAACCCTCTCTGGTGGCGATATTACTCACGCTATTCCGGATAATACCGGTTATATCACCGAGGGTCAGCTCTTTTTGCGTAACGACTCTGATACCGGTAAGGTTATCATTGACCCATTCCGTTCACTGTCACGACTCAAGCAGCTGGTTATCGGTAAGAAGACCCGCGAGGACCACCCACAGGTTATGAACGCCTGCGTGCGCCTCTATGCAGATGCTGCTAACGCAAAGACTAAGTTGGAGAACGGTTTTGATTTGTCTGACTACGACGAGCGTGCACTTAAGTTTGCGCGCGACTACTCAGAGAAGTTGCTTGCTATTGATGTAAATATTGACATCACCGAGATGCTTGACACCGCTTGGGCACTCTTTGCAGAGTATTTCTCAAAGGAGGAGGTTGCAATCAAGGCAGAACTCATTGCTAAATATTGGAAAGCATAATAACTGATGGCAATCAAATTTCAATATAATAAGACTTCGCTTGGCGAGCTTGGTAAGCAGCTTAAGATGCGCCAGAAGGCACTCCCGACTATCAAGAGTAAGGAGTCTGCCCTGCGCCTTGAGGTAAAGCGAGCGAAGGACTCAGCCGCAGAGTACCGCAGTCAGTACGACGCCCTTGTTGCGCAGTACGACTATATGGTATCGCTGTGGGGAGAGTTTGATTGTACACTACTCAAGATTTCGGATGTCGAGCTTACGACACAGAAAATCGCGGGAGTTCGTATTCCGCAGTTGGGAGATGTTATCTTTGACGAGAAACCGTTTGATATCTTCTCCTCTCCAGCTTGGTATAGCGACGGATTGGCACTGCTCAAGAAGATTGCTACGCTGGGTATTCAGTCCGCTGTATATACCCGCCAGATGGAGCTGTTGGACTACGCACGCCGCAAGACTACTCAGAAGGTAAACCTCTATGAAAAGGTACAGATACCTGGATATGAGGATGCCATACGTAAAATCAAACGATTTATGGAGGACGAGGAGAACCTCAGTAAGTCGGCACAGAAGATTGTTAAAACTCGCCAGCAACAGCAGGCTACTGCCGAGGAGGGCAGAGGTGTATGATAGTTAAAATGATGAAATACAATATCGTCCTCTTTGCACCAGAGCGCGACCGATTCATTGAGTCATTGCGCCAGACTGGTATGGTCGATATTACCACCTCAGGTTGGGAGCCATCAGAGGCAGATCGCAATCTGCTGATTGATATTGAGGCTCGCACTAAGGCACTTGCCGCTATTGATGCTCTGACTGCAGAGGGTCGCAAGAGTGATGCTACTGTTGAGGCTGCATCTGCTTTTGAGGCTTACTCGGAGGCTCAGGCAGCTATCACCGCTGCTAAGAGTGATATCGCTCGCCTTGAGAAGAGTGTTGAGGAGTGGAGCGCTTGGGGCGACTTTGACACTGACCATATCGCCGCTCTTGCAAAGGCTGGCGTGGTTATCCGCTACTTCGTGACCTCTACAAGCACCTACAGCAAGGGTGCTGAGGAGTGGGGCGAGAAGTATAACCTCTCGCTTGTTAGCGATGCTGATAACTTCGCACGCTTTGTCATCATTGGCGATGGTACAGAGCAGATAGACATTGACGCTCAGGAGCTTAAGGCGCCAACTATGAGCCTTGCATCACTGCGTGCCGCTGTAGCTGCTGCTCAGAGCCGTATTGATAGCGCAGAGCAGACTATTGTCGCTTGCGCAGCACATCGTGCAGTTATTGAGGCAGAGCTTGCAGCGCTGAAGACTCAGTTGCAGAATGTCCGCATCTCTTCAACTGCCGAGCAGGCTGCAGAGGGTCTGCTGCTTGTGCTTGAGGGTTGGGCTGAGGAGGCAAATGCCGATAAGGTAGATGCACTGCTTGAGGCCTCTCCAAATACGGTCTATCTGAAGAGTAAACCAACTCCGGAGGATGATACACCGGTGAAGCTGAAGAACAATAGCTTCGCTCGCCTCTTTGAGCTTATCGGCTCGCTCTATGCGCTGCCGAAGTACGGTACTGTGGACTTGACTCCTATCTTTGCACCGTTCTATATGCTCTTCTTCGCAATCTGTCTTAACGATGTGGGTTACGGTTCAATCCTCTTCTTGGCAGGTCTTGCCCTCTTCTTCAAGGGTGGTAAGAGCCTCAAGACTGCATCTAAGCTGACTATGCTTTGCGGTGGAGCGTCGGCTCTGTTCGGCTTCTATACGGGCGGAGTTTTCGGTGTGAGCATTCCATCGGTGCTTCCAGCTCTTAACTGGTTCCCATTCTTGGACTTCCAGAACGACTTCTTTACAATCTCAATGGTTATCGGTATCATCCAGATAATGATAGGTATGGCTATCAATATCGGCTATACCTGCTACACCTTTGGCGTAAAGAATGCTCTGGGCTCTATCGGCTGGTTCTTGATGATTCTCAGCACTTGCCTTGCTGCAGTGGGCGGTATGGCTGGCATTGAGTGGTATTCGCTCTCTTCGCCTGCATACCTTGCTTCGGCCGGCGTGGCTCTTGTGCTGATGTTGCTGCTCAATCGTCCGAGCTTCAATATCTTCGCGAACTTCGGCTCAGGATTGTGGGATACCTATAATAATATAGCTGGTCTGCTCTCGGATGTGCTCTCCTATATCCGTCTGTTCGCTATCGGTCTGTCTGGCGGTGTGCTGGCGCAGGTGTTCAATAACCTCGCACTCGGTATCACTGGTCTGGATGCAGGCTTTGAGAGCTTTACAGTCGGTACGGTGTTCCAGATTCTCGGCGCTTCGGTAATTCTGCTTATCGGACACGCTATCAACCTCTTTATGTCTTGTATCTCGTCGTTTGTTCACCCTATGCGTCTGACATTTGTGGAGTTCTTCAAGAATGCAGGCTTTGAGATGACCACACGCGAGTTCAAGCCACTTAAAAACGAAAACAATTAACAAACAAAATTTATAACAATTAAAAACAATTACAATTATGACTTCAACAGCATTGATTTTGGCCTATGTGGGCGTTGCCCTCATGGTAGGTATGGCAGGTATCGCATCTTCTATCGGTACTGCAATTTGTGGACAGGCAGCCGTTGGCGCAATGAAGAAGAACGGTGGCGCATTCGGTAGCTATATGGTGCTCGCAGCGCTCCCAGGTTCACAGGGTCTTTATGGCTTCGTTTGCTTCTTTATGGTTACCAGCATCTATAACCTCATCACCCCAGAGATCACTATGCTCCAGGGCGCAGCAGTTCTCGGTATCGGTCTGCTCGTAGGTATGGTAAACCTCCTCTCTGCAATCTACCAGGGTAAGGTCTGCGCAAACGGTATCGCAGCTATCGGTAACGGCCACGATGTAATGGGTAAGACCCTCATCCTCGCAGCGTTCCCAGAGCTCTATGCTATCCTTACCGTTGCAGCAACCTTCCTTATCGCTTCAGCAGTAGCTTAAAAACCGATTTTAAGGGGCGTTTACTGCCGCTAACAAAAAGTACCCGCAATGGGAAATACGCTTAGTATGTCCCATCGCGGGTATTTTTGCCGAGCGTGGTAATCACCTCCTTAAAATCATTTTTTAATTTTCGCGTGATAGTGCCGCAATTGCGGCATATCCCTTAACTCCCCGAATGGGAAATACGCTCAGTATGTCCCATCCGGGGATTTTTCACGATATGCCGTAATTGCACCACTCTGACGATAAAATACCCCCCCCCAGTCATCTGGCGAAACGGCAAAGCCGAGCAACTCGCCCCAGGAGTCATCGTCCGTATGTGTCAGACAGGCAAGTAATATTATTTATCAAGAAAGTGTGTCAGATATGGCACACTTTCTTGATAAAATAAACATCAATTATACTCTATTTTCTTTGAAGGAATTAAATTTATTGCTATATTTGCGTTAGTATTTGGTAAGATTGTCAAATATTAGAAGCTATTTGGGTTTATGCTTAGATAGCTAAAAATACATACTAATTAGCATTAGCTTTTTTTCTTGCTTTCAAAACTTAGACACTTTTGAACACAACAAGGATTAGAGTTAATGCTCGCGTTGCTTACGCGGGCATTTCTTCATCTTGTTGTGTGGGTAGTCTAAGACCTTGAAAGCAGATGGATTTGCCCGCGTATTTTTTGCGCCTATTTACTTGTTGATAATTGATATTATAAGTGTTATGGCTTCTATAGTTGGATTGATTTATAAATTATCTAAGAATCCTAAAAAAAGAAATTTTTTTAGAATTCAGAGTATTTGTCCCAAATGTGGTGCACAAATTCGTAGGGCTTATCTGAATTTAGAGCATATTCGGAGTTGTAGTTTTTATAATTTGCTAACAATCCTCCCATTCTCGCCTCTTAATGATTATATAGAACTAATAGAACTAGAGGAACAGGTTAAAGCCAATCCAACAAAACCTTACATATACGATATTGAATGTCCTAATTGTGGTTTTATGACAAAAAAAGAATTCACATATATTCAAATTAAGAGCAAAGAGTATAAATAATAGTTTATATATGAAAGATTTTCACTGTAGACAGTGCGGCTCAGAGAAAATAAAAGCTGTACCTATGAATGTAGATGATAGGTTGATAATATGTTCTTTAACGCACTTTGTGGGAGGTGGAGTTCCTCTAGGGATGGGTATGTTTTTTAAGATGAAGTGTGTGGAATGTGGTTACATTCAAGTAGAGGAGCATAGTCTACACGATGTGTTTGATATAGTAGCATTTGATGATATTTTATAACCAATAAAACTTAAAGTTATGGCAGAAACAAGAATTTCGGATTGCCCAAAGTGTGGGCGTGCCAATGTGGTAGGGTACAGAAATGATGGTAAAGAGATTGCAGA
Source organism: Alistipes sp. (assembly GCA_017463615.1). Lineage (GTDB taxonomy): Bacteria > Bacteroidota > Bacteroidia > Bacteroidales > Rikenellaceae > Alistipes. The sequence continues at coordinate 11,692 of JAFTOU010000024.1, read as the reverse complement.
TGGCATTGGCGCAGGATATGGTGCTCTTGTTGGCGGTCTAGTAGCTGGTCCATTAGGCGTAGCAGCTGGTTTATGGCTTGGTAAAAAAGCCGGTAGTCTTTTAGCGGATTCGGGAGATGGTTCAGTAGAATACAAGTTTAAGTGCCCTAATCCAAGTTGTTGTAATGAATGGGTTAGATATTTCCCTAAAGTAAAGTAGATATGGATTTTTTTGATTTTGATGGGGGTGAAGGTCTGTTAGATACAGGCTTTGATGGAGTAGATTCAGAGGTGCTAGGGGCGCTAAATATGGATGCAGATACATATAATGTCGCATTTATGGGTTCTAACTCCGATGGAATGATACCTGATGGTAGTGTGACACTTGAGCGTACTATTTCTGGAATAGATGAGTCGTTTAAGGCGTATAGAAATGGAGGTCATATTTTTGTTGAGACCTCGCCCAATCATTTCGTGCAAGTAGATGGCTCTGGAACGGTAAAAATTCACGGAGTAGAGTACGATAAGATTTAATACAACAAAAGGAGCTATCAACTGATAGCTCCTTTTGTTTATGCTGTTTGTGTTACTTACCCAGCAGCTTCATAACCTCGTTGTAGACGGTCTCGCCGTTGTAGCCGAACTGCTTGTCAAGGACCTTGTATGGAGCAGAGTGGCCGAAGTGGTCAAGACCGTGGATATTCTCCAGTGAGCCGACAAGGCTGAGCAGGGTTACTGGCAGGCCCGATGTCATGCCGTAGCGGATAGCGTCTGAAGGGATAACAGCCTCCTGGTAGGACTTTGGCTGGTCGCGGAAAAGACCCTCGCTCGGAACATCTACAACGCGGACATTGATGCCCTCCTTCTTCAGAAGCTCTGCGCCCTCAACAAGGGTTGCCACCTCAGAGCCAGAGGCAATCATAACAACCTTTGGCTTTGCAGAATCAACAACGATATATGCACCCTTCTGGCACTGCATAGCCTCATCGCGGCGAGAAGCGCTCAGGGTAGGGAGGTTCTTGATATTCTGGCGAGAGAGAATCAGAGCCACAGGGCGCTGCTCCTCAAGGGCAATCTTCCAAGCGGCGATAGTATCATCGCCATCAGCAGGGCGGAGGACAACCATAGAGCGCTCGCCCTGGTGGTTGTGCAGGTGCTCCATAAGGCGAATCTGAGCCTCCTGCTCCACTGGCTGGTGGGTAGGACCATCCTCGCCAACGCGGAAGGAGTCGTGTGTCCAGATATAGATAACATGCAGGCGCATCAGTGCTGAGAGGCGCACCACAGGCTTCATATAGTCAGAGAATACGAAGAATGTGCCGCAAGCGGGGATAACACCGCCGTGCAGAGCCATACCGTTCATAATACAAGCCATAGTGAACTCCGAAACGCCAGCCTGGAAGAACTTACCGCTGAAGTCGCCCTTGGTGAACGCCTTGGTCTTCTTCAAGAAACCGTCGGTCTTATCGGAGTTAGAGAGGTCGGCAGAGGCAACAATCATATTCTCCACCTTCTCGCCATATACACCCAGAACTGTTGCCGAAGCGGCGCGAGTAGCCTGATCTGGCTTCATCTCTATTGAGCGATAGTCAATCTGAGGCAGCTTGCCAGAGAGGAACATATCCAACTTGCGAGCAAGGGCAGGGTTGGCAGCACGCCACTCAGCCTCCACCTTCTTGCGCTCAGCAATATCGGCACGCAGCATAATTGCGCGATCCTCGTAAACGACCTTACTCTCGTTGAAAATCTTGAATGGCTCCTCAGCATCGCCACCGAGGTTTGTAATTGTTGCAGCGAAATCTGCACCAGCAGCAGAGAGTGGCTGACCGTGAGTAGATACCATGTGCTCAAAGCTCTGACCCTCAGCAGTCACAGCACCGCGACCCATGATGGTTGTGCCGATGATGAGGGTTGGCTTATCTGTAGGCTCGTTTGCCTTTGTCAGCGCTGCGCGAATCTCTGGGATGCTTGTACCGTCAATCTCAATAACATTCCAGCCCCATGCGCGATACTTCATCGCAACATCCTCAGTATCAACCTCGTCTACCTTTGTAGAGAGCTGAACATTGTTAGAGTCGTAGTACATGATGATGTTTGACAAGCCGAGGTTGCCAGCGATGCGACCTACGCCCTGAGAGACCTCCTCCTGCACTGCACCGTCAGAGATGTAGATATAGGTCTTATGAGCCATCCACTCGCCAAAGCGAGCAACCATAAATCGCTCAGCAATAGCGGCACCAAGTCCCATTGCGTGACCCTGACCCAGCGGACCAGAGGTGTTCTCCACACCACGCATAACATCTACCTCTGGGTGACCAGGGGTGATGCTGCCCCACTGACGGAACTGCTTGAGGTCGTCCATCGTGTAGTGACCTGCAAGTGCGAGTACGGAGTAGAGCATAGGGGACATATGACCAGGGTCAAGGAAGAAGCGGTCACGATAAGGGTAGCCCATATTATCTGGGTCGTAACGCAAGAACTCTGCAAAGAGTACATTTACAAAATCAGCACCGCCCATAGCTCCTCCCGGATGACCAGACTTAGCCTTCTCTACCATTGATGCTGCAAGGATGCGGATATTATTCGCCGCCTTTGCAAGTTGAATGTCATTAGCCATATATCAAATGTTAATAGTTTTTTCTCTCTACAAAATTAGTCATTTTTTTCGGTTTTACAACACTTTGACCGAAAAATTATGCACTCTGCTTAGTTAGTGTAGAGGCAGAGGCGTCAAACTTCTGCTCTGCATACTGCTTGGTGATTGTGAATTCGGTAATGTCCGAAGATGGAGCCTCAAACATCAAATCCTTCATAATCGCCTCACATATAGAGCGTAAGCCACGCGCACCGAGCTTGAACTCCATAGCCTTGTCTACGATAAACTCCAGCGCATCCTCCTCAAAATGGAGTTTTATGTTATCCATCTCAAAGAGGTGGTGGTACTGGCGGATAATCGCATTCTTAGGCTCTGTAAGGATATTGCGCAGCACCTGACGACTCAGTGGCTCAAGGTGCGTGATTACCGGCACACGACCCACCAGCTCTGGGATAAGTCCAAAGCTCTTTATATCCTGCGGCTGCACATACTTGAGCAGGTTCTCGCGGTCAATACTCTCGGTATTTACTCTGCCATAGCCTATTGCGCGGGTGTTGAGTCGCTGTGCAATACGCTTCTCAATGCCGTCAAACGCGCCACCGCAGATAAAGAGGATATTCTTGGTATCTACCTGCACAAACTTCTGCTCTGGGTGCTTACGACCACCCTCAGGTGCAACATTTACAACCGTGCCCTCCAGTATCTTGAGCAACGCCTGCTGCACACCCTCACCCGAAACATCGCGGGTGATGCTCGGATTATCGCCCTTGCGAGCAATCTTGTCAATCTCGTCAATGAAGATAATACCGCGCTGTGTAGCCTCAAGGTCGTAGCCCGATGCCTGATAGAGGCGCGAGAGTATACTCTCCACATCCTCGCCCACATAGCCAGCCTGGGTGAGTACGGTTGCATCTACGATAGTAAATGGAACCTCCAGCAGACGAGCGATAGTACGAGCAATAAGGGTCTTACCCGTACCTGTAGGACCAACGAGGATGATGTTAGACTTGTCCAACTCCACATCCTCGGCGCTATCCTTGCGAATTAGACGCTTGTAGTGGTTGTATACCGCCACGGCGATAGAGCGCTTGGCGCTATCCTGACCGACGATATATGTATCTAAGAACTCCTTTATCTGCGCAGGCTTGAGTAGCTTGTCGGCACTAAAGCCCTTAGCAGCCTTGGCGCCCTTTTTCGCATCCTTTGCAGAGAGGAGGTTATTGTTAGCCAGGGAGGTGTAGCCAATCTCTATGCAGTCGTTGCAGATAGTCGCTCCGTCGGCACCCTGAAAGAGTACGCCGACCTCCGCTCTGCTACGACCGCAGAACGAGCAGCACTCCTCCTTACGGCTCTGTTTGTTACTATTTTTTGCCATTACTATTGCTTTGAAACAACATTGTCAATCAGACCATACTCCTTAGCCTCAGCTGCTGTGAGCCAGTAGTCACGGTCTGCATCGCACTCAATTTCTGCTATATCCTTGCCTGTGTGGTATGCCAGAATCTCATAGAGCTCGTTCTTGAGCTTGAGAATCTCGCGAGCGGTAATCTCAATATCTGAAGCCTGACCCTGAACACCACCCAGCGGCTGGTGAATCATCACGCGAGAGTGTGGCAGAGCGTTACGCTTGCCCGCAGCACCCGCAGCCAGAAGTACAGCACCCATAGAGGCAGCCATACCGGTACAGATAGTAGATACATCGCACTGTGCAAGCTGCATAGTGTCGTAGATGCCCAGACCTGCATAGACGCCACCACCAGGGGAGTTTACATATATCTGAATATCCTTAGTAGGGTCTGTAGACTCAAGGAAGAGAATCTGTGCCTGGATGATATTTGCAATATCGCTATCTATAGCTGTGCCGAGAAACAGAATACGCTCCATCATCAGACGGCTGAAGACATCCATCTGAGTAACATTGAGCTGGCGCTCCTCAAGAATGGTCGGATTGATGTATGCACTCTGTAGAGCACGATAGTCGTGCAGTGTGGTTGAGGTTATTCCGCAACCCTTAACGGCAAATTTTTCAAATTCTTTCATAGGTGTACCCTTATTTTTTGTAGTTGTACTCTTTAGGATAAAAAAGCCCTGCAAGGATAGTGCAAACCTCGCAGAGCCCGTTGTATGTTTTCTACAGATTACAAGCTGCGAGCAATCTCAGAGAACTCGTCAGCTGAAACAGCCTTCTCCGCAACCTTTACCTTTGCGCGAACTGCTGCAACAACCTTCTGCTCGTAGAGCTTCTCGTAGATGTGCTGCTTCTGCTCCTTATTCTCAAGGATATTCTTTGCAAAGTTAGCAATCATATCCTCTGGAGCGTTAGGCATACCGTACTGAGCAAACTGCATAGCTGCCAGAGACTTAGCCTCCTCGGTAGCCTCCTCCTCGCTCACGCTGATGTTCTCAGCAGTGATAATCTGACGCTGGATGTAGTTCCAAGTGAACATCTTGATAAAGCCCTCAAAGTCCTTCTCAATATCCTCCATTGTGAACTTACCCTCGTTGATGGTGAAGAGCCAACGCTTGAGGAACTCGGTAGGCATTGCCAGAGCAGCCTTCTCAATCATAAAGTTGCGCACATGAGCAGCGAACATATAGTCGCACTCGCGAGCCATCTCGCCCTCAATCTGAGCGTCAATATACTTATCAAGACCCTCCTTGTCGGTTACATTGCCCTCTGGGAATGCAGTCTTGAAGAACTCCTCGTTCAGCTCAGGGTTTGCAAACTGGCGAATCATAGTAATCTCCAGCTCAAACTCTGGGTTGATACCTGCAAGCTCCTCCTCCTTTACATGGAGCATAGCTGCGCGCTGTGCAGGAGAAGAGTACATCTCGTTGATGTTGATAGTGGTCTTGTAACCTATAGTCTTGCCAATCCAAGGCTTACGCTCCTCCTCAGACATAGAGATAAGGCCTACATAAGCATCCTCTACGCGCAGATCGCCATTGTCAAGGGTTACGGTCAGAGCCTCGTCCTTCTTAACCTTCTTAACCTCTACCAGCTTGCCGAAGCGACGCAGGAAATTGTCAAGGAAGTTGTTGTGCATCTCTTTGTTGATCTTAATCTTGTAGTAGGTCAGCTTATCCTTAGTAGAGAGGGTTACATCGTACTTTGGAGCCTCGCCAATCTCAAATACGAACTCAAACTCAGTAGAGTTGTCAAAGTCAAATGCGCCCTGCTCCTCTGCAGGAATAACATCGCCCAGATAGTCAATCTTCTCCTTCTGGAGGTACTCAAATACTGCGTTTGAAGCTGTGCGGTAAGACTGCTCAGCAATAACACCCTTGCCATACATCTTGCGGATAATGCCCATAGGAACCATACCAGGACGGAAACCTGGAACATTAGCCTTGCGCTTGTAGTCGTGCAGCATCTTATCTACTGCCTCCTTGTAGTCAGCCTCGCCAACTACAACCTTGAGCAGCGATACACCCTGCTCCTTCTGTACTCTTGTAATTTCCATAGTCTATATATTGTTTAATTATTCACGCTAATCAGCCCGCAAAGATATAATTTTTTTCGGAAATTACATAACTTCTCTCAATATTTCGTACCTTTGCACTGTATGAAGAGGATATTTTATATACTTATAGCCTGCGCTGTGGTCGTTTCGTGCGGTGGCGCGAGGCAAAAGAGGAGCTCTGAGCCTACTATTGTCCACGCACAATATGCACAAGTAGAGGTGGTTAAGGTCTACAACCACCAGAGGGACGCCTACACTCAGGGTCTTCAGCTTGTAGATGGCCTTATGTGGGAGGGCACGGGCAACTATGGCCAGTCGCGCCTGCAGTATACCGACCTTAGTACGGGCATGAGCACCGTTGTCGCTCGCCTTGCCGATGACCAGTTTGGCGAGGGAATCACCCTGCTGGGCGATAAGATATATCAGCTCACTTGGCAGAATGGACTGATGCACATCTACGACCGCAAAACGCTCAAGAAGGTTGCCACCAAGCGCTATAAGGGCGAGGGTTGGGGGCTTACCACAGACGGAAGCGTGCTCTATATGAGCGACGGCACGCCCGATATCCGCGTGCTTGACCCCGCAACGCTGGAGCTAAAGCGCAGAATAGCAGTTACTTGCAATAGTGAGTCGCTGCCTTATCTCAACGAGTTGGAGTGGATTGATGGCAAGATTTGGGCAAATGTCTACACCCTTGACCAGATTGTTATCATCAACCCGCAGAGTGGGGTAGTGGAGACCATTGTAGACCTTCGCGGACTGCTGCCTGAGAGCGAGATTGATGCTACTACAGATGTGCTCAACGGCATTGCCTACGACCCGATGACAAAGAGTGTGTTTGTTACGGGTAAGAATTGGAGTAAAATGTTTGAAATCAGATTGTTATGACACCTATAGAGTTTCGTCGCCATATACATCGCCACCCAGAGTTGTCGTTTGTTGAGTTTGAGACGGCAGCCTTTATTGAGGGCGCACTTGCTGCCGAGGGTATAGAGTGCCGTCGCGTGGCAGGTACGGGCGTGCTGGCAAAGATTACGGGGTGCGGGGATGCTGCTCGCGCCATTGTGCTTCGTGCCGATATAGATGCACTGCCGATTACTGAGGCTACGGGTCTTGAGTATGCCTCTGAGAATGAGGGTGTTATGCACGCTTGTGGGCACGATGTTCACGCAGCAATTCTCTTCGGCGCTCTGCAACGATTAAACCTCTCGCGCGACTTTGAGGGTACTGTTTTTGGTCTCTTCCAACCGGGCGAGGAGTGTAATCCGGGCGGCGCATCAAAGGTGCTTGCCGAGAACCCGTTTGAGGGCTACGATGTTGTGGCTATGGTTGGTAATCATACCGATAGCGGACTTGAGGTGGGGCAGATAGGTCTCTGCTCGGGTGCCTTTATGGCGTCAAACGACGAGTTGCGACTCTATGTTCGTGGTCGTGGTGGCCATGGGGCTATGCGCGATAAACTGAACGATACGGTCGCTGCTGCGGCTAATATTATAGCGAAGATTAACACGCTGAATAGCAACGATTTAGTCCTCTCTATCGGTAAGGTTCAGGCCGAGGGCGCGACTAACATTATCCCCGACCTTACATATATGGAGGGAACGATGCGCACCTTTGACCAGTCGTTGCGCGAGCAGACTTGGGAGGCTATTCGTACTACAGCAGCGGAGGTGGATGCCCTTTTCGGCACGACTACGGAGGTGGATATAAACCACGGCTATCCGTGCGTTGTAAATGATAGTCGCCTGACGGAGATTGCTCGCACCTTGGCGTCGGAGAGCCTTGAGGCTGTAGAGCTCCCGAAACGCTATACGGCAGAGGATTTTGGCTTCTATACGATACAATATCCGTCGCTATTCTATCGTTTGGGTGTAGGTCGTGCAGCTGGTGGTAGCCACACATCGGCATTTGCTCCGGATGAGCGAGCTATAGCTATTGGCGTGGACTTTATGTCCGCATTGGTATATAAATTAAGGTAAGAAAGGTTATGGGAAAAGGAAAGAAGACAAATCGTCGCGCTTCGTTTAGCGACCGCGCAAGTTTTATTGTCGGGATGTTCCGCGAGCAACCTGAGCGCAAGTTTACACTCAAGGCACTCGCTGCCGCTTCGGGTGGCGCAGATAAGGTTGGACGAGACCTTACAAAGCAGATTCTTGATACACTGCTTGAGCAGGGATATATAGAGTGTCAGGGACGCGGAAGCTATCAGCTCTCGCGTAGTAAACTCACTCGTTATCAGGGTGTTGCCGATATGAGTAACAGCGGCAACCTCTATGTTTCGTGCGAGGAGCTGCCATCGGATGTGTTTATCCATTCGCGCAACTCTCGCCACGCACTTAATGGCGATAAGGTGGAGTTTGTCGTAACCCACACCGCCCGCACAGGTGCATTGGAGGGTGAGATTCTGAAGGTTATTGAGCGTAGCGACCGCTGCTATGCCGGCGTGGCTGAGGTGGTCTCTAAGAGTGCTATTATCGTTGCTGCCGACTCGCGTCGTATGCCAGTGGATATATACCTCTCGCGCAAGAAGTATCCAAAGGTGCAGACGGGCGATAAGGTCGCTGTTCGCATCCGCGAGTGGTACGAGGATGACGATATGCCTATAGGCGAACTTGTTGATATTCTGGGTGCTACGGGCGATAACGATGCCGAGATGCACGCCATACTGCTTGAGTACGACCTGCCTTATAAATTTGAGGAGGCGGTAGAGAAGGCTGCGGCAGAGATTGATGGTACGATTACCGAGCAGGACTACGCTTCGCGCCGCGATATGCGCGATGTGCCTACGCTGACCATTGACCCTGCCGATGCTAAGGACTTTGACGATGCACTCTCTATCCGCAAGGTGGGCGAAGGTCTTTGGGAGGTTGGTGTGCATATCGCCGATGTGACCCACTATGTCCGCCCAGGTAGCGTTATAGACGATGAGGCTCAGGAGCGTGGTACATCGGTCTATCTTGTTGATAGAACGATACCTATGCTGCCAGAGCGCCTCTCTAATGAGCTCTGCTCGCTGCGTCCGCACGAGGAGAAGCTCTGTTTCTCGGCGGTGTTTACTATTGACGAGAAGCTGAAGATTGTAGACGAGTGGTTTGGTCGCACGGTGATATACTCCGACCGCCGCTTTACATACGAGGAGGCACAGCAGATTATTGAGGGTGCTGCGGGCGATATGCAGGAACAGATACTTACCCTCCATCGCCTTGCTCAGGCTATGCGCAAGGAACGCTATCGCAAGGGCGCTATAGCCTTTGACCGCCGCGAGGCTAAGTTCCACCTTGACGAGCAGGGTCGCCCTACGGGTGTCTACTTCAAGGTGCAGAAGGAGGCAAATCAGCTTATTGAGGAGTTTATGCTGCTGGCAAACCGTCGCGTGGCTACATTCTGCGCTAAGCGTAATGGTAGGCCGCGCACAATGGTCTTCCGCGTGCACGACGAGCCAAATAGCGATAAGTTTGAGCGTTTCCGCACCTTTATCCTCCGCTTCGGACATCTGTTCAAGGCGCAGAAGGGTAGCGCAGTGGCTAAGGAGCTCAACCAGCTGATGTCGGATATCAAGGGTCGCCCCGAGGAGAATGTCGTGAGCCTGCTGGCTATACGCTCTATGGCGAAGGCAATCTATACTACGGCAAATATCGGACACTACGGATTGGCATTCCCGTACTATACGCACTTTACATCGCCTATCCGCCGTTATCCAGATATGATGGTGCACCGACTGCTGCAGCGATACCTTGACGGTGGCAAGAGTGCCGACCGCGATGCTTTGGAGGCGCTGTGCGAGCACTCGTCCGAGCGCGAGGTTGTGGCTGCCGAGGCGGAGCGTGCATCTATAAAGTATAAGATGGTGGAGTATATGGCAGATAAGGTCGGACAGAGCTTTGACGGCCATATATCTGGTATGTCCGAGTGGGGTATCTTCGTGGAGCTTGAGGAGTCTATCGTTGAGGGTATGGTCGCTATGCGCGATATACAGGGCGACTACTTCCGCTTTGACGAGGCTCGCTATGAGGTCTACGGACACTCTACGGGCAAGGTCTTTACCCTCGGCGATAAGGTGCGCGTGACGGTCAAGAGTGCCGACCTGCGCCGCCGTATGCTGGACTTTACCTTCGCCGAGCAGGAGGGGACGGAGCTTATTATCCGAGATAGTGTAAAGAAGAAGCGTAGGAAGTAATGGAATACCGCAAGGAGATATACCGCAAGTCGCACAGTGGCGAGCCGCTTAGTTTTGAGCAGGCTCTGCACCTCTATACCACAGCACCACTTGCTGAGCTTGCTGCCGAGGCAGATGCGCTGCGCAGGGCAAAGGTGGATAACCCAGATGTTGTCACATGGCAGATTGACCGCAATGTCAATACTACCAATGTCTGCACCTCGGGCTGCTTGTTTTGTAACTTCCACTGCAAGCCTCACCAGACGGAGAAACACTATATCACAACCATTGAGCAGTACTGCGAGAAGATAGAGACTATGCTTGCTCTGGGTGGTAACCAGCTGCTACTGCAGGGCGGTATGCACCCTAAATTGGGCATTGAGTTCTACGAGGAGCTGTTCCGCGAGCTTAAGCGACTCTATCCCGCTGTTCGCCTGCACGCTCTGGGCGCTCCCGAGGTGGCTCATATCGCAAAGATTAGCGGACTTACTACTCTGCAGACCCTTGAGCGATTAGTCGCTGCGGGTCTGGACTCACTCCCAGGTGCTGGTGCTGAGATTCTTGTGCCGCGCGTGCGAAAGATTATCTCGCCCGCAAAGCCGAGCGTGGAGGAGTGGCTGCAGGTTATGCACGAGGCGCATCTTATGAACCTGCCAACCTCGGCAACGATGATGTATGGACATATTGAGACCCCTGCCGAGCGTATTGAGCACCTTATCCGCATCCGCGACCTGCAGGCTGCCGTTCCCGAGGGTCACTACGGCTTTACGGCATTTATCCTGTGGATATTCCGCTCTACAGGCACGCGCCTTGAGGCTCAGGGCGTTAAGACCCACTTCTCGCCATTGGAGTATATCCGCATTATCGCCATCAGCCGCCTTGTGCTCAATAATATCCGAAATATCCAGGCCTCGTGGCTTACGGTCGGCAAGCAGACGGCTCAGATTGCCCTGCATAGCGGCGCAAACGACTTCGGCTCTATAATGATTGAGGAGAATGTCGTCAGCTCCGCCGGCGCCGATAACCACTTTGACGCCGACGGCATCCAGCGCGCCATCCGCGAGGCGGGCTTCACCCCTCGCCTCCGCGACCAACTCTACAACCTGCTGTAACCGAGCAATATAACAACAATGGCTGTCAATTTTGACAGCCATTGTTGTTAAAACTCCTTGATAAGTATGAAGTAAGATGTGTAACTATTTCCTCTCTGCTTTTTCTCAAGAGTTTTAGAGTTTATTGTTGTAGGTGTAGCTTCTGGTAGCCAATAAGAAATATTGAAATATATTTCTTCGCGAATATTTCTCTTTAGAGCCTTATTTATAGATTCTCTGTTTCTGAAAATTTCTATCAGTTCATTAGTACTGGTGCGATAAATTTTACTTAAAATAATTTTTGTTCTTTGACATTTTGGTTTTCGATTGTTTGTTGGTCGTTTGCAAGCAATTCCCGAATGGGTGTTTTAGCAAATGCCGATACACCCAATATGCGAGCGACTTC
>JAFTOU010000015.1 GCA_017463615.1 Alistipes sp. | reverse complement strand
CCATAGGCTTTGAAGGATGAGGTGCTCATCATCGCACCTCTACTTCTTCTAAAAGGTCGGATGGCTTGCCCTTCCATTCAAGAGCGGCAGCAAGAGCCTCTAGCTGTTTGTCGTAAGGCTTGAACCTGCCCGTTTCCGCATTAGCAATGTAGAACACTCCAACCTTGGAGCGGTCGCGTAATGCACGCTGCGATAAGCCTTTTTCTTGTCGTAGATACTTAAGCCTAATCATTAGTTATACCTCCTAATTTTCGCGATATTAGCTAATATCCGATTGACAGTCTAATGCTAATGTGCAATAGTTATCAATACCAAATTTGGAAAATTTAGCGAAGGATAGCTTATGAACAAAGAAGAACAGAACTCATTATTTGATTGGAGCCTATACGGAGCGCTGGTTAAAAACGCGCGGCGCAAGATGGGCTACAAAACTGCGGAAGCGTTCTCTGCCACTATATGGAGGCGTACTAGATACCACATAAGCAAAGATACTTTGTACAAGATTGAGCAAGGCAAGCAGATGCCCGATGCTGCACAGTTTATGGCTATTAGCCTTGTTCTTGAGAAGTCGTTCTATCCTGCAAGCATTGGTGGCATCTGTGCTTCTATTGAGTGGCAAGGTATAGCAAACGGCGAAGGCATCCCTTCTGTTTGGAAACGGGAAAACCTAGCAGAAGCATGCAACGAAGAAGATGAAGAATTCAAACTCACAGAGCACGCTGCCGCTTTAAGAACAGGTGAGCCATACGAAGAAGCAGAAGCTATTTTTGAACGGAATATCCCCTTCTAAGAGCATCGGAGGTGAACAGATGGCAAAAGGTGATGGACAAATAAGGCAGCGCGTGAAGGATGGGAAGCCTGCGAAGGATGCACAAGGTCGCTTCATTTGGGATATTACCGTTTCACTAGGATTTGACCCAGTAGCGAAACGATACCCACGAAAAACGGTAACTGTGCACGGCACGAAGGCAGACGCAAGGCGCAAGCGTGATGAACTACTCCGCATCATTGAAGGCGGAATAGATTTGAAGGCAAGCGAAACACTATTCGCGGATTATGCCGCACAATGGCTAGAGCGGCGCAAGCATGACGGCACTCTTGGCAAGAACACCATCAAGAGTGATGGCTATACGGTCGGGGTGCTGTGTAAGTACCTGGGAGGTGTTGCGATTGCCGACATTACCCCTTCAATGGTCGATAGCCTTCTAGTGAAGGCCAAAGAGGATAGAGGGATTTCAGGCTCAACACTTCGGCGGTTCTATATCACGCTTAATCAGATTTTGAAGCAAGCAGAAATGCATGAACTAATCAGACGTAACCCATGCTCAAGAGTGAAGGCTCCACGGCCTAACAACAACACTAGGGATAGCCTTACCGCATCCGAAGGCGCACGCTTGCTCCGCTGTATTGCTCAAGCCGAAGAGCAAGCCTACATCGAAGAGGCAGAAAAGGAAGAGCGGCAAACGGAGCGCGGAAACCTGTTTGCAAGAACGTACCTTCGAGGCCTTGCTCCGATTGCCTGCACAATGGCTGCACGCATCGGCCTTGCAACGGGCGCGAGGCGTGGCGAAGTGTTGGCCTTATGCTGGGGTGCTATCGACCTTGAAGAAGGCACGCTTGCCATCCTGCAAAGCGTCACGGAGCGTGGCGAAGTAAAGCAACCAAAGACAAGTGCAGGTCGGCGCATTGTGAGCATTGATGCTGCCACGGTATCTGCCCTGAAACGATGGAAACAATACCAGGCGCGCGAACTGCGCAAGCTAGGCATCAAGCAGAATGGCTCTACACCTGCCATAAGCGATAGCAAAGGCACGTTCCTCATTCCTTCGAACTTTTCCCGATGGTGGCGAAGCTTCACGGCAGAAAACGGCTTCGAAGGGCTGTGTTTCCATTCCCTGCGACATACCCAAGCAACCCAGCTACTAGCAAATGGAGTGGACTTGCGAACCGTACAAGGCAGGCTGGGGCATGCAAGCGCATCCTTGACCCTTGGCTTGTATTCTCATTTCGTTCCGCAAAACGATAGCAAGGCCGCTGCTCTTATCGGTGACATTTTCGGCAGTAGCGAAGGCGAAAAAGGCCGCATCGTAGAAGTGAAGGCAGGCTAGCTTTTGGGTTAATGGACAAAACGTGTTGATGGCGCCTTAGTCCCAGTCATGCCTCCAAGGACTGCTGTGATGGAACTCCGACCACACTACCGCGTCGCCCCACTGCGGGATTGTGGACGTTCTCCTCTTCTCCTCTTCGATAGCCTTGTACTCATTTTCTATATCCTGGTCTGTGGGCATCACGTTGAGTATCTCTGAAGCGCTTAAGGGGCATTCGGTATGCATGTAGCACCACCAGAATACAGCCTTTACCCTGCGTAGCGCTGACAGCCCGCGATGGTCCCTGAGCATGCTTCTTAGCTGCGCGTTAACACCGCCCTCGATAGAGTTGGTGGTTGCTGGCACGGAGCCCTCTAAGACCAACTCCTCGTCAAGGTAGGTAAACAGCACTCTCTTGTTCATGAGTCTATTCAGAGACGCTCTAGCATCAACGAGTCGGTCGTGAGTCCAGTGGTGCTTACCCGTTTCCTCGTCGACGGTCTGTTCGGCCAGGAAGTCATCCCATCTTTCACACCAGTCCAAATACATCTCTGCCCATAGCTGTGCGTCAGGCTTACTCTCGACCTTAAGAAGAGCCTTTGCGATGTCCAACAACTCGGCTCCCGCCTGCAGTTTTGGGCGAGATGTGGTGTAGCGGCGCACCTGGCAGAAAGCATGGAAGGTGCACCTTTGTACCTTGGTATTAGGCCATGCCCTACGCCTTGCCTTCTCGAAGCCAGGACCTCCATCGGTCACCACAACATCAGGCGGGGCGATGCGAGAGAGAAGCGCCTCCCAAGCACGCGAGTTCTCGCTGCGGGCCAGGTACCAGCCCAAGACGTGTCTACCGCTGTAGGCGATGAGCACGACAAGGTTTCTGGATATGTAGATACCGTCGACAAAGACATAGTGGAAGACCTCATCAACAAACGGCGGCATCGGCCAAATCTCCCAGAAGGGCGCGCACTTCCTCCTGAATGTGCGCCCGCCGCCCGGCATATCTGACTGTCTTTGTCGCGACAGAAGCCATCCGAGAAAGGCTTTGAGGAGCTTTGCGGAGTTGTCGATCCTGTGCGTTTCGGTCGCCCTGCAAGACTTGCAAAGCCATCGCTGCGATCCTGCAGCAGTCTTGCCGTTCCGTACCATCTTGCCCCCGCACAAAGAGCATTTTGGGGTATTCATGCCCGATATTGTCCCGCGGACAACTTTCAGGGCTGTTTTATCGCACTTGAACTGGGGTTATGAAGAGATTTATCAACACGTTTTGTCCACCCTCAAAGTTGCCCGAAACAACTTTGAAGCCACTTTTATGTACCTTGACCTGCGAAAACGTTTGAAATCATCAACACGTTTTGTCCATTAACCCTAGCTTTTCGAGGCATTTGCGCAAAATTTGCGTATATCAAGACATCAGAGCACCAAACAAAAAAGCAGGTCGCAAGCAAACACCACTTGCGACCTGCACTTTTTCCTGGTGGGCGTTGCAGGATTTGAACCTGCGACCTACTGCTTGTAAGAGGCTCCATTCGGGTTTTAAGTAGAACGAACAAGCGCTATTTGCCCAGGCTCTACACATAAGAGGCGATAGTGATATACAACAAGGTCGAAGAGCATTTGCGCAAAATTTGCGTATAAATCGGAATGAAAAATCTCTGTGTGTGTAGAGGCGCTGGGTGGACGGTAGGTGCCTGTGTGGGTAGGGAGGGGGTACCCCCTGCCCATCATTTCATGGCGTGCCCTTTGGCATATAGCCTTTTTACACACGGTCTGTTTTCCACATGGCGTTATACCCCAAACCAAAACCCTTTTTTGCGGAGGGATAAATAATGGCAAGTGCGAAAGAGGGGGGTACGGGCGGAGGGATAAAGATTTCAAGACCCCTTCACGCCTGCCTGCGATGGCGCGAGGCTTGGCCTTGAAGGGGCTATGCTCTGAAACCTATACAGGGTGCACTACCTTCTGACCTGGGAAGAAGCGCACCTAGCGCACCTTCGCTCTATATTACCTTTTTACTGGTATTGCTTTTCTTCTTGATTAGGTGCTCTAGGTGCTCTACTTGGAGTGTTACCCCAGATGAAAAAGGCAGCGCACCCATAGCGCACCCCCACATGAGGTGCACTAGAGGTGCTCTGGGTCTAGCTGGTATGGTATTCCCAGTAGTTTTGCTGCCCATACCCAGGTATGGTGGCACGCTTTCCCTTGGGGGCACGCATCCATCCTGGGAACTTGTTATCTAACATCTGCCGTAGTTCGCCTTGCATGGCCTTGCCTTGGGTGTTGTTGGCTTGTGAGCGGTCTAGGTTGAACACTTCCTCTTGGATTTGCAGGATGCATATCCTGCTGCCTTCGGTTTGCTTCGGTTCAAGCCATTCCCTTATAAGGCCTTCGCGCGCATCTTCGGCAGCGTACTCTTCTTGAACTCGGAGCGCATCTGCTGCAACATCGTGAGGCAGTACAAGTGGCAACCATCCTTCTTTGCGGTACTCGCACAAAGTCTGTGCGTATGCTTGCTCTATATCGGCTGTGAGTGCTTCACGGTCGAGCACATCCTTTGTGGCCTGCTGTGCGCTGCATTGAATGGGCAGGAAACGCCTCGCGCCTGTGAGGTCTTTAAGGAAGCCTGTTTCATTAGTAGTGCCAACAAAAACACAACGCCTGGGATGCTGCTCTGAAGAGCGGGAATACGGCGCGCGATATGTATCGTACTGCTGGGAAATGAACAGCTTAATAGTAGCTGCATCCTTCTTGTTGAAGCTTGCTAGTTCGGCAATTTCAACAACCCAGCGGCCTTGCAGGTTTTCGGCTGCTTCTTTGTTTCCAAGGTTGCCCAGATTGTCGAGGAAAAACTCATCGCGCAAGGCAAGAGCACGGACAAGTGAACTTTTGCCGATACCCTGGGAGCCGACAAGCACAAGGCAATAATCGAACTTGCACCCAGGCTCATATGCACGTGATACTGCACCATTGAAAAACAAGGCCGTTACTGCTCTGGTGTATGGGGTATCTGCTGCCCCTAGGTAATCAATGAAGAGGCGTTCACGGTCGCTGGTATTATCCCAGTCGGGCAGCGCATCCAAGGCATCCAAAACAGGATTGTATTTTCTGGTGTAGCTAAATATCTTCATGACATCCTCCATTTTGTTTTTTGTGATTTCGTACTTGTACTGCATGTAGGCCGTGAAGTGGGAAAAATCAACATCGGTAAAAGGTCGGTGTTCGTTCTTCCTCGACCACGGAAGCACCCCGCGGACATATGGCCTGCCTGCCATTTCGTTATATGCGATGGCATCGAGGCCTGTATCCTGGGAAGCAAGGGCAACGGCTCCGTATATCTGCTTAGGGTCGCTGGTATCAGGCAGCCCAGGCGTAGCCTTCACGATTTCCGAAGGCTCATAGTTTTCTGCCATCTCATCAACGATGCTCATCACGCCACCTGCCGTAGGTGTTGCAGCCATTCGTTAGCATCCTTGCACCCATCAGGAAATGGCCGCATGTTAGAGCATGGCACGCCTAAAGCATCGAGGCCTGCTAACAGTTCGGCGGCTGCCTCTTGGCCTGCTGTATCTGCATCAAGAGAAACGACCACGCGCGAAGGGCGCTTCTTTGCTGGTGTGTAGTAAATCAAGGCAAGAAAACGGCGCACCCCAGAAGTGCTTAAGAGTGCCACGGGCGGGTGCTTCAAGTACGGCCGCTGCCACGGGTCGCGAAGCAAGAGCCTTCCTGCTTCGGTATCGTAATCATGCGCCACTATTTCAAGGCTCATAGCATCGAAGATACCTTCGGCAACAAGCACTTCTTTGCCTGCTGCATCGCCTGTGAGTGCCCATTCATGCCAAAGAGCACGGGTGCCTGTGGGGTTCCATTCCTTGTGTACTGGGTTCGGCTTCAATGGTCGAAGGGTCGCATAATGGCAGGCTGTGCACTCTGCATTCATGGCAGGCAACACCAGGAAGCCTTGCTCATAGTCGGAAGGTGCGACCTTGAACATCCCAGGGGCAAGCTGTGCTGGGTCGGATACATATCCTATGCCGTTCCGTGTAATATCATCGGGATAAAAGCCCCGTGCTTCTAGGTAGGCTAAACCTGCACGGCCTTCCATGGAATACAGGCGCATGAAGGCTTCCTGAACGGCTTCTATAATGTTTGGGTGCTGGGGCATTGATGGTACAGGGTATAGCGGCTCCTGGGGCTTCTGGGAGGCTCTGAACGGCTCTTCTATTCCTTCGGGTAAAGATTGACCCAGGGCACGGGCTACTGCCTCCACGGCCTCTGGGAAGCTTTGCAGCCCTTCTACTTCCTGTGCTACTGCGAACACATCCCCATACCATCCGCAAGCATGGCACTTGACGGCATGCTTGCCTGGTACAATACTCATAGAAGGGTGCTTGTCCTTGTGGCCTTTACTGATGCAACGGAAGGGGCGGCGGGTGGCAGGCACTCCGCATTCTTTTGTGAGGTATTCTTCGAGGCCTTCACGAAGGGCTGCGAGGCCTGTTTCGCTGTATCGCTTCGGCATCCTATAACACCCCCTGTAAAGGTTGAACGCTTCGGGTGCACTCTGCCTCAATGAAGGCCACAAGCTGCGCCTTTGGTACATACAAGCGGCGGCCGATTTGAACATGCGGCAACATCCCAGCACGGCAGTATGCTCTTGCGCTCTGCTCTGATACTTGGAGCACTTCGGCTATGTTCTGAACCGTGAGCAAGTCGGGTGCTTCTTCAAGCATCCCTGCCACTTCTGGTGCCTGGGTGCCGCTTGCCCCATAGGCTTTGAAGGATGAGGTGCTCATCATCGCACCTCTACTTCTTCTAAAAGGTCGGATGGCTTGCCCTTCCATTCAAGAGCGGCAGCAAGAGCCTCTAGCTGTTTGTCGTAAGGCTTGAACCTGCCCGTTTCCGCATTAGCAATGTAGAACACTCCAACCTTGGAGCGGTCGCGTAATGCACGCTGCGATAAGCCTTTTTCTTGTCGTAGATACTTAAGCCTAATCATTAGTTATACCTCCTAATTTTCGCGATATTAGCTAATATCCGATTGACAGTCTAATGCTAATGTGCAATAGTTATCAATACCAAATTTGGAAAATTTAGCGAAGGATAGCTTATGAACAAAGAAGAACAGAACTCATTATTTGATTGGAGCCTATACGGAGCGCTGGTTAAAAACGCGCGGCGCAAGATGGGCTACAAAACTGCGGAAGCGTTCTCTGCCACTATATGGAGGCGTACTAGATACCACATAAGCAAAGATACTTTGTACAAGATTGAGCAAGGCAAGCAGATGCCCGATGCTGCACAGTTTATGGCTATTAGCCTTGTTCTTGAGAAGTCGTTCTATCCTGCAAGCATTGGTGGCATCTGTGCTTCTATTGAGTGGCAAGGTATAGCAAACGGCGAAGGCATCCCTTCTGTTTGGAAACGGGAAAACCTAGCAGAAGCATGCAACGAAGAAGATGAAGAATTCAAACTCACAGAGCACGCTGCCGCTTTAAGAACAGGTGAGCCATACGAAGAAGCAGAAGCTATTTTTGAACGGAATATCCCCTTCTAAGAGCATCGGAGGTGAACAGATGGCAAAAGGTGATGGACAAATAAGGCAGCGCGTGAAGGATGGGAAGCCTGCGAAGGATGCACAAGGTCGCTTCATTTGGGATATTACCGTTTCACTAGGATTTGACCCAGTAGCGAAACGATACCCACGAAAAACGGTAACTGTGCACGGCACGAAGGCAGACGCAAGGCGCAAGCGTGATGAACTACTCCGCATCATTGAAGGCGGAATAGATTTGAAGGCAAGCGAAACACTATTCGCGGATTATGCCGCACAATGGCTAGAGCGGCGCAAGCATGACGGCACTCTTGGCAAGAACACCATCAAGAGTGATGGCTATACGGTCGGGGTGCTGTGTAAGTACCTGGGAGGTGTTGCGATTGCCGACATTACCCCTTCAATGGTCGATAGCCTTCTAGTGAAGGCCAAAGAGGATAGAGGGATTTCAGGCTCAACACTTCGGCGGTTCTATATCACGCTTAATCAGATTTTGAAGCAAGCAGAAATGCATGAACTAATCAGACGTAACCCATGCTCAAGAGTGAAGGCTCCACGGCCTAACAACAACACTAGGGATAGCCTTACCGCATCCGAAGGCGCACGCTTGCTCCGCTGTATTGCTCAAGCCGAAGAGCAAGCCTACATCGAAGAGGCAGAAAAGGAAGAGCGGCAAACGGAGCGCGGAAACCTGTTTGCAAGAACGTACCTTCGAGGCCTTGCTCCGATTGCCTGCACAATGGCTGCACGCATCGGCCTTGCAACGGGCGCGAGGCGTGGCGAAGTGTTGGCCTTATGCTGGGGTGCTATCGACCTTGAAGAAGGCACGCTTGCCATCCTGCAAAGCGTCACGGAGCGTGGCGAAGTAAAGCAACCAAAGACAAGTGCAGGTCGGCGCATTGTGAGCATTGATGCTGCCACGGTATCTGCCCTGAAACGATGGAAACAATACCAGGCGCGCGAACTGCGCAAGCTAGGCATCAAGCAGAATGGCTCTACACCTGCCATAAGCGATAGCAAAGGCACGTTCCTCATTCCTTCGAACTTTTCCCGATGGTGGCGAAGCTTCACGGCAGAAAACGGCTTCGAAGGGCTGTGTTTCCATTCCCTGCGACATACCCAAGCAACCCAGCTACTAGCAAATGGAGTGGACTTGCGAACCGTACAAGGCAGGCTGGGGCATGCAAGCGCATCCTTGACCCTTGGCTTGTATTCTCATTTCGTTCCGCAAAACGATAGCAAGGCCGCTGCTCTTATCGGTGACATTTTCGGCAGTAGCGAAGGCGAAAAAGGCCGCATCGTAGAAGTGAAGGCAGGCTAGCTTTTGGGTTAATGGACAAAACGTGTTGATGGCGCCTTAGTCCCAGTCATGCCTCCAAGGACTGCTGTGATGGAACTCCGACCACACTACCGCGTCGCCCCACTGCGGGATTGTGGACGTTCTCCTCTTCTCCTCTTCGATAGCCTTGTACTCATTTTCTATATCCTGGTCTGTGGGCATCACGTTGAGTATCTCTGAAGCGCTTAAGGGGCATTCGGTATGCATGTAGCACCACCAGAATACAGCCTTTACCCTGCGTAGCGCTGACAGCCCGCGATGGTCCCTGAGCATGCTTCTTAGCTGCGCGTTAACACCGCCCTCGATAGAGTTGGTGGTTGCTGGCACGGAGCCCTCTAAGACCAACTCCTCGTCAAGGTAGGTAAACAGCACTCTCTTGTTCATGAGTCTATTCAGAGACGCTCTAGCATCAACGAGTCGGTCGTGAGTCCAGTGGTGCTTACCCGTTTCCTCGTCGACGGTCTGTTCGGCCAGGAAGTCATCCCATCTTTCACACCAGTCCAAATACATCTCTGCCCATAGCTGTGCGTCAGGCTTACTCTCGACCTTAAGAAGAGCCTTTGCGATGTCCAACAACTCGGCTCCCGCCTGCAGTTTTGGGCGAGATGTGGTGTAGCGGCGCACCTGGCAGAAAGCATGGAAGGTGCACCTTTGTACCTTGGTATTAGGCCATGCCCTACGCCTTGCCTTCTCGAAGCCAGGACCTCCATCGGTCACCACAACATCAGGCGGGGCGATGCGAGAGAGAAGCGCCTCCCAAGCACGCGAGTTCTCGCTGCGGGCCAGGTACCAGCCCAAGACGTGTCTACCGCTGTAGGCGATGAGCACGACAAGGTTTCTGGATATGTAGATACCGTCGACAAAGACATAGTGGAAGACCTCATCAACAAACGGCGGCATCGGCCAAATCTCCCAGAAGGGCGCGCACTTCCTCCTGAATGTGCGCCCGCCGCCCGGCATATCTGACTGTCTTTGTCGCGACAGAAGCCATCCGAGAAAGGCTTTGAGGAGCTTTGCGGAGTTGTCGATCCTGTGCGTTTCGGTCGCCCTGCAAGACTTGCAAAGCCATCGCTGCGATCCTGCAGCAGTCTTGCCGTTCCGTACCATCTTGCCCCCGCACAAAGAGCATTTTGGGGTATTCATGCCCGATATTGTCCCGCGGACAACTTTCAGGGCTGTTTTATCGCACTTGAACTGGGGTTATGAAGAGATTTATCAACACGTTTTGTCCACCCTCAAAGTTGCCCGAAACAACTTTGAAGCCACTTTTATGTACCTTGACCTGCGAAAACGTTTGAAATCATCAACACGTTTTGTCCATTAACCCTAGCTTTTCGAGGCATTTGCGCAAAATTTGCGTATATCAAGACATCAGAGCACCAAACAAAA
>JAFTOU010000014.1 GCA_017463615.1 Alistipes sp. | reverse complement strand
TCGCACATTCAGCTTCTCTGCAATTGTTGTGGTTGGTAACGAGAACGGCGTAGTAGGCTACGGTCTTGGTAAGGCTGCCGAGGTTACCTCTGCCATCGCTAAGGGTGTAGAGGATGCAAAGAAGAACCTTGTAAAGGTTCCAGTAATTAACGGAACAATTCCACACAAGCAGGAGATGCGCTTCGGTGGTTCTGAGGTGATGATTCGCCCAGCAGCCCCAGGTACCGGTATTATCGCCGGTGGTGCGATGCGTGCAGTGCTTGAGTCAGTTGGTATCAAGAACGTGTTGGCAAAGAGCAAGGGCTCTTCTAACCCACACAACCTTGTAAAGGCAACTGTAGCAGCACTTTGCGAGCTTCGTGACGCATACACTGTAGCTCAGACTCGTGGAATCTCCCTCAATCAGGTGTTTAACGGTTAATTTGTGAACAGTTATGGCAACATTGAAGATTACACAGATAAAGAGCCGCATCGGTGCAACTGCACAGCAGTGCAAAAATCTTGATGCACTTGGTCTTCGTAAGATGAACCAGAGCGTTAAGCATAGCGATTCTGCAATCATCCTCGGTATGATTGAGCGCGTAAAGCACCTTGTAAAAGTTGAAGAAGTTAACGAATAAGAAGGAGGATTATTAAATGGAACTCAATAACCTTAAACCCGCAAAGGGTTCTACACACCACGACAAGCGTGTTGGTCGCGGTGCAGGTTCGGGACACGGTGGTTACTCAACTCGTGGTAACAAGGGTGCTCAGTCGCGTTCTGGTTACTCTCGTAAGCTCGGCTTTGAGGGTGGTCAGATGCCACTCCAGCGTCGCCTTCCTAAGTTTGGTTTCACCAACCTGAAGAGAGTAGAGTTTAAGCCTATCAACCTCTCTATCCTTGAGGAGCTCGCTACAAAGAGCGAGATTGCAGAGGTAAATCTTGAGACTCTGGTTGCTGCTGGTTTCGTATCAGGCAACGACCGTGTTAAGATTCTCGGCAACGGTACCCTTACTAAGGCTCTGACTGTTACTGCTCACGCTTTCTCTAAGAGCGCTGAGGCAGCTATCGTAGCAGCAGGTGGTAGCGTTGTAAAGTTGTAAACCAGGCTAAAACCTAAATAAAATGAAAAGTTATCTGATTGTTGGTGCGCTGCTTCTGATTATTATCGCACTGCTCGCAACCAACAAGAAACTTGTAGAGACAGTTAAAAACATATTCAAGATTGAGGAGCTTCGCAAGCGTCTTGTCTACACTTGCCTCCTTATTCTTGTATATCGTTTGGGCTGTTATGTAGTAATTCCGGGTATCGACCCTAACCTTCTCGGTGAGGGCTCGGCACTGGCAAACCAGATGGACAGCAATAGCCTCCTGGGCCTGCTCAACGTATTCTCTGGTGGTGCATTTGCTAATGCCGCAATCTTTGCGCTCGGAGTTATGCCGTATATCACCGCATCCATTATCATCCAGCTGCTCGGTATGATGGTACCAGCAGTGCAGAAGGTAATGAAGGAGGGCGAGAGCGGCCGTAGAAAGATGAACCAGTGGACACGCCTGCTCACCATCGGTGTGCTTGCGCTTCAGGGTCCGGCTTATGTGGCAAACCTTTACCACCAGATGCCAGATGCCTTTGTCTATGGTAACACATTCATCTTTACCATCTACGCCACTATTATCCTCATCGCCGGTACTATGTTCGTAGTATGGCTCGGTGAGAAGATTACCGACAAGGGTATCGGTAACGGTGTGTCACTGATCATTATGATCGGTATCGTTGCACGCCTTCCACACGCCCTGTTGGCAGAGCTCAGTGCTCGTCTCAACACCTCAACAGGTTCGTTGATCATGATCATCATTGAGCTTATTCTCCTCTTCCTGGTGTTTATGGCAACCATAGCAGTGGTGCAGGCGGTCCGCAAGGTGCCTGTACAGTACGCAAAGCGTATCGTTGGTAACAAGCAGTATGGCGGTGTTCGTCAGTACATCCCGCTCAAGATGAATGCGGCAAACGTTATGCCAATCATCTTCGCACAGGCACTGATGTTCATCCCTATGCTCTTCTCCAATGTAGCACCTAAGTTCGCCGGCGCATTCGCCGATATGACAGGTGTATGGTACAACCTTACGCTTGCGGTGTTGGTAATCCTGTTTACCTATTTCTACACAGCGATTATCATCAACCCTCAGCAAATGGCTGACGATATGAAGCGTAACAACGGCTTTATCCCAGGTGTTAAGCCCGGTAAGAGCACTGTTACCTATATCGACAACATTATCACAAGAATCACCCTCCCAGGATCCATCTTCCTTGCTATTGTGTCTATTCTTCCAGCACTTGCAATGAAGTTCCTCGGTGTTCAGCAGGCATTCGCATACTTCTATGGCGGTACTTCGCTGCTCATTATGGTAGGTGTAGTTCTTGACACTCTCCAGCAGATTGAGAGCCACCTTTTGAATCGTCACTATGACGGTCTTATGAAGACCGGACGCATTCAGGGTCGCCGATAGTTTAGCAAAGAGTAAGATGATATATCTGAAGACAGAAGAAGAGATCGAGTTGCTCCGTGAGAACAACATTCTTGTGAGCCGTGCGCTTGCAGAGGTTGGTCGCCACATTAAACCGGGCGTAACCACGAAGCAGTTGGATACAATTGCAGAGGACTTTATCCGTTCTCACGGTGCAACTCCGGCTTTTCTTGGATATCAAGGCTACCCCGCTTCGGCGTGCATATCAGTAAATGATCAGGTAGTACACGGTATCCCGTCAGACAAGGTCGTAATTAAGGAGGGCGATATTGTATCGGTCGACTTAGGTACATTTATGAAGGGGTTTGTTGGTGATTCGGCATATACGTTTGCCGTTGGAGAGGTAGCACCCGAGGTGCGCCAACTATTAGATGTCACCAAAGAGGCTCTTTATAGAGGTACCGCACAGGCAAAGGCAGGCAATCGCGTAGGCGATATCTCTGCAGCCGTGCAGGACTACGCCGAGAGTTTCGGATACGGCGTAGTGCGCGAACTGGAGGGACACGGACTGGGTAGAAAAATGCACGAAGCCCCGGGTGTTCCAAATTTCGGTATGCGTGGCAGAGGCCCAATGCTCAAGCAGGGCATGGTCATCTGCATAGAACCGATGATTACGATGGGAGGCAGAGCGGTAGTATTTGAGCGCGACGGTTGGACCGTGCGTACTCGCGACCGCAAGCCGGCAGCACACTTTGAGTTTGCTGTTGCTATCCGCCAGGATGGTCCCGATGTGCTGACAGACTTCAGCATCATTGAACAGTCACTTTAATAAAAAAGCGCAAAACTCTATGGCAAAACAGACTGCTATTGAAAGAGACGGTACCGTAACGGAGGCGTTGTCAAATGCAATGTTCCGCGTTGAGCTTGACAATGGTCACGTTATTATCGCTCACATCTCCGGAAAGATGCGTCAGCATTACATCAAAATCCTTCCAGGAGATAAAGTAAAGGTGGAGATGACTCCTTATGACCTTTCTAAGGGTCGTATATCATTCCGCTACAAATAAATTTACCAAACACACAAAGATTGCTTAATTATGAAAGTAAAAGCATCAATCAAGAAGAGAAGCGAGGATTGCAAGATTGTTCGTCGCAAGGGTAAGCTCTATGTGATCTGCAAGAAGAATCCTAAGTTCAAAATGCGCCAAGGGTAAATAGTAAACGATTAAAAATTAGAAAAAAGAAAATTTATGGCACGTATAGTCGGTGTAGATTTACCAAAAAATAAGCGAGGCGAGATCGGTTTGACCTATATCTACGGTATTGGTCGTAGCACCGCTCAGAAGATCCTCGATAAGTGTGGCATTAGCTACGATGTTAAGGTTCAGGACTGGACAGACGATCAGGTAGGTGCAATTCGTTCTGCAATTGCCGAGATGGATATCAAGGTAGAGGGCGAGTGCCGTTCGCTTGTACAGTTGAACATTAAGCGATTGATGGATATCGGTTGCTACCGTGGTATCCGCCATCGTATTGGTCTTCCAGTTCGCGGTCAGAGCACCAAGAACAACGCTCGTACTCGTAAGGGTAAGAAGAAGACAGTAGCAAATAAGAAGAAGGCAACTAAGTAATATTGGCAGTTATGGCAAAGAAAACAGGAACAGTTAAGAAGAAGGTTGTTAAGGTTGGTCAGACCGGTATGGCATTCGTACACTCTACCTTCAATAATGTTATCGTAACCATCACCAACGAGGTCGGCGAGGTAATCAGCTGGTCATCTGCAGGTAAGATGGGCTTCCGTGGTTCTAAGAAGAACACTCCATATGCAGCACAGACTGCCGCAGCAGATTGCGCAAAGGTTGCTTACGATATGGGTCTGCGTAAGGTAAAGGTTTATGTGAAGGGTCCGGGTCAGGGTCGTGAGAGTGCAGTTCGTACTATCCACGGCGCAGGCATTGAGGTTACCGAGATTATCGATGTAACTCCAC
Organism: Alistipes sp.; assembly: GCA_017463615.1. GTDB lineage: Bacteria > Bacteroidota > Bacteroidia > Bacteroidales > Rikenellaceae > Alistipes. Next base: position 70,927 of record JAFTOU010000014.1, on the reverse strand, counting down.
TGCCACACAACGGTTGCCGCGCTCCTAACCGCCGTCGCGTATAATCGTCGCATAACATTTTACATTACACAAACCAAAAAGTTAAAACAATTATGGCAAGATATATAGGACCAAAGACCAAAATCGCCAGAAGATTTGGCGAGGCTATTTACGGCGCTGACAAGAGTCTTGACAAGCGTAATGTCCCACCAGGACAGCACGGTCTTGCACGCAAGCGCAAGAAGGTTACTGAGTATGGCGTCCAGCTGACAGAGAAGCAGAAGGCAAAGTATACCTACGGTATCCTTGAGAAGCAGTTCTCTCGTACTTATGAGGCTGCTGCTCGTATGGGTGGTATCACAGGTGAGAACCTGCTCAAGCTGCTTGAGTGCCGTCTGGATAATGTAGTATACCGTCTCGGTATCGCTCCTACCCGCGCAGCTGCTCGTCAGCTCGTATCTCACCGTCACATCTGCGTGAACGGCAATGTTGTCAATATCCCTTCATACACACTCCGTGAGGGCGATGTAGTTTCAGTTCGTGAGAAGTCTAAGTCTCTTGAGGTTATCACCTCTTCACTTCTCGGGACTAACCACAGCCGCTACTCTTGGCTTGAGTGGGATGGCGCTTCCCTTAGCGGTAAGTTCCTCCAGAAGCCTGAGCGTGAGGAGATTCCTGAGAACATCAAGGAGCAGCTTATCGTCGAGCTGTACTCGAAGTAGTAATTAACAAGTAATAAACTGTAGTAAAATTATGGCAATATTAGCGTTTCAAAGACCTGATGAGGTTTGCATTCTGGAGTCTACGGCAACTTACGGAAAGTTTGAGTTCCGCCCGCTGGAGCCTGGCTATGCAATGACCATCGGTAATGCTTTGCGCCGTGTACTGCTTTCATCGTTGGAGGGTTATGCCATCACAACGGTCAAGGTTGCGGGTGCAGACCACGAATTAGCCGCTGTTCCGGGCGTGATGGAGGATATGCTTAATATCATCCTGAACCTGAAGAAGGTTCGCTTTATCCGTACCGTAGATAATGAGGAGACCGAAAAGGCATCTATCAATGTTGCAGGTGTTACGGAACTTACTGCAGGGTATATCTCGAACTTCCTTACATCGTTTAAGGTTCTTAATCCAGACCTCGTTATCTGCCGCCTGGCTCCAGGTACTAAGATGCAGATGACTATTACCATCGGTAAGGGTCGTGGTTATGTTCCATCAGAGGAGAACGCTCCAGAGAACGCTGAGTTTGGCGTACTTCCTATCGACTCTATCTTCACCCCAATCGTGAATGTGAAGTGGGCTCGCGAGGACTACCGCGTAGAGCAGCGTACCGACTACGAGAAGCTCGTACTGGAGATTACTACCGATGGCTCTATTAAGCCAAACGATGCACTTAGCGAGGCAGCAAAGATTCTTATCCAGCACTTTATGCTCTTCTCGGATGATAAGATGAACTTCATCCTTGAGGATACCAGCGCAGATAACGATCTGAACGAGCCAGAGCTCCACATGCGTCAACTTCTCAAGACTAAACTCGTTGATAAGGATCTGAGTGTTCGTGCACTCAATTGCCTTAAGGCAGCTGATGTTGAGACTATTGGCGACCTGGTTAAGCTCAATCGCAGCGAGCTGCTCAAATTCCGTAACTTCGGTAAGAAGTCGCTCACAGAGCTTGATGCTCTGCTCGCTTCTCTCGACCTGAGATTCGGAATGGATGTATCTATGTACAAACTTGATAAAGATTAAATCAAATGAGACACAATAAGAATTTTAACCACCTTGGCAGACAGGCGGGCCACCGTAAGGCAATGTTGTCTAATATGGCATCGTCCCTGATTCTCCACAAGCGTATTGAGACCACTGTTGCGAAGGCAAAGGCTGTTCGTCAGTTCGTAGAGCCACTCGTAACCCGCTCAAAGGAGGACACTACCCACTCTCGTCGTGTAGTATTCTCATACCTCAAGCAGAAGGAGGCCGTTACAGAGCTGTTCCGTACAATCGCTCCAAAGATTGCAGAGCGTCCAGGCGGCTACACCCGCATCCTTAAGACTGGCTTCCGTCTTGGTGACGGCGCAGATATGTGTATCATCGAGTTCGTTGACTTCAACGAGGCTTACACCACTGGCGTAGCTCCAGCAGCCGCTCCAGCTCCAGCAGAGGCAAAGCCTAAGACTCGTCGTTCACGCAAGAAGAGCAGCGAGGAGGGTGATACCCAGAAGGCTACTCAGAAGGCTCCAAAGTCTACAGCAGCTAAGGCTTCAGCAGCTAAGGGTGCGAAGCGTACTAATGTAGGCAAGAAGATGTAGTAAATCTGTTTTTAGAGGCTTTTTCGGCGTTACGCATAACCAGCTTCAACAGTCACATACGCAAAGTATGCTCCTGCTTCGCTGATTATGCAAGTCTTGAAAAATCTCTCTAAAATTCCAGATTTCAATAAGAATCCCGAGGACAACCTTGGGATTCTGTTTTTATGCCGAGCCGCGAGGAGGAAGGGTCGTCGCAGACGAGCCAATGGTTAATAGACAAAAGTCAATTTGCATTTTCAGATAATTTTTGTAAATTTGCGACAGAAAGTGTACAAACAATTATAAACTTAAAATCAAATCACTATGTTTGCAATTGACAACTATGATTTCACTGGCAAGCGCGCGATTATCCGCGTAGACTTCAATGTGCCTCTTAACGGTGAGGGTCAGGTGACTGACGACACTCGTATTCGTGCGGCTATCCCTACTATCAAGAAGGTTCTTGAGAAGGGTGGTGCTGTAATTCTTATGTCGCACCTCGGTCGTCCTAAGAAGAATCCAGATCCAAAGTTCTCTCTTGAGCAGATTATCCCTGCTATTGAGGCTCGTCTGGGTGTGAAGATTATGTTCGCTGGCGACTGCATGGGTCAGAAGGCTGCTGATATGGCTGCTGCCCTCAAGCCAGGTGAGGTAATGCTGCTGGAGAACCTCCGTTTCTACGCTGAGGAGGAGGGTAAGCCACGCGGTCTTGCTGAGGATGCTACCGACGAGGAGAAGAAGGCTGCTAAGAAGGCTCTCAAGGAGGGTCCACAGAAGGAGTTTGTTCGCAAGCTCGCTTCTTATGCTGACTGCTATATCAACGACGCATTCGGTACTGCACACCGTGCTCACTCTTCTACCGCTCTTATCGCTGACTACTTCCCACAGGACAAGATGTTCGGCTATGTTATGGAGAACGAGCTCAAGGCTATTGACGGCGTGATGCAGAACCCACAGCGTCCATTCACAGCTATCGTAGGTGGTTCTAAGGTATCTACCAAGATTACCATCATTGAGAAGCTGATGGAGAAGGTTGATAAGATTATCATCGGTGGTGGTATGACCTACACCTTCGCTGGTGCTCTCGGTGGCCAGGTAGGTAAGAGTATCTGCGAGCCTGATATGTTCCCTGTAGCTCTTGAGATTCTTGAGAAGGCTAAGGCTAAGGGTATCAAGATTGTTATGTCTCCAGATGCACTCATCGCAGACGACTTCTCTGAGAACGCAAATACTCAGTCTGCTCCTGTAGGCGAGATTCCTGCAGAGTGGGAGGGTGTTGATATCGCTGAGGGCGGTAAGGCTCTGTTCCGCGAGGAGATTCTCGCAAGCAAGACCATCCTCTGGAACGGCCCTGTAGGCGTATTTGAGATCAATAAGTTCTCTACCGGCTCTCGCGCTGTTGCTGAGGCTATCGCTGAGGCTACCGCTAACGGTGCTTACTCACTCATCGGTGGTGGTGACTCCGTAGCTTGTATCAACAAGTTCGGCCTCGCTGATAAGGTATCTTATGTATCTACCGGAGGTGGTGCGCTGCTTGAGTATATGGAGGGTAAGGAGCTTCCAGGTGTAGCCGCAATTAGAAAATAATTTCTCGTGATAAGGCGGATACCTACTTCCGCTAGCAAAAAAGTCCCAGCAATGGCTGTACGCTTTAGTACTATCCATCGCTGGGATTTTTTGCCGAGCGTTGTATCTACCGCCTTCTGACGAGAAATTGGGACGGTGATTTAATTGCTCTCTGACGAGAAATTGCCCCCTTAAACACTATCGCCTTTGGCGATACCTCTAAAAGGCTAATGGCCAACGGCCAACAGCCAATAGTAACACAAAAGGCAACCTCTTGGTTGCCTTTGTGTTAGAAGCCTTGCTTGATTGTTACCGTATCTTCTTTAGTGAAGCTGTAGGCGGTGATATGTGCTGTGCGCTCAACGCCAGTGGTGTTGGGCTCAACCTCTATCTGTATGCCCGAAGTCCACAGTGCCAAGTCGCGGGTTGGCTGATAGTCGTTTATAACCTTGACAATCTTCACCCAGCCCTGCTTAGGAGTCATATCGCCGGTCTCGGAGTCAATCTCCCAGTTATCCCTATCGTGCTGGTAGCGAACAACCACATTGTCAATGCCCGTAGAGGTTACAGGGATAATCAGCTCACCGCCCTGTGACGATACGGTGTAGCTATCGTCGTTGATATAAATCTCTGGTCTGTCCTCAATCGCGCAACCAACAAGTGCAAACACCGCTGCCGCCAAAATTAAAATCTTCTTCATGGTACTTTAATTTAGTTGTAGAGTACAAATTTACCCCCCCCCAATTGGATTTTCCAAATTTTTCGGGATATTTTTTACTTCTTTACGCCATCTTCGTAGCCGCTCTTTACATAGACGGCATAGCCATTATCCTTGCTGTGGAATGGGTTTTCTACCACGCTGTCGGGGAGCAGGAGCACCTCAGCATTTGGTATGCATAGGCGGGTGATATTACTGCCGACGATAAGGGTATCGCCCACGACCTTTATAACCTCCTCCTTATCCTTAATGTTGCTCTCTATCCAAATCAGTCCCGTGCCGACATGTGCTTTGTCGTTATCTGCCAGCGAAAGGTTTGCGCCACGGGCATCTACCACGCGGATATTGCTGATGTTGATATTGTTTATTGTCTGCACCGTCTGGCGGGTGTTGCTAACTGCCAGCGCAAGGATTACTATAGATGGTATAATTGCCAGGAAGATTATGGCAATCAATACTTTATTACTCGTTTTCATTGTTGTACTGATTGTAAATGGTTAAAAATTCTTCGGCGGTGATGCCGATGCTCTTCATTCGTGCAAAGAGTGGTGGGAGTTGTTCTGTGATAAATCTCTCGCGGGCGATAGCGGCTGCAGCGGCCTTTGCACCCTCGGCGACAAAGTAGCCAATGCCTCGCTTGTTATATATCAGTCCCTGCTCTGTAAGGCGCTCGTAGGTGCGCATAACGGTATTGGGGTTTACCACAAGTGTCGCTCCCAGTTCGCGCACGGAGGGTATTCTCTCCTCCTCGGCCCACTCGGCAGCAGCTATACGGCTTAGGATAAGCTCGTAAATCTGCATCCATATCGGTTGTGTGTTATCAAAATTCATAGCTGTCGCTCGCGCAGTTTAAGGAATGAAACAATGTAAAGGCCTACCGTTATTGCGCCATTAAAGGCGAGGTGCACCCACGCTGGGATAGTGGTCAGCAAGTCCCAACGATAGACCAAGCCGTCGGTCTCGTAGATGTTGGACATATATACAGCCCAGTCGTTTGGTAGCAGCGAGAAGAACTTGCCATAGCCGTAGCTGATGAAGATGTCTATCTGCTCAAAGAGGGATGTTATGCCGATAACGACGGCAAAAAATGCTATTACAAGGTAGGAGTAGCCCCTCTTATTGCCCCAGCAGGCGACAGCCATCAGTGCGGCGTGCGCCATAATCATTGTGCAGAGGGTAGGAATCAACTGCTGCGCAGGAATGTCAAGAACAAATGTAGGCACGACCACGCCCAGAACAAATGAGTTGAGCAGCACAAATACAAATCGCTCAAGGGTGGTTACGGGCAGCGTAAGGTCAATGATGTTATTCTTGCGGTCAAGGCTACCCATAGATGACGAGGTGATGTTGCTAAGCATACCTATAAGGGTGGCAAGGGTGACAACCTGCTTTATGTTAAGCATATCCTCTTCCATCATTCCAGAATGCTTCATAATAGCAATTATACCCCACACGCCCAAAAGGATGAGCATTGATATTTTGTAGTTTCGCCCATACTCCGAGTAGTGCTTGAGAGCGAAGGTCTTGAAGCGGTTAAAATTAAAGTTTTTCATACCTATTTCGCTTTAGATGCAACTACGGCAGAAACAGCATCGGTCGCCTTCATTGCTGCGTTAAACAATAGTTCAAGGTCAAATCTGCCCTCCTCGTCACCCTCGGCAGCCCATACGCCCACATTACCTGCAACGCTCTGGGTGGTGTAGATAGCCTCGCGACCAGCAACAATGCCGAAGCCGAAGAGCTGCTGCAACTCCATAACGGTATGGTTGAGGAGTATCTTGCCCTGCTCAATAATCACTATGCGGTCCACAAGGTTCTCAATGTCGTGCGCCTGATGGGTAGAGATTAGCACGCACTTGTTCGGCTCAATGTAAGAGGCGAGGATAGACTGCAGAGCACCCTTTGTAGTTATGTCAAGCCCATTTGTCGGCTCGTCAAGCAGCAGTAGCTCCACATTGCAGGCGAGTGCAAAGGCGAGGTATGCCCTCTTGCGCTGACCCATAGAGAGGCGGTCAAAGCGCGCTGAGCAATCAACCTCCAGAGTGTTGCAGTAGCTATCAAACTGCTCGCGGCTAAAGGCTGGATAGAGGGGCGATGTGTGCTCTACATAGCTCGCCACGGTAACCCTTGGCAGCTCAAACTCCTCGGGCACGACCATAATGCGGCTGTAGAGCTCCGCCTTACTTGTAGATAGACCGTTGCCACAGACCTCTATCTGCCCACTCTGCGGAGTGAGTAGCGCTGCAAGCAACTTAATGAGTGTGCTCTTGCCCGCACCATTGCGACCAAGTAAGCCCATAATCTCGCCCGACGGCAGGGTTAGCGACAGAGAGTCAAATACCCTGCTCGCCGACGAGTAACAAAAGCTCATCTTCCTAACATCAATCATAAAGCATATAAAATTTTAAGGTTCATTTAGTGTATTAGTGTAGTAATACACTGCAAAGGTAATGACAAAAATGATAAATGCAAATAATTTCCGAAAAAAATTGTTATATTTGTGAAAAATACCAAACCTATGAAGCGATTACCTATATTTATTACAGCCGTGGCACTTTTTTGTGGTGTGGCAGTGGCAGAGGAGCTGAAGCTCCGCGAGGATAACATTCCGCAGATTGTCGGCGCGATGACTCTGCAGGAGAAGGCGCAACTTGTTGTTGGTGCCGATATGAAGGAGATAAATTTTGCTGGCGAAGTGGGTGATACTCAGCATATTGTCCCTGGTGCTGCGGGCATTACCTTTCCAATTCCGCGTCTGGGTATTCCGTCTATAGTTATGGCGGATGGTCCTGCGGGGTTGCGCATAAAGCCTACGCGCGAGGGCGACCCTAACACCTACTACTGCACCGGCTTCCCTGTAGGTACGCACCTTGCGGCGACATGGAACGACGATATTATCTATCGCGTAGGTCAGGCGATGGGTAACGAGGTTAAGGAGTATGGCGTAGACATTCTGCTTGCGCCGGGTGTGAATATCATGCGCAACCCGCTCTGTGGTCGTAACTTTGAGTACTACTCCGAGGACCCGTTGCTGGCAGGTAAGACCGCTGCGGCGATTATCAATGGCGTGGAGAGTCAGGATGTGGGTACTTCGCTGAAGCACTTCTGCGCTAATAATCAGGAGATTAACCGTTTGGCAAACGACGCCCGCATCTCTCAGCGTGCGTTGCGCGAGATATACCTCCGCAACTTTGAGATTGCTGTGCGTGAGGCTCAGCCGTGGACCATCATGACCTCGTACAACTATCTGAATGGTCGCTACACCTCTGAGGACAAGGGTCTGCTGGAGGATGTGCTGCGTGGCGAGTTTGGCTTCCAGGGTATGATTGTCACCGACTGGGGTGGCGGCTTAGACCCTGCGGCGCAGATGGCGGCAGGAAACGATATGATACAGCCGGGCGAGAAGGAGCATATCGGCATGATTATGGATGCTGTGAAAAATGGCTCGCTCAAGGAGGCAGACCTTGATAAGTGCGTGACTCGCATACTGGAGCTTATTGTCAAGACTCCGCGCTTCAAGGGTTATAAGTTCAGCAACAAGCCCGACCTGAAGGCTCACGCTGCCGTTACGCGCGAGGTGGCAAGCGAGGGTTTTGTACTGCTCAAGAACGACAACGCAACGCTGCCAATGGCTGTAAGTCAGAAGGTTGCGCTCTTTGGCGTGGGTAGCTACGACTTCATCGCTGGTGGTCGCGGCTCGGGCGATGTGAATAAGGCCTATGTGGTTGATATGCACGAGGGTATGACCTCCAACGGCATTGTGCTTGACAAGAAGTTGGACGACTACTACCTGCAGCACATGGCAAAGGAGCGCAAGCGTATAGCTCCGCTGGATGAGCACCGCCGCTGGACGCACTACACCCTGCGCCCTAATGAGGTTAAGGACCCTCGTCAGCTTGTTGAGGGTAGTGCCGAGCGTGCAGATATTGCTGTGATAACATTCTCGCGCCACTCGGCAGAGGGCTTTGACCGCCATGTGGAGCGCGACTTTAACCTGCGCATAGACGAGACCGCTCTGCTCAACGAGGTGAGCCGTCAGTTCCGCGCGGCGGGCAAGAAGGTTGTCGTAGTGCTCAACATCAGCGGTCCTGTAGAGGTGGCGTCGTGGCGCGATAAGGTAGATGCTATCCTTGTCTGCTGGATGCCTGGTCAGGAGGGCGGAAACTCTGTTGCCGATGCTCTGCTGGGCAAGGTATCCCCTTCGGGTCACCTGCCTATGAGCTTCCCAATGTCGTATGCCGATGTGCCGTCGCAGAACTTCCCTGTAAATGTTCCTGAGACGGGTCTGAACCAGTCCTACGAGAACTATAGCACCAAGTATAAGTACTACGACCAGCCAAATATCGACTATACAAACTATACCGAGGATATATTTGTCGGCTATCGCCACTTCTCTACCCGCAAGGTCGCTGTTGCCTACCCATTTGGACACGGTCTAACCTATAGCGACTTTGAGCTTAGCGATATGAAACTCCGCCGTCAGAACGAGCAGATTACCGTTAGCTGCCGCGTGAAGAATGTCGGCTCGCGCGAGGCTAAGCAGGTTGTGCAACTCTACTCCACAGCCCTCTACCCAGACCACGAGCGCCCACTGGTGGAGCTGCGCGGATATAGCAAGACACCTCTGCTCCAGCCTGGCCAGAGCTGCGAGGTGACAATCGCCATCAGCGACCACGACCTTGCAATCTTCAGCGAGCAGGAGTCGGCATGGAAGACCGTAGCTGGCGACTACCGCCTCTCGCTTGGCTTCAGCTGCGAGGACCTGCGCTGCTACAAGGAGCTGTTCATCCCACAAACCACCACCCGCAAGGTTACCGATGTGCTTAAGCCAACAGACGGCAAACTGTATATAGAGTAGTGCGCTGCAACTTTCAGCAGCAAGCTGCCGCCCAACAGATAGTGCTGACTTTGCAAGTAAACTTGCAGTCAGACTATCTGTCGTGCGCCTCCTTCAGAGGTCTGAAAGTTGAGTATAGCGACTGACCTACTTTTTAGTAAAAAATATTGACATTCCCCCTAAATCCCCCTTTGTCAAAGGGGGACTTAGTCGCAGAAAGGGTCAGAAAAATCTGACCCTTTCTGCTCCGGGTGCGCGAATAGATGTCGGCACCTTGCTACGCAGTACGGCTGACGCAGTACAAATATTTGGGAATAACGTGCATTTGTGATAGAGTAATGAAGTGTATTTTGACACTGATTTTAGCGGTTGCGGCATTGACCGTGACCGCTAAAGCTAATATAGCCGCACCACCCGATTTGTGCTGATTGATAAATAATAAACCACGATTATGGGAAATGTATGGGACAAATGTGGGTTAGTAGTTTAGGGGAGCTACAAAAAAATAAGAGGGCGTTTCTCAACGACCTCTTACCTCGGGGATTGCTCCCCTAAACTACTAACCCAAACTTAAATAAATGAAGAAACCTCACTGCGGCTTGCAGTTTCCACCGCAGCTGTTGTTTTGAAGTGCAATCTTCATACCAATAACGAGTGGCTTGGGTTAAAATTGTGCGATATGCTCAAAGTGAACATTTTTGTTGCCAAATTGAGCACGAATGCTATTTATTACTCTTGTGACGGTTGCAATCGCGACAGAGCATCTGGCAATTTTCGGCAATAGTCATACCGCCCTCGCTCCACGGAGTGATGTGGTCACCCTCCATCTGCTCAAAGAGGAAATATTCATTACACAGAGGACATACGCCTAATTGGCGTTCATAAGCGACTCGTTTCATCCTCTCTGAGAAGGCGCGGATATTCAAATGTCGTTGATTGTGGTCAAAGATGTAGCTGTAGATTCCCTTTTTATTGGTTACATCCTCGTCCTGCATCAGTTTCGCCACCACCTCCTCTATTGCCAGAGAATCAAATGGTTGTTTGCCATATCTGTTATATAGAGCACCCCAATCAACGCCTTTCATCTCTTTGCGATACTTTGGGAATACCATTTTGACCCAATTTATCACGGCTTGGAAATATAACCATAGTTCAGCAGCATTGGCATCGTTCTGATGTTTTGCCATGTATATATCAATATTGCCCTCGGATATCCACGATATGGCGGTCTCAAGATACTCTTGACGAATAGCAGAACCTGTCATATAGTCGCCCCCAACTTTGTATGCAGCACATCCGCTTTTGCTAAAGTAACGCTTTGCATCACTAACCCACGAGCCTGAGTATACGGCATTACGCAACTCTTGGTCTGTCAGTTTAGCACCTGCAATGTTGATGGTCTTAAACCAATCTAACTTCTCTTTATCTGTGCCGCTACATAGGTATATCATCAGCTCGTAATCCAAAATTTTCTCTTGCTCATCTTGTTGCAAGTTGTGGAAATAGCGAAAATTATAGGCGAAGTCTCCCGCAACATACTGACACACAGACACTGTTCGTTGCTGACCGTCTATAATCTCAAAAGTACCATCGTCACACACCGCCCAATACATCACATTGAGCGGGAAGCCGTTGTTTATGGTCGTTATCACAGCATCTCGCTGTTTGTCGTTGTATACAAACTCGCGCTGATACTTCGGACGAATATTCAGCAAGCCACTATAGCCGACAATACCCTCCTCGTTGCTGTCACGATAGCCCTTTGTCAGCTCCCTAACGGTTATTTTTGTTAGCTCTATTTTCATAAGTCTCTATTTTTTGATTCTGCGGATAAATATTCTTTTAAACATATTTCTGCCATTTATAACACAGTGAGGATTTTTACCATCCCAATTTGCATCAAATGAAAATCCTTTACCATTATCTTCTGCCATACCTACCAGTTCAAACTGCCCTGGATTATACTTGTCAAGAAATGTAATTGGCACACCCATAACTCCATTATAATCATGCGGAATGTCTGCCGTTTTTGAAACCTCAATTGCATCATAGTTGTCATATTTTGGGTACTCGTTAGGAGTATACCTTTTATAGAGGATTAAATCTTCGTGGCGTTTGTTATGGTCAAGATTTGTAAACCAAACAACTCCTGACACTCTTATCATACCCGCTTTATGGTTGGATGATGTAGCAACATCCTCATACTTGGATATGAAATGTGCAGCTCCTCCCTTAAACCCGTAGCCAAGCCACAACTTATTGTCACGTATGAGCGGAAATATCTCTTTATAAGTGATTGCATTTTGATGACCTATGATAATGAACTTCTTATCATACGCTATTAGCTGTGCAACATACTCACGAAAGAGCGAGAATGGCGGATTTGTAACGACAATATCAGCCTGCTTGAGTAGCTCTATGCACTCTTGACTGCGAAAATCGCCGTCCCCCTTGAGTGGATGTACGCCTATCTCATCAGGCGATGGCAGTTTGTCTCCGTCTATATCGCCCTCATAAATAAGGTATACGGCTTGTTCGCTACTATTCATACTGAACAAGTCTATATCTTGACTTTTGTAGCAGGTGGTAATCAGTCGTTTGAGACCAAGATGTTCAAAATTGTAGGCGAAATAGTGGAAGAAGTTGCTTACGCGAGGGTCGTCGCAGTTACACAAGACTGTTTTGCCACGGAAGTGCTCTTTGTAGTGGGAGAGCTCACGCTCAATGTCAGATAGTTGAGTGTAGAACTCATCCTTTTTCGCCTTCTTCGCTTGAGTGAGGTTTGCGTTTGCCATAGCTGTAGTGTTGCGCCATAGCTCTATCCGTAAGGCAAAAAAAGGGTGTGAAACTATCCTGTTGCCTATATCTTCCAGAGGCTCCGCCAAGACCCTACCAAATGTATAAGCATAGATAGCCCACACCACACGGTGTGAACTTCCAAAACTTATTCCCATTTGGCTTTCTTGAAATTTGGCGGATTTCTGGAAGCAGGAATAAGAGCTAAAAGCTCGTTAATAATATGTCGTTATACTATATCTGTTTCGTATACGCTGTTATTAGGTGTTTTATAAAGTTGTTCAATCTCTGTTAGAGCATAATATCGCTATCCTTGAAGTGGAGTTGCCACTCAATTTTTGCGTTCTCGTCGCTATCTGAAGCGTGGATGGCATTCTGCTGAACATTGGTGCCATAGAGTGCGCGGACAGTGCCTGCCTCGGCTGCCTCAGGGTTGGTTGCGCCGACGGTCTTGCGCAGCTCGGCAACGGCATCCTCCTTCTCCAGCACCGCTGCAACAATCGGTCCTGAAGTCATAAAGTCAATCAGACCATCAAAGAATGGCTTGCCAGTGTGTACGGCGTAGAAACGCTTAGCGTCATTGCGCGACATACACCACATACGCAGAGCGACAATGCGGAATCCAGCATCTACAAGGTGCTGCAGAATCTTGGCGTGGTTGGAAGCACGAACAGCGTCGGGCTTAATCATCGTAAAAGTTAAATTTCCCATAGTAGTTTAAGGTTTGGTCAAATATAGATACGAAGGTAGTGATTTTTTTTGACAAACTATTGTAAATCAAAAAAAAATATCTACCTTTGCTCCCGCAAAAAGCATCAGCCCGGATGGCGGAATCGGTAGACGCGCTGGTCTCAAACACCAGTAGGTTCACCCCTGTGCCGGTTCGACCCCGGCTCCGGGTACAGAAGCGGGGAAAGTTGAAAAACTTTCCTCGCTTTTTTTATTTAATCCTCGTAACTCATTGGTTTGCTGATATATTAGACTAAGTACGCTATTCATACTAACAGTTCGAAAATTATTTCCGTCAAATTCAATTTTTTCAGGAAAAATCGAACTTAATGCCTTTATCTTAGCCTCAGCGGGAGCGTATTGAAAGAACCTATCTATATTGTCTATCAAGTTAATAGAGTACTTTAACTGCGGTTCGATTTTTTCTCGATTGGACGTTTCGAGCAATTCTCTCCTGCTTACCAGCGTATTCAATTGGTTCTTCTGTCTCGTAATCATTCGGTTATAAGCATCGTTGTCAATCTCTCCATCAAGATACTTGTCCTCAATCTTATCCATTCGTTCGTTAATCTCCAAAATATCCTTATCTATGCCATCAATCATAGCCCTAATATCTCTTGCATTATCTTTACGCAAATCAAGCAATACCTCTTTATATAACTGCATAATCGCCTGATTTGGGCGGAGGCTGCCAACGTAATCAACAAAAGCGGAATTAAGCGCATCTGCTTTTATTCGTATATGCTTCCCTGTTGTCGGACAGAAGTAGTATGGATATTTTCCACCGCTTCCACCCTTACTTGTCGCTCCTGTTATTGCTCTACCACAATGAGGACAAACCAAAAACTTGCGTAGATAAAATTCGGACCTTATCGGCTTTGTGAGTTTGGGGTTCTTCTTTCGTTTGCCATCCAAAATATCCTGCACTGTATCAAAAACCGCCTCAGTCACCAATGGTTCGTGCAATCCTTCAACAATAACCTCAGGTTCTGTTTTAGTCGCAGGAACTCGGATTTTACCTTTATAGAATATATTACGTAATATATCGAGGAAGGTGCTCTCAGGAATATCAGGCGCAATTCTTCTTCGAATGGCACACGGGGCTTCAATACCTTTTGCCACTTCGTTGAATATAGTCCTAATAAGAGACGCTTTCCCTTCATCAATTTCAACTGTCTTGGATATGGTTTTACCATTTTCATCCGTAATGTGTACATTCTTGTAGCCTCTTGGTGCTTTATTTGCAAGTCTACCGGAGAGTAGCGTTTCACGAACACCATCTCTTGTTCTTCGACTAATCTTATTATTCTCGGTATGTGCAGCCGCACAATAACTACTCAGCAATGACGACCATTCAGTTGCGCCAAAATCAATAGGGCTCTCGATGGCATTAAATTCAATACCCCAATCGTCCAAGAACATTCGCTTGAACATATATGCAAATTCGGGATTACGACTAAACCTATCCCATCGGAGAAACAGGATTAAATCAACCTCATGCTTATGCTTTTTGCAGTAATCACGAATCTTCTTCATCTCAGGACGGGCAAAATCATGATGTTTGCCTGAGAAATCTTCGTGGTAACAAGCAATTACATTGTAACCATGTTCATTACAGTAGTGTCTCAGCTTCTTCTCTTGGAATTCAAGTGACGTATTTGTTTTTTGCTCGTCTGAACTGACCCTACAATATAGTATTACATTCTTCATCTTTTAATAATTCTTTTTCTGCATTTATCTGAATTTCAGCGAATAGATATAGAAATTCTCTAACTTGTTTTATTTCTTCATTAGTCAAATCGTAATTATGTGATTTAAGAATATCTCGACATTTCTCTATACTCAGCATTGATATTGAGTATTCTGTGCTCTTGGCACTCCCCTATACGCTATTTAAGGCATAGAGGTTATTTGTTTTTCGCCCACCGTTTTTTGATGTCCTTGTATGGCAGGGATAAGCGTAAAACCCTTGCATTAGATATGCTATATCTCTTATGCTCTAACTGCTATTCATGCTTTTCAATCTTACTTAAACCAAAACTATATGTATTTCTTAATTTTCTGCAATGTGCCAACGCTTGTTCCTGTTAGCTTCTGGATGTTGCGTAGGCTGATGCCTTTTCTCAACAGCGAGAGTTCCTGTGCATAATCCTCCCTGTACGACTGTTCATCCTTCTTGTAGCCTTGTCGCCCAAGGCGGAGTTCTGGATTTTCCTTGCGTTTTTTAAGGTAATCCTCGTAGCCCGCTTTCATGCGATACTTAATGAGATTTCGCTCGTAAGCTGAGATTTCAAGGCAGATGGTAAGTATCAGACGTGCTATTGGATTCACCGTGCCATCAGGCAATAATGTCTCAATGCCATAGTTCGCAAAGTATAGATTAACCTTGTTCTCGTTGAGAATTTCAATAATCTTCAAGGCTTCCAAGGTATCACGCCCTAATCGGCTAACCTCAGTTGCCACTACAATATCAACATCATTGTGCTTTACATAATCAAGCAACTCGATTATTTCCTCTCGTTCCTCGTTCTTCTTTGCACCTGATACCTTATTTTCAACTGTATGTACAATCTCCCATCCATTGCGATTGCATATATCCGTCAAAGTGTTACGTTGATATTCATAGTCTTGCACGGATGTAGAACATCTTAATAGCAAACAAACCTTCTTCATACCTCTACCCATTGATAAGTCCATACTCTTTCTTAACTCGTTCACAATAGTCATCTGTGCGCTCAACCAAGCCGTCAATAACATCTACAAGACAATCAGCATAGACATCCTCTTCGATATGACCATTGCTTAGGTGGACTTCAAACAAATCTGCTCCATCGTTATAGATAACCTTCACCTCACCCTGAAACATAAAACCATCAACCCTAAACGCCAACCCCTTATCACAAGGTAGTGATGTTGGGGAATTTAACCCCCAACTGAACACCACCATCAACTGACTACGAAGAATCTGTAAAATATACTCTGCCATAATTAGAACACTTGAACTAAGTTCTCAAAGCGTAAACTTCTAAAACCACCCTTCTCTACATCCCAATAGCAAACGCAGTTTACAGAATCTCTATCTATGCCATTACCATTAACATTTGCTTTAATCAGATTGTGAGCAGTTGTACCCCACGCCTCTCTAAGAGTATCATCCTTTTTCAAAAAGCAAAAATGAGCAATACCACTACGCAACTTTGCCTTCAGAGCATCAATCATCAACGCCTTAATCATACCCATCTCCATTGAGTTTGTGCGAGTGTATATAACATTTGCCCTACGCTGTGTTTTGTTGTTTACTACTACCATTGTCTCCATAACTGTAAGATTTTTTATTATACCTTGTTAAAATACTCTCTTTATATATTTGGGAGTTCCCCAGCCATTCAAGCGGTAAACTTCGACTACTGCCTCTTCGTAGCTTCTGACATCCTTAACGAAGCGTGCAGTTGAACCTGTTTCACTTACCCAATCGTACTGCCAAATGCCCCACATTGAGCGATGGCGTCCAAACTTGTATTTACCAACTTCTGCTTTCATTGTTATAACCCCATATTTAGTTATCGCTTATTTTTATGATGCAAAGTTAGTGTATTCTAATTTATTATGCAAGTATTTCCTAAATTATTTTCGCAAAATTTAGTGTTTTCTAATTTATTTGACTATCTTTGCACTCAAATAGACATCGCTATGGCAAAAATTATCGTAAGAGAGATACTAAAAGAGAAGGGAATCTCTATTAAAGAATTGGCTGCAGGAATGGGCGTAACTCCATCTGCTGTATCTCAATTATTAGCAAATCCCAACCCCTCAATTCAACAGCTTGAAAGGATAGCGAATGTAATAGGAGTGGATGTTATGGATTTGTTCGGTCAGGATTTCTCGTACATCAACGGATATATTGAGACTGGAGATAATATATACCCTGTCAAAAGCAGAGACCAGTTCATCGGTATAATAGATAAGGTAGATGGCATTGTTCACATTCCATCCTCGCCAAGACAAGATGCGTTCAAGAATACCATCATGGATTTTTGCAGTTCTTCGATTAACAAAGGAGAAAGCGGTGCGATAATGATGCGATACGGTGTTAATGAAGTCTTTACGCTATCATTCGACTCTGAATCGAAAAGATTTAGCCTTACACAGTGTATTGGTAACGGTGAGATAAAATTCAACACATTCGAACCCTCTACCGATATAGATATTAGACTTTTTGTAGAACAGATACTGTCTCAGATTGAATCCGCTTATGAGATAGGCAGAGTCTGGTAAAGATGTTAGTAACTATAATAGAATTAAAACATTGTAAATCGTAATTAATAGCCTTCTATTGGTTATTGTTGCGATTTTTTTTATAACTTTGCGTTTGGATGGAAAAATCTGTCCAAGACATTTGAAAACGATATAGAGGCGTTATGTCTTCTTCTTGTACGTACGAAGCCTAGGAAACTTCAATATAGTGAACAAGAGAAGGTGTAATGGTCTCCACGCATATGCGTGGGGCTGTTATTCCCACATCTGTTCACAAAGGTTTTCCTAGGGCCTGTACGTTAAGAGGTGGAGCATACAGTTCCACGCTCTCTTTGTATAAACCAATAGGAATCCTTTGGAATTGGGGCATCCTTTTAAAGATATGAACATTGCAGATGTCATTTCTTGGCAAGTTAACACAGATGAACTTGTACACAAATTTGAATCAGACGCCCTGAGACTAGGTTCACAACTTATTGTTTACCCAAGTCAAACAGCTTTTTTTGTTAAGGGCGGCGTTATTGCAGATGAGTTTCAAAGTGGCACACATACCATTAAGTCCGAGAATATTCCTATTCTGGGCAAGTTGTTAAACAAAGTTTTCAACGATGAGAGTCCTTTTAACGCCGAGGTTTGGTTTGTAAATCAAGTCTCTATTCTCGATTGTAAATGGGGTACTGCAAACAATATACACATTGAAGACCCTAAATACAAAATCATTGTTCCTGTAAGAGCATATGGACAATACGGATTTACCATATCTAATCCTAGGGTATTTTTGGAATCATTCGTAGGTAACATGTCTTCCTTCTCAACTGAGAGGCTGAGGGAATATTTCAAAGGCATTATCATATCTAAACTTACAAGCATTATCTCAAAGAAATTAACCCAAGATGATGTTTCTGTCCTTAGTATCAGCAATTATGTTGACGAGTTATCACAATATAGTGAGATGGCTCTTAATGAGTTTTTCCTTAGATATGGTGTTACGCTAAGCAATTTCACCATAATGTCAATATCGGTCAAAGATGACGACGAGAGCTTCAAGAAACTCAAAGAAGCCAAAGACTTGGCAGCTAAAATCTCGGTTGTAGGTACACAGAACTACCAAATGGAGCGTAGTTTCGGTGTCCTTGATAAAGCAGCAGCCAATGGTGCAGGCATTATGGGGTCATCGCTTCAACTTGGAGCAGGATTAGCAGTTGGTACTCAGGTAGGAAATATAGCATCTGGACATCTTAATGTCAATCCAACGACAATTCCCCCGATTCCAGTTGCATCATACTATTTGGTAATAAATGGCGCACAGCAAGGTCCATATAACGCTGAGCAGATTAGACAAATGATTGCAGCTAATATGGTTACTGCTGACACGTATGTATGGAAAGAAGGAATGTCTAACTGGGGCGCATTATCAACGCTTCCTGAATTTCAAGCATATTTCAAACAAGTTCCACCGCCTATTCCGACATTATAAACCAATTTATTATGAAACAGATTGTTGTAACACTTGGTGTAATATTTTTATTCGCCAATCTTGCATTTGGTCTAGTGCTAGATTCTTATGACTTATTTAACCTTCTTATGAGTAGTGGAGCGATTATATTCACGACTATAATCCTAATGTCTATCGAGCTAATTAAGATGAAAGATGGTTTTAAAGTCCCCTTGTACGTAATAAACTCATTCTGCGGAATCATTGAGTACATCATTGCCTTGATAGCAAAAAATGACATGTCCAACAATTGGTTCTATGTACTACTGATTGTAATCGTAGCCTTCCAATTGGTACTTTTAACCGCTACAAATGTTACATCGAAGAAAATCAAGTAAATTTAAGTATTATGATTACACGTGAAAATGGTAAAATGTATTTTGAGGTAGGCGATATTCTTTATTATCCACATTTTGATAGAGAAAATCAAGTCTATGAAATTGAGGAGTTAAAAGTCCTTGATGTTGACGAGATGCGTACGACTATGTCTCCATCTAAGTCTTTCCAGAAATATATTGGATTAGAATATACTCGCAGCTATAATCTATTTCTTAATAGAGAAGAAGCTTGCGATTGGATAGAAAATAGCCATAGAACCAAGTAATTAAATTTCAACGATATATGTCTAAGCAATTTACACCATGTCCTGCCTGCGGAGCAGTCGGCGAAATCGACAAAAGATGTCTATTTTGCGGAACAATTATTGTATCAAAAGAAGGCTCAGTAATTTCTGATGCACGTATCGTTAGACAAAGAACGATAAGTGCCCAACAGTATGCAGATAAAATTTCCATTTACCATAATGTTAAGTCTTTAGGAGATGGGCTTACAATGGTTTCTATCGGAAAAATGTATGGACTTATTAATCTTAATGGAGACATAATATATCCTTTAGGAAACGATGAAATATGTTTAGTGTCTAAAGATACTATCGGATTAGGGCGTACATATGAGGAAACATGGAGAGATGCTACTACATATTGGAATGGATATGAATGGAAGCATCAAGAAGCAAGGACTAGTACGAAATTTAACCTGACGAGCTATTGGAATCTTAACACTGGTATGCATGCAGATAAACTAGGTTTTATTGAAGATAAAGAGAATCCTGGAAAATTATACCGTGTTGATGTATATAATGGTTGGAAACCAATGAATACTTATACAAACCTTGACGGAGAAGTACATTCATATGACTATGCAGAACAGATTCTTTTATCAAACAGTGATAAAGATGTTTACAGGAGAAGAAAACTATACCTTTTACATCACGGCAATGAATGTTCGCTATGGATTCTTTATAATGTCTTTATAGATTCTGACTATTTCGAAAGTATTGGCATCTCCAGAAATGATGAAGAGAAAGCTTTAGAAGCAAATCCGACATTTCCAATGTGTGTATTAGAAGGAATACAAGATAAATATACTATTAAAGCAAATAACATAATAATTCAAATTGTTGTACGCACTTCTTCTGGTATAGATGTGCCTTTAACATTAGCAACAAAGAAATATGGAGATACTGGTTGGAACAGCAATGATTTCGACAAAATATACAACGAATGGTGTAAGGCAATAGGTAAACAAATACCAGAAACAGGAAGTGAGGAGTGGGAAGAAGATAATGATTATGTAGAACAAGAAGTTCAGGACGATGATGGAACCATATTGGGCTATTCAAAGATTGAATGGATTATATGTATAATAGGTGTTATTCTATATATACTCTACAGGGTATATTTCTAAATAAAATTCATTTATTTAACTTATTAAAGATTAATAATATATGAGCAGATATAATTATTTTACTCAGGTTTCCATTGAAAAGAGTCCCTTAAAAACAATAATAGACAATCTAAAAATAGATTTAGATACGGATATGCTTGTTACAATTGAAGATTATTTGAACAGGGTAAAGCAAAATTCGACAGAGACAAAGGAATGCTTGGAAATAACTATATTGGAAAATTCTGAGGCTTTAAGACTTATTTATAGAGAGGAAGATGAAAACAATCCATCTGGGGTCTATCTTCAAATGTATACTGATATTATGTCAGAAGACGAAATCGATGCTTATGATGAATGTGATTTGCGGTCTTATTTTGACGAAGTAGATTGTGTATATTTACACCACGATGCAGAATTAATTTGTCGTGTAATCCAATATTTGTCAGTGAATATTTTTGGTGCATTTTCAAATCAGATTACTCTTAAAATTTCGCATATCAAAGATATTAGTTCAACCAATAACCCTACGAAGGCTTACATTGTAGGCGTAATTATCCTTCTTGTTGCGGCTACAATATTTCTCTTTTGGTCTTGGATAGAGTTTGAAGATACTGAATACATTATTGCGGCGATAGTTGCAGCTGCCAGTGGAATTTGGTGTGTTAGAATGCTTTCATCTGAACCACATAATTAAAGAAGCAAACTATGTAATTTTTATCTAAAAGAACAAGAATGTCACACCGTGACACTACTCTATTAACATAAAAATAGCACAAAACAGCTATGTTACAAAATGATGAGGCTCTCTATTATGGAAAGCCTCATCTTCGTTATATAACACCAAAGTCATTTGTATGATTGGTGCTATTAGCATTAACTTCAAAGTCATAATGCTTTTTCTTTTGTTGGTTGCAAATCTCATCAGGGGTTGCACCCCTAAGCCGAATTGCCATTGGCTTTACCCTGCTTTTCGCCTGCAATGGTGCAGTCGGAGGGAGTGTTGTTATCATTACCTATCATTGCAAAATATCTCGCCAATCAAGTTTCGTTCTGCCCTTTGTAAATCGGAGTAACGACGATAAATGAGCATCGTACATTGTATCCAAGAAGTCCTGATTGAATATCAAATTCACATCTTGAACAATGCCATTTTTTCGACAGAAATCTTTAATCTCCTCATTGTTCTGATGGACTTCCAACCTATGCAACGATTTGGGATTGCCGTAGAACTCTTTGATATAACCCTTGTGAGAGGCTGTTTCAATCTCTTTATTCTTGTTGTAACCGCATAGGGTGAGCCCTTTGGTTTTATCTTTCACTGCCTTTGCTTGTTTGACTGCTATCGTAGGGTTGCTTAATTTCTTGAAATTCAAAGAAAATACAAACATCCCCTCCGCTACATCTTTTTCTTTATCTATGGCATTACCATTTACAATCACCTTTATTGCATCATCCTTGGCAGTCTTTCTAATACGTTGCACGACATTAAATTTGAAATCACGAGCTAAATCTATTGATGTGATATGCTGAAAAGTCATTTCAAGTAAATCCGGCAAAATTAGTGTCGTGGTCAATAGTTTTTGGTCATACAACACTTCATTCTCAATTCGGTAATAAACATAGGAGGCATGTTCTTGCCCACCATAATGACCGAAACGGAGAGTTGCAACTTTTGTGCGAGTCTCAAATGTTGAGCCATACAATACGTCATAAGCATATTGAAAATGGCGACTAACAACACGAAACAGAGAGAAATCTCCATAATTCTTCCAATCGCCAAACTCTATACTTGATAATTCTTCAAAGAAGGAGGACTCGGCTGTATAACAGAGTCTTAATTCGTCAATAATTGTACGTCCTAAATCTTTCTTAGCCATTGTTTTGGGTGTTTTCCTTCGCATTATTCTGCATTGAAGGAACACCCTCCCAATAATTTTTCAAGCCTTGCGATATGGCTTGGCGATGCGTTGCACTCTTTGTGCGGTTGCGAAGACTGTTACTTATCTTCATTTTCGTGATTTCATCTCTTTCACGATACTGTCTTTTGAATTTCTTTTCCATGTTAATCTAATTTATATGTAGTTATTTATAAGTAAATATCAGTAAGATTGGAAATACTGATATGTTTATTAAGATAATACTTGAATTCGGTAAAAAATCAAGTGAAATTATTACAAGCAACAGGCGTATGCCTACAAAACCTACCCCCAGGGGCATTAAATAAAGGGCGCTTACGACTGTAACTTGTTGAATTACGGGGTGTAGGGAGGGGTGTGCCCCAATTTAATTAGCGAGCACACCTCCTTTTCCAAGGT
Source organism: Alistipes sp. (assembly GCA_017463615.1). GTDB lineage: Bacteria > Bacteroidota > Bacteroidia > Bacteroidales > Rikenellaceae > Alistipes. Next base: position 48,225 of record JAFTOU010000014.1, on the reverse strand, counting down.
GTTGAAAATACATCCAAACCATTGATTATCGTATTACTAATGTTGGATTAGATGGGTCGGGAACAATGGTTCTTAACTCCCAAAGACGGGATAAGTCTCTTAGGAATTCGTTCGAAAATAGAACGTCAAGGGGTACTGAAGAGAGAAACGAGAGTTTCTCTCTTTTTTTTTGTACCCAGAGCCGAGGTCACTTCACTCGGGCCTCTCTTTTGGGGTTATGGGGTGTTGGTTACTCCACGGGGTGGAGGGAGGTGGTGATGAATTCGCGGAGGGTGGTGTAGGACTCGGTGTCGGCGGGCTCTGAGAGGAGGATTTGCTGGAAATCCTTATCTACAATATAGCGGGTGGTGGAGGTGGTGGTAGAGCCGTCGGCAGATTGTGTGGTGTAGCTATGAAGGACCTCCCAGCCGATGGTTTGGCGTGGGTTGAGATTCTCATTTGCCTCGCGGAGCAGGTTGAGGGATGGCTTGAGTGTCTCCCAGTAGATGATAGCCTCGGCGGTCTTCTCAAGGTACTGCTGGCGGTAGGTTTGGTATGTCTGGTACTCCTTAGAACCCTTTGCAGGGGTACCGAGGGCGTCCATAAGTTGTTTAGCCTCAACGGCTTGGGCGGTCATTGTCTTAGACTGGTTATAGACCGACAGTGCCTGCTGAGCCTCGGCGAGGGTTGTAGCGTCGTTATAGATAGAGGCCTTAGCCTTAGTGACCACGGTGCTAACTGGGGTATAGTTATCTGCGGCGGAGAACTGCTGAGAGATAAGAGCAGCGGCCCTATCGGCCTTAGGCTGGCAGCTACAGAGCAGGGCTGTGAGGGCGAGGAGTGTAAGTAGGCGTTTCATATTGAGGTGGTATTAAATGGTTAGTTTTCAATCTCTACCACAAATATAGGAATAAAATTCCAAAGTCGCTGAAAAAATTTTCTTTTTTTATAGTAGATATTGTATCATTTTTTACTACATTTGTAACTGGATAAGGGTGTTTGCTGTAGCGACGCTACAGTGGATGAAAAGGGAACATCGGTGCAAATCCGAGACTATACCCGTAGCTGTGAGTCTCTAAAGGCTTCGTGCATTCTTAATGGTCACTGCTTTTGGTGGGAAGGCCGCACGGGCGAGACGAGTCAGAAGACCTGCCTTTGTCTGCAACTTGGTGCTTTCGGGAGGTAGAGCGTCGGGATAGGCTGCAGTAGTGCAATCTCCTCCCCTTAGGCGTTTACGCTGTAAATATTAAAAATTAGAGCTATGATACAGACAGTAGTAAAGAGAGATGGTCGCATTGTGGGTTTCAATCGCGAGAAGATAGCTGCCGCTATTCGCAAGGCGATGCTTACGACCGAGTCGGGCGAGGATGAGGTTCTCGTCTACAAAATTGTGGACCGCATAGAGTTCCGTGGCAAGGAACAGTCGTCGGTAGAGGAGATTCAGGATATGGTGGAGATGGAGCTTATGGCATCGCCTCGCAAGGAGGTTGCCAAGAGCTATATCGCCTATCGTAACCGCCGCAGCATCGCCCGCAAGGCGAAGACGCGCGAGATGTTCCTGGAGATTGTGGAGGCGAAGTCTAACGATGTTACGCGCGAGAATGCCAACATGAACGCCGATACCCCTGCGGGTATGATGATGAAGTTCGCATCGGAGACTACAAAGCCATTTGTGGACGATTATCTACTCTCGGAGCAGACGCTGTGGGCGGTGAGAAACAACTATATCCACATCCACGACAAGGACTACTATCCGACTAAGTCGCTCACCTGCATCCAGCATCCGTTGGATAAGATTTTGGAGCACGGCTTCCAGGCGGGACATGGCGAGAGTCGTCCGACAAAGCGTATTGAGACGGCCTCTATCATGGCGTGTATCTCTATGGAGACCGTTCAGAACGAGATGCACGGCGGTCAGGCAATTCCGGCATTTGACTTCTACCTTGCCCCTTATGTGCGCCGCAGCTATATTGAGGAGGTGAAGACCATAGAGCGTCTTGCAGGTCTGGAGCTCAAGCATCTCTACGATGCTCCGATTGAGGACTATATCTATCGCGACTTGGACTTCCTGCAGGGCGATGAGCGATTTAAGCAGCACGCCATCAACCGCACCATCAACCGCGTACATCAATCTATGGAGGCGTTTATCCACAATATGAACACCATACACTCGCGTGGTGGTAATCAGGTGGTATTCTCCTCTATCAACTACGGCACAGACACCTCTGCCGAGGGTCGTTGTATCATCCGCGAGCTGTTGCAATCTACATACGAGGGTGTAGGTGGTGGCTCTACGGCTATATTCCCTATTCAGATTTGGAAGAAGAAGCGCGGCGTGAGCTACCTGCCTGAGGACCGCAACTACGACCTCTATCAGTTTGCCTGCAAGGTGGCGGCTCGTCGTTTCTTCCCGAACTTCGTGAATCTGGACGCTACATTCAACCACCACGAGAAGTGGAACCCTAATGATCCGATGCGTTACAAGTACGAGGTGGCGACTATGGGTTGCCGTACCCGCGTATTTGAGAACCGCTATGGCGAGAAGACATCTATCGCCCGCGGAAACCTCTCGTTTACAACGATAAACATTGTGCGCATAGCCATTGAGTGCATGGGCATAGAGGATAAGTCGCAGCGTATTGAGCGCTTCTTTGCCAAGTTGGACGAGATTCTGGAGATTGCAGCCAAGCAGCTCTGCGACCGCTACGACTTCCAGAAGACGGCATTGGCAAAGCAGTTCCCACTCCTTATGTCGGCACTGTGGGTGGGCTGCGAGGAGCTGAAGCCTAACGACACTGTGGGCAGAGTAATCAACCAGGGTACGCTCGGCATCGGCTTTATAGGTCTTGCAGAGACCCTTATAGCCCTTGTAGGTAAGCACCACGGCGAGTCGGAGGAGGCTCAGGCGCTGGGTCTGCGCATTATATCCTATATGCGCGACCGTGCAAACGAGTTCTCGGAGCAGTATCAGCACAACTTCAGTATTCTGGCAACCCCTGCCGAGGGTCTGTCGGGCAGATTTACTCGCATAGACCGCCAGAAGTTCGGCGAGATTGCAGGCATTACCGACAAGATTTACTACACCAACTCAAACCATATCCCTGTATACTACAAGTGCTCGCCAAAGCATAAGGCTGAGGTGGAGGCCCCTTATCACGAGCTTACGCGCGGAGGCCATATCTTCTACATTGAGATTGACGGCGACGCTACGCACAACCCGCAGGCGATAATGGAAATTGTTGATTTGATGGATAAGAATAATATCGGCTACTGCTCGGTAAATCACAACCGTAACCGCTGTATGAACTGTGGCTATGAGGATGCACAGCAGCAGCTTGCGCAGTGTCCTAAGTGCGGTAGCGATAATATTGACAAGTTGCAGCGTATTACGGGCTACCTTGTGGGTACTACCGAGCGTTGGAATAGAGCAAAACTGGCAGAGCTAAATGACCGTGTCATCCACAAATAGTATTCGCATATTAGATATTAAATATGGTACATCGGTAGACGGTGTAGGCCTTCGCACCTCGCTCTATACGGCGGGGTGTGAGCACCACTGCCCGGGGTGTCATAACCCGCAGTCGTGGGACGAGGCGGCTGGCGAGGAGGTGTCGGTAGAGGAGCTATTCGCTCGCATCGTGGATGCAGATATGAATGTAACCTATACCGGTGGCGACCCGATGTTGCACCCCGAGGGCTTTATCGCTCTGTCTCAGAGGATTAGACAGCAGACGGATAAGAGTATATGGTGCTATACGGGATATTGTTTTGAGCAGCTGCTGCGCCACCCTCTGCGCCGACAGTTGGTAGAGCTATGCGATGTGGTTGTGGATGGGCGTTATGTTGAGGCTGAGCGCGACTTGTCGCTCCACTTTCGTGGCAGTGGCAACCAGCGCATTATAGATGTTCGCAAGTCGCTCCAGCTCTCGGAGGTTGTCCTCTGGCAGCAGGAGTAGGGTATATTGGAGTTTATTATGGGTACAGTAGAGTTAGTACTTATTGCCGTGGGGCTATCTATGGATGCCTTTGCGGTGGCTATAGGCAAGGGTTTGTCGGTTGCTAAGGTGCAGCCGAAGCAGGCTCTTGCTGTGGCTGTGTGGTTCGGTGGTTTTCAGGCGCTTATGCCCGTTGTCGGCTACTTCTTGGGTGTCAGCTTTGCCGACTTTGTGGAGAGTGTGGACCACTGGATAGCCTTCTGCCTGCTGGGCGTTATAGGTTTTAATATGATTCACGAGTCGCTCTCAAAGGATTGCGACAAGAGCAACGACGACTTCGGCATTAAGGCTATGTTCCCGCTTGCTGTGGCAACAAGCATTGATGCACTGGCGGTAGGTGTCTCGCTCGCCTTTCTGAAGGAGGATATATTTACAGCCGCTGCGGCGATAGGTGTCATCACGGCAACCCTCTCAGCTATAGGGCTTTATGTCGGCAAGGCTGTTGGATGTCGCTACCGCTCCAAGGCGGAGTTTATGGGTGGCGCGGTGCTGATACTCATTGGTATAAAAATAGTTGTAGAGCATACATTGTAAAAATAGCATAAATATATGACAGACAAGCAGTTATCACTCAATCCTAACAAGGTCGTTGCCTTTCTGGGCAAGCCTTGCAAGCAGTTTACAAAGGCCGATATTGTAGAGTTTATCAGCCAGAACGGCATCCGCATGGTAAACTTTATGTACCCTGCGGCGGATGGTAGGCTCAAGACGCTCAACTTTGTGATTAACAACGCAGAGTATCTTGACACCATCCTCACCTGCGGCGAGCGCGTGGATGGCAGCAGCCTCTTCCCATTTATTGAGGCGGGCAGTAGCGACCTCTATGTTGTGCCGCGATTCTCAACCGCCTTTGTAGACCCATTTGCCGAGATTCCTACGCTCACGATGCTCTGCTCCTTCTTCAACAAGGATGGCCAGATGCTTGAGAGCTCGCCCGAGAATACGCTGCGCAAGGCGTGCGAGGCGTTCCGTGCAGTTACGGGTATGGAGTTTGAGGCTATGGGCGAGCTGGAGTACTATGTTGTAGCTGCCAGCGATGGACTCTACCCTGCAACCGACCAGAAGGGCTACCACGAGTCGGCTCCATTTGCGAAGTTCAACCAGTTTCGTGCGCGCTGTATGGACTATATTGCTCAGGCGGGCGGTCAGGTGAAGTATGGCCACTCGGAGGTGGGTAACTTCACTATCGGGGAGATGATATACGAGCAGAACGAGATTGAGTTCCTGCCCGTACCCGCTTGCGATGCTGCCGACCAGCTTATGGTGGCTAAGTGGATTATTCGCAACTTGGCAAGCCAGATGGGATACGACATAACCTTCGCGCCGAAGATTACTACGGGCAAGGCCGGCTCGGGTCTGCATATCCACATGCGCATTGTCAAAGATGGTGTAAATCAGATGCTTGAGGGCGGCGTGCTCTCGGCTACGGCTCGCAAGGCTATCGCCGGAATGATGGAGCTGGCACCGTCAATCACCGCCTTCGGAAATACCAATCCGACCTCATACTTCCGCCTTGTGCCGCATCAGGAGGCACCGACAAATATCTGCTGGGGCGACCGCAACCGCTCGGTGCTCGTACGCGTGCCTCTGGGCTGGACAGCCGATGCCGATATGTGCCATATCGCTAACCCGTTGGAGCCAACTTCGCACTACGATACAACGCAGAAGCAGACCGTGGAGATGCGCTCGCCAGATGGAAGCGCAGATATCTATCAGCTTATCGCAGGACTTGCTGTTGCTTGCCGACATGGCTTTGAGATTGAGAATGGACTGGAGGTGGCAGAGAAGACCTATGTCAATGTCAATATCCATCAGGCAGAGAATGCAGATAAGTTGGCAGCCCTTGCAACCCTTCCAGATAGCTGTGCCGCTTCGGCAGAATGCCTTGACTCTCAGCGCGCTATCTACGAGGCTCACGGCGTCTTTAGCCCAGCGATGATTGACGGCATCATCCGCCGCCTTGAGTCCTACCAAGACCAATCCCTCCGCCAGCACCTCACTGCCCACCCCGAGCAGATGCTCGCCCTGGTAGAGCAGTACTTCCACTGCGGCTAACCACCAATCAATAACCACAAACGCCCCTCAATCAGGGGCGTTTTTTATGCTTGTATGTAACCATCGGGAGAATCTGCAACAAAAAACGCTACCTTTTTGGTAGCGTTTAGAGGTCTGAAGCGGATTCGAACCGCTGTACGAGGTTTTGCAGACCTCTGCCTAGCCACTCGGCCATCAGACCATAAGATGAACGGTTTTATCCGTTTGGGTGTGCAAATATAGGGAGTTTTTATTTCATATCCAAAAAAAATTGTATCTTTACGGTGAAAATTTGAAATTTTTTCTCTTTTTGCCGTTGTAACCGATGAAAATTGAGGAACTTGCGTTATCTTTTGTGCCCAATTTAGAGCCGAGGGCGATTGTGCATCTTCTGGAGCTATTTGGGGATGCTGGGGCGATATATGCCTGCTCGGAGGCGGAGTTGGTTAGCAGAGCCGGCTTGAGGGCGGATATTGCCCGAAGTATTGCGTCTGGTACAGGTTTGGATGCGGCGGCAAAAGAGTTGAAACACTGTGAGAGTGAGGGAGTTACGGTGCTCTGCGCCTCGCAAGAGGGTTATCCCAACAGGTTGAGGTATACAAGCGACTATCCGCACATTATATATATGGTAGGGGATGTGTCGTTGGCGGATAGCCCGTCCGTAATCTCGTTAGTGGGCGAGAGGGAGAGCATGAGTAGCTATGCCAACAAGATGGTGTTGCGGACCATTGAGCAGCTTGCAGACCTTATGCCCGAGGTGGTTATTGTCGGGATGTTGGAGGGTGCTGTGGATGGTTTAGCGTTGCGGTATGCTGTGAACTGCGGCATGAGGGCCATAGGTGTGGCGACCGTTCCACTTGCGCAGATGACTGTAGAGAGTGGGCGTCACCTTGCGACGGAGATACTGGAGGCTGGAGGAGCGATAGTTAGCCAGGTGGGCGTTATGTCGGCGGCAGATAGGGATATATACTCCGCCTCGGAGCGCATTGTGGCGGGGATGTGCGACGCCATGGTGATTGTGGAGTGTGGGCAGATGTTGGATATTGCCCGCTGTGCCGACAGCTATGGCAGAACGCTCTGCGCGGTGCCTGGGCGCGCTACGGACTCAATGTCGTGGGGTGCAAATAGGATGATAGCCTCGGGGTTGGCGCAGATGGTCTGCACGGGGCGAGATATTGCCGAGATTTTAGAGCAGAGTTAGAACGAAGATTATGCTAATAGATACACATTCACATATTTACGAGCCAGAGTTTGATGCCGACCGCGACCAAGCCTTAGAGCGTTGTCGTCAGGCGGAGGTGGAGCTGCTGATGCTCCCCGCGATAGATGGCGAGAGCTACGAGCGGATGTTTGACCTTGCGCGTGCCTACCCTCAGATGGTGCGCCCGATGATGGGTCTGCACCCCACCTCGGTGAACGAAAATCCGCACTGGCAGCAGGACTTGGAGAGGGTAGAGGCCTACCTACAGCAGCCTCCAGAGGGTATTTCGCGCTTCTGGGGCGTGGGCGAGATAGGGCTTGACCTCTACTGGAGCAGCGACTACCGCGAGCAGCAGATTGAGGCCTTCAGGGCGCAGGTGGAGATGTCGCTCCGCTACGACCTGCCGATAGTTGTCCACACGCGCAATGCGTGGGAGGATATGTGTAGCGTTATGGAGGGCTACGCAGGCCGTGGCGTCAGGGGTATCTTCCACGCCTTCTCGGACGATGTGCAGAGCTACGAGAGGCTGAAAAAGTGCGGCGACTTCCTCTTCGGTATCGGGGGCGTTGTGACCTTCAAGAAGAGCAAGCTCGCGCCCGTGGTGGAGCAGATGGTGCTGCAGGATATTGTCCTTGAGACAGACTGCCCATACTTGACCCCGGCACCGCATCGTGGCGAGCGTAACGAGTCGAGCTATGTGAAGTATATCTGCGCCAAGGTTGCCGAGCTGAAGGGTGTTGATTATCAAACGGTTGCGGCGCAGACAACGGCAAATGCAAAGAGAATATTTAACCTATAACTATGAGCACAAAACCATCAATTTTGATTATCTATACCGGTGGTACAATCGGTATGCAGAGGGATGAGAGCGGCACGCTGATACCGTTTGACTTCAACTCTATAGAGAAGGAGTTTCCATCGGTGCGCCACCTCAATGTCCACATAGATGTCCACAAGATGACGCCTATAGACTCCTCAAATGTAACCCCGGAGCTGTGGGCGGAGCTGGCGCATACTGTGCGGGATAACTACCACAAATATAGTGGTTTTGTAGTGCTGCACGGCACAGATACGATGTCCTACACAGCCTCGGCGCTGAGTTTTATGTTTGACAACCTCTGCAAGCCCGTGGTCTTTACAGGTAGCCAGATTCCGATGGGTATCATGCGCACAGATGGTCGCGAAAACCTTATCACGGCGATAGAGATTGCCGCAGCGCAGAAGAATGGCTACCCTATGGTGCCCGAGGTCTGCCTCTACTTCCAGAATAGGCTCTTCAGGGCAAATCGTACCTCTAAGCTCTCGGCCGAGGCACTCAATGCCTTTGACTCGCGCAACTATCCGCCACTGGCAGAGGTCGGCGTGAACATCAACTACAATACCGCCTACATACACTACGAAGATGGTTGGTTTGAGGGTCAGTTTAACCCAGAGCCACTACAAGTCACCGAGGGCTTTGATACAAATGTCGTGATATTAAAGATTTTCCCGGGCATCTCGGAGACTACGCTCAAAGCGGTATTGTCGGTAGATGGTCTTCGCGGAGTAATCCTTGAGACCTTTGGCACAGGTAATGCCCCTACCGCCGACTGGTTTATCAACCTGCTCAGTGAGACTATTGCTCGCGGAGTGACAATTGTCAATGTCACCCAGTGCGTAGGTGGTGGCGTGGCTATGGAACTTTACGAGACTGGCAAGCGACTGCAACAGGCGGGCGTTATTAGCGGACACGATATGACCACAGAGGCCGCCGTAACAAAATTGATGCTCCTTCTTGGTAATTGCCCACAAAAAGATGGGGTCGCACAGAGTATGTTGATATCAAAAAATGGAGAATTTGGCAGTTAGCCTTTGCACAAACAAAAAATTTTTTGTATATTTCGGACTGATAAGGTGTGCGAAATGACACAATTAGACCCATTTCACGCCCGTATCGTGCTGATACATTGTCAGTTATACGCTTTTTAGCTCAGATTTTTGGCGGATGTCAGAAATCGTGCATTGGGCATAAAAACAACTAAAAATACTAATAGAGAGAAATTTTTAACAAAAACTATTCAAATTTTTTAACTTATTAAAAACACTATGAAAAAATTATTTTTGGTTTTGGCAGTTGCTGCTCTGTCGTTCAGCACTGCAATCGCACAGGACGCTGCTGCAGCAGCACCTGCTGAAGAGGCAACCGTAGAGAACGCTGAGGCTGCACCAGTTGCTGAGGAGGCTGTTGTTGAGGAGGCTATTAATCCTGAGGTTGAGATCGCTGGTGAGTCACTCCACCACGTTCTTATGCAGAAGTTCCTCGAGGGTGGTTGGGGATGGATGCTCCCAATCCTTATCGTACTCGTTCTCGGTCTTGCTATTGCAATCGAGCGTATCCTTTTCCTCGGTCTTTCTACTATCAACACAAAGAAGTTTATTGCTGCTGTTGAGAAGGCTCTTAACGAGGGTGGTATTGAGGCTGCAAAGGCAGTTTGCCGTGACACTAAGGGTCCAATCGCTTCTATCTACTGGCAGGGTCTTGACCGTTATGAGCAGGGTCTTGATGCAGTTGAGAAGGCAGTTGTATCTTACGGTTCAGTTCAGACAGGTCAGCTTGAGAGCGGTCTTGGTTGGTTGTCACTCTTCATTGCCCTTTCTCCATCACTCGGATTTATGGGTACTGTAGTAGGTCTTGTACAGTCATTCGACTCTATCCAGGCTGCAGGTGACATCTCTCCAGCACTCGTAGCAGGTGGTATGAAGGTGGCGCTGCTTACAACATTGTTGGGTCTGATTGCTGCAATGGTTCTTCAGGTGTTCTACAACTACGTAATCGTAAAGATTGACGGTATTGTAAATGAGATGGAGGATGCTTCTATCACCCTGATGGATATCCTTACAGTTTACAAGAAATAATTAGACCTAAACAATAATCGTACATAAAAAGAAATTATGAAAAAGTTCTTAAACATACTGTTGGGACTTCTCTTCGCAATTACTGCCGCTATGGTAGGCTGGGCAGTAGTATCTGGCGGATCAGAGGTTGCCATCAGCTGGAACCTCGTTTGGGGCTATGCCCTGCTCGTAGGTGCAGTGCTGAGCGTCTTGCTCTCTGCTATCAAGGGTACGATTACTAATCCTGCCGGTTTGAAGAAGACAATGTTTGCTATTGTGCTTGTAGTAGTTGTAGTAGGTGCTGCACTATTCATTGCACTTGGTCACGATGGTCTTACAATTCCTAACTCAGCAGGTGGTGTATTCGATGATCCATTCGAGTTGGTTATTTCGGAGGTAGGTATTCTTGTTACTTATGTTGTAGCAGCAGCTTCAATCATTGTAACACTCTATACCGAGGTTCGTAACCTGTTCAAATAGAAGTAGTAATTTATGGCAAAAAGTAAGAAAATACCTGAAATCAACGCTTCGTCACAGGCGGATATCGCGTTTACAGTGCTTATCTTCTTCCTTGTGGTTTCTACAATGGATGTTGATACCGGTATCGTGCGCGTGCTTCCACCAATGCCAGATCCAAATGTAAAGCAGGAGGATATCAAGGTTAAAGAGCGTAACCTCTTCCTTGTATTCGTATCTGGTAGCGGTCAGCTTATGGCGGGTGGTCAGGTCATGGATCTTCATTATCTGAAGGATAAGGCAAAGGAGTTTATCCTTAACCCTTACGATGATGAGAACCTCCCAGAGAAGAAGGAGCAGACCTTTGATATGCCAGATGGCTCAAAGTGGACCTTCCCAGTAAGCGAGGGTGTAATCTCACTTCAGAATACCCGTGACACTGATTATCAGGTTTATATCCGCGTACAGAACGAGCTTACTCGCGCATTTAACGAGGTGCGTGATGATGTCTCAATGACCAAGTTCGGCAAGAAGTTCGCAGACCTTGCCGAGGAGGAGAGAAAAGTAATAACCAAGGCAGTACCTTTGAAGATTTCAGAGGCTGAGCCGCGTAAAATGGGTAAGTAATATGGCAGTAATGAAGAAAAAGGGCGAGCGCGAGGTTCCTGCAATGTCAACAACCTCACTGCCCGATGTGGTTTATATCATCCTGTTCTTCTTTATGCTCTCTACCTCAATGCGCGACCAGGAGCTTATGGTTAGATACAAGCTCCCTGAGGCTACAGAGGTTCAGAAACTTGAGAAGAAGAATCTTGTGAGCTACATTCACATTGGTGTACCAGTTCTGCATATGCAGGCAAAGTATGGTACCGCACCACTGATTCAGCTCAACGACTCGTATAAGACAACTAAGGACATCCTTGACTTCGCTGCTGCAGAGCGCGATAAGCTGTCAGAGGTTGACCGTGCTTCAATGACCATCTGCCTTAAGGCGGACGGAAATACGAAGATGGGTATCATTGCCGATGTTAAGCAGGAGCTTCGTCGTGCAAATGCACTCAAGATCTCTTATGCGTCGTCAAAGGTATTGGGTTACTAAAAAGACCCAGTGCTGTACAAAAAGGAGGCAACTATGCCTCCTTTTTTGTGTTCTTTGCCGTGAAAATACGGCATTAGCCGCACATCCCTTAAAAATCAGTCGCGGCTGTACGTTTTAGTACTATCCGCGACTGATTTTTTGCACGATGCACCGCAACTACGCACTTTTGACGACAAACAGATGCGATGTGTATAAAACTGATTCTATTCGGAAATAGACTGGTATCCGTAAGGATACAAAAAGCGGAGAGATACTCGCTCAAACTTGTTTGAAAGCGAAGTATCTCTCTGATTTTGTATTGTTGTAGACAACAGACTATTTCCGCAGCGCATAGAAGAGAAACGGAGTTTTGCCAAAAGTTTTTGCACGCCCTGCTTTTTTCAAAAAGCGGGCAGTACTGCGTAGCCCGCGCATCCTTAGAAGGATACGCGGTAAGGGCAGTATGCTTGAGTTCCAGAGCGGAGCAGGTCGTTGCGGAGGGTTTGGTAGTCGGAGCAGATAGTTTGGAGTTCGTTGTCCATGGTGAGTGTTTTCATCTGCATACCGAGGCTTTGGAGCATTGCGGTGAATGGGTCAAGCTCGTTCAGAATCTCCTCCACGCGGAAGTTATCTGCTATGCCCGCCTTATCGGCAGCTATTGCTATCGCAGTTTTCAGGCCTCCGTTGGCGTCTGCCAGACCATTATTCACAGCCTCTGTGCCGCTCCATACGCGACCCTCGGCGATGTTGAGAACCTTCTGCAGCTCAAGGTTACGACCTGCGGCAACCTTTGTTGTAAATGCCTCGTAGACCCTATCTACGGAGCTGATGAGCAGTGCACGCTCAGCGGCTGTAGACTTGCGGAGGTTCATGCCGAGCACGCCCACGCCGAAGTCGGCAGATGGGTTTGTTTTGGCAACATCGGAGGTTATGCCGAGCTTATTGCGGAGCATATCGCCACCCTCAAGCATCAGTCCGAACACGCCTATAGAGCCTGTTAGGGTGAGTTTGTTTGCCACAATCGCATCTGCAGGGGCGGAGATGTAGTAGCCACCGCTGGCTGCGTAGGCACCCATAGATACGATTACCGGCTTCTCCTTCTTGAGCAGCTCTACCTCGCGCCAGATGATGTCGCTTGCCAGTGCGCTGCCGCCTGGGGAGTTTACTCGCAGCACTACCGCCTTGATATTCTGGTCTTTACGTGCCTTGGCGATGGTGTTTGCCAGGGTTGTGCCGTAGATATTGCCATCTATAGCTTTGTTCTCGCCATCTACGATGCTACCCTCGGCGTAGATGATGCCAATCTTTGGAGCAGAGAGGTTGTCGGTGTTTGTGCCGATGTTTGCGCAGTAGTCACCCAGCGAGATATACTCGTACTCGTCCATAAAGTTGCGCTCCACGCCATACTCGGCAAATACATCCTCCATCTGGTCGCGGTAGATTATGCCGTCAATGAGCTTACGCTCCAGTGCCTGTTCTGGGAAGAGGGTGGGGGTTGTGTCGGCAATCTTGTTTAGCTCGGCTACGGTTATGCCACGCGCCTCAGCCACGGTGGTGCAGATGGTGTTCCACATACTCTCGCCCAGCTCCTCCATCTGCTTGCGGTTGGCGTCGGACATCTTATTGAGGATGTATGGCTCCACGGCGCTCTTGTACTTGCAGGCTGTTGGGCGGAAGACCTCGGTGTGTATGCCGAGCTTGTCTAAGGCGCCCTTGTAGAATAGGAGCGTTGAGCTCATACCCCGCCAGCTGAAGCTACCCTCAGGCTGGAGGTAAATCTTGTCTGCCACGGTGCAGAGGTAGTAGGCGGTCTGCGAGTAGGCGTCGTTGAAGGCAACGATAAACTTACCGCTGCTCTTGAACTGCACCAACGCCTCGCGTAGCTCCTCAAGGCCTGCAGAGGTTATTGAGCCCGCGCCAGAGTAGTTGATGTTGATGTAGATACCCTTTATGCGCTCATCCGCTGCGGCACTCTCAATGGCACGCAACACCTTGAGGAGCGGCAGGGTGCGGGTTGTAGACATGCTGGTAAAGTCCATGCTTGAGAATGGATTTATGGCTGGCGAGTCTACGATGTTGTCTGTCAAATCTATCTTGAGTATAGAGTTTGGCAATACGGCAACGGCATTGCTGCTGCCCATAGAGCCCGCTATGCCCAGAAATGTGAAGAGCCAAAATAGCCCCGAAACGACACTGCCCACAACTACGGCGAGCAGCGCTGCCAAGAATACTTTTGAAAATTTCATAGCTCAAAAATTTTAATGTTTATGTACAAAAGTAATAAAAAAATGGGAATTTATACCATTATCCATAAATTAACCACAGTTTTGACTAAATATTTGGCGTTACGATGTTTGGAATTGGGTATTTTTAGCTAAATTTGTAGAGATGGTGATATCTATGAGAAGGATTATACTTTTTGCAATAGTCGCTAATTTTGCAATAGTCGTTAGTGCTCAGACCGTATCTAACAAATACTTTGTGGGCGCTTTCAGCGAATTGTCACAGACAGATACGGTTTGGAAAGAGGGGCTGAATAGGATTGATGGAGAGTCAATTATCTTTTTGATAACAAGTGGCAATCCTAAGTATAAAATTGCCTTGAATCACTTTTCATACCTCAATAGGCCAACAGATCCTGTTATCCTTGATATGCCGATATCGGAGCTTGAGCAGTTTGATGAGGTTGTCCCTGCCGAGCAGTTGCTGGAGTTTAAGGATGCTGAGTCGGCGTATAGTTGGATGATGGAGGCGTTTACGGCGGTCAGCAGAGAGATGTACTACTATAATGAGATTAGGACAAAGCTCTATGTGATAGATACCAATAAGTTCTACAAGTCTGACCCTGCATTGGACGAGCCCGATATGATGAAAGTTGTGGAGGTTAGGATCTGGGATATTGATATTCCAGATGATATCCTTGCTCCTAAGCCCTGATATGGGCTTATAGTTAGGAGAGTTCGGTTGTGCCGAACTCTTTTTTGTTTGCAAAATGTAACTTAACTCTTAAAAAGATGTCATTTTATTGCGATAAATAGCGCAAAAATGTTATCTTTGCGTAGGGAAAAGTTAATAAATGTAACTTTTTTAGCGGATGAAATAGCTAAAGTGTTGAAAATCAAGACAAAACAATATAAACAGAAGGATAGGTTCTATAAATTAGGGCGAGGTGATTTTGGAGGTTATTTTGGGCAGGTTTTTCTGCTCTTTTAAGGGCGTAATCGCCGATTATAACCGCGAAAAGCAGGAAAAGATGCCAAAATAAGCCCAAAAGCGACCGCAATAGAATCTATTCAAAAGCGAAAAACTAATAACTAATTTATAGAACATATCTTATTATGTACGGGAACTTTAAGGAGCATCTGGAGCAGGAGCTTCAGGCTATCAAGGAGGCCGGTCTTTACAAGACCGAGCGAGTAATCTGCTCTCCGCAGCGAGCAGAGATTGAGGTGGCAGGCAAGCCTTGTCTTAACTTCTGTGCCAACAACTATTTAGGTCTTTCGGACAATCCGCGCCTGATTGAGGCGGCAAAGAGCGCTATGGACAGCCGTGGTTACGGTATGTCGTCGGTGCGCTTTATCTGCGGCTGTCAGGATATTCACAAGCAGCTGGAGAAGGCTATTGCCGACTACTTTGGCACTGAGGATACTATCCTCTACGCCGCTTGCTTTGATGCTAATGGTGGTGTGTTTGAGCCTCTGTTTACCGAGCAGGATGCAATTATCTCCGATGCGCTCAACCACGCCTCTATTATTGACGGTGTGCGCCTCTGCAAGGCGGTGCGTTATCGCTATGCAAATGCCGATATGGAGTCGTTGGAGGATTGTCTGAAGCGTGCTCAGGCGCAGCGATTTAGAATCATCTGCACCGACGGTGTATTCTCTATGGATGGCAACGCCGCTCCGCTGGATAAGATTTGCGAGCTGGCAAAGAAGTACCACGCGCTGGTTATGGTGGACGAGTGCCACTCGGCGGGTGTTCTGGGCGCTACGGGTCGCGGTATTACCGAGCTGTACAACCTTCGTGGCGAGGTGGATATCATCACTGGCACGCTGGGTAAGGCATTTGGTGGCGCTGTGGGTGGCTTTACCACTGGTCGCAAGGAGATTATTGATATGCTCCGCCAGCGCTCTCGCCCTTATCTGTTCTCAAACTCTCTGCCACCAGCAGTAGTGGGCGCAGGTATTGAGATGTTCAAGATGCTGGAGGAGAGCAACGAGCACCACGACCGCCTTGTTGCCAATGTGGAGTACTTCCGCAGCAAGATGGTGGAGGCGGGCTTTGATATCAAGCCTACAGACTCGGCTATCTGCGCCGTGATGCTCTACGATGCGAAGCTGTCGCAGGAGTTTGCAGCGGCACTGCAGCAGCGTGGCGTATTTGTTACGGGCTTCTACTATCCGGTAGTGCCAAAGGGTCTGGCTCGTATCCGCGTGCAGGTGTCGGCAGGTCATACTACCGAGCAGCTGCAGCGTTGCGTAGATGCCTTTATTGAGGTTGGTAAGGAACTTAATGTATTGAAATAGACGAAGCTATGAGCAACCATAAGATTATGTTAGACGCTACGGATCGTAAGATTCTCAAGTTTTTGATTAAGAATGCCCGTATGCCATACCTCGAGATTGCCCGCGAGTGCGGTATCTCTGGCGCGGCTATCCATCAGCGTATCAAGAAGTTGGAGGAGTGCGGTATCATCCTCGGCAGCCGTATGATTGTAAACCCTAAGGTGCTGGGCTTTGATGTCTGCGCATTTATCAGCATCCGTATTCAGGACCCAATTATGAGTGCTGCTGTGGCGGAGAAGATAAAGACTATCCAGGAGGTTGTGGAGTGCCACTTTATCACTGGTACTTACAACGCTATGCTTAAGCTCTACTGCGTTGATAATGACCACCTTATGCGTACCATCTTTGATGGCATCCTGCGTATTCCGGGCATCTCTACCACCCAGACATACATCTCGCTTAACGAGGCGTTCCAGCGCGAGCCGTATATTGATTACCTTGATAAAATGGTGCACAGATGATTCGCCTGACCAAAGAGTTTTCGTTTGAGTCGGCACACGCACTGTGGGGCTACGACGGTAAGTGCCGTGAGGTTCACGGCCACTCCTACCGCCTCTTTGTCACCATTAAGGGCGAGCCAATCTCCGACCCTGCCGACCCAAAGCTGGGTATGGTTATGGACTTCGGCGAGCTGAAGGCTATCGTCGCCCGCGAGATTACCGACCGCCTGGACCACTCCTTCGTTATGCGTCGCACCGCCGAGGCCGAGGCGCTGGCTGCAAGTATGCAGAGCCAGTTTACCAATGTTATCCTTGTGGACTACCAGCCCACCTGCGAGAATATGCTTTTAGACTTCGCCTCCCGTTTGCAGGCTGCTCTGCCCGAGAGGGTTAAGTTGCACAGCTTGCGACTGCACGAGACGGCGACATCGTATGCTGAGTGGTACGCCGACGAAAATTAGTTTTATCGTGATAGCGGCGCATTTACTACCGCTACCCTTCGCCCCAGCAATGGGTAGTACGCATTAGTACAACCCATCGCTGTTGCTCAGGGCGAGCGTTGTAACTGCACCACTCTGACGATAAAACGGGGGGAATAAAACACTGTCGGCTTGCCGACACCACTAAAAAGCCAATAGCCAATAGCTAACAGCTAATAGTCAGAAAATGAAAAAACTATTCCTTATAGACGCCTATGCGTTGATATTCAAGTACTACTATGCCTTTTATGGTAGGCCGATGCGTAATCGTAGTGGTATGAATACATCGATAGTCTACGGCTTTACGAAGTTTCTGAGGGATATTCAGAAGCGCGAGAAGCCCGACCTGCTCGGTGTGGCGTTTGACCCTCCGGGGGGCTCGTTCCGCAAGCAGATTTTTGAGCAGTACAAGGCTAATCGTCCGGCAACGCCAGAGGATATTATCACCTCAGTGCCCTATGTCAAGCGCATTGTGGAGGCTATGTGCATACCTATTCTGGAGGTTGAGGGCTATGAGGCTGACGATGTAATTGGAACGCTTGCCTACAAGGGTTCGGAGGCGGGCTATGAGGTCTATATGGTTACGCCCGACAAGGACTACGGTCAGCTGGTGGGTGTAAATCGTAAAATATACAAGCAGAAGGGCGACAATATAGAGATTATAGACACGGCGGCGATAAAGGAGAAGTACGGCATTGACGACCCAACGCTTGTGAGCGACATCCTGGCACTATGGGGCGATGCGTCGGATAATATCCCCGGCGTGGCGGGCATAGGCGAGAAGGGTGCGAGCAAGCTGGTGCAGAAGTGGGGCGATGTGGAGGCGATTATTGCCAACGCCGAGCAGATTGGTGGCAAGGCAGGGGCGAATATTACAGCCTCGGCAGAGCAGCTCAGGCTCTCCAAGACCCTGACAAAGATATGCACCGATGTGCCTATAGCCTTTGATGCTGCGGCGCTGACGGTATGCTGTCCCAAGATAGATATGCTCAAGTCGCTCTTTACGGAGTTGGACTTCAAGGCCTTCCTCTACGATGTGCAGAATATGGCGCCTGTGGAGGATACCTCTGTGCCCCGTCAGGCAGAGCAGACGCAGCTTGCCAATATGGCGCGTATGAAGGCTGGCGCGGCTCAGCGTAGGGCTAACGAGGGGCAGGGAACGCTCTTTGATATGTTCGGCGAGCCAAATGTACCGACCGCCCCAGCAGCTCCAGTGGTTGCGGCGGCAGAGGCTACGGAGGAGTCGGATGTTTTCCAGACCATAGCCACTGTGGCGCATAACTACAGCGTGGTTTCGGATGCAGCGACGCTGCGGGATGTGGTGGCGCAGTGCATGGGTTACGACGCGGTATGTTTTGACCTTGAGACCTCGGGATTTGACATCTTCGGCAGTCGCATAGTGGGTCTTTCGCTTGCCGTAGAGCCTCACAAGGCGTGGTATGTGCCATTTACCCTCTCGGCAGATAGAAATCGTACGGAGTGCGAGTATGCTGCCATACTAAAGCCACTCTTTGAGTGCCCTAACTCGGTGAAGGTGGGGCAGAATATGAAGTTTGACATCCTCTTCCTGCGCACATTAGGCATAGAGGTCAAGGGGTTGAAGTGCGACACTATGTTGCTCCACTATCTGCTTGACCCTGAGGCGCGCCACGGTATGAATGCTCTGGCGGAGCGATACCTAAACTATTCGCCAGTGGCTATAGAGAGCCTGATAGGCAAGGGTGCGCAGCAGATTACGATGGATATGGTGGGTCTTGACCGCATATCGGAGTACGCCTGCGAGGATGCAGATATAACCCTGCAGCTCTACCATGTGCTCAAGCCTCTGGTCGTTGAGCAGTCGCTCTGGAATCTATACTGCACCATTGAGGAGCCGATGATTGAGGTGCTGGCGGATATGGAGTTTACGGGCGTGAAGATAGATAGCGCAGCGCTGAAGAGCTACTCGCAGACCCTTGGTGTGGAGCTCCTCGCCCTTGAGCAGCAGATCCGCGAGTTGGCAGACGAGCCGCTACTCAATGTGAACTCAGGGCGACAGATTGGAGATGTGTTATTTACAAAGATGCGCATTGCCGAGAAGCCAAAGATGACCAAGACCAAGCAGTTCTGCACCGATGAGGAGTATCTCAAGGGCTTTGCTGCCGACCACGAGATTGTGAGGGTTATCCTTGAGTATCGCGGAGTGAAGAAGCTGCTCTCAACATATATAGATGCACTGCCAGAGCTGGTAAATCCTGTTACGGGACATATTCACACCTCTTATAATCAGGCGGTTACGGCTACGGGTAGACTTTCGTCGTCAAACCCTAACCTGCAGAATATCCCTATCCGCGAGGCTATAGGTCGTCCTATCCGCGAGGCGTTTATCCCTTCGCAGAGTGATAGGCTGCTGCTCTCGGCGGACTACTCGCAGGTGGAGCTGAGGCTTATGGCTCATCTGAGTGGTGACGAGTCGCTCTGTGAGGCGTTCCGCAATGGAGAGGATATCCACGCAGCTACGGCGGCGAAGATTTTTGGAAAGGCTATAGAGGAGGTTACATCGGAGGAGCGTCGTCGTGCCAAGACGGCAAACTTCGGCATTATATACGGCATATCGCCTTTCGGCCTTGCGCAGCGATTAGATATTCCGCGCTCGGAGGCTAAGGCGCTGATTGATGGCTACTTTGCATCCTACCCGAAGGTTAAGCACTATATGGAGCGCACCGTCTCGGATGCTGTGCAGATGGGTTGGGTGGAGACCATATTCTCGCGTCGCCGATACCTTGAGGGTATAGATTCGCGCAACGCCAACACCCGCGCCCTTGCCGAGCGAAATGCTATAAATGCACCGATACAGGGCAGTGCGGCGGATATTATGAAGATTGCAATGGTGGGTGTCGCTCGCGCATTCAAGGAGCAGGGCATCCGCTCAAAGCTCATACTGCAGGTGCACGACGAGATTGTTGTAGACCTTATCCCATCGGAGCGCGAGGCTGTGGAGCGTATTGTTCGCACGCAGATGGAGGGGGCTGCAGAGCTTGCAGTGCCGCTTGTGGTGGATATAGGCGTAGGAAAGAACTGGCTTGAGGCACATTAGTATGAGATGGCTACTGTCTATAGTTGCGCTTGCGCTGTCGTTTACAGCCACGGCACAGAGTACAAGGGAACGAATTATTGAGAACCCTACTCTGGCGCGTGGAACATACTCGCTCTATCCAGTACCGATAGATGTTCAGAGCCCAGCGCCACGCGGCTATAAAGCCTTCTATATCAGCCACTATGGTCGTCACGGCTCGCGGTTTATACAGACCAACGAGCAGTTTGATACGGTTGTGGCACAGCTCTCGGATGCGGCATCAAAGGGTGCTCTGACACCATTAGGCGAGAGTGTATACGCCCAGTTTATGGCTGCAAGTGGTACTTGCGCTCGGCGTGCGGGCGAGCTTACGGCTGTAGGTGTGGCGCAGCAGAGGGGCATAGCGGAGAGGATGTACGCTGCCCATCCCGCGCTCTTTGGTCGTGGCGCGAAGGTTACGGCAACAAGTACCGTAGTGCCGCGTGTAATACTTAGTATGACGGCATTTACGCAGCAGTTGGTGCGGATGAACCCCAAGCTGGAGATTCAGACCGAGACGGGGCGTAGATATATGGGCTACATAAACCCCTACTCGCCAGATAACGACCCTGAACTCTCGCGCCGCGTGGCTTGCTACCGCTTCCCCGAGGCGGAGTGGTCAAAGAGGTGGTACGACTTTAGGGATGCAAATATTGACAACAGCCGCCTGCTATCCTCGCTCTTTAAGGAGGAGTATATAGCCTCCATTGCAGCGCCTATGGAGTTTGTGATGAACCTTTTTCGCAACGCCATCTGCTTTGCAGGCACGGGCACAGGGGTGGATATAGAGGAGATATTTACCCCAGAGGAGCGATACCGATGGTGGCGAGTGATAAACCTATTCTACTATGTGGAGAAGGGCAACTCGGGCATTGGCGGAGGTTTTATTAGCGATGTGTCGGATATACTGCTCAAAAATTTTGTTGATGAGGCAGACCGTTATATAGCGCGGGGCGAGCGAGGTGCTACGCTCCGTTTTGGGCACGATGGCAATGTGATAGGCCTGCTAAACTCTATGGGCGTTACTGGCTGGGCAGAGCGCGTGGAGAGTTTTGAGGCGGTGGAGGATAGGGCGTGCGACTTTACTGTGCCGATGGCGGCAAATGTGCAGTGGGTATTCTACAGCAATAAGCGGGGCGAGATTATCGTTAAGATGTTGTTGAACGAGCAGCCGATAACCTTCCCGATACAGAGCGACATTGCACCATACTACCGCTGGCAGGATGTGCGTAGTTACTGCATAGGACGACTGCGCGAGTCGGTGGTCTACAATTATAGAGATTTGAAATAACCTAACCTATTGAATATGAAACGATTGTTAATACTTACATCGGCGCTTTTTATCGCCTTTACCACTTCGGCACAGAGCGCCCGCGAGAAGATTCAGAACGACCCGAGCTATGCACTGGGTGTCTACCGCCTCTATCCTACTCAGTTTAAGGAGCAGACCCCTGTACCAAAGGGTTATAAACCCTTTTACATCAGCCACTACGGTCGCCACGGTTCGCGTTATGTGTTGCGCGACGAGAAGTTTGACCGCGCCTACAATGTCTTTGCCGATGCAGCCTACTTCGGCAAGCTAACAGACTATGGCAAAGAGATTTACGACCGTCTGACAAGGGCTAAGGAGGGTGCTTATGGTCGCGGTGGCGAGCTCTCGCTCAAGGGTCAGGAGCAGCATCGTCAGATTGCCCGCCGTATGTACAGCAACTACAAGCAGGTATTTGACAAGGCTGAGTATATAGACGCTAAGGCGACCATCGTGCCGCGCGTGCTGATGAGTATGACCGCCTTCTGTGATGAGCTGATGCGCCACGATAATAAGTTGGACATCCACTACGAGTGCGGCAAGCCGTTCCAGAAGTGGCTCAACCCTTACTACAAGGACAACGACCCTCGTCTGGCGGCATATATAGACCTCTATCGTCACAACACCAACTGCGAGTGGATGCAGCAGTGGCGTAAGTATCGTCGCGAGAATGTAGATATTTCGCGTCTGCTGAACTCGCTCTTCAAGCCAGACTATGTGAAGAGTATGCCATTCCCGCACGACTTTGTCTTCCACCTCTTTAAGACCGCCACATCGCTGCCAGGTACACCTACCGAGGAGAGCATTCTGGATATCTTTACCAATCAGGAGCTCTACGAGCAGTGGCGACTGGTAAACATCCTCTTCTACCACGAGAAGGGTCCTTCGGGCATTGAGGGTAAGTTCCTAAATGGTGTCTCCACGCCGCTGTTGGAGCAGATTATTAACGAGGCAGAGGCTCGCGTGGCGGCAGGTAAGTATGCCGTAGATTTGCGCTTTGGTCACGACGGAAATATTATGGGTCTGCTAAACACTATGCGCGTTCCGGGCTGGAGCGAGGAGGTATCGTCCTACGAGGAGATAGAGAAGGTTTGGCAGGACTACAACATCCCTATGGGTTGCAACCTGCAGTGGATTTTCTATCGTAACAAAAAGGGCGAGGTGCTGGTAAAGATGCTCCTCAATGAGGAGGAGATTGCCTTCCCGAAGCAGATAGATGGCTTTATGGCTCCATACTACCGCTGGGAGGATGTGCTCAGCTTCTACCGCGAGCTTATCCCGCAGATGTACGAGATTGGATGCTACAACAAACTGGAGAAATTATTAGATAAATAGATAGTAGTATGAGAAAGTTAGTATTACTTTTCGGACTTGTTGCAGTAGCTGCAACGGCCGGAGCAAAGAACCCGCCGGAGAACTCCGACGACCGTATGTTCTGTTATCAGATTGAGAAGGCTGTGCGCCGCGTTATCTCCATCCCAGACATTGGCGAGTACAAGACCCTCAAGTGCGACTTCCACATGCACACCGTCTTTGCCGACGCGCAGGTGTCGCCAGTAGGTCGCGTGCGAGAGGCTTGGCAGGATGGACTGGATGTTATCGCCATGACCGAGCATATCGCTGTGCATAAGAGCCCGGGCATTAAGCTCAAGGACTACAATACGCCTATCAATCAGGCAGTTAAGGAGGGTAAGAAGTGGGGGCTTATGGTTGTTCCAGGTGTTGAGATTACCCGCACAAAGCCTTTTGGCCACATGAATGCGCTCTTTATCAAGGATCCGAATGTCTTTGAGGAGACACGCTACAAGGTGGATGAGAATGGCAAGCTGCTGCGCGATAAGGATGGCAACCGCATCCCTAACCCTACGGAGATGGACGACTTCCGCAAGGCTGAGGAGCAGGGCTGCTTTATTATTTGGAACCACCCAGGTTGGCCAGATAAGAAGTGTACGCTCTATCCACTCCAGAAGCAGCTTATCAAGGAGGGCAGAATTGATGCCGTAGAGATTTTCAACAGCATTGAGTGGTACCCAAAGGTGCTTGATTGGTTTGACGAGTATAAGCTGCCGATGATGGCAAACTCGGATATTCACGAGACCTCTCGCTTCGCTTATGGCGACCAGGTGCGCCCTATGACCCTCGTCTTTGCTAAGGAGTATACCCTTGAGTCCCTGCGTGAGGCGCTGTTTGCAGGTCGTATGCTGGCGCTGTGGGACAATACGCTGGCGGGCGATAGTGCCTTTATCAGCCAGCTTATTGACGCTTCGCTCAAGGTGCGTGTTATAGATGCTAAGAAGGGGGTGCTGGAGGTTACAAATATCTCCGATATTGAGTTCCGCACACTCTTTGGCGAGCGTATGAACCCCGTAGTGTTCCACCCTCGCAAGGCTATCCGTATAACTATACCTAAGGGTACAGTTCTTGATTTTATCAACTGCTATGCAGGTCGTCAAACCGTTAAAAAGGAGATTTGGTAATGCTTAGTATCGCAGAGAGACATAAATATATCCTTGAGAAACTGGAGAAGTACGGCTTTATCCGTATCACCGATGTGGCACAGGAGCTTGGCGTCACAAAGGTTACTATACGCAAGGATGTTAAGATTCTTGAGAGCAAAGGTCTGCTCTATAAGGTGCATGGTAGTGCCCGATTGGCAAACCCACATATCGCCGACCGCGACCTTATGACCAAGTCTACGCTCAACCGCGAGGCTAAACATCGCATCGCCGAGCGTGCCGCGCAGATGATTGAGGAGGGCGACTCTATTATGATCTCGGCAGGTTCTACCGCCTACGCCCTTGCAGAGGCTATACACGCCCTGCAGCCCTCGCCAACAATCAATGTCGTTACGCCATTCCTTAAGGTCTCAGCCCTGCTCAACGAGGTGGAGACCATACAGGTAGAGCAGCTCGGCGGCAGAGTCTATAAGAAGTCGTTTGCTACCCGCGGCGAGAATGCCTGCCTGACTCTGGGCGATATGGTCTGCTCCAAGTTCTTCGTCGGCGTGGATGGCTTTGACCCCGACTTCGGCATCACGACATCTACAATAGAGGAGACCCTCCTCTCCCGCCGTATGATGGCCGCCGCCGCAAAGACTATCGTTATCGCCGACTCCTCAAAGTTCGGCCACCACGGCTTTGGCCGCATCGCCTCTATTGACGAGGTGGATGTGATTATCACCGACTCCGATATCTCTCCAGAGATGGTGGAAATCATTGAGGAGGCAGGTATTGAGTTGATAACTGTTTAATAGAATAATTTACTAATTTATAGAACATACCTTATATGGCTGAGAATAAGATTGAATTTGAGATTGACCCACAGACCGCTCAGGGTCACTATTCTAACTTTGTTATCATCGCTCACTCTCCAAGTGAGGTTATCCTTGACTTCGCCTCTGCCCTCCCTGGCATGCCAAAGGCAAAGGTCGGCTCTCGCATCATCCTCACCCCCGAGCACGCAAAGCGACTTCTGCTCTCCCTGCAGGAGAATTTGCACAATTACGAGAGCAAGTTTGGAGCTATAAAATTACCTCAGGGTGGCTTCAAACCAAATTTGTCGTGATAGTACGCCATCTACGGCACATCCCTTAAAAATCAGTCGCGGCTGTACGCTTTTAGTACTATCCGCGACTGATTTTTTGCACGATGCACCGTACCTGGCGCACTCTGACAACAAATTGGCTATTGGCTGTTAGCTATTGGCCATTGGCTGGCTGACGCAGTAGAACTTTTTTCGGATTTGGGGCTACTGCCGAAGGCGGTGAAATGAAAAATAGACCTTCAGTTCAAGTTTACTTGAAGACTGAAAGGTCTATTTTTTGTTTCAATAACTTCAGTTATCCTAAATCCGCAGCGCATAGAAGAGAAACGGAGTTTCTCCAAAAGTTTTTGGTGCCGCTTTTTTCAAAAAGCGGCGGTACTATCGTCTTACCGAGGCGTTAGCCGAGGTACGACTTCAGCAGTTTGCTGCGGGATGAGTGGCGGAGGCGGCGGATAGCCTTCTCCTTGATTTGGCGTACGCGCTCGCGGGTGAGGTCGAACTTCTCGCCAATCTCCTCGAGGGTCATCTCGGAGCAGCCGATGCCGAAGAAGTAGCGGATGATATCGCGCTCGCGCTCGGTGAGGGTCTCAAGGGCGCGGTCCACCTCTGTAGCCAGGGACTCGTTGATAAGTCCGCGGTCGGCGTTAGGGGAGTCTGGGTTTACCAGCACATCGAGCAGTGAGTTATCCTCGCCGTCGGCAAACGGTGCATCTACGGAGATGTGGCGACCTGCTACGCGGAGGGTATCGGTAACCTTCTCGCGCGGCAGCTCAAGCTCCTGCGCCAGCTCCTCTGGAGATGGTACGCGCTCGTGCTCCTGCTCAAAGCGAGCGAAGGCCTTGTTAATCTTATTGAGTGAGCCCACCTGGTTTAGTGGCAGACGCACGATACGGCTCTGCTCTGCCAGAGCCTGGAGGATAGACTGGCGAATCCACCATACGGCGTAAGAGATAAACTTAAAGCCTCGGGTTTCGTCAAACTTCTCGGCAGCCTTGATAAGGCCGAGGTTACCCTCGTTGATAAGGTCAGGCAGGCTAAGTCCCTGATTCTGATACTGTTTTGCAACGGATACAACGAAGCGGAGGTTGGCCTTTGTGAGCTTCTCCAGAGCTTCCTGGTCGCCTTTGCGGATTCGCTGGGCGAGTTCTACCTCCTCCTCAACGGTGATAAGATCCTCCTTGCCAATCTCCTGGAGATACTTGTCAAGCGACGCACTCTCGCGATTGGTGATGGACTTTGTAATTTTTAATTGACGCATCCTGTAGGTATGTTCTATAAATAGTTAAACTCTTTATCATTTTCAGTAGATTCTATTGCCTTGTCCTAATTTATAGAACCTACCTAAATATTCTCCCGTTATAAAAATAGCCACAGACTATAAAAATAGCCCCTGTGGTTTGACTCACAAGGGCTATGGATCGGATTACTCAACTACCATATAGCTTGCGGCTCTGCCATCTGGGTAGACGCCGTCTATGCTGCGCACCTTGCTTGTAATAGTATTGAGGTCTGTGACAGAAGAGATAGCCGTATCGTTGATATGAGTGATTACAAAACCCTCTCTAACCCTTGCTCTTGCCAGTAGTCCCTCGGCGCTAACCTGCACCACTTGCACGCCACCGCGGATATCAAGCCTCTTGCACAACTTAGCATCTGCATCGCTGAAGCGACCGCCAAGTACCTTGACTACATCTATCGCATCTGCAGGCAGCAACTCTGCCTTCCCCGCCTTATTACGCAAAGTGACCTCAAAATGTTTCACATTTTCGCCTCTTTTTACAGAAATATTCACTTTGTCGTTTGGTCGGTGCTTGCCAATCTGCTCGCCGAGCTTTGACGGACCGTCAATAGCCACGCCGTCAATAGAGACTATAACATCGCCCTTGCGCAGTCCCGCCTCGGAGGCAGCACCACCCTCTACAACCGATGCTACATAGGCTCCACCTACCTGTGTGATGCCGGTCTGCTCGCCCATATTGTCTACAAAGTCCTGATCTATGTAGCGATATGTCACGCCAAGGAGTGCTCGCTGTACTACGCCATACTCCTTAAGGTCGTCTACAACCTTACGCACGATGGTCTCAGGTACGGCAAAGGAGTAACCGATATAACTACCTGTAGATGACTTGATTACGGTGTTGATACCCACCAGCTCGCCGCGTGCATTTACCAGCGCACCGCCAGAGTTACCAGGGTTTACGGCTGCATCGGTCTGGATGAAAGACTCAAGGCGGAAGTCGTCAGGGATAACATCCAGCTGGCGAGCCTTTGCGCTTACGATACCCGCAGTGATTGTAGACTGGAGGTCAAATGGCGAGCCGATAGCCAGCACCCACTCACCCAGACGCAGGGCGTCTGAGCTACCGAAGGCGAGGGTTGGGAGATTCTCGCCATCAATCTTTATCAGCGCCACATCTGTAGCGGGGTCGGTGCCAATGCGGCGTGCGTCAAAGGTGCGACCGTCGTTGAGCTTCACGCGCAGCTTTGTGGAGTTTTCTACAACATGGTTGTTGGTAACGATATATCCATCAGGCGAGATAATCACACCCGAGCCACCTGAGCGCTGCTCGCGCTTCTGCATACCTTGCTGCTGAGGAATGCCGAAGAAGTCAAAGAATGGGTTGTAGCCACTCTGTACGGCAACCTCGGAGATGACCTCAATATTTACCACCGCCTTTACCGCATTCTCGGCTGCGTATGTCAGGTCGGGATAGTTACCCTGCTCAAAGGATGTAAAGTGTGTCCCGAGCTGCGGGGTGTTGTCGATAATCTTCTCTACAATCTGTACATTGCTCTCTGTACCTTTAGATATTACATATACGGCTGCTACGGCACCTGCTACGGCTGAGAGCAGCGTAAGAGCGATAACTGATAGTGTTCTTCTCATAGTTGTGTTGTTCTTTTTGTCGCAAAACAAACGCAAGGCGTCTGCGTAATATTGTACTATCTACCTAAAATTTTGCTACGGCGCGGACAGAGTTGCGATGATTTCGTAGCTTTGCAATACTATTGACCTTGCCCTCATCCTTATAGACTGAAAAAGCACCAGGTCTTCTATCGTAGTCGGAGTACTCTTTGTAGGACTTATCAGCCATCTTGCTCTCTGTGGATGACCAGTGCGAACTATTTTTATTGACAATCTTACGACACTTGTAGATAGCCTGCAGCTCCTTTGCCGACGGCAGATACCACTCCTCGCCCAAGTCGGCACACCACTTAAAGGCAGGTAAGTCCTCCAAATTGTTAGTCGCCGACTTTATTACCTTCATATTATAAGCGCCATCGGTCTTGCTCTTTGCACCATAGTATGTGTACCAATCTTTTGCCCAACAAATCTTGCTCATAGACTCGTTGATACTCACAATCTTGCCCTGGAAACCGCCCGCGGTAGCTTCAAATACAATGCCGTCCTTTACACCGTCGTTGTAGTAGTCGCCAACATTGTATGGCGCGGAGGTCTTCGGGCGAATAAGCGTGGTGGTCGGGCGCGGAGTAGTGCCAAAGGTCGCCATGGCGCGGATGTAATAGCCATTGCAGGTAGGCTCTTGTGAGCACTTCCCACCTATTTTAATAGTATATGCTGTAGGGTAGACGCGGTGAATGGTCTCTCCAGTAGCTGTTGAGCTCCAGTAGTTAGACTTTGTACTAAGTGGAGAGCCATGCTGCTTCAGAGCCTCACTTATCGCCTCATAATCCGATTTGTCGTATGATAGTAGCCTTAGCTCCTCTGCAGAGGGGAGATACCACCCCTCGCCCAGCGCCTTGCAGCTCTCTTTGGCCTCAGACCACGGCATTAAAGACTCTGTAAGGCTTATAATCTTACCACTGCAGCCATTGTCCCACACCTCAATTACAACGCCCTGTTTGCCATCCTCGTTGTAGAGACTACCAACCTTGTATGGGGCAGAGGTTGGCTTGTGGGTGATAGCCGGGGTCGATTTAGACTCTATATCTCCAAAGGTTGTGACGGCATAAGCACAATTTGAAACATCCTTTTCGGTGCTATTATTTCTTCCATTATAAAAATCAATGGCATTTGCATAAATTTTATAGTTGTAACTCTCAGTAGAGCTCCATATTATCGCATTGCTAATAGGAACAGCTCCATTGTGGCGACTTTCATAGATAGCTGTTACCTCATTGATTGCCGGGATATACCACCCCTTGCCCAAATTTGCGCAGGTTTCAAAGAGTGGATACTTACTCTGCCAATTAGGTATGCGCTGCACAGCTGCCATATTGTAAGCGCCATCTGTTGTGCTGTTTGCGCCTACGATGCGAGAGGCCTCATCCTCGTCTGATGCCCAGCGTAGGCGGGATGGTAGAGGTTTAATAGTTGAAATCTTGCCACTTGTGCCGTCGGCGTTTACCTCAAAGACCACGCCGCACTTACCATTCTCGTTGTAGAAGTCACCAACCTTGTATGGCGCAGAGGTGGACTTCTGCTCTTTGCGAGGAACATTGCCGAAACACTTTACGGCACGAATACGGCAACCATAGTACTTCTCGCTGGCAAATACAACGCCGCTGCCCTTCTCTATATAGTATGCCTTTTCGGCACTCTGCTCGGTGCAGGACCAGTAACGCTCAAGTTTGTGTATGAGCTTAGGCTCAATGATAGACTTGTTCTTGTATATAGCCTTCAGCTCGTCAATGGTCGGCAGATACCAGTCCTTACCAAGACGATAACACCAACCAAAGGCGTCGTCCTCGGTGACACTTTCAGCCACCTCTCTGTAGTACATAATATCTCTGCCGTCAGTTACGCCGAAGCTCTTGCCGATATCAAGCAAGCCCCTCTCTCTCCAGCGTTTAATATTGTCTGAATGCTTGAGGCTTACAATCTTGCCGCTGTAGCCGTTGTTGTATACCTCAAATACTATGCCCTCGGTTTTGCCGTCAGAGTAGTAGTCGCCAATCTGATATGGAGCACCGCTGCTATCTCTTCCGCGTAACTGGTTGATAATGCGCATCATATAGCCCATATCCTCCTCCCTGCTGTAGCCAAACTTGTAGCTCAGCACATTGCCCCACTCGTCAAGCAGGATGATGCAAGGGTAGGTGCCGGCATAAATCCAGTTGCGGTTGTTCTCCTCACTTGGGTTATAATAGATGCGGTCCGTTCTGAGCGGTGCGCTTGTGTCAAATTGATGCTCGCTGTATCTCCACTCAGCACGGTATATATGTAGCACCTGCGATGCAATCTCGGGATAACCCTTGAGTAACTCCTTGAGTAGCAGGTTAGGTTTGCATCCTGGTTTGTATGTTACAACCAGCATCTTCTTGCCGCGCTTGAAGTAGGAGCTGTTTACTCTATTTCCGTGAGAATCAACGAAGTACGCCATTGGGAACGGCTTGCCTATAGAGTTCTTGAGAGCCCTGTCGTGAGCCTCCATCGCAGCACTCTCCCTTGCTTCGCGCTCGGCACTCTCCCGCTGGAACTGCTCGCTACGCGCCTTTTGCTCCGCCTCCTTGCGTTCCGCCTCTATGCGCTTGCTGTTGTGTGGAGCTGAGACCGTAGCAACACGATTGTAGTAGTCAAAGCGGGTGCGGTAGTAGTCGCTATTGGAGCTGTTAATCTCAAAAGAGGTGACCATTATTTTGCTGTAGTCGCCCGGTGTAAATAGCGTATAGGAGGAGGTAGGCAGATCTACTGCCGCCATCATACCCAATATCTCATCCCAACTTGCACCCGAGGAGAAGTCATAGCCGCCCGAGGAGAGCTTTCCCGATCCGGTGAGCTTCTCGTTTATGCCGCTGCCATAGAGCCATACGGTCTTGTGGTCGGGCAGGAAGCTGGCAGTAAAGTTGCTTGGCAACTTGCACGACGAGCTTTTGTCCGTCATTGTCGTTGTTCCGCCACTTTGAGTCTTGTATGCTGTGCCGATGTAGCGAAAAGAGTAGTGTCGCTCCTGCGCCAGCGAAAGATTTATGCCGAATAGTGTGGTGAGAATCAGAAGTGCGAGTCGTTTCATAGCGGTACGGATTAGGGATTACATAACAAAGTTAGTAATTATTTGCTATAGAACAAAAAAAGGAGGGCTTAAATTGCCCTCCCTCAGCTATTTAAGGAATTTCTACTCCTCGTAAGCGTCGCGCTTCATCTTCCACATTGGAACGAAGATAAGAGCGCCGATGATAGCCATAACGACCATAGCCACGAATACGCCGTGCCAGCCGTACTTAGAGTCGGCGATAAGACCGAAGCCCCAGCCTGAAACCAGAACGCTGACATAGCTTACAAAGCCGATGATACCGTTAGCGGTAGCAGAAGCCTTGCGAGTTGCGTGGTTAGAGGCGATAACACCGATAAGCGCCTGAGGACCATAGATGAACATACCAGCCAGAGCGAGTACGAAGAGGAGTACTACAGCATCTGCGCCAGAGGTCTGCAGGGCGATAAAGCCAGCGATAGAGAGCAGAGCACCGAGCATACAGAACAGGCAGGTACGAGTTGCGCGACCGCCGAATACCTTATCAGAGATCCAACCTGCTGCGAGCATACCCACAACACCGAAGAGCTCAAAGATAATAACTGTAGATGCTGCCCAGCCTGGAGTCATACCGCAGTGCTCCTGGAGGAATGTTGGACCCCAGTCAAGGACTGCGAAGCGGATGATGTATACGAAGAAGTCTGCAAGAGCAAGAGCCCAGATAACAGGGTTCTGCCATACATGCTTGCGGATAAATGCAGAGATCTCTGCCTGGCTCTCCTGAGGCTCGTCGCCCTTCTTGCTGCCATCCTCAAGCTCTGGAAGACCTACGCTCTTTGGAGTATCGCGCAGGATGGCCATTGTAACAAATACGCCTATAGCAGCGATGATACCAGGGATGATAAATGCCCACTTCCATGCGCCATAGTGCTGAGCCTTAGCGATAACCTCGGCGCTCTCTGGAGACTCGTTGAGGTTAGCGGCAATCATATTAACAATCTCTGGGTTGCCAGACATATCTGTACCCATGGTAGACATAATTACCACACCGCAGAGTACACCTGCAAGACCTGCACCGATAGAGTGCGAGGTGTTCCAGATAGACATCTTTGTTGAGAGCTCATTTGCAGGCACCCAACGAGGTATCAGACGAGAGCATGGAGGGAAACCGCAGCCCTGGAAGATGTTATTCACAATCCAGAGTGCTGAGAGCAGGATTGTAAACTTACCCACGAACTCTGGAGTAGAGCCCTCGGGCACACCTGTGAGTGCTGTGATAATCTCGGCACCATAACCGATAATAAATGCGGTTGCAGTACTTACTGCCAGACCTGTAACCATGTGCCAGCGACCATTGATGCGGTCTGCGAGCATACCGTTGAGCAGCTTAGAGAGGCCATAGAGGAAACCTGCTGCTGAGAGCACACCTCCCAATGTAGCCTTGGTAATACCCAAATCGGCTGTAAGACCTGGCATCGCAAACGAGAAGTTCTTGCGAATCAGGTAGAAGAAGATGTAGCCAATCATTGTACCAGCAATGGTTCTCCACTGCCAATACTTAAACTTTTTTTGCTGTTCTGCTGTCATTTTATGTTAGGTTTTTAGTGAACAATTAGTTGAGGCGCTTCTCTACCTCGGCATAAGCTGCGACAATCTGGTCAAGGATTGGAGCGTCAGCCTCCAGAGATGCGAACTCTGCTACGGCAGCCTTGAGACCGAGCTCTGCGATGCGAGCCTGCATAGTTACGCTCTGAGGGTCCTCAGGGTTGTTGTAGTGGAGTGCCGCACCGATACCGAGCAGCAGGTCTGGAGTCTCTACGCCAGCACCCTGTGCGGTAAGGGTTGGGTTGATAAGGCGGTCAGCTGCCGAGAGCTTACGCAGTGGCTCACGACCCACACGGGTAACATCGTCCTTGAGGTAAGGGTTCTTGAAGCGGCTGATAATCTTGTCAATATACTTAAAGTGAGCCTCCTTGTCAAAGCCGTGCTTTGCCACAAGACCCAGACCGCTCTGCTGCATAGCAGCCTTGACAATCTGGTAAATCTGAGGGTCAGCAATGCTCTGGTCAATGGTCTTCAGACCCTTCATACAGCCGGTGTAGGCGGTAATAGCGTGACCGGTGTTGAGGGTGAAGAGCTTGCGCTCAACATAAGCCAGAAGGTTATCGGCAAGGTTCATACCTGCAATCTGTGGAACCTCACCCACGAAAGATGCCTGCTCTACATTCCACTCGTAGAATGCCTCTACAACAACATCAATAGGGTTCTCGCTGCGCACTGGTGGCACGATGCGGTCTACCGAACAGTCTGGGAAGCCTACCCACTTTGTGCAGTACTCCTTATCCTCACCCTCCAGCAGCGCGAGGACATGCTCCTTGAGCTGCGACGATGCGCGTACAGCGTTCTCGCACGCGATGATGTTGAGTGGCTCCTCCACGCCTGCAGCGCGACGAGCGGCAATACCCTTAGCAATCGCTGGGGCAATACGAGGCAGGATAACAACACCTACAGCGGTGGTGATAATCTGTGCGCCGACAATCTGGTCAATCACAGCGTCGGTAGTGGAGTTTACGCCCGAGATGTTTGTAATCTTCTGCTCCACGCACTCTACATCCATAACATGTACGGTGTAGCACTTGTCCTCGTTAATCTTGTCAATTACAGTGGCATTCACATCGGCAAAAACCACGTGATAGCCCGCCTGTTCCAACACTGCGCCGATAAATCCGCGACCAATGTTGCCAGCACCGAATTGAATAGCTTTTTTCATAATTTCTTTATATTTTTTTGGGATAAATTATTCGCTAACTCACAAAGTTAAGTAAAATATCCTAAAAAAACAAATAATAGAGAAAATTAGCTGTGCTGGCTGTTGGCTATTGGCTCGCCTACGGCGACCCTTCCTCCTCGCGGCTCGGCATAGTCTGCAAGCAGTCTCTGCTCTCGCTCCGCAGCGTCGGTTGGCTTTTCAGAGGTGTCGCTGCGCGACAGATTTTTGATTTTATTCGGAAAGAGGCTGGTATCCGCAGGATACTAAAAATAGCTACATCACTCACTCAAGCTGGCTTGAAAGTGATGTGCTGTAGCTGTTTTTGTATTGTCGTAGACAACGCCTATTTCCGCGGCGAATGGAAGAGAAACGATGTTTCTCCAAAAGTTTTTTGGGAGGAGTGGTGTTATCTTACGAAGGTGCTTAATCGCCTAAAACTCGTCGTCGTCCCAGTCATCAAGGAACATTTCGTCCATGACGGCGTCGATTTCGCGGCGTTCTTTTTTGGTTGGGCGGCCGGTGCCTCGTTCGCGGAAGACGAAGATAGTTTCGCGAGGGACATTTAGTTTATCCAGTTCGCTTTGCGGGGTGATATTTTGGCAGTAGAGTGTCACATTTTTAGCTGGTTGGCGGTTAGCGACCAGTTCGGTAATGAGGTATGAGTAGGTTATAAGTCCTCGTTTGACCTCTATTTTATCGCCAATCTTAGCCTCGCGCGAGGGTTTGGCGTAGCTGCCATTTACGGTAACCTTATTGTTACGAATGGCGTCGGCGGCGTCGCTGCGTGTCTTGAAGATACGCACTGCCCACAGGTATTTATCCAATCTTACATCCATACTATTCTATTCATCCTCCTTGGGGGTCATTGTTGCAATGCCCTGCGGAGGCTCAAGGGTTCTATTATTTATCTGGCGGCTGATGCTCAGTATCAGGCCTAATGCTGCGGCGGTGCAGACCATAGATGTTCCGCCGTGGGAGATAAGTGGCAGGTTCTGTCCCGTCTCCATAAATAGGTTTGTGGAGACCATAAAGTGGAGCAGCGCCTGCACGGTAATCATCAGCGCCAGTCCCAGGGCAAGCATACCCCCGAAGAACCAGCGGCTGCTGCGGAAGATATGTAGCGCGCGGGCGAATATCCAGGCGTAGAGGATTATCAGAATCATACCCATAACTATGCCGTACTCCTCTACGAAGAATGAGAAGATATAGTCGCTCTCGGGGTGGGTAATCTTCGCACGCATCACCGAGTGTCCAGCACCTACGCCAACCACACCACCGTCGTAGATGGCAATCATCGCGTAGTCCACATCTGAAAGAGGGCGTGTGGCTGTAGTGTCGGCAGGTGTTGTCCAGGAGTTTACGAAGTTGGATATACGACTTGTTGCCGTATGGCTACGACCACCTCCTGCGGCGAAGTAGAGCGCCCCTGCGGCGATTACGAGCAGCAGGAACTTCGCCAGCTCCATCTTCTTTGCCCGTGCTATGAAGAGCATTACAAAGCCGATGCCGAAGACCAGCAGCGCTGTGGAGTTGTGCGCCTTGATAATCACGGCGGTAGAGGCTACTATCGGGAGCAGAATCTTCACCGACCCCTCCCAGAGTATGGATAGCTGACTCTTGCGCCCCTTCTTGTCCCACCGCCACGGGTTGAGCGAGGGGATAAGCTGCTGGTTGCCTATGGTTGCCTGCGCATCGTCCAGCACGCGCGCGAGCATAAGTATGGTAGCCACCTTGAGCAGCTCCGACGGCTGTACGGAGAAGCCGAAGTCGTACCAGCGCGCTGCATCGTTGGTATTTGCACCCCAGAAGTAGACACCCAAGGTGAAGAACCAGCAGGCTCCATACGCCCATGGGGCTATGCGGTAGAGGAACTTGGCGCCCATAAAGTAGCAGCAGAGCAGCGTTACCACCGAGACGAAGATTACTATCAGGTGCTTGGTAAATATGGCATTTGTCTCCGTTCCCATGTGGGCATAGCCCATCTTTGCCACCGAGGAGTAGACCGTCAGGGCAGAGATGACAAAGAGTATCGGAACTATTACCATCAACACCTTGTCGCCATTGAAGATACTCACCTTGGAGAGTATCGAGGGCACAGAGCTTCTATTATCTTCCATATTTTACTTCAACTCCTATTACTTCACATTCTCTACCACCCACGCCTTGAATAGCTCTCCGCGCTGGCAGTAGTTCTTAAAGAGGTCAAAACTTGCGCAGGCAGGGGAGAGTAGCACCGCATCGCCCGCCTTTGCAGCTCCGCGAGCTGCCTCCATAGCCGCCTCAAGGCTATCTGTGGAGATGATATTCGGAACGATATCCTTGAACTCGCGCATCAGCTTGTCGTTGTCCAATCCCATACATACGAGGGTATGCACCTTCTCGGCAGCAAACTCCTTGAGTGGGGTGTAGTCGTTGCCCTTGTCCGTACCGCCAGCAATCCAAACTACCGGGCGGGTCATACTCTCAAGGGCATACCATACAGAGTCTACATTTGTAGCCTTGGAGTCGTTGATGTAGAGCACACCACCCACCTCTGCCACTGGCTCAAGGCGGTGCTCCACGGGCGAGAAGTTGTATATAGACTCTGCCACCTGACTGCCCTCAACACCTGCGGCAAGGGCTGCCAATGCCGCTGCCATGGCGTCGTAGGCGTTGTGCAGACCCTTAATCTGCATCTTGTCGGTCGCTATCTCCACGCTGCTATCCCCCACGCGAGCGGTAAAGCTGCCACCCGCAAGGAAGGCGTCGCCAGCACCACTTGCCACTGCCGAGTGCGCCATAAATGGCAGCTCGCGCGAGCGGAGTGGATGCTTATCTAACTCGCGGACGATAACCTCGTCATCGGCGGAGTAGATGAAGTAGTCGTTGCTCTTCTGATTCTGGACGATGCGCATCTTGCTATCCACATAGTTCTGGAAGCAGTAGCCGTAGCGGTCCAGATGGTCGGGGGTGATGTTCATCAGCACCGCGATATTGGCGCGGAAGTCAAACATACCGTCTAACTGGAAGCTGCTCAGCTCCAGCACATACCAGTCGTAGCTCCCCGTAGCCACGCTGTAGGCAAAACTCTCGCCGATATTTCCGCCCAAGGAGACATTGTAACCCGCATCGGATAATATCTTGAAAATCAGCGATGTAGTTGTTGTCTTGCCATTGCTGCCCGTGATGCAGATAGTGCGCGCAGAGCCCATATATCTGCAGGCGAACTCCATCTCCGAGATTACAGGTATGCCTCGCTCGCGGATAGCCACAACGACGGGTGCTGTATCTGGAATACCGGGCGACTTGATAACCTCCGTAGCGGCAAGGATGCGCTCCATGGTGTGTCCGCCCTGCTCATACTCCACACCCCACTGCTCAAGGCGCTGACGGTAGAGTGGTGAGATGGTCCCTGCATCCGAGAGAAAGACCTCTAACCCCTGCTTCTTTGCAAGTATTGCGCTGCCATATCCGCTAATGCCTCCTCCGAGGACAACTATACGCTTTGCCATAACTATCTGATTTTGAGGGTTACAAGACTTACAGCAGCCAGCAGGAGCGAGATGATGATAAATCGCATAGTAATCTTGCTCTCAGGGATATTCTGCTTCTGGAAGTGGTGGTGGATAGGGGACATAAGGAATATGCGACGACCCTCGCCATACTTACGCTTGGTATAGGCGAAGTAGCGGCGCTGGATGATTACCGACAGAGCCTCCACGACAAAGATACCGCACATTATCGGCAGCAGCAGCTCCTTGCGGATGCAGAGGGCAAAGACGGCGATAATACCACCAATGGCTAGCGAGCCAGTATCGCCCATAAATATCTGCGCAGGGAAGGAGTTGTACCACAGAAAGCCGAGCAGCGCACCAATCATCGCAAGGGCAAAGACCAGCAGCTCTCCACTGTCGGGGATAAACATAATGTTGAGGTAGTTGGCGTAGACGATATGTCCCGAGAGGTACGCCAACACGCCGAGCACCACCACAATAGGTATAGATACGCCCGTAAGCAGGCCGTCAATGCCGTCGGTAAGGTTCGCAGCATTAGATACCGCCGTAACGATAAGGATAGCCATCAGCACATAGACAACCCACGCCAGCGTCTGATTACCACCCGTGAGCCAGCTGTAGTCAAACTCGTTCTCCTTGAAGAATGGAATTGTGGTCTGCGTGGTCTTTACATCCTCAAAACTCTCAATGGTAACGGTATGCTCCGCATCGCTCTGCGCCGTGGTATTCTCGCGAACAACAACATCCTCAGAGAAGCACATCACCGTGCCCACGATAATACCCAGACCAATCTGACCTACAACCTTGAACTTACCCTTCAGACCCTCCTTATTGTGGCGGAAGACCTTGATGTAGTCGTCCAAAAAGCCGATAGCGCCACACCAGACGGTAGAGATAAGCAACAGCAGCACATAGATATTGTCTAATCGCGCCAGAAGCAACACCGGCACAAGTATCGCCAGCAGGATAAGTATGCCGCCCATTGTTGGCGTGCCCTTCTTTGCCATCTGACCCTCAAGGCCTAAGTCGCGAATCTCCTCGCCAATCTGCAACTTCTGCAACTTGCGAATAACGGGCAGACCGACATAGATGACTATAAGCATAGCCAGAATAAATGCCACCGCACCTCTGAAAGAGATGTACTGGAACATACCAGTACCGGGGAGGTCGTATACCTTGTCAAGGTACTTAAATAATGTGTATAGCATATACTGTAGTTTGAGTTATTATCTGTTAAATGTTGTAAACCAATATGTTACGCGCTCCTTGTCGTTAAATGGCAGCGACTGGTCGCCGATAATTTGATAGGTCTCGTGACCCTTGCCCGCAACGACGATAATATCGCCCGCCGAGCTGAGCATTATGGCGGTCTTTATGGCGTTGTCGCGGTCGGAAATCTTCATATAGTTGTCCGTCGTAGCTACGCCAGCCTCCATATCGCGCAGAATCTGCTCGGGGTCCTCGCTGCGAGGGTTGTCGGAGGTGAAGATAGCGCGCGAGGAGTATTTTACGGCTATCTGCGCCATCTCAGGGCGCTTGGTCTTGTCGCGCTCGCCACCACAGCCACAGACAACGGTAACGCTCTGATTCTTTGTGGCAATCTCGCCCACGGTCTTGAGGATATTCTCTAACGCATCGGGGGTGTGTGCGTAGTCAATGATGGCTATAGTTCCATCTGCCGCGTAGACAATGTCAAAGCGACCAACCACAGGGCGCAGCAGGCTCAGGCAGCGCAGCACCTCATCGCGCTCAAAGCCCAGTTCTACCGCCGCAGCGTATACGGTCAGCAGGTTGTAGGCGTTGAAGCGACCGAGGAAGCCCACCCAGAGGTCTACACCGTCTATGCGCAACAGCATACCTTCGGCAGTGCTCTCCATAATCTTGCAGCAGAAGTCTGCATTACTGCGGCAGGAGAGGGTCAGCGGTCGTGCAGCGGTATTCTGCAGCATAACCTCGCCATTGCGGTCATCGCGGTTTACGATGGCGAAGCTACTCTTCGGCAGGTTGTCAAAGAAGAGCTTTTTGGCGCGGATATACTCGGCAAAGGTCTTGTGATAGTCCAGATGGTCGTGAGTGATGTTGGTAAACAGTCCTCCCGCAAAGCGTATGCCGTGTATGCGTCGCTGAACAATGGCGTGCGACGAACACTCCATAAAGCAGTACTTACATCCGCGCTCTACCATCTGGGCAAGCATGGCGTTGAGGCGGATAGTGTCGGGCGTGGTGTGGGTAGATGCAATCTGCTCATCATCAATCTTATAGACCACCGTAGAGATAAGTCCTGCCTTGTAGCCCATCAGTCGCACAAGGTCGTAGAGCAGCGTGGCAATAGTGGTCTTGCCATTTGTGCCCGTAACGCCCACAACCTGCAACTTCTGGCTCGGGTTGCCGTAGAAGTTTGCCGCCATAAGTGCCATGGCGCGCTCGCTATCCTCCGTTACGACAAAGGTCGCACTCTCGGTATCTACACCCTCGGGTAGCTGCTGGCAGACTACAACCGAAGCTCCGCGCTCAATGGCGCTTGCGATATATTTATGTCCATCGGTGAGCGTTCCCACAATGGCAAAGAAGCAACTTCCTGCCTCTACGGTGCGCGAGTCGTAGGTAAGCGATACTACCTCCGCCGTCTGCTGCCCATATATTGCGGTGTACTCTACGCCCTTTAGTAATGTGCTGATATTCATTGTTTTACTCCAATCTAATTCTTATTTTATCTCCCTGCTTAAAGCTCTTTCCCGCCTCAATGCTCTGCTGAACAACCTTGCCGCTACCACTAAAGGTGACCTTCATGCCGCGCGACTCAAGCAGGTAGAGTGCGTCGGAGAGTCCCATGCCCCGCACATCGGGAACGAGGCGACGGTCGGCAGTGGTAGATTTGATAGTTATGCTACTTATGCCCGTAGTCGCCGTACCCCAACCCGTAGGGGAGGTGTAGGAGGTTACAAGGCCAAAGTGGCTGGCGATATTGCCTATATGCTCTATATTTCCGCCCTTAACATCGGTCGGCAGCTGGCGCACATCGCTCACAACAAGCCTCTCAGCCCACTCGCGCTCGCGGTTGTAGAGGTATGTAGCTACGCGCTTCTGCACCGGACCTGCTAACTTAGCACCGAAGATAGAGCCTGTGCCCTTCTTCTTGTATACCGCAGTGATGAGGGTGTAGCGCGGAGCATCGGCAGGCAGGTAGGTGACCATAGAGCCGAGGTGGTAGGCATCGGCGTAGGTTGTTCCCTTAGCCGTATTTGCCGTACCCGTCTTAGCACCCACGCGGAATGGGGTCTTATCCTCGCCGAAGTACTCCTTGGCAGTACCCGTAAGTGCCACATGCTCCAAGAAGCTACGCAGATGGGTAAGCGTTGCATCGGAGCATATCTTAGGGTTTACAACCTTCACGGGGAAGTCGGTAGCCATATCCTTGTTGCGCTCTATGCGACGAATAAGGCGCGGAGCGACCATGACGCCATTGTTCGCCACAGCGTTATAGAGGGTCAGCGTCTGCATAGGGGTAATCTCCAGTCCATAGCCGTAGCTGAGTAGTCCCAGCGTAGAGCCGTACCACTTTGCACTGCCTGGCTTAGGCAGGAATGGCAGCTGAGGCTTGAACTGCTCAAGCGATGTGTGGCGGTGGAACTGCAGGCTGCAGAGCCCCTCGTAGTACTCCATCTCGCGACCCTTGAAGTGGTCTATAACCGCCTTGAGGAAGTAGACATTGGCAGACTCGGCAAAGGCGGTGCGCAGGTCTATGCTCGGGTCCTTCTTTGTGCCTATAGGGTGCGAGTCGGCAACCTCGTTGTAGTTGCCCACCTTAACCTTGCGACCATAGCCCGAGTTGTACTCCTTGCTTGGCGACATGCCCCCCTTCTCAAGCAGCAGTAGCGTAGTTGCCAATTTCATCGTAGAGCCCGGCTCCATAGGGGTATTTATGGCGTGATTTGGACCCTCGTAGTAGCCACTCTTTGTGCGCGAGAGGTTTACCATAGCCAGAATATCGCCCGTAGCCACCTCCATAACCACCGTAGTTCCCCACTCGGCATTCTGCTCGCGCAGCACCTCGCGCAGGGCACGGTCGGCAACATCCTGAAGCTCCATATCCAGCGTGGTGTATATATCTGCACCATTGACGGCAGGGATGCTCTTGAGCGTATCGTTCTCAATCTTGGCCTTGAAGTTGGGCGCCATATACTGCAGGTGGACAACTCCCTTCTTGCCCGCTAACGAGTCGCGGTAGGCATACTCAATGCCATAGGGGTGCTTTACATCCGTGCGGCCGATAGTTCGCATAGCGAGGTTGCCGTGCGGATATATGCGCGTGAGCTTCGGCGTCTGGTGGTAGACCAGACCCATAGACTCGTTGAGGATAGGGTAGTGGCGAATCTGCTCCCACTCATTGGCATCCACATTGCGGAATAGGTGCGTATGGGTGTGGTGGCGCGTAACCTTGTAGAGGGTTACGGTGTCTATGTTCCTCTTGCTGTTGAATAGCTTACCCAGTAGCGAGCGCTTATCTACAATCTCAAAGCCTATGGAGTCGCGCTTCACGGCTCGGCGGTGTATGCGCAGCATGGTGTCGCGGTACCACGAGGCACTCTTCTCCCCGAAATAGATGCTGAGCAGCTTGCTGAGCGAGTCCGCCTGCTCTGTAAATCGCTCGGTGCGGTCAAAGCCGTGGCTCGCCATGTCAAAGGCTATCTCAAAGCGCTCTACCGAGGAGGCCAGAGGACGACCATCGCGCGCAAGTATGCGTCCAGGCAGGGCGGGGATGCTCTGCTTGGAGATAAGGGACTTGTGCACAGCTATGGAGCGCTTGCCGATATTGGGGTCGTAGGACTGTATGTATATAAGACGGGCAAAGATGAGCACTATGAACAGTATAATTGCCCACTTGATGACATTGAGTCGTCGGCGCATCTGCTTCTGCCACTTCTTATTCAGTGTCTCCATACTACTGCTCGTTCTTGATAATTGTTACAGGCTCGTCGCTATCCTTGAGCGGAATACCTCGCTGCTCTAAGGTCTTGACTATCGCCGAGTGGGTTGTTGCCTTTACGCGCTGCTCCTCGGCGCGCACAGCACGCTCGCCGAGCAGACGAACATGCTCCGTGAGGCGATTTTCACGAATCTGAAGGTGGAGCGACGAGAAGAGGGTAAGGATACTTACAAGAAGCATCAGGGCGATATAGGCGAGGTAGTCGTAGCCCTTAGATACGGTCGGATTGATGATAATCTCGCCCGTAAAGAGGCTGCGGAAAAACTCCACCGTAGCTATCAGCGCACGCTTGAGCTTGGCGGGCATGGTGATAACCACCTGCTCCATCTCCGGAGCGGGACTATCAGCAGCATCGCCCGAAGTGGCATCGGCGGCATCTGGAGCTACATCTATCTGGTCTATATCGTTCTGACTCATGGCTTACAACTTCTCGGCAGCCCTCATCTTCGCCGAGCGTGAGCGTGGGTTGCGCTCCAGCTCCTCTGCCGATGGGGTTACCGCTTTGCGGGTGATGATGTTAAATGGCGCGGTGCTGCGACCGAAAAAGTCCTTCTCTATACGACCCTCGGTGTTGCCACTGCGGATAAAGTTTTTGACAATTC
Source organism: Alistipes sp. (assembly GCA_017463615.1). Lineage (GTDB taxonomy): Bacteria > Bacteroidota > Bacteroidia > Bacteroidales > Rikenellaceae > Alistipes. Next base: position 5,392 of record JAFTOU010000014.1, on the reverse strand, counting down.
TATCCTCTAACGAGTGGTAGGATATCACCACCAGTCGCCCACCAGGCTTGAGTACCTTGAGACTCTGCTCTAGCGCCATCTTGAGCGCCTCCATCTCGCCATTGACCTCTATGCGCAGCGCCTGGAAGAGCTTTGTCAGGAACTTAGACTCATCCTTCTTCGGCGTGCAAGGTGCTACGGCAGCAACAAGCTCGGCAGTGGTCTGTATAGGCTTTATGGCCTTTGCGCGAGCGATGCAGGCGGCAATCTTCCATGTCGTCTCCAGCTCGCCATACTGCGAGAGTATAAGGGCAATCTGCTCCTCGGTGCGGTTGTTCACCACATCGGCAGCCGTCTCGCCTCCGCGCTGGTTCATACGCATATCCAGCGGAGCCTCGCCGCGGAACGAGAAGCCACGCGGCAGGGCGTCAAAGTGGTGCGACGATACGCCAAGGTCGGCAAGTATGCCATCTACCTCTGTTACGCCACGGTATCGCAGCGCCGAGCGCAGAAAGCGGAAGTTGCTCTCCACATAGTTGAATCGGCTATCCTCGGGGGCATTGGCCTTGGTGTCCGAGTCCTGGTCAAAGCTGTAGAGACGACCGCCCTCGCCCAGACACTCAAGGATGCGACGCGAGTGCCCACCTCCCCCAAATGTAAGGTCGGCATATACGCCATCGGGCTTGATGTCCAGCAGTTCAATAGCCTCTTCCAGCAGGACGGGTGTGTGATAGGTGCTCATTTACTCTTTCCTTAGTACTACGCGGACGGTGCGGATATCTATCTGCTTGACGATGTTGCGCTCGGAGAAGGTGTGGACCTTCAGAGCCTCCTCGTTGTGGTTGCGGATGGTGAGCAGCTCCACCTCGGGGTTGATGATGGTATCAAAGCCCTCGGCCTGAAGTGCGGCAGCTGCCTCCTCAAGACGCCAGCTACTCTCGGTGCAGAGGTTGAGGTCTACAGCCGAGTTGTGGATAAGGTTTGTCTTGATGCGGAAGCGCTCAAGGATAGAGAATACTATCGGGAACTTCTCCTCAAGGACAAACGACAGGTCGCGCGAGCGGAGTGTAAGCAGGCTCTGGTTGCGCTTGAGGATGATGATTGGCACCTTTACATCCTCTGCCGTGCCGTCAATGCGAGTACCTGCAGCCTCCTTATTGCCAAATGGGCGGACAAAGAGCGGGATATTCTTATTCTGCAGCGGCTTGATGGTCTTAGGGTGGATAATCTGCGCACCGCTATATGCCAGCTCAATGGTATCAACATAGTTGAGGGCGTCAATCTTCTGCGCCTCAGGGAAGATTTTAGGGTCGGCATTCAGAATACCGTCCACATCCTTCCATACGGTCATAGACTCTGCATTCAGGATATGTGCAACAACGGCTGCCGAGTAGTCCGAGCCCTCACGACCCAGGGTCGTAGTGCTACCATCTGCTGCCGAGCCGATAAATCCCTGACCGACAAATACGCGGGCAGCCGAGCCTGCAACCTCGCGGCGCAACAGTGGGCTTGACTCCTCAATGAGCACATTGGCATCCTTATGGCGGAACTGAGTGACGAAGCAGCGGCGCATATCTACCCAGTGGTTCTCCACACCGGCAGCGTTGAGCCACTCGGAGATGATAGTCGTTGAGATAAGCTCTCCGAAGGCTACGGTGCGGTCGTAACGCTCCTCGGCACGCGAGGCGTCATAAGGCACGGTAGTGACGAAGCGGTGCAGCTCGCTGAGCAGCGCCTCCACCTGACCCAGCACGCGGTGCTCGCCAAACAGGTCGTCAATAATTGCCTGATGGTAGGCTGCAATATCGTCAATCTTACGCTCTGCGGCCTCAATCTCGCCAGTGCGGTAGAGGTCAAAGACCTCCTCAAGGGCATTTGTGGTCTTGCCCATAGCCGAGACGATGATAAACAGCTCGCTCTCTCCCTCAATAATATGCTTCAGGTTACGCACGCCATCGGCATTGCGCACCGATGCTCCTCCAAATTTATAAACTTTCATCACTTTATACTCTTATATTTCGTGTTTGTATTCTCAAAGATAAATGCGTAGACATCTGCCGCCTCCTCAATACGCTTAGCGGTAGGCTTTCCTGCGCCATGCCCCGCATTGGTATCTATGCGGATAAGCACAGGTGTCTTGCCCGCGTGACAGTGCTGCAGCGTTGCGGCAAACTTAAACGAGTGTGCCGGCACTACGCGGTCGTCGTGGTCGGCAGTGGTTACGAGGGTTGCAGGATATGATACCCCCTCGCGCAGGTTGTGCAGTGGCGAGTATCTGTATAGGTAGTCAAACTGCTCCTCATTCTCCGAACTGCCATACTCCACAACCCAGCCGTGGCCAATAGTGAAGAGGTGGTAGCGGAGCATATCCATAACACCTACCGCTGGCAGAGCTACGGCATAGAGCTCTGGGCGCTGGGTCATACAAGCACCCACAAGCAGGCCGCCATTTGAGCCACCCGCAATGGCGAGCTTCTCGGAAGAGGTATACCCCTCAGCGATAAGGTACTCGGCTGCGGCGATAAAGTCGTCAAAGACATTCTGCTTATTCTCCAGCATGCCCGCCTTGTGCCAATCCTCGCCATACTCCGAGCCTCCGCGCAGGTTTACCACGCAGTAGATGCCACCCTGCTCCATAAACATCGCCGCCGTAGTGCTGAACGAAGGGGTGAGGTTTATCTGGAAGCCACCGTAGCCATAGAGGTAGCATGGATTCTTGCCATCCAGCTTGATATCCTTGCGGTGCGATACGAACATCGGCACGCGAGTACCATCCTTGCTGGTGAAGAATATCTGCGTTGTGGTGTAGTCCGAGGTGTCAAACTTAACCTCCGAGGCGTGGTGGAGGGTAGATACACCCGTATCGGGGTCGTAGTGGTAGATATTTCCCGGCGTGGTGTAGTTTGCCACGGCGTAGTAGGTCTCCTTATCCTCGCGACGGCCGTCAAAGCCACCCACAGTACCGATAGCCGGCAGCTCAACCTCGCGGATAAGGGTTCCCTTGCGGTCGTACTGCAGCACCTTATTCTGCGCATCTATCAGGTAGAAGGCAAAGAGGTGGTCGCCAACGGTGCTAACGCCCTCCAACGGATGCTCGGTCTGCGGAATGAGGTCTGTGCACTCGCGCTTGGCAAGGTCTACAGATACCAGACGATAGTTCGGCGCGTCGTTATTTGTAAGCACCAGAGCGGTATCCTCGTAGCAGTCGAGTATCATATAGTCGTACTCAAAGCCCTCAAAGAGGGTCTGGAAGCGGCTCTCGCCCTTACGCTTATAGAGCACCTCCGTGCCCGAAGTACCTGCCGAGCCGGTCACAAAGAGCCAGCGGCCATCCTCGCTCTCGCCTCCGTGGAAGTAGTGGAGCGGACGCGATGGGTCGGCATAGATAATCTTATCCTCGCTCTGGGTAGTGCCTATGCGGTGGTAGTAGACCTTCTGGTTGGTATTCTGTGCCGAGTAGAGCGCATCCCCCTCCTTCGGAGCGTCGTAGGCGCTATAGTAGAAGCCCTTGCCATCTGGCGCCCAGCTTGCTCCCGAGAACTTCACCCACTTGATATGGTCGGCGAGTAGGGTCTTACTCTCGGCATCCATAACGAAAATCTCTACCCAGTCGCTACCTGCCGAGGCGAGCGAGTAGGCAAAGAGTTTTCCATCCTTGCTGAATGTCGCCGTGTTGAGTGCCACTGTACCATCCTCCGACAGGGCGTTAGGGTCAAGGAATAGCTCCTCCTCGGTTGAGTTGAGGTCGCGCTTGCGGTAGATAACGCTCTGATTCTGCAGGCCGCTGTTGCGCGAGATGTAGTACCAGTCGCCGTGCTTTGTTGGAGCACTCTGCGTAGGGTAGTCCCACAGAGTCTCTAATCGCGCCTTAATCTTCTCGCGCGCTGGAAGAGAGTGCAGGTAGTCAAGGGTAACCTTGTTCTGCGCCGCCACCCACTGGGCTGTAGCCTCAGAATTATCATCCTCAAGCCAACGATATGGGTCGGCCACCTGAGTGCCAAAGTAGTTGTCTACAACATCCTCGCGTGCTGTAGTTGGATATTCAATGCTCTTTGTTGTCATAACTCTAATCAATACTCCGCAACCATACCCCACCGCGTAGCATATAGCCACTACAGCAAAGACGGTTACCACACTTTTAAGAATCTTAGCCATACCAAATATATAATATTTGCGCACAAATATACAAAAACTCTCGCAACAGCCCTAATAACTGCCAACTTTTTTATACCTTTGTACAAAATTTAGAAACTATGAAGGAGTTACAGAGTATTATAGAGGCAGCTTGGGAGAACCGAGAGCTGCTGAATGAGGAGCCTACACGCGAGGCTATCCGTCGCGTTGTTGAGGCTGTAGATAAGGGCGAGTTGCGCTGCGCCGAGCCTGTTGATTTGGAGAAGAGCCTCTGGCAGGTGAACGAGTGGGTTAAGAAGGCCATTATCCTCTACTTCCCAATCCAGAAGATGCGCACTATGCGCGCTGGCGAGCTGGAGTGGTACGATAAGATGGAACTGAAGCATAACTACCACGAACTTGGCGTGCGCGTTGTCCCACACGGTATTGCCCGCTATGGCGCCTATATCGCTCCGGGTGCGGTTATGATGCCGTCGTATGTCAATATCGGCGCTTATGTGGATAGCGGTACTATGGTTGATACATGGGCTACCGTCGGCTCTTGCGCCCAGATTGGCAAGAATGTACACCTGAGCGGTGGCGTTGGTATCGGTGGTGTGCTGGAGCCTGTGCAGGCTGCACCTGTGATTATTGAGGATAACTGCTTTATCGGTAGTCGTGCTATCGTCGTTGAGGGCGCGCATATCTGCCGTGAGGCTGTGCTCGGCTCAAATGTCGTAATTACCGGCTCTACCCATATTGTTGATGTAACTGGCAGTGAGCCAAAGACTTATAAGGGCTATGTTCCTGCTCGCTCTATCGTCATTCCAGGTACATATCCAAAGCAGTTCCCTGCAGGTACTTACAATGTCTCCTGCGCCCTGATTATCGGCCAGCGTAAGGAGTCTACCGACAAGAAAACAACCCTTAACGACGCACTTCGCGACTTCGGCGTAAGTGTTTAGCCATTAGCTATATCAAGGTATCGCCTGCGGCGATGGGTTTTTAATGTACTTATTTTAAGCAACTTAAGCACTATCCGCATAGCGGATACCTTAAAAAAGCCAATGGCCAACAGCCAAAAGTATGATTTACCATTTAGATACCGTTACCTCTACCAACGATGTTGCTCGTGATGCGAAGTATCACGATGGGGATATTGTGTGGGCGGATTTTCAGACGGCGGGGCGGGGACAGCGAGGACATAGCTGGGAGAGCCGCGCGGGCGAAAATCTAACCTTCTCGGTGCTCCTTGAGCCCACCTTTCTGCCTGTGACAGAGCAGTTTATGCTTCTGGAAG
>JAFTOU010000013.1 GCA_017463615.1 Alistipes sp. | reverse complement strand
TTAGTACTATCCATCGCTGGAATTTTTTGCCGAGCGTGGTAACTGCACCACTCTGACAACAAAATGGGTGGTGCAAAAAAGAGGTGCTAAATGGTACGCACCCCTAAACACTCATCCGCGTAGCGGATACCTCTAAAAAGCCAATGGCCAATGGCTAATAGCTAACAGCCAGCTAAAGTATCTTCTTCACCAGCCCGAACAGCTTATATGGCATATATCGGAATGGGAGGTCTATCCATGTAGGTGTTGTGACAACGGCGCGGCGGTGCGAGAAGACATTGAAGGAGTCGCGGCCGTGGTATGCCGACATGCCTGAGTTACCCACGCCTCCGAAGGGCAGGTTCTCGTTGGCGATGTGCATAATGGTATCGTTCACGCAAGCGCCACCCGACGAGGTGTGCTTAAGCACATACTTAGCGCCATCGTTGCTGCCGAAGTAGTAGAGGGCAAGAGGTTTTTCGCGCGAGGTGACAAACTTAACTGCCTCCTCGGTGCTCTTGAAGGTGACAATCGGGAAGATGGGTCCGAAAATCTCCTCCTGCATAATCGGGCTATCAGGGTCTACATTATCCACCACCGTAGGTGCAATAAATCGCTCGCTGCGGTTATGCTCGCCACCGATAACGATATCTGCCCCCTCAAGGTAGCCCACAAGGCGGTCAAAGGCGCGCTCGTTTACAATGCGCACAAAGTGCTTCGCACTCTTCGGGTCGTCGCCCAGCAGGTGCTTAAACTCGGCACGCAGGGCGTCTATCAGCTTATCCTTAACAGACTGATGCACAAGCAGATAGTCTGGCGCTATGCAGGTCTGACCAGCATTGAGGCACTTGCCCCACGCAATACGGCGAGCGACCGTTGCGATATTGGCGTCGCTATCCACAATACAAGGGCTCTTGCCGCCCAGCTCCAGCACCACAGGGGTGAGGTTTTTCGCCGCGGCACTCATAACCTTGCGACCGAGAGATGGGCTGCCCGTAAAGAAAATCAGGTCGTAACGCTGCTCCAACAGTGCACTATTCACATCGCGGTTGCCCTGCACCACGGCTATATACTCAGCCTCAAAGGTCTCTGTGATAAGCGCCTCCAACGCCTTAGCCACCGCAGGGACATAGGGTGACGGCTTGAGTATTGCCGTACAGCCTGCCGATATAGCGCCCACAAGTGGGTTGAGCAGCAGCTGCACAGGGTAGTTCCACGGCGCGATGATAAGGGTATTTCCCAACGGCTCGCTGATGATTCGGCTACGCGACGGGAACATCTTTAGCGGCGTAGGGCAGTGCTCAGGCGTAGCCCAGCGGCGTAGGTGGGAGATATGGTTGTCTATCTCGCCCAGTACGATGCTAATCTCGGTAAGGTATGCCTCCTCGTAGGACTTGTGCAGATCTGTCCACAGCGCATCGGCGAGTGCCTTCTCGTGCTTGAGAATAGCCTCCTTAAGTGCTCTGAGGGCAGTTAGGCGGTAGCTGACGCTAAGGGTCTGACCGCTTGCGAAGTACTCTTTTTGCGCAGCTACAAGGGCTACGATTTGCTCTGTTGAAGTGTTAGTGATTGCCATTATCGTCTTCCTGTAAAGTTGTCCATTGTGTGGTAGATACCAAAAACCTGACCAAAGAGCCAGTCAAAGAGCCTTGACGGCATAATCCCCTGCATCAGACGGATAAAGTGGTGCGGGCAAGGTATCCAACGCATCAGGGTCTTGAAGTTGGTGTTGTGCTCTATGGCGCGGATAATCTGTCGCGCGGCATACTCGGGCTTGAGCAGCGGAAGTATCGGCGACTTGACACCGTCAAACATACCCGTGGTGATGTAGTACGGGGCAATGGTGGTAATGCGCACCTTGCTCTTAGCCTCCTGCAGCTCAATTCTCACCGAGTCCGACCAACCTATAGCCGCCCACTTGCTGGCTGCATAGACGCTCATCTTAGGGTTTGCAATCATACCGCCCGCCGAGGCTATGTTGCAGATATGACCGCTGTTGCGTGCCACCATATCGGGCAGCACCTGCAGGGCTACAACCATCGGCGCTACGGCGTTGATGTTCATCGTGCGATGAATCTCCTCGGTGGTGCAGTTGTCAAAGGTCTTGTTGGAGGTGATTATGCCCGCGCAGTTGATAAGGATATCAATCTGCCCAACCTCCTCCTTCACCTGCTTGTAGACCTGAGCCACCCGCTCGTCGTTGGAGACATCTACTCTGTAGCCCACAACCTTGCCTTTGGCACTCAGCTCCGCGAGCGTAGAGTCTATATTTGCCTGATTTATATCCCAGATTACCAGTGCTGCAGCACCCTTCTCCAGTGCCATAGCACCCATCAATCGTCCTATTCCCGACGCTCCGCCGGTAATAAGCACTCTTTTGTCATTAAACTTTCCCATAACACACTTTTTTCACACTCACAGTTGAATGCAAAGAGTTTTTTAGTATTTTTGTAGTGCAAAATTACACTAAAAATATGAAAATGCAAAACGATATTCTTCGTCGCCAGTTCCTTGCCCATGTGGGACAAACCTCTCCTGCTCCGCAACTTATCAGCGTAGAGCGCGCTGAGGGTGTGTTTTTCTATACCCCCGAGGGTAAGCGATACTACGATCTTATCTCGGGCGTGTCGGTGAGCAATGTGGGCCACTCTAACCCCGCCGTTGTGGAGGCTGTCTGCCGCCAGGCGAGGGAGTATATGCACATTATGGTCTACGGCGAGATGGTTGAGCGCCCTCAGGTTGAGTACGCCACACTTATCGCAGGTTTGTTGCCAGAGCCACTCAGTAGCATCTACTTCCTCAACTCGGGCGCCGAGGCTGTGGAGGGTGCACTCAAGCTGGCAAAGCGATATACCGCCCGTACGGAGATTATCTCTATGCGCCGCGCATACCACGGCTCTACACATGGTGCTATGAGCATCATGGGCTTCCCCGAGGGCGAGGAGTGGAAGAATGCCTTTCGCCCCCTGCTGCCCGACTGCCGCGCTATTGAGTTCAATAGCTTTGACGACCTGAAGCATATCACCTCGCGCACCGCTTGCGTTATCTGCGAACCTGTGCAGGGCGAGGCGGGCGTCCGAGTGCCGCAGGATGGTTACCTCCAGGCCCTTAGGGCGCGATGCACCGAGGTGGGGGCACTGCTGATTTTTGACGAGATACAGACCGGTATGGGTCGTAGCGGCGAGATGTTTGCAATGACAAAATATGGCGTTACGCCCGATATCGTCTGCCTGGCTAAGGCGTTTGGTGGCGGTATGCCTTTGGGCGCTTTTGTCAGCTCAAATGAGATTATGAATAGCCTGCAGTCTAACCCCGTGCTGGGACATATCACCACCTTCGGCGGACATCCCGTCTGCTGTGCTGCGGGTCTTGCGGCTGCAAACTATCTTATTGAGAATAAGGTTGTTGAGGATGTTGAACGCAAGGGTGCACTCTTTGAGAGCCTGCTTGAGAACCATCCGCAGGTCGTAGATATTCGCCGTAGCGGACTGCTCCTTGCCGTGGAGCTTGGCAGCAGCGAGAAACTCTATAAGATTATGGAGCTCTTTATTGAGCGCGGCATCCTTAGCGACTGGTTTCTCTACTGCGACACCGCCTTCCGCATCTCCCCTCCGCTGGTTATGACCGACGAGCAGATAGAGGAGTGCGCAGAGCTTATTGTTGAATGCTTAAACGACCTATAATATGGCAGATAACTATCTGGGAAAGAAGATGGAGGACTTTCTGTCGGGCAAGACAGCTACTCCGAAGCGCACTATGACCTTTGCGAAGTTGGTCGCTAAGAATCGTAGCTATCGCGGCTATGATAACACCTTTACGGTGCGTGCCGACCAGCTCCGCCGCATTATGAGCATTGTTCCTGCCTGCCCGTCGGCACGAAATCAGCAGGTGCTCCGCCTGCGCCCCGTGCTTGCGGATGAGGCCGATAAGGTGCTGCCACATATCCGCCTCGGCGGTGCACTTAGGGATATGAAACTGCCACTCCCAGGCACCGAGCCACGCGCTTTTATCGTCATCTGCTCAACCGTCGCCGAGGATAAATATGTCAATATGGATATCGGCATCGTTGCCCAGACCATGCTCCTTCAGGCCACCGAGATAGGCCTCAACGGCATCTGCATCGGCGCTTTTGACCACGCCGCCGTGCAGCAGAGCCTCGCCCTGCCTTACGAGCCCCTGCTCATCCTCGCCATCGGCAAAGGCGCCGAACACATCTGCATGGTAGAGAGCACCGAATCAGACTCCCGCAACTATTACCGCGACGAAAAGGGAGTGCATTATGTACCCAAGTTGTCATTAGAGACTATTTTGTTGTGATTTTGCCGTGAAAAGCACGCATTTGCGTCACATCCCTTAAAAATCAGTCTCGGCTGTACGCTTTTAGTACTATCCGAGACTGATTTTTTTCACGATGCACCGCAACTACGCACTTTTGACGACAAATCGGTGCAAAGGGTAATCGGCGGTGCTTTTCGGATGGCGATATATTAAAGATTATTAAGGGTGATTAAGGGTGATTAAGGGTAGCGCAAACCTTTGTACTGCGTAGCGACGCGACCATTAGTAACCCTTAGTGTTCTTTAATGACCCTTAATAAAATACCGCTAAAAGCACCCAGTTAGCATCCCTCTTGCCTCCAGGCCCTCGCTCATCAGCAGGTCTATAATTGACAGATTCTCGGCGAAGGGGTGGCGGTCGGAGAAGAGTTGGAAGTAGTGCGGAGTGGTGAAGGTCGTGGTGCGGTGTTTCGGGCGCAGGTCTATATCTCCCTCAGCAGCAGTAATATAGTCGTTTGTGACCTTGAGCGGGGCGGTGTAGCCCATAAAGGCAAGCAGTACTCGCAGCAGGGCGAGGTTGAACTCCACAAGCGAGGTGTGCGTTGTGGTGTAGAATGGCTCTAAGCGCTCGCCAAGCAGCTCAAAGTATGGCGAGGAGCGGTATGCCGACATCAGCGCCACCCAGTGCTGGTGTTGCCACGGCTTGGAGTAGTCTATCTCCATGCGGTGCATCGGCGTGCGGGGGCGGTTGGCATTGACAACGGGCACGGTAAGCTCCAGAACTCCATTTGCCGTCATTATGCGCGTGCGGTTGCGTGCGGAGCGCTTGATATAGTGCTCGCCGCAGTCAATAATATAGTCGTTGCCCGCAGCTATCAGGCGCGTAATATACTCTATATCAGGGAGGTATGTCGCTGGCAGTATTAACATTCTATCCAATCTCCATTCTGCTTAATAATCTCTATCAGTCGGTCAAGGGCCTGCTCCTGCGGGATGTTGCGCTCCACCACCTCGCGACCCTTATAGAGGGTAATCTTACCCGCGGCAGCGCCCACATAGCCGTAGTCGGCATCTGCCATCTCGCCGGGACCATTTACTATGCAACCCATAACGCCAATCTTGAGCCCCTTGAGGTGGGATGTGCGCTGCTTAATCTGCGCCAGCGTGCCCTCAATGTCGTAGAGCGTGCGACCACAGCTTGGGCAGGCGATATACTCCGTATGCGAGATTCTCACGCGCGAAGCCTGCAGGATATGGAGCTCTATCTGCTCAATATCCTCGCTGCTAAACTGCGGAGCATCAATCCATACGCCATCGGCAAGTCCATCCAGCAGCAGCTGACCCATATCTGCCGCCGCCTTGATTGCTACGGTGGTAAGGTCGCTGTCGGTGTAGCGGCGGCGGATAACCACCGGCTGCTTCTGATTCTCAAGGTTCAGTATTGCCGCGCGCCACTCTGTGGTAGGGTTCTGCGAGAGGGCATCTATGACCATAAATTCATCGCTTATCTCGCTGTGAACTATCGGCGTCTGAATATCCGAGCGGCGACGGTACTCAGTAGGGCTGTAACGCTCGGGATGTAGAACTGTAAACTCGCCACTGCGCGCCGAAAAGTGCTCTACAAGCATACGCGCCACGGGTATCTCGTTCTCAGGCGCCTCGGTGAGCGATACGCGGATAGTGTCGCCAATGCCATCGGCAAGCAGCGCACCGATACCTACGGCGCTCTTTATGCGACCCTCAATGCCGTTGCCCGCCTCGGTTACGCCCAGATGGATAGGGTAGTGCATATCCTCACCCTCCATCGCCTCCACAAGCAGACGATAGGCGTGCACCATAACGCGCGTATTTGAGGACTTCATAGAGACCACCACCTGGTCAAAGTTGCAGTCGCGACAGCGGCGCAGAAACTCCATCGCCGAGGCTACCATACCCTGCGGCGTATCTCCGTGAGTATCAACAATATGTCGCGCCAACGAGCCGTGATTTACGCCTATGCGCAGCGCTACGCCACGCTTGCGACACTTCTCTATCAGCGCCTCCAACTCGCCACCATCGGTGCGGTAGTTGCCCGGGTTTATGCGCACCTTGTCTACATAGTCGGCAGCTATAGATGCAATCTGCGGTACAAAGTGTATGTCGGCAACTATGGCAGTGTTGTACCCCTCGCCCCTAAGCTGCGGCATAATGGATGCAAAGGCCTCGCCTTCCGCCTTGCCTTGCGCCGTAAGGCGAACTATCGGCGCTCCTGCATCGGCAATGCGCTCTATCTGCGCCACCGAGGCGGCAACATCTGCCGTTGCGGTGTTGGTCATAGATTGCACCGCTATGGGGTTTTTACCACCTATTTTTGTTGTGCCGATTTGCACCTCTATGGTCTGTCGGCGAGAAAATTTAGACAAGTTCATCGCAAAAAGGTTTGTTATGACTACAAAAATAGGTATTTTTTGTTAATTTTGTATCGTGAACCTGTTAGATAACGATATAAAGTTTGTCTCCGGAGTTGGAGAGGTGCGTGCCAAGCTGCTTGCAAAGGAGATTGGTGTGCGTACGGTGCGCGATATGTTGTACCACTTTCCGTTCCGATATATTGACCGCACAAAGATATACAAGATTGGCGAGCTGAACGAGGCGAATAGCTCGGGTGGCTACATCCAGATACGCGCTCGCGTTACGGGCAAGAATTTCTTTGGTGAGGGTCGCAGCCAGCGCTTTGTTATCTATGTGTCGGACGATACGGGCAAGGCGGAGCTTATCTGGTTCCGCGGCATTAAGTGGATAGAGAATAAGTTTGAGCTCGGTCGCGAGTACCTTATCTTCGGCCGCCCATCCTTCTATCGCAGCGAGCTGAGCCTCGTACATCCCGAGGTAGAGCCTATAGAGGCGGCACTTATGCGCAAGGAGCATAGTAGCCTGCAGGGTATCTACTCAACGACCGAAAAGCTCTCTACGGCACTGGGCACAAAGGGTATGTACAACATCATCGGCAAGATTCTGGAGCGCTTAGATGGCAATGTTGCCGACTATATGCCCGACTACTTGCGCCAGCACTATGGCCTTATCTCGCTGGAGCAGGCGCTGAGGAATATCCACCAGCCCCAGTCGCCCGCTATGCTCAAGCAGGCGCAGTATCGCCTTAAGTTTGACGAACTATTTGGTATTCAGCTAAATATACAGACCCTCCGCTCGGCACGCACTACGGCACGGGCGGGCTTCCACTTCGGTCGCGTGGGCGAATATTTCAACGCCTTCTACAACACGCGCCTGCCATTTCCGCTCACGGGTGCGCAGAAGAGGGTTATCAAGGAGATTCGCACCGATACCATCTCGGGCTGCCAGATGAACCGCCTGCTGCAGGGCGATGTGGGTAGCGGAAAGACCGTGGTGGCGCTTATCTCTATGATTCTGGCTGTGGATAACGGCTATCAGGCCTGTATGATGGCTCCTACAGAGATTCTCGCCCGCCAGCACTATGCGACCATAGTCAAGTTGGTTGGCGATATAGGCCTGCGCGTGGGTATCCTTACGGGTACTACCAAGGCTAAGGAGCGCCGCCAGACGCTTGAGGCTCTCTCGGCGGGGGAGATAGATATCCTTGTCGGCACGCACGCCCTGCTGGAGGATAGGGTGCAGTTCTCCAACCTCGGCTTTGTGGTTATTGACGAGCAGCACCGCTTCGGCGTGGAGCAGCGCGCAAGGCTCTGGACAAAGAATAACAACCCGCCACATATCCTCGTTATGACCGCTACGCCTATACCGCGTACGCTGGCGATGATGATATATGGCGACCTTGATATCTCGGTCATCGATGAGCTCCCTCCGGGTCGTCAGCCTATCAAGACGCTGCACTACTACGACTCTGCCCGCCTGCGCCTGTTCGGCTTTATGCGCGAGCAGATAGCGCAGGGTCGTCAGATATATATCGTCTACCCGCTTATCAAGGAGTCCGAGAAGGCAGACTACGCCAACCTTGAGGAGGGCTTTGCCGCTATTGTGCGCGACTTCCCACTGCCTAAATATCGCGTCTCGGCGTGCCACGGCAAGATGAAACCTGAGGATAAGGAGGAGTCTATGCGCCAGTTCAAGTGCGGCGAGGCGGATATACTCGTGGCTACCTCGGTCATTGAGGTGGGCGTGGATGTGCCAAATGCTACCGTTATGGTCATTGAGTCCGCCGAGCGCTTCGGCCTTGCCCAGCTCCATCAGCTGCGTGGCCGCGTGGGTCGTGGCGCAAACCAGTCTTACTGCATCCTGCTCTCCGACGAGAAGCTCTCTAAGGAGTCCCGCACGCGCCTTGAGGCTATGTGCGAGACCACCGACGGCTTCCGCCTCGCCGAGCTTGACCTGCAGCTGCGTGGCGCAGGCGATATCAACGGCACACAGCAGAGCGGCGAGGTGCTGGACTTCAAGATTGCCAACCCCGCGCAGGATAACCAAATCCTGCAGGTCGCCCAGCAGGCCGCCATCGCCCTGCTCACCGCCGACCCCGACCTCTCCGAGCCGCAACACCAAAGCCTGAGAGTACTCAAGGCACGATATAGCCGAAATAAGGATATAGATTTCTCGGTGATTTCATAATAGAAATGCCACTATGCGTTGCAACTTTCAGCAGCAAGCTGCCGCCCAACAGATAGTGCAGCCTTTGCAAGCGAGCTTGCAGTCAGACTATCTGCCGTGCGCCTCCTTTGGAGGTCTGAAAGTTGAGTAGAGCGATTGCTGACCTACTGTTTAGTAAAAAAATATTGACATTCCCCCTAAATCCCCCTTTGTCAAAGGGGGACTTGGTCGCAAAAACGGTCAGAGAAATCTGACCCTTTCTGCTCCGGGTGCGCGAATGGTGGGAGGTGCCTTGCTATGCAGTACGGCTGACGCAGTACAAATTATAGAACGAATGTAATAGAAATGCTTATTTTTGCGTTTATAGTGTATGAAACTACTTATAACCATACTACTGACACTGACAACCATCTTCCCGCTCTCGGCGCAGCTGTACAATGCGGGTGAGCAGTTGGATTATCGTGTGGCGTACAGGGCGAAGTTGATTCCAAATACCGAGATGGCCTCTGTTACGGTGCAGACATCGCGCGATACGCTGCAGGGCAAGGAGGTGCTCCATGTTATGGGGTTGGGAAAGACACTGCCTCGCTTTCGTTGGTTTTACGACCTTGAGGACCGCTACGACACATACATAGACACCCTGACAAAGCGCACGCTCCGCTTTGAGAGCGATATTCGCGAGGATAAGTACACCTTCCGCAGCCACTACACCTACGACTGGGACAGCCTGAAGGTGCACACATGGTCGCAGAGTCGCCAGCGCGAGCCCAAGAGTCGCACGATGGATATTACACCTCGTAGTATGGATGCTGTATCGCTCTACTTCAACCTCCGCACCCTTGATGTTCAGAAGTTAGAGCAGGGCAAGGTGCAGACCCTTGAGATGGTGCTGGAGGATACTATCCGCGTGTTGGAGTTCCGCCTTATCGGGCGCGAGGTGTGCCGTGTGCCTAAGCGTGGCAAGTTCAACACCATAAAGTTCGCCTGCACGCTGGGCAGCAGCGAGGAGTTTTCGTTTACCGACGGCTCGGAGTTCTTCATCTGGATATCCGACGACCGCAATAAATTCCCCGTAATGCTTGAGTCGCCAATACGCGTTGGCAGTATTCGTGCATATATCTCTGATTTTAAGGGTTTGAAGTACCCTTTGGAGTGCAAAATAGAATAATTTTATTACCTTTGCGGAAAATAAACTATAACGAACTACAAAACTATGGAAGATAATAAGTACGACTATTCGGACGATCGTTACGACTACGATTATGATGCCGAGGACCAGGACCTTGCCGCGAAGAAATCTATCCGTGGCTACCGCGTGGTTATCATCCTTCTGGCAGTTATTCTGGCGGGTATCTCTGCCCTCTACTTCAACCTTAACCGCCAGCAGCAGCGCGACTATCAACTGCTGCAGATAGACCGCGACTCTATCCAGAGCAACCTCTCGCACCTGATTACCGAGTACGATAGCCTCAAGTTCACCAACGACACTATCGCCGCAAAGCTCGTTGAGGCTAATGAGATGATGGAGCAGCTCAAGCGCGAGCGCCGCTGGAACTACGCCAAGATTAAGGAGTACGAGAAGGAGGTCGGCACCCTGCGTAGCGTTATGCGTAACTACCTCAAGCAGATAGACTCGCTCAATAACCTCAATAAGAAGCTCGTCGCCGAGAATGTCTCCTACCGCAAGGAGATATCTACGGCAAACCTCCGCGCCGATGTTGCCGAGGAGAAGGCTTCGGAGCTTGAGAATAAGGTGCGCCAGGGCGCTGTTCTGCGTGCCCGCGATATCAATATGGTGGCGCTGAACGATAACGAGAATGTGGTCTCAAGGGTCAAGAAGGCATCTATCCTGCGCGTGGACTTCGCAATCTCCTCCAACGAGCTCGCCTCGCCTGGTAACCGCAAGGTATACCTCTGCATCAAGTCGCCAGACGGCTACCTGCTCACCTCCGAGAGTATGCCAACCTTCACCTTCCAGGGAATGTCCACCGGCTACTCCGCTATGCGTGAGGTTGACTACCAAAACGAGGATGTCTCCGTCAGCATCTACTACCACGGCAGCGGCTTTACCGAGGGTCAGTATAGCATTGAAATCTACACGGATGACAACTTAATCGGTACCGGTTCCGTCTCCTTACGATGATTTTAGCGTGATAAGGCGGATACCTACTTCCGCTAACAAAAAAATCCGACAATGGCTGTACGCTTTAGTACTATCCATCGTCGGATTTTTTTGCCGAGCGTTGTATCTACCGCCTTCTGACGCTAAAATAGGGTAGTGCGAGAAATAGCTGGCGGTGGAGTCCATGGCAATATATTAAAGGCTATTAAGGGATGTGCAATTTACTGCGTAGCGTCGCGGAACGCGACCATTAGTAACCCTTAATACTCTTTAATAGCCCTTAATAAAAATCCGCTGAAGCGACGATATTTATAGGGTGCAATCAGAACCAACAGCTCCAATTGCACCCTATAAAAACTATCGCGCAGCGATACCTTGATATAGCCAATGGCCAAAGGCCAACAGCTAATGGCCAACCGACGCTGCGGAGCGAGAGCAGAGCAAACTTGTTTGCTATGCCGAGCCGCGAGGAGGAAGGGTCGTCGCAGACGAGCCAACAGCCCCCCTACGCCCAGGCGTCGTAGGCGCCTGTGTCGTCTGTAAGGTCGTCCTCGTTGATGAACGGCTCTACGAACTCGCCGCCGCCGATTTTTACCGCTATAACGGCTGCTGGGGCGGTGTTGTCGCGCTCAAGGGCGTCGGCAAGCAGTTGCTTTGCGGGGTGGGTGCTGCAGCTGGCAGTCTCCCCTATTTCGTCGTCGGAGAGCAGGTCGGTGATGCCATTTGAGCAGATTATCAGCACATCGCCCTCCTGCAGCTGGCCATTCATCTCCCATACGCCCACCTCCTCTGTCGCCTCGGGATCGTTGTAGCCTATCGGCGTAGTCTGCTCGGTTACGGGCTCTAAGATATAGTTGTGGAGGATATATGCCAAGCCGTTGCTGGCATTTACCGTTATCAGGCTGCCGTCGTTACCCATCACTCCGCATATCGCCGCACCGCAGTGCTCATCCTCCTTAAGGTGCGGGTAGAGGGCGTTGCACTCCTCGGCTATATACTTTATCTGCGCAAAGAGGTCGCTGTCGGCACTCTGCGCCTGAATATCGCCCATGGTAAAGCTGTCGCGCAGGTGCTCCAGAGCCGCCTCTGCCACCGCCTGCCCCTTCATTCGGTTGTCGCCATCGGCAACAAAGAGGTAGTAGAACTGCTCAGGGGTAAACTCCATCACAAACTCCTTGTAGTCGTTCTTGAAGATATTGCCCGCCACAGATACGAAAGTGTCGTTTGCACACGCGGCGTGAATCCTTAGTTTCATAGTGGTAAGTTTTTGGTTACTATTATTCGCTCTTTTTACCGCGTCTGCACCTCCGCCACCGTCGCGCCGATGAAATCTACCAGCGCATTGGGGTCTATCTTCAGCTGTAGGCCCCTTACGCCCGCGCTGATGAATATGTGGTCAAAGGCTACGGCTGAGGCGTCTATATAGGTCGGAAATGCCTTTTTCATCCCTATGGGCGTGCAGCCACCGCGGATATATCCCGTGGTGGGGAGCAGCTCCTTCATCGGAATCATCTCGGCAGACTTGTTGCCCGAGATTTTCGCCGCCGCCTTCAGGTCCACCTCCTTGTCGCCCGCAATTACGCATACAAAGTGCCCCGTGCGGTCGCCCCGCAGAACAAGGGTCTTGTACACGCGCTCTATCGGCTCGCCCAGGGACTGAGCCACATGCGTTGCTGCGAGGTTGTTCTCGTCTACCTCGTAGGGAACAAGCTCGTAGGCTATCTTCGCGCGGTCAAGCAGTCGTGCCGCATTGGTCTTTATAATCTTCTTTGCCATAGCGTCAATAATATAGGGTGCGCGCAGCGGAAAATATTACTGCTCACTCAGCGCCTTGAGCCTTGCAATCTCCTCCGCCCAGCGGCTCTCGTCTGGGGTCTCAAGGATGAGCGGCACACCGTCAAAGAGCGGACTTGTGGCTATAAACTCAAAGCACGGCCAGCCTATCATACCCTCGCCAAGCGATGCGTGACGGTCTACACGACTGCCCAGCGGCTTGAGGGCGTCGTTTAGGTGCATGCCGCGCAGATACTTGAGGCTCACGATGCTGTCTAACTGCGCAAAGGTCTTCTCGCACGCCTCGCGGGTCGTCAGGTCGTAGCCCGCCGCAAAGCTGTGACAGGTGTCTATGCAGTAACCCACGCGACTCTTGTCCTCCACGCGGTCAATTATGTAGGCTATGTGCTCCCACATAAAGCCGAGGTTTGACCCCTGACCCGCAGTGTTCTCTATCACCGCCGTAACGCCATGCGTGCGCTCTAATGCCATATTTATGGAGTCGGCTATGCGGTTGAGCGATACTGTAGATGTCACCTTGTTCAGGTGGCTGCCAGGGTGGAAGTTGAGCCTGTCAAGCCCCAACGCCTCGCAGCGCGCCATCTCCTCAAAGAACGACTCGCGCGACTTGTCAAGCCCCTCCGCCTCGGGATGCCCGAGGTTTATCAGATAGCTGTCGTGCGGGAGTATCTGCTGCGCTGTGTAACCGCACTCGGCACACGCCTGCTTGAACTTCTCGCACTGCTCTGCGGTGAGGGCAGGGGCAAGCCACTGACGCTGATTCTTGGTAAAGAGGGCAAATGCCGTCGCCCCTATCGCCTTGGCATTGTGGGGCGCATTCTCCACACCTCCCGCCGCACTTACATGAGCTCCAAAGTATTTCATATTTCGCTGCTTTTACGGTAAACCTATACAAAGATAGTGTTTTTTTTGTTAATTTTGTACAAAATTATGCAAAGGTTGCTGTTCATACTCCTCTGCGCCACGCTCTGTAGCTGCCAGGCATTCAGAATCTCGGATATCCTGACAACCATTGAGCGACAGGTAGAGCAGGCCCCCGACTCGGCACTTATGACTGTACAGTCTGTGCGCCGATACGCCGTCCTTGTGCCTAAACATCGCGCACGCTATGGCCTCGCCTACGCCGCTACGATGGATAAAAACTATATGAATGTCAGCTCCGACTCGCTTATCCGCTACTCGGCAGACTACTACGATATGTACGGCACACCCCTCCAGCGTATGCAGTCCTACTACTACCTCGGCCGCACGCAGGAGAATGACGGCCAATACCACGCCGCACTGCTCAGCTTCCTTGACGCCGCCCAGTATACCGACCGCGTCGATAACCACTACCTCAAGGGGCTGCTCTACTCCCGCCTGGCAGAGATGTACGAGCAGTTCTACGACTACGAAAAGGCATACAAATACGCCGAGCAGTCCTACGAGAGTTTCAAACTCGCCAACATCCCAAAATATCAGGCCTATCAGCTGTATAAGATGGGAGAAATGAATCGTAGTAATCCAAATGTCGCTATAAAGTTCTTGAAGAATGCTGTAACGATTGCAAAAGAGTGTGGATATGAGCAACTATTGCCATCTTGTTATGCCGCAAAGATGGATATGTATGCCGAGTTACAGATGTATGATAAAGCGGGGGAAATATTGCCTAAGGTAGACTCAATATTTTATAATCAGCTACGCATTCTGTGCGCTATTGCAGAGATTATGGAGTATGAAAAGGAACAAAAAGAGGCTGATAGATTGATTCAAGAATGTTGGGCTCTTGCTCTCAATAAGGTAGATTCAAGCAGAGTATACTATGTTGCATCGCGTGTATATCATTTAAGAAAGGAGTACAATATTAGTCGTAACTATTATAATCAAAGTCTAAAGTTGCAACTTGAAGTAGCAGTAGAAAGCATTGGAGATTCTACCGCCGAAAGCGAATACTTCACAAATAAAGCGCTTGCCCTTAAACAACGCGCAGAGAGACAGAAGGTAATCTATGTTACCCTTCTCTCCCTGCTTGCGGGAGCAATATTGCTGGTTAGTATATATACACATAGGAAGAGACAGTGCGAGATAGTAGCTAAAAATAGGTTGATAGACCAATATCTGGAGATTGTTAATAATTTGCAATCTGTTGTTGCGAGCCAGCAAAACTTCGCCACCGATATCCTTTCGGATAGATTTGTTATGCTCAACAACCTTTGCAATAAGTACTATGAGTATGTCAATATGCCAAAGCAGCAATCTGTTATCTTCAAGGAGGTTGTTTCTCTTATTGAGACCGTAAGAGACGATAAGTCATACTTTGCCCAGATGGAGCAGAGCATAAACAGCTGCTACGACAATATCCTATCTAATCTTAAGAGAGACCTGCCATTATTGACCACTCAGGAGTATAAACTGTTCTGTTACCTCTGCGCGGGCTTCTCAAATCAGGCAATATGCCTATTCTTAGATTGCAATATTGATGCCCTCTATAACCGCATTTCGCGCCTGAGAAAGAAACTCAATTCTCTTGACTCTGCATCCAAAGAGCAGTACCTTAAAAAACTGTAGTAACAATTTGTTAGCCGTTTTCTCTGAAATTACCGCCCGAAAATCGGCTCTCTGCGTGCGCGATAGATTTTTTCATTCTTATGCAACTGTAAATTACTTGTAATCAACACATTGATAAAGTGCCGCGATAGATTTTTTTCGCGGCATTTTTCGTTATTTCATCTTGTAATTTGTAACTTTGTATACATCTTTAACACTAAAATCACAACATTATGAAACGCCTATTTCTACTTCTCTTTGCAGGGGCAATTCTATCCGCTCCGTGCGTATTTGCAGAGGATAAAGAAGACGACGAGGAGATACCGCAGACCCCTCCACCGACAGAGGATACCACCCCTCCTCCTCCGACTAATGTTCCTATAAATCCTCCGATTGTACCTCCTAATCCCGAGCAGCTCAAGCCCCGCAGCCTCTCTCCGATAAGCGGACTGTATGTAGATGGCGTTGTTGACATCTACTTTATGACAGATATGGGTACAGTGTCTGTCACTGTCCTTTGCACCGCTACGGGCAATATGTGGTGCGAAAACGGAGAGAGCCGCGACGGCATTATCTCTCTGGCTATCGGCTCTGCCGCGGGTGCCTACACCGTCATCATTGAGACCCAAACCACCGGCACCTTCTCCGGCCAATTCGCCATTTAACGCCCATATATAAATATAGGTATAACGACGCTTAAAACTTTTATTAACTAAAAATGTTATTTTTATGAAAAAATTATTCACAATCGCTTTGATTCTCGGCGCTTTATTCGTATCTTGCACAGTAGAGTACGAGGAGGTAGAGATTAAGCCTCAGCGAGATTATCTGCCCAAACCCACTCGTACAGAGGTAGCAGATACGGAGGATGGCCTTATG
>JAFTOU010000012.1 GCA_017463615.1 Alistipes sp. | reverse complement strand
GATATAATTACCTCGTGAAAAAATTATGGTAGCAAACCATTTACCACATATTTTGTACACGACTATATCATCGTCAAACGGCTGACACTCTTCTGCCATTGGCAATGACATAATATACTCCCGACAATCCATCAAATCCATAGTGGTCTTCCTTTCTTTTATAACGCAAAATTAATTTGATTGTCCGAAATGGGCAAATAATCTTTTGAAAAATCAATTTCTGAATAACATTTTTTTTGACACCTTCGCGAGGTCAAGAGTTATTACATTGGAGCATAACAATGAAGAATTCAGAAATACGAACGGTTGCTATCTCGTTACCCAATTTCCAAGCAATCCGACCAACCGATTTATTCTAAGCGAGTTATCTTTTCTTGCAAAAGTTAGTAAAAAATAAAATAAATGTCAATAGCTGATTTTTATCAAGAGTTGCGATTGGCATATATCTTGTAAAATATCAGGCGTGTTGAATATAAACATTTATGTTATGAGAAAACTTTTACTTCTTTGCTTGACAGTCGGCACAGTGCTGACTGCAGCGGCTCAGAGACGCCACTGGGGGCGTTATGACAAGGCTGGCGAGCCTACCGTCTATATTATATCGGTAAAGGAGTCCGATACAATATGGAGCAACAACCCAGCGTTGGCGCAGCAGAAATCTATTGTACAGCAGAATGCTGCCGCTAAGGCTGCCGTGGCGGATCATCGCAAAGCTACACGCGTGGGTGTGCAGCAGGTAGACGAGCCAAATGTGGTCTTTGCCAATAGCAAAAACAGCTTCTCTTTTGCCATTGGTGGATATGTGGCGCTCAGAGCGAGCTACAGCTTTGACGATGCGGTGGATAATATAGATATGGTGCCGTATGATGTGCCTATTGAGTCCTCGTTTGCCAATCGTCAGGCGCTGGGTATGGATGCAACAACTTCGCGCCTCTACCTGCGAGCTATCGCCAACCCGAAACGACTGAAAAATCCCGTTGTAATCTACTTTGACGCCGATTTCCGTGGCGGTAGAGAGGGAAGTTACACCCCTCGCTTGCGCTCTGGTTACGCTTCGGTTGCGGGCTTTACCTTCGGTCGTGATGTGACCACCTTCTGTGACCTTACGGCAGCACCTACGACCATTGATTTTCAGGGTCCTAACGCCTATAACTTCAACTTTGCCACGATGATTCGCTACGAACTGGCATTTCTGGATAACCACATGAAGTTTGGCGTTGCAGCCGAGATGCCGAATGTGTCGGGAACTTATGGTAATACCTTTATGGCTGTGCCTCAGCGCGTGCCCGACTTCCCACTCTACCTGCAGTATATGTGGGGCAAACATCGCCAGAGTCATATCCGCGCCTCGGCAGTACTGCGCAATATGTACCTCTATAACGATGCGCGACAGACCACTACCGACCTGTTCGGCTGGGGCGTACAGGCAAGCGGTAATATCCACATCACAAAGATGATTCAGCTCTTTATGAATGGCGTCTACGGCGAGGGTATAACCCCTTATATCCAGGACCTTACGGGTGCAGGTCTGGACTTTACACCAAACCCTGCAGACCCTACCCGCATCCAGACAATGCCTATGTGGGGCTGCCAGGCGGCTATCCAACTCAATATCTTGCCAAACCTCTTCGTCTCGGGCGGATACTCAATGGTGCAGGTGCAGCATAAGAATGGCTACTACGCTGACGACCAGTACCGTAGAGGTCAGTATGTCTTTGGCAATGTCTTCTACTCGCTCTCCTCGCGCTTCAAGATTGCCGCCGAATACCTCTGGGCTCACCGCAAAAATATGAACAGCGACAGCAACCACGCCAACCGCATCAACCTCCTGCTCAAGTATAGCTTCTAAACCACCCCTCTATCAACATCCAAGCCGTCTCCAAAAGGGACGGCTTGGGTGTTTGTGTGTGGATATTAGTAGCATATTTTGCACCTTGTGCGACCTTGCCTTATTGCATCAACCTCAGAGACCTTCTTAATCTCACCTTTACAGTTTCCTAACCCCTTGCAGTTGCTGTGACGATGGTACTTTGTTGCGTGCCCACCCGTGCAGATGTATACATAAGTCGCTTTGTTCTGCGATATTTGCTGAACACTTCCATAACCATTGCCAAATGCGCACACAGCGCAACAGCAAATTACTAAAATAAAACCAAAAATCTTTTTCATACGATAATTAATTATTTTTTAAAGCGGAATTAGCACCAACGGCACCTGCTACAAACAAGATTCCCGATATAATCATATCTATAATCCAAACTGAAGAATAAAACCAATGTTCGGTATCCCAAAATGCTACGCAACTAAAAATTAGTATTGGTATAATAATGATACCAAATAGCCAAGTTGTTGCGACGCTATGATTTTTAGGACATATCAAGCCTCCAATAATACCAGAAATGACAGCGCTAATTAATGTACTAAAGCAAGTTATGAATATGAAATTTTTAAAATCTTGAAGTTTATATTCCCAATCAAAAAACTTAGGAACATCATATCGAGTACCCCAAAACATGATATAGTAGAGGATTTTAAAAATCCAACCAAGAAGCCACTCTATAACAATACATAACAATCCCCAGATAGCGATTGAAATAGGAGCACTTATTATCCAACGTAATATGTTCATATTATATTAATTTATTTTATTAATATTCCAATTGTCAATGTGATAATAGCGATTATTAAGGATGTGAGAATGTCAAACCCAGCGCCTTTTCCGCTAGCTATTAGTCGCCAAATAAATCTGGATGAAAATCAAAAAATCCCATAACTATTTATGTTTATTTTGCCCACCAACTCCGAATGTGCAGTTAATATAAAAAGAAAGTGTGGAACTGATTAGTTTATCTGACACGAGGCTCTGGAATGCCCTTATCACAAATAAACAATACCCCACACTCGTATTGAGCATAGGGCAAAAAGCACCCCAGACTATACAATACGGAGTGACGAGTGTGTTGCTCCCCTTGTGATAATGAAATTTTCCAGATTTCGTGTCAAGGATAAAAGCTAATACACTTTCATCAAAATATGTCTGTCGCGTGGAAATTGCTCGCGACACCACAAAATTAGAAAAAGTTTTGCAAATGAGCAATAGTATGCGGAGTTGGCTGTTTGTGAAATTTTGTATACCTTTACCGAAAATTATTTGATAAAGGGAGGTTCTATAAATTAGGGCGAGGCAATTTAAGCCGCAAAGTGCCCGCGATAGAATCTACTCAAAACGATAACGAATTTACTAATTTATAGAACATTCCTTATGTACTTTACAGGTTTGATTATAGGTGTTGCGACGTTTTTGATTATCGGGTTGTTTCATCCCATTGTTATCAAGAGCGAGTACTACTTTGGCGTTAAGTGCTGGTGGGTGTTTGCGCTGATGGGTTTAGCTGCGGTTGTAGGGTCGTTGATGATA
The DNA here is from genome assembly GCA_017463615.1 of Alistipes sp. Classification (GTDB taxonomy): domain Bacteria; phylum Bacteroidota; class Bacteroidia; order Bacteroidales; family Rikenellaceae; genus Alistipes. The sequence continues at coordinate 105,512 of JAFTOU010000012.1, read as the reverse complement.
GCAGATGTGCTGTGGTCTACCCTGCTGGCTGTTTGGGGCGCGTCGTCGTTCTGGAGCATTGGCGAGCTATTTGAGCAGCGCGAGCGAGTGAGAAGGGGTTGGTTTCCTAAACGAGAGAAGAGAGATTGAGAAGTCTTTGTCCGATACTCTATTTGGTCTGTGCATCACTGCTGTCGCTGTGGTACGTGGTCGCTTTTATTGAGCCTGAGCCGCCCCAATTCGGACAAGCAGAGCCACTGCAGCGCCTGAAGATTATCTTTGCGGGCGATGTTATGGCGCACTCGCCGCAAGTATCTAAAGCAAAGCGAGGTAGTGGTTACGACTTCAAGCCTTGCTTTAGGTATATAAAGCCTATTTTTGAGGCTGCCGACCTCGCTATTGTAAATCTTGAGACTACCCTATCCGACACCGCGCCATATAGCGGCTACCCTGCTTTTCGCGCCCCTGCCGAGCTTGCTGAGGCTCTCGCCGATGCGGGCGTAGATGTGGCTGTTACGGCAAACAATCACGCCTTAGATGCAGGCGCTAAGGGCGTTGCCTCTACGATAGAGATACTTGCCCGCAACGGCATACAGAGCACTGGAACTTTTCGTGATAGTACGGACTATACCAACCGCAACCCGTTGATAATCAACCGCAATGGCATTCGCCTTGCTCTGCTCTCCTACACCTACGGCACAAACGGTATTCCTACCCCGAAGGGGACTTTGGTAAACCTGCTTGATACACTGCAGATGAAGGCGGATATTGCGCGATGTAAGGATGCGGACTGCACCATCGCCTTTCTGCACTGGGGTGCGGAGTATTCAATGCGCACAAGTAGAGAGCAACGCACGGTGGCGGATGTGTTGCATCGTGATGGCTGTCAGGTTGTTATCGGCTCGCATCCCCATGTCGTTCAGGGGGCTGAGGTGACGAAGCGTGCTGTTACGCTCTACTCCCTCGGCAACTTTATCTCCAACCAGCGCACGGCGGGCAGCGATGGCGGCATTATAGCCCAGTTGGAGGTTGTTAAGGATGGTGATGATTGCCAATTCTGGGTGGATATTGTGCCTGTCTGGGTGCGCCACTGCGACTATACGGTATTGCCGAAATCTGTTGGCGATACTATCTCTCTGAGAGCCGACGAGCGTGCGGCTTACAAAAATTTTATGACAAATTGTGCGAAGATTTTTTAACCTTTGCCCACATTGCGTATCTAATAAGGTGAAATCGCTTGCAAGTTATGAATGCTGATATAACTCAAATTATCAACACTCTGAAGTCGGAGCAGTATGCGGTTAGGGCGTTTGAGGTTGTAATTGAGCGATACAGCGAGCGACTCTACTGGCATATACGCCGTATTGTCGTGCAACACGAGGAGGCGGAGGATGCCCTGCAGGATACCTTCGTTACGGCATACTCGGCAGTGGGTGGTTTCAGGGGCGAGACGGAGAGTTCGTTGGTGGCGTGGCTCTATAAGATTGCAACCACGGTGGCTCTCAAGGCTCTCAAGCGTAGAAGAAAACATATTTTTGCCTCGTTAGACTCGCTGTCAAACACCCTTGTCTCCGATTTTGAGGCGGAGATTGACCCGAGTGCCGACCAGATTGCCATAAAGCTCCAGCGGGCGATATTGGCACTGCCGATGAAGCAGAAGCTGGTCTTTAATATGCGATACTACGACGAGTTGTCGTTTGAGGAGATTTCGCAGATTACGGGTCAGAGTGTTGCAACACTAAAGACAAATTACCACTACGCAGCCAAGCGTATTAAACAGTTAGTAAGCCAGTTAGATTATGAGTAACGATATGGATAGAATGAAGAGTATGCCCTACCGCCTTGAGGATGGCGCTATGGAACGAATGAAGATTCGTGCCTGCGCAGCGGTTAGGGGGCAGCAGGCAAAGAGTAATAAAGGTGCGCGAGTGTTGCGTTGGTCGCTCTCGTTTGCTGTGGCGGTGGTGCTCTGCTTTGTGGTGCTGGGATATATGGAGCTTACGGAGCCTACATACTACGAGCAGTTTATGGAGCTTGTGGCAGAGGCGCCAGAGGATGCGCTCTATGAACTCTCTGCCGATATGGTTGAGTATGCAGAAGATATGACTTTGTTATAACTAATTACTAATTTATAGAACATACCTTTTATGAAAAAGATTATTTATGTAGCAATTTTTGCCGTGATGGCACTATTTGCGCAGGATGCGCTGGCGCAGGCGAAGAACCCTAAGGAGGTTAATAAAGCGAAGCACGAGGAGTTGATGAACACCCGTCTGCAGATGCTTAAGGATGAACTGAAACTCACTGATGTACAGTATGTTGCCTTTGAACCGGTATACCGCGAGTATCGCAAGACTATTGCCAAGGTCGCAGACAACAAAGGTGCTAAGGTGCGCAAGGAGGAGCTGACAAACGAGAATGCACTCAAGGTTGCAGCTACCCGCCTCTCTAACACCATCAACACATCGTCTGTGAAGCAGAAGTATCTGTGGATTTTTGCAGAGGTTATTGAGCCTCTTCAGGTAGAGAAACTTTATCGTATTGAGGACCGTATCTCTCGCGAGGCACGCAAGGTTGCTCAGTACAAGTAGAGTTTTACGATAGGTTTTTTATTAGGCGAGAGCGTGGCAATAACATCTTCCCTCGCTGCGCTCTCAAAAAAAGTAGGACTGTTACAAAACAGCCCTACTTTTTTTAGTACTCCTTCCACCAGTTGCGACGGTGGTGGAAAATCTTTTTGTTGTTTATGCGCTTACCCTTATGAACAAACGGAATTTGATAGCTTATACCGAACTCTATCAGCTCGCAGATGTGCATATGGGTCTTAGCGAGCGCCTGCAGGTGGATGTTGTCGTAGACGCGATACTTGATACCGAAGCGGATGTAGTGGAATCGCTCGTCTGTACCCGTACCCTCCGACTTGTAGAATAGAGGACGGCGACCCTGACCGTATATTGGATGGTCGTTGGCGTATAGGTTACGCACGGGGTTGAAGAGGTATACACCCCAGTCAAGCATAGCTGTGAAGTTACCGAACTTGAACTCGTTATTCAGCGATAGACCACCACGCATACGACGCCATCTCTCATTAGTTATGCGATACATACCTCTGTTGGTCATTGGGTTACCTATGGCATCGTTGTAGAATAGGTCTGCACCCAGACCAATGCCGTGCCAGTTGCAGGTGTTGTATATCGCACCCACATGGAACGAGAAGATAGCAAAACGGTTTGCATCTGTTCTATCCGCCGCGTGCACTCCCGAGGCGGCAGTGATGTTCAGGCTCCACTTGTATGGCAGGTCGGGGAATGTAATCGGCTGTCGCTCATCCTCAGCGGTAGGGTTTATGGTTGCCACCAAGCCGACACCTCCGTAGAGGACATTTGCACCCTTATTCGGCTCGCGAGTACGGCCGTTGCTCATGTGGAAGAAGCCCAGCTCGCCGTTGAGTGTAATGTTGCGCGTTATCGGGAACTCAAGGTTCAGACCTCCAGTAAGATAGGCGTTTAGTGTGGTTGCAAATGTCTTGTTTGGAATAGGCTCGTCAAGGGCCTTGTAGTAGTGTTGGCTGAGCGCTACCAACCCCGAGCCGAGCTTAACCTTGAGGTTGAAGTACTGGGAGCGGAAGCCGTTGAGCATTATGTATGGATATACGGCAATACCCTCGCCCATGGTCTTGTGTCCCATGTCAATGTACGACATACCCAGACCTACGGTCGGATTGTTCAGATACTGCTGCCACGGACGCTGCTGCGAGGATGGAAACTCAACGCCTAAATTCAAGCCTGCAGGGCCATTGGGGTTGATCTCTGAGAGGTTGCTGCTCGGCATAAGATATGTGCCCATAAATGGCTGCACTTTGAATGAGAATCGGTCGTTGCCGCTCTTGTAGAACTTGTTTGCATCTTTAGCTGCTGCAATGCCGCTGCAGAGCAGTAGACATAGTAATGTTGTGAGGAATCTTCTATTAACCATAAAATTTTACTGATAACTAACCCAAAAAATCGGCGCAAAGGTAGTATAATTTACTCCAAATGCAAAATATCTGTGCGCTATGGTCTGTATGGCGATGGGTATAGCAGAATGACATGCCAATAAAAAAGCCCACCTGATGACTCTCAGATGGGCTTTTTGTGCTTTAATAGTTTGTCTTCATCGGCTCAAAATATGATTGCGGATGGATGCAGGTCGGACAGATTTTCGGGGCATCTTTTAGCTTTACGATATACCCGCAGTTGCGACACTGCCACCATATCTCCTCGTTGCGGTGGAAGAAGTCGCCCGCCGTAATGCGACTCAGTAGCTGCATATATCGCCTCTCGTGCTCCGCCTCCACGGTGGCGATGTTGCGAAATGCGGCGGATATCTCCATAAAGCCCTCCTCGTCTGCCATCTGCGCAAATGTCGGATATAGGATATCCCACTCCTCCTTCTCGCCCAGCGCTGCAGCAAGGAGATTTTCGGTTGTTGTACCTATCTTTCCTGCGGGATAGGTCGCCTCGTAGATATTCGCCAGTCCACCCTCCATAAATTTGAAGAATCGCTTTGCGTGCTCTTTCTCCTGCTCGGCGGTCTCTAAGAATGTGGCTGCAATCTGTTCGTAGCCCTCTTTTTTAGCCACCGAGGCGAAGAATGAGTAGCGGTTGCGTGCCTGACTCTCACCAGCAAATGCCTTGAGTAGATTCTGCTCTGTTGTAGAGCCTTTGATGCTTTTCATAGTACTTTGTTTTTTATTCGGTGGTTACGGTGCAAAAACTTTGCAAAATGTATTAAAAGTTACTATCTTTGCCCAAATATATAGTACCCCGAGTATTATAACGACAATTAAGGTAGGTTCTATAAATTAGGACGAGGCGATTTTGGAGGATATTTTGAGGCTATTTTGCATCTCTTTTAAGGGCGCAATAGCCTATTGTAACTGCGAAAAGATGCGAAATAGACCAAAATAGTCCCAAAAGCGACCGCAATAGAATCTACTCAAAAATGAAAAAATAATAACTAATTTATAGAACATACCTTTTATGGCAGACGAAAAAATTATCTTCTCAATGGTTGGTGTCTCAAAGACCTTTACCAATCAGAAAAAGGTGCTTAACAACATCTACCTTTCATTCTTCTATGGTGCAAAAATCGGTATCATCGGTCTCAACGGCTCGGGTAAGTCTACCCTGATGAAAATTATTGCAGGTATTGACAAAAATTTCCAGGGCGAGGTTGTATTCTCTCCTGGCTACTCTGTAGGCTATCTGGAGCAGGAGCCTCAGCTGGATAACTCTAAGACCGTCCGCGAGGTTGTGGAGGAGGGTTGCGCTGAGACCGTTGCCCTGCTCAAGGAGTACGAGGAGATAAATATGAAGCTCTGTGAGCCAATGTCTGACGACGAGATGAACGCTCTCATTGAGCGTCAGGGTGTGGTTTACGAGAAGATTGACCAGGTAAACGGCTGGGAGCTTGATAGCGTGCTGGAGCGTGCTATGGATGCACTTCGCTGTCCAGACCCAGAGCAGAGTGTAGCCGTACTGTCGGGTGGTGAGCGTCGTCGTGTGGCTCTGTGTCGTCTGCTGTTGCAGCAGCCGGATGTACTGCTTCTGGATGAGCCTACCAACCACCTTGACGCTGAGTCTATTGACTGGTTGGAGCAGCACCTGCAGCAGTATAAGGGTACCGTTATTGCCGTAACCCATGACCGTTACTTCCTTGATAATGTAGCTGGTTGGATTCTTGAACTTGACCGTGGCGAGGGTATTCCTTGGAAGGGTAACTACTCTGGCTGGCTGGAGCAGAAGACTCGCCGTATGGCTCTGGAGGAGAAGCAGGAGAGCAAGCGTCGCAAGACTCTGGAGCGCGAGCTTGAGTGGGTGAATATGGCACCTGCGGGTCGTCGCGCTAAGAGCAAGGCTCGTCTGTCGGCATACGACCGTATGCTCAACGAGGATACAAAGCAGAAGGAGGAGAAGCTGGAGATTTACATCCCTAACGGACCTCGTTTGGGCGATGTAGTAATTGAGGCTCACGGTGTAAGCAAGGCTTATGGTGACCGCGTGCTCTATGAGGGTCTTGATTTCCAACTTCCACCAGCAGGTATCGTGGGTGTTATCGGTCCTAACGGAACGGGTAAGACTACCCTCTTCCGTATGATTATGGGTCTGGAGCAGCCTACAAGCGGTACATTTACCGTAGGTCAGACTGTGAAACTCGCCTATGTAGACCAGCAGCACGCCTCTATTGACCCTGAGAAGACCGTCTATGAGGTTATCTCGCAAAATAGCGACCTTATCACACTGGGCAACCGTCAGGTAAATGCTCGTGCCTATGTTGCTCGCTTCAACTTCACCGGTGCAGACCAGGAGAAGAAGTGCGGCGTTCTGTCGGGTGGTGAGCGTAACCGACTGCACCTCGCCCTTGCGCTTAAGGAGGAGGGAAATGTCATCCTGCTTGATGAGCCTACCAACGATATTGATGTAAATACCCTGCGTGCATTGGAGGAGGGTCTGGAGAACTTCGCAGGTTGTGCTGTTGTAATCTCGCACGACCGTTGGTTCCTTGACCGTGTTGCAACACATATCCTCTCGTTTGAGGGCGACGGCAATGTTGTCTTCTACGAGGGTTCATACTCCGAGTACGAGGAGTGGAAGAAGGCTCAGGGTCTTGATACCGCACCAAAGCGCGTTAAGTACCGCAAGCTGACAGAGAACGAGTAAAATTTAGATACTGCACATTATGCCAGAACGCAATCACAGAGTAGTCAAGGTGTTTATCGCATCTTCGGACGAACTTACAACCGAAAGGAAGGAGTTTGACTCTCTGTTTGCGCACCTGAATAAAATCTATACCGCCCGAGGAGTCGCACTGGAGAGTGTCAAGTGGGAGTTCCTGGACTCTTCTATGGGTATGGAGCATAAGCAGGAGGAGTATAATCGCGAGCTGAAAACTTGCGATATCTGCGTTGTCTTGTTCTGGCAGAAGTTCGGCGACTATACCAAAGCAGAGCTGGATATTGCAAACGAGGAGTTGCGGGCTGGCCGCAAGCCGAATAAAATATATATCTTTTTCAAAGAGCCGAGCGATACCTCTGCTGAGATGCAGGAGTTCAAGGCCTCCTTTGATAAAGGTTATAGCTACGGACACTTCTACAACAAATTTGACTGCATTGATAAACTCCAGTTGGACTTTGTGCTGCAGTTAGAGCGATACCTCAACACCAACTTGGTAAAGGTAGAGAACTCTCAGGTTAAGATAGACGAGGTTGTTGTGGCCCATCTTGATAATGTAGCCTTCGCTGCTGAAAATGAGCGATATAGGGAGCTGCGTAACCAACTTCAGGAGCTTGAGGAGGATATTGAGGAGCTGGAGTCTGCCGCACCACTCTCTGCTATTAAGGAGGAGCGACTGAATAAAAAGAGACAGAAGCGAAACGAGATACGCGAGAAACTACAGGAGCACGAACAGATACTGCTTGGAGCAGCTGTCCGCGTGGCTCAATTTGCGGGCGAGCGAATTACGGAGCGTATGAAGCGCGCCGTGGAGCTCTTTAATGAGGGAAAGGTCGGCGAGGCAAATGCTGTGCTGGATGAGGCGGAGCGCGATGCAGACGAGATTCTCAAGGGTGTCCGCGAGATTAAATCTGTAGGCAAGCAGTCGGTTGATGAATTGCTTATCAGAGCGTCGTATATGCTTGCTGATGAGAAATATACGATTGACCAGCGCATTACCAATACCGAAAGTATCTACAAAAAGGCGTTAGAATTAGCCTTGGAGTGTAACTACGGGGAGGCGAAACTGCATAAGTTGCTCTCGGACTACTTTGATTTCCTTACGAAGTATGGCAAGTATCAGGCGGCTCTTGAGGTTGCCCTTCAGGCAGCAGAGCTAAGTAAGCGTCTATTCGGAGAGCAGAGTGCGGAGGTTGCAACTTGCTACAACGAGATTGGAACGGCTTACAGCCTCTTGGGTAATTACAAGGTGGCTTTGGAGTACTTCTCTAAAGGATTGGCTATTCACGAGACTGTTTTGGGAGCAGACCATATCAGCACGGTTATTTCGTGCAATAATGTTGGTAGCGTCTACGATTATTTGGGTGATTACGATAGTGTATTGAGCTGTTATTCTAAGGCACTGAAGATTTGCGAGAAGATTTTGAGCGCAGAGCATCCGGATATAGCCACTTTGTATAATAACATTGGCGGTGTTTATAGCAGCTTAGGTCAGTATGATAAGGCTCTGCAGTACCATCTTGACTCTCTGGCTGTGCGGGAAAAGGTGTTGGGACTCCAGCATCCACATACAGCCCTTTCGTACAGCAATATCGGTGGTGTTTATGACCACTTAGGCGATTACGCGAAGGCAGAGGAGCTCTATTTCAAGGCGTTGGAGATTCGTGAGCAGGTTTTGGGTGTAGACCATCCATACACTGCCCAGTCGTACAACAATGTTGGCTGTGTGTATAGCCGCTTGGGCGATTACGACAAGTCGCTGGAGTGTCTCTCTAAGGCTATGTCTATTTTTGAGAGAATTTTGCCTGAGAGTCATCCAATGTTGCAGCAATGCAAGGAGAATATTGACTATGTAAAGAGTTTGATTGAGAACAAAAAACAAATATAATTAATTATGGCACAGAAACCATCTATTCCAAAGGGTACGCGCGACTTCTCTCCTATGGAGATGATGCGTCGTAACTATATTTTTAACACTATTCGCTCGGTATTTGAGCTCAATGGTTATGCGCCGATTGAGACGCCGGCGATGGAGAACCTCTCTACCCTGCTCGGTAAGTATGGCGACGAGGGCGACAAGCTGCTCTTCAAGATTCTCAATTCGGGCGACTATGCTGCAAAGTTGCAGCCATCGGAGCTGACTGAGGCATTAAAGATTTGCGAGAAGGGTCTGCGTTATGACCTTACCGTCCCATTTGCGCGCTTTGTTGTGCAGCACCAGAACGAGATTGTCTTCCCATTCAAGCGCTACCAGATTCAACCGGTATGGCGAGCAGATCGTCCGCAGAAGGGTCGCTACCGCGAGTTCTACCAGTGCGATGTGGATGTTATCGGCTCAAAGTCGCTGCTCAACGAGGTTGAGCTTGTGGGTATTGTTCAGGAGGTGTTTGCCCGTCTGGGTATCTCAGTTACGCTGAAGATGAACAACCGCAAGATTCTCTACGGTATCGCAGAGGTTATGGGTCACGCCGATAAGATGATTGATATCACCGTGGCGATTGACAAGTTGGAGAAGATTGGTCTTGATAATGTGAAGGCAGAGCTCGCCGAGCGTGGCATTGAGCAGGAGGCTATTGCTAAACTTCAACCAATACTTGAGCTGAGTGGCACAACTGCCGAGAAATTAGATACTTTGGCAACTATCCTTGCTAACTCAGAGACGGGTCTGTTGGGCGTAGAGGAGATGCGTACAGTATTCAACTATGTTGCTGCTGCAGGCTATAATCTCAACATTGAGCTTGACCTCTCGCTGGCTCGCGGGCTGAACTACTACACCGGCGCTATCTTTGAGGTTAAGGCAAACGATTTCGCTATCGGCTCAATCTGTGGTGGTGGTCGCTACGATAACCTGACTGGTATCTTCGGTCTGTCGGATGTTTCGGGTGTGGGTATCTCGTTTGGCGCTGACCGTATCTACGATGTTATGGTAGGTCTTGACCTCTTCCCTGCATATCTTGCTTGCTCGTCAAAGTTCTTGTTTGTCAATCTGGGCGATAAGGAGGCCATGGCCTCTTTGACCCTTGTGAATGCACTGCGCAACGAGGGTATATCTGCCGAGCTATATCCAGATAGCGCAAAGATGAAGAAGCAGATGGAGTATGCAAATCGCAAGGGTGTTCAGTATGTGGTAATTGTCGGTAGCAACGAGCTTGAGCAGGGCGTTGCGACCGTAAAGGCTATGGATACTGGCGAGCAGATTGTAGTTCCATTCTCAAACTTTGTGGAGAAAGTAAAGGAGCACTTCTATACCCTCTCGTTTGAGATTTAGCACCCTCTTTTTGAGTAAGTTATGGCAATAGCAGTCTTCAAAAGGCTGCTATTGTTATATTTTATCGTTTTTTAATAAAAAATTACTGCAAAAAGTTTTTTAGTCGCAAAATAATGACTACATTTGTACTCAGTACACACATTATATAACACGCAGATGTCATCTATAGCACACCAATTGGAGGGAGAGGATTATGGCGACCAGATTCTCTCTAAAGCGATAAAGGCGGGTCGCCGCACATATTTCCTTGATGTCAGAGCTACGCGCGGTGGGGACTACTTCCTCACTATCACCGAGTCGCGCAAGGTTAGCCATGCCGATGGCTCATTCTCATACGACCGTCACAAGATTTTCCTCTACAAGGAGGACTTTTCTAAGTTTACCGAGGGCCTGAACGAGGTTATCGACTTTATCAAGGAGAATAAGCCGGAGTTTTTTGAGTAGTTTTTGCTGCTTAACTTTTGTGCGATATGGTTGTGCCGTATCGCACTTTTTTTTATCTTTGCGCTATGAAAGAGTATGGACTTATAGGTTATCCCCTCGGGCACTCAGCCTCGGCGGCGTATTTTACAGAGAAGTTTACAACTAAGGGTATTGATGCACAATACACCCTCTACCCTATTGAGAGCATTGAGCAGGTAGAGAACTTGCGAAATAGGCTCTCGGGCTTTAATGTCACAATTCCCTACAAGAGGGCGATTATCCCCTATCTTGCAACTGTCAGCGCAGAGGCTGCGGCGGTGGGTGCTGTGAACTGTGTGAAGATAGATGCTGAGGGGCGTATGCACGGCTATAATACAGATGTTGTGGGTATCCGCGCTACGCTTGCCCCTTACGATTTGCGAGGTCAGCGAGCTATTGTGCTCGGTACGGGCGGTGCTGCTGCGGCGGTGCTCCATGTGCTGCGCGAGTTGGATATGGAGATTACCTTGGTTTCGCGCAAGGCTACGGCGGAGGCTATTAGCTACGAGCAGCTGACCGAGGAGGTGGTTGCTCGTGCGACCCTTATTGTAAATGCTACGCCAGTCGGTATGTATCCACACACCGATGCCTCTCCGCAGATTCCCTACGGAGCGATAGGTCAGAAGCACATCCTCTTTGATTTGATATACAACCCTGCAAAGACCCTATTCCTTGAGCGCGGAGCGCAGAGGGGTGCTACAGTGGTCGGTGGCGGTGAGATGTTCACTGCTCAGGCGGAGGCTTCTTGGGAGATTTGGAGTGCTACGGATGAATTTTGAGCAGCGCCTCGGCCTGCTCGGCATCCTCATACGGAACTAACAACTGGGGAGGTATAGCTACGGCGTATGCTGTAGACATATACTCATTGCGAATCTCGGCATAGATGCCGGCACTTGCCACGATGCTCTTTGCCATTTCAGCCTCTAAATAAGAGTTGTACTCGGCGATTACAACAAGTTCCCGCGTTTGCATATCTTTATGTTTTTTGGTTTGCGTATCAAATTTAATGATTTTATTGAAAACTTACAAGAGTTGTTCCATAAATCCTCAAAAAAAGTCTTATATTTGTGTCGGATATTAAACCTGTCGTGAATTGGCACATCGCTACCCTATTTTTGGGGATGTAAACCACTAAAACGACAGCAATATGATAGAACTTACTATGCAGAATTTCGTACACCTACATGTACATACTCAGTACTCACTTCTTGACGGACAGGCGAGCATCAGTCGTCTGGTAGACAAGGCTCTGAAGGATGGTATGCCGGGTATTGCCGTAACAGATCACGGTAATATGTTCGGTATCAAGGAGTTCTGGAACTATGTCGGCAAGAAGAATAAGGCTAAGCACGATAGTATCAAGTCGCTTGTCAAGCTACGCCAGCGTATGGTGGACACCTCTGCAGAGCATCCAGACCTTGATGCCTATAAGCAGGAGCTCTCTACGCTTGTTAGTGAAAAGCAGGCGCAGATAGCTGCCAGCACGGTATATTCGCTTGAGGATAACGAGGAGTTGGCGAATCTTCGCTCTCTGCTCTCTTCTGTAGAGTCTATGGAGAAGGAGTTTGGCTACTCGGTAGAGACTGCCGACGAGAAGATTGCAGCCCTGCAGGCGATTGACGACTTTAAGCCGATTATCGGTTGCGAGGTATATGTTGCCCGCGAGGATATGCGTCTGAAGCGTAAGGAGGTGAAGGAGGATAGAGGTGGTTGGCACCTTATCCTGCTGGCGAAGAATCTGCAGGGTTACAAAAACCTTATCAAGATAGTCTCTCGCGCGTGGACAGATGGTTTCTACAACCGTCCGCGTACAGACCACCGCGACCTTGAGCGTTATCACGAGGGCATTATCTGCTGCTCGGCGTGTATCGGTGGCGAGATTCCGAAGCTGCTGCTCGCAGGCAGAATGGAGGAGGCAGAGCGCTCTATCCTCTGGCATAAGAGCATCTTTGGCGATGACTACTACCTTGAGCTTCAGCGCCATAAGGCTACCGTAGAGCGTGCAAATCACGAGACCTACCCTCTTCAGCAGCAGGTAAACGAGCACCTTGTAGCTCTGGCGCGTAAGCATAATATAAAGTTGATATGCACAAACGATGTCCACTTTGTGAACGAGGAGGATGCCGAGGCGCACGACCGCCTGATTACAATCAACTCGCGTCAGGACTTTGATAGTCCTGACCGTATGCTCTACTCCAAGCAGGAGTGGATGAAGACCCGTGCCGAGATGAGCGAGCTCTTTGCCGACTATCCCGAGTCACTGGCAAATACCCTTGAGATTTGCGATAAGGTGGAGTTCTACTCTATAGACCACGCGCCGATTATGCCTATGTTTGACATTCCTGCCGATTTCGGTACGGAGGAGCAGTATCGTGCACGATTTACGGAGCAGGACCTCTATAACGAGTTTACTCGCGACGAGAATGGCAACGAGATAATGTCCGAGAAGGATGCCCAGAAGAAGATTGAGAATCTGGGTGGCTACGACCGCCTCTATCGTATAAAGTTTGAGGCTGACTATTTGGCTCACCTTACGATGATAGGCGCAAAGAGGCGCTATGGCGACCCGTTGGATGCGGAGACGGCAGAGCGACTGAAGTTTGAGCTGCACATTATGAAGACGATGGGTTTCCCTGGCTACTTCCTTATCGTGCAGGACTTTATCGCTGCGGCGCGTAAGGAGTTGGGTGTATGGGTAGGCCCTGGCCGAGGCTCTGCAGCGGGCTCGGCGGTGGCATACTGCCTGGGCATTACGCAGATAGACCCGATTAAGTACGACCTACTGTTTGAGCGATTCCTCAACCCTGACCGTATCTCTCTGCCCGATATTGATATCGACTTTGACGATGAGGGTCGTGGTCGCGTGCTTGAGTGGGTGACAAACAAGTATGGCAAGGAGAAGGTTGCCCATATCATCACATACGGTACTATGGCCACCAAGATGGCACTCAAGGATGTTGCCCGCGTGCAGCAGCTGCCACTCTCGGAGTCCGACCGCCTCTGTAAGTTAATCCCTGCGCGTATTCCAGACCCTAAGAATAAGGATAAGCAGCTGAAGGTAAACCTTGCAAACTCTATAGCCTATGTTGCTGAGTTGCAGGAGGCTGCCAACTCCTCCGACCCGATTATGCGCGATACGATAAAGTATGCGCTGCAGCTTGAGGGTAATGTGCGCGGTACGGGTGTGCACGCCTGCGGAACGATTATCTGTCGTGACGATATTACCGACTGGGTGCCTGTATCTACTGCCGACGATAAGGAGACGGGCGAGAAGATGCTCGTTACACAATACGAGGGCTCTGTAATTGAGGATACGGGTCTTATCAAGATGGACTTCTTGGGTCTGAAGAACCTCACCATTATGAAGGATGCCATTGAGAACATCCGCCGCATTAAGGGTATTGAGGTTGATATAGACGCTATTCCGATTGATGACCCAGCCACATACCGCCTCTACTGCGAGGGTCGCACGGTGGGTACATTCCAGTTTGAGTCCCCAGGTATGCAGAAGTACCTGCGCGAGCTTCAACCGAGTGTCTTTGAGGATTTGATTGCGATGAATGCACTCTATCGCCCAGGTCCTATGGACTACATTCCAGACTTTATTGACCGTAAGCAGGGTCGCAAGCCTATTGTCTACGATATTCCGATAATGGAGAAGTATCTGAAGGATACTTACGGCATTACTGTATACCAGGAGCAGGTGATGCTCCTCTCGCGTCTGCTTGCCGACTTTACCCGTGGTGAGTCCGATACGCTGCGTAAGGCGATGGGTAAGAAGCTGAAGGATAAGCTGGATGCTCTCAAGCCTAAGTTCCTCAAGGGTGGTATTCGTAACGGTCACGACAAGGATGTGCTGGAGAAGATTTGGGCAGACTGGGAGAAGTTTGCATCCTACGCCTTCAATAAGTCGCACGCAACCTGCTACTCGTGGGTGGCTTATCAGACTGCATATCTGAAGGCTAACTTCCCGTCGGAGTATATGGCGGCGCTGCTGAGTAGTAACCTGAACGATATCACTACCCTTACGGAGTATATCAACGAGAGCCAGCAGATGGGTATCAAGGTGCTTAGTCCCGATGTGAACGAGTCTATGCTCCGATTCTCAAGTAACCGCAATGGCGATATCCGCTTCGGTTTGGCGGCTATTAAGGGTGTTGGCGAGGCGGCTGCGCAGTCTATTATTGACGAGCGCGAGCGTGGCGGTCAGTATAAGGATATATACGACTTCTTTGAGCGTGTAAACTACTCTGTGGTAAACCGTAAGTGTCTGGAGAGTATGGCGTATGCGGGTTGCTTTGATAATATCACAACCTTCTCGCGCTGTAAGTTCTTCGCTCCAGAGAGTAAGGACTCTCCAGTGACATTCCTTGAGCAGCTTGTGCGCTATGGTCAGCGACAGATAGAGGAGAAGCTCAACGCGCAGCAGAGTCTGTTCAGTATGTTTGCCGAGCTTAACGGTAGCGGTATTCAGCAGCCGAAGGTGCCGGTGTGCGACGAGTGGAGCACCCTCAAGCGACTGGGTAAGGAGCGCGAGGTGGTGGGTATCTACCTCTCCTCACACCCGCTGGATGACTATAAGCCAGTGATTGACCACATGTGCAACGCCACTATCTCGGACCTTAATCGTCTGGAGGAGAATGCCGGCAAGGAGCTTGTCTTTGCCTGCGTGACCGTCTCGGGCGAGGAGCGTACAACGGCAGATGGAAAGTATCAGTATGGAATACTCGGCATAGAGGACTATACAGATAAGACTGAGATAAGGTTGAAGCGCAAGGACTTTGAGCGCTTCCGCAACTTCCTCCATCCAGACTACTACCTGCTTATCCGTGGCGAGGTGCGCTCGTTTGAGACCTTTGATAAGGATGATGTGCACAAGCTCAACCCTATCAAGCGCACATTCTTCAATATCGGCTCTATAACCCAGCTGCAGGATGTGGTGGATGGTATTCAGAGCATAACGCTCTACCTCAATGCTGCCGATATTAGTCAGGAGTTCGTCACTGAGTTCTACGAAGCAGCTAAGCACTCTAAGGGTAAGACGGCGGTAAAGGTCTCGCTCTACGATGTTGAGTCGGGTGTTAGTGTGAATATGCACGCCAAGAAACTAAAGGTGCTCTTTGACGATGATGTTCGCAAGATTTTAGAGAGATACAATGTACAGTATAGATTGAATTAACAATTATAAATAACTTAAAAACAAAAGATTATGGCACTTAACATTACAAATGAGAATTTTGAGGAGATTTTGGCACAGTCCAAGCCTGTAGTTATTGATTTCTGGGCAGAGTGGTGCGGTCCTTGCCGTACTATCGCTCCAATCGTAGAGGAACTTGCTGAGGAGTATGCAGACCGCGTAAACATCGGTAAGTGCGATGTAGATAGCTCTGACGATGTAGTTGCTACATACCGCGTGCGCAACATCCCTACCCTCGTATTTATCAAGGATGGCGCTGTTGTAGACAAGCATGTAGGCGCAATCTCTCGCAATGACCTTGTTGCAAAGATTGAGGCTCTGCTCTAATAGATACTCACTGATAAGTCCGTCCTCTGGGCGGGCTTGTTGTATACTTACTATGCTATGAATAACCAAAGAGTTGTTTTTCTGGACTACCTGCGCGTTGTGGCGTGCTTTATGGTAATCCTTGTACACGCTTGCGAGCCCTTCTACCTCGGTGGCTTAGGTACATATATCGCTAATAGTAGCGATGCCTTCTGGGTGACTATCTTTGACTCGGCTCTCCGATGCGCTGTGCCGTTGTTTATTATGACCTCAAGCTATCTGCTCTTTCCGCTAAAGGGCGATGCTTCGTCGTTCTTCCGCCGCCGATTTACGCGAATAATCATTCCGCTGGCGGTGTGGAGCATCCTCTATGCCATAGTGCCTATGTGGGGCGGTGGCGAGGTAGATAGAGTGGGTAACCTTGCAAACCTGACGCTCAACTTCAATATGCACTCGGGACATCTGTGGTTTGTATATATGCTTATCGGCGTATATGTGGCAATGCCGCTCTTCTCGCCGTGGATTGAGCGCGTGAGCAAGCGTGGCGAGCAGATATTTATCGCTGCGTGGGCATTCACTACCCTTGTGCCTTTCCTGCACCAGCTGGCACTGCTGCTCTATGGCAGAGCCGAGGTCTACGGCGAGGCTAACTGGAACGAGTTTGGCTCGCTCTACTACATCAGTGGCTTTATCGGCTATGTTGTACTGGCGCACTATATCCGCACCTATGTAGATTGGTCGTGGCGTAAGACTATCGCTGTGGCACTGCCTATGTGGATTGTGGGCTACGCTATCGCTACTGTATGGTTCTGGTGTCAGATTCCGTCGGAGTATCCTGTAAACGAGAGCATTGACTTGGCTGTGCAGATGGAGCAGAGCTGGCGTTTCTGCTCGGTGAGCGTAGCTATGATGTCGCTATCTGTGTTCCTTGTATTTAAGAAGATTAACTGCGAGGGGTGGCTCTATCGCAATATCGTTCTGCCTATCTCAAAGGTCAGCTACGGAATGTACATGATGCACATGTTTGTGCTGGTGGCTATCTTCGCACTGGTTACAAGCTGGGGTCTGGCTACACCGCTTACAATGCTGCTCTCTACAGCTATCACATTCGCTATCTGCGCAGTTGTGGCGCTGGTAATCTCTAAGCTGCCATTTGGCAAGTATATCGTGGGATAATGAGAGTGCTATCGTTTATCGTCGCCCTGCTCGCCTTTGTCGTGGCTGATGCACAGAGTACGCCAAATCCGTGGCGTGCAGGAAGCGTTATATCTCGTGCAGAGGTGGAGCGTGCGGGCGTGGATAACTACTTTAGTATCTGCGAGATAGACGATGCGACCTTCGCCCGTATGCAGGGCAAGAGCTATAAGGCAGAGTATACTATTCCGCGTGGCGAACTGAGGTATATCAAGGCTCTGCACATTACCGACAAGGGCGAGATTACACTGGGAGAGATGGTTGTTAATCGCGCCATTGCATCCGATATTGTGGCGATACTTAGCGCGCTCTTTGAGGCTGAATATCCGATAGAGCGAATGGTGCTGGTAGATGAGTATAATGCCGACGACGAGGCCTCTATGCGAGCTAACAACTCCTCGGCGTTCAACTACCGCCCCACCCCTGGGGGCACTCGCCTCTCGGCACATAGTAGAGGCATGGCGGTGGATATCAACCCACTCTATAACCCTTATGTAAAGGTCTACCCCGACCGAGTATATGTCGCACCTGCAACGGCTACAGAGTATGTCAATCGCTACGGCGCATTTCCATACAAAATAGACCGCGACGACCTATGCTGCCGCCTATTCCTCCAGCACGGCTTTGAATGGGGCGGCGACTACCGCACAATCAAAGATTACCAACATTTTGAGAAGTAGCTCCTTTCAGTAAAAGAACAAAGCCTGTCTACAATCGTAAACAGGCTTCTTTTTGTCATTATGTGCAACTGAACGCTACTTCAGCATAGCCATTGAGCGGGCGATGAACTGCGAGAGTTTTTCGCCGGAGAGCAGGCCTGCCTCAAGAAGGGCGAGGTCGGCGAGCTGGCGGACGGTGCTATTCTCGGCGCCAATCTCTTTGAGGCGGGCGTTGCGCTGCGAGGTGAGCTCGGAGAGCTTGGTCTCAAGCTCGCTCTGCATACTCTTCTCCTCCTCGGTGAGCTGGTCGTGGCTCTTGCCCTTTATAACCTCGTCAAAGCGGCTCTGCTCCGAGCGAGCGGCATCTATGGCTGCGTTAATATTCTTCAGCGACTCGCCGTAGCTCTTCTCTACCTGGTCAAGCACGGTGTGGATGATAGGATTATTGCCGTTGATAACTAGCGTATAGAAGTCCTGCATCTGGTTGTAGCTCAAGCCCATATAGCTACCACCACCATTGCGTGCCATCTCCTTTGCGCGGCGCATAAACTCGTTGCGGGTGATGACTACCGGCTGGCTACTCTCCGGCATAGCCTCAAAGGTTACGCTGATAATTGTATTCTCAGCCTCTGGTAGTGCGCTGTCAAATACAGTCTGGAGAATCTGCTGCTGGGTATCCGAGAGCG
This sequence comes from Alistipes sp., assembly GCA_017463615.1. GTDB lineage: Bacteria > Bacteroidota > Bacteroidia > Bacteroidales > Rikenellaceae > Alistipes. The sequence continues at coordinate 87,048 of JAFTOU010000012.1, read as the reverse complement.
ACATCTTAGTCTCCTCCTCTTTGCGGATAAGGTTCTCTACAATATCGCTATCTATGCGGGCGAAGTGCACCTTCTCGTTCTTGCTCTCATAGTACTGGATGTAGTGGCTATCAAGCTGACCATTCATCTCCAGCACGCTGTAGCCCTTAGCCTTTGCAGCCTCAATAAACGAGTGCTTGCCAGCGGCATCGTCGGTGTAGAGGATAATCAGATTGCCGAACTTATCTGTCTGATTCTCAGTGATAAGGTTGCGGTACTCCTCGGCTGTGAAGTACTTGCCGTCAATGCTCTTCCAGAGCATAAACTGACCCGCCTTCTCGGCAAATTTCTCGTCGGTAAGCACGCCATACTCAATAAAAATCTTCAAATCGTCCCACTTCTGCTCATAATCCTCGCGGGCGGTGTTGAATAGCTCGGCAAGACGGTCGGCAACCTTGCGGGTGATGTAAGACGAAATCTTCTTCACATTGCTATCCGACTGCAGGTATGAACGCGATACATTGAGCGGAATATCTGGCGAGTCAATAACTCCGTGCAGCAGAGTAAGATACTCGGGAACAATACCCTCTACAGAGTCGGTTACAAACACCTGATTGCAGTAGAGTGAAATCTTATTGCGCTGAATATCAAAGTTGTTCTGGATGCGAGGGAAGTAGAGAATACCCGTCAGGTGGAACGGATAGTCGATATTGAGGTGAATGTGGAACAGCGGCTCCTCGGACATCGGATAGAGCTCGCGGTAGAACTCCTTGTACTGCTCGTCGGTAATATCGGCAGGCTTTACGCGCCAGAGCGGTGCGGTGTTGTTGATGGTCTTCTCCTCAAAAACAATCGGCACAGCCATAAAGTGGCAATACTTGTTCAGCAGAGTGCTGATGCGGCTGCTCTGGGTGTACTCCGCGCAATCTTCCGAGAGGTGCAGGGTAATTGTCGTGCCACGGTCGTGCGACTCTGCAAGCTCCTCCATCTCGTACTCTGGCGAGCCAGTACAGCTCCAGCGCACAGCCTTTGCGCCATCCTTGTAGGATTGGGTGAGAATCTCTACCCTATCTGCCACCATAAATGCAGAGTAGAAGCCGAGTCCAAAGTGTCCGATAATAGCCTGATTTTTGTACTTGGCAACCCACTCCTCGGCGCTTGAGAATGCAATCTGGTTGATGTAGCGATTAACCTCGTCGGCGGTCATACCGATACCGCGGTCGGTGATTGTCAGCGTCTTAGCCTCAGCGTCAATAGCGACCTTGATGGCCTCCTCGCCCAGTTCGCCATTGTATGCGCCTGTAGATACAAGGGTCTTGAGCTTCTCTGTAGCATCCACAGCGTTTGCCACAAGCTCGCGCAAGAAAATCTCCTGATCGGAGTACAAGAACTGCTTAATTACGGGGAAGATATTTTCGGTAGTCACCCCGATTGTACCACTCTTAATATTTGCCATGATATTGTAAGTTTTTATTGTTTGCACTTTGGCTCTCTATCTCTCAAAGGGTGTGCCATAGCTTGTGCCTCTGCCACTTTGGCAGAAAATGACAGACAAGGAGCCAAAAACTCGGCGCCTTGTCTGTCTAATTGATACTCTCTACTGCCTCTCTGCAAGCGAAATATTTAACGGAACGGCTTTGTTAATCTCCGCCTTGTATACCTCGTCAAGGTCGGCATACTCACTGTTGTAGATGCGGCGAGAGAAGTAGTTGCGCAGCTCCATAAAGGCTTCGTAAATCGCAGCCGATGTGCTCTCAACAGCTGCAGACTCTTTTGGAAGCTCGCTACAGATGCTTACAATGCCCTTGCTTACAGTGCAACACATACGCTTGCCATCTGGCATATTGAGCCCAACGGTGCCATACTCGGAGTAGTCGTCGCGCTTAGGAACGATATGAATTTTGCGAGTATTGAGTGCGTAGATGTGATAGTTGCGGATAAAATCCTTGACCGTGCGCTTGAGCTGCTGCGGGTTACACTCCTTGCCCCTGACGGTGACATTACCCTCGGCGTCAATATTGACAATCAGGATGTTACGCTCCTTGATGCTCTTTGTTGTAGTCTCTGTTGCAGTAGGAGTTGTTGGCTCAGAAGTGCTGTAATTGACCTTTGTAACGCCACCCTCGCGCAGGGCTGCCTTGACATCTGCAACTGCGCCCATTGGAACATCGTTATCGGCCGTAATTGTGGCAATGCTATCAATACCCTGCTTTACAATCTCTACGAGCTGCTCTATTGTAGCTGGCTGATTGTTTAGCAGAATCTCCTTGCCTCCTTTGCTTATCTTTATAGTGCTCTTGATGTCAAAAGATTTGACAATGGTCGGCTCTACATCCTGCTGTTCTGGTTGCGCTTTTACGCTGCCGAATGCAAAAATCATAGCCACCGCAATCGGGATTACTGCCAATATACGCAGATAGTGATATCTGCCCATCTTTAGTTTAGTCATCATAATAAATCGTTTTTTGGTTAAATTACTATTCAACCCGCAGGTAATATCCGGAGTATACTCAAAGAGTTGGTGGAAAATGATTTGTCTATACTCGTAAATATCGTAGCCACTGCTAATCACATCGCCATCAGCCTCCCACTCCTGCACCTGCTGTATGCTTCGGAAAGCGAAGTGAACGAATGGGTTAAACCACATCAGCGTGCGCAGAGACTCAAAGAGTATGCGCTCGGTGGTGTGATGGTGCGCGATATGGCTCTTTTCGTGCATCACTATCTGCTCACAGAGCTCACCCTGAGGCGTAAAGATAGTTCTACCAAAGCTGAAAACAGTTGGTATAGAGCTATTTACAGCCATCGTGTAGCCCTTGTGCGGAATAAGGTGCGAGTGGCGGCGTAGAGATACAATTCTTACAATGCCAACCGCGAGGCGAACCATAAACAGTAGTGTTATGGCGCTGTACACCCACACAAGGATAGCTATCCAATCTACGCTCTGCGCGGTTTGAATATCGCCTTGCGCAGTACTCTCGGCAGGGGTAATCACAGAGAATTGCGTTATGGAAAGTTCAACACTCCTCTCCGCTGGCAGAATTGGCAGTTCCAAGAGTGGGATAACCACAGCAAGCAGCATTGAGCCAGTTATATAGGCCCTTGCGACGCGATGCGCTACCCTACCCTCAATAAATAGGCGGTAGAGGGCGTAGAATAGTGCGCTACAGATAGTTGTTTCAACTGCGTACATACTACCTCTTCTCCTTTAACATCTTGATAATCTCGTCTGCCTCGCTTACGGATATGCCCTTGTCGTTAGAGAGAAAGCTGACCATATTGCCCACAGAGCCACCAAAGAAGTTCTCAAGAACACCCGACATAAAGGTGCTGGTGTATTGCTGACGAGTGATTGTGGGATAGTATTCGTGGCTCTTGCCAAACGCCTTGTGAGCCACAAAGCCCTTCTTCTCAAGTATGCGCACAATGGTAGATACGGTGTTGTAAGCGGGCTTCGGAGCTGGCATAGCCTCCAGAATGTCGTTTACAAACCCCTTCTCAATGCGCCAAAGTATCTGCATAATATCAAGCTCTGCACGAGTAAGCTCTTGTCTTGTGTTCTTCATATTGTTTGTGTGTTAAATCATTTTCCACTACAAAGGTATAACTAAATGTTTAGTTTTGCAACTAAAACCTTAGTTATTTTCGCTAAAATTTTTGTAGCATATATGCAATATATGCTAATGACTACTCTTTTTTCAGGTAGAGCCACGCAAAGATACCCTGCGCAGCGAAGTAGGTGGACATAATTATCACGCCAGCGTGTGCAAAATGCTCTACAAACTTATTCCACGCGATGCAGCTATCGGAGAATAGAAACAGCATTGCCGAGGCGATGTAGAGCCAGCGGTAGGCGGAGCGAATGGTAAATGTTGTGGCAACCATAGTGCCGATAAGTAGCATATATACCGAGCAGGCAACCTTGATTACCACGGTGTCAATATGCGAGATTATATAGCCGCCAATCAGCAGTAGGCAGACAGCCCAAATGGCGATATAGATAGCCTTACGGCGACTAAACCCTGCCCGCGCGCCGAAGTGGAAGATGTAGGCAATATGTGCCAGCGCAAAGAGCGAAATCTGCATCAAGAAGCTATGCTCCTCGCCCGCCAAATCGCCCGCGGCTGATAGAAGTAATGCTACAGGTAACAGCTTCTTTCCGCCTGATAACCAAGTGGATATGCCGAGGAAGAGTACGGGTGCAGTTTTGGTAATATCCATCCATAGGCTGCCCGTTATGCCCAACATTCCACGACAGAAATAGAGGGCAACGAGTGCCAGATAGGTGGCGATAACAGCGCGATTACTCAAAGTACTTCTGCAACTCATCTACAAACTGCTGAGGAGCGCGGCAAGGACGCATACGCTCGGTGTTTACATATCCCAGAACGGTCTTTCCAGTGTTGAGCAACTGACCTGCCTCGTTGTAGACCTCATACTCCACAATGGCACGCACAACGGGTAACTCCTTGATAGTTGCGCGGATAGTGAGCATATCGTCGTAGTATGCAGGGGCCTTGTACTTAGACTCAACCTCCACGATAGGCATTACGATATTCATCTGCTCAAGCATTGTGTATGGTAGTCCTATAGAGCGGAACATCTCGTTGCGAGCCGCCTCGTAGAATACAATATAGTTGGCGTGGTAGACAACGCCCATCTTGTCGGTATCGCGGTATAGCACGCGTAGCTTTGTGTCGTGTGTAATCATAGTTCTATAACTGTTTTACTCTGTTTGACATTGCAAAAAAACTCACTCTGCTCAACTCTTACTTCACTCTTTTTGCCGTCAACTACGGCACTATATACTCCACAAGGTGGAAGAAGTTTGTATCTATCAACCGCCACCGCTCCCCTGCTGTCGCTACTACCTATTATAATATAGGTATGTCCCAGCAGCGTCGTTGCCAGTGACATATCGCCACTCTCAATCGCTTGGCGGATAACCGTAGAGCTTACCTTCTGGCTATCTACCAGCTGCTGGCTTATCTGGGTAACCTCTATGTGCGACTGCTCGGCAAGGTAGCCGTAGTCGCCCGACTTATTATGCCCGAAGTGGTGGTTGTATCCCACAACAAGCTCCTCAATGCCCAACTTGGCGATAAGGTAGTCGGCGATAAACTGCTCGTGCGAGAGGCGACTAAAGGCGGTGTCAAAGGGGATGATAAGCATAAAATCAACACCCAACTGCTCCAGCAGCAGTGCCTTCTCCTCGGCAGTGGAGAGTATCTTCAGCCCCTCGGCTTGCCCCAAAGTGATGCGCGGATGTGGCTCAAAGGTTATGACAACACTCTGCCCTGCACGACGCTTTGCACGGGCAATAACCTGCTCTATAAGCACACGATGTCCCAGATGAACTCCGTCGTAGGAGCCTACTGTGGCAACTGGGTGCGCAATAGCTGGTAGGGAGTCAAAACCTCTGATTATCTGCATATTACTGATTTGCTTCGTTCTCCTCGGCTGCCTTTACAAAGTAGGCAACCTTCTCAAGAATGGTTGTAATATCGTAATTCTCAACAACAATACCCTGCGGGAAGTTGAGCGGTGCGGATGTAAAGTTGAGTACACCCTTAATGCCCGCATTGATAATCGGCACAACAAGCTCCATAGCCGCCTTAGCCGGCAGCGAGAGGATAACGATACTGATGTCGTTGCTCTCCATAACCTGCTCAAAGTCGGTCATCGCATAGCACGGAATATCGTCTATGGTCGTTCCCACCTTTGCAGGGTCAATATCAAAGGCAACGGTAATCTTGAGTTTTAACTGCTTGCTGTTGAAGTACTTAGTAATCGCCTGACCGAGGTGCCCCATGCCCACAACAGCGATATTTGTAGTGCTGCTGCCGTAGAGGATATTGCTGATAAAATCTATCAGCACAGCCACATCGTAGCCACGCTTTGCATCGCTGGTAAAGCCGATAAGCATCAAGTCGCGACGCACCTGCACAGCGGTAATGCCGTGAATACCAGCCAGCACATGCGAGAAGATGTGTGTCACACCCTGACGATGGTACTTGAGCAGCGTGCGGCGATACTCGCTCAGTCGCTCAATGGTCTTTTCGGGAATATTTGTCGGAATGTTAGACATTACTCGGTTGTGATGGTAAAGTTGCTATTGTAGTTAATCCTCACCCACTCGCCATTTATGCGCACCTTAGAGTTTTCATCTTGAGTGAACGAGTATGGGGTCTGCAGCGGAACAAATCTCTGGCCCGTAAGCGTAGAGTCCATACCGCCATAGAGCGAGCGGATAAACACCATCGCCGCATCGTAGCCGCGATAGGTATAGAGCGACGGCATTGCGCCAAAGGCCTTTACATACTCGGCCTCAAAGTCGCGCGTTGCACGCTGTGTGCGGTCGGTGTGGTATGTAGAGAGCATAATGACATTGTTGGAGAAGAATAGCGCGCGGTCAATGTTGCGATATCTGCCCCACTTGTTATTGCCAAACACTACATACGGCGGAACCTTTATAGAGCGAGCTGTCAGCGAAATCTTTGCCGAAGCTAACGCTGCGAGGATACGGTCTGTCTCCACCTCTGTACCTGCGAGGATGATAAATAGTGTATCGTCGCTACTCTCCATCAGTGGCGAGAGGTCGCTTGGCGAAGGGGGAACATTCGCACCCTCAGCACGAGCCTTCTCGCGCTTCTCTATGATAGATGGGTGCTCGTAGATATACTGGTGGGTGGTGTAAGGCATATCGCCCAACATCTGCTTAACCTCATCCTCAAAGTCGGCATCGTTATTCTCGCCAGAGATAACTACTACCCTCTTGTTGCCATCAAATAGGCTCTTAATCTTGTCGTACTTGCTCTCTGGGCGTGGCGACATCTGGAAGAGGTTGCCTCCGGTAGCCTGAGTAAGATTTGCCAGCGGAGATACGACAGGGATAGAGTGGCGCTCAGCATAGCGAACAACGGGGATAAGGGTATCCTCGTAGACTGGACCAACGATGATATTACAACGCTCAAGCTCGCCGCTATCAATAATCTGCGCCACCTTCTCATCGCTATGCGCGGTGTTGTAGAGGTGGATGTGCGACTGATAGCCCTGCTGACGAAGATGGTCGGCAGCCAACAGGAAGCCCTGATAGAAGTCCACGAAGTTTGTCTGACGACGCTCGCCCGCAGTGAGTGGCAACATCAGCGCAACCTCTGCACGCTCCCCAGGGAGTAGTGTGCGGAACTGGAAGTCTGCAACGATATCCTCCGCCTCGGGTGTAGTAACACTACCCTGCTCCCGCTCTGGAGGGGTTGTTAGCTGCGGAGTTACAACGCTCGGCTCCTCTGGTTGAGTAGGAGTGGTTGGAGTGCTCTGCTCAGGCGTCTGCTCTGGAGTGGTAGGTGTTATCTCCGGCTCCTCCGAAACGGTACCAATCTCGCTGCGACGAATATAGAGCATCTGCCCTATTGCAAGGTGCGCAGGGTCTACATCTGGGTTGTCGGCAGTGAGGGTCGCCATAGATATGCCATAGATTCTGGCAATAGAGTACAGCGTATCCCCCTTGCGGACATAGTGGTTGCGAAAGAGCTTCTTTGCAGCCTTAGCCTTCTTCTTCTCGGACTTGGCATTTGCAACGCCCTTCTGCGGAATCTTGATATTCTCCCCCGCCTTAAGTCCCTGAGCAAGCGTAGGGTTTGCTTGCATCAGCTCCTCAGTGGTTACGCCATAGCGCTTAGAGAGCGAGTAGAGAGTATCGCCCTTAGCGACGGTGTATACCGTATATTTAGCACCGCCTATATAGACTGTCTGCCCACTCTGTGCCGAGGCTACTCCGCATGCGAAGATAGCCATCAGAGCGGCAATACCGATTCGTTTAATCATATCTAAAACTTCCTGTTTCGGAGCATTATCTCCGTAATAATCTTCTTGGTGTACTGCGGGAAGTCGCCCTTCATCATCCAGTCGTAGTAGCTTGGCTCCTTGGTAAATATCTCTGCCACTGAGCAGCCCTTGTACTTGCCGAATGTGAAGATCTCCTCACCCTGCTCGTTGTAGCCTATGCGACCTGCAAAGTCGGCAGTCTGGTTGCGAGTAGAGTACTTAGAGAGAAATTCCACATCGTTCTCCAAATCATCGTAACGCTCCAGCTGACCCAGCAGTACCTCGTATGTTGCAAGGGTATCTGCCTCTGCGCTATGTGCATCCTCAAGATTCTTACCGCAGTAGAAGCGGTATGCAGCCGAGAGAGTGCGCTCCTCCTTCTTGTGAAAGATGTTCTGCACATCAATATAACGAGGCTTGCGGAAGTCTACATCGACCTCCGCACGCAAAAACTCCTCTACAAGCACCGGTAAATCAAAGCGATTTGAGTTAAAGCCGCCAAAGTCGCAACCCTCCATAAAGGCCTTGAGCGACTTTGCAATCTGCCTGAATGTCGGGCACTCCTTTACATCCTCGTCTGTGATGTGGTGTACCGCCGTAGCCTCGGCAGGTATCGGCATCTCAGGGTTGATGCGGCGGGTCTTTATCGTCTTCTCTCCGTCGGGTGAGATCTTCACCATTGAAATCTCAACGATGCGATCTGTCGTAGTATCAGTACCGGTAGTCTCCAAGTCAAAGAAGATTATCGGTCTTTTAAGGTTTAACTTCATACTATGCGCTGATAACCATAGGCATAATGAGCATCAGAGTAGATGTGCTCTGAACATCATCGTATACAGGCTTGAATACACCTGCACGAGAAGAGTCTGCAAGCTCTACCAGAACGGTTGGAGTCTCAATATTTGTCAGAACCTCTACAAGGAAGCCAGACTTGAAACCGATAGAGATTGGCTGACCGTCGTAAGAGCAGTTTACAGTCTCATTTGCCGATACATAGAAGTTTACATCCTGAGCAGTAAGGGTCAGCTTGTTGTCTGCAATATCCAGACGGATAAGGTTTGTAGCTGAGTTTGCACAAACTGCCACACGCTTGATGCCATTGAGGAACTCTACGCGGTCAATGAGCATCTTGTTAGGGTTTGCTGCAGGGATAACCACATTGTAGTTTGGATAGTTACCCTCAATAAGGCGGCAGATAAGGGTGTAGCTCTTCAGTGTGAAGATAGCGTTGCTCTGGTCAAAGCTGATGGTTACATCCTCCTCCTCTTTGAGAAGCATAGTCTTGAGTAGGTTTGCTGGCTTCTTAGGTAGGATGAACGATGCAGTAGCGTTGCACTCATACTCGGCAGTGTACTTAACCAACTTGCGAGCGTCGGTAGCAACATAGGTAATGCCGTTGTTCTCAATGTTGAAGAAGATACCATTCATCATCGGCTTGAACTCATCGTCAGCAGTAGCGAAGATGGTCTTGTTGATACCGTTGATAAGGGTGTCTACATCCAGGGTAACCTCGGTCTTATCCTCGCCAAGGGTCTTGCTTGTAGGATAGCTTACAGGGTTTGCACCAGGGATAGAAGAGCCACCGCTGTGCCATGTAATCTTAATCTCCCAAGTGCCCTCGTTTACATCAAATGTCAGAGGCATCTCAGAGCACTCCTTAAGCACATCAAGGAGCACCTTTGCCTGAGCGGCAACCATACCCTCGCGCTCTACATTATCTACCTCAAGCGTACCTACAAGTGTGGTCTCGGAGTCGGAAGCGGTTACGCGAAGGACGCCATCTTTCAACTCCATAAGGAAGTGCTCAAGGATTGGGAGTGAACTCTTGTTGTTGATAGCTTTGCCTGTTGTTGAGAGTACAGACAGAAGCGCAGAACTTGATACTGTAAATTTCATCTTTCTGTTGTTTTATTTGTTTGAATTATAATTTCTATAGTGTTGCCAGCTTATCCAGTGCATTAGCAATCATCTGACGCACAAATGGTTTGTAGTCGGTGCAAGCATCCAGAGCAATACGCTGGGCGATGATTGTGCAGATTGTCGCTGCGCGGTGACCCATAAGTGCTGCCATACCCGCCAGAGCGGAACTCTCCATCTCAAAGTTGGTAATCTTGCGACCAGCGAACTCAAAGGACTCAATCTTCTCGTTCAGTTGCAAATCCTGCGGCTGCAGGCGCACCCAACGACCCTGCGGAGCGTAGAAGCCCGGAGCGGCAATGGTAATGCCCGCACGGGTGGTATCCTTGAACAGCTCTGCGAGCATAGGGTCTGCATCCACGAAGTATGGCTTTGGAAGAAGCTCATTCCAGCCTGTGTGCTCCATAAAGGCGCGCTCTATCTCAAGGTCGCAGACATCGTTTCTGCCGGCATAGTAGTTCAGCAGACCGTCAAAGCCCACAGATGTGCGAGCGAAGATAGCCTCACCGACCTTGATATCAGCCTGCAGTGCACCCGAAGTGCCCAGACGGACAAGTGTCAGCTGGCGGAAGGTCTCCTTAACCTGACGAGTAGCAAAGTCAATATTTGCAAGGGCATCAAGCTCGGTTACGCAGATGTCAATATTTCCAATGCCGATACCGGTAGAGAGTACGGTCATACGCTTACCCTTGTAAGTACCGGTGATGGTCTTAAACTCGCGATTAGCAGCCTCACACTCGCGTGTATCAAAGAATGAGGCAACCATCTCCACACGCCCTGGGTCACCTACAAGGATGACAATATCTGCAATCTGCTCGGGGAGAAGGTGCAGGTGGAATATTGTACCGTCCTCATTCATAATGAGTTCCGAAGCTGGTATTGTCCTCTTTTCAGTCATAATTATCGTTATTATATCGTTTTAGTGTTGGATAATTGGCATAAAAGTAATATATTTACATCGTATTTCAAAAATTTTGCAAAACTTTTTTATTAAAAATAAAAAAATGACACTTATTAAGTCCATATCGGGCATCCGCGGAACTATCGGAAATCAGCCCGGAGAGAATCTTACTCCTATTGACATCGTCAAGTTTACTACGGCATATGCCCGCTTTATGCACAATAAAAACGGGGGTAAACGCCTGCGTATTGTCTTGGGCCGTGATGCTCGAATCTCGGGCGCGATGGTTGAAGATATTATTGAGGGCACGTTGCTCGGCTGTGGCGTAGATGTTATCAATGTGGGTCTGTGCACCACCCCGGGTACGGAGATGGCAGTTATAACCCATAAGGCAGATGGTGGCATTATCATCACCGCATCGCACAACCCTAAGCAATGGAATGCACTCAAGCTCCTCAACGAGAATGGCGAGTTTCTGAACGACGCTGAGGGTAAGCAGGTGCTATCTTTGGCAGACGACGATAGCTACTGCTATCCAGATGTAGATAACTTGGGTAAAGTTATTCTGCGTGAGGATTTTAACGATGAGCATATCCGTCAGGTGCTTGCCCTGCCACTGGTGGATATTGAGGCTGTTCGCGCTCGTAAATTCAAGGTGGTTGTGGATGCTGTAAACTCTGTCGGTGGCGTGGTTATCCCTAAGCTGCTGCGCGAGCTTGGATGCGAGGTTGTAGAGCTTAACTGCGAGCCTACGGGACACTTTGCTCATAACCCTGAGCCTCTGCCGCAGAATCTGACCGAGATTTCGGAGGTTATTGTTCGCGAGGGTGCAGATTTGGGTATCGTTGTAGACCCCGATGTAGACCGTCTGGCGTTTGTGAACGAGGATGGTACGATGTTCGTAGAGGAGTATACCCTTGTGGCGGTTGCAGACTACATCCTCTCGCAGCAGGTTGGCAATACCGTTTCAAACCTCAGCTCTTCTCGTGCGCTGCGCGATGTAACACTCAGTCACGGTGGTAGTTACACAGCCTCAGCTGTAGGAGAGGTTAATGTAGTTGCGATGATGAAGCAGACTGGCGCAATTATCGGCGGCGAGGGCAATGGCGGAGTGATTTATCCGGAGCTTCACTACGGTCGCGATGCGCTTGTCGGTACTGCCCTATTTTTGACCTATTTGGCAAAGAAAAATATGACGATGACAGCCCTTCGCGCTACCTATCCGGCATACTTTGCATCTAAGAATAAAATTGAGCTTACACCAGCTATAGATGTAGATAAAGTATTGCTTGAGATGAAGCAGCGTTACTCCTCTGAGAATGTGAACGATATAGACGGTGTAAAAATTGACTTCGCAGAGAGTTGGGTACACCTGCGCAAGTCAAATACAGAGCCTATTATCCGCATCTACACCGAGGCAAAATCGGCTGCCGAGGCGGATGATTTGGCACAGCGATTTATCGCAGAAATTAGCGAGATTTGTAATCTATAAAACTATATAAAAATGGATAAAGTAAGAGAATATATTGAGGCGAATCAGTCTCGTTTTTTGGAGGAGTTGTTTGAGCTTCTTCGCATCCCATCTATCAGTGCCGTTACGGAGTATGCCGATGCTCGTCAGCGTTGCGCAGAGCATCTGTGCGCTGCCCTTGTAAAGGCAGGTGCAGATAGCGCCGAGGTTATCGCTACGGAGGGCGCTCCGATTGTCTACGGCGAGAAGATTGTATCGCCAAAGGCTAAGACCGTGCTGGTCTATGGTCACTACGATGTTATGCCACCAGAGCCACTGGAGGAGTGGACCTCAGAGCCATTTGAGCCAGTGATTAAGGATGGTAGAATATATGGTCGTGGTGCGGATGACGATAAGGGTCAGTCGTTTATGCACATCAAGGCCTTTGAGGCTATGTGTGCAACCGATTCGCTCCCTTGCAATGTTAAGTTCCTGCTTGAGGGCGAGGAGGAGAGTGGCTCTACCCAGATTAGTAAGTTCTGCGCAACCCACAAGAAGATGCTCAAGGCGGATGTTATTCTGGTGTCAGATACATCTATGCTCAGCCTTGAGACTCCATCTATCACCTGTGGCCTGAGAGGTCTTGCGGGCGTGGAGGTCTCTGTAGCAAATGGCGCTGCCGACCTGCACTCGGGTATCTATGGCGGTGCTGTTCACAACCCTGCTATGGTGCTCTCCAAGATGCTGTCGCAAGTTGTTGATAGCCAGGGTCGCATAACTATACCAGGTTTCTACGATGATGTGCGCGAGCTCTCGGCTGCAGAGCGCAAGGCTCTCAATCGCGTGCCATTCTGTACCCGCAAGTATAAGTCGTCGCTCGGTGTTGGAACTGTAGCTGGCGAGGAGGGTTACACAACCCTTGAGCGCGTGGGTGTACGCCCTACTTTTGAGATTAACGGTATGTGGAGCGGATACACTGGCGAGGGAAGCAAGACCATTATCCCTGCCGTAGCGAGCGCGAAGATTACTATGCGCTTGGTGCCGTATCAGACCCCTGATAAGATTACAAAGCTCTTCAAGGAGTACTTCAAGAGCCTTGCACCTAAGGGTGTTAAGGTGGATGTGCGCCCTACACACGGCGGTGTACCTTATGTTTCGCCAACGGATATGGAGGCCTACAAGGCTGCCGAGAGGGCTATTGCAGAGGTGTTTGGCGTAAAGCCAGTGCCAGTATATTCGGGTGGCTCTATTGGCGTTATCAGCTGCTTTGAGCAGGTGCTGGGCATTAAGTCTATCCTCATGGGCTTCGGTCTGTCTAAGGATGCAATCCACTCGCCTAACGAGAGCTACGGTCTTGACCAGTTTGAGTTGGGACTCAAGTCTATACCTTTATTTTATAAATACTTTGCATAATGAAAAAGCTACTAACTAAACTTGCATCAGTAGCACTCGTTGCTCTGATTGTCTCTTGCTCTCCTAAAGGCACTACCCTTACAGGCGTTGTAAAGTGCGACAATAAGCCCGTTGCTGGCGTGGCTGTGACAGATGGCGAGCAGATTGTGCTGACAAACGAGAGGGGCGTCTACAATATCGCCTCTACAAAGCCATACGGCTTGGTATATATCACTACCCCATCGGGTTATGAGCCTGCTATGGCAGACTCTGTGCGACCTGCATTCTGGGCGCGCACTACTGCCGAGGCGGATGTTAAGGAGCGCCACGACTTTGAGCTTCAGAAGATTGACGACAGCAAGTTCTCTGTGCTGATGTTCTCAGATACCCACTTCTGCAACGACCCTAAGCGCGAGGATGTTAAGCACTTTAGAGAGTTGGCTATGCCTGCAATCAACCGCGCAGCTGCCGACCATCCAGGGGTAATATCTGTCTGCTTGGGCGATATCACTTGGGATAGGTTCTGGTATGCTACGGGTATGGATATTGAGAGCGTACCACAGCATCTTGCTGACAGTCAGTTCCCTATGCCGTTCTACTGCATTCATGGAAATCACGACTACGACCCATCTGTAGCATCTACAGATAATCCAAATGTGAAGGCTATTCAGCGTTTCTGCAACACCTTTGGTCCTACATTCTACTCAATGAATCGTGGCGGTGTGCACTTTGTGATGCTGGATAATATCGTCTACAAGAACGAGCCTAAGGAGAATCAGAAGACCGCCAAGGGTGTTGTTGGTAGCCGTAACTACGACCTCTATGTAGATGATGCACAGCTGCAGTGGTTGGCTAAAGATTTGGCTACAGTGGAGAAGAGTACACCTGTGGTTGTATGTATGCACGCGCCAATGTTTACCTATAATGGCGAGGGCGAGCAGGTCTACGGCTTTGTGGATGGTAAGACCGAGCTACTGGTAGAGCTTCTCAAAGATTTTGAGAGCGTAAAGGTATTCTCGGGCCACTCACACCGCACAATGTCGTTTGTGCACCCTGAGTACCCAAATATCGTGGAGTATAATGTTACCTCTATCGGTGGCGATTTGTGGAATACACCGAGCAAGTGGGGCGTAAATATCGGCGAGGATGGCGCAGATGCTGGCTTCTATGTCTGCACATTTGAGGGCGATAAGTTTACCAAGCGTTGGTATAGCACAGAGGGTGGCTCGGAGGTTCCTTTCCGTGTCTACGATATGAACGAGGTGGCTAAGGCCTACAAGGCGAGCGCAGAGCTTAAGTATCTGTGTCGTCTGCAGCGCAACCAGACAGACTACTCAAAGGGCAAGTACGCAAACTATATCTATGTGAACTGCTGGGCTTGGGAGCAGGGCTCTACGCTGACAATTACTGAGAATGGCAAAGAGCTTAAGGTTGAGAAGGTTACCGATAGCGACCCTATGGCTGCAAAGGTTGTATTTGCAAAGCCAAATATCTTTGAGACAAAGAAGGAGAGCAGCAAGACCAATCGCCTCTCCCTTGCCGCTAATATGTTCCGCGCAAAGGCTCTGAAGGCCAACTCGGAGATTGTTGTTACCTTCACTACCCCAACGGGCGAAAGCTATAGTCAGACTATCAGCACTCCTACTGCATTTGCTGTAAAGTAATCGGCAGCAACCCAACCAAAACCAACCTAACCGCCAATTATGAAGAACTTATACAGACTCTTAATACTCTCGGCCCTGCTGCTCTGCTCCTGCTCAAAGCAGCCGCAGATAATTACCACCGCCGAGACCATCGCCGACGGAGAGTGGCAATGTTTTCGCAAGGAGTTTACCCTATCAACCACTTCGGGCGTATCGCTACGCATCGCTGCCGACACAAAGTATTGGCTCTATGTCAATGGAGAGTTGGTTGTTCGCGAGGGTGGACTTAAGCGTGGCCCGACACCTACGGATAGCTACTGCGACACCTTTGCAGATGTCCCAAACCTTAAGCGAGGACGAAATGTGGTTGCAGTATTGGTTCAATACTACGGTCGTAACTCCTTCAGTCACAGACCTTCAGCAGTGCCAGGATTATGGTTTGAGTTGGATACTCGCTTTGGCAATGTAGTGAGCGATAGCAGCTGGAAGGCGGTGCGATATGATGCCTACTGGGCGCCAGAGGATGAGAATCCAAAGGGTCAAAAGCAGTATCGCTTGGCGGGTGCAAATGTGGGCTATGATGCTGGCAAGGCTGTAGATTTTGCCTCGGCAGAGTTTGACTCTTCGGTGTGGAGCAATGCTGTGGAGGTGACTACTCAGCGGGCAGAGTGGGGCGATTTCGTAGAGCGCCCTATACCGCAATGGCGCTGGAGTGAACTTACTGAGTATCAGACAATTTCTCGCAATGATGAGGGTGCATACGAGTGTACTCTGCCCTACAACTGCCATGTGACGCCATATATGCGCATCAAGGCTACGGCGGGTCAGAAGATTACTATCTGCACCGACGACTACTGGATTGGCGAGGCGCGTAGCTTCAAAACTGAGTATATCACAACCGATGGCGAGCAGGAGTTTGAGACCCCAATCTGGGCAAATGGACACTCGGTGCTCTACTATATACCAGAGGGCGTGGAGGTTGTGAAGTTGCTCTACCGCGAGAGTGGTTACGACTGCGACTTTGTCGGTAGCTTTGAGTGCGACAACCTCTTCTGCAACGAGTTGTGGAATAAGGCTGCAAGAACGCTCTATGTCACTATGCGCGACAACTATATGGACTGCCCAGACCGCGAGCGTGCTCAGTGGTGGGGCGATGTGGTTGTAGAGCTTGGCGAGGCGGGCTATCTGTTTGATTCTAAGGCACATCTGCTCACTCGTAAGGCTATATTGGAGCTGATGAACTGGCAGCAGGCAAATGGCGTTATAGCCTCTCCGGTGCCTGGTTGGTACAAGAGCGAGCTGCCTTGTCAAATGCTTGCAAGTGTGGGTTACTATGGCTTTTGGACCTACTATATGCTTACGGGAGATAGCGCAACGATTGCAGAGGTCTACCCTCGCGTGCGCAAGTATCTATTTGAGGTGTGGAATCCTCAGAATAGCGGTTTGGTAGATGTTCGTCGCGGAGGTTGGTACTGGGGCGACTGGGGCAAGAATATAGATAAACCTGCCCTGCAGCAGTGCTGGTACGCCCTTGCGCTCAAGGGTTTTGCTCAGATGGCTCGCCTTACGGGTCACGGCACAGATGCGCTGATGGCGGAACAGATGTTGGATAAGATGCGCCACTCGTTCAACAGCGCCTACTGGGACGCGAAGCTGCAACACTACAAGAGCGTGGGCTACAAAGATGTTCCCGACGACCGCGTGCAGGCGATGGCAGTCTTGGCTGGCTTTGTGCCGCAGGAGCGCTACCCTATTATGCGCGACTTCTTTGCTAAGTACTACAACGCAAGCCCATATATGGAGAAGTATGTACTTGAGGCTCTGTGTGTTATGGGTTACCACCGCGAGGCGCTTAAGCGTATGGAGCATCGCTTTGGAACTATGGTTGCCGCGCCACATACAACCCTCTGGGAGGGGTGGGAGTACACCGGTGGCAGAGGTATGAAGTACAAGAGTGGAAACGGCACTTACAACCACGCGTGGAGTGGCGGAGGACTGACAATTCTCTCGCAGTATATCGCTGGTATTGAGCCTGTAGAGCCTCAGTTTAAGAGCTTTAGACTCTGTCCTAACCTCGGCTCGTGTCGCAGGGTTGAGTGCACAGTGCCGACCGTGTACGGCAATATAGCAATGAGTGCAAAGCGCTCGCTTGCTGGGCTGTTGATTACCTTAACTGTTCCTCAAGGTACCACAGCTCAAGTGGTTGCGCCACAGGGATATAGCGCTGTAACTTGCGGTGAGCATAGAGCCGCGGAATTAACCCTCACGGCGGGCGAGTATAACATTATAGCAACGGAATAGATATGAAACAACGAGTACTTTTTGTCTGCCTCGGAAATATCTGTCGCTCCCCTGCAGCAAATGGGATATTGGAGCAGATGATTCAGCAGCGCGGACTACAGGATAGCATAGAGGTAGATTCGGCGGGTACATACTCTGGACATAGGGGCAGTCTACCCGATCCACGTATGCGCAGCGCGGCGGCGAAGCGTGGCTACAACCTTATCCATCGCGCACGCCCGATAAGCGAGCAGGACTACTACGACTTTGATATGATTATCGTTATGGACGATAGCAACTACGAGCGCGTAAGTCGCTTAGCACCAGAGCGTAAGTATCTTGACAAGCTCTATCGTATGGTGCAGTTTATAACCATTCATCCGGAGTATACCTATGTTCCTGACCCTTACTACGAGGGTGTGGAGGGCTTTGAGCTTGTGCTGGATATGCTTGAGAATGGTTGCGAGCAGTTACTTCAACATTTGACAGGTAAATAGTGGGTCTTAGGCGGTATATAGTATCTATTGCGGCAGCGCTGGTGGTGGTAGCTGTTCAGGCGCAGGAGCAGAGTGTCCTTGTCAATGGCAGGGATACGCTACACTATAGGTATACCCCAACGGTAAGTCCTAAGAAGTCGGATAATTTCAAGTTAGACTTCTCTGCTGCGCCGATATACTCTACAAGCATAGGCTGGGGCGCTGCTGTTGCCACCTCGGGCAGTTACAAGCTAAAGGGTGCAACAAATGCCTCTACCATCACGCTACAAGCCAGCGCAACGCTCAAGGGCTTCTATAGCATATCCCTGCGTGGCGTAAATAGGTTCAAGAATGACAGACACACCCTTGACTATTACATTGCAGCCTCGGGTAGAAATGTAAATTTCTGGGGCATTGGCTACAGCGCTGCGATGGAGAACACTCCGATACTCTACTCCTCAGACAGTCAGCACGGCGAGGTGGGGTATAACTACCGCATCTGGAAGAATTTGTATATCAGACCCGCTGTAAGATTAGACCATATAGACACCAAATCTGATGATAGTGAGCTGTTTGCGGAGCTTACTGGCGGAGGTAACGAGGTGCTTACCACTACCCTATCACTAACTCTGAAGTATGATAGTCGCAGGAGTAACGGTTACGACCAGCGTGGCGGAATGGCGCTCTTTCAGGTAGCGGCGCGTCCAAAGGTGCTCGGAGATACCTCATCTACGAGTTATCGCAGCATAGTGCAAGCTATCTACTACCAACCGCTATGGAAGGGTGCTACCTTGGCTGCCGAACTCTATGCGCAGAGTAATAGTACAACCACCCCGTGGCAGTTGTTTCCACAGTTAGGCGATAATAGCCGTATGCGAGGCTACTACGAGGGGCGATTTATGGATAGGAATATAGCTACGGCGCAGGTAGAGCTGCGCCAGCATATCTGGAATGGCATAGGAGTCGCTATTTGGGGCGGTGGCGGAAATAGCTTTGCTTCACTGACTGATTTTAAGTGGCGCAATACATTACCAAATTATGGCATCGGTCTGAGGTATAAATATGGTAATATTATAGATGTGAGGGTCGATTATGGCATTGGTTGCCTAATCTCTGGTAAGCGCGTAAATGGTGTAGTTATTGGGATTTCGGAGTCGTTCTAATATCTAATATATAAAACATAAAAGGGAGGGTCAAAGCCCTCCCTTCTATCTTGCCTCAGATGCTTATTTCTTAGCCTCCTCAACAGAAACCTTGCGGAACTCCTTAAGGAGCTTGCCAAGCTCAAGAGCAGCCTTGCGAGCGCGTGTACCTGCAGCCTTGTTGCCCTTCTCTACCTGAGCAGCAGCGTTAACCTGGAAATCAGCAATCTGTGCGTTAATTTTCTCTACTAATGCTTTCATAATTTTAAGTTTTTATTAAATAAAACGGTTTTGTTTATACAAATGTAAGAAGGGTTTTGCAATTATGCAAACATTTTTGCAATTATTTTAATCTTTTTGTTCAAAAAGTCCATATAGAGCACTAATACGGTATATTTTTTGACCTTTGAGGTGTAAAATTCATCTAATATGAGGTCTAATTATATCTGTATTGTGTTCGTTCTCTGTCTGTTAGCTTGTGCTCGGAGTGGTAGCAATGGTGGTAGTCAGACGGAGGCTGTAGAGGTTGTTCGTGCAGGGGTAGATAGCGCTATTGTGAGGCAGAGTTTTATCTCTACCCTACAGCCAAACTATATCGCCGTCATCCAACCGCGAGTGAGTGGTTTTCTTTCGGCCAAGCTATTTAGTAATGGTATGCCCGTGCGCAAGGGGCAGGTAATCTTCCGCATAGACGACCGTCAGCAGCGGGCAGATATGCTTGCCGCTAAGGCTACCCTTGCAACGGCGGTGGCAAACTCCATAGAGGCACAGAATAACTACAATCGCGCCGTGCCTCTTGTGGCTATAGATGCAATCAGTCAGGCTCAGTTTGACGGCTATAGAGCCCAGTATGAGGCAGCAAAGGCATCCATAGCCTCAGCAGAGCAGGCGCTTAAGAATGCGCAGTTGGAGGTTGAGTATACAACCATCCGCGCCACGATAGATGGCGTTATATCGGCTTCCGAGGCCTATGTGGGCGATTTTGTCGGTCCTGGTAGTAAGTTTGCCACCCTCACGCGCATAGAGAATGTAGATACCCTCTGCTGCGAGGTTGCAATACCTATGGCGCAGTACCTAAACCTCTCGGGGCGCAGTTCTTTTACCTACAATAACGAGTCGCTACTCTCGGATATAGTGCTCACGCTGGCAGATGGTAGGCAGTACCCGTTTGTGGGCAGCTATAGCTATACCAAGAGTGCTGTGGCAGATACCGAGGGCACTATTATAATAGTAGTAACCTTTCCCAACCCCCACTACCTGCTCAAGTCGGGTCAATTTGCTCGCGTAACGACCTCTATCGGTATGCCCAAGATGCGTATAACTGTACCCCAGAGCGCCCTGCAGCAGACTCAGGGCGAGGAGTCGGTGTGGGTTATTGATGCCGACTCTACAGTCCACTACCGCAAGGTTACAACCCTCGGTGCCCCACACGATGGCGTGGTTGCCGTTTCGGGACTTGCTGCGGGCGAGAGTGTCGCTTTGGATGGCAGTGCTAAACTCACTAACGGTCAAAAGGTTAAGGTGCTATGAAAAACTTCTTCATTTCCAGACCCATAGCAGCTATATCGCTCAGTGTGATTGTGCTCTTTTTGGGGTTGATATCCATATTCTCGCTCTCCATAGAGCAGTATCCCGACATAACCCCGCCCGTGGTGGAGGTCAGTGCCACTTATAGCGGTGCGGATGCTGAGCGAGTGAGTCAGAGCGTAGCTACACCTATAGCGCAGAGTATTATGGGTGTAAGCGATATGCTCTATATGGAGGCGGTCAGTGGCTCGGACGGCACGATGAACCTGCAGGTGACCTTTACGCCAGGCTCTGACCCCGATATGAATGCTGTAGCGGTAGAGAATAATGTCGCCACAGCCACGCCACTACTTCCCTCGCAGGTTGTTCAGCAGGGTGTGGTTACGCGCAAGAGCCAGACGGGATTTCTGATGGTCTATGCCATTGTTAGCGACGGCCGCTACGATGAGCAGTTTGTCTCAAACTACGCCTACATAAACCTGCAGAATAGACTACTGATGATAGATGGTGTGGGTAAGGTGCAGATTATGGGCGCTGCCGAGTACGCTATGCGCGTGTGGCTCAAGCCCGATGTGCTGGAGTACTACAACCTCTCTGTGGAGGATGTTACCAACGCTATCGCTGTTCAGTCGGCAGCCTATCCCGTAGGTCAGTTTGGTGCAGAGCCTGCCCCTGAGGGGACATACTACACCTATACTGTAACCCTGCCAGCGCAGTACTCTACTGCTGAGCAGTTTGAGAATATCGTCGTCAAGAGTACCGCCGATGGTAGGCAGGTGCTCCTCAGTCAGGTCGCCGATGTAAGCCTTGGTGCACAGAGCTATGGTACATCGTCGCACTATGACGGCAAACCTACCGCCGTAATGGTGGTCTATCAGGAACCTGGAAGTAATGCCGTTACAGTAGCTCAAGAGGTTGAGAATCAGATGCGCATCGCAGCTCAGAGTTTTCCCGATGGAGTTAGCTATACTACTATTGTAGATGGTACGCAGAGCATCCGCGCAGGTATTGAGGAGATAGCCTTTACCCTGCTGGCGGCACTGCTGCTTGTGGTGGCTATTATATACCTCTTTATCCAAGATTGGCGCGCTACGATTATCCCTGTGGTGGCTATACCAGTCTCTATCGTGGGTACATTTATCGCCTTTCCGCTCTTTGGACTGAGTATAAATGTAGTCTCGCTGCTGGCTTTGGTGCTGGCTATCGGACTGGTTGTAGACGACGCTATTGTGGTTGTGGAGGCTGTTCAGCGCGGTATTGAGCAGGGGCAGAGCCCTTATGATGCGACCGTCGCTGCTATGGATAAGGTTAGCGGTGCGGTTATTGCCACCTCGGTGGTGTTGCTGGCAGTCTTTATACCCGTCTCGTTTACGGGTGGAGTTACGGGCAAACTCTTTCAACAGTTTGGTATCACTATCTCCGTGTCGGTATTCTTCTCAACTATCTGTGCACTAACACTTTCGCCAGCCTTATGTGCAGTACTGCTTAAACCACAGCAGGGCGAGCGCAAAGGCCTCTTTGGGGCATTTAATCGCGCCTTTGAGCGACTGCTTGAACGGTATACAGCTCTTACGACTCGCGCCGTGCAGCGGATAAAGCTGACCATTGTGGCTATGCTTGTTATCGTTGTGGGTATCGTTGCGCTGTGGCATATCCTACCTGCGGGCTTTTTGCCAGACGAGGATCAGGGTTATCTTATGGTGGCGGTCAATACCCCTGCGCCATCATCTTTGCAGGTTACTCAGCGCGCCATGGAGCGGGTTGATAGCGTTGTTGTGAGCCATAAGGAGGTGGCAGGTAGTGCCGTTGTCGCGGGCTTTAATATGCTCTCAGGCGGTGCTGCAACCAATAGTGGTGTAATTTTCGTGCGACTAAAGCCCTATAAGGAGCGAAAACTCTCGGCAGAGCAACTGGCGGCCATCATCTCCGAGCAGATTGCCCCTATGGCACCTGCGGTTGTTGGCTACGCCTTTATCCAGCCTGCAATACCTGGCTTGGGCGTTGTCTCGGGTGTTACCTTTGCCCTGACAGATAGGGAGGGACGAGGTAGCGATTACCTTGCTCAAAATCTTGAAACTCTGCTTGTTGCACTTAACTCTCAGCCGCAGATTGCTCGCGCCGTAACACAGTTTAATAACCGCGTGCCACAGAAGCGCATTGTCGTAGACCGTGCGCAAGCGATGATGAAGGGTGTGAAGTTGAGTAATCTCTATGGCGAACTTACCACCCTGCTGGGCGGGCAGTATATTGACAACTTTACCCGCTTTGGGCGTCTCTATCGTAGTTATATCGCCGCAGCGCCTGACTATCGCCAGGGTAGCGGCTCGTTGGATAGCTACTTCGTAACTACGACTGATGGTCAGAGTATACCCCTCTCTACCCTCGTTACCGTAGAGGATGTTCTCGGCACAGCCTTTGAGCGACAATTTAACCTCTACAACGCCGCGGAGGTCACCGTAACCCCAGCCGAGGGGGTGTCTACTGCGCAGACTATGGCTACTATTGAGGGTGTCGCTGCCGCTATTTTGCCGCAGAATATGGGTATTGAGTGGAGCGGAACTACAGCCCTTGAGAGTCGCGAGGGTGGCAATAGTTGGTTGGTGTATGCAATCTCTGTTGTCTTTGTATTCCTCATACTCTCAATGCTTTACGAGAGTTATAGCCTGCCTATAGCTATCATCACAGCTGTGCCGCTTGCCGTTGTCGGGGCGCTGGCATTTATCGCTCTGGCGCATATTGTCAGCAGTAAGTTTGTGATAGATATCTACACGCAAATCTCTATCGTTATGCTTATCGGCTTGGCGGCTAAGAACTCAATCCTCGTTGTTGAGTACGCCTCACGCCTGCAGAGCGAGGGAAAACCACTGCTGGAGGCTACCGTGGAGGCTGCGAAGATGCGACTGCGACCTATCGTAATGACCGCAGCAGCCTTTGTTCTCGGCTCTATGCCGCTGGTTGTGGCGAGTGGTGTCTACTCCACAGCGCGAAATATTATGGGTATTGCCCTTGTGGGAGGTATGGTCGTAGCTACCACCTTCGGAGCGGTGCTCTACCCTGCCCTCTATTACCTTGTAAAACGAATTGTAAGACGATGAAACAGAGTATCTTAGCACTTGTCCTACTGCTTGCTGTCGGGTGTAATCCACGACTTATCTCTCCTACGGTTGATATACCCCCTCGCTTTGCCTACCAAAGTGGCGAGAGTGTGCCCCTTGCCGATAGCGCCTATCAAGCTACCGAGTGGTGGCGTGTGTTTGGCGATACAACCCTTAATCGCCTTATAACCACCACTTTGGCTCAGAATAACGACCTGCTTGTTGCCGCCTCTAAAATCACGCAAGCGCAGCAGTCGCTTCGTCAGCTTCGCTCTCAGTACCTACCATCCTTCTCTTTGGGGCGCGAGGTGGGCATTTCGGGTCAGCCTACAACGCAACACTACGCCATAGAGCCCGCTGCAAGCTGGGAGATACCCCTCTTTGGCTCACTGCGCGCGGCTACAACACAGGCCTCCGCTGAGGTTGAGTATGCTCAGTGGCAGTATCGTGGCGTAAGGCTATCGTTGGCGGCGCAGGTGGCAACCACATACTATACCCTGCTCAAGTATCAGCGCGATTTGATTATCGCTATTGAGAGCTCCCGACTCAGAGCCCAGACGGCACGCCTTACCGACTCGCTCTTTGTGCGTGGGTTGGCTACGGGTCTACACCGCGAACAGGCTCTTAGTCTGCTCTATACCGCCCAAGCAGATATCCCGCTCTACGAGCAGCAGGTGCGACAGACTATGGTTACCCTTACAGCCCTTACGGGTAGTAGCGTGCAGGATACAACTATCTATAAACAACTTGAGATAACGCGCCTAACGGACTCGCCCTCAATAGATATCCCCGTAGGACTGCCATCCGATTTACTCTATCGCCGTGCGGATGTTGCAAGCGCATACGCAACCCTCGTTGCCTCTGCTGCTAAGGCAAAGCAAGCGCGTATAGCTCGCCTACCTACGCTGATGCTTACCGCCGAGGGAGGTGTGGTCTCGGACGATATTTCGCGTCTATTTAAGGGCGATAGTTGGGTGTGGAGTACCCTGCTCAGTTTTGCACAGCCGATATACCGTTTCGGTGCGCTGAAGAGTCAGGAGCGAGCAGCCGTAGAGCTCTATAATCAGGCTCTGTATGCCTATCGCCAGAGCTTTATCACAGCCCTATCGGAGGTTGAGAGTGCTCTGGTAGAGATTGCTACAACTCGCAGAGAGTCTGAGCGTTATCGTGCACTTATAGCCTCCAACGACCGTATCTCTACCCTTACGCGGGCACTCTATGGCAACGGGCTTGCCTCCTACCTTGATGTGATTGACGCCGAGCGAACACTCTATAACACGCAGATGGAGTACTCAAATATCATTGCCCAACAGTACCTTGCCTACATCAAGCTCTACCTATCTTTGGGTAGTTGATGATATTTGTAAATATCATAGCTTTTTGCTACCTTTGCCCCGTTATGCGTCTATCTGAGCTAAAGGCGGGCGAGTCCGCAACGGTTGTAAAGGTTCTGGGACACGGAGGTTTCCGTCGCCGTATTATGGAGATGGGCTTTGTCCGTGGCTCCGAGGTGGAGGTTGTGCTCAATGCTCCACTGCGCGACCCTATACAGTACAAGATTCTCGGCTACAGCATCACTCTCCGCCGTGCTGAGGCTCAGATGATTGAGGTTATCACAGAGGCTGAGGCTATTGAGCGACTCAAGGCGCAGATGGCGCAGGTGGGCACTACCGAGGATCAGAGCGTTGAGAGCATTATCTCCCGCCGTAAGCACCACATAAATATCGCCCTTGTCGGCAATCCTAATAGTGGCAAGACCTCGCTCTTTAACCGCATCACCGGTGCAAACGAGCATGTGGGTAACTATAGCGGCGTTACTGTCGGCTCTAAGAGCGGTCGTTTCTACCACGGTGGCTACGAGTTTCATATCACCGACCTGCCGGGAACATACGCCCTATCGGCATACTCTCCCGAGGAGCGTTTTGTTCGCGAGCACCTTGTCACCTCTCCGCCTGATGTTGTTCTCAATGTGGTCTGCTCTTCCAATATAGAGCGCAATCTATACCTCACCACCGAGCTTATTGATATGAGCCAGAATATGGTCGTTGCACTCAATATGTACGACGAGTTGGAGGCTTCGGGCGATACGCTGGACTACCAGTTGCTTGGTCAGATGATGGGTACGCCGATGATTCCCGTTGTCTCGCACACGGGTCGCGGTATTGAGGAGCTGCTTGATACCATTATCGCCGTCTATGAGGGCACAGAGCCTCGTGCGCGCCATATCCATATCAATCAGGGCATTGTAGAGCAGAGTGTAACCACCCTCGCCCGCGTACTCAAGGCGAGTCGTGAATCGCTGCCTAAGTGCTTCCCTCCGCGATATTTCGCAATGAAACTGCTGGAGAACGATAGCGAGGTTGTGGATATGCTCAAGGATAAGCCCGCCTTTGATAACTGGATGGCTGTTGTCCGTCAGGAGCAGGAGCATCTGGCCTCCGACCTTGATAGCAACGAGGATATAGAGACCACCTTTGCCAACCAGAAGTATGGCTTTATCTCTGGCGCTCTGCGCGAGACATACCACCGCAAGCCAGCCAATCGTCGCGATATATCCTACTACATTGACGAGATTGTCACCCACCGCATCTGGGGCTACCCTATCTTCATCGCCCTGATGTGGCTGATGTTCTACTGTACCTTTAGTCTGGGTCAGTACCCGCAACAGTGGCTTGAGAGTGGCGTTGCACTTGTTGGTAGACTCTTTGACATGTTGCTGCCTGCAGGTATTCTGCGCGACCTTGTGGTAGATGGCGTTATTGGTGGCGTGGGTAGCGTTATAGTCTTTCTGCCTAACATCGTGATTCTCTATCTGTTTATCTCCTTTATGGAGGACTCGGGTTACCTTGCTCGCGCATCCTTTATTATGGATAAGCTGATGCACAAGACGGGTCTGCATGGTAAGTCGTTCATACCGCTCATTATGGGCTTTGGTTGTAATGTCCCAGCGGTTATGGCTACCCGAACCATTGAGTCGCCAAGTGTGCGACTTATTACCGCCCTGATTATACCTTTTACATCTTGCAGCGCGCGACTGCCTATATATGTCCTCTTTTTGGGTACATTCTTCGGTGCTAAGTCGGCTGCAATACTCTTTGGACTCTACCTGCTCGGCATTGTCGTGGCAATCCTTACGGCACGACTGCTGCGCCGCGTGATGACTATTACAGATGACACCCCTTTCGTTATGGAGCTTCCGCCATACCGCGTACCTACTATGAAGGCCACCTTGTCGCACATGTGGGAGCGCTGTGCTCAGTACCTGCGTAAGATGGGAGGTCTTATTTTAGTCGCTTCGGTGGTTGTCTGGGCGCTGACCTACTTCCCTATGCAGAGCGAGGGGCAGAGCGCACAGCAGCACTACGAGAACTCATATATGGGTCGTATCGGCAAGGCTTGCGAGCCAGTTTTCCGCCCTATGGGACTGAATTGGAAGAGTAGCGTAGCTATCGTCTCGGGCGTGCCTGCAAAGGAAATCGTGCTCAGCACTCTGGGTGTGCTCTATGCTGATAATGAGGAGGTTGTAACCGATGCGGAGCGCGAAGACAACCTGCGCGAGCGACTGGTCAGCAGTGGAGACTTTACCACCGCCTCCGTGCTGGCATTCCTGACATTTATCCTGCTCTACTTCCCGTGCTTGGCTACGCTTGCAGCTATCGCCTCTGAGTATGGCAAACGCTGGGCTTTGGCCTCGGTGCTCTACTCTACGACAGTTGCTTGGATACTCGCATTTTTAGTTTATCGTATAGTTCAACTGATATGATTCAAACCATTGTCACTCTGATAGTTGTACTCCTCGCAGCGCTCTTCTTAGGCCGCTATATCTGGCTTGAGATTAGCAACCCTTGCCACGGCTGTGGTAGCCGTAGTGGCGAGTGTCAGAGTAGCTGTTCAAGGCGTACTCGTGTCGCTATCATCGGCACGCAGGGTATTCCTGCCCGCTATGGAGGCTTTGAGTCGCTGGTTGAAAATCTTGTTCAGACCGACGCTCCGATAGACTATACGGTCTTCTGTAGCAGCAAGGATATGCCCGAAAAGTTAGAGAGTTATAAGGGTGCCACTCTGCGCTATATCCCACTGAGAGCCAATGGTATAGCGAGCATACCTTACGATATACTTTCACTCATTCGCGCACTCGGCGGATATGATACCGTGCTTATTTTGGGCGTCTCGGGTGCGATATTTCTGCCTATCTTTAGGCTCTTTAGCCGCGCTAAGGTTGTTACCAATATAGACGGTCTGGAGCATCGCCGTCAGAAGTGGGGCACTATGGCTCGCTGGTTTCTCAGACTCTCCGAGCGCGCCGCTGTGCGATTTTCAGACACTATTATCTCCGATAATAAGGGTATTGCCGACTATGTGCAACAGCAGTATAATCTACGCTCTGTTCTTATCGCCTATGGTGGCGACCATGTACTGCAAAGTGTTGCTTTAGATGACCAGATTAAGGCACTTGATTCTCTGGGCGTTAAGCCTAACGAGTACGCCTTTGCGCTCTGCCGTATAGAACCTGAAAATAACTGCCATATCATCCTTGAGGCAGCTACCCGTAGTGGTGCGCGATTGCTCTTTGTTGGCAACTGGAATCGTAGCGAATATGGGCGTAATTTGCGAGCTCAGTATGGCGAGTATGACAATATCACACTCTCTGACCCAATCTACGATCTAAAGACGCTCTTTGCGCTGCGAAATAACGCCTCGCGATATATCCACGGCCATAGTGCTGGCGGTACAAACCCATCGCTTGTGGAGGCTATGTTCTTTGCCCGCGAGATTGTCGCCTACGATGTCGTCTATAACCGCGAAACAACTTTAGGTAACGCCCTCTACTTCTCAGATTCAGAGTCGCTTGCTACTCTACTTTGTCAGCCATCTGCTCCTAATCAGAAGCTGTACGACATCGCATCTGCGCTCTACACCTGGAGCGCCATCCGCACCGCCTACGAGCGCGAAATTCGCTAACAAAAAAAGACGGAAGAATATCCGTCTTTTTGCAGTGGAGGTGGCGAGAGTCGAACTCGCGTCCAAACAAGGAACCCAAATGCTTTCTACACGCTTAGTTGTCGTTTAGTCCTTCTGTCAAAGTTCGGCAGACAACAGCCAAGACCCTGACCCCAGCCCCTAAATCTCGCACGATAACCGAGGCACATATCGCACTATCTCTCCATTGATGATACCCCATATGAACACGCTATCAGAGAGCGGGATAGCAGTTCGGGATACTCGTTGACGCAAACCTTGTGTGCATCAATTAAGCTAATTTTCCCAGAAAATTAGGCAGCGAGTGCATAGCTATTATTGCCATTTGTAGTTTGAGTGTTGCGATTTACGAGACCCCACACAATGCTCGGCGTGCTTACAATCAAACTCTACCTGCTGTCAAAACCGGTCACCCCCGATTGTAAGTGGTGCAAAGATAGTGCATTTTTGTCAAATCTCAAAAACAAGCTGCCAATAGTTGTTTCTTTGCCTAAAATTTACTATCTTTACCACTTCTAAAAAGAGTATTATGACACAGAGTAGAGATTGTGTAGTTAGACTGCAGGATATTGCGGTGTATCATAGCGCAGTACCGTTTAAGAATCTGACTCAGAAGAGTTATCTTGAGTGTGGCGAGCGTGTGCTTAGTGGCGTGAATATCAGCGTTTACGCGGGCGAGGTGGTCTACCTTATCGGTCGCGTGGGTAGTGGTAAGAGCTCGCTGCTTAAGACCCTTTATGGTGCATTGCCACTCTTTGAGGGCAGTGGCAGCGTCGTGGGCTTTGATTTGCGCACGCTTAAGAGCAATAAACTGCCTGAGCTTCGCCGCAGTATGGGTATTGTCTTTCAGGACCTGCAGGTGCTCTCGGAGTGCAATGTTTACGACAATCTCGCCTTTGCCCTTCGTGCTACGGGTTGGAGCGACAAACAGGATATTCACCAGCGCATCACAGAGGTGATTGAGCAGGTGGGACTCAAGGGCGCTGATGCTAAGTTTCCATTTGAGCTCTCAGGTGGTGAGTGTCAGCGACTTATGATTGCTCGCGCACTACTAAATTCTCCAAAATTGATACTCGCCGACGAGCCTACAGGCAACCTTGACCCCGTAACGGCAGAGGGTATTGTACGCCTCTTTCACGACATTGCAGCGGCAGGGACTGCAGTAGTTATGGCCACTCACAACACCGCTTTGGTAGAGAGTTATCCTGCTCGCACGCTGCTATTCAGCAAGGGCGAAGTGCGTGAGGTGGAATTTGATGAATAAAAATAGCCTAAATCTTTGATTTAGATTTGGTTGTTTGAGAAAAAAAATCTATCTTTGTGTGATTTTTAGGAAGTAATTAAAACTTAAATAATGAGTACTGAACAAGAAAATGTAAAGAGAGTCGGCGAGGAGGAGTATTCCGCGTCGAATATTCAGGTGCTTGAGGGTCTTGAGGCTGTTCGTAAGCGTCCTGCAATGTATATCGGCGATATCGGCGAGAAGGGTCTGCATCACCTTGTTTACGAGGTTGTGGACAACTCTATTGACGAGGCTCTGGCTGGTCACTGTAACGATATCTATGTGACCATCAACGAGGATAACTCCATCACTGTGAAGGATAACGGACGAGGTATCCCTACCGACTTCCACGAGAAGGAGGGTAAGAGTGCGCTGGAGGTTGTACTTACCGTGCTTCACGCAGGTGGTAAGTTTGATAAGGGCAGCTACAAGGTCTCTGGTGGTCTGCACGGTGTGGGTGTATCTTGTGTGAACGCCCTCTCTAACCTGCTGGTTGCAGAGATTCATCGTGGTGGCAAGATCTACAAGCAGTCCTACTCTAAGGGCTTCCCTCTCTCAAATGTTGAGATTATTGGCGACTGCGAGGACCGTGGTACTATCATCACCTTCAAGCCAGATGATACTATCTTCACCCTCACAACCACCTACCGCTACGAGACTCTGGAGAATCGTCTGCGCGAGTTGGCATTCCTTAATAAGGGTATCCGCCTCACGCTTACCGATATGCGCGATGTAAATGAGGAGGGCAACCCTCGCTCGGAGACCTTCTACTCTGAGAATGGTCTGCAGGAGTTTGTGCAGTATCTGGACACCAACCGCGGCGAGCCTATCATTGAGTCCATCATCTACCTTGACACCGAGAGCAACGGCGTTCCTGTAGAGGTTGCAATGCAGTACAACAACTCATTTAGCGAGAATGTACACTCCTATGTAAATAATATCAATACTATTGAGGGTGGTACTCACCTTACCGGTTTCCGTCGTGCCCTTACCCGTACGCTGAAGAAGTATGCAGAGGAGTCGGGCATGCTTGCAAAGCTCAAGTTTGAGATTTCGGGCGATGACTTCCGCGAGGGTCTTACCGCAGTTGTCTCTGTAAAGGTTGCTGAGCCTCAGTTTGAGGGTCAGACCAAGACTAAGCTGGGTAACGACGAGGTTGCAGCCGCTGTAGATAAGGCTATGTCGGCAGCTCTTACCAACTACTTGGAGGAGAATCCTCGCAACGCTAAGGCTATTGTAGAGAAGGTTATCCTTGCCGCTACTGCTCGCCACGCTGCTCGCGCAGCTCGTGAGTCTGTGCAGCGTAAGTCTCCGCTCTCAGGTGCAGGTCTTCCTGGTAAGCTGGCAGACTGCTCAAGCCGCGACCGCTCTATCGCTGAGATATTCTTCGTGGAGGGAGACTCTGCGGGTGGTACTGCAAAGCAGGGTCGTGACCGTAACTTCCAGGCTATCATGCCATTGCGTGGTAAGATTCTCAATGTCGAGAAGGCTCTGGAGCACCGCATGTGGGACAATCAGGAGATTAAGAATATGTTTATCGCTCTGGGTGTTAAGATTGGTACTCCAGAGGATAGCAAAGCACTTAACCTTGAGGGTCTGCGTTACGACAAGATTATCATCATGACCGATGCCGATGTGGATGGTGCACATATTGCAACGCTGATGCTCACCTTCTTCTTCCGCAAGATGCGCGAGCTGATTGAGAATGGCCATATCTACATCGCTACCCCACCACTCTACCTTGTTAAGAAGGGTAACCGCGAGCGTTACTGCTGGTCAGACGAGGAGCGCGATACTTTGGTAGAGGAGATGGGCAAGGGCTGCAAGATTACCCGCTACAAAGGTCTTGGTGAGATGAATGCAAAGCAGCTTTGGGAGACTACTATGAACCCAGAGACCCGTATTCTTCGTCAGGTATCTATTGAGAATGCTATTGAGGCAGATCGTATCTTCTCAATGCTTATGGGTGACGAGGTTGGTCCACGCCGAGAGTTCATTGAGGCAAACGCAACCTACGCAAATATTGATGCTTAATCATACCAAATAGAGAGTGGGAATAGCCTATGCTGTTCCCATTTTTTGTACCTAAAACATTACTACTATGCAAGTTACGGTTATTGGTGTCGCAGGTGGCACAGGTTCGGGTAAGAGTACCCTTGTAAAGCGACTTCAGGAGGCTTTCCGTGGTGATGATGTGGCTACACTCTGCCATGACTACTACTATAAGGCGCACCCTGAGCTTACCTACGAGGAGCGTACACAGCTCAACTACGACCATCCGCAGTCGTTTGATACCGATATGCTTGTGGAGCATATCCGCGCGCTAAAGAATAACCAGACCATTGAGCGTCCTGTCTACTCCTTTGTGGAACATAACCGCACCGACGAGCGCGTCACTGTTGCTCCGTCAAAGGTTATTATCATTGACGGCATCCTGATTTTTGAGAATAAGGAGCTGCGCGAGCTGATGGATATCAAGGTCTTTGTAGATACCGATGCCGACCTGCGCCTTGCTCGCCGTATACTCAGGGATGTCCGCGAGCGTGGCCGTAGTATGGAGTCTGTCATCAGTCAGTATACCACAACGGTAAAACCTATGCACGAAGAGTTTGTTGAGCCAAGTAAGAAGTATGCCGATGTGATTATCCCCGAGGGTGGCTTCAACTCCGTCGCGGTGCAGATGTTGATACAGAATATCCGCTCTATCGTTGAGAAATAAAAAAGAGGTCGCAAGTGAATTGACCCCAAAAGTTTGGACAAAAAACTTTTGGGGTCAATTCACTTTTTTATCGCTACTCCTCTGCCAACTTCTTGATTTCGGATAGCAGATTAAGTGCTTGTAACGGCGTTAAGCTGTTGATATCCAAGTCTTTAATCTGGTCGCGTATCTTTATGAGCACAGGGTCATCAATCTTGAACATTGAGAGCTGTATTGCATCGGCAGCTGGTTGCACTGCACCTGCCACAGATGGCGAAGGCTTGCGCGAGCGCTTGCGTGCCGATGGAGATACTGAAGGGACAATCTCATTGTCGCCATAGACCTGCTCAAGACTCTTTAGTATGGTCGTTGCGCGCTCTACGATAGATGTCGGCATACCTGCCATACGCGCCACATGAATACCAAACGAGTGCTCCGTACCACCCTTCTCCAACTTACGCAGGAAGACGATTGTATTATCCACCTCGCGCACCGATACATGGTAGTTCTTCACACGCTGACACATCTGCTCCAGCTCGTTGAGCTCATGATAGTGCGTAGCAAAGAGTGTTCGTGGCTGCAGGTTGCGATGGTTGTGTAGATACTCAACCATAGACCAAGCTATAGAGATACCGTCGTAGGTACTTGTTCCGCGACCAATCTCGTCAAGCAGCACAAGGCTTCGCTTAGAGATATTGTTCAGGATGCTTGCGCTCTCCAACATCTCAACCATAAATGTAGACTCACCCTGCGAAATATTATCACTCGCACCCACGCGGGTAAATATCTTATCTACAATGCCGATATGAGCCTTTGCAGCTGGCACAAACGAACCCATCTGCGCCATAAGCACAATGAGAGCCGTCTGGCGGAGCAGTGCCGACTTACCCGACATATTCGGACCTGTGATAATGATTATCTGCTCGTTGTCGGAATCTAACACAAGGTCATTCGGGATATACTGCTCCCCTACCCCCATCAGGGTCTCAATCACAGGGTGGCGTGCCGCCTTGAGCTCAATCTTTACGCCATCGTCAAGCGTCGGACGACAGTAGCCTCGCTCTACGGCAAGGGTTGCAAAGCTGAGCAGACAGTCTATCGTCGCCACAGCCTTAGCATCCGCCTGCAACTGCTTGAGGTGTAGACAGATATAGGCAAGCAACTCGTTGTAAATCTGCTGCTCCAGCACAAGCATACGCTCCTCGGCGCCTAAAATCTTGGTCTCGTACTCCTTAAGCTCCTCTGTAATATATCGCTCGGCAGCGGTCAGTGTCTGCTTGCGAATCCAGTTCTCTGGCACCCTATCTTTATAGGTATTGCGCACCTCTATATAGTAGCCAAAGACATTGTTGTAGCTAATCTTGAGCGACGGAATACCCGTAGCCTCACTCTCGCGCTGCTGAATGGTCTGCAGCACATCCTTGCCATGCAGAGCCACGCGACGCAAATCGTCCAGCTCCGCATTTACGCCATCGGCAATAATACCGCCCTTCTGAATCTGATTTACCGCAGGATCTGGATATATATCGTGCTCTAAACGCTGACGCACAGCCTCCAGAGTATCAATCTTCTCGGCTATGGAGTGCAGCACTGGCGAGTCTGTAGACTCCAGCGCTGCCTTGAGAAGCTCAATGGCCGCCAGCGAGTTCTTCAGCTGCACCAACTCTCGCGGAGTGACACGCATAGACGCCACACGCGAAGCGATACGCTCAAGGTCGCCAATGCTACTCACCTGCTCCCTTACGGCGTATGCCAGCTGGCTATTCTCCACAAAGGACGCCACTACATCCTGACGGCGCGTAATGCGTTCAATATCAAGTATCGGCATCGCTATCCATCGTCGCAACAGTCGTCCACCCATAGGGGTCTGCGTGCGGTCTATAACCTTTGCAAACGAACTCTTGTCGCCACCATTAGAGCTAAAGAGCTCAAGGTTGCGAATGGTAAACTTATCAATCCAAACATAGTCGTTCTGGTCAAGACGAGAGATAGAGCTGATATGGGCAATCTGCTTATGCTCGGTAAACTCAAGGTAGTAGAGAATCGCTCCCGCAGCGGTAATACCCTCGTTCATCCCCTCCACGCCAAAGCCACGCAGAGATTGAGTGCCAAACTGGGTACAGAGCTTGTCTACATTGACCTGATAGGAGAATACCCACTGCTCCAGACGATATGTGTAGTGCTTTGTTCCAAAGGCAGTGCGGAAACGCTCCTCACAGCCACGCTGGTAGACAATCTCCTTCGGCGCAAGGCTTGATATCAGCTTATCTACATACCTATCATCGCCCTCGGCAACGAAAAATTCACCCGTAGTGATATCCAGAAATGCTACACCCGTCTTCTCCTTGCCGAAGCAGACAGAGGCGAGGTATATATTCTCCTTATTCTCCACCAAGTTATCACTCAGCGTAACACCCGGGGTGACCAACTCTATCACACCGCGCTTAACAAGTCCCTTGACAGTCTTTGGGTCCTCAAGCTGCTCGCAGATAGCCACACGCTTACCTGCACGCACCAACTTTGGCAGATAGGTCTCCACAGCATGGTATGGAAAGCCTGCAAGCTCTACTGCCGACGCTGCGCCATTAGCACGCTTTGTAAGTGTGATGCCGAGGATTGCCGATGCCGCTATAGCATCGTCGCCAAAGGTCTCATAGAAGTCTCCGACGCGGAAAAGAAGTATCGCATCGGGGTGTACAGCCTTGATTT
Source organism: Alistipes sp. (assembly GCA_017463615.1). Lineage (GTDB taxonomy): Bacteria > Bacteroidota > Bacteroidia > Bacteroidales > Rikenellaceae > Alistipes. Next base: position 51,750 of record JAFTOU010000012.1, on the reverse strand, counting down.
GGTAGTACTGCTTCATCAAGGGTGTCTCAACATATTTTTTCTCTACTGCCATAATTGGCAAAGATAGCTATTTTAGGCGATTATTCAAAGAAACTATCGTCAAAATTGACTAAAAATACTCGCTCTGTAGCTCGCGTGAGGGCTGTATAGAACCATCGGAGCATATCCTTGCTCATCGGCTCGTCGCCAAAGAGGAATCTATCAATAAATACCGCGCTCCACTGACCACCCTGTGCCTTATGACAAGTGACTGCGTATGAAAACTTTATCTGCAGCGCATTGTAGTATGGATTCTCGCGTATCTCTTTGAAACGCTTGATTTTACTCTTTATATCCTCGTAGTCCTTCTCCACCTCGTAGAAGAGCTGTTGCTGCTGCTCGTATGTCAGCGATGGGGACTCCGAGGCGAGGGTGTCAAGCAGTATCTTGCACTCTATCTCCGTATTGTCGTAGTCAGCAAACTCCAGCACCGCCGTTGCAAACCTGAAGCCGTAGAACTGCTCAAAGCGGCGAATCCTCTTCAGACGGGCGATATCGCCGTTGGCAATAAAACTCATCGGGCAGTCCTCTATACGCTCGGTGTAGTGGTAGTTATTCTTCACAACCATCAGCATATCGCCACTCTCTATCTCCTCCTCGGCATAGAGTGTATGGCGACGAATACCCTCGTTGTAGCGATTTGCACGCTTGTTTGAGCGGGTGATAACTATCGTCTCATCGCGTCCATAGCGGTCGTAGCACTCCTGCAATTTCTCAAGCAACTCGCCACCACTAACTCGCTCAATATCAGGATAGTCCATCTCCAAGTGCGGTATCTCGTATATCCCATTCTCAAGCATACACCTTACCAGCGTAGCGTTGAAAAGTATGCCCGATGTCTGCTCCTGACGCACCACCTCGTCCATCGTCTGATACTCCACATCGCCGTATGGCAACAGCTCCGCAGGAGATAGCGCAGGACTGAAGTCATCCCCCACTGGCGGCAGCTGCGCCGAGTCGCCAACAAGTATCAACCTGCAGTACTTGCCACTGCGAACATACTGTATCAAATCTTCAAGCAGCGAACCACTTCCAAAGAGGGTCTTGTCCGAACTGCTACCCGTTGAGAGCATAGATGCTTCATCTACGATGAACACCGCTTCCGACTCGCGATTTAGGTTGAGCGAAAATTTTGACTCATATTTTGCGTTTGTCTGCTCGCGATAGATGCGTTTGTGGATAGTAAAAGCCTTCTGAGAGGTGTATTGCGACAGTACTTTTGCGGCACGACCCGTTGGTGCGAGCAGTATGGTCTTGATACCCAACGACTTAAGACCCGAAACCACGGCGGCAATAAGGGTTGTTTTACCCGTTCCGGCGTAACCATTTAGCACAAAAAATCTTGAAAAATCATCATCCGCGAGATATTCTGACAAAGAATTGATGATTTTTTTTTGGTTTTCAGTTGGTTGAAACAATAATTTTGCGTAAATTTGGGTCGCAATTGTGGTGCTTTGCATTTTCAGTTGTTTTATTTGGCTACAAACTTAGCATTTTTTTCGTAGCTCTGCAACTAAATAAAAAAAATTATAAATTAAAATTATTTCTAAAAATGGGAAAGAAATTACTTCAATTAGTGCTTGCTTTGGCAGCTGCAGGTCTGGGCTTCTATGTCTATGTACTTATCTCAACACCTATCAAGTTTGCTGAGGAGCAGAAGACTCGCGAGAAGGCGGTTATCACTCGTATCAAGGACATTCGTACCGCAGAGCGTCAGTTCAAGAGTAAGTACCAGCACTTTACTGCAGACTTTGACTCTCTTATCAACTTCGTACTCAACGAGACTATGGAGGGTGAGCGCCGACTTATCGACGAGGACGACTCTGTAGCTATGGCTCAGGCTCGTAAGAAGTATGGTCGCAAGTTTAAGAATGTAGAGAAGTTCACCTATTCAGTTAAGGACTCTCTGTTCAAGCACCTTTCAGATGAGGATATTCGCAATCTCCGCTACATCCCTTATTCAGACAATAAGGAGTTCTATCTGGAGGCTACAATCCTCACTACCGAGTCTAAGATTGTCATCCCTACTGTAGAGTGCCGCGCACCTTACATCAACTTCCTTGATACCGTTGTTTATCGTCAGGAGGTTATCAACCTGGTAGACAACTGTCTGAATGTTCTCAATAAGTATCCGGGCATCAAGTTCGGCTCAATGGAGAGAGGTAACAATGAGGCAGGTAACTGGGAGGAGCTCTAAAAACTCCACAATTAAAGTGTCCATCCGTCTCGCTTCGGGTGGACGCTTTTTTTCTGCATCTACTCTCGGCTCAACTGCCGAGGGCAGCGGGAATGTTGTCGTTATGGTAGATACCGCTCGCGCTACCCTACTTCCTCAGGCGCTTGCCGCTACTGTTACAGCCGAGCAGGCTCTTGCCATCACTGGTCAGAACCCTTCGGCAGAGGAGGTTGCCATCTATAGCGCACCGCATAACCAGATGGTCGCAGCTATCGCCATCAATCGCAACGCCTATCAGAGCCTTGCTGAGCAGCTTGGTGCACGCCTTGTGCTCACTACCCCACTGCTTGCAGACTCTCATAGCGACGAGAAGTGCCTTGCAGTAGAGCTTGCCGAGAATATCTGCTACCTCCGCCTCTATAACGACGGACTGCAGACGGCCGAGGCTTTGGAGATAGAGTCTACAGACGAGCTGCTCTTCTATGTTGCACATATCCTCGCCGCTACATCAACAGACGCGGGTATACCTATATATATTATAGCACCTAAGCAGTACGCAAAGGCGCTGAAAAAGTACTATAAGGTTGTATGCGAATAATCAGTGGAAAATATCGTGGGCGTGCAATCAACCCACCTAAGAACTTGCGAGCAAGACCTACGACGGACTTCGCTAAGGAGAATCTGTTTAATATCCTCACCAATCTGGTGGACTTTGAGCAGTGCGATGTGCTGGATCTCTTTGCCGGCACCGGCTCTGTGAGCTACGAGTTCGCCTCGCGCGGAGCACGAAGTGTTACATCTGTAGAGATTAACGCCGTGCACCACAACTTTATCCGCAATACCGCTCGCTCACTCGGAGCAGAGAATATCTATGCCGTCAAGGCAAATGTTTTCCTCTACCTGCGTAGCTGCCCAAAGAGTTTTGACATTGTTTTCTCCGATGCTCCGTACGATTTGGAGGGGCTTGAGCAGGTCGTAGGACTGGTTCTTGATAGCAATATCCTTAACGAGGAGGGAATCTTCATCTTTGAGCACTCCGATAAGTATAATTTTGAGAATCATCCATTATTTTGGCAATCAAGAAGTTACGGAAGTGTGCAATTTTCTTTCTTCAAAAAGTGATATTTTTTTTGAAAAAAGTTGCAAAAAAGTTTGGAGGAAAGAATTTTTTGCTCTATCTTTGCACTCGCAATCAGGAAGGAAGAACACTACTGATGAACAACAGGTTCTGGTGCGTTAGTTCAGCTGGTTAGAATACGTGCCTGTCACGCACGGGGTCAGGGGTTCGAGTCCCCTACGCACCGCTGAAGGAGATAACTGAAAGGTTATCTCTTTTTTTGTATTTACATCTGAGGACAGCCAACTACATCGGCTACTTGTTGTGCAGATTGCGCTGCTCGTGTGCAAGCCTTACAGCGACTGCGCTATCTCGTCGCTGATTATGTGCGCTGCACATAATTCGAGTTCCCCATGAGATAAAAAAACAAAAAAGCAGTCAGTGTATCTGACTGCTTAGCTATTACAACCTCTGTAGTAGTTCGGACATTAGGTAGCCGAAGTGGTTACCAAGGGCGTAGCCCGCAACGCCGGCGGCGAGGCCTGTGACAAGGGTCTTTTTATTATTCATCGCGACAGATACCATCGGCACGAATGGTGGCGAGTTGATAAATGCCACCGAGGAGATTACCATGGAGTCGGCATCTACGCGCATAAGGCGGCAGAAGATGGCGTGTATAGCCAGCGAGACAAAGACCGCAAAGGTCATAAATGCCATCTGATTTACCCCCTGGGCGAGATTTAGGTTTGAGAAGTCTGCCATAGAGGCTATAGCAAGGCTGAAGATGTAGATAAGGTACATACCCATATCGTAGCTATACTTAAGCTCTCGCACGCGCTTTACAAACGAAGCCGCGACACCCAAGGTGGTCAGCAACAGTATAAACACGACCATAAACCATCCCTGAGGCATCACAACCGCAACACCTGCCGAGAGGGCTACCACAACGAGCGTAATACCTACGGTCGTGCCCACGCTCTTAAGACCCGCCTTTGAGAGCATACCGCTGTAAGGATTTGCCTTTGCGTCTTGAATTGTCCCCTCAATCTCTACCCTATCACTCTGCGACAACTGCTTGGTTGTCTTCTCGCCATATAGCCGGCGGAACATCCTAATGCCGAAGCTGAAGAGAAAGATAAAATATAGGAACGAGATAATAATATCGTAGGAGTTCACAAGCACATAAATCTCGTTCTCAATACGGAATATCGCCTGCAGAGCCGCTGCATTGAGCGTTCCTCCCGTATACATACCCGAGATAATACCGCCCACCTCAGCCCCTGAAGTAACCTTGCACCCAAAGAGCAGGTAGCCGATAATCACCGCAATAGCCACAGAGCTAAAGCCACTCAGAATAAGTTTTAGCTGCAGTCTACCTTCATTTTTTGAGAATGTGCAACCAAAGAGCATCATCGGTATCGCCAGCGGAATAGCCACATTGGGAATCATCTCCTGCAGTACCTTCATCGTATCGGGCATAAATGGCAGATTTCCCACAACCATACCGATGGCATAGAGCACCATTATCGGGCCTAACTTATCCAACAGCGGAAATCGCCCGCAGAGCCATATCACCACGGCGGGCGTAAGGCAGAACATCGCTATAAGCAATAGATATTCAACTACAATCATAAGGATTAGTGTTTGTTATGCAAATATAGGCAAAAATATGAAACAAAGCAAAATACCATTAGCTGTTAGCCATTGGCTATTAGCTTTTCAAAGGTGTCGGCAGAGCCGATAGTATTTAGGGGTGCGCATCTATAAGTTATGGCGTACTATTTGCAGACTGATAACTAAAAAAGCAGCTATGAAACGAACATTTATTGAGGCGATAGAGCGTCGCCGAAGCTATTATGCCATAAGCGCAGCCAAGTCTGTATCTGAGGAGGAGATTGTACATACTATAGACCGCATAATGCTTGCCGTACCATCGGCATATAACTCTCAGTCTACGCGCATTGTTGTTCTATTTGGCATCCACCACATCTGCCTGTGGGGCATCGTCAAGCAGGCTCTGTCTGAGATTATCACCGCCGAGGCGTATATCGGCACCCGCGAAAAGATAGACAACTACTTCGCTGCGGGCTGCGGAACGGTGCTCTTCTACGAGGATATGGAGGTGGTGGAGAGTATGAAAAAGCAGTTCCCGACCTATGCCGATAAGTTTGAGGAGTACTCCGCCCATACCTCGGCTATGCACCAGTTCGCCATCTGGACAGCCATTGAGGAGCTTGGCTTCGGCGCATCCCTGCAACACTATAATCCACTTATAGACGAGGCTGTCGCTGCCCAGTGGGACATCGCCCCGCACTGGCGACTTGTCGCCCAAATGCCCTTCGGCACACCCCTCAGCCTCCCCTCCGAAAAAACCCAGCACCTCCCCCTCTCCGCCCGCCGCAAGGTCTTCTCGGAGTAGGAGTAGCTATTTGTTGCGCAATTTATTGATATTTTATACTCTGCTGTGCGGTTAGGTGCTGATAGCGACCAATGATTGTTCCAGCGTCATCTATAAGTATAAAGCAAGGTATCTGCTCTACGCCATAGGCTGCAGAGATATCGGCTTGCTCGGAGAAATAATACTCCTCCGCATCTGTATTATTTGCAAGCAGCTGAGTCCACTCCGTTAGATTATGCCTCTTCACAGCATTAAGCCACTGGTCAGGGTCGTTGTCCAACGATATACTGATAATCTGCAGTCTATCAGAGTATTGTTCGTTTAGCTGCCGAATATTCGGAATCTCTTTTATGCAGGGCTGACACCAACTCGCCCAAAAATCAAGAAGCAGATACCCTTCGGGGTTGCACTTCGGTAGCTTTACCCTATCGCCGTCCACCGAGCTGAGTGTAAATTCAAGAGCCCTGCTGCCAACCCGCCCACCATTAAGGCTATCTATATCTCTGCGGATTGTCATCAGCTCCCCAAGTAGGCTCTGGCACTGCTTGTCGGATAGATTGTCACACATCTGCTCTGCAGTCGCTACATCATACCCACTACGCACAAATCTATCAATAATATTTGGCAAGATTGCATAGTCGGGGTGCTGCTCTGCAAACTCTACCGCCATTGCAGCCCACTCAGCCGCCTTAGTCCTATACTCCGCCACAAGGTGGTTAAACTCTGCCCATAGACTCTCTGTATTATCCGCTCCTTTAGCATACGCCTCAGCCCACAGCTCATTTTTGCGCTGTATCAGAGATAGCCTGTTGTAAATATCACGATTGTAGGAGGCGAAGAATTTGCAGTACTCTCTCAACTCGTCATCTATGCTCAACCCACTTATTGAGTAGTCGTACGGCGCATTGCGCTCTGCATAAAGCTCCACATCCGACGGCTCAACGAAAATCTCCACCTCATCCATATTGGCAAAGACCAAAGATGCTGGCACAACCCCCTCTGCCACACCCTCAAAGCGAGCCTTACCCGTGTTTATATAGGATGTATCACACTGCCTATGCCAAACCTCTCCGCGCTTAATCGGATATATCAGACACACCTGCTCACCCTCAGTCGCACCTGCTATCGTGCAACTAAGAGTAAACTGCGAGCGACTTTTACAAGCAACCGCCACCACAACCACAAATAGATATAGGAAAACTCTTCTCATATACCTATAAACGCACAATAGCCGATATTATTACACCAAAGTTCGCAATCTATACCCCACCCCGCGAATGCTCACAATCTCTATAGTCGGGTCAGTAGCGAGATGCTTGCGAAGACGGGAAATATAGACATTTAGGCTACGAAGATTGAAGAATGTATCGTCGCCCCACAGCTCCTTAAGGATAGCCGAAGCCTCCACAACGCCACCCTCGGCACGGCAGAGGCGTACAAGCACTGCGCTCTCGCGGGCAGAGAGGGTAATTTGGAGGTTGTCAAATTGGAGGAGCGACTCTTTAGGTGTGAATGTATAGCGGCCAATAGTGTATCTCCTTTCGTCCTCAATGCTCTCCCCTTTTACTCGCCCTACTAAAGCCTTGATGCGGACAATAAGTTCATCTATAGCGAAAGGTTTTTTAAGGAAGTCGCCACCACCAACCTCAAAGCCGCGGACAACATCCTCCGTAGCTGAGCGGGCAGTAAGAAAGAGTACTGGAGTTGTAATGCCCTCGCCACGCAGTGTGCGAACAAGGGTGAAGCCATCCATCTTGGGCATCATCACATCTGTAACCACAATATCAAAACTTCGGCTGTGGAGCATACCGAGCGCCTGCTGCCCATCGTATGCCGTAGTGACATTAAACTCGCGGTCGGAGAGCGTATCGCTCAGAATCTCGGCAAGCATTCTCTCATCCTCTACAAGTAGCACCTCTATTTTACTATTCATCGTAAGGTAATTTTATCGTTATTGTCGTTCCTCTACCCTTAGTACTCTGCGCCGAAATCTCACCGCCGTGCATCTGCACCACCTTGTGGGCGTAGTAGAGTCCCAAACCGTAACCTCTCACAGCCTGCACATCGCCTGTAGGTACTCTGTAGAACTGCTCAAATATGTGATTTAGGTGACTCTTATCTATTCCAAAGCCATTGTCGGTAGCGGAGATTATAACCACTCCACTATCCACCGCGACCCGTATAGTTAGCGTCAGAGAGTCGCCAGAGTACTTTATGGCATTATCTACCAGTGTAGTAATCAGGTTGCGAATATGAAACTGGTCGGCAGTGATAAGCAGAGACGACGGAGCGATGATAGCAAAATCTATCGGCTTCTGAGAGTTTATCATTACTCCCTCTTTGAGCTCTGAGAGTAGCTCCACTACATCAAATGGCGCTGGATTGAAACTCTGCTCGCGTCCCTCTACCGATACGGAGAGTATGCGCTCCACCATAGCCGACAGCTGCGAGAGTTGCGACTCTATTATACACAGATACCTTGCACGACGATTGCTATCCGCCTCGGCAGAGAAGTTTTGCAGCGCATCTGTAGCGGCAATAGCAACCGATATTGGGGTCTTGAGCTCGTGGGTGATGTTATGGGTAAAATCGCGTCGCATCTGTGCAATGGTTCTCTGGCGGAACATTGTGCGAACAAGATAGAGCAACACCAGTCCAAGCAGTAGTATTATAGCCACAGAGCTAAGTATGATTCCCCACATACGATTCCAAAAGACCTTGTAAGGTATATCTATCGTCAATCGCAACAAGAATAGTCCGTCGTCATCTATAGTTACCTGCGTAGTCATAGGATTTACAATCTGCTGCTTCGGGTGGCGCACCATCATTGTACGCATCGTCTGCGCCTCCATAACCTCCGCCTTGTAGGGTTGCAGGGCATCCAACTCCAGCAGGTTGGTCTCAAAGTAGAGGGCAAACTGAGTAAGATCTATATTTACCCTCTTGGCTGTAGTAATGCCCGGAATGGCATCCATACGGAAGGCTTTGTATATGCTCTTGTATGCCGCCGACTCTACCCTGCGCACAAAGTCGTTCTCCGAATCTCTGTATATCCTATACACCCACACACCTTGCACCGTAGCCAGTAGTATGAGCGACAGCACAACAAGGATAGATATATTTCTGAAGTAACTACGATTCATACAACAAAGATATATATAAAAACGGAGCAAAAAACAGAGTTAACATTAATTAACATTTCTTAACATACTTTTCACTCTACTTTCGCACTTTACACACTATCTTTGCATCAGAAAACCCCGGGTAAACGAATTAACTAAAAACATTTTAACTATGAAACGAACTATTTTGATTGTAGCGCTCCTGCTCACAGTGCTTGCTGCAAATGCTCAGCAGAATGATAAGATTCTCTATATCGTTGATGGTCAGGTGACAGCAAAGGCGGATGTAGATGCTATTCCTGCCGATAATGTCAAAAATATGAATGTAGTCAAGGGTGTAGAGCAGGTTGTTCTCATCACAACCGACGGCAAAGTCAAGCAAAAACTTGACGATGTAGTTGTTGTAAGTCACGAACTTAAAGGTTCAATGCTCCGCGTTGTAGATGCAGGAGGTAGAGGCGATAAGGTAAAAGCCGATCCGATGTTTATCATCAAAAAGGCAGACGGCACACTTGACAGAGCCGATAACTTGGAGGCATTTAGTCCAAACGACATCAAGACCATCACCGTTCTAAAGGATGGTGCCGATGGTAGCGACCAATTCAAGAAATTCGGCGACACGAGCAACGGTGTTATTGTGGTAGAGTTGAAATAGCTATTTTGGCTATTAGCTTTTCAGTGGTGTCGCTATGCGATAGTCTAACAGTACCCCTAACTTTGCACCCACTTTGGCGTCAGAGTGCGCCAGATGCGGTGCATCGTGAAAATAGCCTGGATGGGCTGTACTAAGTTGTACTGCTCATTCAGGCTATTAAGCTATGTGCCACAGGTGGTGCACTATCACGCCAAAGCAAAGCGGTCGGTGACTGCTGCACACGCCGCATCTCCCGTAATATTTAGTACGGTGCGAATCATATCAAAGATTCTATCAAGGGCATAGAGCAGTGGCAGGCCCTCAATAGGGATGCCTGCGCTGACGAGCACGGCGACAACCATAAGGGTTGGACCTGGAACGCCAGCCTGACCGATAGAGCCGAGTGAGGCGGTTACGGTGATAGCCACAAACTGCGCCATAGAGAGCTCTATGCCGTAGAACTGGGCGAAGAATATTGCCACCAGTGTGTAGTAGATAGCATTTCCCGTCATATTTATCGTAGCGCCAAGTGGTACAACAAAGCCCGAGGTCTGCTTAGAGATACCCATCTTGTCGCACGCCTCCATAGTTACGGGCAGCGTAGCCATACTGGATGCTGTGGAGAAGGCGATAATCTGCGGGCGGAGCATTGTGCGGAAGAACTCCCCCACGCCAACGCGCGAGAGCAGAGCGATAGTTGCGGGATATACGGCAAGACCCATAATAAGCACCGCCACAAGGTCTACCCAGAGCAGGTTAGCAATCTGCAGCAGCACCGTAAAGCCGAATGTTCCCGTAGCCTCTGCCATAAGTCCAAATACGCCTATTGGAGCGACGAGCATAACCTTGCCGATGCACCAGATAAGCGCCTCAAGGATATAGTTTAGACCGCTGACAACCTTCTCGCGCTTGCTCTGCTCAATGGCTGCAATACCAAAGCCGAGGAAGAGACCAAAGACGATAATCTGCAGTATATTACCCTCCGCAAATGCCTGAATAGGGTTTGCAGGAATCATTCCGATAATAGTCTCCCAAAATCCAGGAGTAGCCGCCGTGCCCGCATCTGCCGATGCCTGTGCCATAATAGAGGATACCCCCTCCGCGCCCAACGATGCACCCGGTTTGAAGAGCAGTCCGCAGACAATGGCTATAACGATAGAGAGCACGGTTGTAAGCAGTATGTAGCCGATGCTCACAACGCCAATCTTACCCGCCGAGCGCGAACTTCCGAGCGAAGCTGCTCCGCTGATGATAGAGACAGCCACAAGTGGCACAACAAGCATCTTTATCAGCTGTATAAATAGCGTGCCGAGCGGTGCGAAAACTGCTGCGCCCTGCCCCATCACTGCACCAACCGCGATACCTGCAACCATCGCCACAAGTATCCAGAAGCCAAGATTTTTTATCAATCGTCTCATAGACTCTCTACTCTAATGTTGTACCATTCTCCACAGCATACTGATAGTCCTCGTCGGTAAAGGTGTAGATATAGACCTCTCCATCCGCCTCGCTGCTAAAGAGTGTATAGGTGGCATTATCCATATACTTACCCCCTGCAATATCAACCTTCAGGCCATCCCCAAATCGGATGTAGTCAATATCCTTATTAAGCCATATATCCCCTACCGAAATATCGCCACCGCGACTATTTGTAGTAACCGTCGCACTCTCTGCAACCTTGATAGTATACCTATCCTCAGCGCCTACAGCCACCTTCTGCCCATCTACCCACGACTCTACCACCGAGACAAAGGCGATGTCATAACTACTCTTGTTTTCAAACAATACCGTAACCTTGTACTCCACATTCTTCACACATCCGACCGTAAGAGCACTAAAAAGCAGAATAATAAACAATTTGAACTTCATAGTTGTATTTTTTCTTAATTAAATTATCTACCGACAATATCTCCCGAGTATTTACGCCAGTACTCAGCGTTCTTATATATTTTTACAGCCGATGCTGGAACATATATTTTACAATCTTTGCTCACATCCTTAAATACATCTTCGTTTCCAAGTACTGGTGGTGTTGTGGACTGGCAGTATACGCTTATCAAGTTTCTACAGAGCACAAACGAGCCTTTGCCAATCTTGGTGACACTCGCGGGAATTGTTATGCTCTCCAATTTACTACAGAATTGAAAAGCCTCTGCCTCAATAGCAGTAACGCTGTTAGGTATTGTCACACTTAATAAATCGTCAAAATCATAAAATACGCTCTCTCCAATTGTTATTACATCACTTGGAATAGTATATTGTGTAATCCCCTTCGGAGCAAATGAATTTAACACTCCGTCAACTATCAGACAACGATTATCCGCAGAGGCAAATTTACCATAGAACGCTGTCAGATTATCACAGTGGTATACTGCGCACCTACGGACAGATATAACGCTATTAGGTATTGTTATGCTTGTAAGGCCCTTACAATGCGCAAATGCACAATACCCAATTGAGGTTACACTCTCAGGAATAGTTATGCTTGCTAAATTGTAACAATTTGAGAATGCAAAATTTCCAATAGCTGTCACCGTTCCAGAGAAGGTTATCACACCCTGCCCATTCTTGTAGGTGTTTGAGACCACACTTGCTCCAAAGCCATCTGTTTTGTTTAGCACCACAACCTGACCATCAGTAGAGGTGTAGTGTATTTGATTACTTGGAGTATTAGATGTTGGCTGACTCGGAGTATAAGATGATGTTCCTCCGCTGCCTGCATTAAACTTTGCGACTGCACGCACATAACGCTCCAAATATTTAGAGCCATTACCAACCTCTTTCTTATATGCATTGATATACTTGACCTCTGTGTTACTCACCTCTGTAGAAGACCAGTACCAAACTCCGCCATCGTTTGAAATCTTATCACCTCCGTGTGATATGAGCGCCTTATTCACAGAGTCAAAGACTTTATTGTTTAACAAAATAGTAGTAAGTTCGTCTATTGCTGGCAGATACCAATTATTACCTAAATTAGCACAGTGTTGAAATGCAGGATAATTATTCATCCATCCTGGAAGAGCCTTAATTTTCGCCATATTGTAGTTTCCATCACTCCTACTACTTGCGCCAATAAGCGAACTTTGCTCTTTAGAATCAGAACACCATTCATATTCAGAAACAGACTGCTTCATACTAACAATCTTACCGCTACGACCATCTGCGCTGATCTCAAAGACTACGCCCTCTTTCACGCCGTCGTTGTAGTAGTCACCCACCTTGTATACACCCGAGCCTGACGGGGTCTGTGTGTAGGTAGGTGCTGCAGGGGTGCTGCTTTCTTCGCCAAATGCGGCTACCGCGCGGGCATAGCTGTGGTAACTCTTGCGAGTTGTGAGGTTGCCGCCCGTCTTCATACTTACATCGTAAACGCAGTAGTGGCCGCCATCCTTCGTACCACTTTCGGTGGATGAGAAGTAGAAGTTGTCGCCAAGTTTATCGGTCAATTTAGGCTCTATCAGCGACTTGTTTGCCTGAATCTTCTCAAGCTCACCCTTCGCAGGCAGATACCAACCGCTACCCAAGTCTGCGCACCACTTAAATGCAGGATATCTACTCTGCCAATCAGATGCAGCGAGCTTCACAACAGCCATATTATCCTCGCCATTGCTAAGATTTTTCGCACCAATCTGACGCAACGCATCGCTGTCGTTCTTCGCCCAACGGCACATATTCTTGCTATCCACCAGCGACACAATCTTACCACTTCTGCCGTCTGCGCTGACCTCAAAGACTACGCCCTCTTTCACGCCGTCGTTGTAGTAGTCGCCCACCTTGTAGACCTTGCCAGAAGATGACGGAGTGTAGGCAGGGGTTGAGCTCTGCGGTGCGGGTGCTGAGGCTGAGATTTTTGTCAGCTTAGCGTTTATGTCGCTGCGGCTGCCCTCGGCGATGGTTACGGACTGGGTGTAGTCGTTGTATCCGCTCTTGGAGAGGGTTACGGTGTGTGCGCCCGCAAGGATATTTGGCAACATCAGCGGTGTCTCGCCTACATTCTTGCCGTCAAGCGAGATAGATGCCATAAGTGGCGTGCTGAGAATGTTGAGCGAGCCATACTGCGGCTCTGGAGCCTTGAGGTTTATCGTCTGAGACTGCTGCGACGGAATTGTCAGCGACTCTACTGCCGAGCGATGACCTGCCAGACGACTCTCCACGCGATAGCTTCCGGGCTCAAGCTCTACCGTGCAGCGACCCTTGCCCACAAGGTTGTCATTGACATATATATCCACCGCTGCCGATGTGGCTATAAGGGTGACATTGGCAAAGTTGGATGTCAGCTGCGGAGATATTGTCGTGGTCTGCCCATCTACGATTGTGAACGCCTTTGTGTAGGGGCTATACTTTGGCTTTATAACCTTCAGCGTGTGCTCGCCACTGCTAAGCTCTAACTTACCGTAGGTGTTGCTATCCACCACTGCCCCATCTACCGAAACCACCGCGCCCGCAATTTGCGAACCTGTGAGGGTTAGGTAGCCAAAGGCTGGCTGGAGGGTTATGTTCTTTACGACTTTCTGGTTGTGAACGGTTATCGTGCCGCTGTAGCTGTGGTGCTTCGGCGCACTTACCGTAAACTTGTAACTTCCCTGACTTAGCGACTCCATCACCGTGCCCGAGAGATCCTGCAGCACCTTGCCGTTTATCTCCACCATCGCATTTGCGGGCGCAAGCTGAAAGACAACATACTGCGGTATTGACGCCGTAAGGTCTACCGTCTGACGGAAGTAGACGCTGCCCATATTGACAACAATCTTCTGCTCCGGCTTGGATGCACCGTGCTCTACACGCAGTGTATGCTCGCCCGAGAGTACATCCTTTATCATCAGCACAAAGTTGCTGTCCGTGCGACCCTTGAATACGCCGTCAAGATAGACCTCCGCCCCTGCAACATTGCTGGCTACCGTTATCGGATACTGCTGATTAAGACTCGCCTCAAGTAGATACTCGCGGTCGCCCTCAAGGTTTAGCGTCACCTCGTTGCTGTCGCCAAAGTCGTTGTGGTGAAAGTAGAAACGGGTGTTGGGCTTGGCTGTAAGCTCAAATATCAGCAGGTTCTCGTAGTCACCCACCTTCTGCTTGATAATCTGATTGTTGGAGCGGAGCATAATCTCTATGCCACCAATCTCCTCCTTGCTCATTCGCTCCATCTTTACCTTGATGCGCGCACAAGCATTGCGCGACATATCCTTGCCTATCGGGTCAATATTCACCCCCGTAAGAGCGTCTGTATGCGCCGCGCGGAACGACCGCTCGTCAATCGTTATGGTATGCTCCACCTGCGCCACTGCCGTTAGCGCCACAAAAGCCAAAGTCAGTATAACAAAAAATCTCTTCATAATCTATCACTCCGCGCCCGCCCCTAAAGTCGGGCGCAAATTAAATTCTAAAATATCGCTTCGCTCCAAAGCCTAAATCTAAAAAGCGGAGACAGCGCGCACATAGTCGTTGTCGTGCTTAGTGTAGTAGAGGGTGTCGCCATTGTACATACCGACAAGCCACGCACAAAACTCATTATATTCAGTTGAAGACCAATAGTATGATGCGATTTTATTCGCTAATTTAGCATTAAGTTTATCCTTGTTCTTGTAGATAGTCAGCAATTCCTCTTTTGCTGGCAGATACCAACCTTCTCCCAAGTCGGCGCACCACTTGAATGCTGGATATTTGCTTTGCCAACCCGCAATAGCCTTTACTTTTGCCATATTATATGCGCCATCGGTTTCGCTATCAGCTCCAATAAGGCGTTTTCGTTCATTTGCGTCTGACGACCATTGTAAACAATCCCTTGACTGCTTCATACTTACAATCTTGCCGTGACGACCGTCAGCAGAGACCTCAAAGACAACGCCCTTCTTTTTGCCGTCGTTGTAGTAGTCGCCAACCTTGTAGGTTTTACCCGACGACGAAGGGGTTGCGCTTGGTGTTTGAGTTGCCACCTTTGTTAGCGTTGCGCTTACGGTTGTGGTTTTACCATCGGCAACAACAATCTTCTGAGTTTTAGAGGCATAGCCTACTTTGGAGATAACGACAGTGTGTTCGCCTGTGAGCAGGTTGTCAAGCAGCAGAGGGGTGCGACCGACAGGTTTGCCGTCAATAGTGATATCCGCCATAGCGGGGGTGGATGTGATATCTGCGCTGCCGTAGATTGGCATTAGGGCGGGCAAGCGATAGCTCTGCGTTGGTTGCGCGGAGGTTATCTGCTGCGTAAGGCTCTGGGTGCGGTAGCCACTCTTGCGAGCCTCAAAGATATAGAGGCCCGAATTTAGTTTGCCCGACCACGATGTAGTGCCGACCCTCTTATCGTTCACATATATATCCGCGCCGCTGTCGGCAGTAAGTGTAACGGTTGCAAAGTCGCCCTTGAGCGTTATTGTGCGCTCCACCTTCTCGCCCGAGACGGTAAAAGTGCCGCTCTGCGGGTGGTAGCCCTGCGCCTCAGCCTTAAAGGAGTGAGTACCATTCTCCAGTAGCGCCACAACCACGCCATCCTCAGCAACATAGAGCTGATTGTCAATAGTCACAACGCTATTGCTTGGCTCAACAACAAAGACCACATACTGCGGCTTGGAGCTGGCGATATTCACATTCTGGCGGAAGGAGATGGAGCTTTTGTTCACCTCAATGCTCTGCTCGTGGCTGATATTACCGTAGACAACCTTGAGCGTATGAACGCCAATCATCACATCGGCGAGGGTGCAGCGGAAGTTATCGTCCGTCCTGCCCTTGAAGATACTATCCAGATAGACATCAGCCCCAGCGACATTGCTATCCACAACGATACTAAACGCCTGATTTAGTCGCGCATCCAGTTCGTACTCCCTATCGCCCTCAAGACCCAGTGTAACCTCGTTACTCTCGCCAAACTCCGGATGGAAGAGGTAGAAGCGGGTGTTGGGCTTGGCGGTCATCTCAAGGACAAGCACATTGTCGTAGTACTCCGCAACGCGCTGCTTAGTAAGGTCGGTATTTGAGCGGAACTTTACCTCCAGAGCCTCCACCTGCGCGCGATTCATATTGGCAAAGCGAATCTTCACTCTCGCGCAAGCGTTACGCGACAAATCCCTGCCGATAGGGTCAATATTTACGCCCGTAAGTGCATCTGCCTGCACCGCGCGGAACGACTGGGTATCAATAATTATAGAGGTCTCCATCTGCGCGGCGGCGGTAAAAGCAACGACGAGCAGAGAGAGCACTGCGACAAGTCTCTTCATAATCGGGATAATTTACTGCAAAGATAATAAAAAAATAGAGAGGAGCAAATTTGCTCCTCTCCCCCAAATAAAAAACCAACCGACTCCAACTAACGAAGCATCTTAAGACGCTTGTCCGCCGGAGTTGCTTTGCGGAATGACACCGCATAACCGCCGCCAGCTGCAACAGTCTGAGTAAGGGTACTCTTTGATGTGCAGCGTACCTCGCGGATTGTATATGCCTGAGGATTTGTCTTATAGTGCGCATCCGCAGCATCTGCATAAATCTTTGCTACATAAACCTCGCCTGGCTCAAGGAAGTCAAGGGCAACCTCCGATGTACGCGCATCGTAACCTGCCACGCTACCCAAGAACCACTCGCCGCTATCCTTAGCCTTACGAGCCACAGTGATATACTCGCCAACCTCAGCCTCAAGGTATCGGCTATCAGACCAATCTACAGCCACATCCTTGATAAACTGGAACGCATCCATAAAGCGCTCGTAGTTCTCTGGCGTATCAGCAGCCATCTGCAGTGGCGAGTAGAGGGTCACATAGAGCGCCAGCTGATTACAGATTGTAGAGTTTACATGCGACTTATTATTCGGATTGAGCTTCTCCACCTCCATCTCAAACAGACCAGGAGTGTAGTCCATAGGACCACCCTGCAGGCGGGTAAATGGAAGGATGCAGACATGGTGTGGACGAGTACCGCCGAAAGACTGATACTCCGTACCGCGTGCAGACTCATTACCGATAAGGTTTGGATATGTACGGCACAGACCTGTAGGACGCACCGCCTCGTGAGCATTTACCATAATCTTATGGTCGGCAGCCTTCTTTACAGCGTAGAGGTAGTGGTTGTTCATCCACTGACCGTAGTGGTACTCTCCGCGAGGGATGATATCGCCCACATAACCGCTCTTTACAGAGTTGTAGCCATACTTGTTCATCAGCTTGTAAGCTGCATCCATATGGCGCTCGTAGTTGCGTACAGATGATGAAGTCTCGTGGTGCATCATCAGGCGAACACCCTTGCTATGTGCATACTCGTTCAGCGCCTTAATATCAAAGTCTGGATATGGGGTCACAAAGTCAAAGACATAGTCCTTGGTCTTGCCAAACCAATCCTCCCAGCCGACATTCCAGCCCTCTACAAGTACCTGGTCAAAGCCGTGCTCTGCCGCAAAGTCGATAAGACGGCGCACGCGAGCATTATTTGCCGAGTGCTTAGGGCTCTGCTTGCACTTGCTGTAATCTGTTACGCCGAGCTGTACAGCTGGCACATCGCGGGTATATGCCCAGTCGCCAGCACCTGTAATCATCTCCCACCAAACGCCGACATACTTAACTGGCTTAATCCACGATGTATCCTCGTAAGCACAAGGGTCGTTAAGGTTAAGGATGAGCTTAGAGGCGAGAATATCGCGGCAGTCGTCGCTAACCATAACCGTACGCCAAGGTGTGCGACAAGGAGCCTGAAGGTAACCCTTCCAACCCTGCGCATCTGGTGTAAGATGCGTACTAAAGACCATATTCTTGTCGTCAAGGTCAAGGTGCATACAAGAGTAGTCTACAAGCGCAGCCTCGTGAATGTTGATATACAGACCCGCATCGCTCTTCATCTGCAGCGATGTCTGCACGCCAGTAGCTGAGAATGGGGTCTGCGAAGAGTTCGGAGTGATAGCCTGCTGCATAAGACCGCGAATCTCACTCAGGCGTGAGCGGTGATACTCATACTCCTGAGTATCGTAGTCGCCCGGAATCCACCACGCTGTGTGGTCGCCAGTCATTGCAAACTGGGTTCTCTCCTCCTTAATTACAAAGTAGGTCAGCTCCTTCTGCTCTGGGAATACATAGCGGAAACCTAAACCCTCGTTGTAAAGACGGAATACAATATCCATCTTGTACTTACGCTCCTTCTGCTCAAGCGACACTGTCATCTGCTTATAATTATCGCGGATGGTCGCAACCTCACCCCATACCGGAGTCCAAGTGGTGTCAGACTCGCTACGACTAACACCTGTCTGGCGGAAGTTGTCGTAGAGCGATACTGTTGCACCGTGATCGGACTTTGTTATCTCCTCTCCAAATGAAATCTGACGATCCTGACCTCGCAGTTCAAGACCCATAGCACTTGGAAGTACCACTGCCTGACCCTTGTAGTCAAGGCTGTAGAGTGGTGTACCGTTGTCGCCAATCTCAAAGGTCAGCTTCAGGTTACCATCTGGCGAGGTTAGGCTCTCTTTTGCCGAAGCAGCGAAAGCCATAGCTACGGCAAGAAGGCTTAAAACAATTCTCTTCATATTATCTATCTTTTATATTCTACAATTATAACGCTATGTGGCGCAACCTTAGTATTATCGTCTACCACAGCCTGCTCGCCAGTAATCACACAGCGACCATCCTTGAGCGAAGCACCAATCTCTGCGTAGTTAGACCACGGAATAGTCTTAGTCTCGCCAGAGTTGTTGATGTATACAAATACAGCATCGCTATCGTCGTAGCGGAAGTATGCGTATGTATTATCGCGGGTCATAAAGTGCATAGTGTGACCGTTGTGGATAACAGGCTTGCTCTTACGCCAGTTCATCAGGCGAGCCGAGAAGTCAAACAGCTCCTTGTGCTGACCCTTGCGACCCTCTGCCGTAAGCAGATTGGTCTTATCGCCAGCCCAACCACCTGGGAAGTCAATACGCAGACCACCGTGTCCCTGGCTAAGGTCTGCCGAGCAGAGCATCATCTCGTCGCCATAAAATACCTGCGGAATACCACGCATAGTTGCAAGCATAGCCATCGCAATCTTCGCGCGGTTTGGATTCTGGCGGATAACATCGCCGATACGGGTCATATCGTGGTTACCAGCAAAAATCATCATATTGCTAAGGTCGTGATATACAAAGTCGTGCGACAGGCAGTCGTATACGCGGGTCATACCCTGACCCCAACCTGGAGTGTCGCAAGAGAGGGCGTGACCGATAGCCTCCTGCAGCGGGAAGTCCATAACAGAGCGGAGGTTGGTATCAAAGCCATCCTTATTCGCGTTTCCACCCTGCCAGTATGCAAGCTGCGGGATAGAAGATGTCCAGCACTCTCCCACAATGTTGATATTTGGATACTCAGCCATAACAGACTTGCACCACTCGCTCATAGGCTCCTTCTCGTTGTAAGGGTATGTATCTACGCGGAAACCATCAAGGTCGGCATACTCAATCCACCATACAGCCCACTGCTTGAAGTAGTTGAGCACAAACTCGTTATTGAGGTTCATATCTGGCATAGATGGTACAAACCAACCACTCTCCTGAAGATTGAGGTCGTAAGCCGAAGCGTTAGGGTCCATATTTGTTGAGAAGCAGACATTTGTACCTGTGTACTGAGGGAATACATGCACCCAATCCTTAAATGGCAGGTCGTTCATCCACCAGTGTGCAACGCCGCAGTGGTTTGTAACCACATCCATAATAACCTTCAGCTCGCGCTTGTGAGCCTCTGCTACAAAGGTCTTATAGAGCTCGTTGTCACCAAAACGAGGGTCAATGTGGTAGTAGTCGCCACAAGCATAGCCGTGATAGGACTCGCGTGGCTCGTTATCCAGAAGCAGTGGAGTAGGCCAGATGGTTGTCATACCGAGCGATGCGATATAGTCCAGACCGTTAATCATACCCTGCAAATCGCCACCGTGACGACCGAAGAATGCCTTGCGGTCAGCCTTCTCAGAGGTGCAGTCTGTAGAGTCGTTCTCTGGATCGCCATTACCGAAGCGGTCTGGCATAAGCAGATAGATTGCATCGGCAGTGGTAAAGCCCTGACGCTCTGCCGAGCCCTTGCGACGCTCTGCAATGGTGTAAGGATACTTAAAGCTCTCCTCGCCATTCTTGAATACGAGGTAGTATGTGCCAGCCTTTGCATCGTCTGCCACGGCAACATCTACAAAGAGGTAGTTAGGGCTATCAGCCTTATGAATTTTGGTAATCTCTACCCCATCGCCACCCTCTATAGAGAGGCTGTACTGCGAGATATTCTCGCCACCTACGAGCAACTGTAGTGGGGTCTTCATCCCTGCCCACCAGCTCAGTGGCTCTACGCGCTCAACCTGCTGCACTGCATCTGCTACAGAGTCTGGGTTGAATGCCTCGATCTGAGAGCAAGATACAACGCCCAGAGCAGCAAATAATATCAATAACTTCTTCATATTACTTTGTAATTATACTCCAACCCCAAGCATCAAGGTTGATGTCGTTAAACGAAATTGGCTGATTTGTAAGGTTAGCATAGACCGCAACCGAGTTACCCTCTACCGCGCGAGTAAAGGCGAATACACCCTCTGGTGCATCAATATACTCAATCTTTCCGCCACGCTCGCCGGCTGCAAGTGCCTTATTGTTGTGGCGAAGCTCTGTGAGCGACTTGTAGAAGGTAGCATACTCGTTCTGCTCCCACGCTGGGATGTGGTCCTTCTCAAAGAACTCAAAACGCTTGTTCCAACCCATCTCCTGACCTGTGTAGATAAGTGGCTGACCATTTGGCAGCGTAAATGTAAGCACCGCCATAACCTTTGCAGCCTCGCCCATACGCTCAAACTCTGTTCCTGCCCAAGAGTTCTCGTCGTGGTTAGAGGTAAACATCAGTCGGAAAGCCTCTGCAGGATATGCCTCTGCATCCTTTGCAATATACTCCTTCAGCTCTGCTACGCCCTTCTCGCCACGCGCAATAGCGTTGAGCAGGTGGTGAAGCTCCCAAGCGTATGAGGCGTCAAAAGAGCCGTTGTGAAGCTCTGTATGCTCGCCCTCAGCAAGCCAGTACATCTGCGGATAGTCCTTGCGAAGTGACGGAATTACGCTCTTCCAGAAATCAAATGGCATCTCGCACGCCATATCGCAACGGAAGCCATCAATGCCGCGCTCCATCCAGAAACGCATAGCCTTCTCCATCTCGGCACGCATATCGTGGTTGTCGTAGTTGAGCTTCGCAATATCTGTCCAGTCGTACTGAACGATAGTGTTGCCCTGCTCATCGCGTACATACCAATCTGCAGGCTTAGTGTTAATCCACAGCGCATCTGGCGAGGTGTGGTTTGCCACCCAGTCAATGATAACCTTCAGACCCTGCTCGTGAGCCTTAGCTACAAAGGCGTCAAAGTCCTCCAAAGTACCGAACTCTGGGTTTGTTGCGCAGTAGTCTGAGATTGCATAGTAAGAGCCCAGTGTACCCTTGCGCTCCTTTACGCCGATAGGATAGATTGGCATCATCCACACAATGTCTACACCCAGCTCCTTAAGGCGAGGGAGGTGCTCTGCAGCTGCTGCAAAAGTACCCTCTGGGGTGTACTGACGCACATTCATCTCATACACTACCGCATCGTAAGTCCAACAAGGATGTGCGCCCTGCGGAGTGTCGCAGCAGGAGGTAAACAGCGCTGCGATGAGAGAGAAAAACATTAACTTCTTAAACATAGTATTAGTTGGTTTTATAAAATTCTTAGGAACCAGAGAGCCGTTCAAAGCTCTCTGGTCAGTTATACTACTGCTCTACAATAGTATATGGGTGAGCGAAAATGTTAAGTACATAAGTAACAGTACCGCTCTTTACAGTCTTGAGGTTTGCACCATCCTGAGTAAGGTCAGCAGCGTCGCCACCGAGGTTGATACCCCAGTCTGCGTTGAAACGAACCTTGTACTCATTGTCAGCAGGTACATTCTCAATAGTCACATTCCAAGTCTGGGTAGTCTCGTTGTATGCCATCTCAACATCAGTACCCCAGTTGCCGAACAGCTCGCCATTACCGATAAGACCTACCTTTGTGATAGCAGTAGCGGTAAAGGCATTTGCATAGTAGTCAAACTTGAGCAGATAGAGACCTGGCTCAAGAGTGATATTACCTGCGCCACCATCAGTACTAATAACGCCATCGGTCATACCATAGTTGATACCGTCCCAGTTAAGGTCAGTACAGAACTTAAACTCCTTAGAGTCTGCGTTAGGCACATAGAAGTAACCTGTAAGAACGCCATTGTCACCCTTGATTGTAGAGTGAGGATTAGCGTGGTTCCAACCCTGATAGCCACCGATGATGTGGAGAAGCTTTGGTGCTGGACCTGCCTCTGTAAGGGTGTAAGGTGCATCAAAGAGGTTAAGGGTAAAGGTTACCTTACCGTCATAACCAGCCTTGAGGTTACCACCGCCCATTGACAGGTTGCCATACTCGCCACCGAGAGAGATGTTATAAGTATTACCCTCAGCATCTACAACATCCCACATATCGTTGAAGCGAACCTTGTACTCGCTATCCTTAGTAACATTCTCAACAACTGCAGTCCATACATTGTTCTCTGCATCGTAAACGAACTCGCCACCATCAGTAGCCCAGTCGCCAAATGCAGCACCTGCACCGATAAGACCCACCTTAGTGAGTGGAATATCAATCAGCTTGAGGTTCTCAACATCAAAGTGGAGGTAGTGCAGACCCTTAGTCAGGACGATGTTACCTGCATCAGGCTCGGTGCTCAGCACGCCATCCTTCATACCGTAGTTGGTACCGTTCCAGCTCTGCTGTGTGCAGATCTTAACCTCGTTACCACCCTCAGTATCAGAGAGGATATTTACAAAACCGCGCATAACGCCACCATCAGCCTGCATCAGACGAGAGCAAGCACCTGCAGGGTTCCAGCCCTGATAAGCACCTACTACATACATATAACCAGCCTTATCCAGCTTGAATGACACCTTCTCGGTATCTGTAGTAGTCTCGCCAGTAGCCACTGCTGTAGCAGTAACAGTGAAAGTTATCTCATACTGACCACCCATAAGAACGCCCAGAGCGCTGAACAGCTCGCCATTTGTGGTGGTGTAGTAGAGATCAGTAGTAGTTGCCAGAGCAACAGCCTCTGCGCCCTCAAGAGCTGCAGATACTGCATACTCCACCTCGGTCTGAACACCGAACTTTGCAGCAGACCAAACCAGGGTAAACTCCTCAGCAGAGGTAATATCGTTCACAACAACTGCGCTGTGAGAAGCGATAGTTATATCTCTTACTGGAACTACCATCTCGTCTGCATCGTGGTTACAAGCACCCATAGAGAGAAGTGCTGCAGCCGACAAAATATATTTCCAAATTTTCATATCGTTTTCTGTTTTAGGGTCGGCAACGGGGTTACCGACCCGTTATAAATTATTCAGCCGCAACAGTTGCGAATATTGGCGATGGATTAGTCACATCCTCTGCAAGAGCAGGAATATCGCCGCGGAAGTTGATTGTAAAGCGAACCTTGCCGGTAAGATCTGTTGTGAGGTTATCACCACCAGGGGTAAGGTGGTTGATATCGCCACCCCAGTTCTTATCCCAAGGGTTAGCCTC
This sequence comes from Alistipes sp., assembly GCA_017463615.1. Lineage (GTDB taxonomy): Bacteria > Bacteroidota > Bacteroidia > Bacteroidales > Rikenellaceae > Alistipes. Next base: position 27,777 of record JAFTOU010000012.1, on the reverse strand, counting down.
AAAGTCGCCACCAACAAGGCGGAACTTGAACTCGCCACCAGCGCAAGCATCAATAACACCAGACCACTGCTGAGAGTTATTGTCTGTGCAGGTCAGAACAAGGTCGTTAGCAAGCTCCCAGCCACCTACAGCGCTACCGATAACGGTAATAGCCTCAGCACGCTTGAGTGTTACAGTACCTGCAGAGAAGTCATCAGCAGCCTCTACAGAGATGAAGTATACGCCTGGAACAGTCTTGATGTTGTCTCCACCTGGGGTCATGCCATCAATAGCACCACCGAGGTTTACATCCCAGTTTGGACCCTGAGTAAACTTGAACTCAACCTCTGCTGTTGGGTTAGCCAAATCAATAAGGTTTACCAGACCCTCGTACTTACCGCTATTCTCAGCAGTCTCCCAGAGTACTGGAGCCAAATCTGGAGCCCAACCCTGATAGCCACCAGGAACATAGATATGCTTACGAATCCATGGAGCAGCAGTAGACTCAATAGAGGTGAATTTAAGAGTAATGCTCTCTGAAGTCTTTGTGTAAGCCTCGCTATTTGTAGAGATAGCAGAAGTTACATAGAAGCTAAGCTCGGTAGTAGCCTCTACTGGCACTGCCAGACCCTTAGCATCAACCAAAAAGTTGTTCAGTGCCTCCTTTGTCATAGTGTAGCTGGTAGTGAATGACTGAGCCAGCAGAGCCTCAATCTCGTTATATACAACATAGAGGCTGTAGGTAACCTGTGCAGGATAGCCATAGTCTACCTCACTCCAAGTGAAGGTAACCTCTGTATTCAGGTCATCCTTGTCTACAACGATATCTGCGTGAGGGTTAAGTACAGGACTTACAACCTCGTCTGCAGGTGTTGCATAGGTCTTCTCCACCTCCTGGCAGGAGAATGAGAGCAGAGCCGCTGCAGCAATTGAAAAATATTTCAAGAATTTCATTGTTTCAATCTTTTAGGGTTTGTTAATAACCTTTGTTCTGAGTAAGGTTTGGATTTGCAACCAAGTCCTCATCTGGCAGAGGGAAGAGCTTGAGGTGCTCTGAGAGCGCCTGACCAGACTCTGCACCACCCTTGTAAGGCCAGAGGTATGTTGCCGATGTATACTTATCAAAACGAATCAGAGTTGTACGACGAAGACCCTCCCAGTAGAGCTCGCGAGTAATCTCAGTAAATACATCCTCAAGGCTCAGACCAGTCAGTGCGCCAGCCAGACCTGCACGCTTCTGAAGGTCAGAGATGCACTTAACAGCTGTAGCGTCGGTAGTAGTACCGCCATCAATACGAACCTTAGCCTCAGCATAGATAAGGTACATCTCAGCTGCACGGATAAGTGGGAAGTCGATAGATGCGAACTGCTCAACAATAGCACCTTCGCCCTCTGTTGGACGCTCCTCATAGATATTCTGCTCTGTAGAGTGGAAGTTGTTGAACTTGAACACATGCCAGCCCTCAGTAAACGCGTCAATAGCCTGCTCCTTCTTCTCAGAGTACTTCAGAGATACAAGCGCACGCTTATCAACGGTAGTGAACGACTCTACATTCTGACCGATTGCAGCACCGTCAGTAGCAGCACCGATGAGGTTTGCAACAAACTGAGTAGAGGTATTCAGACCAGCCCAACCTGCAGCAAGACCGAGGTTGTTATTGTTGTTGGTACTTGCAGCGATAAGGTAGGTAGCGCCACCATAAGACTGAGTCTTGTTAGCGTCGTAGCAAGAAGCCATAACAATCTCACCCAGAGCGTTAGCGTTCTGACCGTTGTCACCCATAAAGAGCTCGCGGTACTCAGGAGCAAGAGTATACTTACCAATTACCTCGTTTGCAGCATCCATAGCCTCCTTGTAGACATTCATATCCTCAGTGCCGAGGTATGTCTTGTGGTTGATAAGCAGACGAGCAAGCAGACCGTAAGCAGCACCCTTATCTACGCGAGGGTAAACCTGAGTGTGAACATCCTTAAGGTTAGACTCTGCAGATACCAAATCCTCAAGTTCTGCCTTAAGCCAAGCGTAGAGCTCTGCAGCAGTAGTCTGCTGTGGCTTTACAGCACCCATAGGGTCAGCCTCTGTAGTGAATGGAGGATTACCGAAGCTATCCAGCAACATCCAGTATGCCATAGCACGCAGAACGCGCACCTCAGCACGCTCTACAGCGATAACTGGGTCAGAGTCGTCAGTATTACGAAGATACTCGTTAGCAAGGGTTACCATCATCACGCCACGAACATAAGCAGCGTAGATAGCATCGTTCTTAGTATCGGTCCAAGTGTTGGTTACAATCTCCTTTACCCAAGCATCGCCCCATACACACTTAGCCTCGTCGGTTGTAAGTGTATTGATAGACCACCAAGCACGGATAAACTCAGATGCACCAGAGTCACCAACTGCGATATCGCTACTACCAGCACCATCGTTACCGGTAATATTGAAGCTACCATAAATCTTTGCGAGCTGACCAAGGCGATATGTCTCATTTGAGTATACATCGCCACCGCCGATAACGTCACTTGACATTGGCTCCTGGTCAAGTACGCCTACACACGAAGTGAGGGCAGCCGTCGCAAAAGCAGCAAAAATCATTATTATCTTTTTCATATTCTTCACTCAATTAAAAGTTAATACCCAAGCGAACGCTGTAGATGCGTGGACGAGGATATACATTACCGTCAATACCACCAGCTACAGAGCTCTCAGGATCAAGACCGCTGTACTTAGTGAGTGTAAAGACATTCTGAACACCTGCAGCAAGGCGAATCTGAATATCGCTCTGACCTACATTACGGAAGGTGTAACCGAGGTTGATATCATCCATACGGAAGAATGAAGCATCCTCAAGGAACATATCAGACAGACACTGTGCAGTAGTTGAGTTATTTGCAAAGCCATACTGAGCACCTGCCATCTGTGTATTTACAAGATACTTCTTGTCAATAACATCGCGGTAGTATGCAGTAGTTGAGCTACGAAGTACATCGTTGAACATATAGTTGCCCACAGTTCCGTGACCGTTGAAACCAAAGTCCCAGTTCTTGTATGCGAGCTTAAGGCTTACACCGTAGAAGAAGTCTGGGTTTGGACTCTTGTTAGACATATAGCGGTCCTCGTTGGTAATCTGACCATCCTGGTTGCGGTCTACGAGTGCATTCTGGATAGGATTGCCATTCTCGTCGTAAACCTGCTGCCATACATAGAATGTATATGGAGCGTAGCCAACCTGGTGACGCTGTACGGTATTACCAGTACCACCACCTGCACCACCGAGGTCAATGTATGCAGAAGGAAGCTCGGTAATCTTAGTCTGCTGCCAAGTACCGTTCAAACCAATCTGGAGGTTCCAATCCTCAGTCTCTACAGGGATGAAGTTTACAGATACCTCTACACCCTTATTCTCCATAGCACCGATGTTCTGGAACACATAGTTAGAGAAGTTTGCACCGAGAGGAACATTCACATAGGAAATCAAATCGTCAGTGTAACGATAGTAAGCATCTACGCTACCATTGATACGACCACGGAGGAAGCCGAAGTCCAAACCGACATTGTAAGTAGTAGTCTCCTCCCACTTAAGGCTCTCGTTGTAAGCATTTGGACGAACTGGGAAGAAGAACTGATCAGGACCGAGTGGGTACTGAGTAGTTGTGTTCTGAGAGATTGTAGAGTACTTAACTGCTGCGTAGTTCTCGCCGAACTCCTGCTGACCAGTGATACCCCAGTCCAGACGGAGCTTGAGGGCAGATACAGCCTCAGAGTCCTTAAGCCAGCTCTCCTGAGCGATATTCCAAGCTACCGCAGCTGATGGGAAGTAACCCCAGCGGTTCTTACCTACGAAGCGAGAAGAACCATCGGCACGCATTGTGAATGTGAACAGGTAGCGAGAGTCGTAAGCGTAGTTGAAACGACCATAGAAAGATACCAGAGCGTTACGATATGCGCTGTAGGTAGTATCGCCAATCTGTACGCGGTCAAACAGAGATACGGTTGGGTCAGCAGGTGCTACACGACCGAAGTTGCTGTTTGTAGTCTCTGAGTGGTTCTTAGACCAAGAGTAACCGAGCATAGCGTTGATGCTGTGGTTGTTAATCTCCTTGCTGTAGTTAGCGTAGAACTCCAACAGCTGGTTGTAGTGGAGATTTGAGTAGTTGCTGTAGCGACCACGGGTCTTATACTTACCATCGTCACCACCATCGCGGTTAGCGTAGATAGAGCCTGGCATATTACCCTTATCACCCTTTGTAGAGGTTACATCCAGACCGAGGTTGAGGTTGAAGCTCAAATCCTCAAAGCCGTGTACCTTATAGTCTACCTGGAGGTTACCCAGAGCACGGAGTGAGTTGTTTGCATCCCACTGGTCGTAGAGCATTGAGAGTGGGTTGATTGAAGCAAGGTCTGTAGACCAGTTGAAGTAGCCATTGTTGGTGTAGTAATCAACAGAACCATCATCGTTGAGTGCATAAGGAGACTGTGTTGGGTCAAAGTATACTGCTGAGCCAACAACACCGCCGTCAATATAGTTTGCACGGTTGTAGATACCCTTAGCGTTGAAGTTCACTGAGAGGTGATCCTTGAGGAACTTTGGAGCCAAGCTGATGTCGGCAGTAACACGCTGATTATCCGACTTGTGGATAGTACCGCCATCATAAACATAACCGATAGATGCACGATAAGGCATCTTCTCCTTAGCTGCAGAGCCTGTGATAGATACATTGTGGTCGGTAGCGATACCGAGGCGGAAAATCTCCTTCTGCCAATCTGTATCTGCATTACCGAACAGAGCCTCAGACTTGTCTGCCAAATCTGGAGCAACAGTAAGGATATGGTTCTTGAACTCCTCAGCGTTCATCATATCCATAGTGTTGTAGTTGTGCTTTACAGATACGCTACCGTTGTAAGATACGCGAGGAGTACCCTTTGCACCCTTCTTGGTGGTGATGATAATCACACCGTTAGATGCACGCGAACCGTAGATAGCAGTTGCAGAAGCACTCTTGAGCACTGTAAACGACTCGATATCGTTAGGGTTTACAGTTGCCAGACCGTTTGACATACCGACACCTGCCTCCTTTGCTACAGGCACACCGTCGATAACAATCAGTGGGTCGTTGTTTGCAGAGAGTGATGCACCACCACGGATACGAATCTCAGCACCAGCGCCTGGAGCACCGCTACCAGATACGATATTTACTCCTGGAACCTTACCACGGAGAAGCTCCTGTGGAGAGGTCAGAGCACCACGGTTGAGCTCCTCGGCCTTTACTGCGATAACCGAACCGGTCATATCGTTCTTCTTCACAGTACCGTAACCGATTACCACAACCTCGTCCAGACCCATAGCATCCTCTACCAGAGTTACGCGAGCGAGCTCTGCAGAAGAGGCTACAAGCTGTACGGTCTTGTAACCGATAAAACTAATCTCAACAACAGCGTTGTTGTCTTTTACGGTCAGCTCATACTGACCTTGAATGTCTGTCATCGTACCGTTGAGAGTACCAACTTCTGCGACTGTTGCTCCGATTACCGGAGTACCGCCTGCATCGACAACGACACCCTTTACCTCCTTGCCACCCTGTGCGGCAGCAAGTGGCGGGATAACTACGCACATAAGCGTAATTGCCACACACATTAGAAGTCTTTTCATAAAAATAGTGTTAATAATAAAAAATATTGGTGTTACTTTGTTTTCTCACTGATAAAGAATACCGCAACTGCACCCAGTGCCATAGCCACGCCTGCAACCACCAGCATCATAATCTGACTTCCACCAACGAGTGACAAAATCAGACCACCGAGCAGCGCCGCGATAATCTGTGGCAAGCAAATTGTACAGTTAAACAGACCCAAGTATGCACCCATCGCGCTACCAGAGAGCGAGTTGGTAAGCATTGCAAATGGCATTGCAAGCATTGCAGCCCAGCCGCAGCCGATAAGGATGAATGATACAAAGAGCAGGTACTGATTGTGCACGAAGAATGTAGAGATAAAACCGACTGCACCCAGCAGCAAGCTGAGCGAGTAGCCGACCTTAATCTTACGGAACAGCGGCAGCACCATAGCCCACAGCACAGAGCCGATAGCCTGTACGGCAAACAGAACGCCTACCCAGTTACCTGCAGCCTGATACTCTGGCGAGGTTGTGATAAGCGGGTCTGCGCCCCATACGGTCTCGGTAATACCCGCCGTGGTGTATGTCCACATATAGAGGAAGGCAAACCAGCAGAAGAACTGCACAAGACCAATCTGCCAGAAGGCCTTTGGTGCGTGTACAAGCAGCTGGAAGAGGTTTTCGCTCTTCTCCTCCTTCTTCTCCTCAATGTTGTGGAACTTAGCATACTCCTGCGGAGGCATCTCCTTCACGGTAAAGCCTGTGTAGAGCACGCAGAGAATCATAATGGCTGCACCTGCATAGAATGAGTAGGTTACAGAGTCAGGAATAACGCCCTCAGGAGCGATATTGCTGATACCGAGCCAAGTGAAGATGTACGGGAAGAGGTAGCCCACCAGAGAGCCTGCGTTGCAGAGCATACTCTGAACGGAGTAGGCCTTAGCCTTCTGCTCCTCGTTCACCATATCACCCACCATCATCTTGAATGGCTGCATAGCCATATTGATGGATGTGTCCAGCAGCATCAGCATAACCAGACCGAAAGACATTGCCGCCTTGATTGTGAGGTTGAAGCTACCCGAATTTGGCAGCAGCACCATCACCAGCACCGCAATAAGCGCACCTGCATAGAGGTAAGGCTTGCGGCGACCCCAACGACACCAGGTCTTGTCGCTCCAAGTACCAACCAGTGGCTGAACAATCATTCCCATCAGCGGAGGCAGAATCCAGAAGTAGCTCAGGCTGTGAGGATCTGCTCCGAGAGTGGCGAAGATACGGCTGATGTTGGCACTCTGAAGCGCATAGGCAATCTGCACTCCAAAGAATCCAAAGCTCAGATTCCATATCTGCCAGAATGAGAGATTAGGTTTTGTTATTTGCATAATATTAAAAATTTTTAATAAATTTCAAAACTACTATTGTCAATAGACAAATTTTGAAAATATTTTTTTACCATGAAAATGTTGTCGTGCGAGTGGTGCAATTTGCTCTATGAAATGGCGAAAAAAGCGGTTGAATGGGAAGGTATTTTGCAACATTTCGCAACACAACATTTATTAAAAATTTACAAATTGTTTGTAGAATTGATAATTTTGTATTAAATTTGAACTGTTTTAGAGATTTTACCCTATGAAAGGACTTCGTTGTTCTGGCATAATACACATATTCGCAGTTGTCCACGCAATCATCGTTCTGTTGTGTGGCTTTTTTGGCGTTACTGACGAGTTGCTACTTACAGTAGCCACCGTCTCTATGATTACAATTATCGCCATTCGCCGAGGTCAAGGTCTGGGCGTTATTGCTGCAAGTGTTATTGGCGGAAATATCATCGGATTTATCTGCGGAACATACGGTGCAATTCTGCTCTCCAACATCCTCCACGCACCCGCTTTGCACGCCGTAACATCGTTAGTAACTACGGAGATTATCGGCTTTGGGCTACTGATTCTCTTCAATGCTATCGGGGGGGGGTCGCACCGCAACCTATGGATGCCAAAGATGCTGCCTATGGTGTTGATGATTGGCGTGCTGTTGCTTATCCGCGTGATATACTCCAAAATCTTCGGCGATATGCTCACCGAGGAGGCGGTAAATATCTCGCTCAGGTTGCTGCTGGGTAACTCACTGGCTATCATCGTACTTATCTGTAGCAACATCCTCTATCTTATTGCCTACAACCGATACAGTTGGCTCTCTACCCCACTGGGTTATATGGTCGGTATTATCACCGAGACGGGTGCCATAGCCTTCATCTCTGCCATCATCATCGGCTACAACCTCCCTTTCGGCACAGATGAGCCATTCAAGGATACTACCTTTGTGCAGCTATTCTCCATCACCATTATCGCCAGCTTAGTAATCTTTGTGGTGATGGCCCTTATTGCCTATGTCTACCAGACCCGCAGTCGCATTGAGAAGGAGCAGGAGAAGCGTCGTTTGGCACAATTTCAGTATAATATCCTCAAGCAGCAGGTAAACCCACACTTCCTCTTCAACTCGCTCAATATTCTCAACGGATTGATTGAGGAGCAGAAGAGTGAAGAGGCGTCGGAGTATGTTCGAAAACTCGCAGCGCTCTATCGTTATATGCTTCAAAACGAGAACGAACATCTTGTGCGTCTGCAGGAGGAGTTGGTCTTTATTGACCAATATACAGACCTGCTCAAGGTGCGCTTTCCGTATGGCTTTACCCTTGAGCGCGATATTGACGATACGACACGAAATAGATATGTTGTCCAGTGCAGCCTGCAGGTGCTTATAGAGAACGCCTTTAAGCACAATATTGTTCGCGCCGAGCAGCCACTGCATATAACCATCACTACCGAGCAGGAGTATATTGTTGTTCGCAACAACTACCAGCCAAAGAGCTCCAGCACCGATAGCACCAAGGTGGGACTCAAGAATATATCTAAGCAGTATATTGCCGCCATTGGCCAGGATATTGTTGTTACTAAAACCGACGACTACTTTGAAGTAAAACTACCGCTAATATAAACCAACCGACCTATGAATGTTTTAATCATTGAAGATGAGCTTGTTGCACAGCAGGCATTAGTCCGGGCGCTGACAAGTAATTTTGACGATATACGCATCTGCGCCGTGCTTGACAGCGTAGATAAGAGCGTCAATTATCTTGAGACCACAGAGAGCTATCCCGATGTGATATTTATGGATGTGGAGCTCTCGGATGGCAAGTGCTTTGACATCTTTGAGCGCGTGCAGATAGCTTGTCCAGTAATCATCGTTACGGCGTATAACAACTACGCCATAAAGGCCTTTGAGGTAAATTCTATCGACTACCTGCTCAAGCCTGTAAGCGCCACAGACCTCTCCCGCGCATTAGAGCGTTGCCGCACGCGCAAGGCTAAGAGTAATGCCAATATGGATATAGACGCATTGCGAAGTGCAATATCCTCAGAGTCACGCCGTTATAAACAGCGTTACCTACTGCGCTACAACGACAAGATTGTGATGATTGAGACCGCCAACATCGCCTACTTCTACTCCGAGGAGGGCTGCACATATTTGATGAGCACCTCGGGCGAGAAGTACCTGATGGATATCTCGCTTGACACTATCAGTCGCGAGCTTAACCCTGCCAACTTCTTCCGTATCTCGCGCAGCTGCATCGTTGCCGACAAGGCTGTCGGAAATGTCGCAAAGCGCCTCGGCAATCGTATCAAGCTGACACTCAAGCCTGCCAGCGATATAGACTCCTTTGTCAGCCGTAGCAAGACTGCCGATTTTATGGCGTGGTTAGAGAGTGGAGAGCAGCAAGGTATGTAAACCATTGACACTCAAAGGGCGGCAAATTGCCGCCTTTTTTACGCCCATTCATAGAGGTTTTTCGCTATCTCATACACTTTATTACGCCGCTCGCGCGCGAAGATTTTTTCAAACAACCGTTTTTATTCAATTTTGCGAGAGTGATTCTAACAAAAAACTAATTTATAAAACTATGAAAAAACTTAATCTTTTAATCCTAATGCTCCTTTCGGCATTTGTTATGGCGGCTTGTACCGACACAGACCGCGCTATGAACAAACCGATTGGAGGTGGTCAGCAGACGCCAAATGAGCCAAATGGCGGCGAGGACAACCCAAGCGACACTACAGATGAGCAGTATCCACTCATCTCTACCGACCCTACATTCGTTACAGCCGATATGACTACGGATGTAACCGTATTCATCAACACCGAGGGCACTGCTCTGGAGGGCTACAGCGGTCAGATTTATGCTCACACAGGTGTTCTCACCGCAGCAAGTACATCTACCGCCGACTGGAAGTATGTAAAGTTTGACTGGGATGTAAACGACAAGAGCTGCCGCCTCACAAAGGTAAAGAACAATGTTTACAAGTTCGCCATCAAGGGTGGCCCTCGTGCATTCTACGGCATTCCTGCATCGGAGACCATCACCCACCTTGCATTCGTATTCCGCTCGGACGATGGTACTAAGGAGATGAAGGACAACGGTAGCGATATCTTCGTAGAGATTTCGGAGCCAGGCCTTGCAGTGAAGATTGTATCGCCTGCAAACCGCTCTATCCTTGACCTTAATAAGGACTACACCGTATCTGTTGCCGCTAAGGATGCAACAGCCGTAACCCTCTACAAGAACGATCAGGTTGTAGCTACATCTGACGGCAAGGACCTCAAGTGGACCTACAGCACAACTACCAGCGAGGATGCAGTATTCAAGGCTGAGGCTACAAACAACACCAAGACCGTTACCGAGCTTGTCTACACAACCGTTTTGGGCACAACCCCTACCGAGGCTCGTCCTGCAGGTGTTAAGGATGGTGTAACCGTAAATGGCAGCAGCGCAACAGTTGTTCTCTACGCTCCAGGCAAGGAGCAGGTGGTGCTTCTGGGCGACTTCAACGACTTCGTCCCTTCTAACGCAAATATGATGAAGAAGGATGGTGACTACTTCTGGACAACTATTGACGATCTTGCTCCAAATACCGAGGTGGCATACCAGTTCCTGGTAGATAAGACCATCAAGTGCGCAGACCCATACTGTACAAAGATTCTTGACCCTTGGAACGACAAGTGGATTAACGAGAATGGTACTATCTACCCTAACCTTCGTCAGTATCCTGCCGATAAGACCAACGATGTAGTCTCTGTATTCGCTACCACCCCTGCAACCTACAACTGGCAGGTGGCTGACTTCCAGCGTCCTAAGCAGAATAGCCTCGCTATCTACGAGCTTCTGTTCCGCGACTTTACTACTGAGCGTAGCGTGAAGGCTGCCCTTGCAAAGCTCGACCACATCAAGACTCTGGGTATAAACGCTATTGAGCTGATGCCTATCCACGAGTTTGACGGCAACAACAGCTGGGGCTACAACCCTTGCTTCTACTTCGCAGCCGATAAGGCTTACGGTACTGTAGAGGACTACAAGACCTTTATTGACGAGTGCCACAAGCGCGGTATCGCCGTTATCGTAGATATTGTTATCAACCACGCTACAGGTCTGCACCCATGGATGAAGATGTGGTGCGACAGCGACGGTCAGGCATCTAACAACAACCCATTCTTCAACAAGGTTGCTCGCCACCCATTCAATGTATTCCACGACTTCAACCACGAGTATCCAAAGACCCGCGAGTACTTCAAGACTATGCTCCAGTACTGGCTCACAGAGTACAATATTGACGGTTTCCGCTTTGACCTCTCTAAGGGTCTTACACAGAAGAACTCTGGTAGCAATGTGGGCACTTGGAACGCTTACGACGCCTCTCGTATTGCAATTATTAAGGAGTATGCAGACGCTATCCGCGAGGTAGAGGAGGACGCTTACATCATCCTTGAGCACCTCTCTGACTATCAAGAGGAGGAGGAGCTGGCAGCATACAAGGGTATCCTTCTGTGGCGTAAGGCTGTAGAGCCATACTCTGAGACCGTTATGGGTTGGACTGGCAAGAGTGACTTCAGCGGTGCTGCAGCATTCGGTCGCGTAGGTAATATTGAGGACCACGACGAGGAGCGCGTTGCTTATAAGGCTATCGCTTATGGTCAGAGCTATGTTAAGAGCGACTGGGGTCGTATCTCTAAGCACCTGCAGGCTGCTTACGCACTCCACTTCCTCTCTCCATATCCAAAGATGATGTGGCAGTTTGGCGAGATGGGCTACGATGTAACTATCGGCGATGATGATAGCCAGAAGGTTGAGCCTAAGCCTGTACATTGGGAGTATATGCAGGTTGCTGAGCGCAAGGCCCTCTACGACGCCGTTAGCAAGTGCATCACCTTCCGTACTACCCACCCTGACATGTACGGCTTTGATGGTAAGCCAGCTATTGACACTTGGAAGGTCGGCGACGCAAATATGGCAGCTAAGACCCTGGTCTACAGCACAACTGCAGGTAGCGTCATCGTTATGGCAAACTTCACCAACGCCTCAAGCACTGCAACTTGCAATGTTCCAGTCCAGGGCACTTGGAAAAACCTCATCACCGATGCCGCTGTAGAGCTCACCTCTGCAACCTACACCACCACCCTCGCCGCTGGCGACTATGTGGTCCTGGTGAAGGAATAACAACATTGATTTATAAACAACAACGGCGAGCAGAAATCTGTTCGCCGTTTTGTATTATTAAAAGTCTAAGATTGCGATGTAATCGTATGCAAGTTGGTTTTGACCGCGGACTGCTGTTTGGAGTGTTTTTGCATCTATTATTGTCGGCTCTGCAGCATAACACCAATAGTTAAACTTTGAAGACAAGAGCACCAGACCCTCTGCTTTAAGGGTTTTGTTTATTACATCTCTATTCTTCATAATAGAGAGCATCTCCCCCGTATTAGGCAATCTCCAACCCTCACCTATCTCTAATTCTTGACATTTCAGCTGAGCATTCCTATACGAACTGACCATATTAAAAGTCTTTATCGCCTTGCCGTGCTTGCCATCCTCTGACAGCTCTACTATTACTGCATCGTCCCCATAGAGTCCATACAATGACAAAGGCTCTGTATTTACATTAGACGTATTCCGTTTAGGCAAACGATAAGCTGTGACATTAACTCTAACACCCGCTCCATATCGTACATTCTGAGCATTAGGTGTAGCATTTATCAAAATAAGTCCACATCTAAGTTTTGCTGCCTCTTTTTGACAAAGTTTGATAGCTTTATTATATCCGACACCTGAAGCTAGCTCACCACCCCAACCTGATGCTTTGGATATCTCCGCAACTCTTTCTAATCCTCTTGTATCAGATTCATTATAAGAAACAACTACATCCTCCCACTGCTCTTCAGATGTTATTCGTTTAATCTGCAACAAATTACCAAATTTCTCAATTCTACCATTAGCGAATACAATTTTGTTAAGTAACGATTTATATGTGGTAATAGGTAAGTTCTCATTGGGCAATACATAGTCAACTGACTCTTCTGACAATTTAACTACTTTCGCATCAATCATACTTCCATTAGCAAAATAAATCTGATCATATTCCACCTTTTTCACCTCGTTACACACCTCTACTCTTCCACTCCTAAAAACAATTTTATACAACTCTGACTTCTCAATTAAAGAGACCAAATCTTCGCCAATATAGTTGCATTCAATTGCTTGGCTGGAATTTTTCAAGATTGAAACAACTTCTATCTTTCCATTTAGATAGAATAATGAATCTAATCTTTCCTGCGCTAATGATGTTGCAACTCCACACAATAGACATACAATAATCACGAACAGTTTTTTCATACGAAAATAAGTTTTGGTTACCGTAGCAACTCCTATGCGGTGGATTATATAAAAAGAAAGTGTGGAGTTGATTAGTCTATCTTTCGGAGGCTCTGGAATGCCCTGCACAAATAAACAATACCCCACACTCGTATTGAGCATAGGGCAAAAAGCACCCCAAACTATACAATACGAAGTGACGAGTGTGTTGCTTCCCCTGTGCAATGAAATTTTCCAGATTTCCGAAAGGGATAAAAGCTAATACACTTTCATCAAAATATGTCTGCCGCGTAGAGATAGCTCACGGCACTACAAAATTAGAAAAAGTTTCGTAAACAAGCAAGACTGTGCGCAGATTACCGAAGAAAATGGAGATTTATATATGCTCCCATAGCACAAAATACAAAAAAGACGACCGCATTTCTGCAGTCGTCTGGTGAACTCGCTGGGGTTCGAACCCAGGACCCCAACATTAAAAGTGTTGTGCTCTACCTACTGAGCTACGAATTCATCGCTCCAAATCGTTTTTGGTGGTGCAAAGGTAAAACATTTTTTTTGATTGACAAAATAAAACACATTTTTTTACGCAACTGCGCGTTATTTGATATTTGAACATCTGAATAGGACAAGGTAATTTTATTGTTTATCATCAAATTTTTACTACCTTTGCGCGTTAATTGTGAAGTTATGGCAAGAAAAAGAGCTCAATTACCCTTCATTGAGGGGTTAGAGATAACGACCCTCGCGGCGGAGGGTAAGGCTATGGGGCATCACGACGGGATGGTGGTATTTGTGCCGATGACCGTTCCTGGGGATGTTGTAGATGTGCAGATAAAGGCGAAGAAGCGTCGTTTTATGGAGGGTACGGTGGTAAACTTCGTAAAGCGTTCAGAGCTTCGCTGTGAGCCTGCGTGCGAGCACTTTGGCGTATGCGGTGGTTGCAAGTGGCAGAATCTGCCATACTCCGAGCAGCTACGATTTAAGACCGAGCAGGTGCGCGACCAGCTGGTACGCATCGGCAAGGTAGAGATTCCAGAGGTTAAGCCGTGCTTAGGCTCGGCAAAGCAGCTCTACTACCGCAACAAGTTGGAGTTTACCTTTGCAGACCGTCGCTGGCTGACCTACGAGGAGATTGCACAGGGTGGCGACATCGCGCCAGCACCTGCGCTTGGTTTCCATGTGCCGAATATGTTTGACAAGGTGCTTGATATTCGCAAGTGTCACCTGCAGGCAGAGCCATCTAATGCCATCCGCGACTTTATCAAGGCCTACTGCATAGAGCACGGTTACACCTTCCACAATGCGCGTGAGCATCAGGGACTTATGCGCGGCATTATCATCCGCACAGCCTCTACGGGCGACATTATGCTCTGCGTAGTCTTTAACGAGAACGACCAGCCGCGCATCACTGCCCTACTGGATGCTATCAAGGAGCGTTTCCCTGAGATTACCTCGCTCATATACTTTGTAAACGAGAAGTGGAACGACTCACTCACCGACCAGACCCCTATCTGCTACGCTGGCAAGGACCATATCTTTGAGAGTATGGAGGGGCTGCAGTTCAAGGTAGGTCCAAAATCCTTCTACCAGACCAACTCCGAGCAGGCGTACGAGCTCTACAAGGTCACCCGCGAGGCGGCAGCGCTTGAGCAGAATGATATCCTCTACGACCTATATACCGGCACGGGCACTATCGCCAACTTCTGCGCAAAGCAGTGCAAGAAGGTTGTGGGTATTGAGTATGTGCCAGAGGCTATTGAGGATGCGAAGGTGAACTCGGCTATCAACGGCATTGAGAATACCGTATTCTACGCGGGCGATATGAAGAAGGTGCTTGACAACGACTTTATCGCACGCAATGGTCGCCCAGATGTTATTATCCTTGACCCTCCGCGTGCGGGTGTAGACGAGCCGGTTATTGATGTTATCCTGAACGCCGCACCAAAGCGTATTGTCTATGTAAGCTGCAACCCTGCAACACAGGCGCGCGACCTCGCCCTTATGAGCGGTATGTATCGCGTGGTTAGCGTGCAGCCAGTAGATATGTTCCCACATACTCACCATGTAGAGAATGTCGTTAAATTAGAGAAGCGATAGATTTGTATAAACTAAAATTGAATTGATATGAGACTGAAACACCTTTTTATAATAGCATCACTCCTGATTTCAACACCCGTTTTTGCCGACAGTAGCGCTAAGAGCGACAAGGAGAAGGATCGCGAGAAGCGCGAGAAGTTAGGCTCTGCCGAGATGAGTACCAAGTTGGCAAGCAAGAAGGCTCGCCCATTGGCTCCAGATGCCGTTACCCGCGAGTTCCTCTACAGCGTATCGCCCGAGAACCCATATCATGTGGTAAACCCCACTATCGTTACGCTGAGCAACGACCTGTCCGACCTTCCGGACTATGGCTCTCGCCACATGTTCCTCTTCTATGTAGACCCTGAGTCGTATGTCCGCGAGAGTGCTAACCGCGACCTTGAGAAGGAGCTCAAGGCAGACGGTAAGCTCAAGGAGAAAGGCAAGACCTACAGCCCCGACATTCAGGGCTATGCGGTGCTCAACCTTGCCGATACGAAGCTGCCATCGGGTCTTGTTCGTGGCGTTGTGAAGATGGTGCTGGGCAAGAATGTTCCATCGCTCAACTATGCCGATAACGACCACAGCCTGCGCAATGCGTGGAAGCTGCCAGATGTGAATAATAAGTTTGTGCTGATGTTCATCACCAAGGATGGCGATTTGGTCTTCTACCGCGAGAGTCCTATGTCGCCAGAGGATAAGGAGCTGATGTACAAGACTATAGGTATGTACAGATAGTTGCATCAGATACTATTTTACGAAGGTTGTCCCAAGGGCAACCTTCGTTTTTTGCAATATTTTTGCACTTCGCACCGTTATCTATATAACAAACAGACAGAACTATGAAACGATTTTTGATTGCAATTTTTGCATTGGCACTTGCCCTGCCAGTTATGGCGCAGGAGCGTGAGGAGAACTACATCCAAGTAAATGGACTTTCGGAGATAGAGATTGTACCAAACCAGATATACCTCTCCATTGTCCTTGACGAGAGTGACACCAAGGGTCGTCAGGCTATAGAACTGCAGCGCCGACAGATGGTCGCTGCCCTCAAGTCGCTCGGTATTGATACCGAGAAGCAGCTGACTATGGAGAATATGTCAAGCTCCTACTACAAGCGTGGCACATCGCTCGCAACGGCAAAATATCAGCTTCTGCTCTCTACGGCCGAGGATGTTATGGCGGTCTACGATAAGCTGGGCGAGATGGGCATCTCGGATATCAACATCACGCGCGTGTCGCACACCGACATTGAGCAGTACAAGAGCCAGTGCCGCAAGCAGGCGATGCTCAACGCCAAAACTGTAGCTACAGAGCTTGCCGAGGCTGTAGGTCAGACCATCGGCGCCTGCATATACATCTACGACTCCAACCGCGGCGTAACCCCTACCTACTACTCCGACCGCGTAATGATGCGCACAATGGCAAAAGCCACCAACGAGGAGTCCACCCCTGCCGAGGAGCCCGTAGAGTTCAAGAAGATAAAACTCTCCTACTCCGTAAACACAAAATTCCGCCTCAAGGAGTAAAAATAAGATGGTGTTCGTTTGAACACCATCTTTTGTTATTGTCGTACCACCTGCTCTGCAAGACGCTCCAACGCTGGCATATCCGACTCCTTGAGGCGCGAGAGGATTGTCACCGTAGGCTCAAGAATCTCTATATCCTTCATCGGCTCAAGCATCGCCTTTATTGCCCTTGCAGCGCTTGGAGCCCACGAGCCATTCTCTATAATTGCCACCCTACGGTTACGGTAGCCCTTCAACTGCAGGTGGTGCAGAAATTCGTGCATAGGCGGGAAAACATCGCCATCATACGAGGCTGCAGCGAGCACCAGCGTACCCATACGAAAGGCATTCGCCACAGCGCCAGAGATATCCTCGCGGCACAAATCTGAGACAACCACCTTCGGAATACCCATCGTGCGTAGCATATCGGCAAACCGATGCGCAACTGCAGCCGTACCGCCATAGATAGATGCGTAGGCGATAAACACGCCCTCGGTCTCCACCTCGTACCTACTCCAGCAGTCGTACAGCCCGATATAGTACTCTATATTCTCCGTAAGCTGCGGTCCATGCAGTGGATATATCGCGCTGACATCCAGCATTGCCACCCTCTTCAGCAGTGCCTGCACCGGCACACCGTACTTGCCACAGATGTTAAAGTAGTATCTTCGCGCCTCCTTTGCCCACTCCTCCCTATGGCTCAGCGCGCCGAACTTGCCAAACGCATCTGCCGAGAAGAGCACCCGCTCGCGCAGTTCATAGCTCACCATAACCTCTATCCAGTGCACCATCGGCGCCATAAAGAACTTGAGCGTATGCTCGCCCAGCGAGATTGTATCCCCCTCGGCAACGACAACCGTACGCTGGACAAACTCTATACCCTCAAAAAATTGCGGCAGCATCTTCTGTGCGCGGGCTGAGCAGACAATCTTGATATTCGGAAATCGCGCAACAACAGCCGCCACCGAGCCCGCATGGTCTGGCTCCATGTGGTGAACGACAAGATAGTCTGGTTCGCGACCCTCAAGTGCCCTATCCAGTAGCGCAAGCCACTGCTCACACTTGCGGATATCTACAGTATCCATAATGGCAACCTTGCGGTCTACTATCAGGTAGGAGTTATACGAAATCCCATTCGGAATGGCATACAGACCCTCAAATAGGTCAAGGTCCGTATCATCAACGCCAATGTATTTAATCGCACTCATAACAAAGTCTGTTTTTTCGGCGACAGATGCAAATATGGGGCAATTCGTGCTCTTTGTGTCAATTTTTTCGGTGGCTCTTTCAACTTTACCGTTTATTTGCTATCTTTGTCAGATAAAATGGATAACAGATAAAACAAAGAGATATGAACATAGTAAAATTTGTCTTTAACCCGCTGCAGGAGAACACCTTTGTTGTTTGGGACGAGAGTCTGGAGTGTATCATCATAGATGCTGGCAACGCCTCTGCAGAGGAGCACGACCGCTTAGCTGCTTTTATCGCCGAGCAGAAGCTCAAGCCCGTTATGGCGGTAAATACCCACGGCCACTTTGACCATATTTTAGGCGTTAAGTTCCTCAAGGATAAGTACGGCGTCAAGTTTGCCCTCTCCGCTAAGGACGACTATCTGCGCACAACGGCTACCGAGAGTTTCTCGATGTTCTGCTCGGGCAAGGTGGAGAGTGTACCAGAGATTGACATCGACCTTGAGACCATAGATAGCATCCACTTCGGCAATACCGAGCTCAAGATTATCCGCACCCCGGGTCATACCCCTGGTGGCGTATGTCTTCTGCACCAGCAGTCACAGCAGATGTTTACGGGCGACACCCTCTTCCGCGAGAGCATCGGCCGCAGTGACCTCCCTGGTGGCGACTACAGCACCCTGATGCACTCCATCCTTGAGAATCTCATTCCTCTGGGCGACGAGATTACCATCTACCCAGGTCATAGCGAGAAGAGTACCATCGGTCACGAGTCGCTCTACAACCCATTTGTCGTAGAGGCTATCAATGGCGAAATAAGATTCTAAAACTGCTATCCTATGCGTATAGATATAATTACAGTAGTTCCCGACCTGCTCACCTCCCCGCTCAACGAGTCTATCCTCAAGCGTGCTCAGGAGGGCGGTTTTGTGGAGATTGTTATCCACAACCTGCGCGACTATACCGACGATAAGCGCCGCACGGTAGACGACTACCCTTTCGGTGGCGAGGCGGGTATGGTTATGAAGATTGAGCCAGTCTTCCGCTGCATTGAGAAGCTCAAATCCGAGCGCCATTACGACGAGATTATCTTCACCTCGCCCGACGGCATCCGCTACGACCAGCACGAGGCAAACCGCCTCTCAACCCTTGAGAATATCATCATCCTCTGTGGCCACTATAAGGGCATAGACTACCGCATCCGCGAGCACCTTATCACCCGCGAAATATCTATCGGCGACTATGTGCTCACGGGCGGCGAGCTCGCTGCTGCAATCATCACCGACTCCGTTGTCCGCCTGCTACCAGGCGCTATCGGCGACGAGGCCTCAGCCCTCACAGACTGCTTCCAGGACGACCTTCTCGCCCCACCAGTCTACACCCGCCCCGCAGAGTTCAACGGCTGGAAAGTACCCGAGGTGCTCACCTCCGGCAACTTCGCCGAAATCGCCAAGTGGCAAGAGGAACAAGCCTACGAGCGCACAAAAGTACTAAGACCAGACCTTTTGGAGTAATTTTGGCTATTAGCCATTGGCCATTGGCAAGTAAACTAAGAGCTAACTGCGATTGCAGTTAGCTCTTAGTTTTTACCTTTTACAAAGCATCAAAGACGGCTTGTTCTTGAATCTTCTCCATTTCACGACTATGGTATTCTATTGTTAAGTACCAACCGTTTTTAGTATTGTCAGAATCTATAATCCCCATAAACACCTCTGTCGGTCCATTGCACCAGAACTTATATCTTTTTCTATATTCTTTTTTGATAGCTTCAATCTCTTTATCCTTGTATTCCTCCTCATATTTACCATCTTTCCAGTGTGTTCCATCTTTGCTAACAACTCCATATTTCCTATCAAGCATCTTTTCAAAACGATTATAATGATAAATTGCCTTATCATCCTCTATATCTTCAAACATATATTTTGCCCAAATCAACTTATCATTTGCAAACTTATAGATAACTATACATTTCAAATCCCCTAAACGATCTTCAAAACCATACGCATCTCTGTCACCACCTGACTCATCCATCCTTCCCTCTAAATCTCGTATCTTTTCCTTTGAATCACCCCAATTTGCAACTCTAAAGTCTTTTTCATAACGCGGAGCAGGTGGTGTAATCTTAAAAAATCTTGAAGAAAGATAAGAAGATAATTTCATATCTGAAATTACACAATTATTGTGAAAATAATAGCTATAAAACGCTACACAAAATGGTTCCCCAATATTATCATTTAAGCTATTCGTTATCTTATCATGACGATATTTTATATTGTCAGAACTTTCGTCTGAATTAGCACTATAGGACATAGATATGTTTATAAGTTTATTTGCTAATGTATCAAAGCGTATTATAACTTCTTCAATTGCAATATCCCCAATACAAATATTTTGGATAAAAATATCTTTATCTCCCCTAGTAAATACATTTGAAGTTCTAACCGAATCTGGGAGTATAATATTCCTATGCTTCTCAACAAACTGTTCTCTTGTTGAGTTCCAATCAATACTCTCAATAAATTTATAAAAATCAATCTTCTCTTGTGCAGCTGCAACACCACAAATCAGCAATGCGCCAAAAAATACTATAAACTTTTTCATAACTGTATACTATTAAATATTACTTAAATCTTTCTATCCAGCGATAATCATCACCTTTTGTAGACCATTGAAATTTCCACATGCTACCTGTTTCATCGTTTATTAAGTAGTATTGGTACATACTTGTCATAGGTTGAACTATAAATTTTGCAGTATTTGTTGATGATAGCGGTTGATTATTGATAACCCACGACGATATATATTCCAAACCCTTCACACTATACTGACACTGCCACAGCTTGCCATTAAAGCTATCCAGCAGAATATATGTCCACATATTCTGTGTTTTATACAGAGAGTATCTGTTTGATATTGTATTATCTGGAGTCGTGGATGGATGCACTAAAAACTCCTGCCCATCATCCTGAATTTGCACCACTTCGCCTGTTTTAGTATTCAATCTCAGCTGATTATGAATATTATCGGTTTGGAAAAATCTAAAAGTTTGCGCTGTTGCTGTGGTACTCACAAGTAATGCTAATGCCAAAATAAAATTTCTCATATACGCCATTTTTACACGAGTAGCACCTCCATCGCACTATATAACAAAAAGAAAGCGTGGTGCTGAAGCATATTTTAACGATGAGGTTCTGGAATACCCTGGGATAAAATAAGCAACAACCTCACGCCTATACCCCATTGCAGGGTACGACGCGAGAAGATGTCCGCTCATCCTCTCCCTTTTGAATTTTCCAGATTCCATCGTGAGAATAAACTTACACTTTCTGCGTAATTATGTCTGCAACCCGTGGACTGCACCACAAATTTAGAAATTATTTTTGACAGATGTGGTATTCTCGGCGTTTTTTTTTAATTTTGCACAAATAAGCGAGCCAACAGCTAATGGCTAATGGCTAAAAGCTAAAGAGTATGAAATATTTTATCATTGCGGGGGAGCCGTCGGGGGATTTGCACGGAAGTAAGTTGATGCGGGGTATTGCCAGTGAGGATGGCGATGCGCAGTTTCGTTTTTGTGGCGGTGACCGAATGGCTGAGGTTGGTGGCAAGGATGGGCTTGTGATGCACTACAAGCAGATGTCATTCTTTGGCTTTGTCAATGTTTTGCTTAATCTAAAGACCATATTCGGTCAGATTGCCCTCTGCAAGAGTGTCATAGAACAGTTTGCTCCCGATGTGATAATCTTGATAGACTATCCGTCGTTCAATATGCGCATAGCCAAGTGGGCGCACCGCAAGGGTATCAAGGTCTACTACTACATAGCTCCGAAGGTATGGGCGTGGAAGGAGTGGCGAGTGAAGAGTCTGAAAAAGTATGTAGATCGCATCTACACCATCTTTCCATTTGAGACCGACTATTTCCGCAGCAAGGGCATAGAGCCCCATTTCTGTGGCAATCCGCTTGTAGACGACATTGCCGAGCGAAGGCTAACACTACCCTCACGCGAGCAGTTTATAGCGCAGAACGGTCTTGACTCCCGCCCTATCGTTGCTCTACTGGCGGGTAGTCGCGTATCGGAGATACGGGCAAACCTACCCGATATGGCGGCCATAGCGGAGCTATTTCCAGACTATCAGTTTATTGTCACTGCTGTGCCGTGGATAGAGCGCGAGGTGTACGACAAGTACGGCTCTGAGAAGATAAAATACCTCTGCAACCAGACCCAGCAGACCCTATCTGTAGCCGAGGCTGCGATAGTGACATCGGGCACTGCGACCCTTGAGACGGCGCTGATGGGTATTCCCGAAATGGTGCTCTATCATGTACCTAAGCTCTACGAGGCACTCCGCCCCTATGTGCTCAAGATTCCGTACATATCGCTGGTAAATATCAACCTCGGCAAGGAGGCTGTGCGCGAGATTGTCTGCGCAAAGATAGACCTTGCAGATGCCGCTACAGAGCTCCGCTCAATACTCAAGGGTGGCTCTAAGCGCGAGGCTATGCTTGCCGACTTTGCCCGTCTGCAGAGCCTTATTGGCAGCCAGGGTGCATCACAAAGATTCGCAACAGAAATTGTTAATACACTTAAATAGATGAAAATCGTAGTACTTGAAAATGCTCTTACACAAAAGAGCCGATATATAACCCTGCGCCCCGACAATGCGGTGCTGAGAAACAACGACGACTTCTACCTGCCGAGCTTCTCAAACAATATTATGTGCAGCTGCGGTATCGTTGTCCGCATCACCCGCTTGGCAAAGTGCATCGCTCCGAAGTTTGCATCGCGCTGTTACGACTCGGTAACTACGGGCGTAACATTTGTGGCTATAGATGTTATGCAGCAGGCGCTTAATGAGTCACTCCCCTGCGAGGAGGCGTACTGCTTTGACCGCTCTACCGCTATTGGTACTCAGTGGCTCACTCCAGAGCAGCTGAGTGGCGAGAGTTCGTTGGTTATGAACATTGGCGAGAAGGCATTTTTGCATACCGATAGTGACATTATCGCCACCATAGACCAGTGCGTGGCAGAGGTTACGCAGAAGCTGACCCTCAAGATGGGCGACCTTGTATTCCTCTCCTCCAGCAACTTCCTGCCCGTAAAGGAGGCCGAGAATGTGGTGGTTACGCTCAACGACGCCGTTACACTTGACTTCCAGATAAAGTAGCGGAAATACATTTGCACCAGCCGTCGTAACATCTATTGCCACAGAGGGGTAATACCGCTCCTCTACCGAGATGGACGAGTACTGGGTCTACATTGTAGATGCCGCAACGCAGAAGCAGAGCACAAACTACAAGCAGTATATATATCACACAAGAGCAATACGCCGTTTCTAATATGTTACTACACAAAAAGTTAGAGAGTTACAACCTAATCCTCGCCTCTGCCTCACCTCGTCGCAGAGAGTTACTTGCAGCTTGTGGTATAAAGTTTACCCTTGCCCAGCCATTTGAGTGCGAGGAGAGCTACCCTGCAACACTTGCAGCTGAGGATGTTGCGCAGTACCTCTCACAGCTCAAGAGCAGCGCCTATCCCCTACCGTTGGAGGAGCGAGATATAGTTCTTACTGCCGACACGGTGGTTATTGCCGACAGTAAGATTCTCGGCAAGCCAGCCGACCGCGCCGAGGCGGAGAGTATGCTCAGCATGCTCTCTGGTCGCACGCACAAGGTTATCACTGGTGTAACTATCCGCACAAAGACTCGCTCGCAGAGCTTCTCGGTCGTTAGCGCTGTTCACTTCCGCGACATTACTGCGGAGGAGATTGACTACTACATCACCACATATCGTCCATTTGACAAGGCTGGCGCGTATGGCATTCAGGAGTGGATAGGCTATGTGGCGATAGAGGGCATTGAGGGGTCGTTCTTCAATGTTATGGGTCTGCCGGTGCAGCGACTCTATGTGGAGCTGGAGCAGTTTCTCGCGGCAGATTTGTTAAATTGCAAATAAATCCCTATCTTTGTAAGATAAGAAATAAAATAACTTACTATGGCACAATTTAACCCTACAGAATACAAGCTGCTCTGCGTCGCTACGGGCGATGTTTTTGAGGATGCAGGTTGGACACTTGACTATGCTGGCTGCAACAAGCCATCACTTATTCGTGCACTCTATGCAAACAAGCAGCTGAACGTATATGACGACCAGCCAGGACTCTACAAGTTCCGCGACTGGCTGCCTATCAAGCGCCTGCTCAAATGCGAGGCTGCCCCCGTAACATACCGCAGCGAGGGTCTTGCAAAGACTTTAGGTCTTGAGAATCTGTACATTACCTTCAACGGCTACTTCCCTGAGCGTGGTGCGCAGATGATGACCTGCTCGTTCAAGGAGACCGAGGCTTACAGCGTATGCGCCCGCACAGACGAGAAGTGTGACAAGATTTTGGTTGTTGCCTCTGCAGGTAATACTGCCCGCGCTTTTGCAAAGGTGTGCTCGGACAATAATATTCCATTGCTGCTCTCTGTTCCGGAGGACAATCTGAGCGCGATGTGGTTTACCGAGCCACTGAACGACTGCGTGAAACTTATCAGCTGTCGCAAGGGTGGCGACTACTTTGACGCTATACACCTGAGCAACCTTGCGCTCAAGTCGCCAATGTTCTACGCCGAGGGTGGCGCGAAGAATATCGCCCGTCGTGACGGTATGGCTACAACTGTGCTCTCTGCCGTGACTACTATCGGTCGTATTCCAGACTACTACTTCCAGGCTGTTGGTAGCGGCACTGGCGCTATTGCCGCTTGGGAGGCAAATATGCGTCTTATTGAGGATGGTCGCTATGGCAACAATGTGATGAAGCTGATGGTATCGCAGAATGCCCCATTCCTGCCTATGTACGAGGCTTGGAAGGCAGACTCACGCGCAATGCTCCCTTATGACAACGATCAGGCTCGCCGCGATGCGGAGACCATTGATGCAAAGGTGCTCTCAAACCGTAAGCCACCTTACTCATTGGCGGGCGGACTCTACGATGCACTCAAGGCTACAGGTGGCGATGTGCTTATGGCAGACAATTTGCAGGCAGCAAAGGCTGCAGAGCTCTTCCTCCAGACTGAGGGTATAGATATCCACCCTGCACCAGCAATTGCGCTAGCAACCCTTATTGCAGAGGTTGAGAAGGGAAATATTGACCGTTCAGCAACCATTATGCTCAACATCACTGGCGGTGGCGAGCGTCGTGCAACAGAGGGCAAGCAGCTCTGGCATCTTAAGCCAAGTATTGTCTTTGACCTTGACCCAAATGAGGCTGAGGTTGTAGAGAGAGTTGAAGCATTGTTCAAATAATTTCTTAAGGTAGGTTCTATAAATTAGGGCGAGACGATTTTGGAGGTTATTTCGGATAGGTTTTGCCGCTTTTTTGAGGGCGCAATAGCCTATTGTAACCGAGGAAAGCGGCGAAAGATGCCGAAATAAACCCAAAAGCGACCGCAATAGAATTTACCAATAACGGAAATTACAACTTACTAATTTATAGAACATACCTTTATGTACCCGATTAAGTTAAAACCAATACTCAAACAGCACATCTGGGGCGGCGAGGCACTTCTTGAGATGAAGAGGGGTCAGCACATTCGCGTAGATAGGAGCAAAGTCTATGGCGAGAGTTGGGATGTGTCGGGCATTGATGGCAATATTTCGGTTATATCAAACGGCTTTTTCAAGGGGAACAACCTTCAGGAGGCTATAGAGGTCTATATGGGTGAACTGGTTGGCGAGAGCGTCTTTGAGCGCTATGGTCTCACCTTCCCGCTGCTGCTCAAGACCCTGCACTGCAAGGACAGAACATCCGTTCAGGTGCACCCCGATGATGATATTGCCGCCGAGCGACACGATAGTTGTGGCAAGACGGAGATGTGGTATATCGTGGATGCCGAGCCAGGCGCACTGCTCCATATCGGCTTCAAGAATCCTGAAATCACCCGCGAGCAGTATATAGATGCCGTAGCAAAGGGTACTGTTGCCGAGATTATTGAGCCCGTAAGCATTAAGGCTGGCGACGCCTTCCTTATCCCATCGGGCACGGTGCACTCTATCTCTGGCGGCGTTACGCTGATAGAGATTCAGCAACCCGTAGACCTCACATATCGCATCTTTGACTGGAACAGAGTGGACGACAAGGGCAAATCGCGCGAGCTGCACACCGCCCTCGCCGTAGATGCTATAGACTTCAGCTCTGGCGTAGAGAACTGCAAGCGTGAGTACACCGCCCGCATAAACGAGGCTGTGGAGATTGCCTCTTGCGACTACTTCACCTGCAACATCCTCAAGGTAGAGGGCTCTGCAGAGCGCAACCACTGCGCCTTAGACTCCTTCGTGCTCTACTACTGCACCGAGGGCAGCGCCGAGATCGCAACAGACGATGGCACAGAGACCATCCGCCGCGGCGAAGTACTCCTCCTCCCCGCCGACACCAACGAAATCTCAATCAACGGCACCGCTACCCTGCTGGAGTACTATGTTGATTAGCACCACTCCTTCCAAAAACTTTTGGAGAACCGACGCTGCGGAGCGAGGGCAGAGACTGCTTGCAGACTATGCCGAGCCGCGAGGAGGAAACGACAGAATGTCGTAAACTCTGTTTCTCCTCTACGCGTTGCGGGTTTAGGATAGCCTTGCGGCTATTACAATAAAAAAGAGAGCATTGCTTCGTTCAAGTAAACTTAACTTGCAATCTCTCTTTTTTCTTGTACCATCTACGATGGTTTTCCTAAATCCGAATAAAATCTAAACTCTCGTCGCATAGCGACACCCTTAAAAAGCTAATAGCCAATGGCCAACAGCTAACAGCCAAAATTTGCATTACAACAAATTATCACTATCTTTGTGGATATATGTACCACTCGTTTTCCATACTATGCGGTGTTCTTGGCGGGGATAACTCGCTGAGGGGGGGGTATTTAGCGTATTTAAGTAAATCATTTTTACACGATTTTTTAGGCAATAAGGGCGATGGTTTAGGCTGTTGCTGTTATCTGTTTTTGTCCATAGCAACATCTATTCACCAAAAAAATAAGACTATGAAGAGATTTTTTATCGTAGCTGCAGCTCTGCTCCTTAGCTGTGGCGTAGCTTCGGCTCAGAAGAAGGGAGATATGTTTTTCGGCGGTACTACTGGCATTACCATTCAGGCCACATCGGCAAATAACGGAGAGGTAGCGGCAGGCTTTGCGATACAGCCAGAGTTTGGAGTTTTTGTTGCCAACAACTGCAAGTTGGGTGTAAGTGTGGGCTATGCCCTCAGCGGTGGCATACACTCCCTAACTGCCTGTCCAAACTTCGCATACTATCTACGCCTTTGCGACGGACTCTACTACACACCAGGCATAGAGGCGGGCTTTGTAATGGCTGCCGCATCGGGCAACTACGCCGCAGGTGTAGGCATCGGTCTGCAATTATTCACACTGGAGTTCCGCCCTACAAAACACTTCGGTCTCTCCGCAGGTCTGGCATCCCTAAACTTCGTGGCAATGAACACAGCCGCCTTCAACTTCAACTTGGGCGTAAACCCAACCGTAGGAGTGAAGTATTACTTTTAGCCGTTGACCGTTAGCCATTGGCTTTTTAGAGGTGTCGCCAAAGGCGACGATGTTTAGGGGTGTGGCTTGCACCGTCGGTTATTCCTTGCACCATTTTATCGTCAAAGTGGTGCAGTTACAACGCTCGGCAAAAAGTGGCAACGATGGATAGTACTAAAGCGTACAGCCATTGTTG
>JAFTOU010000055.1 GCA_017463615.1 Alistipes sp. | reverse complement strand
GCCGAACAGTTCGGCGTGGATAACAACTCTATGCTGCTGCTCAACCGCCTCTCCGACTACTTCTACGCCCTCGGCCGCGTGCTGTGCGACCGCCTCGGCGAACAGGAGTTCCTCTGGGAGCCATAGTATCGGCTACGCAGTACTGCCCGCTGTCCAGATTATGCCGACGGTGCAATCCGTGGCGCAACAGTTAAAGGTTATTAAGGGCTATTAAAGGTTATTAATGATTGCCTACGGCAGCGCAAATTTTTCTGTACTGCGTAGCGTCGCGGAACACGACCATTAATAACCCTTAATATTCTTTAATGACCCTTAATAAAAAATTCCTCTGAATAGCCAACAGCTTTTTACAACAAAATATTTCTGAAATATATTGTAAATTATATTTTTTTTATATTTTTGCACCCTGAACAATAGAGATAGATATTGTTCGTTAATATGGTGGAATAAAACCTTAAAATTTAGATAGTTATGTATTGGACACTTGAGCTTGCATCAAAATTGGAGGATGCACCATGGCCAGCAACCAAAGAGGAGCTTATTGATTACGCAAACCGTTCTGGCGCACCACTTGAGGTACTTGAGAACCTTGAGGCCATTGAGGACGACGGCGACATCTACGAGAGCATCGAGGAGATTTGGCCTGACTACCCTTCCAAGGAGGATTTCTTCTTTGACGAGGAAGAGTATTAAGAGGTTGAGAAAGGTTAAAAACCTAAATATCAACAATTTGCAATGACCGATTGGGCAGTCCAGTCGGTCTTTTTTTGCCCAAAAACTACCCAAAAACTACCCAAAATTGAGCGAAAACTGCCCAAATACTGCCCTGAAACTATGACCAAATCCTCCCGAAAATAAGAGTAGTAAGTGAGGGGTGGCACACTGCCCAAACACTGCCCAGACACTGTCTGGGGCACTTTTTGCAAGAAAGCGAGCAACTCTGAAAAACCGCTCTTTGAGGTCAAAAACTTACCCATAATTACCCATCTTCACTGCCCAGAAACAAAAAAGGACAAAACCGAAGTTCTGTCCTTATGTTAATCTAACTTAACATTGAGTTTGTCGCCTACTATTTCTGCAATCGTGTTAGGCAGCAATGTCGCATATACCTTCTCCGTAACCAATGTAGAAGCGTGTCCCAGCAATGCAGAGGTGGTTTTAATATCCACTCCACCGTTGAGTGCCATCATCGCATATGTATGTCTGCCGAGATGTATATGAAGGTTGAAGGGCAGTCCCATCTTATTACCTATACTTTGAAGCGACTGGTTGATGGTTCTGTTCGCAGCATTCTTCACCTTTAAGAAATCTGCCTCATCGCTCAAATCGTAATCATTAGGCAATAGTCCGAACACAAACTCATCGTATCTACCATTCCATTTCTCCAAAATCTCTCTTGATATGTCATTGAGCGGGATGTAGAGCATTTTTGCTTTACGAGTATGACCCTTATACTGCATACGAGCAATCATATTCTTGTCCATATCAATCTCGCTCCACTTCAAACTTATCAAATCACTCCAACGCAAACCTGTGAAGCACGCAAAGAGAAATACATCTGCGTATTCTCTTGTTCTATCATACTTCGCCTTGCCAGCAAGTTCCTTAAACTTTCTCAATTGCTCAATAGTTAGAAACTCCTTCTCCATACTGTCATCCAATGACTTTCCTTCATCATTTAGATACAACTCGCTGATTTCTTCACTCTCCACTCTGCTTATCCATCCTTTTCTGCAACACGCCTTAACAGTCTTTATAATTGGTGATAGTGCCTTGTTGATGGTGCCATTACTGTTTCCCTCCACCTCTTTCCTCCAAATGATATAGTCTCTTATCAAATCCGCATTTACATCTCGGCAGTAAAGGATATTGTCCTCATTGGTGTTCATCCTTTTCATCGTGCGAAGAAACTTATCAAACTTCTTCATATAGCATTTCACATTCGACCATACTGATATTGAAATCTTGTCTGTTTTGTAAAGTCCCTCGTTATGCTCCAATACGAACGGTATGAACGGCACTTTACCCTCTTGGGTGTCAAGATGCTGCTGATATTTTCCATTGAGGATTGCTCTCAACGCCGCTTCTGTTATGATTGTGTTGCCATCACCGAGATGCTCGTTTATCATCTTATCATATGTATCCTTGAAGTTTCTCAACTTGTTGTTAAGTAGTGCTGCCTTTGGATGACCATCCTTTCCGCCCTTAACATACTTGTTGTCCTTACCATCTAACCAGTGCTCTGGGGCAACCTTGATGTCCGATGTCTTTCTCACTGCCTTACCCATAGTGCAATACATAATCACTACTGGATACTCGCCATACTCATTAGGTGTAGCGTCTGTTCTCAATTTCAACTTTCCCTCCATTACACAACAAAACTAAAATGGTTCTTCTCCAATAACTTCTCAATGTCTCGCTGGGTATATACAATCGTTCTACCCAACTTTGAAAACTCCAACTCGCCGTCCAGTCTCAACTTATCAATGGTTCCTTTACCGACCTTCAAATACTCACTTAACTCCTGTGTGTTATACACCTTACCAACTGTCTGCTCCTTCAACTCCTGGAGCATTGTGTGGATTGCTGAAATATCAGCCTCCATCTTCATAAAACTAATACTATTCTCCATATAATAAAAAATTAAATATAAACTAACTTGAAACAGGTCTAAAATTGGACTTATCTTTCTAATCTCCAATTTATTAACCTCTATATTAAATATAACAAATCTTCCAGAAAAATGATGAAAATCGGCAAGTTTTTTTCAAAAAAAATCGTCTTCTGCCTT
This sequence comes from Alistipes sp., assembly GCA_017463615.1. Lineage (GTDB taxonomy): Bacteria > Bacteroidota > Bacteroidia > Bacteroidales > Rikenellaceae > Alistipes. Next base: position 29,447 of record JAFTOU010000055.1, on the reverse strand, counting down.
AACCTTTCATCTCAACCTTTCCATATTCAAATATAACAAAACGAAGAAAAAATTATCAAAGAATTGACCATTTGCCGCACTTATTTTACTCCTTTCCACAGTATCCAAAAGAACCGAAATGGGAGCGTCAAGCAATACCCAGCAAAAGCGAGAATTGCGATTATATCATAGCATACACATTTGACAGCACACACCGCTCCGCAGTGCTCATATATCCATATCGTTCTTCGTATGTTCAGCATACCAAACAATACTTCTCTTTCAGTTTTCTCAATGTGTTAATGGATGTGCCCGTGATGGCTCTCACATCTGCTAATGTGTTGCCTTTTTGCAGCAAGGTTATCTCTCGGTCATAATGTGTGCGGTAGTCCTCTTCGCTCTTTCTATATCCCTCCTTGCGACCAACACGACCACCCAATGCTCTATGGTGTTCATAACCGCTTGCCATTCTCGCCCTGATCAAAATTTTTTCGAGATTATTGAATTCGGCGATAATTCCAAAGCAAAGATTGGCTATCGGGTTGGGTCTGCCGTCAGGTAGAAGTGTTTCAAGTCCGTTCTGTAAGATATACAGACTAACTCTCGCTTCGGTCAGTTGCTCAATTATTGATAAGAAGTCAAGTTGGCGGCGAGAAAGTCGGCTGCACTCATACACCAAGACCTTCTCTACCTTATTCGACTTGACGAAATCTAACAGTTCTTTAATTGCTGCTCGCTCCTCTATCTTCTTACCGCCAGAAATCTTCTCGCTGAACTCCTTTACGATTTGGTAGTTCTGCTTCCAAGCATAATTTCTCAACTCTGTTATCTGTCGGGTGTAGTCCTGTGTGGATGTGCTTACCCTTGCATAGATGACAACTTTCGTTCTTTCTTCCATATATTCTATCACTTTAATCTTTTAGGTTAATTTGCTTTCAATGTTATCGTGGATAGCAAGTTTCAAATCATCTCATCATAAGGTTATTTTGATACTTTTGCGTTATTTTGACCACCCTCATTATTTTGATACTTTTTCGTGTTTTCTTTCTGCCGATTTCGGTGGGTGATACTCTTTCAACATCGCCTCCTTGATTTCAGTGATTGAAATAATCATTTCAGTTCGCCGCTCCTCTGACCAGTCATCTAATGCGTCATCTACTATTGATGAGGCGAATAGATACCGCCTGTCTGATATGAGGTTGCTGTCCATGTTCTTTATAGTTAGGTTATCAAACACTTTTCTTCTGCAAAGATAAATAATTATTTTCATAACTATCTGGCCAACAGGCAATTATATCGGCCAAAATAATAAAAAAAATAGGATGTCCAAATCGGACATCCTCCTGACTAAAAATTGACCCCAAAGTCATAGTTTATTGTATAGTGGTATTTAATATCGCTGATTATCAACTATTTAGGATAACAACTTACCCAACACCCTCTAATTTAATATATATTGGAGGTTCAAATCCTCTTCTCCCAACATCTCCTGTTCGTCATAGTCCAGCAGCATATCAGTATGGGTAGAACTGATTTGGGTTAGCGTCTGATACCTTGAAACCAACTTCTGATATACCTGCAACCACCCGTTATACCCAGTTTTGTAATCATCTTCTTCTAATACACAGCGGGTGTTAAAATACTCTGTTGGGTCAGTTATCTCCATCTCATTCACTATATCGCAGTTGTCATCTACCATCCACTCATCAATACGAAAGTATGTTCGGGTTGAGAGTGCCGCCGTGTATGCGTATAGTTTTCTGGAAGACCGAGACCCGTAGATATTACCATCTCTATCTACCCATTCGGTGAAGTCCTCTGTTATCTTACCACCGTGCTTTTGTGTAAAACACCATTGACCGATTATCTCAACAGCATAGTCCATAAGACGCTTCGCTTTACCCTCATCGCAAGCAACACGCACGCCGTATATAACTCTATCCTCATATTGTAGAGGACGGTTAAATAAAACCTGAAATATCTTCATAACTCTAATTTATTTTGTATAAAGTATTTATGGGTGATTGCGATTTGGCTATCAAGTCGCCTGATTTTTTGTTATTTTTAATAGTGTAATGAGCAAGATTACGAATATAGGCGTTGAAAGAGAATTGACAGAAGAGTGAAATGAAAAGAGAAAAGAAAGATATGAAAGAGAAGAAAGAGAGAATGATTGATATAAAAGTTTCTTCTCATAGTGAAACGGAGAGAAGAAACAGAATGCTGCTGAAAGCGGCATTCATATAATGGATTGAGATGTGATATATATAATATAATAAAGTAATGAAGATAGAGATTGTAGTAAATAGAAGGATTGAGAGGTTGTATGAAGAGTATATGACCCTCATAGATAGTTTGAAAGGTAAGACAAAGGATGAGAGATTTGAGTTGTATGAGAGTATGACAAAGAGATTATATCCTCACGCAGAGAAAGTGGTGGATTTAGAAGACCAGTTAAATGAAAATAGAAAAGACTACCAGCGAAAGTTTAAGGAGTGGTTCTTTGTTATCTGTAAGAGCAGTTTTAGTAATGGACGCTTTGGTGAAACTTGCTTTGAGTTATATAAGAAGGAGATAGTAAAGAAGAGTAAGAAGGATAAGTGTAGTAGTAAGATTTATGCTCACAAGGTTATCCTCGCTCTTGGTTTGATGGGTTTGTTAGAAGGGGTGAAGGATAATTATAGTCATTCAAGGGATGGTGCTCACGGATATAATTATAAGGTTGATATGTTTAAGTGGGTAGAACTGATGAAGGGTGTTTCAAGGGGCAGCGTTGCATTACCCTTGGATATAGAGATTGATTGGGCGGGATACGAAGATTGGTTTGGTGAGAGGCAGTTTGAAACAATAAAGTCAATGACGGTAGAACCAAAGGTCTATAAACAGGCGAAGACCTATTTAGAGAAGTTTGATGACTTTTTCTTTACCTCTACGCTGAAAGCAGACGAGAAGAAACATTTCACAGATAAGTGGTTTGCTGCAAGAGCAGTTTGTGCTATCGCTGAACACGACACCTATCATATGCTCCGCCACAGTGATGACAGCGAGGACAACGATGAAGAGAAGTTGATACATAACGCAGGTAGATACTACACCTGCCTGACCAATATGCATAGTGAGATAAGAAAAGAACTGTGTATAGACGGGGAGCAGGTGGTGGAGGTTGATATCAGTGCTGCCCAACCTACTATGCTGGGTCTTCTACTCCGAGAGCGATACCCTAATGTAAAGTCTGCTTGGTTAGAACATTGTGAGAAAGGAGACTTTTATGAGTGGATTGGTCGTATTTCTATCGGTAGAGGGATAACGAAAGATGAAAGACAAGTAATCAAAACACTGGTTATGCGACTGCTCTACACCGCCATAAAACCTACGGAGAAGCAGGACGAAACACCGTTCTGGTGGTATCTGAAAACCTACTTGAAGGAGAAAGATGCAAGCAAGAGAGTGCATTTGGAGGATGGTGGTCTATTCAAGTCTTTTGACTTTATTATTATGTCTTATCTGAAAGCAGAGGAGCCAGCGTTGTATAAACTTGTATATGATGCAAGAACCAATTTGAAGACGGTGAAGCGTAAGAAACCAACAGCGGCAGGACGAACAACGAAGAAGCGAAACAACCTCTCTATTATGATGACGGAGATGGAGGTAAAGTATATCAAGGCGTGCTTGAAAGCGATTGCACCCGATGTCCAACACTTCTATACCATCCACGATTGTGTTGGATGTAAGGCGAGCGATGCAGCGAAGGTGAAGCAAGCGATGTTGGTAGTTGGTAAGGAGATGTTCGGTGCTACCCTAAATGTAAAGTTGGAGAGCAGTTCGGGCGAGACTATTATGGATGATTTCAAGTTTGTCCCCGAAGAAGTGGTTATGAAGAAAAAGGGTTGGCAGCAAGAGAAGAAGGCAGCATAACCAATTCGCATAAATACTTTATATACAAATAATTATTATTTAGGTATGAATAATGTATTGAAAGTGCGTGTTGCAGGTCAGCGTTATCGTTATGAGGTGATGCGAGTTGTTTTTAAAGAGGATAATGATTGGTTGAAAGACCCAAAAGAGTTGATGCAAGGTGGAGACAGAAACTTTCTCCGCTTCAATGACGATAGACTGGATATAAGCAATTATGAGTATTTTGACCACCAAGATGCTGGTGTTGCTATCCGTCATAATGGCGAGATATATTATGAGTTGGGCAACTCAAAGGGTAAGATGCCAATGGAGAATGTGCTATCGGCACTGAACCATCCTATCCTCGTCGCTCACCGAAACGCAAGTGAAGAGGATGGATTACGCCTCACTACTGCAACGGTGTATGATAAAGAGAATACCGTATATGAATACACCCTTGAACTCGGCGATAATGATTTTGACCCTTCGCTTTTAGAAGTGATTATCATATTAGACCCTATTATGGAGGAAGACTTACATATCGTTGAGATGAGGTATGACTGTAAGAAGATGAATGGCGGAGTAGATGGACTATCGTTTGGCGAGCCAATAGACAAGAACTATATGCTTCAAATGCCCAAAGAATATGCGTATGCTCTTGACCTCCCAGTTCTTGAACGCAGAAACATATTGAAGTTTGATGACTTTGTCGCAGAGGAGAACCAAAAAGACAGAAAGAAACCCGTCAGCAAGGTCAGAACCGCAAAGGACTATTCCGAAGCAGCGAAGAACGGTTATGTGAAACTCCGTGAAGACTACATCCACTCCTTCATAGACCAACACGAACGAGGAGTAGAACCAGACGAAGAAGAATAACGCCTTCAATGCATAACATATCTTCATATCCAACCGCTGTAATGTTATACATTATGGCGGTTGTTTTTTTGTCTTCTGCGAAATAATTATTATTTTTGTGGGTTAAGACTTATTGACAACAACTTGATTATAACAACCCAAACCGATTATGGCAGAGAATAAGAAGGAGATGGAGCGTGCAGAACTCCACAGAACAATATGGGCAATCGCCGATGAGATGCGAGGTGCGGTAGATGGATGGGACTTCAAGGCATACATTCTCGGTATGCTCTTCTATCGCTACATCAGCGAGAACATCACCAACTATATCAACAAGGGCGAGTGGGATACTGGCAACACCGATTTTGACTACGCCACTTTGGACGATGCCACTGCCGAGTGCATCCGTGAGGAGATGGTGGGCGTGAAGGGTTTCTTCATCTTGCCAAGCCAACTCTTCTGCAATGTATGCAAGGTGTGCGACAAGGATGCCAACCTTAACGAGACTTTGGAGAAGATTTTCACCTCTATTGAGGCGAGTGCAAAGGGCACCGACAGCGAGGACGACTTCAAGGGTCTGTTTGCCGATGTTGATGTCAATTCAAATAAGTTGGGAGCAACCGTCATCAAGCGAAATGAGAAATTGGTGAAACTCCTTCGTGGTATTCAGCAGATGAACCTCGGCGACTACCAAGACAATACGATTGATGCTTTTGGTGATGCCTACGAATACCTGATGGGTATGTATGCGAGCAATGCAGGTAAGAGCGGTGGCGAGTATTACACACCACAGGAGGTGAGCGAACTCCTCACCCGTTTGGCAACTCTCGGCAAGAGCGAGGTCAATAAGGTCTATGACCCTGCTTGCGGTTCGGGTTCGCTGCTCTTGAAGGCGGCAAAGATACTCGGCAAGGACAATGTGCGTCAGGGTTTCTATGGTCAGGAGATTAACCTTACCACCTACAACCTCTGCCGTATCAATATGTTCTTGCACGACATTGACTACGACAAGTTCAATATCGCTTGCGAGGATACACTTCTCTCGCCACAGCATTGGGACGATGAACCATTTGAGGTGATTGTCTCTAACCCTCCATACTCTATCAAGTGGAAGGGCGATGACGATATTACCCTTATCAACGACCCTCGCTATGCTCCTGCGGGCGTGCTTGCACCAAAGTCAAAGGCAGACCTTGCGTTCATTATGCACTCGCTTGCGTGGTTGGCAACGAACGGCACGGCGAGCATAGTCTGCTTCCCAGGCATTATGTATCGTGGCGGAGCGGAGAAGAAGATACGCCAGTATCTGATTGACAACAACTATATTGATTGCATCATCCAACTCCCTGATAACCTCTTCTTTGGAACCCAAATCGCTACCTGTATAATGGTATTGAAGAAGAACAAGAAGGACAACTCTACTCTCTTCATTGATGCGAGCCGTGAGTGCGTGAAGATTACCAACAACAATAAACTCACCCCAGAGAACATCCAGCATATCGTTGATTACTTCGCCGAGAGAAAGGATGTTGATTACACCTGCAAGTTGGTGGCGAACGGTGTGGTTGCGGAGAACGACTACAACCTCTCTGTCTCTACCTATGTTGAGCAGGAGGACACCCGTGAGCAGGTTGATATCGTGAAACTCAACGAGGAGATTGCCCAGATCGTGGCACGAGAGAATGTGTTGCGAGCAGAGATAGATAAGATTATTGCTGATATTGAAGGATAACACTATGAGCAGATTAGAAGAACTTATTCAGCAGCATTGCCCCGATGGAGTTGAGTATAAGAGCATAGAAAGTATCACAAAAAGCATATGCTCTGGTTTGAACCCAAGAAAAAACTTCACTCTTAATGGCAAAGGAGCAACTTGCCATTACCTTACCGTAAAAGAAATGACTACGGGAAAGATTGTTTTTAGCGATAAAACAGATAAAATTACACCTGATGCTGTCAATATTATACAGAATAGGTCAAGATTGGAGATTGACGATATTTTGCTATCTGGCATCGGAACAATTGGTAAAGTTGCGATAGTTGATATACCTGTTGATAATTGGAATTGCAGTGAAAGTGTTCTTTTGTTGAAGCCAAATAAAGAAATTGTTTGTCCAAAATATCTGAAATACATACTTGAAGGTAATGAAACACAAACATATTTTAATTCTCACGCAACAGGTTCAACCCTCAAAGGTATTAGACAAAAGGATTTAAGAACTCATTCTATCCCTGTCCCACCGCTGCCTGTTCAGGAGGAGATAGTAAGGATATTAGATAATTTTGCAGAATTGCAAGCAGAATTGCAAGCAGAACTGCAAAAAAGATTACAACAATACAACTATTATCGTGATAAATTGCTGTCATTCAACGACTTAAATGGGGGGGGGTATGCCGTAAGCGTTGAATGGAAGAAACTTGGTGATGTGTGTGAATTGGGCACAGGTTCTCATAACACACAAGATGGACTAACCGAAGGACAATATCCTTTTTACACAAGAGGTTCAGAAGTCTTATATCTTAATGACTACGACTACGACGAAACAGCAATTATTACAGCAGGTGATGGTGCAGGTGTTGGAAAAGTTTTTCATTTTGTTAAGGGCAAATATGCATTACACCAAAGAGCATATAGAATTGTCCCAAATGAGAAGGATGTATTGCCACGGTATGTTTATTACTACATTGGAGCAACATTCTACGACTACATAATGAGGAACTCCGTTTCTTCATCTGTTGTTTCTATCAGAAGACCGATGATGGTCAATTGCCCAATACCCGTCCCACCTCTCGCAGAGCAACAGAGGATAGTGGATATATTAGATAGATTTAGCACCTTGACCACCGATATCACCGCAGGACTACCCACCGAGATTGAGGCAAGACGAAAACAATACGAGTATTACAGAGACCAATTACTGACCTTCAAGCAAAAGGCATAAGATATGGCACAATACAACATTATTGCAGAGAACGAGAACTACACGATTGTGAGCGACTATCAGTCTGCGTATCGCACAAGCGAGAAATACCAGACCGAAGCACAATTGGAGCAGGAGTTGATTAAGAACCTCACCGAGCAGGGATATGAATACCTCGCTATCCACACGGAGAAAGACCTTGTGGATAACCTCCGTGTTCAGTTGCAGAGACTTAACGACTACACCTTCACCGACAGCGAGTGGGAGCGTTTCTTCAATGATGTGATTGCCAACCAGAACGAAGGCATTGAGGCAAAGACCGCCAAGATACAGGAAGACCATATCCAAGTCCTCAAAAGAGACACGGGCGAGACCAAGAACATCTATCTGATAGACAAGCGAAACATTCACAACAACTACCTACAAGTCATCAACCAATACGAGGAGGAGCAGGGCAACCACGATGCCCGCTATGATGTTTCCATACTCGTCAATGGACTGCCGCTTGTGCATATAGAGTTGAAGCGAAGAGGTGTTCAACTCAAAGAGGCGTTCAATCAGATTGACCGCTATCAGCGAGATAGTTTTTGGGCGGGCAGCGGACTGTATGAGTATGTGCAGATTTTCGTTATATCCAACGGCACCAACACAAAGTATTACTCCAACTCTACTCGCTTCAACCATATCAAGGAGCAGGAGCGAAGCAAGAACAAGGGTAAGAAGACGAGCAACTCGTTTGAGTTCTCATCGTTTTGGACTGACAGCAACAACAAGACAATCAACGACCTGATTGACTTTACACGCACATTCTTCGCCAAACATACGCTGATAAACATCCTCACCAAGTATTGTGTATTTACGAGCGAAAGGATGTTGCTCGTGATGCGTCCATATCAGATTGCAGCAACGGAGCGTATAATCTCTCGCATAGAGGTTGCCCACAACTACAAGCAATACGGCAAGACCGAAGGCGGTGGTTATATATGGCATACGACAGGTTCGGGTAAGACACTCACCTCGTTCAAGACTGCTCAACTCGCTTCACGCCTTGACTACATAGACAAGGTGCTCTTCGTGGTGGATAGAAAAGACCTTGACTACCAAACGATGAAGGAGTATAACCGATTTGAGGAGGGTGCAGCGGACAGCAACACATCTACCTCCGTCCTTCAACGACAACTTGAAAACAGAGATAAGAACGGCGGTTATCACGACTATCGTATTATCATCACAACCATACAGAAACTATCCATCTTCATCCAGAAGAACAAGAACCATCCTATCTTTCAGCAGAGGGTAGTGATTATATTTGACGAGTGCCACCGAAGCAATTTTGGTGAGATGCACAACGCCATAACCAAGAACTTCAAGAAATACCATATCTTCGGTTTCACGGGCACACCTATCTTCGCACAGAACGCAGGCAGCGGTGGCGATATGAGACTTAAAACCACGCAGCAGGCATTCGGCGATAAACTCCACACCTACACCATTGTGGATGCTATCAACGATGAGAATGTATTGCCGTTTCGCATAGACTATGTGAATACCCTCAAAACGAAGGAGGATATCTTGGACAAGCAGATTTCGGCGATTGACCGAGAGCGTATTATGTCTGCCCCTGAACGAGTGAAGGAGGTGGTGAAGTATATCTTGGAGCACTTTGACCAGAAGACCAAGAGGTCATCATACTACTCCTATCGTGTTGCCCAGAACATTGAGCAGATGGCAAAGGCAAAGAAGGGCGAGGTCAAGGAGAGCAAGATGACGCAGAAACTGGCGGGTTTCAACGCTATGTTCGCCGTTGCCTCTATTGAGATGGCGAAGGCATATTACAACGAGTTTAAGGCACAGCAGGCACATCTGCCCGAAGCACAGCGATTGAAGATTGCCACCATCTACTCATACGGAGCAAACGAGGAGGAGATAGACGGCATACTCGTTGAGGAGAACCCCGAGAGCACTACCAACCTTGACCAACCAAGCAGAGACTTCTTGGAGGGTGCTATCAAGGATTACAACCAGATGTTCTCAACCAACTACGACACTTCAAGCGATAAGTTTCAGAACTACTACAAAGACCTATCGCTGCGAATGAAGAACCGTCAGGTGGATTTGCTCATCGTGGTCAATATGTTCTTGACGGGATTTGATGCTACCACGCTTAACACTCTGTTTGTAGATAAGAACCTTAAACAGCACGGATTGATACAGGCATACAGTCGCACCAACCGAATACTCAACTCGGTGAAGACCTTCGGTAATATCGTATGTTTTCGCAACCTCCAACAAGAGACCGATGATGCGATTGCTCTGTTCGGTGATAAGGATGCGGCGAGCATTGTTCTGCTCAAAGACTTTAAGTCATACTACGAGGGGTATGATGCCGAGAATGGCAAGCATTGTTATGGATATAAAGAACTTGTTGAAGAACTCCAAAAGCAATACCCTGATGGATACATACCTATGGGCGAAGAGGAGGAGAGACGCTTCATCACCCTCTTTGGTAGTCTGTTGAAGTCCATAAATGTATTGCAGTCGTTTGACCAGTTTGAGGGTCAGCAACTGCTCACAGATGGACAGATGCAGGACTATCAGAGCCACTACCTTGACCTGAAAGATAAGTGGAGAAAGAGAGGTAAAGGCGAGAAGGAAGTGGTCAATGATGACATCATATTTGAGACTGAACTGATAAGGCAGGTAGAGATTAACATTGACTATATCCTGCTTCTGGTGAAGAACTACCACGAGAGCAACTGCAAGAATAAGGAGATACTCGTCAATATCAGCAAGGCAGTAAGTGCGAGTATGCAGTTGAGAAGCAAGAAGGAACTCATTGAGGACTTCGTGGCGAGCGTCAATACCGATACTGATATTGATGCGGCGTGGGAGGCGTATGTGAAGCAGCGTAAGCAGGATGACTTGGACGAGATTATCGCAAGCGAGAACCTCAAAGCAGACGAGACCGCAAGATTTGTGGAGAACGCTTTTCGTGATGGAGCAATACGCACAACAGGCACCGATATTGACAAGATACTACCTGCAATGTCCCGCTTCGGTGGTGGCAACCGACAGGAGAAAAAGAAGACCGTGATTGAGAAGTTGAAAGGGTTCTTCGAGAAGTATTTTGGAGTAATCTAAAAAACCGAAAAAAAATCTCGGTATAACAAAAATAAAAATTATTTTTTTGTTATCTTTGCACAAAGATATCCTCCAAGAAGAGGAGGAGCAGTAGATTTTAAGGCGATTTTAGGGCGATTAAAAAGGCATTTCGGCACTGCTCAATATGCCAGATACTGCCCTAATACTGCCCCAGAGGTATAATTAGTTATATTAATTTGTCAATCAAAGGTCTATGAAGACACAAGATGACTTTGACGAGGAGGAGTACTAAAAACAGAAAAATCAGTTAAGGCACTGATAACAAGCAGGAGGAGCGAGGCGGAGGGTCTTGCTTCTCTTTTTTATTGAGTGTTTGGTGCGGGGTTTTCTATTTTTTGTTATCTTTGTTTAGCGTAAACGTGTTTTTATGGACTATCAGCAGATATTAGAGGGTATTTATCAGGCGATTTTGCCATACGCGAAGGAGGGCAAGCAGGCAGATTATATTCCTGAGTTGGCGAAGGTTAATCCCGACCAATTCGGTATGTGTATGCACACCATTTATGGCGAGGAGGCGGCGATTGAGAGTGCCGATGTGCGGTTCTCTATACAGAGTATCTCAAAGGTCTTTGCGCTGGCTATGTGTCTCTCTATCAAGGGTGACGAGCTCTGGAAGAGGGTTGGCAAGGAGCCTTCGGGTACGGCGTTCAACTCGCTTGTGCAGCTTGAGGTAGAGAAGGGTGTGCCGCGCAACCCGTTTATCAATGCGGGAGCGTTGGTTATGACCGACATCCTACTCTCGCACCTTAACAGCCCCGAGGATGATTTTCTAAATTTTGTGCGGGCGGTATCTAACAACCAGACCATAGACTACAACCGAGAGGTTGCTGCATCGGAGCGGGAGAATGGCTATCTGAATGCTGCCATTGTAAACCTGCTCAAGTATCACGGCACGATAGAGAACAACATTGAGGATGTGCTACACTTCTACTTCCTCATGTGCTCTATTGAGATGAGTTGTCGCGAGCTATCGTTGGCGTTCTTAGCATTTGCCAACCACCGTCGCAAGTTTAACTACACGGGCTTTAGCCTAACCTCCTCACAGGTTAAGCGCATAAATGCCATTATGCAGACCTGCGGCTTCTACGACGAGGCGGGAGAGTTTGCCTACCTTGTAGGTCTGCCCGGCAAGAGCGGCGTGGGTGGTGGCATTGTGGCGATACATCCGCTGCAGTACTCCGTTGCCGTATGGAGTCCGCGCCTAAACCCGAAGGGCAACTCCGTTATGGGTATCAAGGCGTTGGAGCTGCTGACCACTGAGACCAAAGAGTCTATATTCTAACTGTTTAGATTTCCACCACAATATGTACCGCCATTTTATCGTCAAAAGTGCGTAGGTGCGGTATATCGTGAAAATACCCAGCGATGGATAGTACAAAGCGTACAGCCATTGCTGGGTATTAAGGGATATGACTCAGATGCGTGCTTTTCACGATAAAATTATACCATCTCTTCGTAGGCGTAGTTAATTGCTCGGTTGAGTATCTCTACCAGCGGATGAATTGACCGCAAATCCTCAAGTACCGACCGTAGCAGTGCATCCTCATCCTTAAGCAGAGCCGCATCCAACGGTTTCTCAACGCCGAAGTCCTTAAGGCGGAGCAGGGCGTCGTATTTATATCCCGCAGGGAAGTCCTTTGGGGTACGCTTAAGGCTATTCTCGGTATAGAGCGTAAAGCCATTTGAGCGCTCAATAGCCGCCACCATGTTATCGCCATTATCCAGTATCTCCTCGCGGATGCTACGCAGCACTACGGGTTCTGGGCAGTGCGAGCCCGCGTAGATAAAGCAGCCCGTAGGCTCAAAGTGGACATAGTAGCCAGCATAGCCAGCCTTCTTGCCATGGGGAGCGACAAAGACGCCCGACCAAGTTTTATAGGGGCTCTTGTCGTGGCTGAAGCGTATATCGCGGTAGATGCGGTAGGTACAATCAGCCACAGTGAGTCCTGCGACCGAAGGGTCAAAGGCGGCGATGCCATTTATCAGCTTCGCCGCAAATGCCTTCAGACGACTATCACAAGCCTTATACTGCTCCTTATGGGCAGCAAACCACTCGCGGTTATTGTTCTGGCTCAGAGCCTCTAAAAACTCTAAATACTCTACCATGCAAAGAGTGGGTATTTCTCCATCATCGCATTGACCTCAGCGCGGACAGTTGCGATATTCTGCTCGTTCTCAGGGTCTGCAAGTACGCGGTCTATAAGCGATACGATAACCTCCATCTGCTCCTCCTTCACACCACGGGTGGTGATTGCAGGGGTACCGAAGCGCAGACCAGAGGTCTGGAACGCCGAGCGAGAGTCAAATGGAACCATATTCTTATTGGTTGTAATATCTGCCGCAACGAGTGCCTTCTCAGCAACCTTACCTGTAAGCTCTGGGAACTTAGTGCGCAGGTCTACAAGCACAAGGTGGTTGTCTGTACCGCCCGAAACGATGTTGTAGCCGCGAGCGATAAATGCAGCAGCCAGAGCCTGAGCATTCTTAACAACCTGAGTCTGGTACTCCTTGAACGAAGGCTCCAATGCCTCACCGAAGGCTACAGCCTTAGCAGCGATAACATGCTCCAGCGGACCGCCCTGGATGCCTGGGAATACAGCCGAGTTGAGAATCTGCGACATCTTCTTCACAACGCCCTTAGGAGTTGTCAGACCCCATGGGTTATCAAAGTCCTTGCCAAGCAGGATGATACCACCGCGAGGACCACGCAGGGTCTTGTGGGTTGTAGAGGTTACGATGTGGGCATACTTCACTGGATTCTCCAGCAGACCTGCAGCGATAAGACCTGCAGTGTGTGCCATATCAATCATCAGCAGCGCGCCTACCTTATCTGCAATAGCACGCATACGCGCGTAGTCCCACTCGCGAGAGTATGCCGAAGCACCACCAACGATGAGCTTTGGCTTGCACTCCAGTGCCTTTGCCTCCATCTCGTCGTAGTCTACACGGCCATCGCTCTCCTTTACAGAGTAGCTAACTGCATTGAAGTATGTACCCGACATATTTACAGCCGAGCCGTGCGAGAGGTGACCGCCATGCGAAAGGTTAAGACCAAGGAAGGTATCACCTGGCTTGAGGACAGCGAAGAACACCGCCATATTTGCCTGTGCGCCTGAGTGTGGCTGCACATTAGCATACTCAGCACCGTAGAGACGGCAGAGGCGCTCAATGGCGAGGCTCTCAACCTTATCTACCACCTCGCAACCGCCATAGTAGCGAGCTGCAGGGTAACCCTCGGCATACTTGTTTGTCAGCACCGAGCCCATGGCTGCCATAACGCTGTCGCTAACGAAGTTCTCTGACGCAATAAGCTCAATACCACGCATTTGACGGCTGCGCTCCTGAGCAATCAAATCAAAAATCTGTGAATCTTTCATAGTCGTTTTATATTGTTATTATCCCATTTTTTTCACTTTGAACCCTCAAAGATAGGCATATTTCCAAAAAAATTCATACCTTTGACGCGAATTTTATTAACAAATTGTTTGATTATGAAATTACTTGAAGGAAAAGTCGCCCTTATTACAGGTGCGGGAAGGGGCATCGGCAAAGCCGTTGCTATGAGATTTGCGGAGCAGGGAGCAGACATTGCCTTTACTGATTTGGAACTTAACGATGGTGTCCTTGCAACCGTTGCAGAGCTTGAGGCTCACGGTACTCGCGTGAAGGCTTACGCCTCTAATGCTGCCGATTTTGAGCAGAGCCACGCAGTCGTGGAGCAGATTGTCGCAGACTTCGGTCGTATCGACATCCTTGTAAATAACGCAGGCATCACCAAGGATGGCCTTATGCTCCGTATGAGCGAGGCGCAGTGGGATGCTGTTATCAATGTAAACCTTAAGTCGGCGTTCAACTTTATCCACGCCGTAACCCCAGTAATGTCGCGCCAGCGCACAGGCTCTATCATCAATATGTCCTCTGTTGTGGGCGTTAGCGGCAACGCAGGTCAGTGCAACTACTCAGCCTCTAAGGCTGGTATGATTGGCCTTGCAAAGTCTATCGCTAAGGAGATGGGCTCTCGTGGCATCCGTGCAAACTGCATCGCTCCGGGCTTTATCATCACCGAGATGACCGGTCAGCTGTCGGAGGAGGTGCGCGAGCAGTGGGCTAAGGCTATTCCACTCCGCCGTGGAGGTACTCCAGAGGATGTTGCCAATGTGGCACTCTTCCTCGCTTCCGACCTGTCAAGCTATGTGTCGGGTCAGGTCATCCACTGCTGCGGTGGTATGAATATGTAACAGAAGGGCTGTCGTTTGACAGCCTTTTTTTTAGCTGTTAGCCATTGGCTATTGGCCATTAACCTTTCAGAGGTGTCGCTGCGCGACAGAGTTTAGGAGTGCAACCCGAACGAACGAACGAACGAACGAACAAACAAGGGGGCGTTCGGGTATGTTCGGTTTTGTTCGCATCCGACGGTTAAAATTTGGCTGTCCGAACAAAAAACACTACCTTTGTGACAAATATAGTTATATGATAGCAAAAATTACTCTTAGGCGCGGTAAGGAGGAGTCTCTCAAGCGTTGTCACCCGTGGATATTCTCGGGCGCGATATATAATATAGAGTGCAGCGGCGAGCTTGCCGAGGGCGAGATTGTTGATGTATACTCAGCTTCGGGCGAGTTTTTGGCTCGCGGTCACTATCAGATTGGCTCTATAGCTGTGCGTGTGCTCAGCTTTGAGCAGACGCCGATAGATGATGCGTGGTGGCAGAGTCGCATTGCCAGCGCCTACGATGTGCGTCGCACGCTTGCCCTTACGGAGTGTGAGAAGACCACCTGCTACCGTCTGGTGCACGGCGAGGGCGACAACCTGCCAGGGCTTGTGGTAGATATCTACGGCTCTACGGCTGTGGTGCAGTGCCACTCGGTGGGTATGTATCGCTCGCGCAAGCAGATTGCAGAGGCTATAGTTGCCGTCTTTGATGGCAAGATTACCGCCGTCTACGACAAGAGTGCGCAGACTGTGCCTTTCAAGGCGAACCTCAACCCTGTAGATGGCTATCTCTACGGCTCGGCAGACAAGGACAATGTAGTGCTGGAGAATGGGCACAAGTTCCTTGTAAACTGGGAGGAGGGTCAGAAGACCGGCTTCTTCATTGACCAGCGTTTCAACCGCGAGCTTGTAGGTCGCTATGCCGCAGGCAGGACGGTACTCAACACCTTCTGCTACACTGGCGGCTTCTCGGTCTATGCGCTGGCGGGCGGAGCTAAGGAGGTCTGCTCCATAGATGCTTCGGAGAAGGCTGTCCGTCTGGCAGATGCCAACATAGCGCTCAACTTTGGCGAGGGTGCACCACATAGCTCCATAGCTTGCGATGCGGTGGAGTACCTGAAGAACATCGGCGACAAGTACGATATGATTATCCTTGACCCACCCGCTTTTGCAAAGCATCACAAGGTGCTCGGAAACGCTATGCAGGGATATAAGCGCCTCAATGCCAGGGCGTTATCGCAGATTAAGAGCGGTGGTATACTATTCACCTTCTCCTGCTCGCAGGCGGTCTCTAAGGAGCTCTTCCGCACAACCGTATTTACTGCAGCGGCTATCGCAGGGCGCAAGGTGCGCATACTCCATCAGCTCACACAGCCTACAGACCACCCTATCAACATCTACCACCCCGAGGGCGAGTACCTCAAGGGTCTTGTCCTCTATGTAGAGTAGAGCCAAACAGCACGATGAAAGAGTTAAAACGAATTACGATTATAGCGCTACTCTGCGTAGGCATATACATCTACTACTTCCACAACGACACCTCCGCTGCAACTCAGAGCAATGAGCCTCAGCAGAGCGTGCAGGTGGAAAATACCACCCCCGAGCACCACGCTCCTCAAGTGCCCCCTACCTTGCCCCTTGAGAGCAGTCAGGAGAGCGCAGAGTGCGACATCCGCTGGGCAGAGCTTCCCGTGCAGGTTGAGGGAGATAACCTGCTCTATAAGAGCTACTTCACTACCCTATCCGACGGCACAAGAGTCCGCAACTACACCGTCTGCTACGACACGGGTAGGATGACCCCGCATTGGGTGGCATATCCGCTGCATAAAGTCTACACAACGCCAAAGATTGAGCGCACCGATGCCTGGGCATACGACGATGCTGTGACAGAGTATGGCGAGGGTGGCTACGACATCATCCGCTATGACTACACCGAGCCACGCATAGCGCAGCACTTGCAGCCCAATGTTGCTGCAGGAGGTTTCAACGACAGCGAGAATCGCGCCCTTGACCGCGGGCATATGCTCCCCTCGGCATCGCGCTACAACAGCTGGCAGACCAATGCGCAGACATTCTACGCCACAAATATCTTCCCTCAGAATGCCCGCCTAAATCAGCAGAACTGGGCTAAGGTAGAGGACTGCACCCGCCAGTCAATGTGTGCCGACACGCTCTATGTCGTAGTAGGCACGCTCTTTGAGAACTCTACGACCTTCGTCAGTCGTGGGCGACACATCACCCGCCCATCGCACTGCTACAAGCTACTGCTCCGCACACGCAGTGGCAATACGGGCAAGCGCATAGACCAGATAACCAACGCCGAGGAGCTTATGGCTATAGGCTTTCTCTACGAGAATAGTAGCGAGGGTAATGTTGTGCCACAGCAGGCTGTAGTATCTATTGCCGAGGTGGAGAGTCGCAGTGGCTTAAAATTCTTCCCAAATATTGACCCAGCCATTGAAAAAAGTGTCAAAGAGCAGAAAAATATTGCCGATTGGCGTGCTTTCCGATAGTAAAGTTTTGCCATTCCATAACTTTTTTGTTACCTTTGCGCCAAATTTAACCGAGTTCTTATGTTAAGTAGAAGATTATTGCGAGTAAAAGTTGTCAAGGCTGTATATGCACACCTACAGACAGAGTGCGACAACATCCCCGCTACCGAGAAGAAGCTTATCGCATCTATAGATAAGGCTTACGACCTCTATTTCCACATCCTGCAGCTGCTGCCAGAGCTTGTGCGCTATGCAGAGTCGCGTCAGGAGATTGCTCGCAACAAGATGTTGCCAACCTACGAGGATCTGAATCCAAACCGCAAATTTGTAGAGAATAGGGCCATTGAGCGCATTGCATCGTGCGATGCTATTGCAGACTACTGCGCCGCTAAGGGTATGTCGTGGAGCGAGAACGCGGACCTTATCAAGAATATCTACAACACCCTCACCGAGCAGCCATTCTACCGCCAGTATATGGCAGCCGAGACCCGCTCTTTCCGCGAGGATGCAGAGTTGGCAGCAAACATCTTCCTCAACATTCTGGAGCTGAACGAGCAGCTGGAGGGCGTGCTGGAGGACCAGTCTATCCACTGGGTAGACGATTTGGGCTATATCCTTACGATGGCAGCCCGCACGCTGACATCTATGCGCGAGAGCCACACCCAGATAAAGCTACTGCCTAAGTTCAAGAGCGAGGAGGATTTGGACTTCGCCAAGAAGTTGCTGCGCGAGTCTATCGTCCACTTCAACGACCACCGCGAGCTTATTGACAGCCATACAAACAACTGGGACATTGAGCGTCTGGCGCTGATGGATAATGTTATCCTTGCCGTGGCAATCTCCGAGTCTAAGAACTTCTCGTCTATACCTGTAAAGGTTACGATGAACGAGTATATCGACATTGCCAAGTACTACTCTACCCCAGCCAGTAGCACCTTCATCAACGGCGTATTGGACAAGATTGTCACCCGTGGCGTAGAGGAGGGTTGGATATTCAAAACGGGCAAAGGTCTGCTCTAATAGGGATATTATTTGGCAGGTTTGTAGCTTTTGATTAACTTTACGAAAATTTAACAACTTAAAATAGACAGAATTATGATTACAATGTTACAGGCTGCAGCACAGCAGCCACAGGGCACAGGTATGGGCTTCTGGATTATGATTGCCGCAATGATTCTTATCATGTGGCTCTTTATGTGGCGTCCAGAGTCTAAGCGCCGTAAGCAGATGCAGGAGTTTTTGGCTAACCTCAAGAAGGGCGATAAGGTTATCACCGCTGGCGGTATTCACGCCGTAGTTAAGGAGGTTAAGGAGACAACACTTCTCATTGAGGTTGATAGCAATGTAACCCTCCGTATTGAGAAGAATATGGTTGTTGCAGACCCATCTGCACAGCAGCAGCCAGCTACCGATAAGGAGAAGAAGTAATGGCAGTAAAGAGCAATATATACTACACCTCGGGCACCTGCTCGCAGGCTATTCTCACCGAGATTGACGGCGATACAATCACCCGCGTACAGTTTGTGGGCGGATGTGGCGGAAATACTCAGGGTATTGCTGCCCTTGTCGCTGGTATGAAGGTTGAGGATGCTATCGCAAGGCTTGAGGGTATAGATTGCGCTGGTCGCGGAACATCGTGTCCCGACCAACTTGCTAAGGCTCTGCGCAAGATTGCAAACGAGTAGAGTCTGCTTCCCCTAACGATAAAGAGTGCTCACAAGGCACTCTTTTTGTTTTGCGTAGTTAATAACTAAAACTATGCAACTATGAAAATCAACACCGGAAAGGGGACTATCTCGCTCCTTACACTTATTGCCATCTGGTCGGTCTCGGCTGTAACATCACTCCCAGGGCTTGCCGTCTCGCCCATCTTGGGAGATATGAACAACATCTTCCCTAAGGCGTCAGACCTTGAAATTCAGATGCTTACATCGCTACCGAGCCTACTCATTATCCCCTTCGTGCTCCTCGCTGGTCGCCTTGCTACGGGGCGCAATAAGCTGCCGATGCTCTATGCTGGCTTGGCAATTTTTACCCTCTGCGGAGTGGCTTGCCTGCTGGCTAAAAGTATGAGCCTGCTAATTGTTATCAGCTGCATACTTGGTATCGGCGCGGGTATGATTATCCCGCTCTCTACGGGTCTTGTGGTGGAGTATTTTACGGGCAATGCGCGTGTCAAGCAGCTCGGTTATAGCTCGGCAATAAACAACCTTACCCTTGTCGGTGCAACGGCTCTTACGGGCTATGTTGCCGATATAAATTGGCACCTCTCCTTTCTGGTCTACCTCCTGCCGGGGGTGTCGCTGCTGCTGTGCCTTGCGCTGAGGAACAACCGCCCTGCCCCAGAGCCTCGCCAGAGCGACCAGTACCGCCAGAGCAGTATCAACCGTCGCCACTTGGCGGTGC
Source organism: Alistipes sp. (assembly GCA_017463615.1). Lineage (GTDB taxonomy): Bacteria > Bacteroidota > Bacteroidia > Bacteroidales > Rikenellaceae > Alistipes. The sequence goes on along the minus strand of JAFTOU010000055.1, from coordinate 9,526 downwards.
TGACGCTCTTCTACTTCGTCATCACCTACGCCAGCTTGGTGGTCACCTTTGACACAGCCTTCCTCTTTGAGAAGTACCATATCCGACAGCAACTTGCAGGTGTTAGCATCTCGCTCTTCTTCCTCGCCATTATGCTGCCCGGTCTGTTTTTGAACAGAATTATCGCCTTTACGCGCTCCTACACAAACGCTATTTGCTCGCTACTCCTCGCAGTGGGTCTGCTCTGCCTTGCGATATTTAAGACACCCGCGATGCTTATGCTCGGCATCGTCCTTACGGGCTTAGGCTACGGTGTTATGCAGCCCCTTATCTACGACAAGGCGGCAATTATCGCTCCGCCACAACTCGCCACTCAGGCGCTCTCTGTCGTCATGGCAGCCAACTATATCGCCATCATCCTCTGCCCGTTTATCATCGACTTCGCCCGCAAAATCGCACACACTTCGTCCCACACCTTCGGCTTTGCACTCAACGCCGCCGTTGCCGCCATTATCACCATCATCGCCCTGCTCAACCGCAACGATTTCGCCTTAGGCTTGGACAAATCCTACTACGAGAAATAGAATATTTCAAAAAGGCTTTTATCTTTAGATAAAATTTCGTATCTTTGGGCGCTAATTGTGGATTATTACAAATAACTGATTCTGTATGGATATCAAATCATTAACCCAACCCGTTTTCTCGCTCAAGTGGTGGAGCTCTTGGTTCTTCATCTTCTTGGGTTGCACACTGCTGGCTGCTGGCTATGTATTCTTCATCAGCCCGTATAACATTGTTCCTGGTGGTATCTATGGCGCAAGTATTGTCCTGCACAATATCTTCCCTAACATCCAGGTCGGAACTTTCGGCTATATGTTTGATATTCCGCTACTTATACTCGCTTTCTTGATTTTCGGCAGCAAGTTTGGCAGCCGCACTATCGTGGCGGCGCTCTACACCCCAGGCTGTATGAACCTAATCACTCGCCTCTCCTTCCCTACTAAGGAGGCGATGCAGGCACTTGACCCTGCGCAGATGCTTGGCGGTATCCTTGACCTCTCCGACCACCTTATGCTCGCCTCGTTTATCGGCTCGGTATTCCTCGGCGTGGGTGTAGGTCTTGTAGTTCGTCAGCAGGCAACTACGGGTGGCACGGACATCATTGCGATGATGATTCAGAAATATTTTCACATCGGCTTCTCCAACGCCGTACTTATTGCCGACTCTGTAGTGGTACTCTCGGGTCTGCTTGTCATCGGCTTTGGTTTGGGTACTGGCGAGCCTGACCCGCAGGGTTGGCTGCTCTCGCTCTACTCGCTCATTACAATCTATGTCACCTCGCGCGTGTTGGCATATACCATCAACGGTGCTTCATACAACAAGCTGATTTTCATCATCCTCAACGAGCACAACGAGACGCTCAAGGAGTTTATCCTCAAGGACTTGGACCGTTCTGCAACCTACATCCAATCAAGGGGTATGTACTCTGGCAGCGAGAAGGAGATGATTTTCCTCGTTGTTCCGAACAAGGATGTTCCGCTTGTACAGAGCACTATTCGTGAGGTAGACCCTACAGCATTTATCGTCGTTACCGATGCGTACGACACCTTTGGTGAGGGCTTCAAGCCGCTGCCAGAGAAGGACGAGATACAGAACATATAAACCACTACTACTTTGAAGATTAACACTCTGCGCCCTCTTACAGGTGAGGGCAGAAAACTATTCATAGAGACCTACGGCTGCCAGATGAACGCTGGCGACAGCGAGATTGTTGTCTCCATTATGCAGCAGAATGGCTATCGCTACACCGAGGATATCAACGAGGCAGACATCATCCTGATTAACACCTGCTCTATCCGCGACAACGCCGAGCAGCGCATCTGGGGTCGTCTGTCGGCTATGCGTCAGCTCAAGAAGCGCAAGAGAACCCTTATCGTCGGCATTATCGGCTGTATGGCAGAGCGACTCAAGGAGCAGCTTATCGCTCCAGAGACTGGCGTAGATATTGTTGCAGGTCCAGACTCCTACCGCAACCTCCCACAGCTTGTTCGCACGGCGGAGGATGGCACTAAGGGCATCAACACCGAGCTCTCTAAGGAGGAGACCTACGCCGAGATTGCACCCGTACGCCTTGACCGCAATGGTGTGAGTGCATATATCGCCATTATGCGTGGCTGCAACAACTACTGCGCCTACTGCGTAGTCCCTTATACCCGCGGTATTGAGCGTAGCCGTGACCCTCAGACCATCATCGCTGAGGCACGCACGCTGTTTGAGAATGGCTACCGCGAGGTTACCCTGCTGGGTCAGAATGTAAACTCATATAGCTACGGCGAGGTTGGCTTCCCAGAGCTTATGGCTATGGTTGCCGAGATTTCACCACTGCTGCGCGTGCGCTTTGCCACATCGCATCCAAAGGATATATCCGACCGCCTGCTGGAGGTTATGGCGCGTTACGAGAATATCTGCAAGGCTATCCACCTGCCAGCACAGAGCGGTAGCAACGAGATGCTCAAGAAGATGAACCGCAAGTATACCCGCGAGTGGTACTTGGAGCGCATAGATGCTATCCGTCGCTATATGCCGGAGTGTTCAATCTCCACAGACCTCATTGCCGGCTTCTGTGGCGAGACACTGGAGGACCACGAGCAGACCCTCTCGCTTATGCGCGAGGTGGGCTATGCCTCAGCCTTTATGTTCAAGTACTCCGAGCGTCCGGGTACATTCTCTGCCCGCCACTATACGGATGATATCTCGGAGGAGGAGAAGACCCGCCGTCTGAACGAGATTATCGCCCTGCAGAATACCCTTTCGCTTCAGAGCAACGAGGCAGATGTGGGCAAAGTTCGTCAGGTGCTTGTAGAGGGCATCTCTAAGCGCAGCGAGGAGCAGCTCTGCGGACGCACTTCGCAGAATAAGATGGTTGTCTTTGACCGTGGCGACCACAAGGCTGGCGACTATGTAACGGTCAAGATTACAGGTTGCTCATCGGCGACCCTTTTTGGAGAAGAGATTTAATTAGTAATACGCAATAATTTAGAAGAAACATGGCTTTACAATGTGGTATTGTCGGACTTCCAAATGTCGGCAAATCAACACTTTTCAACTGTTTGTCAAACGCTAAGGCGCAGTCGGCAAACTTCCCTTTCTGTACTATTGAACCAAATGTTGGCGTTATCACCGTGCCAGACGAGCGTCTTATCCGCCTGGCTGAGATAGATAAACCTAAGCGCGTAGTGCCTACAACCATTGAGATTGTAGATATCGCAGGTCTTGTTAAGGGCGCATCTAAGGGCGAGGGTCTGGGAAATAAGTTCCTTGCAAATATCCGTAACACAAACGCTATTATCCATGTTCTGCGTTGCTTTGAGGATGGAAACATCACCCATGTAGATGGCAGCGTAGACCCAGTGCGCGACAAGGGCGTTATTGACACCGAGCTGCAGCTCAAGGACCTTGAGACTGTAGAGAACCGTATCGCTAAGGTTGCAAAGCAGGCTCAGACTGGTGGTGACAAGATTGCAAAGCGCCAGTACGACATTCTGCTCCGCTACAAGGCTGCTCTGGAGCAGGGACTCTCGGCGCGTACCGTAGAGCTTGACAAGGAGGAGCGCAAGATTATGCAGGACCTCAACCTGCTTACCGACAAGCCAGTGCTCTATCTGTGCAATGTAGACGAGAAGAGCGCCGTTACGGGCAACAAGTACACCGAGGCTGTTGCAGAGGCTATCAAGGACGAGAATGCCCAGATGCTTATCGTTGCAGCGGCTACTGAGGCAGATATCGCCGAGCTGGAGAGCTACGAGGAGCGCCAGATGTTCCTTGAGGATATGGGTCTTACCGAGTCGGGCGTAAGCCGCCTTATCAAGGCTGCATATCGCCTACTCAACCTTGAGACCTTCTTCACCACTGGTGCCGACGAGTCTCGCGCATGGACCTATGTTCGCGGTGCTAAGGCTCCACAGGCGGCAGGTACTATCCACACCGACTTTGAGAAGGGCTTTATCCGCGCTGAGGTTATCAAGTATGAGGACTATGTTGCTCTCGGCTCTGAGAAGGCTTGCCGCGATGTTGGTAAGATTGGCATTGAGGGCAAGGAGTATGTTGTCCAGGATGGCGATATTATGCACTTCCTTTTCAATGTATAAAGCGAGTTTTAGAACACCATATTACCCAAACAACCTATATCTTTGCAGTTATGTTCACACTTGCGACATATAACACATTTCTTATCGTTATGGCAGCCATTGCCGTAGTGGTATTTATCGCACTCTACTTTGTAGATGCGGGCTATGGCTACCTGTTCAACCCTAAGTTTGGCTTTCCGGTGCCAAACCGCGTGGCGTGGGTGCTGATGGAGTGTCCCGTATTTATCGCGATGACGGTGCTCTGGTGGCTCTCGGAGGTGCGCTTTGAGGTTGCACCTTTGGTGCTGTTTATCATCTTCCAGACCCACTACTTCCAGCGCTCGTTTATCTTCCCGCTCCTTATCCGTGGCAACTCCAAGATGCCTTTCGGCATTATGCTTATGGGTATGATTTTCAACACCTTAAATGCACTGATGCAGGGTGGTTGGATATTCTACCTCGCCCCAGAGCAGGGTTACTACGATGGCTGGATGGCAAAGCCGTACATCTACATCGGCGCAGCTATTTGGCTCGCTGGTTTTATCATCAACCTCCACTCGGACTATATCATTCGTCACCTGCGTAAGCCAGGCGATACGAAGCACTATATTCCGAAGGGTGGTATGTTCCGCTTTGTCTCTTCGGCAAACTACTTCGGCGAGTTTACCGAGTGGGTAGGCTTCGCTATTGCAAGCTGGTCGTGGGCAGGTGCTGTCTTTGCCCTCTGGACATTTGCCAACCTCGGTCCTCGTGCCGCATCGCTCTACAAGCGTTATGAGAGCGAGTTCGGCGAGGAGTTTACCAAACTTGGCAGAAAACGCATTATTCCGTTTATTTATTAAAAACTTGACTATATGAAGAATCTTGACGATTCAAAACTGTTTACCCCATATCAAATGGGACCTGTCACCCTGCGAAATCGTGTTATTCGCTCGGCGGCATTTGAGAGTATGGGCAAGGATTTTGCTCCGACTCAGGACCTTAAGGATTACCATGTGAGCGTTGCTCGCGGTGGCGTAGGTATGACCACCCTTGCATACGCATCTATCAACCGTAGCGGAGTGTCGTTCAACTCTCAGCTCTGGATGCGCGACGAGATTGTACCTCAGTTGCGCGATATTACAGATGCTGTACACGCCGAGGGTGCTGCCGTAGGTATTCAGCTCGGTCACTGCGGAAATATGACCCACTGGTCTACCGCAGGCTCGTTCCCCGTATCGGCTTCAAATGGTTTTAACCTCTACTCCCCTACCTTCCACCGCCGTATGAGTCACGCAGAGATTGCGCAGACGGCTAAGGATTTCGGCACGGCAGTTCATACTGCTCACAAGGCTGGCTTTGATAGCGTGGAGATACACGCAGGTCACGGCTACCTTATCTCGCAGTTCCTCTCGCCATGGACAAACCGTCGTCGTGACGAGTTTGGCGGCTCGCTGGAGAACCGTATGCGCTTTATGAAGATGTGCCTTACAGAGGTTATGGAGGCTGCTGCAAAGTGCAATATGGCTGTACTTGTGAAGCACAATATGGAGGATGGCTTCAAGAGTGGTATTCAGGTACCTGAGAGCATCGAGATTGCCAAGGAGATTGAGAAGTTTGGCGTTCATGGCATAGTACTCTCGTCGGGTTTCGTTTCGCGTGCTCCTATGGCTGTTATGCGCGGTCGCATCCCAACAAAGACCATGGGTTACTATATGGGTTGGAACGAGTGGCTGCAGAAGATTGTCGTTTCGCTCTTTGGTCAGTGGATGATTAAGGACTACGACTTTGAGGAATGCTTCTTCCTTGAGAATGCCAAGAAGTTCCGCGCCGAGCTTAAGGGCCCACTGGTATATGTCGGCGGTCTTGTGTCGCGCGAGGGTATTGAGAAGGTGCTTGACGAGGGCTTTGAGATGGTACAGATGGCGCGTGCGCTGATTAACGACCCTGCCTTTATCAACAAGCTGAAGGCTGGCGACTTTACAACCCGTGCAGGTTGCGACCACCGCGACTACTGCATCGCTCGCATGTACTCAGACAAGATGATGTGCTGCCACAACTGCACCGAGCATATTCCAGAGCGTCTGTGGCGCGAACTTCGCAAAATAAAGTAGTATGAAGTGCGGTCAGATAGTTAAGGGCTCAAAGACAGCCCTTGTTACGGGTGCATCTTCTGGCATTGGTCAGTGTTATGCCGAGCAGCTGGCACATCTGGGCTATAACCTTGTTGTCGTTAGCCGCGATGGCGAGTTGCTGGAGCAGGTTGCTGCTGACATACGAGAGAAGGAGGGTGTGAAGGTTACCGTCCTTACCAAGAATCTTGCAACGATGACTGCCGCCGAGGAGCTACACCAGTGGTGCAAGAGCGAGGGACATACGATAGATGTGCTGATTAACAACGCGGGTATGTTCTCGTTCTGCGACATCCTCAACACCCCTGCTGAGCGTATCAAGCAGGCCATAACCCTGCACGATATTACCAACACCCTGCTCTGCAAGCTCTTTGCTGCCGATATGGCTGAGCGTGGCGGTGGATATATCCTCAATATGTCCTCCTACTCCATCTGGATGCCATGGCCAGGTCTGTCGCTCTACAGCGCAAGCAAGGCGTATCTCAAGTCCTTCTCTATCTCCTTTGCCAAGGAGGTAAAGGACAAGAAGGTCTATGTTACCGCCGTATGCCCTGCAGGTATCGCTACCGACCTCTACGGTCTTAGCAAGAGGTGGCAGAAGATTGGCCTCAACATTCACGCCCTCTCAACCCCTAAGTTCTGCGCCCGTCGTGGTCTGAACTCACTGTGGAAGAAGCGTCGTTGCGTAGTGCCTGATTGGTGGATGCGCCTGCTTATTCCGCTGCTGGAGAACCTGCCGATGTTTGTACTGCGCTGGATTCGCAACTTTACGATGAAGTGGCAAAAATAGATAAATAGATATGACTTTTAGACAATTTTTCACATTTGCAATCGCTACCACCACCCTACTCTTTGTATCGTGTGGTGGCGATGACAATATCCCTACAGGTGGGAATAACCCACAGCCAGAGCAGCCTGAAGATAAGCCTGCTACAGAGGCTCCATTTACCATTGAGGTGCTGGATATCACCGCCACAGAGGCGCGTGTATCGGTTTCGCCAGACGACAAGAGTGCAAAGTACTACTTTGACATCCTGCGCGAGCTCTACTACAACGAGTATAACGACAAGTTCGGCTTCCAGCGCTTTATAGACAATACTATCAACGGTCTTATGACCTCCAACAGTATGACCAAGGAGGATGTGCTCAAAAGAATACTCTCGTCGGGCGACGACTCCTATGGCTTTACGGGTCTGGAGGCTGGCTCGGTATACTACGCCGTGGCTATGGGCATAGACGAGGATGGCAAAATAACCACCGATATCGCTGTGCAGAAGTTCAGCACCACCGAGGTTGCTCCATCAACAAATGTCTTTGACCTGAGCGTGGGAGGTACAACCTACACGGGCGTGTCGTACGACATCAAGCCGTCAAATGCGGCGGAGCAGTATGTGCTCATTCCGTGGAACAAGCCGCTGGTAGACCAGATGTCCGACGCGGAGTTTATCAAGCACTGCCTCGCTGCGCGTAGCGACATTGAGGAGTTTATCTACACCGGCAACCAGAGCGGCGTGATTGACAGCTGCGCACCTGGCAGAGACTACTACCTTATCGCCTTTGGCTATGAGGGTGGCGTAGCGACTACGGGCGTTACAAAGGTGCCATTTACCACCAAGTCGGGTGGCGACCCTGCGGCGTGCAGCTTCACCTTTGAGGTTAGTAGTATTGAGTACGACCGCGCCTATATGAAGGTCACCCCATCGGCAAAGCACACCGTATTCTTCTGGCATACGGTAGAGAAGGCGTACTTCAACAAGCTCACTGCCGAGAAGGGCGAGGCTGAGGCTATGAAGGATATCCTCAAGGAGTCACTCGCTCCATTTGCGCAGGACTTCGGCAATATATACGATGCGCTGGAGATTATCAGCTCCTACGACGATGTTAGCGTGGAGGGCACTATCTACGGTCTGCAGCAGGGCACAGAGTATATTCCGTGGGCTGTCTGCATAGATAACCACGGAGAGGCTGCCGCAGCGTTTGTTATGGGCGAGAGCTTTACCACTAAGGCGGACAATATCGCCGAGTGTACAGTCTCGGTCAAGGGTACATTCTCCGAGGGTAGCGACGGCAAAGCTGTGCTCGTCTCTACCGTCACACCAGACACCAAGTGCGCAGGCTTCTACAATGTTATCTTTATGGGTGATCTGACCGACACTCCGCGCCAGACAATGCTCAACAACCTTATCCGCGACGACTACTTCAAAAATATGAACCCTTGCGTATTTGAGAAGTGCCCATGGAATCAAACCGTCACCGCCGTTGCCGTTGGCTACGACACCGAGGGCAACTTCGGTCCTATCGCCATAGATGTCTTCACCCCAACGAAGTAACATTTCACATCCCAATACACCAACACCTCTTGCATTTGCAAGGGGTGTTTTTTTTGTATATCCGCAAAACAATAGTCCAGCAGTTGCTCGTTTCGGAAATATTTTTTAATTTTGTGAGTGTAATCGCCACGATTACGAACATATTGAAAGTGTTTTCGCAGTCCTAAAACGAAAATCAACTCCACACTTTCTTTTTTATTATTAACTACACTATGGGGCTGAGGTGTAAAAACTTTTTCTCTTATGAAAAGATTATTTACTTTTATTGCACTCGCGGCAATAACATTCTCCCTTTCCGCTCAAACAAAAGTTGCCTATTGCGATGTCTATGTAAGGGGTGGAGGTCAGAATTTACGCGTAACAGTTATGTACGACCATAATGTAAACTACTACGACCGCACAAATATGGGAAATATCCTCAATGCCTTTGCTGCTGACGGATGGGCGCTTGATAGCGAGATTGTCATACCGCGTTTTCATTGGTGGTCGTGGTGTACTCGCCACAAGCTGCATCTGATTATGAAGAAAGAGTATCAAACGGGCGAAAATCCGTTTAAGAATTTGAAATCGTTAAACCTCAGTAGAACCTCTACTTCAATGGATGATAGTTATAACCAGAATAAGAGTACATATGGCTTCTCTACATCTCAGAAAAAGGATAATAATCTTTCATTGTATGGAGTCTACGATGGGTATTCAGTAATTGTAGAGTTATCACAAGATGGCAAACACGGTAAGGCTATTAGAACTTACGATTACGCCGCTAGCTACAAAAGTACTCTCCGTAAATGCCAAGAATTGGGCGATAGTTGGAGATTACCAACAGAGGATGAACTGATACTACTGGTGCGATAAATTTCGCAAAGTAGTGGTTAAAATGTTAAATATAAATTAGTTACAATCGTTCTTTGATTTTTTGATTTGAAATTGTTAGTGGTAATTTTGTAGGCAAAACCTCAAAGTTATGCATCTCGGCAAG
>JAFTOU010000054.1 GCA_017463615.1 Alistipes sp. | reverse complement strand
CTGGTGCAGCTTCCCACTGCCTTACCGCCAACATACAGCAGCATATCGCTACCGTTACAATAACCTGTTTTTGCTGTCGCCATATCGTTTATATCTTAACATTAAACACTAACTGTTGTACATACGCGTCGTCCTGCCACGCTTCCTCACTGTCTGCCAAATAGCAACTGCGCATAACCAGCCCGTCGCTTTCACCCTGCGCGCCGTCCAGCGCACCGCGTACAGCCTCGGCCAACTCTACGCCCTCCGTATAACCTTTGGTGTAGCAAAGAATTTCGATACCTACCGTATCTGCACCGCGTCGCCCCTTTGTCGTGTCTTGTTCCAACTGAGTACGACGATATACGATATACGGCAGTTCTGCGCTATCCTCAACTACCGGGAAAACCTTGTTAGCGCGCGCCATTACTTCGCTATCCTCGATAAGCATAGCGCGGATAATTTCGCCTGCGCTTAAACTTGATTTACTTACAGCCATACTTTTCTGCTACTTTTTGTACATTTTCTGCTACCATTTCGTGTATGTTGGTCGTTACGGTGTCGCGTACACTTGTAAGCGTCTGCGCCATAAATCCGTAACGCTTCATTCGTCCGGTGCGGTGTGAGGCTCTCAACCTTGCAGCGCGTCTGCGCGTGCCTTTTTTGGGCTTCGTTTGGCGTTCTTTCGTTCCCTCCTCAGCCCAAATTAGTACGGGCTTTTTAAGGCCCTGCCGGTTGGTGTGAAATCCTGCCTCTCCCTTGCCGTTCTTTCCTGCCCGTTTCGTTCCTACTGTAACCCGAAATCCGGCTTTGCGCTTGAATACAATAGCGCGCACGCCTTTTTCTAAGTCTTTGTTCGATTGAATACTACTACGCAGGTTGTTTATTGCCGTTTTGCGTACTTGGTTGGCCTCTCTGCGAAAACCTCCCTTAATCGCTTGCAGTCTGCGTTTAGGCTCCAGTTCAGCGAATAACCGCTGCAAATTTTCGTCGTTGTAGTCTATCGTCCGGGCCATACTGGTAACTATTCATTAACTCGGTCGCATAGTAGGGTTTTATAGCCTCTATCCAAATTAGGGATTATCGCCACAACGGTATAAAGATAACCGCCCAACTGCTGCACCCTCCAGTTTTCCGCTATCGGGTGCGCGTGGCGTATGTTAAACTCTGCCGCATAGTCCGGGAAATGTTCGCCCACTTCTTCGCTGCGGTTGCCCGTAGCCCTAACGCGTTCCGCGTGTACGGTGCGCGTAGGTTCGTAGGTTATCGTTTCTGCGCCCATACGGTCAGTAGTCCGTATAGGCTCCAGTAACGTAAGTTTATATTTCATTTTCCCGGCTATCATTCGGCAGTGTCATTTACTAATTTGCGATACGGTTTAATTAAGGCTTGCAGTGTGTACGGCACTTCTGCCATTTGCACACCGCTAACGGCTTCGCGCTGATTGTACCAGTGTCCGGCAATTAGCAAAATAGCGTGCAATATCATTGCAGGCAGTTTGCCGTCGCCCAGTTCCAGCAGTTCGTCGCTGGTGCGGTTGGTTGCTTTGCTTACGTACTGCTCCGCAGCGTCTAACAAATGCTGTAAATACTGGTCGTCGTCGCTAAAATCGTCCGCGCGGACGTGCATTTTTAGTAGTGCTATATCCACTGTAGCCATAATTAAACTGCGATAAAATCACAACTGCGTTTTATTACTCACTTGCTACCTTTGCAAGCGCGAAAGCCTCGCTGCGCAAAGTGGTAGTACCGTAGTTTACGTTTAACACGAAATCTACTGCGTCCTTACGTGCTTGGCTGTAAGGGTCAATCACAAAGGAAATATCGCCAAACAATCCCATAGGCTGGTATCTCCAATCGCCCAAACCGATATTACCCTCACCGATATAGTTAGTAGTAAATACCGGCAGTCCTGCGATATGGTCGTTTTCGCAAACCATAATACCGCTGCCTGCGTCCTTTGGCGTAGCCTCTGCGATAGCCTTTTGCGCCTTAGTCATTACCCAGCAAAGGTTATCGCCGTCGATACCGGTAGCCAAAACTTTTGCTTTGAGGCTGTTAAACTCCTTAAATGTAGGCTCTGCGCTAAATGCGGTTTCCTTACCTACACACGCCACAAACGGGCCTACCAAAGTGGTAGCGTTTGTTACCTTTGTGGTGCTGAAAACGATTTTGTTAAGCAGCTTTGCCACAGCCAGCGGCATAAGTTTCTTAACAATCATTTCCAAAATACCCTCAGTCTGGTTAATAGACTGGCGTGTAACCGGAATGGCGATACCTACGCGCTGAGGTGTAGCGGTAAGTTTAGACATCGAAATTTTGGTATCGGTAAGTGCTACGCCCTCGCCTGCGATTGTAGCCTCTACGGTTTCGTAAGTAGGCCAAACGTAATCGCCTGCCAAACCGGTAGGCATAGGCAAACCTACCTTATCCAAAATAAGGCCCTCTACAAGTGGGTCTAAAATGTCTTGGATTTTCACGGGAACGATACCGCCTGCTGCGCCGTCAGCAACCATAACCAAATCGCGCATAAGCATAATTTGGGTCTGTCTGCCTGCCGCCATATTTTCGCGGATAATGCGGTTTGCGTCCTCCACGGCGTTAGGGTTCTCGCGCAGGTGTTCTGCTGCTGCCGCCTGCAATCTCATTTGCAGCAGCTGGTTTTCACGCTGCAATGCGTTAAACTCGGTGTTCTCAGCCTCGTTACGCTCGCGCTGCTCTCTTTCGCACGTATCGGCAATTTCGCTGATACGGTTGCAGTTGGTCTGATACTGGTTTACCAACTGTCGCACGTTTACTGTGTTCTTGTGCATAACTCAAAAACTTTTAACTGGTTAAACATATAGTTACATTAACTGCGCAGCAGCGCGGCGCATTTCACGCACTTGCTCACGCATTTTTTCGTTTTCCTTTGGTTGCTCCGGCTGCTCAGGTGTTCTTAGTTCGTTCACCAATTCGCGCAACTCGCAATTAGTGTCGGGGTACGCAGGGTCGGCGGCCAGTGTAAAATCGTAAATGCCGGTAATCACATTTACGGTGTAGGTAATAATCATTTTACCGTCCACTCTCTGCACATCGCGCGCAACATACGCACTATCGTAGTAGTGGGTGGTAAACATAAAACTACAGCCCGAAATATCGCCACGTCGTACCAGTTCTAACGCCTTATCACCGTCCACAGTGTTAGGCGCGTCAAACTCAAAATAAACGCCCTTGTCGTCCACTCCGTAGGTAAGTGTACCGGCTCCGTTCTTACTACGGGCTAATATCAGTTGCCTATCGTGGAACATCGTAAATTTAATATCGCAGCCGTCTAACAATTCCTTGGTAACTGCGCCCGGTGCTATAATCTCGCGTGCCTCTTCGTCGTCGTAATCCCACAACGGCGCAGACGGGGTATTAAACAGAATAGCGTACCCGGCAATAGTTCGGCTTTCCGCTTCGCCCTCCTTTGCCTCACGCACTCGCAAATCGGTTACGGTGTGCAGCAGGCGTTTAATAACTTCGTTTTTATTCTTCGCCATTTTCTTCGTTAGGTTCTGTAACCGGTTCTGCCGGTTGGGTTTCTAT
>JAFTOU010000053.1 GCA_017463615.1 Alistipes sp. | reverse complement strand
CGCCACCCTTGTAATATGGTTCCAAGACATTGAGGAATCCCCACACATCGAAGTCCTTCTCGCGTGTACGCTTCTCCTTAAGTATATCCTGATACTCGTCACGGATAAACTCGTAGAAGGTATTGAACGAGGGCTTGATGCTCTTGTCGGTGCGTATTCGCTCCAAGAAGAGGTTAACCGCATTGGAGAGTGCCACCTCCTCGGCTCTCGTCGGTGGCTCATCATCCCTTTTCCACAGCGTGAGGATAAGTGTCTTGATGGACTCCTTCTTCTCAATGTCAAACACACCGTCCTCGACATAGAAAGGATTGAAGGCTATCGGATCACTCTCCTCGTAGGTGAAGTAGATACCGTCCTCGCCATGCGTGCGTGCATTGATAAGGTTACACAAACCTTGATAAGAGTTACCCGTATCGACAAGCAACACATGCGTACCCTGCTCGTAATACTGCCTGACCATATGGTTGGTGAAAAAGGACTTTCCACTGCCCGAAGGACCGAGGATGAACTTGTTGCGGTTGGTGATGATACCACGCTTCATAGGCAAATCCGAAATATCCAGATGGATAGGCTTGCCCGTCAAGCGGTCCACCATACGCATACCGAACGGAGAGAGTGAATCCTGTCCTGTGGTCTCCTCGATGAAGAGGCATAGTGCCTGCTCGATAAAGGTGTAGAAGGACTCCTCGGCAGGGAAGTCGCCTGCATTGCCGGGGATGGCAGCCCAGAACAAGGTAGGTGTATCTACCGTATTGTGTCGGGGCTTGGCCTCCATCAAGGCGAGCTGACTGCCTACATCGTTCTTCACACGCTTGAGGCGTTCCCTGTCATCGCTCCACGCGAAGACATTGCAGTGGGCACGGATAGCCGTCAGCCCTTGGCTGTGTGCCTCGTTCAGGTACTCCTCAATCCACTCGCGATTAATCTGGTTGGAGCGGCTGTAACGCGATAGCGAGTGCATATTGCGTGCTGTCTGCTCGAACTTACGCAGCATCTCCGCAGAGTCATCAATGAAGAGGTACTGGTTCACGATGTGGTTGCAGGTGAGCAACACTCCGATAGGTGCGGCAAACGAGAGGCGGCAATCGCTACGGTCTGTCGATAGACGCTCGTAACGGCTGTCGGTAGCCACGCTTGTCGGCAGGTCTTCGGGATCGGAGAGCGTATGCAGACAGAGGTAGTTGTCACCTATCTTCATCTCGCCAGCTCCGAGAGTGATGTCCTGCAAGCAGGTGGTATCTTCCTGCGAGAGCGAGAAGTATTTTTCGATGATGCCCGCACTTGACTCCGTGCCTGTAATCTCATCGCCCGTAAGACGGGTGAGCGTGATGAATCCGCTGTCGTTGATGATACGCTCGAACTGCTCGCAACACTCCAGGAATCGGCTCACCGCCTCCTTGTCCTGCATCTCCTTTGGGATAATGAAGCCACGGGTAAGGGCATTAAAACTGCTGGTCGTGCGGCTATGCTCCTTGGTGGTCTTAGTAAGGAACAGGTAACAAGTGTGCTTCAGGTAAGGTCGCTCGTTGAAGTGTCGCTCGAAAGAGCGGCTGAGGAAACTGAGGTCTTCCTTCTGCAACTGCGGGTTATAGCTCTCCTCAATGAAGAAGTCCTGCTTAT
>JAFTOU010000052.1 GCA_017463615.1 Alistipes sp. | reverse complement strand
TCATTGTTTCGATGTTGTTCACCGAGAAATTGAACTGCGTAGGAGCAGTCATTACCATTTGATTTGCCATAATGATTTTGTGTTAAAAGGTTATTAAAAAAGCGGTAAGCATTGCTGCTCACCGCTCGGTTATCTGTCTACAAGATGTTTATGTGTATGGAAGTAGTGGCACATTGCCAACTCCGCTATGTTGTAGGAGAATATCTCGCACCACCAGTCGAGCAGGTCGACATACTCATCAGAGTTTCCATACTCCTCATCTACACCCTCCGGCACGATATGGTCGCCAACAAAGTCGCTGGCAAGTTCCATTACCGACTCGTGGTCGTAGGTGGCTATGTCGTCAATCTCTCGCTCCTTGATGTAGTCGTACACCTCCTTGGCGTGGCTCTGTGCTTCATCACTCTTTATGAGCGATATCTCACCCGTAAGCATATTTACACGGGTGCCGAGATGATGTGCCGAGAAGCCTCGTTCCAGCATCTCCTCCTTGAATGGGTCTATGAGTGCTATCATACCTTCTCCAAGAGTTTTACGGGTACCCAATATGCTGATGAGCCGAAGAGTTCAAGACCCTCGTCATCGTTGATAAGCATACACTCCTCGTTGCCGATAAACTGTTGCGACTCGGGCCACTCGACAGCACGATAGCACTTCTCTCGGTCAGGCGTTCTGCCATACTGCAACATATACTCATACTCGGGGACAAGCCTTGCTCCGTTATCCTCTCTGTCGAATACAGGATAGCCAATCTCCTCCTGCTCGAAGTAGGTGCCGTCATCAGGAAACTCTACCAATGCGTAGGTATTGTTGTCCCACTCCTGGCCACAGTTGGAGCATCGGTTGCGTCCCGTTGTAACATCGAAGTAAATCAACTCCGACTCGCACTTGGGACAGAAATCAACCTTGCGTTTAGGTATGCCGACAATCTCTGCGATAATCTCCATACTATCCCAGAATAGTTGCTCGCAGTAGTCGTCTGCCATACGGCGGGCAAGTTCTCGCATCTGCTCATCTGTGGCCTTGTCGGCATCAAAGTGTCTTGCTCGAAGGTCATCGCGGCATACCGAGGTAATCGGGAAGAAGCCCTCGGCAAGCAACGTCTGTATTCGTTTCTCCTCATCTGTGGGATTCTCAATGGCGTTGAAGTACGCCCTTACTGCTTCTAAAATTCTATTCATTGCTTTGCTCTTTTTTCTCTTGATACTTGATGAGTAAGGTGTGCATAGACCAGCCACAGAGTGCCATCAGCATATCACCGCAGTTATCCTCACGATATGCCTGAATAAGCTGGTGTGCCTTGTGGCGGTAGGTCTCCTCATCGGACTGTATCTCCGACATCACGACCTCCATAAATGTCTCACAGTTCTCTTCGGACGAGAGTATCTCATCCATTAACTCTTCTTCTTTGTCGTAGTTCATATTGCTGTTGGTTTGTTCTTGTGTCATCTCGTTAAGCCAACGCTTCACATCCTCCATATCCTCATCCACGGTGTCGTTGTGCAGGCAGGAGCACATACCGTCACCATCGTAGTAGACAAGCACAGGGTGCTTCGTTGCAGGACAGTAGCGGATTAGAAGTTCATCCTTTTTGAGTAGTTCGGTATCCTCGGGATTGCGCATCGTTGTAATGACCTTTGAGGAGCGTTCCAAGATGCTCTGCTCGGCAGCTGTGAGTGATTCCTTGCCACCCAACAACTGCACAATATCTTTGAGTAGTTGATAGACCATAGCTACTCCTCGCTGTTATGCTCCTTGAAGATTGCTCGCTTCTCATCGTAGGATTTCGCCTTCCACCACTCGTTGCAGGCATCTACAAAATCCTGATAGCCATCTTCGGGCGAGAAGTCATCCTGACAGTAGCCCGTAACCCTCTCCATTGCGGGGAAGTCGGCATCGCCCCACCAAGCCTCTATACGCTCCACAAACTCCGTCTTCGTGCAGAAGTAGTTGTGAGCCTCGCACTCGTTGCTCCAGTTATCATCACGGTCAATGCCCGTCTCGCCGATGTACTCGTGGGTGTTTGCATCTACCCACGCCTGTGTCTGAATCTCTGTCGAGCCGCACTCCTCGCACACAATCAAATCTCTCTCCTCCATATCAATACCACGAGATTAGTACATACTCATTCTTTTGATCGCTCTTGTTGATAAGCGTATCGAGCACCTCAATAAAGCCTTCGAGGGTAAGTTTAATCTTTGCAAGGCACTTGTTCAGTTCCTCTTCATTTTCCAGATACATATCATCTTTGTCGATAAGCATCTGGCGGAGGCGTTTGAGCTCCTCTCGCTCTACCTCGTAGTCATCGGTGTAGATATCCTCTGCATCATTTTCAATCTCAAACATCGAAAATATATCGTAGAGAGCATCCTGGCCGTCACAGCCGTATAGTCCACCATAAGCACGCTTTACTTGATAGACTTCTCCATAGTGTAATTGTCTTGCCATAAGTTATTATTGTTTTTTAGTCAATGTCGTAGCCGATGAAGTTCTCATCGTTGATAAGTAGGTAGTAGTAGCCGTTTCCACAGCCACGATACTCCTTGCTGAAGCCTCCATTAAGCACACGCTTACCCGAGGTGTCGCCCTCAATCTCGCAGGGCTCAACCCATAGCGAGCCATCGTAGCCACGGAAGTCGAAGCGCAAAGAGTAGAACTTTTTTCCCTCACGCAGAGCCTCACGGAACTGTTGCATAGTGAGTTCTCCGCACCATTTCTCCACGGCTTTGAGCGATATGACCTGACCATCGATGCGTGTTCCTGTGGTCAGACCGTTCTCATAAAGCGACTTTGTGGGGTCAGGGTTGAGTGCCTTCTTGATATAGGGACCAGTGAATGTCGCCTTGCTTGCCAGGCGCTGATACTTCAGCACCATCTGTCTGTTAGCCTCCTCGGCACTCTTGGGAGCGTGGTCTGATGGATAAAACACCTTTTCGATGCTATCCCAATCCGTGAAGAGATAACCACATTTTCTCTTGTTCGGGGCAACGATGCCTATCTGATTCTGGTCGCGGTTGATAAAGAGCCTGCGACGCTTGCCACCAATCTGTACATGGAGTGATGGCGGGTTTGCTGTATTGCGTAAATATTCTTCTGCTGGGTGCATAATATCCTCCTTTCTATACGGCCAATGCCTGAATGAAATACTCCTCATAGTCGGCTTCGATGCCGAGGTTTGAACAAGCCAACTCTATGTCGCTATGCTGCATATCGTTTACCTCGCGTAGTTCACGCAGATACCTGAGTTCATCATCGAGGTACTCTTGTGCCTGCTGCTCATCGCACGAACAGCCGCCACATATAGCTTGAATAATTCCTATTGCCATAATGATTCTGATTTTTAGTCTAACTCAAACTCGTCTTCATAGACGGTAATCTCTTTGCCGCTCTCGCAGATCCTCACGAGCCACTGATTACCGTAGGGCTCGATAAGTTCTATGCGGCGGTAGCCCAAGTATGGTACTTTGAGCGTTGCGATTGCTCCTCTCTCCATTACGCTACCATCTCAAATTGCACACAGAACTGGAACTCACTCATAAGGCTACCCACATAGGGCATCTTTTCGGGGTCCTCGCCATAGGGGCAAAAGATGGTCTTGGCGTGTGTCTTGCAACGGATACCTTGCTTGCGTACTTTTGAGAGCAGATATGCTCTGCGGCGTAGTTGTTTCTTGCTCATAGTTGTAGTTTTATTTGTTGAAAGATATGAATGCCATTCGGGGGCATTGCTCTAATTGTTTGATGTAGGCGTCCTACTGAAGGATGCCCTGACGGCTAATCGAGCCGTGTGGGCATCGTATCCGCAGGACGGTAGTAAATGTGATGGCCCTTCATATCGAGGTTGCCAAAAGTTGTGGTATGATTGCTGACCGGGGGCATAACTCTAATCATTCGATGTAACTCCTTGTGATGAACGCGCGAACCGGTTGATATACCGGTTCGCGGGTCGCTTGAACAAGGCCGTGCTAAATATGTCAGCCCATCAATACCTGCTTGCCAACCGTGCCGGGCTACTTCTTA
>JAFTOU010000051.1 GCA_017463615.1 Alistipes sp. | reverse complement strand
GTTTTTGCGACCAAGTCCCCCTTTTTCAACCGACGCTGCGGAGCGAGAGCAGAGACTGCTTGCAGGCTATGCCGAGCCGCGAGGAGGAAAAGCCGCCTTTAGGCGGATTAAAGGGGGATTTAGGGGGAATGTCAATATTTTCTTACTAAACAGTAGGTCAGCGCTCTACTCAACTTTCAGACCTCCGTAGGAGGCGCACGGCAGATAGTCTGACTGCAAGCTCGCTTGCAAAGGCAGCACTATCTGTTGGGCGGCAGCTTGCTGCTGAAAGTTGCTGTGTCCCACTGCTTCTACAACACCCTGCCTACAAAAATCCGCCTCTCTTAAGCAGTGGCTTGGCGTCTTTTACCGTCTCTATCAGCCACTTATGCAGCGTGAGGGTCTGTTCGTCGTCGGTCATCTGCCAGTCGGCGACTTCGGCGCGCATACGCTCCGAGAGCATATAGACTATAATGGCGGCGCAGGCGCTTACATTCAGGCTCTCAACCATGCCGCACATAGGAATTCTCAAAAACTCGTCGGCTGCGGCCATAACCTCGTCCGAGATACCCGTCTTCTCCGTGCCCATAATGATGGCGAACTTGCCCGCCCCGACATCAAAGCTCTCGGGTGTGCAGCTCTGGTGGTGGGGTGTGGTGGCAACGATGCGGTAGCCATTGCTCTTAAGGTGTTGCAGAGCCTCGGCGGTAGAGGCGTGGTGGTGGATATCTATCCACTTATCTGTACCGCGGACAATATCCACATTGGGGTTAAATCGGCAGAGGGTCTGCACCGTATGCAGCGTCTGTATGCCGAAGGCCTCGCAGTGGCGCACCAGCGCGCTGGCATTCTGCGGATGAAACATATTCTCGGCAAGCAGGGTCATATACTTCGTGCGGCTTGCCACAGCGCGTGATAGGGTGGCAAAGCGCTCGGGAAGGATAAACTGCGACAGATACTCTATCTGTGCGCGACACTGCTCTATGGAGATACTATTTTCGGTATTTGTCATCGTCGTCAAGAATTTTGAGGTAACTCTCATAGCGCGAGAAGGATATTTCGCCGCTCTTTACAGCCTCCATCACAGCACAGCCCGGCTCGTGGGTGTGGGTGCAGTTGTAGAAGCGGCAACTTCCTGCTGTGGCAATCATCTCGGGGAAGTAGTGCCAGAGCTCCTTGTCGTCAATCTCTATGAGTCCGAAGCCCTTAATGCCCGGAGTATCAATTATATAGCCATCCTCGCCAATGGGATACATCGTAGAGAATGTGGTCGTATGCTTGCCCTTGTGAAAACTCTCGGAAATCTCGCCTGTGCGGATGTCGAGCGTAGGGTCAATCTTGCCGATAAGGGTAGACTTGCCCACGCCAGAGTTACCCGAGACGAGGGTCACCTTGCCATCCAGCATAGCCCTTACGCGCTCAACGCCTATGCCCTCGGTGGCAGAGATATCTATAACCTCGTAGCCCGCACCCTCGTATATGGCGTGGAACTGCTCAACAGCCTCCGTAGCCTCCTGTAGCAGGTCTATCTTCGCCAGTAGGATGGTTGCAGGAACCTTATACGCCTCGCAGGTGATGAGGAAGCGGTCCACAAACTCCAGCGCCGTAACGGGCTCTATGAGCGTTACGACAATCATTGCGCGGTCTATATTGGCGGCGATGATGTGCGACTCCTTAGAGAGGTTTGAGGCGCGGCGGATGATATAGTTGCGGCGGGGTGCGATGTCGTAGATGACCCACTCGCCACTCTCGTCGCTCTCTATATGCACAGTATCGCCCACAACCACGGGGTTTGTGGAGCGGACACCCTTAAGGCGCAATTTTCCGCGTATGCGACAGCTCAGCTCCTGACCCTTGAGCTCACCCTCGCTACGAACTAACACCTGATACCAGCTACCTGTGGCGCGAATTACGAGTGCTTCGGCTATCATTGCTCAACCTCCTTTGTGAAGGTGTTAAACCACTCCAATGCCGTCTCGGAGAGTGCCGACACGGGCTCAAAGCTCTTGGACTCGGTAAAGTGGCGCTGCTCAACGAGCTTCATATCCTTATTCAGATTCTCAAAGGCGACAAAGAGCACACTCAGTATAAGTCCATACTTGAGTGCCGACAGAGCCATACCCAGCAGGGTATCCAAGCCCCCAAGACCTATGGCGGAGAAGAGCGATGACAAAATCTTTGCCAGCAGCGATGTGGCTATAGAGGCGGCGATGAAGGTGATGATGAAGCCCAACACCTTTGAGTATGCAGCATCTATGCCGAGCATTGCGCCAACGCTCTCGCCGAAGGCTATAGCCAACGCAATACCGCCCACAATGCCCGCCAACGAGCAGAGCTGTGAAATAAATCCCTTGCGCCATCCGTTAAATATTGCAAGGACTAAGAATATCAGGGTAATAATGTCAAAAACATTCATAACTTCACTTTTAACTGCACGAAGTTAGTATTTTTTTTGACAATTTCCTACCTTTGTACCAAATTAGCGTCTATATGAGAAGATTTTTGTTCGTTCTGTTAGCATTTATAGCCACCATCTCGGTCGCTCAGGCACGAGAGGTATATATACTCAATAACTCGTGGCGTCTATTCTTCAAGGAGGAGAATAGCTCCGACAACGCCCGCTTTGTAAACCTGCCGCACACATGGAACACCGACGCACTCTCGGAGGGAGGCTCGCTGCGCCAGACTACGGCATACTACCGCCGCACCCTCTTTGTCCCTTCGCAGTGGCAGGGCAAGCGACTCTTCCTGCGCTTTGGGGGCGTGATGAGCGTTGCCGATGTATTTGTCAATGGCGGCTATGTGGGTAACCATAAGGGTGGTCGTACCGCCTTTACCTTTGAGATTACCGACAAGGTGCAGTATGGCTCGGAGAATACCCTGCTTGTAGAGGTTAGCAACGCCTACCGTAGCGATGTGCTGCCAACATCGTCGGAGATGAACAACTATGGCGGCATCTACCGCGATGTGGAGCTTATCATCACGGGTCAGACGACCGTCTCGCCACTATTCTACGGCTCGGAGGGTGTTATCGTTGTGCCTACAAAGGTGAACACCGAGAGCGTTGAGGGAAACATCTCCGTAGCCCTTACATCCAAGCGCGAGCAGAGCTGCGAGGTGACCCTTGATATTGTCTCGCCAGATGGCTATGTGGCTGTGACTAAGACCGTTAAGGCTAAGTGCGATGGCAAACTGCTCAACATCCCATTTGCCGTTAGCCATCCCGAGCTGTGGTCTACATTCCGCCCATCGCTCTATCGCGTAGATGTTATGGTGGGGGCAGATACGGTATCTGTCACTACCGGTTTTCGCCGCATAGAGGTCAGCCCCGAGCAGCTGCTGCAGCTCAATGGCAAGCGCCTTGCTGTGCGTGGCGTAAACCTCTGTCACGACAATGTCCGCAGGGGCAATGCCCTTACGGAGGCGGACTATGTTGCTGATATTAAGGCTATTAACGACTTGGGCGCTAATGCTGTTCGCTCGGTGGAGGGCCCTCACGCGCAGACGCTATATGATATATGTGACCGCGAGGGTATGCTCGCATGGATAGACCTGCCGTTAGTCCAGTCTCCATTCCTGAGCGATATGGCGTACTACAACTCGCCCGACTTTGAGAGCAACGGCAAGCAGCAGCTTCAGGAGATTATCTACCAGAATATCCACCACCCATCGGTGGCGATGTGGGGCGTATTCTCGTTGCTGCGAGGTCGCTCGGCGGAGCTCATATCCTATGTCAAGGAGCTTAACAGCCTTGCCAAGAAGATAGACCCATCGCGTCTGACGGTTGCCTGCAGCAATCAGGATGGCGATATAAACTTCATCACAGACCTTATCGTCTGGCAGCAGTCTGTGGGCTGGAATAAGGGCGATGTGGAGGATTTGAAGCTCTGGCAGAGTGCTCTGCGCAGTAGCTGGAGCCACCTGCGTCAGGGCGTATGCTATGGCGAGGGCGGAACAAAGGGCCACTACAACGAGGAGCTTATCAGCCGCACCAGCAGCCAGCATCGCATACCTGAGAGTTGGCAGACCCGCTTCCACGAGGGCTATGTCAGCCGTATAGACAACACCCTCTTCTGGGGCGTGTGGCTCAATACCATGTTCGACTTCGGTGCTGTGCGCCACCCGGGAGGTTTTCGTAACTCGGGCTTAGTGAGCTTTGACCACAGCCAGAACAAGGATGCCTACTACCTCTACCGCACCCTCTGGAATAGGACAAGTCCGACGCTCCATATCGTAGGTAAAAACCGTGAGGTGCGAATGCGCAACCGTCAGGTTATCAAGGTATACTGCTCGCAGGGCGTGCCTACGCTTACTATCAACGGCGAGAATGTCAATATGCGCAACTGCTCGCAGGGCATCTTTGTCACCGACTCGCTGACAATGAGTGGCTTTAACACCGTGATTGCCACCACGCCAAACCTGCGCGATTCTACCACCTTCACCATCGGAAATTACCTGAAAAGGAGGTAGAAAGAGGGCGAAAAAGGGGGTCTAACTCTCGCTTTTTCAAGTTTTTTTGCAAAAATATTTGTGATTTTGAAATTTAGTTGTACCTTTGCACCTCGCAAGGGAGCGTATGCGCATTTCTTTGTGTATAAATTTAGAGACAAAACAATAAAAACGATACGACTATGGCAATGAAGAGAACTTATCAGCCTTCTCGTCGCAAGAGAATCAACAAGCACGGATTCCGTGCGAGAATGGCAACTGCTAATGGCCGCAAGGTTCTGGCAGCGCGTCGTGCTAAGGGACGCAAGAAGCTTACTGTATCCGACGAGGCTACATTTAAGTACAACTAATTGATTGCGTTGTTGTGCACCGCAAACAGTTAAGAGCAATACCTACTGGTACTGCTCTTAACTGTTTTTATACCTATGATAATATTTTGTGCAAAAATATTGCGCCAATAGGCCGTAGGTCCGCGAAATTGTTGTAATTTTGTGGCAGAAAGAGAAGAATAACTAAATATATCTAACAATGGAAGCAATTGTAAAGACAAACTTCAACTTCAAGGGACAGAACAACCACTATGTAGGTAAGGTGCGTGATGTCTACAGCATTGATGGCGACTATCTGGTAATGGTCGTATCTGACCGTATCTCAGCATTTGATGTGGTGCTGCCAAAGGGTATCCCATTCAAGGGCCAGGTGCTCAACCAGATTGCAGCATCGTTCCTGGATGCTACAGCCGACATCCTTCCAAACTGGAAAATCGCCGTGCCAGACCCAATGGTTACCGTAGGTCATAAGTGCGAGCCTTTCAAGGTGGAGATGGTTATCCGCGGATACCTCTCTGGCCACGCATGGCGCGAGTATAAGGCCGGCAAGCGTACCATCTGCGGCGTGCAGATGCCTGACGGTATGGTGGAGAACCAGAAGTTCCCAGAGCCAATCATCACCCCAACAACCAAGGCAGACGAGGGTCACGACGAGGATATCTCTAAGGAGGAGATTATCGCTCGCGGTATCGTTAGCCGTGAGGACTACGAGCAGCTGGAGGCTTACACCCGCGCAATCTTCGCTCGCGGAACAGAGATTGCCGCTAAGATGGGCCTTATCCTCGTGGATACTAAGTACGAGTTCGGTAAGAAGAATGGCGTTATCTACCTGATGGACGAGATTCATACCCCAGACTCATCGCGCTACTTCTACGCCGAGGGCTATGCCGAGCGCCTTGCCGCAGGC
Organism: Alistipes sp.; assembly: GCA_017463615.1. Taxonomy (GTDB): domain Bacteria; phylum Bacteroidota; class Bacteroidia; order Bacteroidales; family Rikenellaceae; genus Alistipes. The sequence goes on along the minus strand of JAFTOU010000051.1, from coordinate 152 downwards.
GAGAAGCAGAAGCAGCTGAGCAAGGAGTTCGTGCGCGAGTGGCTTATGGCAAATGGCTTCCAGGGCCAGGATGGCCAGACCGTGCCAGAGATGACCCCAGAGATCGTTGCCTCTATCACCGACCGCTATGTGGAGCTCTACGAGAGCATCAC
>JAFTOU010000050.1 GCA_017463615.1 Alistipes sp. | reverse complement strand
TTTGAAGTTTTGGTCGCCACCTTTGAAGACTACGGGATAATAGGTATCTGCATCTCCATTGATGGTTATCTTCTGGTAATATCGGTATCCAAAGTTTGTTGTCTTTGCTGTCTCAATGTCATTCTGCCAGTTCAGAGCAACAGCCGCAGAGAATGTAACCGTTCCCGCAGCGTTCCACGAGATATTTCCTGCTGCAATCTGTCCTGAGCCATCGTTATTAAGTTTCCACTTTGTCCCATTTATGATTGAGCCATCACTGCCGAGCGACACATTACCTTTGCTGATTGCCGATGATGTGATTGCCCAACCCGCAATCTTGTTTGATGAGCCAAGCGATACAACACAAGTTCCTGCCGAGTCGGTAGCCCAGAAACCAAAGTCAGAGTTGCTGTTATAGTATAGTTGTACTCGATGACCGCTTGTTGCAGTAGCCGTTGATGAATAGACTACAATACGCTTATTTCCTGCATCAAGCGAAATCTGGGAGTTGTAGATTTTATTCGTTGCAATAGTCCAATTACCAATTTTACCCTTGGTGAAGGTACACTCCAGACCATTGATGTAGGTGGTGTTGATGATGTCGCTCTTAATGCTTGCGGCATCAAGTTTCTCGGCGGTAATGCTTCCTGCTGCAATACGGTCAGCAGAGATAGTACCTGCGGTAATCTGTGAAGCGGTAATACTGCCAGTATAGATACCATCTGCGGTAATCTTCGTCAGCTTGGGGAACTCATCGCCACCTAAAGCATCGGTAATATCACCGATAGGCTCGGTCCAGTTGAGCGACACAGCATTGGCAAAGGTTACATTACCACTTGCATCCCACGAGATATTGCCTCCGGCCACAGCACCCGCGCCCGTAGACTCCAAACGCCACTTATAGCCACGGATACCCGTAGAGCCAATAGTCATCGAGCCTGATGCAGCGGTGTAGGTAGCGGCAGTATTCTTCTTTGTGCCACGATAGATGCTATCGCTGTCAATCTTCCAACCGCCAATCGTTCCTTTGGTAGTTGTGAGCGTCAAAGCATTGATATTCGATGCTGTGATAAGTGTCGATTTGAGTTCGTCGGTATTGATATAGGTTGCCGAAATCTTACCCGAAGTAATCTGAGATGCGGCAATATCGATAGCACTGACAGTATCGGCAGAGAGCGTACCTGTGAAGATACCATCTTTGTCAATGTAGGTTGCGCCTACCCATTGCATACTCACCGCCGAGCCGAACTCAATCTTGCCCGTAGACGCGTTATACTTGATATACTCATTACCATAACCCAACTGAGCATTGCCACTATTGTCCACATAGAAGGTCTTGTAGCCATCCTTGAAGCCATAGATGCCATTTACGGTTTCGGTAGTAATAGTTCCCGAAGAGGTCTTTGTGCTTAATGCAAACGAGCCAATGGCTACACCCGAAATCGTACCATCGGTATTCTTGGCTCCTGCAAAGAGTTTGGGAGTAATGACAGTATTGCTATTGATAAGCGTCTTTCCTGTATTCCACTCCTTAACCCAATCGAGAAGATTGGCATCTACACCTGCTGCACCGGTATCTCCCTTCTTGGCTTTGGACCATACGAAGGTAAGTTTGTAGGTAGTGCCAGATATAACAATAGGAATCTCCACCTTGCCGTGATCTGCAAGCGCAGTAGTATTGGCCGCAACAGCAAAAGTTACGGTCTTATTGGTATTATTGACTGAAATGGATGAGAATCCCGTCGGCTTGGTGATTGTGCCAATAGTGAAGTTAGTGAAGGCACTGTCGCCGAGGGTTACTGAGATTGTAGATGTAACGGATACTGCAGAGAGTATCTTTCCGCTATGATCTGCGGGGAAAATATACTCTCCGAGTGATTGGGTTATCGTGTAACCATCCTTCTGTATTGTGATTGTTGCCTGACCACGGGCAATAAGCGTTTGTGCCATACTTCCACTTTATGAAAGTATAGGTCAAAACAGCTTCTAAGGGTTGTTGGCTAAAGAATTTTTACATTACCATTGCTGTATCTATTGAAGTGGTAATGCATTGGTGAAAGCTTGCTCGTCTCATCAAATGGTGCGAAATATATCTCATCAGCGATACCTGCAACATACCAATTTCTTGTTTGAGCTGAGTTCCAACTGTGGCGTTCAAAATCACGAACGGTATCAATAAGCATACGCCCCTCATCGATAGCCTCCTGATATTCGGCGGGGATGCGCTTATACATTGCACGACCAAGGAAGAGTGCGACAGGATGCTTATGTTCGAGTAGAATATTTAAGACCTTCTTTTCTAGTGGAGAGTGAAAACCGCTGATGACAACAGAATCTGTGTTGCAAATAGATTCTGCCCAAGCAATGCATCTGCTTTCGGCCTCTGGTGTGACCGAGCGAGAAGCGAAGAAAGCTACAAGATGTCGCTCCAACAAATCCGTATTTCCGAGCGAACTCATAAAAAAAGCGTAGGCTGCTGTTGCTCATTTTGTACTCAGGCCTTCGCTGCCATAACCCAAACAAGCAAACAGGCAACCCACGCTGAGTGAACATCTACACACACTACGCCAAACGCGCAATGGCATAAATACACCATTGTGGACATCCTGTCGCTGTCTTGCTGGGTTATTTCAAAGTTGCGAAGTTTGAGTACCGCAAAAACAACTATAAAATGTCTCTATAAGGACTTGCATATCCTGCAAATCACTCACAAAAGTAATTCATTTTTAACAAATATTTGCATTTGCGGCGATAAATCTTTCTGTTACAAAAAATCAGCGGCAGGCAAAATGCCCACCGCCGACGCAAGAAAGATGTGTGTATGTTGTGTTATTTCGAGACTTCGCACATTAGTACGCCCTTGCCCGTAACATCGGCTTTGGCAACTGTGATGCTCTTGCCCGTATATGTCTTGACAACCGATGTACCTGCTGAGTTCCATAGCTTCCAGGTGTAGGTGTACGCCGTGCCATCGGCATCCAACTCCTCACCATTGCGGTAGAGAACAGCCGTTGCATCAACATCGTTACCGTTGTTCTTGATGGTGAAACCCTTCTGGCTCACCAAGTCCACGATAATAGGATCTGACATATCGGTAAACGAGATAATGTCGCATACAACCTTGTTGGCCGAGGCATTACCCGCCGAGGTATCAGTATCCTTGATGGCACACTTGAAGGTCTCGAAGTTGAGCACCGCATCGTTAGTGATGGTGATCTCGTTGGTTGTCCATCCTGCTGTTACGCCACGCTGATTAGTTGTTGTAAGGCACGCCCAACCTGCTCCAAGCATTGCATTGTAATATGGACACGTTACCGTTGCGCCCGAAGATGCTGCTGCACTAAGTCCTGATGTCAGCGTAACAACCTTTGTCGAGGTATTGACAGAGGAGATAGTGTATTGAGCAGAGCCGATAGTAATCTTACCGCCAGCCTCCATATTAGCAATAGATGCCACAGTGATTGTCGTTGCACCCGAGTTCGCTGCAGCACTCAAAGTAGTGTTTGCAAATACAGCCGAGTCTTTGATACCCCAAGCATAGGTTACATTGTCGGTATCGATAGTTGCACCACGCCAGAGGTCGCAGTGTGCTTTGAGCGTTGCCACCTCATCGTTTTTGAAGACGATACCATCAGGAGCGTATGCCACAGCAGCAATCATAGCACCGGCGTTCAGGTGCTGAGTAAACTGAATCTCTGCACGGAAAGGAATCTCCAAGCCGTTTGCATCGATGTAAGTTGCCTCAAAGGTATAGCGTACCTGCGGTGCCGATACGGTCATATGGTTGGCTTTTATAGTAAGAGCATACTTTGCCGATGCTGCACCAATCGTGCAACTATCCTGGCCTGATGTGATTGCCGTACCGTTCTTATACCACTTTGCCGAGCCGCTCTTGACACCTGCCGTGAGCGATGCAGCGTTGCCCACCGATGTAATCTGGTCGGTAGAGCCCTTGCCACTCACAAAGAGCGAAGGAGTAAGAATGAGATACGGTGATGCTGCCCACGAGGGAGCATAGGCATTAGTGTCCTTGTTATATACCTGTGTTAAGGGCTGCGATGAGCCGATGAATGCTTGCAGGGTTACTGCATCGTTCTGGTCGATGATCGTGACCTGTCCTCTTGCTACTTTGACTGCCATAGTTCGTTATTCTAATGTTGTTGATATCTCTACTTCACAATCGAAGACTGCTTTATACCACACATCCTCTTCGGTAATCTCCAGTTCCTTGCCGTAGTGGTTTGCAGAGTTCCAAATATCATCCGAGGCGGTGTCTTTGCTTGTTCTTCGCCATAAGAAGTTGCCCTCTGGAATAAGAGCGGTAATCTCTTCG
>JAFTOU010000049.1 GCA_017463615.1 Alistipes sp. | reverse complement strand
GTTTTTGCGACCAAGTCCCCCTTTTTCAACCGACGCTGCGGAGCGAGAGCAGAGACTGCTTGCAGGCTATGCCGAGCCGCGAGGAGGAAAAGCCGCCTTTAGGCGGATTAAAGGGGGATTTAGGGGGAATGTCAATATTTTTTTAATAAAGTAGTCGGTCTGCACCGTTCCACTCAACTTTCATCCCTCCGTAGGAGGCGCACGGCAGATAGTCTGACTGCAAGCTCGCTTGCAAAGGCAGTACTATCTGTTGGGCGGCAGCTTGCTGATGAAAGTTGCAACATTGCCTACCTCCTAAACTCCGAGCAGGTGATTGCCGTGGCGATGGCTACATTTAGCGACTCCGAGCCACTTCTGTCGGCTGGATATGGCGGGATGTAGAGGCGGTGGGTGACACTTGCCTCGCACTCGGGGCTGATGCCCTGACCCTCGTTACCCATAACTATTACGCCGCAGCTGCCCTTCTGGCTCTTGTAGATATTCTCGCCATCAAGGAAAGTTCCGTAGATATTCGCTCCCCTACTCCTCTGAGCCTCAAGCCATTGCGGCAGAGCGGTGTAGTGCACCCTGACGCGGATAATTGCCCCCATCGTTGCCTGAACGACCTTGGGGTTGAAGCAGTCGGCACTGTCTGCAGAGCAGACAATATCGGTAATGCCAAACCAGTCGGCAAGGCGAATTATAGTGCCCAAGTTGCCCGGATTTTGCACGCGGTCAAGGGCAAGGACGAGGTTTTTTGTAGGGTCGGCAGTGGCGATGTCGTGGCGGGGAATATCCACCACGGCAAGGGTTGTATTGGCGCTCTTGAGCTGCGATATGCGCTCCATCTCCTTCGGAGAGATGACCTCCGCATCGCCCCAGAGCGGCTCTGTGGCGTAGATTTTACGCACGCGAAGGTGCGAGGCACGAAGCTCTGCAACCAACTTCTCCCCCTCGGCGATAAATGCACGCTGCTCGTCACGCCCGCGCTTATCGGCAAGTGCCTTGATAGCCTGTATTTCAGCCTTAGTTATCATACTGTATATGTCTCGCCCTCCTCGGCAAGGGTTGTGTTTTCAAAAATAGTCTGCGCCTCGGCAAGCAGCGCCTCTGGAGACTTGTAACGCGACGAGAAGTGACCTATCATCAGCCTCTGCGCCCCCGCCGCCACGGCTATCTGCGCCGCATCGGCAGCCGTAGAGTGTCCGCGCTCCTTAGCATCGCGGGCAAACTCGGCGGTATAGGTCGCCTCGTGGTAGAGCAGCGTGACTCCCTTAACCCTCTCGGCAGCTACCGCCGAGCGCGAGGTATCCGAGAGGTAGGCGTAGCTTCGGGGCTCAAAGGGGAGGTATGTCAGCTCGCTATTCTCTATCAGCGTGCCATCCTCCAGAACTATATCCTCGCCACGCTTTGCCGCCACAATCTGAGCTATTGAGAGACCGTACTTCTCAATCTTGAACTTGTGGACATTCAGCTCTGGACGCTTCTCCTTGAAGTGGTAGCCCGAGCAGGGCACGCTGTGGCGCAACGGCACGCTCCACACCTCAAGGGTCTTGTTCTCAAATATGCAACAGTGCTTGGTCGTATCTACCTCCACCCACTCCACCTGATATGGCAGGTGGCTGTCAAAGTAGCGCAGATGATACTCCAATATCTCCCCAAAGGGGCGCGGTGCAAAGACCTTTAGCGGCGTCTGACGACCACACAGCCCCATCGTTGAGAGCAGCGGAAAGAGCCCAAAGACATGGTCGCCATGCAGGTGCGAGATAAATACCGCCCTGAGCTTGAGCGGGTTAATGCCACGCCGAAACATCTGCTGCTGCACACCCTCCCCGGCATCAACCAGATAGTACTGCTCATTGACATTCACTACCTGCGCCGATGGATGGCTGCTCACTGTCGGCTTCGCCGATGCCCGACCAAGAACGGTTACTTTTATCATCTTAGGCACACTCCCCTACTTGTTCGCCTTGAGGAAACGCTCGGCGTCTAAGGCGGCGATGCAACCCTTACCTGCGGCAACGATAGCCTGACGGTAGTGCGGGTCGCAGACATCGCCAGCGGCGAAGATGCCCTCGCAGGAGGTCTTAGAGGTGCCTGCAACGGTTACGATATAGCCATTCTCGTCCAGCGCCAGCTTACCAGCAACAAGCTCGGTATTTGGATGGTGACCGATAGCCAGGAAGAAGCCAGAGATAGCAATCTCGTACTCCTCGCCATCTGCCTTGCGCAGGCGAACACCCGTAACGCCATCCTCGTCGCCCAGCACCTCGGCGGTGTTGTGCTCAAAGAGAACCTTGATATTTGGGGTGTTGAACACGCGCTCCTGCATAGCCTTAGAGGCGCGCAGGAATGGCTTGCGGACGATAAGATATACCTGACGGCAGAGCGATGCGAGGTAGGTAGCCTCCTCACAAGCGGTATCGCCACCGCCCACAACGGCTACATCCTGCTTGCGGTAGAAGAAGCCGTCGCAAGTAGCACACGCACTCACGCCCATGCCTCTAAACTTCTGCTCCGAAGGCAGACCCAGATACTTTGCCGATGCGCCCGTAGCGATGATAATCGTCTGAGCCTCAATAGTATCGCCATTATCTACCGTTACGACAAATGGGCGCTTGGTAGTGTCAATATTGCCGACAATGCCCGTGCGCACATCTGTGCCGAAGCGCTTTGCCTGCTCCCTGAGGTCGTTCATCATAGCTGTGCCGGTGATACCATTTGGGTAGCCAGGGAAGTTCTCAATCTCCGTGGTTGTTGTCAGCTGACCACCTGGCTCAATACCCTCGTAAAGCACAGGGTTAAGTGCTGCACGCGCAGCATAAATCGCAGCAGTAAAGCCCGCAGGGCCACTACCGATAATAAGACATTTTACGCTTTCCATGATTTTATATGTTTATCTATATTTTGTTTTCTCTTACTGTGGACAAAAGTAGTGATTTTTCGCTGTTCTCACAATAGGATAATATAGTTTTTCCTTATAGTTCCATAGAAAATAAATATTTGACAATATGAATTTTTGTTGTACCTTTGTGGTAGCAAAAGAAAATAACATTAACTAAACTTATAATTACCACTATGAAAGATTTGAAGGGATCACGCACAGAGCAGAATCTGTGGACCGCATTTGCAGGTGAGAGCCAGGCTCGCAACAAGTACAGCTACTTCGCATCAAAGGCAAAGAAGGAGGGTTATGTTCAGATTGCAAAGCTCTTTGAGGAGACAGCAGCAAACGAGAAGGAGCACGCAAAGATTTGGTTCAAGCTCCTTGGCGGTATCGGCGATACAGCAGCAAACCTCAAGGCAGCAGCTGAGGGCGAGAACTACGAGTGGACCGATATGTACGCAACCTTCGCAGCTGAGGCTCGCGAGGAGGGCTTTGTAGAGATTGCAGCACTCTTTGACGCCGTTGCAAAGATTGAGAAGGAGCATGAGCAGCGCTACCTTAAGCTGCTTGCAAATGTAGAGGGCGGCCTTGTATTCTCTCGCGAGGGCGATATGATCTGGCAGTGCTCAAACTGCGGCCATATCGTAGTAGGCAAGCAGGCTCCAGAACTCTGCCCAGTATGTGCTCACCCACAGGCATACTTCGAGATTAAGGCGGAGAACTACTAAAAAATAGAGGCGCATGCCTCTATTTTTTTGGCTGTTTGCCGTTGGCTATTGGCTATTGGCTATATCAAGGTATCGCTACGCGATAGTTTTATAGGGTGTGAATTACACTGTCGGCTTTTAGAGTTTTTAAGGGTTATTAAAGAGTATTAAGGGTTACTAATGGTCGCGTTCCGCGACGCTACGCAGTAAAAGTTTGCGTTCCCCTTAATGGTCCTTAATAACCCTTAACAGTCTTTAATAAATCGCCACAGCTTGCACCGCCGCCTATTCCTTGCACGATTTTGTTAAGGCACCTTTTATTAGCGTCAGAACGCGGTAGATACAACGCTCGGCAAAAAATCCGACGATGGATAGTACTAAAAACGTACAGCCATTGTCGGATTTTTTGATAGCGGAAGTAGGTACCGCGTTATCACGCTAATAAAAGGTGCCTTTAGGGGCGAACAACGGATAACCAATATTCAAATACATATAGAAGTTATTGCTATTGTTGAGGCCGTACTTGGAGAGGGAGAGGCTGACGGTGCCGGCGATAGTGCGGTAGGTGACGGAGAGGTCGGCGATATACTGCCACTGCTGATTGACACCTGCCTCGGCACGGCGGAACATGGTATAGAACGAGGTGCGGAGGTAGAGGTTATCGTAGAGGCGGAAGGTTGGCATAAGGCCCGCAGCCACATAGCGCGAGGAGTGGTAGTCGGGCATATACATCATCTGCGAGTGCGTGGTCGGAGCGTACTGTGGCAGGGAGACATTTGTGACCCTCAGGTCGTCAAAGCGAGGGTGGTTGGTATAGACCGCCTCAACGCTATAACCGAAAGAGAACCAGCGCGTTGCGGTAAATGGCAGGTAGTGCTGCCACGAGACCTTTGCCCCTAACCACTCGCGCTTCTCGGAGAACTCGCGGGTAAGGCCATAGTCAAACTCGTCCGTCCAGCTATCGCGGCCATTGACATATATTCCCGACACGGCGATACGGCTTCCGCTAACGGGCGAGATAGGGTTATCCAGCGTGCTACGGCGGAACTGCAGGCGGGTGGATAGGAAGGTAAATCGTGTAGGGTGCTCGTCCCCCTCAAAGAGGTAGTAGTTCTGACCACCATTGACCGTAGCCTGGAGGATGGAGCGGTTTGTTGTCGCCAGACCCGCCGTGAAGGAGCCATAGTGCTCGCGGTGCTTCTTGCGCAGGGTATTATCTACGCGGGTGAGGTTACCGAAGTTTCCGTAGGTGGTATTTCGCACCGAGAAGATATAGTTCAAGTCAAAGAATATCGGGCGGCGGGGGTGCACAAATACGCGACCACCCAGAATACCTGCATTATAGACAGGTCCCAAGTAGAGATTTGCGCCAGCGTTAAATCCCACACGGCCGACATGCTCGTACCTCAGACCTATACGCACCTGGTTGTATGCCGTAGAGGAGAGTGCACCGCCAGCCGTAGCGCGCAGGGATGGGTGCTGCTTGATGGTCAGGTGTGGCTGGAAGGTGTTTGTCTGCTCGTTATACTCAAAGCGTGGGTACTCAATAGAGAAGTCGCCCTCGGCAAGCAGGTCAAAGATGCCCGCGCGGAGGTCGGCAAAGGTAGAGAGCGAGTCATTATCGCGCTTACGGGCGAGCATAACGGCGCGCACATACTGCTCCTGCGGAGAGGTCAGTCCCTCAATCTTCGGGCGTGAGAGGGTCATAGCGGGCAGGTGGGAGTTGAAGCTATTACGCATAGCGGCAACCTCCGCAACACTACGGCGAGCAGGTATAGCCTTCAGTATCTCATCCATGCGAGCCATAGTATCGTCGTAGCCCTGCTGGATAATCTGCTCCGCCTTGTCAAACTCCAGCATACCTGCATCTACAGCCCTATCAATGAGGATGTTACCGCTCTTCTGCGGCAGGGCGTAGTCGGTAGCGGTCATGATAAACATCAGCGCCTGGTCAATAACGCTACTATTCTCCGTAACATCCTTATTTCCCGTCGTACACTTCACGCCGATGATATGGTCGGGATGAAAGTCCTTGACCATATACTGCCATGGGAAGTTATTGAACACACCACCGTCATAGAGCAGCATATCCTGCTTGCGCAGCGGCTTGAAGACAAACGGTATAGACATAGATGCGCGGATAGCCTCGCCCAGGTCGCCCTCGCGGAAGACCACAGGACGGCGCGAGTTCATATCGGCAGCCACGCAGAAAAATGGCACCATAAGTTTGCGGAAGTCACCATCAGCCGCCACCGTTGCGGGGCGGAAAATCTCGTTGAGAGCAAGGTCTATCTGTGCCGAGGAGATAAGGTCGGTAGGCAGTTGCATCCACGGTGGTCGCTCCCCTACCGTCTCGGCGCCCGGCAAACGCCTACGCTCACGACGCAGGGAGTCGCGGCCAACGCCAAAGCGCAGGGTAATCATCGGCGTAGGTCTATCCTGCTCGCGGTAGTAGCGGTAGTGTCGCTTGTCCAAGCGTCCCGACACCCAGCGCTGCAGGTCGCCCGAAGTGGCCAACTGACGCATCTGCTCGGGCGAGTAACCCGCCGCATAAAGACCCGCGATAATAGAGCCCATAGAGGTTCCTGCCACATAATCTATAGCCACCTCGTTCTGCTCCAAAGCCTCCAAAACACCGATATGATATAGTCCCTTTGCGCCGCCGCCACTAAGCACAAGACCCACGCTCTGCGCCTGAAGTGTAAGCACAGAGAGCAAAGAGAGTATAAATATTAGACATTTGCGAGGCATTTGCTAAATTTTTTTGTACTTTTGTACCCTATAAACTCGTTAAACCTTTAACCGAGCGTAAAGTTAGTTTTTTTTGAGTAAAGTACAAAATATATTCATAATGGAGAGCAAAATTAATGACTTATTGACCAGAGTAGAACAATTTTACTCTGACAACCCAGCAGAAATTGAGGAGTTCCGCGTCAAGATGACCGGCAAGAAGGGCGAGCTTACAGCCCTGATGGAGCAGTTCAAGAGCGTCGCTCCAGAGCTTAAGCGCGAGTATGGACAGAAGATTAACGCCCTCAAGCAGGCTATCCTCGCCAAGATTGATACTCTGCGCGAGGCTGCTGCCTCTAAGGCTACTGCCGATGTTAAGATTGACGATATGAGCCGTCCAGGTAGCGCCGAGAACCTCGGTTCGCGCCACCCTATCTCGCTGGTGAAGAACGAGATTTGCGAGATCTTCGCACGCCTCGGATATACTATCGCCGACGGTCCTGAGATTGAAGACGACCACCATGTATTCTCTGCCCTCAACTTCCCACCAGAGCACCCTGCACGCGATATGCAGGACACTTTCTTCATTGAGAAACAGTCGTCAGAGCCAAGCGAGAAGGATATTCTGCTCCGCACCCATACCTCATCTATCCAGGTGCGTACTATGGAGCGCCAGAAGCCACCTATCCGCGTAATCTGCCCAGGTCGCGTATTCCGTAACGAGGCTATCTCTTACCGCGCACACTGCATCTTCCACCAGATTGAGGGACTCTACATTGACAAGAATGTATCCTTTGCCGACCTCAAGCAGTCGCTGCTCTACTTCGCTAAGGAGCTCTTTGGCGAGAATACCCAGATTCGTATGCGCCCATCTTACTTCCCATTCACAGAGCCTTCTGCCGAGGTGGATGTATCTTGTAACCTCTGCGGTGGCAAGGGCTGTCCTGTCTGCAAGGGTACCGGTTGGTTGGAGATTTTGGGTTGCGGTATGGTAGACCCTAATGTACTCATTGCCAATAATATAGACCCTAACGAGTACTCAGGCTTCGCGTTTGGTATGGGAGTTGAGCGTATCGCTATGCTCAAGTTTGGAGTCAAGGACCTTCGTCTCTACTTTGAGAACGATGTTCGCTTCCTCCACCAGTTTGATAGCGTGCTGTAGTCCTGTATGAAGAGGTTTGTTCTATACATCGCCGCGGCGGTTCTGCTCTGTGGACTCTTTGCTCCGCAGCAGATTGTTGCGCGTACAAACAAACCTCTGATACTATATACCGACGCTGTCAAGCGCCTTACAATATATGGTGATACGACAACGGCCTATCGTCTTACCACTGAGGCACTTAAGATAGACTCTACCTACACCCCCGCCTCCTATCTCCTTGCTCGTATAGAGCGCGATCCGGAGCGTGCGTGGCAAGCTGCCGAGCGTGCCGTAAGGGGCGATAGCACCAACCACCATCTGCTACAGGAGGCTGCCGAGCGCAGCCTTCGTGCCAAGAAGTACGACCGTGCCAAGCAGATACTGCAGACGCTGGTCAAGGATGGTCAGGACCCCGACCACTTCCGCCTGCTGGCAATCCTCCACACCCTTGCTAAGGAGGAGGATAAGGCTATAGCGGTGCTGGACTCTGCGGAGGTGAGGCTCGGAAAGATTGAGTTTTTCAGCCGTATGCGTCAGCAGCTCTACCTCGAGGGTGGCAAGGCCGACCTTGCCCTCAAGAGTGCCATTGAGCTTGTGGAGCACTCGCCCTACGAGCCTGAAAATCAGGTATCTTTGGCAGATGTATACGCCGCCTTGGGTGTTGATTCGCTTGCCGATGTGGCGTACAACAAGGCTATAGAGCTGGATAGAACAAACCCATCGTCGTGGTTTGCCTATGCGGGCTTTTTGGATAGCCGCAAGCGCTACACCGAGATGCTCCTCGCCTGGCGAAACATCATTGACCTTGAGAGTGTGCCGCTGAGCTCAAAGGTCTCCATCGTTGAGAGTATAACCAGCAAGCGCGACTTCTACCGCAAGAATTTTCTGCTTGTAGAGCCTATAATCACACGTCTCTATCAGCTTCATCCTCAGAACGATAAGGTCGTAGACAACTACATCACCCACCTTATCGCCGGCAATCGCGTTGAGGAGGCCGTAGTGCTTCTCAAGCAGCGGCTAAATAGCTCCAAGAGCCCTACCGAGGAGGAGCTCAAGCGCGTGATAGAGATTGAGAACTACCTCGCCCGTCACGACTCGTTAGAGGTATATGTCAATCGTGCTATAGAGCTCTACCCTACCAAGGCCGACTACTGGAACATGAAGGCGTGGCTGCAGATGCGTCGCGGAGAGAATACCGCCGCCATAGCAACGCTTAAGTCTGCCCTCAAGTTCGCCCCTGATGCCACCTCACGCAGCTCTCTATGGGGTAGCATCGGCGACCAGTACTACGAGTTAGAGCAGATGCGTAAGTCCTACGCCGCCTACAACAAGGCGCTCTCCTTCAACCTTGATAACTCCATGGTGCTCAACAACTACGCCTACCACCTCGCCGTTACGGGCAAGAGCCTCAATCAGGCGCTGCAGATGGCTAAGCGAGCTACGGAGCTCTCGCCCAACAATGCCACCTACCTTGACACCTTGGCGTGGGTATACTACAAGTTGGGCGACTATGAGGATGCCAAGCGAGTTATGCAGCAGGCGATGAGCTTTGACAAGGATAACTCCTCCGAGTTGGCACTCCACTATGGTGACATTCTGGATGCCCTCGGCAGCACATTTATGGCACAAACATACTGGCGCAAAGCCCTTGAGCGGGGTGCTGACGCCACAGAGATAGAGGGCCGCATAGAGGCTCAGAAAGCGCGCATAGCCGCACAAAAAGCTAACCAGAGATGAGAAGAGTACTGATTGCCATACTACTTGCCCTTATCACCACTACCCCACTGCTTGCACAGAGTGAGGCGGCACTGCGTAAGACCATAGACAACCTTGAGGCGAGCATTGAGCAGGAGGAGCGCGAGCTGGCGAAGCTGAAGAAGGGCAAAGCCTCCAAGCAGAAGTTGGTAAACTCCTTGGCGCGCCAGATTGAGAAGCGAAATGCCCTGATTGCCGCCCGCGACAAGCAGATAAAGCAGCTCAACAGCGAGATTGCAACGGCAGAGAGGCGAGTAGGGGAGCTCTCCGTAGACCTTGCCGCACTGGAGAACAGCTGCGCACAGATGGCTCGCGAGGCATATCGTAACTATCGCCATTCCAACACTTTAGCATTTATATTTTCATCCTCCTCAACCCTTGAGTTTGCACACCGCATAGCCTCCCTGCGTGCAGCGACGACTATGCGCCGCGAGCAGATTGCAAACCTTACGGCCACGCGCGAGAATGTTGAGCAGGAGCGTAAAAACCTCGCTGCAAAACGCGAGGAGGTGGCTGTAGCCAAGCGCAAGCTGGACCGTCAGCGTGCCAAGATGCGCGAGGAGCGTGACCTTGCCAAGGCGACTATTCGCCAGATGACAAGCAAGGAGAAGAAGGTGCAGGCCTCTATGGCGGAGCACGAGAAGCGCCTAAATAACGCCATTACCGAGCTTAGAAAGATTACCAAGGGAAACACCTCGGGAGGCAGCTTCAGCACCACGACAACGGGTCTAAAACTGCCTGTAGCGGCGGGTAGGGTAGTGCGCTATAATGCCAACACCGCCGAGATTGTCGGCAGTAAGGGGGCAAGTATCACATCCATCTACGAGGGTAAGGTGGTGCGTATCTCGCGCAACAAAATCAACAATAAATACGATGTCTACATCGCCCATGGAGAGTATATATCTTCCTACGCAAACCTCTCGGAGGTATGTGTCAAGAAGGACGAGCAAGTGCTTAAGAATCAGAAGATTGGCACTATAGCATCAATGGTAAATCCGGCGACTATGGATGTGGAGTACAAGATACTTTTTGCCATCCATGCGCCGAGTCCTAAGGTTACGATGAAGGCGTCAAATCTATTCAAGTAAATTCAAGCATCATGGATATCAACTACCACTGTCAAGAGTGCAACTACCGCCTGCGTCATAAGCGAGCTATCCGCAGCTGGCTACGCAAGGTGGCTCAGTGCGAGGGTGACTATACGGTAGGGGAGATAAACTACATCTTCTGCCCCTCGTCGCTCCATCGCCAGATGAACATAGATTTTGTCGGCCACGACTACTTTACCGACATCATCACCTTTGACTACTCAAACCTTGACGGCGGAGTTATCGCTGGCGATATATATATCGACTATCAGACCGTTGCCGACAACGCCCGCATATATGGCACAACGGCAGAGACGGAGATGCGCCGCGTGGTTGTCCACGGGGTGCTACACCTCTGTGGTCAGGGCGACAAAACCCCTGATACTGAGGCGGTTATGCACAGTAAGGAGGATAAGTATTTGACGATGTTTGACGCAGAATTTGCACCAAAAAAGTAGGGTAGTGATGCAGTACGATGTGATTGTTGTTGGAGGAGGACACGCAGGTTGCGAGGCGGCAAGTGCAGCGGCACGCATGGGTTCTAAGACCCTGCTGCTGACTATGGATATGACCAAGTTTGCCTCCATGTCCTGCAACCCCGCCATAGGAGGTGTAGCGAAGGGTCAGATTGTCCGCGAGATAGACGCCTTAGGTGGTCTTACGGGCATTATTACCGACCTTACAACCATACAATTCCGTATGCTCAACCGCTCCAAGGGAGCCGCTATGTGGTCGCCACGAGCGCAGTGCGACAAGTATCGCTTCTCGGCGGAGTGGCGTCAGCGACTGGAAAACACCAATAACCTCTATATTTGGCAAGATTCTGTCGTGGATATACTCTTTGACCGCAGCGGCGATAAAGTGCGCGTAAAGGGCGTAAAAACGCAAATGGGAGTGGTTTTTGAGGCTAAGGCGGTGGTGCTCACAGCCGGAACATTCCTCTCGGGATTGATGCACTGCGGCCGCCAGAGCGCCACGGGAGGCAGAGCGGGCGATGCTGCCAGCTTCGGAGTGACCGAGTCGCTGCAGAGCGTAGGCATAGAGGTGGGTCGTATGAAGACGGGCACACCCGTGCGCATAGACGCCAGAACGGTGAACTTTGAGGCTATAGAGCCTCAATATGGCGACGAAAACCCCGCAAAGTTCTCATTCTCAGACCAAACAGAGCCAGTACGGGAGCAACAACCCTGCTTTCTGGTCTATACCTCCAAGGAGGTGCACGACATCCTGCGCGAAGGCTTTGCCGACTCGCCACTATTCAACGGCACAATACAGGGCATAGGGCCTCGCTACTGCCCAAGCATAGAGGATAAGCTGCGCACCTTCGCAGACAAGGAGCAGCACCAGTTATTCCTTGAGCCTGAGGGAGTTACGACAAACGAGTACTACCTCAACGGCTTCTCCTCATCCCTGCCATACGATGTTCAGCTGCGAGCCCTGCATAAGATTGTAGGTCTTGAGGATGCACACATCTATCGCCCAGGATATGCCATAGAGTACGACTACTTCCCACCAACACAGCTACGCGACAGCCTTGAGAGTAAAGTTGTAGAGAACCTCTACTTCGCAGGTCAGGTAAATGGAACAACGGGCTACGAGGAGGCGGCAGCACAAGGACTCATCGCCGGCATAAACGCCCATCGCAAAACGGTAGGGCAGAGTCCCGTAGTTCTTCGTCGCGACGAGGCATATATCGGCGTGCTGATAGACGACCTTGTAACAAAGGGCGTGGACGAGCCATATCGTATGTTTACATCAAGAGCCGAGTATAGAATCTTGCTCCGCCAAGATAATGCCGATATGAGACTCACACCTCTGGGCTACGAACTGGGTCTTATATCCGAAAAAAGATACGAAAAATTCAACGAAAAAAAATCGCTGCTAAATTCGCTTATTTCGTACACTCATCAACAGAGCGTCAAAATATCCGAAATTCAAAACTATTTAATTTCGCAAAATTTAGCACCAATTTCTCAGGGAAAGAAGATTTTTGACCTCGCCCTGCGTAACGATATCACCCTCGCAGCATTGGTTGAAGTGCTGCCAAAACTAAAAAAGTTCGTTACCCAAAACGGCATAACTCCGGAAATTATTGAGGAGGCAGAGATAGAAATTAAGTATAGCGGATATATAGAACGCGAAAAAGGTGTCGCCGAAAAACTGCATAGATTGGAAAATATCACTATCCCCGCAAACTTTGACTATGCCCAAATGCAGTCACTTACCATAGAAGCACGCCAAAAATTGCAGAAAATACGCCCTACAACTATCGCCCAAGCATCCCGAATCCCCGGCGTCTCCCCCGCCGATATCAATGTCCTCCTAATGCGCTTCGGTCGGTAATTGTTCCACGTGGAACACTGCCTAAATACCGTCCCTTTTCTTCAGAAAAGGGACCCAAAAGACTTTCTGAGAAACTTCGTTTCTCTTCCATTTACCACGGAAATAGTCTGTTGTCTGTGACAATACAAAAACAGCTACAGCACATCACTTTCAAGCCAGCTTGAGTGAGTGCTGTAGCTATTTTTAGTATCCTGCGGATACCAGCCTCTTTCCGAATAGAAGTTATACTGCGTCAGCCAGCTAATGGCTAATTTGCCGCAAATGCGTGCTTTCCACGGCAAATTATACCTCTACGCACCAGCCGTGCTTATCCTCTGTTCTTCCGTATTGTATATCCTGCAGACTATGATAAAGGTCAAGCAATACTGGTCCTGTTTCGTCGCAGTAGTGGATAGTTTTACCCGTCTCTGGGTCAAAAATATTGCCCAGAGGGGTGATAATCGCACCTGTACCGCAAGCGCCGCACTCCTCAAAGGTTGGAAGTTCGGCGATATCTACGGGGCGCTGCTCAACGATAAAGCCCTTATCGCGAGCGATTTGGCGCAGGGAGTCGTTAGTGATAGATGGCAGGATAGATGGCGACTGTGGGGTGATATATCTATTACCCTTGATTGCAATAAAGTTTGCAGCGCCGCACTCCTCAATATATCTATGCTCAACAGACTCGGTATAGAGCACCGCCTTATAGCCCAAATCTTTTGCCTCCTGGCACGAGAGCATACTGGATGCGTAGTTACCGCCAACCTTAACATCGCCCGTACCGAGGGGTGCTGAACGGTCCTGATTGCGGTTAATAATGGCATTGATAGGGTGGATACCCTCCTTAAAATATGGACCTACGGGTGTTGCAAAGACGCAGAAACCCGCCTCGCGGTATGCCTGAACAGTAAGACAAGGCTTTGTTCCAAAGAGTATCGGGCGGACATAGAGCGCAGCGCGAGACTCATAAGGGGGTAGAAATTCTACATTTTTCCTTACGATATCCACGCACGCATCCACAAAAAACTCCTCCGAGACCATTGGTAGGCACAACTTTCTTGCGCCCGCAGCCATACGCTTTGCGTGTGCGTGTGGACGGAAAAGTCGCACCTTACCATCCACACCACGAAAAGCCTTGATACCCTCAAACGCCTGCAGACCATAGTTCAGGCAGGCAGAGGCTATATGTACAGGTATATACTCGTCGGTGGTATAGAATGGCTGCTGCCACTGCCCATCCTTGAAGTAAGTGCGCAGGTTCTGACCACCTGTAGGGTTAAAATCAAATCCGAGTTCTTCCCAATTAAGTTCCATCTCTTCAACTTTGTTCCACGTGGAACATTATCCTACCATAGAGCCAGCCTTAACCGCCTCAGAAGGCTGTACAAGGCGTAATTTACCAGTTGCATCCTCAGCCATAAGAATCATTCCCTGCGAGAGAATACCCTTAAGCTCGCGTGGCTGGAGGTTTACAAGAACAAGCACCTGCTGACCAACAAGCTCCTCTGGAGTGAAGTGCTCGGCAATACCCGAAACGATAGTGCGCTGGTCAA
The DNA here is from genome assembly GCA_017463615.1 of Alistipes sp. Lineage (GTDB taxonomy): Bacteria > Bacteroidota > Bacteroidia > Bacteroidales > Rikenellaceae > Alistipes. The sequence continues at coordinate 4,448 of JAFTOU010000049.1, read as the reverse complement.
TACCTGTATCTACTGTGAGCTTAAGCAGCTTCTTGGTCTTTGCAACCTTCTCGGCAGCAAGGATAGTAGATACGCGGATATCCATCTTCTGGAAGTCGTCAAAGGTACACTCCTCCTTCTGTGGCTCAGCCTTAACCTCGGCAGCGGCATTTGCAGCCTTTGTAGACTCAAGTTTATCAAGCTGGCGCTGGATAGTCTCGTCCTCAATCTTCTCAAAGAGCAGCGATGGAGTGCCGATAGTGTGACCCTCGGCGATAAGCTCCATAGAGCCGAGTGAATCCCAGCCGAACTTCTCAACAGCGAGCATAGAGAGTATCTTAGCAGCCGAGAATGGCATAAATGGCTCAATGGCTGTTGCGATGTTTGCAGTAATCTGCAGTGCGATGTTCAAAATCGTCTTAACTCGCTCAGTATCAGTCTTTATCAGCTTCCAAGGCTCTGAATCAGCGAGGTATTTATTACCGATGCGGGCGAAGTTCATAGCATCCTTAAGCGCCTCGCGGAAGCGGTAGTTCTCAATATTATTCTCAAGTGAAGCCTTGATAGTAGAGAGCTCGGCGATAGTCTCACGGTCGTAATCTGTCATCTCGCCGCAAGCTGGAACAACGCCACCGTAGTACTTCTGAGTGAGCACCAGCGCGCGGTTTACGAAGTTACCGAGAACAGCTACCAGCTCGTTGTTGTTGCGAGCCTGATAGTCCTTCCAAGTGAAGTCGTTATCCTTAGTCTCCGGAGCATTTGCGCAGAGAACATAGCGGAGCACATCCTCCTTGCCCGGCATATCCTCCAGATACTCGTGCAACCATACAGCCCAGTTGCGCGAAGTAGATATCTTATCACCCTCAAGGTTCAAGAACTCATTTGACGGTACATTCTCTGGCAAGATATAGTCGCCATGAGCCTTGAGCATAGATGGGAATACGATGCAGTGGAATACGATGTTATCCTTGCCGATGAAGTGCACAAGTTTGGTATCCTCGCTCTTCCAATACTTCTCCCACTCTGGCGTAAGTTCCTTAGTAGCAGATATATAGCCGATTGGAGCATCAAACCAAACATATAATACCTTACCCTCAGCGCCCTCTACAGGCACAGGGATACCCCAGTCCAAATCGCGACTTACGGCACGAGGCTGCAGACCACCATCAAGCCAGCTCTTGCACTGACCGTAGACATTGGTCTTCCACTCCTTATGACCCTCCAGAATCCACTCGCGCAGCATCTGCTCGTAGTCGTTCAGCGGCAGGTACCAGTGTGTGGTAGCCTTCTTGACTGGAACGGAGCCCGAGAGTGTTGAGTGTGGCTCAATAAGCTCATCTGGCGAGAGGGTAGAGCCGCACGACTCGCACTGGTCGCCATAGGCACGCTCGTTACCGCACTTAGGGCAAGTACCTGTGATATAACGGTCTGCGAGGAACATCTTTGCCTCGGTATCGTAGTACTGCTCCGAAGTATGCTCCACGAACTTACCCTCGTCGTAGAGCTTGCGGAAGAAGTCCGAAGCGGTCACTGTGTGCATATCTGACGAGGTGCGCGAGTAGATATCAAACTCTATACCCAGACCTGCAAAGGCGTTCTTGATAATAGAGTGATAGCGATCTACCACCTGCTGTGGGGTGATACCCTCCTTCTTAGCCTTGATAGTAATAGGCACACCGTGCTCGTCGCTACCACACACATGGATAACATCGCGTCCACGCAGACGCAGGTAGCGGGTATAGATATCCGACGGGATATATACACCAGCAAGGTGGCCGATATGTACCGGACCATTGGCATACGGCAGCGCCGATGTTACCAAATATCTCTTAAATTCTTTAGCCATAATATACCTATGTTTATATTTAATGGGACAAAGTTACTACTTTTTTTGTATCTTTGTCTCCATAAACAACATTAAAAACACAATGGATAGAGAAATTAGAGCAATACTCGCCTCTGTCGTACATCCCGAAACAGGGGAAAATCTCGTAGATGGAGGTTTTGTAGAGAGTATCACCGCTACGGAGCAGAAGATTACCGTGGCTCTCCGCTTTCGCAAGGCTCGTGACCCATTTGCCGTAAAAATCAAGAATCAAGTAGAGCAACTTATCGCCGACCTATACCCCGAGAGTACCATTACGGTATTTATCAAGCAGGGGGAGAGTACCTCTAAGCAGAGGGAGAAGATAGATGATATGCACAGCCATACCACTACCACCTCCGTTGCAAAGGTTATCGCCGTATCCTCTGGTAAGGGCGGAGTGGGTAAGAGTACCGTTACCTCTAACCTCGCCGTAGCCCTTGCAAATGCAGGCTATCGCGTGGGTGTTTTGGATGCCGATATATACGGTCCTTCGCAGTCAAAAATGTTCGGTGTAGAGGAGTATCTGCCTGATGCTGTGCAGGTTGATGGGCGCGACTATATCATCCCTGCCGAGGTTGGAAATATCAAAATTATTTCAATCGCTATGTTTATCCGCCCTACCGATGCACTACTCTGGCGAGGCACTATGGCTAATAGCGCACTCAGGCAGCTGATACACCAGACACAGTGGGGCGAGCTGGACTTTCTGTTGATAGATTTACCACCGGGAACAGGTGATATACATTTGTCAATAATTTCTGAATTAAAGATTGATGGCGCTATTATCGTCTCCACTCCTCAGCAAGTTGCTGTGGCTGATGTGGTTAGGGGTGTTGAGATGTTCCGCAACCCAAATGTAAACATACCTGTTTTGGGCGTTATTGAGAATATGGCGTGGTTTACCCCTGCCGAGCTTCCGAATAATCGCTACTATATCTTCGGCAAGGGCGGCGCTGCTCGTTATGCCGAGGGTGCAGGTGTAGACCTTTTGGGGCAAATACCTATCATTCAGGAAGTTATGGAGGGAAGCGATAGCGGTAAGCCAGCTGTAATGACCTGCGAGGAGGTTGAGAAATATTATAGAGAGACTGCTAATAAAGTTGTTGAAAAGCTGATGAAATAGTGTTAATTGTTTTTAACAAATTGTTGAGATATCAACTGTTTGAAAAAGCAAATTAAAAAGGGAAAAAGTTTTCAAAATTTACCAACAAATTGTCCCACTTTTTTCAACCGTCGATGTTAATAAAAAAGTCTGTTTATTTGTTGAAAACAGTAATTAACATTTGTTGAAAACTTACCCTCAACTACTCGCTCTCAAGCAGTTAGCAGACTCCAAAAAAATAGTTGCTAAAAGATAGTAACAACCCCGATTTTGGAAAAAAGTTACCAACACTTTCAACAGCCTTTATTGTTATTGTTGATTATATATTTTTATAATATTTATTTATAATTAAAAAATTAAATAACAAATAAAAAAGTCACGATGGTTGAAAACTTCGCTGCGCTCGCCGCTCGCATTGCGCAACTCAAAAAAGAGAAGGATGTCGTCATCCTCGCCCACTACTATACCACCCCTGAGGTTCAGGCTGTAGCCGATTTTCTGGGCGACTCCCTCGCCCTGTCTGTCAAGGCTAAGGATATTGAGTCAAAGATTATCCTCTTCGCCGGCGTGCACTTTATGGCTGAGACCGCCAAGGTGCTCTCGCCAGATAAAAAGGTACTTATTCCAAACCCCGAGGCTGGTTGTTCGCTTGCCGAGTCTTGCGATGCGGAGGATTTCGCCGCTTTTAAGGCTCAGTACCCCAACCATACAGTCGTCTCCTATGTAAATACTACTGTGGGCGTAAAGGCCCTGACCGATATCTGCTGCACCTCTTCTAATGCCTTGAAGGTTGTAGAGAGTATCCCTGCCGAGCAGCCTATCATCTTCGCCCCAGATAGAAACCTGGGCGGATATATCAAAAAGCTGACAGGCCGCGATAATATGGTGCTCTGGGATGGCGCTTGCCATGTCCACGAGGAGTTCTCCTTGGAGAAGATACTTGAGTTGAAAAAGGAATACCCGCAGGCAAAGATTGTAGTTCATCCAGAGTGTAAAGCCGTTGTGGCTGCTGTAGCCGACTATGTGGGCTCTACAGCGGGTATTTTGGACTTTTGCGGCACTTCTGAGGTTTCGGAGTTCATTGTGGTTACCGAGGCTGGAATACTTGCTGAAATGCGCCGTAAATACCCTGAAAAGAGCTTTATCCCCGCTCCTCCGATTGACTCAACCTGTGGCTGCAACGAGTGTCGCTATATGAAGATGGTAACCCTCCAAAGCATCCTCTCCTGCCTTGAGAATGAGTCCCCAGAGATTGTTATGGATGAGCAAACCCGTAAAGCAGCTGAACGGTCTATAGTAAATATGATTGCTATTAAGTAGTATTTTGTTGTGATAGCGGCGCATTTACTTCCGCTAAAAAAAAAGGTGGCAACAATGGCTGTACGCTTTAGTACTATCCATCGTTGCCACTTTTTGCCGAGCGTTGTAACTGCACCACTTTGACGATAAAATGGTGCAAGGAATAACCGACGGTGCAAGCCACACCCCTAAACATCGTCG
>JAFTOU010000048.1 GCA_017463615.1 Alistipes sp. | reverse complement strand
ATATTGACATTCCCCCTAAATCCCCCTTTAATCCGCCTAAAGGCGGCTTTTCCTCCTCGCGGCTCGGCATAGCCTGCAAGCAGTCTCTGCTCTCGCTCCGCAGCGTCGGTTGAAAAAGGGGGACTTGGTCGCAAAAACGGTCAGAAAAATCTGACCATTTCTGCTCCGAGCTACAAAGAGGTAGGGCGGCACAGGCTACGCAGTACAGAGCTAACGCAGTACGATAAAAACGAGAAGAGAGATAGATGAGTAAAATATTAGAAGGACTTAATCCGGCTCAGAAAGAGGCGGTGATACACTATAACGACCCCTCGCTTATTATTGCGGGTGCGGGGTCGGGAAAGACGCGAGTGCTCACTTCGCGCATTGCTTATATGCTTGAGAAGGGCGTAAGGGCGGAGAATATCCTTGCCCTGACATTTACCAAGAAGGCGGCAAATGAGATGCGAGAGCGTATAGATGCGATGGTAGGCAGTGCTGCAAGACGCATAAATATGGGTACTTTTCACTCCATATTTGCCCGCATATTGCGCGAGAATGCCGAGGCGATAGGTTACAAGCGCGAGTTTACAATCTACGAGACCACAGACTCCAAGAACCTGATAAAGACAATTATCAAGGAGCGCAACTTAGACGACGACAAGTACAAGCCCGGCTTTATCCATTCGCGCATATCTACTGCCAAGAATGGACTTATAACCCCCGGAGCATACGCCTCAAATGCGGCGCTGACGGGCGAGGACCGCTCGCTGCGCATACCTGAGTTTGCCAATATATACATTGAGTACTGCCGTCGCTGCAAGCAGAACAACGCCATGGACTTTGACGACCTGCTGCTGCAGACGAACATTCTGCTGCGCGACTGTCCGGAGGTGCTCAGGCGTTATCAGGAGCAGTTTCAGTATATCCTTGTAGACGAGTATCAGGATACCAACTTTGCGCAGTATCTTATTGTGCGTCGCCTCTCGCAGCTGCATGGCAGGGTCTGCGTGGTGGGCGATGATGCGCAGAGTATCTACTCCTTCCGCGGCGCTAAGATTGAGAATATCCTCTCCTTCCAGCGCGACTATCCGCAGGCGAAGGTCTTTAAGCTGGAGCAGAACTACCGCTCCACGCAGACCATTGTAGATGCTGCCAACTCGGTTATCAAGCACAACGCCCGCCAGATGAAGAAGCAGTGCTTCTCGGCGGCGGAGCAGGGCGAGAAGATTCGTATCTTCAAGGCCTACACCGACCGCGAGGAGGCGGAGCTGGTAGTTACCGACCTGCGCGACCGTGTGCGCGAGGGTGGTGACGAGTGGGTTGAGGCGGCGATACTCTACCGCACAAACAACCAATCTATGGCGCTGGAAGATGCACTGCGTCGCAAGGGCATTCCATACAAGATATACAAGGGCAACTCCTTCTACGACCACAAGGAGATTAAGGACCTGCTCGGCTACATCCGTCTGGTTATCAACCCGAAGGATGACGAGGCGTTCAAGCGCGTTATCAACACCCCTGCCCGTGGCATTGGCGACACGACCGTAGAGCGCATTGCAGCCATAGCGGCGGCTAAGGGCTGCTCTATGTGGGAGGCGATAGATACCCTTGTGAGCGAGACGCCGCAGGATAGCATTGAGCGTGCGATAGTGAAGAAGGTTACCGACTTCGTCTCGCTTATCCGCACCCTCTCCCTTGAGCGCGAGGTGAAGAGCATCTACGACTTCGGTATGGAGATAGCCACCCGCTCGGGTCTGCTGACATTCTACCGCCTGCAGAATACGCCAGAGGCTAAGTCGGCGGTGGATAATATTGAGGAGTTACTCAACACCATGCAGGAGTATACCGAGCGCACCGAGGCGGATATCCGTGCGGGTGAGCGCGAGGAGTTTGACCGCCCAACCATTGAGGAGTGGCTGGCAAATGTGATGCTGATGACCGACATGGATAACGAGGACCCTGAGAGCAACAACAAGGTTACGCTGATGACCGTACACTCGGCAAAGGGACTGGAGTACAAGTATGTATATATCGTCGGCTGTGAGGAAAACCTCTTCCCATCTATGATGGCACTGGAGAGTCCCGACGGCATTGAGGAGGAGCGCCGACTATTCTATGTCGCCCTCACGCGCGCCAAGACCTTGGCTACGCTCACCTGTGCCGATATGCGCTTCCGCTGGGGACAGATGAACTTTTCAACGCCAAGCCGTTTCCTCTCGGAGATTGATAGTCAGTATGTTGAGAGTGACTTTGACCTCAAGGGCTCACGCCGCAGCCGCGAGCTCAATGTAGACCAGCAGGAGGATGCCATCACAACCTTCCGCCGCCGCTTTGATGTTCGCCATCAGGAGCAGAAGCGCTCGCAGCAGGGCTCCTACTCGCACTCGCAGATGGGTACTCGTGCGCCACAACCATCGCCAAAGCCAGAGCCTCAGCGCCCAAGCTACAACACCGACCGATTGCGTCGTGTGGAGGGGACTGCCTCGGGGGCTACAATATCGCAGCCGTGCGCATATAGCGTAGGTCAGCGCGTGTCACACCCTAAGTTTGGCAATGGAACAATTACAGCCATAGAGGCTATGGCTACCGACCATAAGCTGACCGTAACCTTTGAGGCCTTCGGAGCTAAGACCCTACTTGCAAAATTGGCTAAATTGACCCTGCTATGAGACCCCTTGTCTCGGTCTGTATGACCACCTACAACCACGAGCACTATATCGCTCAGGCGATAGAGAGTGTTCTGTGCCAGCGCACCAACTTCGCTGTTGAGGTGGTTGTGGGCGAGGACTGCAGCACGGACAACACCCTTGCCATCTGCCGAAGGTATGAGGAACAATACCCCGACCGCGTGCGCGTGGTGGCGTCGGAGAGCAATATCGGCATGCACGCCAACTACCGCCGCACTATTGAGGCTTGCCGTGGGCAGTATATCGCCATGTGCGACGGCGACGACTACTTCACCGACCCCGATAAGCTGCAGCTGCAGGTGGATGCTCTGCAGAGTAACAATGCCGCTATGTGCTACACCCGCTCGTCGCGTTGTAGCGATACTGATGCTGTGACCTACCCCGCGGGAAGACTTCATACGACCCTTAACGATATGCTTATCCTCAATACTGCCGAGAACTGCACAACCCTCGCCTCGCGCGAGGCGGTGCTGCAATACTACGAGCAGGTAAAGCCACATGAGCATACCGATTGGCTTACAGATGATCTGCCTATGTGGCTCTGGTTTGCCGCTACGCAGAAGATTGTCGCTATAGACCGCATAACGGCTGTGCACCGCGTGCTTGCAACCAGCGTCAGCCATAGCGAGCAGTGGCAAAAACAGCTCGCATTCTGCTACTCGCTGGATAGCATAATGCTCTGGTTTGATGAGCATTACAACCACTCTAAACTCCACGCCACCCTCTCTCGCCGCCGCCAGAATCGCACCCTCTGGCTGCTCTCCTACCACGGCTCGGTGGGGCACTATCTAAAACATTGGTGGCGCGACTGCTCAGCAGACACCCTCCTGCTGCTCAACCCCGCCCCCTATGTCCTATTCGCCAAGAAAATCCTCTGGCGCATGTGGCGTAACTCTAAATAACCCCCGCGTAAATCGCATCTTTGCCTAACCACTCCTCTATGCGGAGCAGGTGGTTGTACTTGGCTGTGCGTTCTGTGCGCGACAGCGAGCCGCTCTTTATCTGTCCTGCGCCGAGGGCAACGGCTATGTCGGCGATAGTGGTATCCTCCGTCTCGCCCGAGCGGTGGGAGAGGATGGCTTTATAGCCGCCATTTTGTGCTGCTCGCACCGCCTCAATGGTCTGCGTGAGCGTGCCTATCTGGTTTGGTTTGATAAGCACGGCGTTGGCGCAGTGCTCCTTAATGCCGCGGGCGATACGCTTAGGGTTGGTGACAAAAAGGTCGTCGCCGACAATCTGGCAGCGGTTGCCGATGGCCTTAGTAAGTGCCTGCCAGCCCCGCCAGTCGTCCTCGGCAAGGGGGTCCTCAACGGAGTCTATAGGGTAGCAGTCTACCAAGTCGGCGATATACCTAACCTGCTCATCTGTAGTGAGTTTGGCAGCTGATGAGCTCTCAAAGAGGCGATAGTCGTAGCCGTCGTTGTAGAACTCCGAGGCGGCACAATCAAGGGCGAAGGTTATATCTCTGCCCGCCACATATCCCGCCTTTTCGGTCGCGGCGATAAGGGTCTGCAGGGCATCCTCGGCAGAGTCAAGGGCTGGGGCGAAGCCTCCCTCGTCACCCACGGCGGTAGATAGACCTCGGCGCTGCAGCTCCTCGCGCAGGGCGTAGAATACCGTTGCACCCATACGCATCGCCTCGCTAAACGACTGCGCACCTACGGGGCGAATCATAAACTCCTGAAAGGCTATCGGGGCGTCGGAGTGGCGTCCACCGTTGATGATGTTGAACATCGGCACGGGGAGTATATGCGCATCCACGCCACCGATATAGCGAAATAGTGGCATACGGAGCAGCTTGGCGGCCAGTCGCGCCACGGCAAGCGAGGTGGCAAGGATGGCATTTGCGCCCAAATTGGATTTATTCTCTGTCCCATCCGCCTCTATCATCACGCGGTCTATCGCCCGCTGGTCAAAGACGCTCATGCCCAGAATCTCGGGGGCAATGATGCACTCCACACTCTTCAGCGCCGAGAGCACGCCCCTGCCGCCATAGCGCGACTTATCCCTATCGCGCAGCTCTACAGCCTCATACGAGCCCGTTGAAGCACCACTGGGCACAGCCGCTCGCGCAGATATGCCCGAGAGCGTTGTAACCTCTACCTCCACCGTCGGATTTGCCCTTGAGTCCAAAATCTCGCGGGCGTAAATTTTTGAAATTTTCATAGCTATCAAATTTTGTTCCCTCTAAAAATTGCAATTCTTGCACCAAAAAGTTATCTTTGTAGAAAATTAGGCATTTGGCATAGCAGAATAGCCAGAAATTGCGTTAGCTGTACTGCGTAGCAAGGTGCCGCCCAGTATTCGCGCACCCGGAGTAGAAATGGTCTAACTTGGTTAGAGCGTTTCTACGACCAAGTCCCCCTTTGCCAAAGGGGGATTTAGGGGGAATGTAAATATTTTATAAAAAACCAAAGACGAACATTACATAGCTCAACTTTCACACCTCTGAAAGAGGTTGTGCAAAGAGATAGACAACTGCAAACTTGTTTGCAAAGTGGCTCTATCTCTTTGCAGAGCGGAGCGGGAAAGTTGAGCAAGCAATATTAAATTAACAATAACCGTACAACTATGGCTGTGTTTAAGGTAGAGGGAGGTCGTCGTCTGTCGGGCGAGATTACTCCGCAAGGTGCTAAGAATGAGGCATTACAGATAATTTGTGCAACGCTGCTGACCGACAAGGAGGTGGTGGTAGAGAATATTCCGCAGATACTTGACATTATGCAGCTCATTGACCTGCTGGTGGCGATGGGTGTGGAGGTGAAGCGTCTGAGCGAGGACTGCTACTCCTTCCGCGCGGCGAATATAGACCTTGAGTATATCAAGAGCGATGACTACCTGCGTCGTTGCTCGCGCCTGCGTGGCTCGGTGATGGTTCTCGGCCCTATGCTCGGTCGTTTTGGCGTGGGATATATGCCAAAGCCGGGAGGCGATAAGATTGGTCGCCGCCGCCTTGACACCCACTTCCTCGGCTTCCAGAAGTTGGGCGCAGAGTTTGACTATGACGGCACGGAGAACCTCTTTGCTGTTCGCGCCAAGGAGCTGAAGGGTTGTTATATGTTGCTGGACGAGGCGTCGGTGACGGGTACGGCGAACATCATCATGGCTGCCGTTCTGGCACATGGCAAGACCACTATCTACAATGCCGCCTGCGAGCCGTACATCCAGCAGCTGTGCAAGATGCTCTGCCGCATGGGTGCTAAGATTTCGGGCATAGGCTCAAATCTGCTGGAGATTGAGGGTGTGGAGGCGTTGGATGGCACTACGCACCGTATGCTGCCGGATATGATTGAGGTCGGCTCGTTTATCGGTATGGCGGCGATGAACCGCTCTCAGATAACAATCAAGAATGTGTCGTACGACGATTTGGGTATCATCCCTGCGCAGTTTGCTCGCCTCGGTATTGCTATGGAGCGCCGCGGAGATGATATATTCATCCCTCAGCAGGACCACTACTGCGTGGATAGCTTCATTGACGGCTCTATTATGAGCTTCGCCGATGCTCCGTGGCCAGGCCTTACGCCCGACCTGCTCTCGGTATTCCTCGTGGTGGCTACGCAGGCTAAGGGTACAACCCTCATTCACCAGAAGATGTTTGAGTCGCGCCTCTTCTTCGTTGATAAGCTGATAGATATGGGTGCTCAGATAGTGCTCTGCGACCCACACCGCGCCGTAGTTATCGGCCACGACCACAATGTGCAGCTGCGTGCCGCTCGCCTCTCCTCGCCAGATATCCGCGCGGGAGTCTCGCTGCTTATCGCCGCAATGAGTGCCGATGGAGTAAGTACCATCCAGAATATTGAGCAGATAGACCGCGGCTACCGCGACATTGAGGGCCGCCTGAACGCCATCGGCGCAAATATTATCCGAATGGAGGAGTAGCGGGTTGGCTATTGGCTGTTGGCCATTAGCTATTGGCTATATTAAGGTATCGCTACGCGATAGTTTTTATGGGGTGCAGTTGGAACCGTGGGGTTCTGATTGCACCCTAAACATTGTCGCCTATAGCCTTTAATGTTGCGCCTCCCACTTGCACCCTATAAACATCGTCGGCTTGCCGACACCGCTGAAAGGCTAAAAGCCAATGGCTAAGGGCTAACGGCTATTCCGAGGTATCGCTACGCGATAGTTTTTGTAGGGTGCAGTTGGAGCAGTTGAGTTCTGATTGCATCCTATAAACATCGTCGGCTTGCCGACACCGCTGAAAAGCCAACAGCCAATAGCCAAAAGCTAACAGCTAATAGCTAAGAAGTTGTCTTGACAAGATAACTTCTAAAAAAAATTACTACCTTTGCCCCGTATATACACCTTAAAGCGATGAAAAGTGATTTTTTGGTAATCGGTTCTGGCTCAGCGGGGTTGAGTTTTGCGCTCAAGGCGGCGGAGCATGGAACGGTGACGATTGTCACCAAGGGCCAGTTGCAGGAGTGCAACACCAACTATGCGCAGGGCGGAATCTGCTCTGTGACCTATCTACCAGACACATTTGAGAAGCACATTGAGGATACCCTTATCTGCGGAGCGGGTAAGTGCGACCGTGAGGCTGTGGAGATTGTCATTAGGGAGGCTCCCGAGGCGGCACGCGACCTGATAGGGTGGGGCACGCGCTTTGACAAGACCGCAGATGGTCGCTTTGACCTCCACCGCGAGGGTGGCCACTCGGAGCACCGCATACTCCACCACGCCGACCTTACGGGTGCCGAGATTGAGCGTGCGCTGATAGAGAGCGTCAAGGCGCATCCGAACATCACTGTGCTGGAGCATCACTTTGCCATCGACCTGCTCACGCAGCACCATTTGGGCGAGATTGTCACTCGTCACACGCGCGGATTGGCGTGCTTTGGTGCCTATGTGCTCAATACAGATACGGACGAGATAAAGACCATCCTTGCCAAGTTTACCGTCGTGGCGGCAGGTGGTTGTGGAAATATCTACAACACAACGACAAACCCTACAGTTGCCACGGGTGACGGCATAGCTATGTGCCATCGCGCCAAGGCGACGACCAAGAATATGCAGTACATCCAGTTCCACCCGACGGCACTTTACCACCCGGGCGAGCGCCCTTCGTTCCTCATCACCGAGGCGATGCGTGGCTATGGAGCTATTCTCAAGCTGCAGAATGGTAAGGAGTTTATGGACAAGTACCACCCAATGGCGTCACTCGCTCCGCGCGATGTTGTTGCCCGCTCTATAGACCACGAACTTAAGATTCGCGGCGAGGAGTTTGTCTACCTGGATGTTACCCACATGCCTGCCGAGCAGACAAAGCAGCACTTCCCGAATATCTACGAGAAGTGCCTCTCCATAGGCATAGACATCACCAAGCAGATGATTCCTGTCTGCCCTGCGGCGCACTACTGCTGCGGAGGTGTTGTGGTTGATAGCAACGGACAGTCCTCTATCCGCCGCCTCTATGTGCTGGGCGAGAGCTCTTGTACAGGTCTGCACGGCGCTAACCGTCTGGCATCAAACTCGCTCACCGAGGCTATTGTCTACGCTGCCCGCGCGGCAAAACATACCGCATCGCTTGTGGATAAGGTAGAGTTCCAGGAGGGTATTCCAGATTGGGACTTTGAGGGCACTGCCGAGGCTGAGGAGATGGTTCTCGTGCTTCAGAATCGCAAGGAGCTGCAGGCTATAATGTCCAACTATGTGGGTATTGTCCGCTCCAACCTGCGCCTTGAGCGTGCGATGAAGCGTCTGGCAATCATCTGGCAGGAGACCGAGGGCCTCTACAACCGCACAAAGCCATGCCGCGAGCTCTGCGAGCTGCGCAATATGACCGCCGTGGCATACCTCACCATCAAGCAGGCAAAGGAGTGTAAAGAGTCTGTCGGACTACACTACACCATAGACTATCCACCACAGAAGTAATAAGAAACAAAATAGAAGAGATGACTTTACAGGAAGAGATTACAAGACGACGAACATTTGCAGTTATTGCACACCCGGATGCGGGAAAGACTACCCTGACAGAGAAGCTGCTGCTCTTTGGTGGCGCGATACATATCGCCGGAGCGGTAAAGAGCAACAAGATTAAAAAGGGCGCGACATCCGACTTTATGGAGATTGAGCGCCAGCGTGGTATCTCGGTGGCTACATCGGTGATGGGATTTGAGTACAAGGGCATAAAAATCAATATCCTTGACACCCCAGGTCACGAGGACTTTGCCGAGGATACATATCGTACCCTGACGGCTGTAGATGCGGTAATTATCGTTATTGATGGCGCGAAGGGTGTTGAGTCACAGACCCGCAAGCTGATGAATGTCTGCCGTATGCGTAACACCCCTGTGATGGTGTTTGTAAATAAGCTGGACCGCCCCTGCAAGGACCCATTTGACCTGTTAGACGAGATTGAGAACGAGCTGCAGATTCGTGTGCGCCCGCTATCATTCCCTATCTCCAGCGGTCCGACATTCAAGGGCGTCTACAACCTCTATGAGCACAACATCAACCTCTTCACCTCCGACGAGCGACAGACTGCCGATGCGCAGACCGTTCAGTTTGAGGATATATCGTCCCCAGAGCTTGATACCCTGATTTCGGAGCGCTACGCCAAGCAGCTGCGCGAGGATGTTGAGCTTGTGGAGGGTGTCTACGAGGAGTTTGAGCGCGAGCAGTACCTCGCAGGTCGCCTTGCGCCGGTATTCTTCGGCTCGGCAGTAAACAACTTCGGCGTGCGCGAGCTGCTGGAGTGTTTCATCCGCATAGCTCCATCGCCACGCCCATCTACAACGCAGACCCGCACCGTAGAGCCAAGTGAGGCGAAACTTACCGGCTTCATCTTCAAGATTCACGCCAACATGGACCCGAACCACCGCGACCGTATCGCCTTTATGAAGATATGCTCGGGAACATTTGAGCGTAACCGCAACTACCTCCATGTGCCAAGCGGCAAGAGTATGAAGTTTTCATCTCCAACAGCCTTCATGGCGGAGAAGAAGTCGGTCATTGACTTCGCATACCCTGGCGACATCGTCGGCCTGCACGACTCTGGTGGCTTTAAGATTGGCGACACATTCACCGAGGGCGAGAAGCTCAAGTTTACGGGTATACCGTCATTCTCGCCAGAGCTGTTCCGATATATTGAGAATGCCGACCCTATGAAGTTCAAACAGCTGGCAAAGGGTATTGACCAGCTTATGGACGAGGGCGTGGCTCAGCTCTTTGTATCATCGCTCAACGGCCGAAAGATTATCGGTACTGTCGGCGCACTCCAGTTTGAAGTTATTGAGTACCGCCTGGAGCACGAGTATGGCGCAAAGTGCCGCTGGGAGCCAATATCTATACATAAGGCCTGCTGGATAGAGAGCGATAACGCCGAGCAGCTGGCAGACTTCAAACGCCGTAAACACGCCAATATGGCTACCGACAAACACGGCCGCGATGTCTTCCTCGCCGACACCAGCTACTCCCTCGCCCTGGCAATAGAGAAGTTCCCCGACATCCGCTTCCACTTCACCTCGGAGTTTTAGCGTGGCTACGCAGTACGGCTACGCAGAAAGCGGATTTAGGATAACTCACGAGTTATTGAAATGAAAAATAGACTTTCAGTTCAAGCTTGCTTGACGACTGAAAAGGTCTATTTTTCATTTCACTGCCTGCGGCAACAGCCCTAAATCCGAGTAAAATCAACTCTCGTCGCTTTAGCGACACCTCTGAAAAGCTAACCGACGCTGCGGAGCGAGAGCAGAGACTGCTTGCAGGCTATGCCGAGCCGCGAGGAGGAAGGGTCGCTGAAAGCGAGCCAATGGCCAACAGCTAATAGCCAATAGCCATATTGTGTCATTTCACCGCTTGTTATGGTCGTTTCACCGCTTTGGGGGTGAAGAGAAAAATGTTGTAAAATGCGCTCCTGGGGCTATTCTCGGCATAGTTTTTGTAAAAATCGGGGCGGAAGTTGAAAGTTATATGGTTGAAGAGAATTTGGAAATTTCAAAAAACATATATATCTTTGCAATACAAACTAATGTTGAACTCTAAAAACACTTGTTGCCTATAGGAAAAATTCTACTCTGAACATTTTTTAAGAAAGGAGAAGAATATGAACGCACAGATTTTGAGCGATCGAGAGTTGCTTAATCTCTATCTGCAGGGCGATAAGAGTGCTATTTCCACTCTGATTGAGAAGTATAACCGTCGTGTTCGTGACTACATTCGTATGATGGTCAAGGATGCTGATGTGTCTGACGACATTGCGCAGGAGACTTTTATTAAGGCTGTGAGCGTAATTGACGCGGGTCGTTATATAGATAATGGTAAGTTCCTCTCGTGGGTGTTGCGCATTGCACACAACAAGGCGCTGGACTACTTCCGCGCGCAGAAGAGCAACCAGAAGGTTAGCGAGTCAAGTGCTGGCTACAATGTTCTGGGAACGATGAAGTATGCCGAGAAGACCGTAGAGGACAATATGATTAGCGAGCAGATTGACTCCGATGTGCGCGCGCTGGTAGAGCTTCTGCCAGACGAGCAGCGCGAGGTGGTACTGCTCAGATACTACTCAGACCTCTCTTTCAAGGAGATTGCAGAGCAGACTGGCGTGAGCATCAACACCGCTCTGGGTCGTATGCGTTATGCGCTGATAAACCTCCGCAAAATGATTAAAGAGAAAAATTTACTCCTCTGCTAACAATAAAAGATTAGGCAGTATCGTTATTTGAGTGATCACTTACAAAACGAATTGCCTATGTATCAACTTGACCCTTTGTATTTACAGAGCGATGATGAACTGTTGATGGAGTATGTAGTCTGTGGAGAGCCGGAGTTGCTCATGCTGGACACCATCCTCAGTGAGTCGCTAAAAAAATAGAACCTGAAGTTCAGGTTCTATTTTTTTTTTGAGGTTGAATAAAAAGGCTCTTTTGTCGTTATGCTCGCCCTCAAAATGCTCATTTACGCCTCAGTAAACTCCGCTTTTTCGGGCTTCGCAAGCCTAAAAATAGCTCTTTTTATTCAACCTCAGTTTTCTACAGCAGCGTAAACGCCAAGGCTGCCCAACCGTCAATATGTTTTTCGGCGGTGAGGGTAAGACCGCGGGAGGTGGCAGCAGCGGTCATGGTAGGGATATCGGTATCCAGGAAGCCGCTGAAGAAGATAGTATCGCCCGTGTTGAGGCAGCGGAGGTAGTTGTCCATATCGGTGATAAGGATATTTCTATTGATATTTGCCAGGATAAAGTCGTAGTGCTTGCCCTCCAGCAGGCGCGAGTCGCCGAGCATTGGGGTTATCTGCTCTGCAACGCCATTGGTCACGATATTCTCGCAGCAGTTTTCGTATGCAAAGTCATCTATATCCACCGCATCCACAGCCGCAGCACCGCGCTTACAAGCAGCGATAGCCAGCACGCCCGTGCCACTGCCCATATCCAGACCCTGCTTATCCCTCAGCTCGGCATCAAGAATCATCTGCACCATCATCTTGGTTGTTGCGTGGTGACCCGTGCCGAAGGACATCTTTGGCATAATTACAATCTCAAACTCCGCATCGGGGTTTGGCGCGTGGAAAGGTGCGCGGATAAGTACGCGACCATCTACATCCACGGGCTCAAAGTTGCTCTCCCACAGGGCGTTCCAGTTCTGCGACTCAATCTGCACATAGCGGCAGTCGGTCACCCCATACTGCGCAAGTATATCGTCAGCCTCGGCCTTGCACTCCACAAGTGCATCCTGCGGGATATAGGCCTTGAGCGTATCGCGCTCCGTAACGAAGCTATCAAATGGCAACTCGGAGAGCTCGGCAGTAAGAATCTCGGCAATCTCCGCACTCGGAACCGAAATATTTAATTCAATATAGTTCATATTATGTAAAATTTGCGCTATTTTTCCTATCTTTGCTGTGCAAATTTAACAAAAATATGGTACAAAACAGCGAAAAGTGGGAGAAAACGATAGGCGCCTACAAAACATACATCCGTTTAGAGAAGAATTTGGCGGACAATAGCGTGGAGGCGTACATTCGCGACCTTAGGGTATTCTCCAACTTTATCCTTCGTCAGTACGATGTTCTCCCTACGCAGGTAGATGAGCAGATGATATCCCGTTTTTTGGTACATCTGCATCAGCGACAGGAGCAGAAGCGCTCCTCGCAGGCGCGTGCGCTCAGTAGTGTAAAGAGCTTCTACAACTACCTGCTGATGATGGACAAGATAGAGTCCTCGCCTGCGGAGTTTATCACTGCGCCGAAGAGTCGTCGCACGCTGCCCGATGTGCTGACCGTTGGGGAGGTGGAGCGGATAATTGGCATGATAGACACCTCTACGGTGAAGGGGCGTCGCGACTGCGCCATGCTGGAGCTGCTCTACTCGTGCGGCTTGCGTGCCAGTGAGCTTATATCGCTAAAGCTGACAGACCTATTCTTCGGCGAGGGTTATATCCGCGTGATGGGCAAGGGTAGCAAGCAGCGACTTGTGCCTATAGGTCGTCGGGCGCAGGAGTATGTGATGATGTACCTTGACGACCGTCGCGAGCAGATTAAGGGCAAGGGGGTGACCAATGGCGAGCAGACCCTCTTTCTGAGTAACCGCCGCACTAAGCTCACTCGCGTGATGCTCTTCACCATCATCCGCAAGGCTGCCGAGGCTGCGGGGATAACCAAGAGCGTCAGCCCCCACACCTTCCGCCACTCCTTTGCCACACACCTATTAGCGGGCGGGGCGAGCATACGAGAGGTGCAGGATATGCTGGGACACGAGAGCATAACCACCACCGAGATATACACCCACCTTGACCCCGACCATCTGCGCGGGGCGATAGAGAAGATAAAACTATGAGGAGCTACAAGACGCAAGCCATAGTACTCGGAACGGTGAAGTATGGCGACAAGGCTGTGATTGTAAATATGCTGACAAAGGCGCTCGGTCGCCAGAGTTATATTGTGCAGGGGCTGGGCTCGGGCAAGGGCCGTGGCTCTAAGCTCGCCTATTTCCAGCCGCTGTTTCTGCTTGAGTTTGAGGGACTTATATCAGACAAGAGCGACCTGCATCGCATCAAGGACCTGCAGAGTAGCGTCGTGCTGCAGAGCATCCCCTACGATATCCGCAAGTCTACCATCGCGCTCTTTATCTCGGAGGTGCTCTACCGACTTATTGGCGAGAGCGAGGCAAACGACACCCTCTTTGACTTCGTATATGGCAGCGTTGAGGCGTTGGACTCTATTGACGAGGGTGTGGCGAACTTCCACCTCTGGTTTTTGGCAAATATCAGCCGCTTCCTCGGCTTTGCGCCCGGGAACGACTATATTGAGGATAGCTACTTTGATATGCGCGAGGGCCTCTATACACCCATTGAGCCGCGCCACGATAGATTCTACAACCGCGAGTATGCCCGCCTGCTCAACGACCTGATTGAGTGCGATGTGCAGTATTTGGGCGAGATAGGTCTTAACCGTACCCAGCGCGTAGATATGCTACATGCCCTGACGGATTACTATAAACTGCACCTTGACTCTATTAGTAAGGTGCAGTCTATCAATATCTTACAGCAACTATTCTAATCCGTGAACAGCGCGGAAGTCGGCAGAGCGGATATCCTCGTCCGCAGAGTCTGTGCCATAGCCGACACTCATCGTAGGGCCTATATCCGATAGCCTATCCGCCTCTGTAACCTGTCGCATAGCGTTGTGAGCACTCTGCCCCGCAGCTATTGCCGCAGCGATATCCTCGGCCGTAGCTTCGTGTCCAAGTTGTTGATTTAGAGCGGCTAATGCCCAGCTGTGTGCCGCATTGTCGTAGTTGTTATGCAGCGTGCGGAGCGTAGACTCAAGCCCCTCTACAGTGGCAAGGTTATCCAGCGCGTCGTTAAGAGCCTGACTATCAACATACATACCCGCAAGGTCTACCCAGCTGTTGCAGCTGCCCGCCTCGCCATGGCCACGGCTGAGCATATCACCTATGGCAGCAGTAAGGTAGCTACGGTAGAGGGCAAGGCCACGCTGTGCCATGCCACGCTTAATGAGGACATTGTTGTAGTGCCACTGCTCGCCGTTGGTCGTATTTGCAATCTGCGACTCAAGTAACTCAATGGCTTTCAGGACTTTATATGCTATGTATGGGTTATACTCGTTGTAGGAGATAATGTCGCGGCAGAACTTGCGATTATCCCTCTGCTCCCACTTCTTAATATCGCGCACAATGCCGTAGCTTCGCAGCGCAAAACCTGGCAGCAGGGTAGAGATGCCGTTGTTCTCAATAAGGTAGCTGAATGGGAAGGCGGAGGTGTCGTGGTGCTTGGTGTGGCGACCGAGGATGGTTGTGTACTCACCCTCGGCGGCAGGATTCATAACATATCCGTTGCTGCCGAACTTGCAGCCGCGACGATGCACCGCCTGATGTATAGCGCCACCCTTGAAGAGGTGGTTGCTCTGGTTTGTGCCACTGCCTGCGTTGAGGAAGGAGAACATTCCTGCAATAAGCAGCGACGACTTGTGGTGCGAGACGACATACGGGCCGGCAAAGATGGCACAGCACTCGCCATGCTCAAGGTGCGCCCCTGCAAAGATAAGCGAGTTTACCGCCGAGAAGCCCTTTGAGAGTATGCTGTCCTCGCCAATAAAAGACCTATCAACAATCGCTCCGCAGTCAATGGTAGAGTTCTGTGCAGCGATAAAATCTACCGCCTTGACATCTACGCCCACATACGAGCCCGCCAGAAGCGTAGCATTCTGCACCAGCGAAGCGCCCTCAATTTTTGAGCCCTCCTCCATATTCACCTCGCGGACAAATCGTGCGCCGATGATGGAGCAGTTTCTGCCAATAGTACCAATATTCTTGCGCACACTATCGGCATAACGCTCGGCATAGCCATTTATCGCCTTGACAACATCCTTGCGGTGGCGATACATAGCCACAATATATGCAGTTTGGGCTGTCAGCTCATTATATATAATAATGGTACGGCCGCCATTCTCATTTACCGCCGCCACGCCAACGCCATTGCCAAAGCAGCTCTCCGCGCGACACTCAAGACGAGTAACCGACTCAATCTTCGCTCCCGCGCAGATGTGGTAGTTGCAAATCGTTGAGGCAGTGAGCGTTACGCTATCCTCAATCTCCACTACGCCCTCAAAGCGACATCCACGAACCTTCGCGTGGTCAAACTTCTCGCCCACGACCACACTCTGCCAATCCTCGGCATAGTTCCCCGCCGCCACCAGCGCCTCAATCTCACTATTTGTCAAATTTCTCATAATGCTCAAATTTTTGTTCTACGGCTATCTGTACCGCGTTAGCCTATACATCCCTCTTTGTGGCCAGCGGTTAATGGTTTTTCTATACTGCGTCAGCTGTACTGCGTTAGCAAGGTACCGCCCACCATTCGCGCACCCGGAGCAGAAAGGGTCAGATTTTTCTTACCGTTTTTGCGACCAAGTCCCCCTTTTTCAACCGACGCTGCGGAGCGAGAGCAGAGACTGCTTGCAGGCTATGCCGAGCCGCGAGGAGGAAAAGCCGCCTTTAGGCGGATTAAAGGGGGATTTAGGGGGAATGTCAATAT
>JAFTOU010000011.1 GCA_017463615.1 Alistipes sp. | reverse complement strand
TGGTACAACTGCGAGTAGATCGAGTAACAAAGGCTCGACCTATCAAGCTGCTCTATATCGGGATGTAGTTGTACGCTCATTACTTCGTAAAGCTGGTTTTAGAGAGAAATTTCTGAATCTTGGACGAGAGTGAGATAAAGTTCGGAAAGTTCACGGGTGTCATCGTTCCCATCAGCGTTGGTGTCATAATCTTACTACACTCGGTCATAAAGTCGAGCATAAGCTGAGCAAGTTCATTACCCAAAACAAGAGGTTCTGTGGCGTTCTCATCACCTAATGTTACCTTGTTGTCAGCCAACGCAATGGTGGTAGAATTAACCTTCTGAACTACTTTATCTGCCGTCTGCTTAACTTCTGATTTATCGACTGTTTGAGTAATCGTCTCCGCATCTATCTCAACCGTAGCCTCCTTGTCTTTGTCGTTCTTAACAGAGGTGGTAACGGTAGTTGCTGTGTACTTGGTAGATGTCTCATTTCCCGTAGGCTCCAACTCATCATAATCGGGCGAAGAGTCGCTATCTGGGTCCAACTCCTCGGTCTCGGTAACACCAATAGTTGTCTCTGTATGAGCTGTGAGGTTGATGATATTGACGTGCGAAAAGTTTACGATGTAGGCATACTTCGTTGCCGCATCCATAAAGATGGTAACATCGGAAAAGAGTGTCGGCACAATTAGAAAACCGCCCTCATTGTTCGTAGCAGCTGAGAGCAAAACACCCTTATGGATTATCGGCTCTGTTGACGCTGTTTCATCGGGATATTCGCCCACATCGACAGTACCGCCATACTCCTTGAACTCCGAGTCCGCAGGGTCATCGTGTACCTTTGCAACATAGCCATGAATCATACGGGCAGTACCCACGCCCGACATACCGCCCGGTGCCATATTGACACGCTCCATACTGCGACCCAACGCAATCTTGCGAATCGCCTCACGAATGACTATCTGATGTGATTTATCTGCGGACATAGTTTTATTAAAGAATAGGTTCTTTTTCTACTTCTTGATTTTATACGGTATCGAAAGTTGCTGACGATACCCACCAACCCCAAAGTTTGTAGTGACCTCTTCGACAAGATATACTCCGTTCTTTGAGGGATTGCGGTGGTCAATCAGTTCAACCTGTACCGCAGGTGGAAGCCCAAAATCGCCAAATATTGTGAGACTTCCCGTGATGCCGTTAAGGTTGTAATTGCGAAAATACTCCGTTGTCTCCTCGACAAGTTCATCCGAGGAGATGCCGATATGTGGCGACATATACGGAACAACTGTATAGGTCGATAGATCTACCTTGTTTTTGGTCTCTGCTCCCGATGCTGTTGTGTTGCCCGTAACCTTATGCGATTTCTTCGATATCTGGGTGGCGTTTACCGTCTGATATTGCTTGCTGCCTGGTGTGGCAGGGTCATATTCGGGATTTAGGCGAATGGTAACCTCAAAGAACTTCTCATCCGTGCCCATAGCCTTGCCTGTAACTGCCAAAAACTTCGGGTCGGTCTTTACGACTTTGAGCGATGACTGTGCCACATGCTCGTTGAAGTATATCTTGAATGGCCCTGTCGATTCATCCTCAGGGAACACGGGCTGAGCCTTGCTCGATGAGTATGGTCTGCCGACTGCAATCGAGGGCATAGCACTTTCGTTGTTGGCATCGTATTTCAGGAAGCAATAGACCTTGTATTTCGACCACTCGGAGAGTATGTCGGCCACGGTAAAGTTGTCCGTAACCTTGATTTTACCGATATGTATATCAAACTTCTTGGTGTCCGAGTGAATCTTAAACCCCGTATCTTTGAGGATGTTGTACTCACCCTCCAAGACATCGTTTACGGTTGTTCCGCTGGCAGGAGTCTCAAAGTGCGGAGCCTTCTTGAGTTTGAGCTTGTATGCCATATTCTCACACTGAATTTCGAGATTGCTCTCCGAGTTATAACCGGTGATATAGCCGTCAAACATATTCTTTAAGACACCGCTGTAGCCCAGTTTTATATTTACACGCTGACCAACCTTGAAGGTGGTGGTATCAACAAGTCGCTGTGTTGTCTGCTTCTCGATGATAACGCCATCCTCCATAATCTCGGTGGTAAATATCGAGGCATCCTTGCCTTCGGTTGTTACCGTGCCGATGATTGTCGAGCGACACACAGAGCCCTTCGGGAGGGTTATCTTTGCCGTCCCAATAAGTTTCTTGTATGTCTCGTTTATCTCGATGCTCTGCACCTCAGTAATCTCGATGGCATCCTTAATCTCCATAGGATTTGATGGGTTGGCATCGCCAATGGTAATCTTACAACAAAGGACATCCATCATAACCACGCAAACTTTAAGAGCGATGTGGGGTCGATAACCTCCGCACCGAATTTCACCCACTTAATCCACTTGTTAGTATGCTTGATGGCTGTATCGACAACCTCCGCTTCGGCAATCTTGAGCTCTACCGCCTCCGAAGGCTCTACCGCCACGCAGTTAAGCGTATAGGGCTGTACATTTCTGCAATCTGTATGCGGGAATGAATAGCCCTGAATAATGAGTCGAGAGATGTTGAACTGTCGGAGTACCGTGTTGTCGCACTCTACAACACCTTTGTACTGCACCAACTTGATAAACTTGGATATCTCAGCCTCAGGATATACATCGGGGTACTTTGAGGTTATCTTACCGTTGATGGTAATCTCCATATCGCCACCCGAGATAAATTCCTTGCGGGTGTAATCACGACCTTGCACCTGTGTAAGCAGGATATTGTTCTTACTCGACACCTGCACCTGCGGACCGAGGTCCACAAAGGTTACGATGCCATACTTGGTGTTAGGCTCAACCTTGCACTCCTTATTATCGTAGTACTTTCCCTCCTTGGATATGGAGAGTTCGAGGTAGTCCTGCACCGTTCTGCCGACAATGGAATCGGTGTAGTTCTTCTTCTGTGCTACCGCCTGCTGCTCACTGATAAGCTTGTAGTATTGTCCGGTCTTGTTGGCAAGGCTCGACTGCGATTGCGTTTCGAGATATTTATCACGCACACGCTGCTCCCAGTATTGCAGGTAGCGAGGATATGAACGCAACAGTCCATATGCAGTCTGTGATACAATCTGTATGGCGGCACGCTTCAGCAGGTCGTGGTGCTTTGAGAAGTAATGCACCTGACCTTCCGAGAGCTCCGCCAAACCCATACCGATAGCCTGACGGGTGGCATTGCTGATATATCCCATCCAGTTGCCACCGCCAAGAATACCTCCACTGAGAAGTGTTGATGCTGCTATTTGTAGTAGTCGTGCCATAGTTATTATGCATTCCACGAGGCATCAAAGTCGTGAACGACATCGATGAGTGCCTGCGCAAGTTGTTGTTTAAGATTCTGTACCTCCTCGGTCTGTCCCTCCTTGCTCTTCATAAGGTCAATAGTAGAGACACTGAGAAGACTTTCGATATTTACTATCACCTGTTTTGGTGCGGCAGAGGATAGTCGCCCCGTGCCAGAGTAGTTACCACCGGCACCTCCATCGTCCGGACCATCATCATATAGATGCTGGTTGGTGATAGGATTGCTGTCAAATGGTCGTATGTCATTCGATTCAGGCTCGTTGCTGTACATGTCGGGGGTGAAGCCTGCCACTCGCAAGATGTTCTCTGCTGCCTCTGCCGAGCCTCCGAATGTCTGACGAAGGGCGGCAAAGAATTTCACCAGCGTGGTGTGTGCCAACTTACGATTAGCAAGGTTCTCTACACGCTCATCATCCGTAGCATCTTTGCCTAAGACCTTCTGTACCCAGTGCCCGCTCTCGTCCATCGAGAATCCCCACGCCGCCAACTGGTTGAAGTCGAAGCCGCCGCTACGCATCAGCTCCTGAGCCTTTGTAGCACTTGAGATGGCATCACGGTAAGCCGTTGCCGCCCTGATAATCTCAGGAACGGTGTTCTGATTCATATAGAGGGCATAGTCGTAGGTCTGTGCCGCTACCGCCTCATTCTTCTCGCCAATGTTAGGGACATAGACCGCCTTGCCATTGACAATGCTGAATAGGGATTTGTCGAGGTCTGTATCCGAATATCCGAAACGCTGCTGTATGGTGCGGATAAAGGCATCCATCTCGAGGACCGTTCCCAGCTGACCAAACTCGGCGTAGGCAGCATCAATCTTCGCCTGGCTATCTCGCTTGGCAAGGGTGATAAGGGCATTGCGGATATCATCCTGACGAGCATCATTGGTTGAGTAACCGGGATCAAAGTAGAATCCTGATTTGGACGCACGATACATAGCCGAGCCCTCAGCAAATGTTGCTGTCCACCAATTACTCGTGAATGCTCCTATCTTCTGTCCCGAAGCCTCCTCAATGGATTTGCCTGCTACCACCTCATCAACGGCACGCTTGGTCTTGAGAGCCATATTGTAGGTCTCGCTAAGCGAAGAGTGGAGAGCCTCGATAGATGGATAGCGGTACTTTCTGTTCGCCTCAATCTCCTCCAAGACGGCATCCTTAGCCTCCTTAACCTTCCAAGTCTTGTAGGCAAGCCAGCCCATAGCACCGACAACGGCAGCAATACCCGCTGTGGCGGCTACTGCTCCCGTACCAATAGCACTAAGCGATGCCGCAGCACCTGTAATACCGTTACCCGTAGCGACCTGAGTGGCGAAGAGCGATTGCAGGGCACTCTTTGTTCCCCAAACGCCACCGCCTGCCATCAGTGCCTTGGTCATAGCACCACGGCCCGCAACACCCGCAGCACGCATCTGGGTTACGATGGCTCTCTTCTGCGTGAAGGATAGTTTACCACCTCGGCCAAGACCGAGAATGCCTGTAATGGCATCTGCTCCCGCCATCGCTGCCGACTGCTTACCTATAAAGCCAAGTGCAACACCTACATTGGTCAGTGCACCAGCAACCTTAAAGAGTTTTGTTGCGACAAAGCCCGTGAAGACAAGCGGCTCTATCCAATGGAAGTTACGGGCCACCCACGCGCCGATATTGCCGATAACGGTCATAATATCCAGCAGAGCATTACCAATAGAGATTAGTCCTTTGGTAAATTCAGGCGACTTGAACTTATCAAGGAAAGAGCGTAACACCTGTCTGATGGTTGGTTCCAGCACCTCATACGCCTGCATAAAACTCTCGGTAAGCTGTGATGTTACCTGGGCCCAGAGTCCTTTGGTCGTGTTCTGCTTGACAAGGGCCAACTCTGCCGAGATA
>JAFTOU010000047.1 GCA_017463615.1 Alistipes sp. | reverse complement strand
GCGTTTTGCCTCACGCACCATATCCCACTGCACAAGGAAGTAATCCACATTGTCAGTCGATTCGATGATATACACTTCCTCATCTAATCGTTCGCGGTAGATTGAGTGCTTCGTCTCCGGAATTTTCTCCGCGAGCCCCTCATCGAGCAGGCGGAGGAACATCGTGCGTCTATCGCCATAGCGTTCCTGCTCCTCGGGGCGCATCATATATTCGGGCATAAACATCTTACCCGTCTCGAAGGCTGCATCGGCACGCTCGGCAATATCCACCGTATGTCGGCACATCCTCTCAAAGAGTCTGTCAAAGTCCCACTTCTCCGAAAAGAGAGGTTGCAGAGTGTTGTAATGCTCATCTATGCTCTTGAAGTATTGCTCCTCGCTCTGCTCGTGGGCAGCACCAGTAGCAATCTTGTTAAGTACGATCTTCGACTTAGCATCATCACGGTCTATGTAGTAACTGTCTGCTATAAGAATAGGCTCAATGGTGAAGAAATCGTTTACTGCATCGTAACAATTCTCGAAATAGTGCTTTAATGCGGCTAACCTCTCACGGTCTATGCGGTCTGCTTTATACTCGTTGCCATCGACCTGATAGTAGACTGCATCGAACCGCTCCTTCATTCGCTCTACATGGCGAGGATTCTCCGTTATCCAGTATGCCGAGCGAGTGGCGAAGGCTATGGCACACCCCTCAGCATAGAGAAATAGCCTCGAGTACTCGATGACGCCATCCTCGGAGTTTACCATCACCTCTCGTTGAATGTTGAGCAGGTTATGCAGTCCTTTGTTGCTGAGAGCGTATATCTTTATCTCGACCTTTGTTTCGTTATGCAGCATTGTGAGGGTGTAACCAAACACAGGTTTAAGCCCCGCCTTCGCACACTCCTTTTGCAGGTTGAGTGTAGCGGCCATTGTGTTGCGGTCGCAAATACCCACTGCTGTATGCCCAAGCCACTTTGCCTTACGACATAGACCATCTATCGAGCCCGATGCGTTAAGCAACTCAAAAGGCGTATGTACACCGAGATTGACAAATGAGATATTATGTTTCGGAGACTTTGGCTTGCCTATATGCTTTAGGATATTGAAGCGAAACTCTTCTCGCAGGTCGTAGAAATACCAGTTGTTGCCAAAAGGGAAAGCAACATAAAATATTCCCTCGTCCTGCAACTCCTGAGGGTTTTCCATAAGGTTGAACCTAACATCGCCATCCTTGCTCTTGAAGATGGATTCCACACCCGACAGATCAGCGAGAAACATCTTGCCGAAGTTCGGGATTTCCACGACCTCATTGTCAATGGTGGTATAGTCTATGTTTTGGGCATCGAGCCACTGAATTAGTTCCTGCATCATAACTCTTGAACCTTTCGTAGTTTGAAATTTGAGGGCGATTGAAGGCGTCTGTCAAAGATGTCGAATATCTCCTCCACGCTCATCTCGTCCCAGTCTTTATGGGCATCTGCGATGTTGGCGACAAAGACAATGAAGTACTTGGCGAGTCTGCTGGCGGCCTTCTTTACAGGCTCGACAGCATCGCCATCATAGCCGACAATCACTGTCTGAACTCGCTTGCATTGAAGTTTATAGACCTGGACATCGGAGATCTTCTTTCCGAAAGTTGCTACAACAGCCACATTAGGATTGTCGTATAGCTCCATCTTGCGGGTCAGGGCTATAACATCAAAGATGCCCTCCACGAGGATAACCGTATCGGTCTCACCCTCGTGAATAGCATCATAGTTATATAGTAGTTTGGAGAAGTCGTTATTGACAGAGTTGCGGTAGCGCAATATCTTGAAGCCACCATTGTACTTGACTTTGCGGTTATGGGCATCGATAGCGCTTTTCGACCAGGTATGACGGCCCACGAAACCCACATTTTCCCCGTTGTCAATGATGGGAAATATCACATAATCCTCAAAGCGAGGATTCAGGCGATTGGTTACGCCCACAGGAAAATAGTCGTAGTCATCATAGTTAAAACCACGCTCTTTGAGATATGAGTGGCTGAATATGCGCTTGTAGAAATCAGGCAACTCGGTTATGGTCAACATATCGTCAATCTCTTCCGGCTCCACACCCAAGACAAACTGCAATGGAGCGGTGATGTCTGCCGTAGGAGTAACCATCAGGTCCATACGACCTATGGCTTCCAATAGTTGTCCGAGGGTGCGTGTAGACTTGCCACACGAGAAGCAGTGAGCCATAAAGGGCTCACGGCGGGCAGTTTCCGGTCCTATGTAGATACCGAACTTACCTCCCGACTTGCCACAGAAGGGGCAACGTGGCACGATAAGGTTCTTACCTGTACCGTCACGCTTTGCACCCGTTTCGCGTGCTATCTCCT
>JAFTOU010000046.1 GCA_017463615.1 Alistipes sp. | reverse complement strand
AAGTTCATCTTCGGTCTCCTGTATGGTGTTACCGTATATATCCTGATAGTGCGATACCATCATATGCGGATCATCGGTTGTGATGTCATATCCGAAGTGTTCGCTCCAAGTGACGAAATACTCCCTTTCGTTCTCGTCGAGCCTTTCCATGGCATCGCGTATCTCGAAGAAGTTGGGACATATCCACTCTCGGTTTATCAGCCTGTCGGGTATGTTCTCCCATCTGGTATATCTGTACTCCGGTTCCTCTTCTTCGGGAAAGAGGTCGGAGCAGGCACAGAGGAATTCTCCCATGTCGCTGTAGTCGGACATCTGTACCCAGTAGTCCTTGTACTCTTTCCCGTCTAAGATATGCTGCGTGGTTACGGCAACCTCGGCATTGTTCAAATCCATATTTTCCATAGACTTTCTGTTTAACTTGTTACTCGCTGGCTTCCCCAGCTAATATGTATCTTACCCTCGCTGTCCGTAGATCGTATCAGCAGGCTGTCGATGACCGACATGGTGATGTCGAACTCCTCGAAGATTTCCGACTGTTCTTTCACTTCGCCCGTCTTGATAAACTCGTTGAGACGCTCTTTGGTAAGTACCAATGCCATCAGGTTCTGCTCCACAGAGTCTTCGTAGGTGACATAATGCACATCCTTCATCTCCTTGGAGTCGAGGCGTATGAAGCGGAAGTAGAACTGCTCCATCTTGGGTATGTTCCATTGCAGCGACTCCAGTATTACATCGTTGCAGGTAGGTATGTTTACCGAACTGCTCAGGCTCTGCTGCGTGCATATCAGTATGCCGTTGATGGTGGAGTCGAACTCCGTCACGATGCTTTGACGCTTCTTGAAAGCCACATCTCCCTTCACGACATATATCGGTCTGTCGGGGAAGCGTTCGCGGATATAGTTCTCATAGAGGTCAAAGGCAGCAAGGGTGGTACAGCCGATGGCTACCTTGCCCGGTATCTTGCGTATCAATGATTCTATGTATCGTGTCTTGCTCGGATAGTCATCACCGTAGTATCCCGATATGAGGTGTGGTACCGAGCAAGCCTTGATAAGCAGCTTTATCTGTCGCATAAGCCTCAGTCCTGCATCCTTTTTCGTATCACCCGTGCTGTTGTAGTAGAGTTCGCATATACGGCAGAATTCCTCGATGATGACACGATAGGCCTCGTGCTCGCCCTCTGAGGGGCTTACAGTATGTGTCCGTATCTTGTATTTCTCACCTGCAAAGTCTCGGAACTTACGGGTGATGATGGTCTTGCCAATGAGGTCGAAGAGTTCATCCTTGTTATAGACATCCTGATTCTGCTTCTCTATGCCGAATACTGTAGCCTTACCCGGACAGTGGCAGGCTCGGAACAGCACATGACCTCTGAACGCAGGGAAAGGCTCTCCGCAATGGAGATTCCTTTCACACTCTATCTCCTTATCTCTGTTCTCGTGGTAGATACTGCTGCACCAACAGGTCATATTGACCGAGTTGTTATAGAGCAATTCAAACTGGCTGTATAGCTCTGCGATATTGTTACGGGTAGTTGTTCCCGTATCGAGAATCTTGTATTTGAGTCTGCGGAACACTGCCAGGATATGCTTTGTGCGTTGCGATGATGGGTTGGTAATCTCGTCAGACTCATCGAATACAAGGCATAGTTTCCTTGACGATAGTTTCACAAACCGCATAAGGTCGCGTTTGAGCTTACCGACCATAGAGGTGGATAGCAGCAGGAAGATACCTCTCGGCACATCTTCAAGATCCTTGTATGTGCGTATCACTCTGTATCGCTCCTTGTTGATGGCGAGGAACGGAGTCCAGGTCATATTGGTGGCAATGGCAGGGGCAAGTATCACCACATTGCGTACCTT
>JAFTOU010000045.1 GCA_017463615.1 Alistipes sp. | reverse complement strand
TTAGTACTATCCATCGCTGGAATTTTTTGCCGAGCGTGGTAACTGCACCACTCTGACAACAAAATGGGTGGTGCAAAAAAGAGGTGCTAAATGGTACGCACCCCTAAACACTCATCCGCGTAGCGGATACCTCTAAAAAGCTAATGGCCAACAGCCAACAGCCAATGGCTTTATATCTCCGCT
The DNA here is from genome assembly GCA_017463615.1 of Alistipes sp. Lineage (GTDB taxonomy): Bacteria > Bacteroidota > Bacteroidia > Bacteroidales > Rikenellaceae > Alistipes. Next base: position 54,643 of record JAFTOU010000045.1, on the reverse strand, counting down.
CCAATTGCTCGCAATCTTGCAGTAAGTTGCTCTATATCAACATTTTGTACGGTGCAGTTCTCTGTTGCGCATATTGCGGCGGCGACGCCGGCGGCTTGGCCTGTGCCCATGCAGCTGGCCTGCACGCGCATAGAGGCGAAGGCCTTGCGGTCGGCAGAGATTGTACGGCCTGCGACCAGCAGGTTAGGGTAGTGCTCGGCGATAAGTGCGCGGTAAGGGACATAGGCTGCCTGGGCAAGGAAGTGGGTCACCTGGCTGCTGCCCTGCGTGGCGTGGATATCTATAGGGTGAGCTCCGCGGGAGATGCTATCCTCGTATCTATAGCCCGACATATACTCCTCGGCGGTCATCGTATGCACCCCCTTTATTCGTCTTGTCTCGCGGATGCCCGCCTGTGGGGCTACAGCGGCGACATAGCAGCTCTTAAACTCTGGGAAGTGGGCTCTAAGGATATCAGCCATCTTATAGACATCCTCCCTCAGTCGGCACTCGGCAGCGGCGTAGTCGCGGTTATTGCAGGCGTCGCCCGCCGTGCGGGTCATATTCACCGCCACGCAACCCTCGTGCAGCGTGGTGCAGAACCACGGGCCGCCAAACTCTGGTATACCAAGCTCCTCGGCGTGCTCAAGCAGGTAGTTGCGGATAGGCAGGCAGTGGCAGTTCTCGCCCTGCTTATTGTGGTGCATAGCCTCATTGACAAGTGGCGAGGAGGTATCCACCCCCGCAAGTACGAAGTATGTAGATAGTGGCTGCAGCGGCTCGCCATTCTGCTCCTGCATAGGCACGCCCGCCATAGCGGCAAGGTCGGCATCGCCCGTGCAGTCTACAAAAACCTTCGCCACAATAGCCTCAGAGCCATTTTTATTCTCAAAGATTACGCTCTCAATAGCGCCGCCCTCGCCCATAGTGCAACCTGACAGGTAGCTGTGCATATAGAGCTCAATGCCCGCCTCCAGAACCATGCGCTGCATGCAGAGCTTGTAGAGCTCGGGGTCAAAGGCTACATTTCCCAGTGGCTTCTCAATATATCCGCCACCCATAGCCTCCAATCGCTCAATAAACTCCCACGGAATACCGCCTATAACCTTTTTGTTCTGATATGTAAATACGCTCAGCGGCATAACCAACCCCGCCGTAGCCATACCGCCCAAAAATCCGTATCGCTCCACTAAGGCAACCTTTGCCCCCTCGCGTGCCGCCGCTATGGCCGCAAATACTCCCGCAGGGCCTCCCCCCAGAACAACTACATCGTAGCTGCCCACAACGGGTATCTGTTTGGTTATTGTAACTTGCTTCATATCAGTAGTTTAGAATAGTGTTAGTTGGTCTACTTCACAGTTGAAGGTCTTGCGGTGGTGCTCGGTCAGGCCGTGCTCCATCACTGCAAGGCGATGTTCGCGGGTTGGGTAACCCTTATTTTTTGCCCATCCGTACATCGGATATTGCTCGGCTATGCGGAGCATATACTCGTCGCGGAAGGTCTTTGCCAGCACCGACGCAGCCGCGATGTCGGCATACTTGCCATCGCCCTTGACGATGCACTGAAATGGGATGTTCAGCTTTGTGCGGAAGCGGTTGCCATCTATCGCCAGGAATTGTGGCGCGACGCTTAACTTGCTCGCTGCCAGCGACATACCTTCAAACGAGGCGTTGAGGATATTTATCTCGTCAATGCGCTCGGCGCTCACCGCCTCTACTGCCCACGCCACAGCCTCGCGGCAGATAATCTCGCGCAGCAGGTTGCGGTTCTTCTCGCTCATCTGCTTGGAGTCGTTGAGTAGCGGATGGTGAAAGTCGGGCGGCAGAATCACCGCAGCGGCAAATACGGGGCCAGCAAGGCAACCTCGCCCAGCCTCGTCACACCCCGCCTCAAGAAGCTCTGTTTGATAAAAATTTGGTAACATAGAACAAAGTTACCTTATTTTTACGAAAAAATCGGTAACTTTACACAAAATTTAAGCACAACGACTCACAATATGATATCTGTCACTCGCCAAACGGGCGTTTTTGCCGCCATACTACTGCTCATAACACTTGCGCTGAGCACTATTCGCCTATACATAAACCCCTTTGAGGCGGAACTTGCAGAGTGCGCCTACCTGCCACGCTGGTGGCAGAGCATACTCGCGGCAATTATGCTCTTCGTTGCGGCAATTATCGTAAACCGCGCATCGGTCAAGGTGGGTCTCTTCGGCGGCTTCAGCTCCCTGCCCGTATCGCTCTATGGCTTTATCAGCTGCTGCATACTCCTCTCACCAAACATCCTTACCGCCGCTACAGCATCGCTGCTCACAGCCTTCGGAACGATGTTCCTCATCCGCTCGCTGCAGTTCCTCAACGACAAGGAGGCGCTCTTTACCGGCTGCCTGCTGCTCGGTAGCGCTGCGGTGGTATACCAGCCCTGCATTACGCTGGTGGCGGTAATACCGATGGCGATATTCATCTTCCCGCTCAACTTCCGCCAGATAGTCATCGCCACGACCGGCTACCTGCTGCCGCTGCTCGGCACAAGCTATGTGAACTGGTATATGGGTGGCGAGTTTACCAATCTGGCACAGAGTATATACAATGTACTGCTCGGCGGTATGGCAACGCTGAGCCTGCAGCCCCTGCCCGTAGTTACACTGCTGCTCACACTCATGTTTACGCTCATACTCATCTATGGCGTCATGGTGGGCACCTTCCAGCGATATACACTGCTCGTCCCCGTGCGAAAAACCGTACAGCTGGTGCTCTGGATGCTTATCTTCTCCGTGGCATCGCTGCTGCTCGCAGGTAGCGGAATAACTATGCTGCCAACTATAGCCGTGCCCGCAGCTATCATCGCCGCCTTCGCCCTGGATCGTATGAACCAGCGCTGGGCAAATACACTCTATATATCAATAATGGTGCTCATTCTTCTGCACCTGTTTCTTTATTAAAAAAGTGATTTTTACCGAAGCCTAACAGCTCTTTTTATTATAAAGTCAAACTTTTTGACCTATTTTTGCGAAAATTTTTACCAAAAAGTTTGCATTTTAATAAAAAGATAGTACTTTTGTAATACAAATGTGGGGTTCTCCCACTGCTCATTAACCTAACTAACCTAATATCGGAGTCCTGACTGTTGTGTAAACACTCAGGACTCATCCTTTTTTTATCGTGGTGGTGGGGTTGAGCCACCTTCGGTGTCTCTTCTTCGGCGTCGCCTCGGCAGAGAGTGCGAGATTTGCAGAGTTGCTTTGCAACTTTGAATAAGTTTTGCTGTCATCCGCTCAAACAAGTTTGGCGACTGCCATCAAACCATATCCAAACCTTCGGTTTTCTGCAAATCTTCTTTCTGCGCTCAGCTTGCGGTCAGTTCTCCCACTGCTCATTAACCTAACTAACCTAATATCGGAGTCCTGACTGTTGTGTAAACACTCAGGACTCATCCTTTTTATTTTATCGTGATAGCACGCCATCTACGGCACATCCCTCAAATCTCCGAATGGGAAATACGCATAGTATGTCCCATCCGGAGATTTTTCACGATGTCCCGTACCTGGCGCACTCTGACGATAAAATGGTGTGCATAATGAGCGACGATGCAAGCCGCAAACTCAAAGCTGGAACGTGCCAGACATTACTCGACCTTGGAGCTACAAAGTAGCGACGACCTTACCCGACTTTAATTAACCGCATCCCGCCATTTCTGCTGGGAAATGGCGGGGAATGGGTGGGAAACAGGGTCAAAAATAGCATAATCGGACGGATTTATTAACACTGCGGACAATTCTTTGGAATGGTCGTTTTTTGATTTTAATTTTGTCGTAATTCATAAAATCTAAAACAAGAAAAAAGAGTATGCAGAGAGTCCAAACAGCGGGAGCTGTGAAGTTTTCAGAGAGTAAAAGTCAGGGTGTGCGTTCGGTAAATCTGGCGCAGAAAGAGATAGGGATGGTGCTCAGTGGCAGCAAGCGCATCTATCACGACGACAGCGTGACCATAGCTGAGCGGGGCGATATTTTTCTGCTCTGCGAGGGGTTGCACCACATTGAAGATTGCCCCTCGGAGCGCGGCTTTGAGCAGATTGTATTCTACATCTCTGCCGAGGATCTGCACCGCCATATTGTGGCGATGATAAACGACTACGGCGTGGAGTGTTTTGACAACCACCGCTGCAGCCGCTGCAACAACCACAACTTTGTCGTCACCCCTGCTACGCCGTCGCTCAAGGAGTTCTTCACATCCATAAACAGCTCCTTCGCGCACCATGCCGAGGGTGGGGAGAAGCTGCGACACCTGCGCATTGCCGAGCTGATATACCACATCCTCTGCAGCGAGGATAAGTGCTTGCGCCGCCGCCTGCTGATGGGTGCCGATGTGGATAATGTCCGCTTCACCTGCCAGATATACGACAACATCCTCAAGGATGCCTCTATTGAAAACCTCGCCCGCCAGACAAACCGCTCGCTGACCAGCTTCAAGAAGGAGTTTCGCCGCCACTTTGCCACCTCTCCGCATAAGTGGTATATTGAGCAGCGCCTGCAGCTGGCAAAGACCCTGCTCGTCTCTACCAATATGACCATCTCCCAAATCGGCATCCACTGCTGCTTTACCAACATCTCCCACTTCATCAAACTCTTCAAGCACCGCTTCCACACCACACCCGCCGCCCTCCGCCGCGAGTTCAACGCAAAAAACGAGACAACCTCGGTATAAATTTTAACCAGGAGGCGCAAGTCCCCCTCACAGGAGGGGATTTAGGGGGGGGTAACACACCTCTCTTCGCCAAAGTCTTTGGAGCTACGCCAAAATAAAAGGGATTGCGCCGCATTGCTCTCAAGTTCGCAATTTTGAGCGGCGCGATCCCTTTTGGGAATAGCTTCAAACAGAAAAACTGATTATGGGGACTCTGCGAGTCTCTTTTATTTTGCAAAGTTGTTCGCCCGTAAACAAGTTTCCAGCGAACTTTGCAAAATAAAAGACTTCCGCAACGCGGAAGCCTCATAATCAGTTTTTCAACTTTGGCGGAGAGGGAGGGATTCGAACCCCCGGAACAGTTGCCCGTTCACCGCATTTCGAGTGCGGCCCGATCGACCACTCCGGCACCTCTCCGTAAAAACTGTGCAAATGTAGAAACTATTTTTTGATTTTTGGGCGTTTCATCCCCAAAAAATTTCTGTTCAGCCCCCTTTTTTGCCAAATGGACGGGGCGAATATAGGCGTAATTGGAGTTATTTACTATCTTTGTACCAAGCAAGGCACGATTTTTAGTCCTTTTTACGTTTGCTTAAAAACAGATGTTATGAAAAGAGTAGTTTTTATTATGATTTTGTCGGTGGTATTGAGCAGCTGCTCTACCTTTAACTCGGCAATGATAGGAGATGATCTATACACGGCTCACAGTCGCACGGAGATTGCCAAGCGTCAGATGGCCGAGGCTGAGGCGGCGCGTGCCGAGGCTGAGGCTCGTCAGGCGGCGTGGGAGGCGAAGCTCGCCGAGGCGCGTGCGCTGGCGGCAGAGAATGAGTTTAAGGGCGTTACAAGCAATGCGCTTGTAGCATCATCTGCAAACCCGTACGACTCGGTGTTGGCGGATGACTATCAGAGTGCATACGCGCGTCGTCTCTATGGCTTCAACTCGCCATCGTACCGTATGCCGTCCAGCTACTACACCTATCGTTACTCGGACGCATATCACTACGCTTCGGCGTACGATCCTGCCTTCTACAACATCATGGTCTCGGGCGACCAGGTGTGGGTAGAGCCTAAGTATATCACATCTATGTTTGGCAGTTGGGGCGCTTCGGTAGTGGTTCCGACATACAGCTGGTACTACGGCTGGACAAGACCGAGCTACATGTGGTGGTACGGATACCCTCGCTACTCGTGGTACGACTGGTGCTGGGGTAGCTGCTACGACCCATACTACGGTTGGAGTTGGGGCTTTGGCTGGGGTGGATACCCATATCATCCAGGATATGTTCCGCCTCACCATCACCACCACTACTATCCACCACACTATGGTGGCGGCTCGCACCGTCCTAATCGTCCTACGGTAGCACATCGTCCAAACAACCCTTCGCGCCCAGGTGGTAGTCCATTCTACAGTGGCAGCAGCAACAGCCGCCCATCAACACCTGCATATAGCGGAGGTAGCAGCAGTGGCAGAAATCAGTATCGCAATAGCGGCACGGTGACTGGTAGTGGTCAGTATCGTGGCACCTCTGGCAGGACTCCATCTTCGCAGTATCGTAGCAATAGCAGCACACGCAGCAGCAGCTCCTTCAACCAGCGCAACGACAACAACTCGTTCCGCAGCTCATCATCGTCAAGCCACAGCGGCGGAGGCTACGGTGGCGGATACTCTGGCGGCAGCCACTCGTCTGGCGGCAGCCACGGTGGCGGTCAGGGCAGACGATAGTCTGGTACAGATTGTGTAGTAATAGATAAAAAGTGCAAACAGATATGAGAAAGATATTGGCATTTTGTTCGGCGGTGCTGCTCTGCGGAGCAGTCTCCGCTCAGAGCTTTGACACTGGCGGACTGGTCGTAGACCCAAGTACCGTTACGACATTTGATATGTTCAACACCGCTCAGACGCAGTTTAACACCATCACTGCCCGCTCGGCAGCTATGGCGGGGGCTATGACCTCGCTGGGTGCAGACGCCTCGGCGATGAGTATCAACCCTGCAGGTCTGGGTATGTACCGCAGCAACGAGCTGACATTCACCCCTATGGTCGCAATCAGCCGCTCCAAGAGCGAAGCTGTGGCCTTTGAGAGCAATGGCAAGAGCCGCTTTGGGGTTGGTAACTTCGGCATTGTTGTAAAGGTGCGCGAGAGTTCTACGGGCGTGACGGCTATAAATATGGGCTTCTCCTACAACCGCATAGCGGACTACAACTACCGCTACTCGTTCAAGCATAATGGTATTGCTGGCGCCTCCTCTATAGCCGACATCTATGCTGGTCAGCTGGCGGGCGGAGGTATCACCTCGGCGATGCTCAAGCAGAGCTACAACCAGCAGGGCGACTTCCTCTGGGAGCGCTACGACCCGACATACTGGGGTGCTATTCTGGGCTATAAGACTGGTCTTGTAAACGACCCTGAGGGTGCTTGGAGACGCGATATGGTGGGCAGCAATGCCGCAGTAGATAACTACACCACCGTGGAGAGTAAGGGCTCGGCGGGCGAGTGGGTATGGTCGTTGGGTATGAACTTCAACAGCAAGTTCTACTTCGGCTTTAGCCTCGGCGCTGCGACCATAAACCGCGAGCGACATATCTACTACGGCGAGGGCTACCGCTACGATAGCGACCCTGCGCTCAACTACCGCATGGACGGCTTCAACTACGACCAGGTGGCACGAATGAAGGGCACGGGTATCAACTTCAAGATTGGTGGTATCTATCGCCCAACAGAGGACCTGCGCATCGGCGTGGCGTTCCACACTCCGACATACTACACCATAACCTATAAGTATCAGGGCGGTATGACCTCGGAGGTTGAGGCGATAAACAATGTGGATGGCTATACGCTCAATAGCAACAACTATATAGACCCTGCCTTCTCGGAGCTGACAACAACGCTTATTGACGATGGCGACTATAGCTGGCGCTACACAACCCCTATGCGACTGATGGTCGGCGTGTCGTATACTATCGCTAAGCGAGTGATTCTCTCGGCGGACTACGAGCGCGACTGGTACAACACCATGCGAATGAAGAATTCGCCTTACGGGGCACTCTATAAGGACTATATTAAGGAGACCTTTCGCGGCTCAAATACCCTGCGCGTGGGTGCCGAGTGGCGCGTAATTCCTCAGGTGGCTCTGCGTGCAGGCTATGGCTTGTGGGGCGGCGCGCTGAAGGATAAGACGGCAGTCTACTCCTCGCCAGTGGTCTACAACACCCAGTATGTTAGCACGGGTGCGGGTATCGCTATCTCAAAGCACTTTGGCATTGATGTGGCATATATGTACTGCAAGAATCGCCTTACGCCTATGATGACCTTCTACGGCTACGACAGCAGTGTAGACTTCGCCTCTCCAGCGACTAATGTTCAGATTGCCAAGCATAATGTAATGCTGACAATGTCCATCAAATTTTAACGAAGCTGCGACTTCCAAAAAAATAGGGGTCACTTCAGTTAAGCAACCCCTATTGTATTACTCCTTGAACAGGTCTATCTCGCCGCGCTCAACCTTGTGGTACATGGCCGTAAGGGTAGCGATGACGGGCGAGATATACTCAATAGTATCGTTGATGGCGGCATTTCCCTCGCCCTTGATACGGTAGAGCATAGCGGCATAGAGTGCGCGGAAGCAGAGTTCTGTGTCGCTAATATTTTTGCCGAAGATTGTCCTCAGCGTAGGCAGGTATGGCTCCAAGCGTGCCACCGTAGCGCGATACTGAGCACCCACGGGCATACTCATCAGCTGCAGGTGGAGGTTGTGCATATCGGCAATAAGGTGGAGCGTATGGTTCAGGTGACCGCTACTCTCCTTCTCCTCCTCGCGCAGCAGGGCGACAATATCCATATACCACATAAGCAGTACATTCTGGCTCTGCTCTGGTAGGTTGCGCGGTGCTACAAACTGCGAGTAGATAGCCTCGGGGCTAAACTGCAGTGCGCGGAGCAGGTCCTCCAACTGCCAGAGGTAGAGTATATACTCGGCAATATTTTCTTTGCGTTTTGCTTGTGCTATATCCATAATCTTCGTGCTATTTAGACGGTGAATGCCCTACTTAAGGCTCTGCATTTCAATCAGTTTGGCATATATGCCGTGGCGGGCGATAAGCTCCTCGTGCGTACCCTGCTCGGCAATGCGACCCTCGTCAATGACGATAATCTTATCGGCGTGCTGGATGGTTGAGAGGCGGTGTGCAATCACTACCGAAGTGCGACCCTCAAGCATACGGGTAAGTGCCTGCTGCACAAGCTGTTCGCTCTCGGTGTCAAGGGCAGATGTCGCCTCGTCAAGAATCAGAAAGTCTGGGTTTTTGAGTACTGCGCGGGCGATGCTCAGTCGCTGGCGCTGACCACCCGAGAGCTTTGCTCCGCGGTCGCCGATATTGGTGTTATAACCCTCTGGCGCAGCAACGATAAAGTCGTGGGCGTTGGCAATCTTCGCCGCCTCAACAATCTCGTTATGGCTTGCACCCTGCTTACCGAGGGCGATATTGTTCTCAATGGTGTCGTTAAAGAGTATGGTCTCCTGCGAAACGAGGCTCATAAAGCCACGCAGCGACTCCTGACGGAAGTTGCGAATATCCACGCCGTCAATAAGTATCGCGCCGCGACTTGGGTCGTAGAAGCGAGGCATCAGCTCGCTGAGCGTAGACTTTCCACCTCCCGAAGCACCGACAAGGGCAACGGTCTCGCCCTTATTGATGGTAAAGGATATGTTGTGCAGAATCTCGCGGCTACCATCGTAGGAGAAGCAGATGTCGCGGAACTCAATCTTTTCCTTAATACCCTGGAAATCAACGGAGTTAGGGAGCTCGGCAATGTCGCTCTTGGCATCTATAACCTCAAAGATACGCTCGCCCGCAGCAACACCCTGGTTGATATTTGCAAACTGGTCTATAAAGGCGCGCACTGGTCGGGTAATCTGCGAGAAGGCGGCGATGAAGGCGATAAATCCTGCCGCGCTCATGCTTCCCTTAGTGACCAGCGAGCCACCGAACACCAGCACCACAGCCACAGCCAGAATACCCAAAAACTCACTCATTGGCGAGGCCAACTGCTGACGGCGTGCCATCCACAGCATCAGGCGCGACAGCTCGGCGTTTATCTGGTGGAACTTGGCGCGGATATAGTTCGTAGCGGTGTAGGTCTTGATAATCTTAATACCCGAGAGTGACTCGTCCAGCGTGCTAACCATATCGCCCAGCTGCTCCTGCACACGACTTGCGGGGTGGCGCAGGCGCTTGACAATACCGCCGATAAGCAGACCCACAACAGGCAGGAAGAATACGGCAAACAGAGCCAGCTCCCACGACACATTGAGCATCAGCACAAGGTAGCCGATGATAAGGAAAGGCTCGCGGAAGAGCACCTGCAGGGTATTTGTGATGCAGAACTGCACAGCCATAACATCCGAGGTTATGCGCGAGATAATATCTCCCTTGCGCTGCTCGGAGAAGTAGCCCACATTCATATCAATGATGTTGTCAAACATCATATTTCGCATACGCTGTAGCGAGGTTGTACGCATACACTCAACCGTATAGGCGCTAAGATAGCGGAATAGGTTTGAGAGCATATTGGCGCAAACCACCACACCACCGAGCAGCGCAAGGATGCGGGTCATGGTAAACTTCGCGCCGAAGAGCATGGTGTAGATATAGCTCAGCCAGCCCGTAAGTGCCTCATTTGTAAAGGCTATGGCTGGTGCGGTATATGTTGGTACAAAGGCAAAGCCCTTGTCAAACATAGTGTTTAGGATGGGGATAATCAACGCGTATGTGGCGGTGTTGAAAATCGCATGCAGCGCCGCAGTGAAGAAGTAGGGCACTGCATATTTACTTATCGGACTTGCGAAGTTTAACAGTCGCAGATATGTCTTGAACATAGTGATATTTTAGAAGCTGTTTGGAATTTTATTTCGAGGCTATTTGAGAACTATTTTTGAGTAGGCTTTGAGGAAGAAGATGCAGGGAATAGTGGACTATTTTCAAGTCTTCTTTCTCGGAGACTACCAAAAAGAGTCTCAAAGAGACCGAAACTTATAACAGCTTCTGTATATTAACATTTTTAATAAAATTTCAAACAGCTTCTTATACTAAACCTTCGTTGTGGTACTCCTCTACGGAGGCGATGTAGTGAGCAATGGTCTGCTCCATAGTCATAAACGACTTACCACCAGCAGCGTTGTGGTGGCCACCACCGTTGAAGTAACGACGAGCAAATGTATTTACATCCACATTGCCGTGGCTGCGCAGCGATACGCGGATAAAGCCTCCCTGCTGCTCAGAGAACATTGCGGACATTTTTACCTTCTTTATGGACAGCGGATAGTTCACAAAACCCTCGCTATCGCCCTGCTGGAACCAGAAGCGGCGCATCTCATCCTCCGTAAGCGACATATAGGCAACCGTACCCTTGAGCAGGGTCTTCATCTTGCGGTTGATAACATAGCCAAAGAGCCTTGCGCGACCCTCGGTAAAGGAGTTGTAGACCTTGTTGTATATCTCAGGCACATCTATGCCGGTCTCCAGAAGGTCGGCAGCGGCGCGGAACAGGTCGGGGTTGATATTTGAGAATGCGAAGTTGCCCGTGTCGGTAATCATACCCACATAGAGCAGCGAGGCGATGGTCTGGTCAAGCACCTGACAGCCGTATGCAGCCTTGAGAATCTCGTAGACCAGGTAGGCGGTGCTTGACGACTCCGGGAAGGAGAATACAAGGTCAAACTCGCTGGATGGGTTGAGGTGATGGTCTATCAGAACGCGCTTGGCGGTGGTGTTGGTGGCGATAATCTCGGTCAGCGACTCCAGTCGTGCCAACGAACTCATATCGGCGCAGATAACCACCTCGGCAGCCGCAATAACCGACTCGGTAATGCCCAACTTATCCTGCGCGTGGATAATCAGCTGGTCGCTGCATGGCATCCACTTGAGGTAGTATGGAAAACGATTTGGCAGTATGCAGTTTACCGTATGTCCCTGCTTCTGCAACACCTGCGATAGCGCCAGCGACGAGCCTATAGCGTCACCATCGGGGTTGGTGTGCGAAAGAATCACAACCCTCTTTGGCTCTGCCAATAACTCCTTGAACGCCTTAATTTTATCTAAATCCAAATTCATAGAGTACAAAGATAGTGATAAATTTGCGTTTATGCAAATTGGAGGCTCTATCGCACGGTTATGTGGTAGCAGTACTGCTTGCGCTCCTTCTTCACATAGCAACGCCCCTGCTGCTGTAGGGTGTATACCGCCACGGCCAGACGACGGCGCAGCGGCTCTATGCTCACCTGCTCGCAGGTCTGGAACTTGGTGTAGGAGATATCTATGGTTGTGCCATATCTGTGGCAGGAGTCCTTGGTGGCATTGCCATTGCGGCGGCGTAGGCGGGCAATATCCTCGTCTGTGCGCGTTACGCTTGTAATCTCAAACTTCGCACCCGTGCCACATAGCTCCTGAAAGAGCGTCGCCAGATCTACTATCAGCTGCTCCGCCTCGGGGACAACATAGGGTACGGAGTAGGTCAGATTGCGCACATGATACTTGTGGTTTGTGGCTATCTCTACCAGCCTACCCTCCTTTATCAGGCTGTCTACATCGCTACGCGCCTTGAGCGGCTCTACGCCCAACCTCTCCGCCGCCTCTATGTGCGTGTCCTGCAGGTTGTTAAAGTGACGCTCGTAGTAGCTGGTCTTGTAGCGAACATCCTTTAGCTCAATGACGGGGATAATCTCCACCTCTGGCTCAGGGCGGTCGGAAGATGCCGCTATCGTCCCCCAAACAATAATGGCAGCGATAGCGAGATATAATATTGTAGATAGTACTCGTTTCATACGGCAAAGGTAGTGAAATTTTTTGTTATTAACCATTAGCTGTTAGCTGTTGGCTGTTGGCTTTTCAGCGGTATCGCTTCGCGATAGTGTTTAGCACGACTAAAGAATGACATAGAATGGCAATCGGGCTAACACCCTCAATGACAATGAATGACAAGCACGGTACTCAAGTCTGGTACGCGCACTGCCATTAAGGGCGAAGACCGCTGTCATTATTTGTTATTAAATGCTATTTTGCCATTGTTGCGCTATTCCGCTCCGCAGCGTCGGTTGGCTTTTCAGCGGTATCCGCTGCGCGGATGGATGTTTATGTGGTATAGTCTGTATTGTGCGGTGTTTTTTGCGATGCTCTAAAAAAAATCTCTAAAAAAGCCAATGGCCAATGGCTAATAGCCAATAGTCTAAGAAGTTGTCTTGTATTTGTAGACTTCGTTCTTTTAGTCTGTTTACGGCTATTTTTTCTTGTAATTTTCGTTACATAGCCCGCGCTATGCGCCTTAAATTACAAGAAAAAATAGTCACAAAACATCCATAAAATAATCTTGTCCACAAATACAAGACAACTTCTGAAAAATTTTACTATCTTTGCCCTTAACTATGTTGATTACGATTTTAGAGATACTACTCCGCGGGTTTGCGGTGGGCGCTGCGGCCTCTATCACAGTGGGTCCTGTGGCGGTATTGTGCATACAGAGAACGCTCAGCAAGACCACCAGGTCGGGTATATTCTCTAGTCTGGGCGTGGCTTGTGCCGATACGCTGATGGCGATTATCGCCTACTTCTTCTTTGCGATGATGCAGGCGCAGATAGAGCGTTACAGCCATATTCTTAGCATTGTGGGCGGAATATTTGTGGTCATTGTGGGTGTTTATATATTCTTTCAGAACCCTGTGCCACAGATTCGTCGCAATCGTGCGGGCAATACCACGCTCTGGAAGGACTTTGCATCTATGTTCGGCTTCACGATAGCCAACTTTGTGGTTGTGATACCATATATCCTCGCCTTCTTTGCGATGTTTGGCGTGGGTGCGAATGGCGACATCCGCGACACCTCGTCGCTTGTGCGAGGCTCGTTTACGATTCTTGGATTTTTAGCAGGCGCGAGTGCGTGGTGGACGATGCTGACGCTGATTATCAGCCTCTTCCGTCGTCGTTTCCGTCCGCGACACCTGCTTACGATAAACCATGTGGCGGGCATTATTGTGGGTCTGCTGGGGTTATATACAATACTCTCTATTTTTATTTCAAAGACAAATGGGATTTAACGACAAACGAAAGATAGTAATTGCCATAGACGGTCACTCGTCGTGTGGCAAGAGTACCTTTGCTAAGGCTATAGCTGCCCGCTTGGGTTATATTTTTATTGACACGGGGGCGATGTACCGCTCGGTGACCCTCTATGCGCTGGAGCATGGGGGTATTGTAGATGGCATTGTGGACGAGGATAAGATTGTCTCGCTGCTTGACCAGATAGAGATTACCTTCCGCTTTAACCCTGCGCGTGGTGCGAGCGATGTATATATCAATGGCGACTTTGCCGAGGGTAAGATTCGCACTATTGAGGTTAGCAACTTCGTCAGCCCCGTAAGCTCTATCGGCGCGGTGCGTAGCAAGTTGGTGGCTATGCAGCAGCAGATGGGTCGCCACCGCGGAGTGGTTATGGACGGCAGAGATATCGGCACGGTGGTCTTCCCCGATGCGGAGCTGAAGATATTTATGACCGCCGACCCTAAGGTGCGTGCCGAGCGTCGCTATGCCGAGCTTACTGCCAAGGGCGACAAGGTCTCCTTTGAGGAGATTTTAGAGAATGTTATCTCGCGTGATAAGGCTGATACCACCCGTGCAATCTCGCCTCTGCGTAAGGCCGAGGATGCCATTGTGCTGGATAATAGCACCATGACCGTGGAGCAGCAGATGGAGTGGTTTGATGCCGAGCTCAATCGCGTACTGAGCAGCTTAGAGTAGTTTATGAAGGTTACTATAGACAGCAATTCGGGCTTCTGCGCTGGCGTTGTCAGGGCTATCTCGGAGGCGGAGCGTGCCCTTAGTCAGTGGGGCGGCGTGTGCTGTCTGGGCGATATTGTCCACAATCGTGTTGAGGTGCAACGCCTTGAGGCTCTGGGGCTTACGACTATAAGTCACGACGATATATCGTCTCTTGAGACGGGCTCCCGTATGCTTATCCGCGCCCATGGCGAGCCTCCGACAACATACGACCTTGCTGCGCAGTGTGGTGTGGAGGTTATAGATGCCACCTGCCCCGTTGTGGCGGCACTGCAGCGTCGTGTGAAGCGCGCCTATGAGCAGATGCAGAGCTGCGGTGGTCAGCTGGTGATACTTGGCAAGCGCGGGCACGCCGAGGTTGTGGGGCTTATCGGTCAGGTTGGCGGCGATGCTATTGTTGTGGAGAGCGAGGCTGACCTGCAGGCGGTGGACTTCAGCCGTCCGATATACTTCCTCTCGCAGACAACGCAGTCGGTGGCGCTCTTTGAGAGTCTGTGTGCCGTTATGCGTAGCCGATTGTCGGAGCAGAGTATGCTTACGGCGGATGATACTATCTGTCGCCGCGTATCCTCACGCGAGGAGCACCTGAGGGCGTTTGCGCGTGCTTCGGATGTGATTATCTTCGTCTGCGGGCGCAAGAGTAGTAACGGCAAGGTACTATATAATATATGTCTTGAGCAGAACCCTCGCAGCTACAATATTGAGGAGGCGTCGGAGATAGATGCCCGCTGGTTTGAGGGTGCAACAAGCGTGGGCGTATGTGGTGCAACATCTACGCCGCTATGGTTAATGGAGAGTGTAGCAAACGAAATAGAGAAGTTATGAAGAGGTATTTATTGAGAAGTCTGAAATATTTTCTGACGCTGTGCGTTCTTATGGTGGCCCTTATCTACATCAAGATAAGCTACGAGAAGCTGCCCGTAACCTTCCTCCAGATGCTGGAGATATACTTCAGCGCATGGAATGGCTGGGCTATGGCGGCAACGATAGTGGTGCTCAGCGCCACCTATCCGCGCTTCGGCTTTGTGAATAAGAGCGTTAGCGCCGATATTGTCGCAGACCGCGAGCAGATTGTAAATGCAATGACCCTCTCGGGGCTTGAACTTTGCAACGCTACGGCAGAGGCACTCACCTTCCGCGCTACGGGGCTGCAGCGACTTACGCTCCTCTGGGAGGACGAGGTTGTGGTTACGGCTACGCCTGAGGGTGTTACAGTTAGTGGTCATCGTCGTACCGTTGTGCGTGCGGTGATTCGCCTTGAGGGTTATTTGGTTAATAAGCATAGAAATGAGTAAAAGACTGATTTATAGTATTTTGGCGCTGACCGCTGTCGCTTCGGTGGCTATCTATAGCACCCGCAACGACTTTGGCCTGGGGCGAAATATGGAGATACTGGTAAATCTTATGCGCGTGGTCTCTACCGAGTATGTTGACCAGACCTCTGCCGATAAGATTATGCGCCACGGTGCCGATGGCATTATGCGCAACCTTGACCCATACTGCAACTACCTCTCCGAGGAGGAGATGGAGGACTTCAGGCGCCTGACGACGGGTAAGTATGGCGGTATTGGTGCCGTTATCCGTCAGGATAGCAACTTCGTCCGCATTGCCGAGCCATACAAGGGCTCTCCGGCAGACCTCGCGGGGCTGAAGATTGGCGATAAGATTGTAGCTATAAACGGTCAGGATGCCAAGGGTATGGGTAGCGACAAGGTGAGCACTCTGCTGCGTGGTGAGCCGAATACTACGGTTAAGGTCTCTGTTGAGAGTGTTGTGGATGGCAAGGTTACCACCCACAAGATTCGTCGCCAGCGCATCGCTATTCCGAGTGTCAGCTATGCCGACTATGTGGCAGATGGCGTGGGGTATATCATCCACTCCGACTTTACCGACGACTGCTACACCGAGATGCGTGCGGCTATAGAGTCGTTGCAGAGTCGCGGCGAGCTTAAGAGCCTTATTCTGGACTACCGCTCCAATGGCGGTGGCGTGTTGCAGAGTGCAGTGAAGGTGCTCTCGCTCTTTGTGCCTAAGGGTACTATGGTGGTGGAGATGAAGGGCCGCAATGCCAAGGAGAATAAGCGTTTTGTTACGGAGGGCGAGCCTCTGCTGCCGAATATTCCGCTGGTGGTTCTCATTGGCGAGAATAGCGCCTCGGCTGCCGAGATTGTCTCAGGTGCGCTTCAGGACCTTGACCGCGCAGTGCTTATCGGCTCGCGCAGCTATGGTAAGGGGCTGGTGCAGTCTACCATGCCGCTTGGCTTCGGTAGCTACGCCAAGATTACCACGGCGAAGTACTACATCCCTTCGGGTCGCTGCATACAGGCTGTGCGTTATACCGACGAGGGTCGTGCTCAATCTGTGCCCGACTCGCTCATTACGGAGTATCGCACCGCGGCAGGGCGTAAGGTCTATGACGGCGGAGGTATTATGCCGGATAGCAAGGTGGAGGCAGACTATGTCAGCGCCTTTGCCGTGACGCTCTACCTGATGGGTATCATAGATGACTTTGGCGACGACTACTACCGCCGCCATTCGGATATGGAGATTGATGCCAAGAGTTTCACCATCTCCGAGCAGGACTATGCCGACTTCTGCCGTATGGTTGAGGGTCGTGAGGTGCTATACAAGTCCGACTCGCGTCTGGCTGTTGAGAAGCTGCGCAAGGCGTTAGACAAGGAGCGCTATGCCGACAGCAACCTCACAGCGGCTATGGAGTCTATAGAGCGTGGGCTGAAGGATGATAAGATGAGCAACCTTATAACCTACAAGCAGGAGATTATCCGCACCATAAATGCCGACATCGCCCTGCGCTATGGCTACTCGGCTGCCCGCACAGCAAATGGCATAAAGTACGACAAGGGCATCGCCGCAGCGGTAGAGATGCTCTCGGATAGCACCCGAATGAAGGATATACTAACCAATCAAGATACTGCCCGTAAGTAGGGCGTAGAGAGATGAAGAGACGAGTACGCAAGGGACTTACAAAGAGCGGTCGCGTGATACTACTGGTATTGGGCGCGCTGATTGTCTGCGCCTCGCTCTTTATCACCTACCAGATGGCAGAGAACCTTAGCGTCAAGGAGCGCCACGATGTGGAGCTGTGGGCTGCCGCTATGGAGCGTGTCAATCGCGAGGCTATGGGCGACTATATGTCCGACCCGCTGGTCTCGTCTATCATCAACAACCGAAATAATATTCCCTTCATCATCACGGACGAGAACCTGAGGGTTGTGTCGTATCACCTTATCCCTGAGAATATTATCAAGGATACTGAGCGGCTACATGCGGCTCTGGACCGTATGGCGAGCCACAATACCCCTATCATTGTGCGCTTCTGGTGGACGGCAGAGCATAACCACATAATCTTCTATGGCCGAAGCTCTACGCTGGTGATGCTCTACTTCTTCCCTATAGTGCAGATGGTTGTCATCATCGCCTTTGTGCTGCTTATCTTCGTCGCCTTCCGCTCCTCTAAGCAGGACGAGCAAAACCGCGTGTGGATAGGTCTGGCAAAGGAGACGGCACACCAGCTCGGCACGCCGACATCCTCGCTGCTGGGGTGGATAGAGTATCTGCGCGACCAGAATGTAGACCCTATGGCTGTGGAGGAGATGGAGAAGGACCTCTCGCACCTGCGTAAGATTGTGGACCGATTCTCAAAGATTGGCTCCGATACCCCTCTGGCGCTGACAAATGTGAACGAGACGGTGGGTGGCTGTGTAATCTACTTCCGCAAGCGTATTCCGCGCAATGTGGTGCTGGACTACAACGGCTTTACCAGCGAGATAGTCTATGCCATGCTCAATACGGCACTCTTTGAGTGGGTGGTGGAGAACCTGCTCAAGAACTCACTTGATGCCCTGCAGGGTCACGGCGAGATTACGGTGCGCGTATGGGCTACGGAGAGCAATGTGATGATAGATGTCACCGATACGGGCAAGGGTATCGCCAAGTCCAACTGGAAGCAGATTTTTGAGCCTGGCTTTACCACCAAAACCCGCGGCTGGGGTCTGGGACTATCCCTCTCGCGCCGCGTTGTTGAGGAGTACCACCGCGGAAAGATTGCCGTCGTAGATTCGGTAATCGGCAAGGGAACTACCATTCGCATAACCTTAAAACGAGCATTTGAGTAGAGCGATTGCTGACCTGCAAAAAAGTAAAAAATATTGACATTCCCCCTAAATCCCCCTTTGTTACAAAGGGGGACTTGGTCGCAGAAAAGCTCTGAACAAGTCAGACCATTTCTGCTCCGAGGTGCAAGAAAGGTGGTGCGGTACTTTGCTACGCAGTACAAGGCTAACGCATACAGAATAACATAAAAGAGTTGAATTTATATGTCACTACCTATATTATATCATAATATTACCCCTGAGCAGGCGTTTGGCGAGGCGTCGGTCTTTGTGGCGGAGTCAGCGGCAGCTGCGGGGCAGAGTGTGAGCTATGGCGCGCTGTTTCAGATTGCGGTGCTGGTCATAGGCTTTGCCTACACATTCTTCATTGTCCGCTACTGGGATTTTCTCCGCTACTTTATCATCAGCGCGCTGGGGGTGCATCAGGGTAGTGGCGACAAGGCGCACATCAACCCTGGCGAGCAGACCAACATTGAGGTGGTGATGATTATCCTCGGTGTTCTGACTCTCGCGCTCTGCGCACTGCGTGGCGTGGGTATGTGGGGCGCGGAGGCTCTTACGGATATGACCCCTTCGGTTGCGGCGTGGGTAGTTACGCTTGTGGCACTGGGGGCTATACTGCTCACTTTGGGCTATCAATTTGGTACGGTATACCTCTCGGCGGCGGTCTGCGAGCGTGGCGATATGGGTCGTGCGCTGGCGGGGATAAAGAGTCTCTATCTTGCCGTCGGCTTTGTGGCTGTGATACCATTTGGAATCCTCTTTCTGCTCTCAGCCTCTACGGTTGCAACTGTGGGTTTTTGGGGTGCTATTTTGTGTGCCCTTATCGCCGTAATTGTCTTTGTTAAAGAGACTTTTTTCTTCTTTGTTTCGCAAAAAATTTCAATTTTGCATTGGATTTTGTATCTTTGCGCCCTGGAAATCTTCCCCGCATCCCTAATTCTTGCGCCATTTCTGCGTTGAGGGTATCTGTGGAAGGGATTTTAAGTAATTATGGCAGAGATAAAACGAATTTTAGTGTCGCAGCCAAAACCTGCGATTATTGAAAAATCGCCCTTTTTTGAGCTGGCGAAAAAGTACGACCTTCAGTTAGATTATAGTCCGCTGATTGAGGTTAAAGGAGTCACCCCAAAAGAGTTCCGCTCCCAGCGAGTAGATATCCTCGCGCACACCGCGGTAATCTTTACCTCACGAACAACCATTGATAGCTTCTTCCGCATCTGCGAGGACGCCCGCATCACTGTGCCTGAGACGATGAAGTATATCTGCTCCACCGAGGCTATCGCCCTCTACCTGCAGAAGTATATCGTCTACCGCAAGCGCAAGATTTCGTTTGCCGACGGTACATTCACCGGCATCGTAGAGCAGATTGTAAAGCATAAGGACGAGAAGCTGCTCCTCTCGCTCTCTGAGCCTCATAAGCCAGAGATTCCGGAGGCACTCACCCGCCTGAAGATTAACTATACGCCGGTAATCCTCGCGCGCACCGTTGCCAGCGATATTACTGCCGAGCAGCTGCAGCAGTACGATATGTTGCTGCTCTACTCTCCGTGGGAGGTTAAGGCTCTGTGCGAGAAGCTCTCTGCAGAGCAGATGCCTGTAATTAGCACCTTCGGCGAGGGCACTCTGCGCCTGGCGTCGGAGAACAACCTGCCTGTCAAGGCCTTTGCTCCAAGCCCTGCAGCGCCATCGCTTGCTAAGGCTGTGGATAACTATATCGCCGATATCCTTGCAGGTAAGGATGTTGAGACCGTTGAGTTTGCCGAGAATGAGCAGAACGAGGAGTTCCTCCGCACCCAGCAGACCAAACTGGCAAAGAAGAGCCGTACTCGCAAGAAGTAGTATGAAAACCCTTACAAAGCCCGAGCGCCTAAGCTCTTATGGCGCAATACGACGACTCTTTGCCGAGGGTCGCAGCGGCTTTGTCTACCCGTTTAGATATGTCTATATCGTAGAGGATGCTGCCTGCCCTCAGGCGGCAATCCTCTTCTCTACACCCAAGAAGTACCATAAGCGCGCCAATAAACGCAACCTGCTCCGCCGTCGTATGCGCGAGGTCTATCGCCATAATAAGGAGCTGATTACAAGCACTTTGGGTAACCGTAGCATTCATATCGCTATCGTCTACTCCAGCAAAACTATCCACGATTATCAGACTATAAACAATGCAGTCACAAAACTTCTGGAGCAGATCTCGGCAAATATTTAGGAAGATACTCATCTTCCCCCTCGTCGCCCTCGTGCGATTCTACCAGCTCTGCATCTCACCCCTCACCCCCGCCTCCTGCCGCTTCACCCCCACCTGCTCGCACTACGCCCTTGAGGCCCTCCGCAAGCACGGCTTGTTCAAAGGCTCTTGGCTAACCCTTAAGAGAATTTGCCGCTGCCACCCATGGGGTGGGAGTGGATACGACCCCGTACCATGATTTTGTTGTGATAGCGTGTCATCTATGGCACATCCCTCATATCCCCGAATGGGAAATACGCTTTAGTATGTCCCATCCGGGGATATTTCACGATGCACCATACCTAACACGCTCTGACAACAAAATGGCGACCATTAGTAACCCTTAATATCCCTTAATCATCTTTAGTAAAAAATTCCTCTAACAGAGTTAGAGGAAAAATATTTTATCTAAAAATTTAGTAGAAAATATTTGCTTATCTAAATTTTTAGATATAGCTTTGTACTAAACTTTTAGATGATAGCTATTATGAATAAGGATTTACAGACACTTACGCGAGGCGAGGAGGAGGTGATGCAGGCGTTATGGAGGCTTGGCGAGGCGACGGTAGCCGAGATTATAGATGGCATGGAGCCACCGAAGCCGAAGTACACGACCGTTGCCACCTTCATCAAGATTTTGGAGAACAAGGGCTTTGTGGCTCACACCGTAGAGGGTCGCGGGCATCGTTACCACCCGATAGTGGAGCGCGAGCAGTATGCTGCCGATGTTGCCAAGTCTATGTTGGCAAACTATTTCAACGGCTCGCTCTCGCAGATGGTCTCTTTCTTCGGCAAGAAGGAGGATATCTCGGTTGGCGAGATGGACGAGATACTGGAGATTGTAGAACAGATAAAAAATCGTTAGTCTATGCGTACCATATTTATATATGCCTTCCAGATTTTGGTCTGCAGTGGCGTGCTGACGGCCCTCTATGCGCTGCTTCTGGAGCGTAAGGTCAGCTTCCGCTTTGCAAGGCTCTACCTGCTACTCTCGGCGGTTGTTGCCGTAGTAATTCCGCTGCTCAACATCCCCGTGTGGGAGCCGGAGCAGCTGCAGCAGTTGGGCGGCGTGGCTGTCGGAGCACTTACTGGTCAGGTAGTTGCGGAGCAGACAACATCCTTTGACTACAGAACACTCCTCTGGGCGGTCTATGGCGTCGGCGTTCTAATCTCGCTGGTGGGTATGGTACTGCAGCTGCTCCATATCGCCCGCATACGCCGCAGTGGCGTGGTGACGGAGCTTCAGGGGGTGACCATTGTCCGCTCAAAGGAGCAGATTGCATCCTTCTCGTTCCTGAGCACTATATTTATCGGTGGCGATACTGCCGAGGAGGACCTGCCAACAATCATCGCCCACGAGCGTAGCCATATAGCCCACAACCATACCGCCGAGCGCCTTGCTATGGAGATGATGAAGGCACTGCTGTGGTGGAACCCCTTTGTGTGGATATCTGCGCGACAACTGGTTGAGGTTCAAGAGTTTGAGGCTGATAATGATGTTATTCGTAGTGGCTGCGATGCCAAGATATATGTAACCACACTGCTGAAGCACCTGTTTGGCTATAGTCCGGAAATAGCAAACGGTCTGCATAATTCATTAACTAAAAAACGACTGAAAATGATCCTTAAAAACAACAGTGGCAGATACGCTCTGCTGCGCAAACTGACAGTGATTCCGGTATTAGGTATTTTGTTCGCCCTCTTTGCCCTGACAACAAAGCAGGCTGTGGCAACTCCCGTGGAGCCAGATGTGGCAACAGTCAAGACCGAGATTGATGGCTATGACTCCTTCCGCGATTGGGTGATGATGAATATCTGCTACCCTGAGCAGGCTAAGAGTCAGAAGATTGAGGGTACGGTGATTGTAAACTTCGCCGTCGGCACAGATGGAGGTCTGAAGAATGTCAAGGCGCTCCGCTCTCCTAACCAGAGCCTTACAGATGAGGTGCTGCGCGTTGTAGGCAAAGCCCCATCTTGGAAGCCAATCCTAAAGGACGGCAAGGCTGTAGAGGTCTCTTTTATGCTGCCCGTGGCATTCCTTCTCGGCGACAAGCAACTTCCAAGTACTGGCGAGATAGTGGTCAAGAGCTATTAAGCTATAATCAAAAAAAATACCGACTCGCAGTCGGTATTTTTTTGTCTACATATCGGACTCCTCAAGGGAGAACATCGCCTCCACGGGCTTCTCAAAGAGTCGCGCAATGCGTAGGGCGAGCACGGTAGAGGGGACAAAGCGTCCGCTCTCAATGGCATTGACGGTCTGTCGGCTCACGCTGATAGCATCGGCGAGCTGTTGCTGGGTCATACGGCGCTCAGCACGCGCCACGCGGATATTATTCTTCATCGTTCTCTCGGTTTAGTCGCCACATTTTTACCTTGAATGTAACAAGAAAAATCAGAGGCAGGATGAACATTTGGTATATCAGAAACTCGTAGAAGTTGTTGCCATAGAGGCAGAGCACCGCCACAATAAGCACTCCAACCGAGATATATAGGGCAAGCAGCAGCGAGTCTAATCGGATGGCAGATATCATCTCGTCCTCGTACTTCTCGCGCGAGCAGGAGGTGAAGATAAGACCTATTAGCAGACCGATGATAGTTACATTATTCAGTATTCGCGACTCCATGGCCAGGTGGTTTCCCGTGGCGGAGAAGAAGCGCCCCAGGTTGATATCGTTTCCTCCGGTGAACATAATAAAGAGTCCCAGTATGGTAAATGGAACGAGTATAAACCAGCCGATTTTGCCAAATTTGTGAGGGAGGAGAAAACTTCTATTTTTCATAATGATAAGGATTTGTTAGACAAAGATACTATTTTTTCCACAAATCCCAAAAAAACGAAAACGGGGTGTGCCTACTACCAAATCACTTACCTTATATTGCACACTGCACTTTTGAAATTTCGGAAGAGGTGTAAAGTGCGACCATCACTCCTCCACATCAGCGTTTGCACGCCCCGTATCCGCAAAATAGAGTCTGTCAAACAATGTGATAACCAATCACACTGCAAATGTAAAGAATATTTTACATTTTAGCAAGAAAAAGCGACATTTTTTTATGGAAATGTGCACATTTTTATAAAAAAGTAGCTATTGGCTTCTATTCGGATTTAGGAAAACCATCGTAGATGGTATAAGAAAAAAGAGAGATTGCAAGTCAAGTTTACTTGAACGAAGCAACGCTCTCTTTTTTATTGTAATAGCCATAGGCTATCCTAAATCCGCAACGAATGGAAGAGAAACGGAGTTTCTCCAAGAGTTTTTGGGGCGCCTTTTTGCAAAAAGGCGCAGTACTCTACTGCTCGTAGTAGCTGCGGATGGCGAGTTCTACGGAGCCGTGCAGCAGGAGCAGGTTGCGGGCGTGGTCGTAGGGCAGGCCGAGTTCGTCCACAATCATGCGGGTGCCGCGGTCAATAAGTTTTTGGTTACTCAGCTGCATATTCACCATACGGTTTCCGCGCACGCGGCCGATGCCTATCATTGCCGTTGTGGTAATCATATTGCAGACCAGTTTCTGCGCTGTGCCCGACTTCATGCGTGAGCTGCCGGTGACAAACTCCGAGCCCACGACGGTCTCTATGGCTATCTCTGCCGCCTGAGCTGCCGGGGAGTTGCGGTTTGAGGCTATGGCAGCGGTCAGCAGCCCCTGCTCGCGCGCCTTGCGGAGCACGCCGACAACATAGGGGGTCGTACCCGAGGCGGCTATGCCCACGACGGTATCAAGTGGTGTGGGGTTGAACTTCTCAAGGTCGCGCCACCCCTGCTCGGTATCGTCCTCAGCCCCCTCTACAGGTGTACGCAGAGCCTTGTCACCGCCCGCGATAATGCCGATAACTACCGTCGGCGGCATACCGAATGTAGGCGGTACTTCGGAGGCATCTAACACCCCGAGGCGACCACTTGTTCCTGCACCCATATAGAATAGCCTACCGCCACGCTTTAGGCGGGGGATAAGCTCCCTTACGAGTCTCTCCACGGCAGGGAGCGTCCGCTCTACAGCATCGGGCACGCGATGATCCTCGCGGTTTATCGCCCGCAGACACTCGGCAACGCTCATGCTCTCAAGGTTGTCGTAGTAGGATGGCTCCTCGGTTATGCGGCGGAATGGCTCTGCGCAGAGCTCCTCGGTGCAGTTGTCTGCGTGGAGGTAGTACTCCGCCAGCGCCTCAATAGGCGACTGCACCACGCGAACAAGGCGGAACCCCTCGCGCTCCAGCACACGACGAAGCACCCCCTCAAAGTGGTAGGCAACAGAGCCTGTGGCGTAGATACTCTTTACGGGGTATTGGCTCAGGTTGCGAGTGACAAAGAGTTCAAAGCAGCGCTCCACAAGATTATATATATAGGTATCCCCAAGTCGCGGCTTAAGGAAGCGGGTGAAGGCTGCCAGCGTGCGATTTGCCAACGGCTGGCGGTAGACGCTATCTAAGATATCGGCCAGAGAGAGGTTGTACTCCGCCTCAAACTGCTCTACGATATGCTGTGGCGCAACACCCTTAAGGATATCGCCCACAAGCGTTCTGCCTAGAACGGCACCGCTACCCTCATCGCCGAGGATATATCCCAATGCAGGTACGGCTGCAACCTTCTCGCCACCACGATAGTATGCCGAGTTGGAGCCGGTGCCGAGGATAACCACAACGCCCTCGCCATCTCCCACAAGTGCCTTGGCGGCGCACTCCATATCGCTCTGCGCCGTGATGGTCGCCTCGGGGAAGATGTTGCCTATAAGGCGCACCATAACCTCGCCCTTCTGTGGTGTTACGCCTGCGCCATAGAGGTGCACCTCCGTAATATCGTAGGGCTCTGTATGGGGTTTGACCTCTGTTGCAAGGGTCTCTAAAATCTGCTCCTCGGTGCGAGCAAAGGGGTTTAGGCCGCAGCTCTGGAACTGCAGGGCTATAGTGTTGTTAGCGCAATCTACCACCGCCCAGTCGCACTTGGTAGAGCCACCATCTGCTATGAGTATCATCGTCTATCTCGTTTTATGAGCATCATAAGGAAGATAAATGTTATCAGCGCATTGACTATAAGCAGCTCGTAGCTAAACTTATAGCCGCCAAACCAGCGCTCGGAGTTCTGTTGCAGCACAAAGCATATCGCAGGAGCTGCTACGGCGGCGATACCTACAAACTTGCCCCGCACCCTCCACTTTGTGAAGATTCCGAAGGCAAACAGACCTAAAATAGGTCCATAAGTGTAGCTGGCAAGGGTATACACGGCGTCAATAACATTGGTATTTCCAACAACCCACAGCGCGCAGATAACGGCAAACATTGCCACCGCCATAGAGATATGCACACGCTTGCGGACGGCTGTAAGGCGCTGCTCGTCAAAGCGTTTTGCACCGCCGAGCACATCTATGGTAAACGAGGTGGTCAGCGCCGTCAGTGCCGAGCCTGCAGCCGAGTAGGTGGAGCTGACAAGACCCAGAATAAAGAGCACGCCCACAATCGTCGGCATCACGGGCGAGGTGGCAACGGTTGGGAACATATTGTCCGAGCCTGCGGGCAGAGCTATACCCATACGCTCGGCAAAGGTGTAGAGGATAACGCCCAGAACAAGCAGGATGAAGATTATGGCCGTCTGCAGCAGCGAGGAGACAACAAGATTCTTCTGCGAGTCTTTATAGTTCTTGCACGCCAGGCTGCGCTGCATCATATCCTGGTCAAGACCCGTCATGGCAATGACCGAGAATACGCCCGCCAGGAACTGCTTGAAGAAGTAGCGGCGGTCGTTGATGTCGTCAAAGAAGAATATGCGGCTGCTCTGGCTATTCTTCACCGTGGCAATCATCTCCTGCAGCGGCATATCAAGGCGGCGGAGCACAAACCATATAGATAGTGCGATACTCAGCACCAGACATACGGTCTTGAGCGTATCGGTCCAGATAAGCGACTTGACGCCCCCCTGAAAGGTGTAGAGCAGCACAAGCAGCACCGTAATGGCGGCATTTACCCAGAATGGGATGCCGTAGGGCTCAAAGAGCAGCAGCTGCAGCACGGCGCAGATAAGGAACAGTCGCACCGAAGCACCTAAGAGCTTGGAGATGAAGAAGAACCACGCGCCAGTCTTGTAGGCACTTACGCCAAATCGCTGCTCAAGGTATCCGTAGATAGATACCAAGTTCATACGGTAGAAGAGCGGGATAAGCAGAAAGGCGATTACAAAGTAGCCCGTCATAAATCCCAGCGCCATCTGGAAGTAGGAGAAGCCACTGGTGGCAACCATACCCGGCACAGAGACAAAGGTCACGCCCGACATTGCCGCGCCAACCATCGCCAGCATAACCATCCACCAGC
Organism: Alistipes sp.; assembly: GCA_017463615.1. GTDB lineage: Bacteria > Bacteroidota > Bacteroidia > Bacteroidales > Rikenellaceae > Alistipes. The sequence continues at coordinate 27,491 of JAFTOU010000045.1, read as the reverse complement.
TTGAGGAGCGGTTGCCGACAAAAAAGCCCGCATTGTCTGCCTTGCGACCTGAGTAGTAGGCCACAGTAAAGAGTACGGCGATATAGCCTAAAATCGTCGCAATAATTATAGCTTTGCTCATAGCCTACTCAATAACAATTCGTGCAAGCATAAAGTAGTGGTCGGAGGGGTACATATTGCCCTTGTGGTCGGTGATAACCTCGCAGCTAAGGGCCTTGGCAGCGCCTTTAGTCAGGATATAGTCTATGCGACCCTTGCCTGGACGCTGAGGGCGGTTGATGCCCTCAAAGGCGTGTGCCGTATGTCCAAACTCAACGCCATTATGCAGGGCGTCGTAGCAGTCTGTCCATCCGTTGGTGGTAAAGTGTACAACCTGCTCCTCGTACTTGCGCGAGTTCATATCGGCGCAGATAATCTGCGGGAAGGAGTCCTGATACTGAGCCGCCTCGCGGACAATCATCTTCGCTTGGTTTAGCTTCGCCTCCTTGGACTTGTGGTCAAGGTGGATATCTATCAGGCGCAGCTGCTTGCCCGTCTTTTTATCTACAACCCTCACCCAGTTGGCGTGGCGTGCGCGGTTGGTGTTCCAGCTGATACTTCCCGCCATGGTAGGGTCGTCGGAGAGCCAGTAGCAGCCCGCCGAGACAATCTCGTAGCGCGACTTGCGCAGGAAAATCACATTCTTGCCGATAAGGTGGTAGCCCTCGGTGTAAGGGTCCATCTCTGGGCCCTCAAAACCAAAGGCGTAGTACTCCTTAAGTTGCTGCTTGCAGTAGGCGTAGGAGTCGTAGATAACCTCCTGCATCATCACCACATCGGGCTTATAGCTGCGGATAATATCTATCATATACCTCTTGCGGTCATCCCAGCGACGACCATCCACCTCATCCGCCTCCAATCCCGTAATGCGGATGTTGGCGCTCATGATGCGGTGCTCCGCGGGCTTTTTTGCCACGCAGAGGGCAACGGAGAGGGTGGCGCAGAGCAATAAAAGTAGTCGTTTCATAGCACTAACCCAGATAACCACCATTCTCCAGCAGAGCCTGCTGAACGAGTTTTACATCTACAGCCGAAGGCTGCACACCCTGCTCCAGAGCTATGCGAGCAGCTGTACCTGCCGCCTCACCCATAGCCATCACGGTACTCATCACGCGGGTAGCCGCCATAGCACCGTGGTCCATAGAGGAGCAACGACCAGCAACAAGCAGACCCTCAACCTTCTCTGGCACAAGGGTGCGATATGGGATGTCGTACGAGCCCTTACCGTAGATTAGGGTGCAGTCGCCGCCCTCCTCGTGGTGCAGGTCTATAGGGTAGCTTGCCACGGCGATAACATCGTCCGCCTTGCGAGCTTCCAGAAGGTCCTCGGTGGTCATAACATACTTGCCCACAATCACGCGGGTCTCGCGGATGCCAGTAAATGGAGGTACGGTCTCAATCCACGCATTCTCAAAGCCAGGGATATACTCCACAAGGTAGCGTGCCACATCGTACATCTGTCGGCGACACTCGCGCTCCACGGCGGTGTAGCTCACTGGATCTGTAGCATCGCCGCCCGATACGCGAGTCATATTTACCCACAGCTCGTCGTCCTTCAGTCCGGTCATAAAGATTGTACGCGCCACGGTGATGTTAAAACCGCGCGAGATAGCATCGCTCAGCTGGTCGCGGTAGCCCACCATCGTGAAGTTACCAGTGCGGAACTGCTCTGGTGGCATAATATCCATGCCGTAGATGTCGGAGTGGTTTACCACATTGTCGCGCACCTTGTCAATATCTACGCCGCGCATAGAGAACATAAGCGTTGGAGGCTGCATACGACCCTTCTCGTCGCCCTTGTTGCACTCCACACCCGCACGAAAGGCTACATCGCCATCGCCCGAGCAGTCAATAATTGTCTTTGCAAGGATAGCCTCACGACCCGCCTTGCTCTCAATAATTACGCCCGTAACGGTGTTGTTCTCCACCAGCGTATCTACAACATTGGCGTACATAAGCACCTCTACGCCACTCTCGTCCATAATCTCCCACGCCAAGGTCTTTACCGCCTCGGGGTCTACCATCGTCAGGGATATGTGGAGCTTGCAACGCTTGTGACCCGTAGCCTTGCCACGCTGCTGCAGACGCTCTACAAACTTGCCCGTAGCACCCTTGATAATCTGATTGCCATCCTTGTCAAGCATAGAGAGTATCGGCAGCCCGAGGATAAGGTTTCCACCCAAAAATCCGCGCTGCTCCAGCAGTATAACCTTCAGATTCTTGTTCTTCGCCGCCGCCTCTGCCGCCATAATGCCCGCAGGGCCCGCACCCACAACAAGTATATCAACCTCCGCACGAACAGGAATCTCCCTCGCCGGCTCAAAATAAGTCTTCATAGTAGTTTTTTGTTTGAATTATACTGCGTAGCAAGCACCGCCCGTCATTCTCGCACCTCGGAGCAGAAAGGGTCAGATTTTTCTGACCGTTTTTGCGACCAAGTCCCCCTTTGTCAAAGGGGGATTTAGGGGGAATGTCAATATTTTCTATAACATAGAAAACAGCTTGTCAGCGTTTGCAACTTTCAATCCTCCGCAGGAGGTGTTACGAAAAATAGAGCGGACTGCAAACTGGTTTGCAAAGGCTGTCTCTATTTTTTGGAACAACAGCTTGCTGATGAAAGTTGCCTTGCTTACGCAGCCTATTATTATAAATTAAGGTATGCGTCGTTTGCGAGCAGTGCCTGCTGCACCTTGGTAACATCTACTGCGCTAACCTCTACGCCATCGGCGATGGCTATGCGAGCGGCTGTACCAGCGGCCTCGCCAAGTGCCATGCAGGTACTCATCACGCGGGTTGCAGCCATAGCCTCGTGGTCCATAGCCGAGCAACGACCAGCCACGAGCAGACCCTCAATCTTCTCTGGCACAAGCACGCCATAAGGAATCTGGTAGGCATCCTCGCAGAAGAGCATGGTGCAGTCGCCACCCTTTGCGTGGTGGATATCTACTGGATAGCCCGCAACGGCGATAGCGTCATCAAAGCGCTTCTGCTCCAGAATATCCTGCGCGGTCATAACATACTTACCGACAATCACGCGGCTCTCGCGGATACCCATAAAGGCTGCTGAGCGCTCAAGCCAAGCACTCTCAAATCCAGGAACGAAGTCCTTGAGGTAGGCCATAACCTCGTACATCTGCACTCGTGCATCGTGCTCACCCTTTGTATAGCTCACTGGGTCTGTAGAGTCTACGCCCGACACGCGGGTCATATTCACCCAAATCTCATCCTCGCCCAGGCCTGTGATAAGGATAGTACGCGCTACGGGCACCTTGTAGCCCTTCTGCTGTGCCTCAAGGATTCTGCCGCGCAGACCCACGGTGATAAACTTACCCTCGCGGAACTGTGATGTTGGCATAACATCCATATCGTACTTCTCAGGCTCGTTGCAGATAGCGTCACGGAGGCGTTGCATCTCCACGCCGCGCATAAGGAACATAAGGGTTGGAGGCTGCATACCGCCATTCTCGTCGCCCTTGTTGCACTCAACGCCTGCGCGGAAGGCAACATCGCCGTCGCCCGAGCAGTCAATAACGGTCTTGGCGAGGATAACCTCACGACCCGCCTTGCTCTCAATAACAACGCCCTTGACCTTGCCATTCTCAACGATAGTATCTACGACAAAGACATAGAGGAGCACCTCCACGCCCGCATCGTCCATCATCTCCCACGCCACGGTCTTAACCTGGTCTGGGTCAATGATTGTGAGCGACATGTGGTTCTTACAAGGCTTATGCTCGCTTGCAGCACCCTTAGCCCACATACGGTCGATAAACTTCTGAGCCGCACCCTTGACAACCTGATTACCCTTAGGACCGAGGAAGGAGAGTATCGGCAGACCGATAGTAAGGTTACCGCCCATATAGCCACGCTGCTCCAACAGCATAACCTTCAGGCTCTTATCCTTTGCAGCAGCCTCAGCTGCGATAATGCCGGCAGGGCCTGCGCCGACAACCAGAACATCTACCTCTGCACGCACATTAAGCTCGCGTGCCTGCTCTTTAATAGTCTTCATTTTATGTTGGTTTTTAGATTAACTCCTCAGTAAATTTTCCCGCTGCGCGATAGAGTTCGTGGCGCTTCTGCAGCAGTGCACGACGCTCGGCATTTGGGCTGTATGTGCGGATAATAGGCTGGCAGAGTGCCGCCTGTGCCGCCTCAATGGTAGGGTAGAGCCCCGCAACAACAGATGCGCATATTGCCGAGCCGAGGGCGCAGGACTGCTTGGTCTTTGAGACATGGATATCCTTGCCAATAGCGTCGGCGAGCATCTGCATTACAAATGGAGCCTTCTGAGCAATACCGCCCACGCCGATAAATGAGTCAAAGACAATGCCTCGCTCGGCAAGGTGGTCTACGATGGTCTTCATAGCCAGCGCTGTAGCCTCAACGATGGCGTAGTAGAGCTCTGGCGCAGATGTAGAGAGGCGCAAGCCCATCAGCGAGCCCCAGAGCATCTGGTTTGGCTCTGGCGAGCGGCGACCGTTGAACCAGTCGGTTGCAAATGGAGCATCAAGGCGCGGGGTGATTTTAGACGCATCCTCGCCCAGCTTGACAAGGATACCGTCCTGCACCTCCTCTACCAACTGCTCGCGCAGCTCTGGCGCAACCTTCTCGCTCTTAGCCAGTATCTCAAGGGTAGGATAGCTCAGCGTGCGACGAAGCCACGCAAAGGCGTCGCCAAATGCCGACAGACCAACCTCAAAGCCCACAAGACCTGGGATGATGCAGCTATCTGCCTGACCGAATACGCCGTCAATGATTCTGCCCTGCAGCACATCGTTAGGAATTACGAACATGCAGCAGCCCGAGGTGCCGAGGTTAATCATCGCCTTCTTGTACGCCACACCTGCACCTATAGCGCCCTGATGTGAGTCCACATTGCCGCAGCCGATGATAACATCTGCACTCAGCCCAAGCTCCTCAGCCCACTGGCTGCAGATTGTGCCATACGGCTTGTCGCAGGTATATTTGTTGGCGTTGAGAGTCCTGAGAATAGGTACAAGAGCTGGGTCTAAAGCCTCAAAAAAGCTCTCTGGTGGGAAGCCACCCCAATCCTCGCTCCAAAACATCTTCTGTGCAGCGTTGCAGTGGCCCATACGCGCCTTCTTAGGGTCTGTAGTGCCTGTAAGTGTGGCTGTGATAAAGTCGCTACACTCAATCACCGAGCGTGCATCGCGGCGCATATCGGCATTTGTACCGAGCAGGTGCATAACCTTTGCCCAGAAGCACTCTGCCGAGTAGTGGTAGCCCGACACCTGAGTGTAGTCTACCTCGCTACGGCGACACGCCTCCTCTATAGCTGCAGCCTCGGCAACGCCCGTGTGGTCCTTCCAGAGGACAAACATTGCATCGGGGTTATCCTTGTACTGCTCCTTAAGCGATAGCGGCTGCAGATTCTCGTCTGTAAGACAAGGGGTGCTGGCGGTAGTATCTACCGAGATGGCGCGCACATAAGGGGCAATGTCGCGGTTGCTATCCAGCACGCCATGCAGCACGCTCTTGAGCGCCTCAATATAGTCGAGTGGATGCTGACGAAAACGGCTCTCCAAGGCGTTGCAGTACTCGCCGCGTGACCAGCGGGCATAGTTGTGTACCGCCTCGGCAATCTGCTCGCCCGTGTGAGCATTTACAAGTACGGCACGAGCCGAGTCTGTACCGTAATCAAGACCGATAACAAAATCTTTTTTCATATTTAGATAGGTTTATTTCATATTCTTACTAAATGCCTTAGGGCGTACCATAGTCTCGGTATACTTGCGACCGAAGCTGTCGGTGACGGTAATCTCCAGCGTAGTATCTGGCGCTGAGGCTACAACATGGAACATGTGTGCCGAGATATCCTCAAGGGTGTATGTATCTCTCTTCAGGTTACGACGCCAAACGGTCTTAGGGATGCAGTAGGAGACGATATACTGCGGGTTTTGCATCGGGCAGTGGCTAACGCTCAGCGGCTTGCCATTCTCCGTAACCTCAACCTTCCAGTCGGGTGCCCAGTCCCAGATATGTATCGCCACGCGGTTATCCTCTACCGTTGCAAAGTCCTGACACTTAGCGTTGTTCTCCAAAAATACGCGCATCTCGCCATTTGTGCGGTAGTAGTCGCGCACGGTGTTCATATCAAAGCTGCGGAACTGGTGCTCTGCGCCGTCGTTGATAGAGGTGTAGTACCAATCTATCTGCTTGCCGTCCATATTAAAGACCTTGAAGCCCGCTGGTGCTCCATCTGGCGCAAGGTGTGGCCCTCCGTGTGCCGCTGTAAACCACCAAGCACCGCAAATTGCGCTCACATTGTGGTCTGTAATGCCCGCAATCTGTGGATACTCTGTATTTACGGCACAAGGGGTGGTGTAGAGCTTGTGCGAGTGGCCGGTGAGGAAGTGCACAGTCTTAAACTCCTTGAAGTGCTCGGCAAAGTAGAGCGCAGGAGGCAGTGTGCGGTTGCCCTCGCTGTCGTGGAAGTAGCTGTAGAGCTTGGTAGACTTATGCTCCTCAAGGAGGCGGAACACCGGACAGTGCATACCCACAACGATAGGGGTACTCTTATCCTCAATCATCGCCAAATCTTTCTTGAGCCACTCCAGCTGCTCATCAACCACGATATGGTCGTAGTTTCGTGCACCTGCCATATTCTTTCCTGGCTTCATATTCGGACGCTTCTCGTTGCGGTAGCGCAGGTTATCAAGGATGATGTAGTGCACCTTGCCGATGTTGAAGGAGTAGTATGTAGGTCCAAAGACCTCGCGGTACTTAGCCGTAGCGTTGAAGTCGGTATCCTCATTTGGCTCTGTAGCGCCGTCGTTGTCGTGGTTGCCCATAGCGTGGAAGATAGGGGTAGGATAGCCCACCTTTGATATCTCCTTGCGGAAGTCGCCAATATCAAAGAGGAAGTCGTACCAGAACAGGTCAAAGCTGCTGTCGCCCATACACATAGTATATACAGGAATACCCTGCTGGCGGTAACGCTCCACCTCGCTGCGGATGCGTGGCATAACGATTGTCTCTAACTGCTCGCGGTCGCCCAGCTGGTTGGAGATATGGATGTCTGTGATGGCAAATATTGCGTGGCGGTCGTTATTCACCTTGCGCAGCACAAAGTCGTGACGCTCTGGAGTTTGAGCCTCGGCAGTGAGTGCTGCCCAGTACTGCGGCTGGATGTCGCCAGGGGTAACGGGAGCCTCGTAACCGCTTGGTATGGTGATAAATACATTGCCGTTACGCTTCTGCGAGGCGATGCTGTAGACGCCGCGCTTGTCGGTCTTTACGATTGTGTAGCCATCCGATACGGCAACGCCCTCAAGAGGACGACCGTCGCACTCTACAGTACCGTAGATAGTTGCCCCCTTAGCGGGTTTTGCCTTGAGGGTTGAGGTGTGGGTGCTCTGCGCCGAGAGGCTGAAGCTCAGGGTAAGGGCAAGTAGGATGAGTAGTAGCTTTTTCATAGGGCACTATTTCATATGTAGTGAGAATGGCTTTGGTCGCTCCATGCTCTGGTGATACTTGTTGCCGAAGCAGTCTGTTACGGTAACCTCAAGGGTAGATGTAGGCGAAGATGGGGTTACATGGAACATGTGCGGGTGGCGAATCTTCTTCTTGCTTGATGCCGAGTTGAGATCAAAGAACCAGAGGCGCTTAGGAATCTCGTAGGAGAGCACATACTGCGGATTCTCGGCCTTTTCGCGGGTAACCTCCAGTGGCGTGCCATTCTCGGTAACCTCTATCTTCCAGTCGTTTGCCCAGTCCCAAACATGAATCATCACCTTGCCGCGGAACTTCTCCTTAGCATAGTCTGTGCGCTTAGGGAAGTGGTCAAGGAATACGCGCACCTCGTTATTTGTGCGATAGTAGTCGCTCACGCCGTTCATATCAAAGCAACGGAATTGGTCGTCGGCACTAAACTCTGTAGCCTTGAAGTACCACTTGATGTCGCTGTCGCTGACATTAAAAATCTTGCAACCTGCAGGCTCGCCCGTAACGGCAATCTGCGGACCACCAAAGGCAGAGGTGTGCCAGCGAGTACCCGATACGGCAGCTACGGTGTGCTCCGTGAAGTTGGCAATATCTGGCTGTGCAGCGTCGTCACGACCGTAGCAGCAACGGTTACGGTGTGTATGTCCTGAGAGGATGTGAACGGTAGCAAACTCCTTGAACAGACCCACAAACTCGTCGCGCTGCTCAGCAGGCAGACGGCAGTCTACAGGGGCGTACATATAGTCGCGGTAGCGGAAAATAGGGCTGTGCACGCCGATAACTATCGGGGTGTTCTTGTCCTCCACGGTCGCCAAGTCCTTCTTGAGCCAGTCGAGCTGTGCGCGTGTGAGGGCGGTGATGTGGTTTCGTGCACCAACCAAGCCCTTACCCTTCTTAGCCGTTGGCAGTGGCTCGTTGAGGTATATCTGGTCGTCCAGCATAATGTAGTGCACCTTGCCGATGTTGAAGGAGTAGTAGGTCGGACCAAATGCCTGACGATACTTTGCCGAGGCGTTCCAGTCGGTATTCTCGTCACATGGGGTAGCGCCGTCGTTGTCGTGGTTACCCATGGTGTTGAAGAACTGAGTAGGGTACTCTACATCCTCCAGTGTGCGGCGGAAGTCTCTGATATCGTAGAGGTAGTCGTACCAGTAGGTGTCAAAGCTGCTGTCGCCCATGCAGAGGGTGTAGACAGGAATACCCTGCTGGCGATACTGCTCAATCTCCGCCTTAAGGCTCGGCAGGAAGGAGGTGCTGAAGGTGTGAATGTCGTTCAGCTTGTTTGACAGGTGAATATCCGCCACGGCAACAATCACATGGCGGTCGTTGTCTACCTTGCGCAGGTTGAAGTCGTGACGCTCGGCAGTGCTGCTGTCTGCTGTAAGTGTTGCCCAAAGCTGCGGAACGACATCTGTGCCGGCGGTTAGTGCCTCATAACCGCTTGGTATAGAGATAAATACATAGCCGTTGCGCTTCTCGGATGGGATGTTGTATACGCCATTTTTGTCGGTCTTTACGACCTGATAGCCATCGGATACCACCACGCCCGCGAGGGGAGTGCCGTCGCACTCAACGGTGCCGTATATTGTAGCGCCCTTAGCGGCTTTAGCCTTGAGGGTTGAGGTGAAGGTGCTCTGCGCCACAGCGGTCATAGCTACGGCAAGGGCGAGGATTAGGGTTGTAAGTCGTTTCATATCTTAGGTCGGTTATCTCATATTTAACGAAAAAGGCTTTGGTCGCACCATAGTCTGCTTGTACTGCTTGCCGAAGCAGTCGGTGACGGTCACCTCTATGGTTGTATCTGGCGCGGAGGCTACGGCGTGGAACATGTGCGGATGTGCCTTGCGCTTGTTGTTCTTCTGGTCAAACTTTATGCGCCAGAGGGTGTTCGGGATATCCAGACCAACGATCATCTGCGGATGCTCTACCTTGCGGCGGGTAACCTCCAGCGGCGTGCCGTTCTCGGAGATCTCTATCTTCCAGCCGTCGCACCAGTCCCAGATATTTACCATGATGCTGTTCTCGCTCTCCCACTCGGCAAAGTCGGTACGCTTAGGGAAGTGGTCAAGGAATACGCGCACCTCGCCATTTGTGCGGAAGTAGTCGCGCACGGCATTCATGTCAAAGCAGGTAAACTGTTCATCTGCAGAGTATTGCGTAGCCTTGAATCGCCACTTGATATCCTTATCGTCCATAGTGAAAATCTTGTAGCCTGCAGGCTCGCCGAGTGAGCCGAGCATAGGGCCACCGAAGGCCGACGAGTACCACAGCGAGCCCGATACGGCAACGATATTGTGGTCTACGATATTTGCTAACTCTGGCTGGCTCTTGTCGCCACTGCAGATAGTTATGCGGTTGCGATGTGTGTGGCCAGAGAGTACATGCACGGTAGAGAATGGGCGGAGCAGCTCTGTGAGTGCCTTGCCGCTCTGCTCCTCAAGGTTGATATTGACCTTGCCGCTCATACCGTTCTTGTAGCGGTATATTGGGCTGTGAACGCCGATGACAATAGGGGTGCTCTTGTCGGTAACCAATGCCAAATCCTTCTCCAGCCAAGCGAGCTGCTCGGGGGTGATGTCGTAGCTGTAGTTGCGCGAGCCGACAATACCCTTAGCCTTCTTGCCACCAGGCTTGTTGATGTAGTGGATGTTATCAAGCACCACATAGTGAATCTTTCCGATGTTGAAGGAGTAGTATCGCGGACCAAATGCCTCGCGGTACTTCGCCGTAGCGTCAAAGTCTACCGTAGGGCTGTGTGGCACACCTCCGTCATTGTCGTGGTTGCCCATGGTGTTGAAGAGCGGAGTAGGGTAGCCCACATCGGCAAGCGTGCGGCAGAAGCTGCGGATATCCTGGTTGTAGTCGTACCAGTATATCTCGTGCGAGCTGTCGCCCAGGCAGAGGGTGTAGACAGGTATGCCCGCCTTGCGATACTGCTCAACCTCGGCCTTAAGCTGAGGGATGAAGATGTCGCGGAAGCAACTTAGGTCGTTGTGGTGGTTGGAGATGTGGATGTCGGCAACGGCAACGATGGCGTGGTGGTCGTTATCCACAGCCTTGAGCGTAAAGTCGTGACGCTCGGCCGTCGTGGCATCGGCAGTAAGGGTTGCCCAGAACTGCGGAACAACATCCGCACCCTCGGTCACAGCCTCGTAACCACTTGGGATAGTGATAAATACATAGCCGTTCTGCTTCTGGGAGGCGAGTGCATACTGACCCTTCTTGTTGGTCTGCACAATCTGGTAGCCATCCGATACGGCTACGCCCGCAAGTGGACGCCCGTCGCACTCAACGGTGCCGTAGATGGTCACCCCCTTCTTGGCCTTCGCCTTGAGGGTCGATGTAAAGTTGCTCTGCGCCGAGACTGTTACGGCGGCGATGAGCAATAGGATTAGGGTTAAGGTCTTTTTCATTATTAGGTTATTTTTAGGTTGCTTAGTTGTTCACTCTCACCGCGCGCTGCACACCCTTGATGCGCATAATGGCGTGCAGGAGCATATCTACCACCGATGTTGAAGGCACCTCTACGCTGATAGTTCCCACGCCCGTGCCATCGCCACGCGAGGAGATGTTTATGGTGCGGATGTTGAGCTTCAGGTCGCGGCTGACAACCTCGGTAATCTGGTTTACAAGGCCTGCCGAGTCCTGCGCCGTGATGGATATAGTTACGCGGAAGGAGCCCTGCGCCTGCTCGCGCCACTTAGCCTCCATGATGCGGTATGGATAGTTCTTGCGGATATGCTTGGCATTTGGGCAGTCGGTGCGGTGTACGGTAATGCCCGCATTGATTGTCACAAAGCCGAAGATGTCATCGCCCTTAATCGGGTTGCAACACTTGGCGAGCTTGTAGACGATGTTGTTGATGCTCTCGTCAATCACAAGCGCATCTGAAGAGGTCTGCTTCATCGGCTGCTGTGCCTGACGACGCGCCGCTTCGGCTGCCGCCTCGGCTGCACGGCGCTCCTCGTCCGCCTCGCCCGAGAGCCAACGGGTAAGCACCTCCTTGACAACCATAAGGTCTATGCGCTCGGTGGCAATAAGTTCGTAGAGGGCAGTACCCGTGCGCTGCTTGTAGTACTTGCACAGGTAGGCAACCACCTCGTCAATACTCTTGGCCGTAAGTTTCCAGTTCTTCAGCTTGCGCTCAAGCTCCTCGCGGCCGAGCTTGGCATTCTTAGCCTGCTCCTCGCGGATGAAGGCCTTGATGCGCTGGCGAGCCTTGGTAGTGACGACAAAGTTGAGCCAGTCTGCCTTTGGCTGCTGGTTCTTCTGCGAGATAATCTCCACGATGTCGCCATTCTTGAGCGTCTCGCGAATAGGCACAGCGCGACCATTGACCTTACCACCCGAGCAGGTAGAGCCGAGGTTGGTGTGGATGTCAAAGGCGAAGTCCAGCACCGTAGCGCCCTCCGGCAACTTGCGTATATCGCCATTTGGGGTAAAGACAAATATCTCGCCCGAGGCAGGCTTGGCGTCAAAGCGCTCGGCAATATCCTCCTTGGTCTCGTCCATCAGCTCGCGCAGACGCTGCAGCCACTGCTCCGAGGTCTGTGCACCCTGATTGACACCCTTGTAGCGCCAGTGGGCAGCGATACCCAGCTCGGCAACATCGTCCATGCGCTCGGTACGAATCTGAATCTCCACCCACTTGCCATCGCCCGCCGATACGGTGGTGTGGAGCGACTCGTAGCCGTTGGACTTCGGGATGGTTATCCAGTCGCGCATACGGTCGGTATTTGGGGTGTAGAAGTCGCTGACGATAGAGTATACATACCAGCACTGCGCCTTCTCCTGCTCCTTAGGGCAGTCGATGATAATGCGCAGGGCGAAGATGTCGTAGACACCCTCAAATGGCACCTGCTGCTTGCGCATCTTGTTCCAGATGGAGTATACAGACTTTGTGCGGCTCTTGATGTGGTACTTCATACCCGCAGCGTCCAACGCCTTGCGAATAGGCTCAAGGAATCGCTCTATGAAGGCCAGTCGCTCGCTCTCGCTCTCGGCGAGCTTGCTTACGATGTGGTTGTACGCCTCGCTCTCCAACTGACTGAGGGCAAGGTCCTCCAGTTCGCTCTTGATGTTGTAGAGTCCGAGCTTGTGGGCAATCTGGGCATAGAGGTTCATGCTCTCCCAGCTCTTCTTCTTGCGCTTCGCCTCGGGGAAGATGGCGATTGAGCGCATAACCTCCAGACGGTCGGCGAGCTTTATAAGTATCACACGCGGATCCTCGGAGTAGGCGACAATCATATCGCGGAACGAGGATGCCTGCTCCTTGTGGGTGTTGAACTGCAGCTCGGAGATATTCGCCAGACCGCTGACAATACCCGCAACCTCGTCGCCAAAGAGCTTGCTGCACTCGGCAATGGTATTGTCCAGCAGCTCCTCGTCATCGCTCTGCGCCGCTATGCGGACAACATCGTGGATGATTGCCGAGACTGTAGAGTTACGACCAAGCCCCACCTCTGTAGCCACAATCTTTGCCACAGATACGGCGTGGTCTAACATCGGCGAGCCGTCGTAGCGGGTCATTTCGCCCAGGTGTTGGTCGGCATAGTGCAACGCGGCATCTACCATCTGCTGCGTAGTTACGGAGAACATACCGGCTATAGTTGCGCGGAAGTCTGAATATCTTTCAAGTACATTACTCATCTTCTAACCCTTTCTTACTATATATAATTTGTCGCACCCGAAGCTGTGCAGGGTACGCTCTGAAACTGAAAATTGTGCTGCATAGTCAATCTCTTCGGCCTCAAAGCCCGCAGCACGAAGGCGTGTGAGGTAGTCCTTTCCATATACGCGACGGTGGTCATACTGCCCAAAGAGCTCTGCTCGCTGCTTAGGGTCGGTGATTGTATCGTCCTCGTATGTCATCTCGCGCGAGTAGTCTATCGGCGCAAGCATAACGCCCATGCCGCCACTGCGCATTATGCGGTACATCTCCTGCAGCGCCTTGTGGTCGCTCTCCACATGCTCGAGCAGGTGGTTGCAGATGATAATATCCACGCTGCTATCCGCCATAGGTATGCTCTGCACATCAAAGTGCATATCGGCAAGTGGACTCTCTAAGTCGGCGGTGATGTAATTCTGCGGCTTGGAGGCGTACATATGCCTAAATTCGCGCATCAAGCAGACCTCTGGGGCTATGTGTAGCATTGTAGGCAGCTCCTTGAGGCGGTCGTGGTGGGTGTGCATAAGGTAGTGCCATAGCAGTCGGTGACGCTCCAACGACAGGCAGTGGGGACAGAGCGCATCTTCGCGCACCGTGCCGTAGCCGTATGGCATAAAGCGGCGGTAGTGGCTGTGACATATAGGACACTCGCGCCCCTTGCCACGATAGAGTAGCCCGACCATAGGCACAGCCCACTCTGCCACGCGCTGAAGTGCGGTGCGTGGCACAATGTTTAGCGCCAAACGGATAGTCTTACCTACAAAACCCATTCTTCTTCTCTTAATTTGAACTACTCAAATAGCTTCTCAACATCGCTCTGAGCCTTACGCAGGCGCGTGCGACAAATGTTTATTAACTCTGTTGCGCGCTCTACCTGCTTTGCCAGTATCTCTACATCGCAGTCGGCACGCTGCAGCGAGGCGAGTATCTGCTCAATCTCCGCCATCGCCTCGGTGTACGAAATGTTACTCTTCTTACCCATTTTTCTCAACTATTTCTGCCTTTAAGGTGCCGTCGGCAACCTCTATTGTTATCCTCTCGCCTACAGCAACATCATCTACCTTGCGGATAACACCACCCTCGCCACGCGCTACGGCAAAGCCGAGGCGCAGAAGCCTTGCGGGTGCGAAGTTCTCCGTCAGCATAGCGTAGCTATTTAGTCGCTCGCGCTGGCGCTCAAGAGCTGTCATTACGCTACTCTTGAGCGTGCTCTGGTACTGCTCTAACCGCAATGCTGCCGCCTGAGTCACCTTCGTGCAGCTCTCGCGCAGAAGCACGGCGGCATACTCCAGCTGGGCGTCAAAGGTCGCTGCGCGGTCGCAAATCCACGCCGCCACGGCCGTTGGGGTCTTGAGCGGTACGGCTGCAACCATATCCACCACGCTGGTATCCTTGTCGTGACCTATGCCCGAGAGTACCGGCAGCGGAAATTGTGCCACATAGCTCGCCGTGGCGTAGGCGTTGAAGCACTCAAGGTCCGATACGGAGCCTCCTCCACGGATTATCGCCACAGCGTCAAACTCCTCCTGTCGCTCGGCTATAGATAGCAGTGCGGCGATAATGCTCTGCTCGCTACTCTGCCCCTGCATAGATGCCTCAAAGAGGGTCGTTACTATGCGGTAGGGCGAGCTGTTAATCTCGTTGATAAAGTCGCGGTAGCCCGCCGCCGTAGCACTTGAGACCACAGCCACGCGCTGAACAATGCGAGGGATAGCCACGCCGCGGTTCATGTCCCACACCCCGTCGCTCTGGAGCTTGGCTATGGTTATCTGTCGCTGTCGCTCCGCCTCGCCGATGGTGTAGAAGGGGTCTATATCTGTAACCTGCAGGCTCAGCCCATAGAGCGGATGGTGGGTGACGGTAACCTGCAGCAGCACCTTCATCGCTGCGGCAAGTGCTCGCCCCGTAGCCGCCTCAAACTTGCCATTGAGCTGCGGGAAGCGGTTTTTCCATATCATCGCGCGGGCTTGAGCCTTGGCATTATTGCCCGAGCTGCCTTTCTCGTCACGCTCCACAAGCTCCATGTAGCAGTGCCCCGTAGCGTTTACCTTAAGCTCTGATATCTCGGCACTAACCCATACGGGCTGTGGAAAAAACTGCTCCACAGCCGCGCCAACGATGCGCTGAAGTTCGTATAACGAAAAACTCTCTCTCATAGCTCTACAGCATTATGATGTATGGCTGACGCGGTAGCTTACGACCCTTTGGTAGCTGAACAACCAGCAGGTGCTCGCTCTCCACCGCCACGCCGCGCTTGGTTGCCGCCTGCCACTTAGGCGAGGCCGCAAAGGCGCTACGCACACGCTTGGCAAAGCGCTTGTCGGTAGACTGGAGGATATTCCCTTCCGCAACGCTGCCGTCGGCACACACGGTAAATCGCATAACGAAGCGGGCTACGGGGTCGTTATCCTTCCACTTGACCTTGGAGGCGATATACTCCGAGAAGTTGTCGCCAGCGGTGAACTGCGCCGCCTGGTCGTAGCAGAGGGTGATGATAACAACACCATTGTTTGCCTTCTGCCCGTACTGCGCTACGGTCTGCTCGTTGGCAGGTAGGGTCTCTATGCGCTCAATATTCTTCTCCGGGATGTCCGACACGCTGCTGCGCACCTGTCCATTGACGATGTACAGGGGCTCACGGTCTGTCTCTGCCGCAGCGGTGAGCCACAGCAGAGAGCACGCGAGTATTGTCAGCAGTCGTCTCATATACTATCCCAGCTCCTGCTCCTTGAGTCGCTCGGCATTCTCGGCAACGATAAGGTGGTCTATGCAGTCCTGAATATCGCCGTCCATAAATGCGCCGAGGTTATAGATTGTGTAGTTGATACGGTGGTCGGTAATTCGTCCCTGAGGGTAGTTGTAGGTACGAATCTTCGCCGAGCGGTCGCCCGTAGATACGAGGGTCTTACGCTTTGAGGCAATCTCGTCCAGATACTTCTGATACTCAAGGTTGAAGATTCGGGTACGAAGCTCCTCAAATGCCTTCTCGGTATTCTTAATCTGCGACTTCTGGTCCTGACACTGAACAACAATACCCGTAGGGATGTGGGTCAGACGGATAGCCGAGTAGGTTGTATTCACACTCTGACCACCTGGACCTGAGGCACAGAATATATCCTTGCGAATATCGTTCCATGAAACCTCAACATCAAACTCGTCAGCCTCAGGTAGCACCGCAACAGATGCTGCTGAGGTGTGTACGCGACCCTGAGTCTCGGTCTGAGGTACTCGCTGCACGCGATGAACGCCAGACTCGTACTTGAGCGTGCCGTAGACATTGTTGCCCGTAACCTTCATAATAACCTCCTTGTAACCACCTACAGTACCCTCGGAGAAGGAGGTAATCTCGTACTTCCAACCCTTGGTCTCAATATACTTGGTGTACATACGCATCAAGTCGCCCGCAAACAGAGCAGCCTCGTCGCCACCTGTACCGCCACGAATCTCAAGCACTGCATTCTTAGCATCCTGAGGGTCCTTAGGGATAAGCAGCAGCTTAATCTCCTCCTCTAACTGCACGATTGCAGGCTCCAGCTCGGCAATCTCCATACGCGCCATCTCGCGGAACTCCTCGTCCTTCTCGGTTGCAAGTATATCCTTTGCATTGGCAAGGTCGGCAAGCGCCTTGCGATAGCGGTCGGCGGTCTCAATAATAGGCTCCAGCTCGCGGTACTCCTTGTTGTACTGCACAAACGCCTTGACATCTGCAATCACCTCGGGGTCGGTGAGCTTCTGACCCAGCTCCTCGTACTTGATTTTCAGACCATCAAGTCGCATTAAAATAGAATTTTCTGCCATCTATTGTTAATCTAAATTAAAAATTGTTCTTGTTTGTAGGTAGGCTCGGAAACCTACCTACTATTGTGATTAAAAATTACTTTTTCTTTGACTTCGCCTCTGCAGCCTTGTTCTGAATCTTAAGCCAGTCAAGCAGGGCGTCCTTGTACTCGTTAGCGTACTTGAACTCGTCGTGGCCGCACCAGCCGTGACCGCCAGAAGGGTAGATGTGCATAGTTGCAGGCACGCCATTAGCCTTCAGAGCCTCGTAGTAGAGGATAGAGCTGATTGGCGGAACGGTCAGGTCGTCGTCCGAGAGCAGCAGAATAGTTGGAGGGGTGGTAGGGGTTACGCGGTTCTCCAGCGAGTAGTACTCCTGCTCGTTCTGTGTGCGCTTCTTGCCCAGCAGATACTCAAAGGTGTTCTGGTGAGTCTCCCAAGTAGTACCGGTGATAACTGGGTAGAAGAGGATAGAGAATGCAGGCTTATCCTTATCCTCGGTAAAGGTTGAGGTGTAAGCTGCCAAGTGACCACCTGCAGAGCTACCGCAGATACCCACCTGCTTAGGGTCGATGCCCCACTTCTTACCCTTTGTGCGCAGGAACTTGAGTGCTGCCT
Organism: Alistipes sp.; assembly: GCA_017463615.1. Taxonomy (GTDB): domain Bacteria; phylum Bacteroidota; class Bacteroidia; order Bacteroidales; family Rikenellaceae; genus Alistipes. The sequence goes on along the minus strand of JAFTOU010000045.1, from coordinate 9,922 downwards.
GAGCATCCTCCAGCGGCACAATCTTATTGCCGTGGTTTGGAAGGCGATACTTAACAACTACGCAGCTGATGCCCTGCTCGCGGTAGAACTGAGCAATCTTGAAGCCCTCATGAGCGATACAAACCTTGCTGTAGCCACCACCTGGGAGTACTACAATACCCTGACCTGTAGCCTTTGCAGGGTCTGCCTTGTAGATGTAGAGGTCGGTCTGCGAGGTCTGTGAGAAGTGCAGACGGTCGTTAATCTTCTCGTCGCGGGTCTCATAGTTTGAGTGCGGCGCCTTGTCGTTGTTCCAGAAGTTGGTGATAATCTCATCTGCGCCACTCTGCTCAAGAGAGAGGGTGATGGTCTTCTGTGCCGAAACGGTTGCTGCCATAGCGACAGCTGCAAGAATTACAAAAAACTTTTTCATTGTTGTATGGTGTTTATTTATTTGCAAATATGGTAACTTTAGAACGCGAGTATCCACTCCTTTGTTGCCTCAAGCCACTGCTGGCGGTACTCAAACTTCTTGCTGCCACGCCATCCGTGACCACCCGAAGGGTAGATGTGCATAGATGCCTTCACGCCGTGGCGCTTGAGTGCCTTGTAGTAGAGGGTTGAGTTGTATGCAGGGGCAATAACATCGTCGTCGCTATGCAGGATAAGCGTTGGTGGGGTCTGCGGGGTTACGAGCAGGTCTACAGAGTGGTTCTCAATATCCACCGGTGTGCGCCACTTGCCCAGCAGCTCGTGGAAGGTGCTCCACTGCGCCTTTGCTGTCCAAATCTGACCGTTGATAACAGGGTAGAGCAGAACGGCGAAGTTAGGACGCTGCTCGCCCTCAAGCACTGCCGACGACCACGCTGCAAGGTGACCACCTGCCGAGCTGCCGCTAACGCCAATCTTCTGAGGGTCAATGCCCAGAGCCGATGCGTTCCCACGCAGATACTCTACTGCCGCAGCGGCATCCTCAAGAGGTACCTCGCGGTTACCATTTGGCAGACGATACTTCACTACCATGGCGGTGATGCCGTTGTCGCGCAGCCACTCAGCCATGCCGAAGCCGATATTTACGGTGCTGTAGCCACCACCTGGGAAGATGATAAGGCTGTGACCTGTAGGCTGCTGAGGCTTGAAGAGGTAGAATACGGTCTCCGCTGAGCGCGAAACCTTGTATCCGCTACCGCTCTTCTTGATAACCTCGGGCTTGGTCTGGTTGCTGGAGTGTGGTGCAGAGTTGTTGTCCCAAACGGTGATAACCTCGTCGGCACTACTCTCAATCTTTACATTTGCCTCTGCCTGAGCAGTAAGTGCCACTACTGCAAGGGCGAGTAAGGAAAGTACTTTCTTCATAACTGTATATTTTTTAGTTTTTCGTTCTATTGTGGATATTCTCAAGGTTGCCAATCCAGTCCAGCACTGCGCCGAGCCACTGCTGGCGGTACTCCCACTTCATACGACCCGACCAGCCGTGACCGCCTGAAGGGTAGATGTGCATAGAGGCAGGTACGCCATGGCGCTTGAGTGCCTTGTAGTAGTCTGTAGAGCAGATTGGAGGCACAACGGTATCGTCGTCCGAGAGGAGCAGCAGCGCTGGTGGCGTTGTTGCCGTCACCATTTCCGGGGTGGAGTACTTCACAAACTTCTCCGCATAGATATGCTCGCCACACATCTGCGCAGCGGCATTGCGGGTGCTGAAGTACTTGCCGCGAGTCATTGCTCCATAGACGAGGATTGAGAAGTGAGGCTTCTTGCCATCCTCCATAGCGTTGGATACCCACGCAGCGAGGTGACCACCTGCCGAGTTACCACATACGCCCAACTTCTGCGGGTCAAGGTTGTACTTCTCGGCATTGGCGCGCATATACTCCACAGCGCCGATAGCATCCTCCAGCGTAGCATCTGGATAGCCGACATTTGGCAGACGATACTTTACAACCACGGCGGTGATGCCATTCTCGCGCAGCCACTCAGGGAATGTGTGCGGGAGGCTGAGGTAGCGATAGCCACCACCTGGGTAGATGACTACAGAGTAGCCCGTAGCCTTCTCCTTCGGAGCGGTGTAGATGTAGAGGTCTGCCGAGGAGGTGTTGTAGAGCTTTGAGCGCCCCTTGAGCAGCTCGTCCTTCTGCATGTGGTTGGAGTATTTGGCAGAAGTGTTGTCCCATAGGTGTACAACCTCATCTGCCGAGGAGGGATACTCAATGGTCTTCTGCGCCGAGAGTGTTCCAAAACTCACAAGAGCGAGGAGTAGGGTTAGTGCCTTTTTCATTATTTTTCGGTTTTAGGGTTATTGTCTGTGTGCAGAATCTCCAACCAATCCTTTATGGCGCGCTTGCTCGGCTCGGCATAGTGGTAGTCGTCGTGTCCCGACCAGCCATGACCTCCCGATGGGAAGAGGTGCATAGCCGCCTTCACGCCGTGGCGCTTGAGAGCCTTGTAGTAGCGCGTAGAGCTGATAGAGGATACCGTAAGGTCGTCGTCAGCAAGCAGCAGGAGCGTCGGCGGAGTGGTATTGGTAACGCGGTTCTCCAGGGAGTAGTACTCCTGCTCGGCGTGGCAGCGGTCACGACCAAGCATATTGCCGAAGGTGCCGTGGTGCGTGCTGCGCGTAACGCCTGAGATTACAGAGTAGACCAGTATTGAAAATGCCGGCTTGCGCTCGTCGGGGATAAGGGTAGAGGCGTATGCGGCAAGGTAACCACCTGCCGAGCTACCCGCGATACCCACCTGCTGGGGGTCTACACCCCACGCCTGACCCTCGGTGCGCAGATAGTTCAGCGCCGCCTCCATATCCTCCATCGGTACCTCCTTGTGTCCATTTGGCAGGCGGTACTTGAGCACCAGCGCGCTGATGCCGATGCTACGCAGATACTGCGCAAAGGCGAAGCCGTCGTACTCTATGCAGACCTTGCGCAGTCCACCCCCGGGAACGACCAGCACCGCCTGACCTGTAGCCACAGCGGGGTCGGCCTTGTAGAGGTAGAAGTCGGTCTGCACGGTGTTGAACAGCTCGCACTTATGGTTGATGGTCTCGTCGGCAGTGATGCCGTTGGAGTGCGGAGCGGTGGTGTTGTCCCAGAAGTTCTCAACTATCTGGTCAGCACCACTCTGCTCAAGCGAGAGTACAACCCTCTTCTGCGCCGAGGCAGTGGCGAGAGTCACCGTAGCGATAAGTATGGTTAGGAGTCGTCTCATTGTCGGTTACTTTACGATGTTGATAATCTTGCCCGGCACAACGATAATCTTCTTTGGCGTTGCACCCTCAAGCCAGCGCTGCACCTCCTCCTTAGTGACAACATCTGCCTGAAGCTCCGCAGGGGTTGCGCTGAGTGGATATACCTGCTTGCAGCGGAGCTTGCCGTTAATCATGATTGGGTACTCAAAGCTGCTCTCAACAAGGTACTCCTCGTTGCATACTGGGTATTGAGCGTTGAAGATAGTATCCTCGTGACCCAACATACTCCACAGCTGCTCGGTGATATGCGGAGCAAATGGCGAGAGAAGTACCGCCAGCGGCTCAATAATAGCGCGCTTGTGGCACTCGCCCAGCTCGTTGATGCAAATCATAAAGGCTGCAACAGAGGTGTTGAACGAGAAGTTCTCAATATCCTCACGAATCTTCTTGATGGTCTTGTGCAGGCTCTTGAGCTCCTTGTCTGTAGGCTGCTCGTCGCTTACTGCCCACTCGCCATTGCGGTCGTGGAACAGACGCCAGAAGCGGCGCAGGAACTTATGCACGCCGTCAATGCCGTTTGTATCCCAAGGCTTCGCCTGCTCCAGTGGGCCGAGGAACATCTCGTACATACGGAGTGTGTCGGCGCCATACTGCTCAACGATATAGTCTGGGTTTACGACATTGTACATAGACTTAGACATCTTCTCAATCTCCCAGCCGCAGATATACTGGCCATTCTCAAGGATAAACTCTGCATCCTTATACTCTGGCAGCCAGCCGCGGAACGCCTCGGTATCCAGCACATCGTTCTTGACGATATTTACATCCACATGAATCTTCTGTGTCTGGTACTGCTCGCGCAGGTTGTAGGATACAAACTTATTTGTGCCCACCACGCGATATACGAAGTTTGAGCGACCCTGAATCATACCCTGGTTCACCAACTTCTTGAATGGCTCAGCCTCGCAGACATAACCGAGGTCGTAGAGGAACATATTCCAGAAGCGGGAGTACATCAGGTGACCTGTTGCGTGCTCAATACCGCCGATGTAGAGGTCTACATTGCGCCAGTACTCGTTTGCCTGCTTAGATACCAGTGCCTCGCTGTTGTGTGGGTCCATATAGCGGAGGTAGTATGCCGATGAGCCGGCAAAGCCAGGCATTGTTGAGAGTTCAAACTCCCAACCCTCTACGCGTGCCAATGGTGGCTCGCCCTGCTCTGTAGGACCGAAGTTTTCAATAGGTGGCAGGGTAATAGGCAGCTCGCTCTCCGCTGCTGGACGGGCGATATTGCCCTCGTAGCGGATAGGGAACGGCTCGCCCCAGTAGCGCTGGCGCGAGAAGATAGCGTCGCGCAGGCGGTAGTTCACCAGTCGCTTACCAAGACCGCGGCGCTCAACCTCCTCAAACATCTTGTAGATAGCCTCCTTAACATCTGTGCCATTGAGGAAGTCGGAGTTAATCATCGCACCCTCCTTAGCGTCGTAAGAGGCAACAGTAAGGTCGCCACCCTCCACTACAGAGATGATATCAAGGCCGAAGTGGCGAGCAAAGGCGTAGTCGCGCGAGTCGTGCGCAGGAACGGCCATAATAGCACCTGTGCCATAGCCCGCAAGTACATAGTCCGATGCGTAGATAGGAATCTGCTTGCCGGTGAATGGATTTACAGCATAAGCGCCCGTGAATACACCGCTCACACGCTTAGTCTCGGAGATACGCTCGCGCTCAGAGCGCTTCTTGGTCTGCTCGATATACTCCTCAACGGCAGTCTTCTGCTCTGCAGTGGTCATATCGGCAAGCCACTCGTGCTCTGGCGCTACAACCATAAATGTTACGCCGAAGATAGTATCAGGGCGTGTGGTAAATATCTCAAGTTTGCGGGTTGTGCCGTCTGCCATCTGCGCATCAAAGAATACCTGCGCACCCTCCGAGCGACCAATCCAGTTGCGCTGAATCTCCTTGAGCGAGTCGCTCCACTCCAACGCATCCAGACCGTCAAGCATACGCTGTGCATAGGCAGTAACGCGCAACAGCCACTGCTTCATACGCTTCTGCTCCACTGGGTGACCACCACGCACAGAGAGGCCATCCTTAACCTCGTCATTTGCCAGTACAGTGCCCAGCTTAGGACACCAGTTTACCATAGTATCGGCGCGGAAGGCGAGGCGATAGTTCTGAAGCACCTGCTCCTTCTGCTCCTCGTTCATCGCGTTCCACTCCGCAGCGGTGAAGTTCTGCTCCGCCGTGCAAGCGGCATCTACGCCCGCGCTACCGTTGGCCTCAAAGTGAGCCACAAGGTCGGCGATAGGGGCGGCCTTCTGCAACTTGCGGTCGTAGTAGTGGGCAAACATCTTGAGGAACGCCCACTGGGTCCACTTGTAGTACTCTGGCTCGCAGGTGCGCACCTCGCGGTTCCAGTCGTAGCAGAAGCCAATCTTATCAAGCTGCTCGCGGTAGCGGGCGATATTCTTCTCGGTAGTTACGGCTGGGTGCTGGCCCGTCTGAATAGCGTACTGCTCGGCTGGCAGTCCGAAGGCGTCGTAGCCCATAGGGTGAAGCACATTGTAGCCGCAAAGGCGCTTGTAGCGCGAATAGATGTCCGAAGCGATATAGCCCAGAGGGTGACCTACATGCAATCCCGCACCCGATGGGTATGGGAACATATCAAGCACATAAAATTTTGGGCGCGAAGGGTCTACCTCCACGCGGTAGATGTCGCGCTCTTTCCACTCTTTCTGCCATTTGGCTTCAATCTCTCTGAAATTGTAATCCATAGTTGTATCTGTTATTTGTTTGTTTTCGCTTTGTGTATCAGCTCCTTACGCGCTCGCGCTACGCATACGCGGGCGTCTGATTTGCAAAGATAGTCAAAAATTCCTAACTTTGTTATCAGAACAACCTAAAAACCCATAAAATATGAAAAGATTTACAATTTTAGTCGCAACGCTGCTTGTGGCAATGTCGGCAACAGCTCAGGAGTACTACATGCACTATCAGAGTGCCTCCGAACCGCAGACCCTGCTGCCTACGGGGTATGTGCGCCTCTCGCGTCGCGAGGTTATACTCCCAAATGTCAATGGCTACATCCCCTACAAGGCCGATTTGCATATCCACACCACCTATGCCGATGGAGTGATGAATGTCAAGGGTCGTATGGAGGAGGCGTGGAGCGACGGCCTGGATGTTATCGCCGCTACGGAGCACCTCTCCATCAGACCTGTCGCGGGCACGGAGGGTCAGCCTACACCTGAGAGCGCAAAGCTCAAGCGCAGCGCAGCATCTGTGAAGTTTGTTGAGGGAGCAAAGAAGGTGGCTGACGACTTCGGCCTGCTGGTTATCCCTGGCGTAGAGCTTACGGGCGACGCCAAGACGCAGGGTCACTTCAATGCCCTCTTTACCACCGATAATAGCGTGCTCTACGACTACGACGCTGTGCAGAGCATTCGCAACGCCCGTCAGCAGGGTGCACTCATTATGCACAACCACCCAGGCTGGCGTCACTCTACACTTGAGATGACCGATTTTGAGAAGAGCATCTATGCCGAGGGGCTGGTGGATGGCATTGAGCTGATGAATGGCGCCTACTTCTACCCTGGGGCGTTTAATACCGCAGCGGAGCATAAGCTCTTTATTACCTCCAATACAGATATTCACGCCACAACAGCCCAGCAGTATCGCGAGAATGGACACCTGCGAAATATGACAATCATCTTCGCCAAGGAGTGCACTTTGGAGGGTATTCGCGAGGCTCTTGAGGCGCACCGCACGCTCGCCTACGCCTTCGGTACATTGGGTGGCGAGAAGAAGCTGCTTAGTGAGTTTTTTGAGGCCTCAGTGACGGCAAAAAAGCTCTCGGTAGATAAGAAGACAAAGCGTCAGCGCGTGATGATAACAAACTGTAGCTCACTGCCTTACACCCTGCGAGCAGGCAAGGGTACTCCAGTTGTGCTGCGCCCGCTTTCGTCCACCATCGTAACCTCAAAAGTTGGCAAGCCGCTGAAGTACACGGTGCTCAATCTGTGGTGCGGCGCGGGCGAGAATTTGAATGTGACTATTGATGCAAAATAAATCTTTAACAATATGAAAAAGTTATCTATTCTTATCGCGCTGATGGCGGCATTTGCTGTTACGGCGCAGGCGCAGAGCCGCCTTGAGCATCTGACTGTGAAGAGTGAAATTTTGGGCGTAGAGAAGGTATATTCTATCTACCTCCCTGATGGCTACGACACCTCTGCAGAGCGTTATCCAGTGCTCTACCTGCTCCATGGAGCGTGGGGAAATCACAAGTCGTGGAACCGCACAGGTGGCGGCGAGCAACCCCGCATAACAGACGAGCAGATAGCCGCAGGAAAGGCGGTAAAGATGATTGTCGTGATGCCCGATGCAACGGGTAAGGGCGAGAAAAGAGGTGGTAAAAATATGGGCTACTTCAATGTTAGCAACTGGGCGTACGAGGACTTCTTCTTCCAGGAGTTTATCCCTCATATTGACCAGAAATTCAGGACTATAGCAACAAAGGAGGGTCGCGCAATAGCAGGTCTCTCAATGGGTGGCGGAGGCTCGGTAGTCTACGCCCAGAGACACCCCGAGATGTTCTGCGCCTGCTACTCCACAAGTGGTCTGCTTGACCACCGCTACCGCGCCGTAACTCCTAAGTTGGACGAGCTGGAGTGGCTCTGGTCTGTGGCTGAAACATCGCCCGTAGAGTTCCTCCGCCACGCCACTCACGAGCAGATAGAGAAGCTGCACACCGTGCGCTGGATGCTCGACTGCGGCGACGACGACGGCCTGATACAGACAAACCTCGACTTCTTCAGCGAAATGAAGCGCGCGAAGGTAAATGTTGAGTTCCGCATCCGCGACGGCGTCCACGACTGGAAATTCTGGCGCGAAGCCCTGCCGCTGATTCTGGAGCATTCGTTTCCGCCAGTTCAGAAATAGCTACGCAGAAACTATAGTACCGTCCCTTTTCTGAAGAAAAGTGACCCAAAAGACTTTCGGCAAAACTCTGTTTTGCTTCTATGCGTTGCGGATTTAGGATAGCCTATGGCTATTACAATAAAAAAGAGAGCGTTGCTTCGTTCAAGTAAACTTGACTCGCAATCTCTCTTTTTTTTGTACCATCTGCGATGGTTTTCCTAAATCCGAGTAGAAGCGTTTGCGCAGACCTTACTTGACCTTGGAGATGCGGAGCAGCGACGACCTTATCCGACCTTAATAAACCGCTTCACTCCGCTCCCAAAATGGACAAAAAATCGCCCAAAATGCCGATGAATAAAAGGCAAAATCTGAAGGGCGAAAAATGGCAGAATTGCCCTCGTAACTGCCTATAAAATCGCACTTTTGGAAGATTTTTTTGCGCTGAGCGAGAATTTTTCAAAATTTTTCACAACCCGTCTCTTTTGTCAAAAATGGCGATATGCAACACATTGAAAATCAATCTGTTAAAAAATCAATTATAAACGAAAATTATTTTGCACGAAAAAATATAAGAAAAAAGAATAAGCAAAGCCCCCGAAAAGCCCCGAAATCACCCGATTTTGGGGGTTGTTTTTGACATATATATAGTGTGAATTAAAAATTTTGATTAACTTTGCACCCGCCAAAAGGCAAAAACGAAATAGAAATTGGGGGCGAGAACCCCCGCAAGTTTAACAAAATTAAAGGTTTTTTTAGATGCCTACAATTCAGCAATTAGTAAGAAACGGCAGAGTCAAGATGGAGGACAAGTCCAAGTCTCCGGCTCTGGCTGCGTGCCCTCAGCGTCGTGGCGTTTGTACCCGTGTGTACACCACCACCCCTAAGAAGCCAAACTCGGCTATGCGTAAGGTTGCACGTGTAAGATTGACCAATGGCAAGGAGGTCAACGCCTACATCCCAGGAGAGGGCCACAACTTGCAGGAGCACTCAATTGTGCTTGTTCGTGGAGGTCGTGTTAAGGACCTTCCAGGTGTTCGTTATCACCTCGTGCGTGGAGCTCTTGACTCTGCAGGTGTAGACGGTCGTCGTCAGCGTCGTTCTAAGTACGGTGCAAAGCGCCCTAAGGCAGGTGCTAAGAAATAAGCCTTAAACAATTAGAAATTTATTAAGAAAGCGAAACAAAATGAGAAAAGCTAAGCCAAAGAAGCACACTCTACTTCCTGATCCAAAGTTCAACGACGTGGCTGTAACCCGCTTCGTGAACAACTTGATGTTGGATGGCAAGAAGAGTATTGCCTACACCATTTTCTACGATGCTTTGGAGTTGGTGGGCAAGAAGATGAAGGATGCTGATAAATCTCCACTTGAGGTTTGGAAACAAGCCCTTGAGAATGTCACTCCACAGGTTGAGGTAAAATCTAAGCGTATCGGTGGTGCGACATTCCAGGTTCCAATGGAGGTTCGTCCGGAGCGCAAGATTTCTATTTCGATGAAAAACCTTGTACTCTATGCACGTAAGCGTTCCGGAAAGACAATGGCAGAGAAGCTTGCCGGCGAGATAGTAGATGCTTACAACTCTATGGGTGCTGCATTCAAGCGTAAGGAGGAGATGCACCGCATGGCAGAGGCAAACAAGGCATTTGCACACTTCAGATTTTAATTTATAGGAGAGACAGACAATGGCTGCAAGAGATCTTAAATACACAAGAAATATCGGTATCATTGCTCACATTGATGCTGGTAAGACTACTACATCCGAGCGTATTCTCTTCTATACGGGTAAGACCCACAAGATCGGCGAGACCCACGAGGGTGCCGCTACAATGGACTGGATGGTTCAGG
>JAFTOU010000044.1 GCA_017463615.1 Alistipes sp. | reverse complement strand
TTGCTCTTCATTCGGCAGTCGTGTGTTCGACTCGTGTTATAGTGATGCTACCAGTGTGTTATATACCGCACGGCTGGTGAGCAGTGCCTTCTGCATACAACCTATGGTCATATAGCCATCAATCTCTCCGGGCATCTTCTCTCGGTTTGCCTTGACATTGCGACCTCGACCACGCACGATGCAGCCATCACTCTTCGTAGCTACATAGCCTAAACCGCCAACCTTGCGCTTGCCCGTCTTCACGGCACGCAGGCAGTCCATAACGAACTTGTTGAGTTCGTCGATGTCGCTGCGAACATTGCACACGGGCAGTATCTGTGTTGCCCAGCTATGCTCGCCATCACCCTTGTAGAGGTAGCGATTAACCGAGTTGATAGCCTTGTGTAGTGATGTTCGGGGGTTGCGGATTGTGCGGCGCTCAATCTCTCGCTGGAAGGTCTTGATGCGACTCTGTGATAGAGAGATGTCCGAGCCCTTGATGCTATAGCCGAGGAATTTGAACCACCTATCTAATGTCAGATACTCAACTTTCTTTGGATTGAGGAGCATAGACTTCTCGGCGAGGCGGCTCTCCAAGATGGTCATCGCCTGCTCGTATTTCTCTCCGATATAGAGCATATCGTCCGAGTAGCGAGTGTAGAACTCACCCAAAGCGGTTAGCTCTGCATCGAGGTCATAGAGCAACACATCGGCAAGCCAACTCGCCACGGCACAGCCTTGCTTGAGTGATTGGAACTTGCGCTGTAGCTTGTTATCCTCATCAAAGTAGAGGTCATTGTGATAGTACTTGCGGAGTACATCTATGACTACGGAGTGTCCGTGCTTTGCCTCGACCTTATCGAACGCCTCATCGATAAACATCAGAGGCACGCTGTCGAAGTACTTGCTGAGGTCTGCTTTCCAGCCGAGCGAGTCAGTTGTTGAATTGTAGGCAATACGACTGCTCACCTCCTTAACAACCTTACCACAGCCGATGCCTGTCTGATAGGATTTGCACGCAGGGTGCACCATCTCGGGCATAAGGTCAAACAGCAGGTCGTTGGCAATACTGAGGATGATGCGGTCGATAGGCTCATTCACATAGACGGTGCGGAACTCACCGTTATCCTTGGGGATTTGTGCCGTGTGTGGCGGGGAAATCTCATACTCTCCGTGCTTCATTGCACTCGCAATGGCAAGGCGGGTATGCTCACTGGCAAGGTGTATCAGCTGGTCTTTGCGGATATCCTTGCCTACACCTTTCGCAATGGCCTTCGTCCATCGGTCGAGGTCGAAGAACATCTCTAAAATCTTGTCTGCCATAATTATTAAATGTATGGTAATGAGTATTCACTCATAGGCTCTGCGATGGCTTTACACATCTTGTGTGATGCCTCGTTGCGTGGGTCTATACGCCACGACTCGGCATTTGCCATCTTGCACACACAACTTCTGACTAATCGGAAGAAGTTCTGCTGCAATGTCCTATGCATATAAGGAATAGCCTCGGCAAAGCGGTCAGGGTTGAAGGAAAATGAATTAATTGCATCTTCCAATGCTCGTGCAGCCTTGAACTCTCGGCTATCTTCAAGATTGTCAGACGGTTTACCGAACTTGGCAATATCCAGCTGATTTTCTAAAACAATAATGGCGGCACTCATCATCGCCGCCATTACTTCTCCATCAACTCGGAGTATGTTGTCTTTAGATACGATTGTTATCTCGTTGCTACT
>JAFTOU010000043.1 GCA_017463615.1 Alistipes sp. | reverse complement strand
TTCAAGTAAACTTGAACTGGAGGTCTATTTTTCATTTCACTGCCTTCGGCAGCTGTCCTAAATCCGAATAGAATCTAAACTCTCGTCGCGCAGCGACACCTCTGAAAAGCTAATGGCCAACTGCCAACAGCTAATGGCTAAAATTTTGTATAGCGGTCATACTTCTCGGGGAAGATGTCCGGGATGGTAATCATAATGCCGGTTTCGTAGACATCGCCCAACTCCTTGTTGTGCACGGTGTCAAAGACGCGCATAGTGTTGGAGAGGTTCATATAGGAGTTCATCAGTGGCGGAATCATCTCGCCATAGCCGTGGATAGAGCTACGCAGCAGGCGGTAGTTCTCCAGGTATGTCTCGCCAGTGAATATTTTGTCGTTCTTCTCCTTCTCGGTATCAATATGCACCTTGTCAATACCCTCAACGAGTGCGAGGTTATCTGGGAAGTATCTGTGGAGGAAGTAGTAGAGCAGCTTAAGTGCCTCTGGGTGGTAGGTGGGGTAGATAGTCACCTTGCCGAGCAGGTACTTAGCCTGCGGGTTGAGTGCGATAAGTGCGCCGATGCCGTCCCACAGATTCTCTAGGGCGTAGATGCTGCGGCAGTCGCCCGAGGCCTGATACTTAGGCTGCACAAAGGCGCGGCCGAGCTCTATAGTCTGAGGCAGGAACTGCTGGCGGAACTGCTCCGAGAAGTGGAAGTAGTGGCTTGTAGAGAGGTGTGGCGAGTCGGGCTTAGGGCAGATGATGCAGCGGTAGCCGCCGACAATCTCCTGCTCTGCGGGGTCCCAAGCAATCAGCTGCTTGTAGCCCTCAGGTGCTGTATCGTCCACATCTATATCAATCTCCTCGCCTGTGCCACCGCCGCCCGCGCGGAATGACTCCTCGCGCAGTCGTCCCACCTCGCGCATAAGGTTTGGTGCTGAGGCGGCGTCAAAAAGGTATATCTCGTTACCGCCGTGGCGGGTGTCACGAATCTTGCCGAGCCTATGGAGCTCCTCAAGGAGTAGCTCTCGGCTTACGGGGCTAATTATCGTTTTCATTGCTCAAAAGTTGTTGTAGTTTATAACTCTCTTCTCTCAGCTTTAGGGTCTTCTCTGCAGCTGTGCCCTCAAGGCTATTTACATCTATCGGCGCGCCAAAGACTATACGCACGCGCTTGCCCTTTTGGCGGAACATCTCGTCTACAAGCAGCACAAGCTCGAGGTTTACCTTTATGTTGAAAAATTGGCGGAAGCGGTAGATGTTGTAGAAGCGCTTTGATAGCTGACCCTCAACATAGACAGGGACAATCTGGCGGTTGTAGCGCACGGCGTCCTTGATAAAGTGGCTCTTCCACTCCGTATCCTGCACCTTGCCGTCAATCACGCGCGAGCAGAAACCCGCGGGGAAGGTGAGAATCTGTTTTGTTGGAGAGCTTAGCGCAGCATCGTAAGCCTGAAAGGTGGTGTTCTTCTGGCGACCAAACTTATTTACCGGAACCCAGAAGGGTGAGAGTGGCTCTACGGCCATCAGCAGGTCGTTCACTATTGCACCAGCATCGCCCCAGCGCTTCTGCAGCTCGTTGATAATCATCATACCATCTAAGCCGCCGAATGGGTGGTTAGAGGCAAAGATATATCGCTGGTCATCGGCAAGGGGAGTGGTGAATATCGCCTGACAATCAACTCCAAGAGTATCAAGTACATAGCGAAGAAACTCGCTATGCGAAAGTCCAGCTCCCTCCACAAGCATATTGTTTAGCTCGCGCTGATGTATAAGCCTCTCTAACGGAGCTATTAACCATTTAGGAAATCGCTTGCCCGTCTTCTTTCTAATAATCTCGCGTAAATCAATTCGCATACAATCACACATTTGGACGGTACAAAGGTAACGATAATAGATTGACATACAAGGTATAAATACCTAAAATGGGCTATCTGGTGTTCAAAATAGAGTTTTTTTCTCCGATTTGGAGTCTGTTGTGATGGGAAAGTGCTCTGTTTTGGGTGAAAAAGGGGGTAAGAGTAAAACCAACCTCCCCACTTCCCACCAAAAAAAGCAGCCACCTTAGTGACTGCTTTGTGGACCCAGAGGGGCATGATCCCACGACCTTCGGATTATGAGTCCGCTGCTCTGACCAACTGAGCTATGGGTCCGTCAAACGACCTGAGGCCCTTTGCGGGTGCAAAGATATAAAAAAATGTGCAAACAGTGCAAATCTTTTTTGAAAAAAGAGTAAATTTGCGACGATATATCCCATATAGTGATGAAACAGAGCAAGATAACCCTGACCCTATCGGCTGCGGCGGTAACGGCTACAGCTATTACATCTACAGCTACGGCAGCACCTAAATGTGCGAAAAATGGCGGTAAGCAGCGCCCAAATGTTATTTTCATCCTGCTGGATGATGCGGGCTATGGCGATTTTGGCTGCTATGGGCAGACCAAGATTCAGACCCCGAATATTGACGCTATGGCGGCTCGTGGTATCCGTTTTACCGATATGTATGCCGGTGCGCCAGTCTCTGCACCGTCGCGTTGCTGCCTGATGACGGGTTTGCACTCTGGTCACGCCCAGATACGCTCAAATGACGAGATGACCGCTCGCGGAGATGTCTGGAGCCTTAACGCTATGCGCGAGAGTGCCGAGTTGGAGGGTCAGTATCCGCTTAAGGAGGGGACTACTACGCTGGCAACGGTTATGCGCGAGGCGGGCTATCGCACGGCGATGATTGGTAAGTGGGGATTGGGTGGTCCGACATCAAATAGCACCCCTACGGATATGGGATTTGACTACTTCTATGGCTATATGTGCCAGCGTATGGCGCAGTGCTACTATCCGCAGTACCTATATAATAATAAGGAGCGCGAGTATACTACCAACCCCGCTATGGAGCTTGGTGACCGCCTTGATGCGGGTGCAAACCCTTATGATGCAGCAAGTTATGAGAAGTTTAAGGGCGATGTCTATAGCCCCGACGCTATCTATGACCAGATTGTCCGCTTTGTGGATGATAATGCCCAGCAGGAGTTCTTCCTGATGTGGACCACGACCATCCCACATAGCGCCCTGACTGCTCCGGATGAGTGGGTGGCTAAGTATGTGGCTCAGTTTGGCGACGAGGAGCCAGTCTATCGTGGCAAGGGTTACTTCCCGACCCGCTATCCTAAGGCGACATACGCGGCGATGATTTCTTATTTGGACCATCAGATTGGCAAGCTGGTGGAACACCTGAAGGCTAAAGGTCTGTATGACAATACGATAATAATGGTTACGAGCGACAATGGACCTACGCACAATGCCTATACAAATACCGACTGGTTTGACTGTGCACACCCATTCCGCAGCGATAGGGGATGGACCAAGCGCTCGCTACACGAGGGCGGTATTCGCGTGCCGTTTATCGTCTCCTATGGCGATAAGATTAAGCCTACGGTGAGCGACCATATCGGCTACTTCCCAGATGTTATGCCTACACTGTGCGATATTGCAGGGGTAGATAGTCCGCAGAATGATGGAGTCTCGTTCTTGCCAACAATCAAGGGTCGCCGACAGCCTAAGCACGAGTTCCTCTACTGGGAGTTTCCGAAGTTCAAGGGCGGCAATGGCTGGCTGAGTGTGCGTATGGGTCGCTGGAAGGGACTTGTGGAGGATGTGGCGGACGGAAACACCAAGATGCAGCTCTACGACATCACCTCCGACCCTCGCGAGGAGCACGATTTGGCGGTTGAAAACCCCGAAATTGTGGCTGCAATGTGGCGCGCAATAGCCCAGTCACATACCGAAATTGAGAATCCGCTCTTCCGTCTTAATATAGAATATCCTGCCGAAAGTCTGCATAAAAAGTAGATATGCAAAATTAAAATCTTTTAAGATTTATCCTAAAAAAGGATAAAATACGGAAAATTATATATATCTTTGCAACTTGAAGTACTATTTAGGTATGCTATTTTCGTTATATATAGTGAAAGTAGCATCGGTGCTGCAGAGTAAAATATTGAAAATTAACAAATAATTATGCAATCAATGAAAAGGCTTTTTATTGCCGCTATGGCAATCGCTATCTCGTTTACAGCGGCGGCTCAGCTTCCATCTGTAAAGTTGGAGAATCGCAAGGGTGAGGTTGTAAATACCTCTTCGCTTGTAGATGGTAAGACACCTATGATTATCTCTTTTTGGGCTGTTACTTGTAAGCCTTGTATCCAGGAGTTGGACGCTATCAACGACGCTATGCCAGATTGGTTGGACGAGGCATCTTTCCGCGTGGTAGCTATCTCTACCGACGATAGCCGCTTCTCGGCTCAGGCTCGTGCGTGGGTTGAGGGTCACGGCTGGAACGACTTTACCGTGCTCTTTGACAAGAACAAGGAGTTTATGCGTGCGATGAATGTTTCGTACACTCCGCAGGTTTTTGTTGTTGATAAAAATGGCAAGGTTGTCTACTCCCACACAGGTTATACGGCAGGTTGCGAGCAGGAGTTGATTGATAAAATCAAGACGCTCAAGTAATTATTCCTGAAACAAGGATATGAAGAAACTTACAATTTTATTCGTTTTATCACTCGTCGGTTTTGTAGCGGTTGCTCAGGAGCAGAGGGGTGAAAAGACGAAGGGGAGACTTACCGGTAGTTTTGAGACCAACTCAATCTTCTATGTTGAGGATTCAAAGACTGGAGCGATACTTCCAGAGGATAACTTTGGCTCTAACAACTATCTGAAGATGGACTACTACCACGGCAAGTTCTCTGCAGGTATACAGGGCGAGGCCTATCTGCCCGTACTTCAGGGCTATCCAACCGACCTTACAAAGGTTGCGCTGACAAACTACTATGCCCAGTGGACAGATGATAGCTTCTCAATTACGGCGGGTACCTACTATGAGCAGTTCGGCAGCGGATTGCTCTTTCGTGCTTATGAGGACCGCACGCTGGGTATGAATAACGCCCTTACGGGTGCTCGCTTTACATACAACTACAAGGATATCGTAGCCGTGAAGGCTATCTGGGGTATGCCTCGTCTGGGTATGAAGTTCACAGATACGCAGGTGCGTGGTGGCGATATATCGTTTGCAATCTCAAACCTTGTGGGTTGGAAGTCTACGATGCTTGCCGTAGAGGGCTCGGTGATAAACCGCTTTGAGGCTATCTCGGCAGATTTGAAGGATGAGGGTGGCAAGCCTACATCTACGGGCTTCTCGGGACGAGTAAACTTTGAGCATAAGGGCTTTATTGTTCGTGGCGAGTATATCGACGCTGGCGAGCGCCACTATCCAAATGGTGGCTACGACGGCGTGAATGACCCTCGTATAGACCTTATCAAGAATGGTAACGCGCAGCTGCTGGAGGTTGGCTATAGCGGTCATGGTCTGGGTGTGAATATCACTGCCCGCCGTCTGGAGTATATGGATATGCCGACTGTCTATCGCAACACCTCTACTGCCAATGCGCTCAACTATATTCCGGCACTTACGGCGCAGTACTCTTACCTGCTGATGAATCTCAACCCTTACATCGTGCAGCCAAGCACTATGCTCGGCTCTTACTGTGCTCCGGGAGAGATTGGCGGTCAGGTGGATATCTACTACAATGTCGCTCGCCGTACTAAGTTGGGCGGTAAGCGCGGTATGAAGTTGGGTCTTAACTACTCAACCTACTACTCGCTTGCGGCAGATCGCTCGGCAAAGGCTAAGAACCTGCTTTGGCAGAGCATCAACTTCACACTGGAGAAGCAGTTTACTCGCAAGTTTAAGCTCAACTTCCTCTACTCGTTCCAGGAGTATAACGACTCACATGGCGTGAACAACTACACCTGGAAGAGTAATATCTTCGTTGCCGATATGCTCTACAAGTGGACTCCAACCATCTCTACCCGCCTTGAGCTGCAGTATCTGCTCTCAAAGCACGACGATAGGGACTGGATGGCGGCACTGGCGGAGGTAAACTTCGCACCTCACTGGAGCATCTTTGTCAGCGATATGTACAACCACGGCAAGACCAATGTGCACTACTACAACGCAGGTCTGAGTTATACCCGCTCCCGCACTCGCATACAGTTGAGCTATGGTCGTAACCGCGCAGGTGTTGTCTGCTCGGGTGGCGTGTGCCGTAATATCCCGGCATATACAGGTGCTAATTTGATGATTACAACCTCTTTCTAAACCATGAAGAGCATAACAAAATATATTACCCTACTGCTTCTCGCACTCTTTGTGGGCTGCCATGGCGATGTGAACGACCTTGTTGTGGAGAACCAAAAGCCAGAGCCAGACGATAAGCCCTCTGAGAAGAGCGGCCTTGTTCTGTCGGTGGATAAGGATACGATTGAGGCAGATGGCGTGGACTGCGTAACATTCTCGCTCACCCTTGATGGCGAGGAGCTGATGGATAGCGATGCTACACTTGCAAGGGTTGATATCAAGCACGAGAAGAGTGGCAATGCTCTTGAGCAGTATGCTACAACATTTAGCGCAGTGAAGAATGGCGACTACTCCTTTATTGCAACATATAAGGGACAGCAGTCGGAGAACTCTGTGCAGGTAAAGGCCGTAAATCGTCAGAAGTATGAGCCTTATGGTCAGAAGGTTATGGTCTACGACCTTACGGGTGCGCGGTGTCCAAACTGTCCATCTATGACCGCTGGCCTTGCCAATGTAGACGAGCTGTGGCAGAGCAATATGATTGTCCTCGCCGTTCATAATAACGACCAGTGGGCACTTAGCTATCAGGGTAGCGATTTGGCTGAGAGCATGCTCGCCAAATTTGGCGGTATAGGTTATCCGAGCTGCGTCTACGACCTTCAGTATCTGAATGGCAACGCCCGTACTCCGAGCACTATTGGCGCGATTATAGAGAAGCATATCGCCGTCTATCCTGCAACCTGCGGTGTGAAGATTGAGAGCACACAGCTTGTTGGCAATACCCTTACCATTGAGGCTGCGCTGACATCGGCCACGGGTGGCGAGTATGAGTTTGGCTATGCGGTGCTGCTGGATAAGCAGTACTATAGTGGCGGTACGGCTGTGGATGGCATCTATAACGATATCGTTGTTGCTGTCTCTGAGAACTTTATGGGTATGGGTACGGCGAGTATCAACACTGTTGCAAATATTGAGCGCACAAAGACCTTTACCGTAGAGAAGCTCAGCTATACCGATGCTCAGAATATGCGCGTGGTGGTCTTTGCACTCACAAAGCGCGACGGCAAGGTCTATGTAGATAACGCCAATGTCTGCAAGATGGGCGAGGGTGCCGACTATATGGCCGTAGAGAGCTATAATGGCATCCCTGAGCCTAAGCTCACCATTGCTGCCGATAAGAGTACCATTACCGCCGATGGCAACGAGCAGGTGACATTTACTGTTAAGTATGGCAACGCAGATGTTAGCACCGACAAGAGCACCAACATCCTCTGCACAACCCCAAGTGGCGAGCAGTTAGAGTTGGCTGCAGGTGCAAATACCTTCACTACGACCATCGCTGGCGAGTACACCTTCCGCGCACGATACTACAAGGGTGGCGACATCTTTACCGATAATCAGGTATCGGTCAGCGCACTTAGTGCTGCCTCTGGCGATGCGCAGAACTTCCGCCATAAACTGCTCGGTATGCAGTTTACCTCTGTCGGCTGTCAGAACTGCCCAACGCTCAGCACGGTAATCAAGTCTATACAGAGTGCTCAGCCAGAGCGCCTTATCCCCGTATCGTTCCATATTGACTATACCGTATCCGACCCTATGAAGATTGCTATGGGCGATACATACTATAACGCACTTAAGGGCAACGGCCTGCCGATGTTCTACCTTGACCTTCGCGAGGGCGAGAAGATGACCAGCAGCCGCTCGGTTATTGAGTCTGAGATGGCAAAGCGCGTGGAGAACTACCCTCCAACCTGCGGCGTGGCTATCACAACATCCTACGATAGCAGCACACGACAGCTTACCATTACCCCTCGCATCAAGTCCAATCTCGCAACAAGCTACCGCTACATCGTTATGCTTGTTGAGGATGGCATTGAGTACGAGCAGTATGGCGTTTCGGGCACATATACCCACAACAATGTTGTTCGCGCTGTGCTCTCTGATAATATATATGGTGCGCGATTTAATGGCGGTCAGATGCTTACCGTTGGTACAGATACTCCGCTCTCAACGCCTATAACCACCACTATAGCCAGCAACTGGAAGGTGGAGAATATGCGCGTAGTTGTTTCGGCGCTCTCTACAACCGACAACAAGACATACTATTGTAATAATAGCAACGAGTGCAAGGTTGGTCAGAGCACTGGCTATGCCCTTGAGAGTGGCGATGATAACAGTGGCGGGGATGAAACTGCCGATGTTGAGTTTAATCGCCATGTTGCAGTATTTGAGTTTACGGGTACTTGGTGCGCTATGTGCCCAAGTGGATATGTATTCCTCAAGTATCTGATTGAGGATTGGTATAGCCACGATACGGTATATATCCTCGCCTTCCACGACTCTTCGCAGGACGACCCTATGGGACTTCCGCTGACAAACGAGCTCTTTACTAAGTTCGGACTGGGCGGCTACCCGGGCTTTGTGATTGATATGCGCGAGGGTACGAGCGAGAAGACCGAAATTCAGGCTATGCTTGAGAGCTCGTTCAACGACTATCCTGCAACGTGTGGTGTGAAGCTCACCTCGTCGCTCAGCGGTACGGCACTCAGCGTAGATGCGGAGCTCTATGCCGCTAAGAGTGGTGCTTACCGTCTGGCGCTCTATATCCTTGAGGATGGCATTGTTGCCCGCCAGAATAATAGCGGTACATACAAGGACGACTATGTTCACAACCATGTTGTGCGTGCCCTTGTAAGCTCTATGTACGAGGGTGACCGCGTAGGCGATATCGCTGCGGGCAAGAAGGCTACAAAGAGTTACAGCTATACCCTTAACGACAGCTGGGTGGTAGATAATTGCACCCTCTGCGCACTGGTTATAGATAGCAGTGGCTGCGTAGTAAATGCGGCCCTCTGCCCACTGAACGGCAGCGTAGATTATGATTACAAAAAATAATACCTAAAAATATTACTCAAAAATAATAGTAGTTATGGTTAAAAAGTTTTTGACAATTATGCTTTGCGCTCTGATTTGTGTGAGCGTAGTACCATCTTGTGGCGAGAATGCTCCAGTTGATGACAACAAGCAGGAGCAGCCAGAGAATCCAGATGATGGTGGCGAGGAGCCTGAGAACCCAGAGAACCCAGGCGACGAGGAGCCAGGTGGTGACGAGCCAGATACTCCTCAGACCCCTACACAGACACCAGTAGACATCTACCCAGGCATCCCAACACCTATTGTGGCTTACGAGAACAAGGTAGAGGCTACAAAGGATGGTGTGGCTATTGAGGTTACAAAGATTGAGAATCGCAACTTTATCTTTACCGTTACTCCGGGCGAGTCTGTACAGTCTTACCGTCTGGATGTATACCCAATCGCTCACCTCTACAACTCACTCTATGAGCGTATGAAGTCGGAGGGTAAGAGCTCTCTTACCGAGCGCGATGTAGATACCTATATCCGCGACCTGCTCTTCAGCACCTCGGGCGCTGCAGGCTTTACCTTTGACCCTCAGACCCACTCAGACTATGCAAAGAAGGAGTTTGACTGGATGAATACCACCTACTCGCAGGCTCGCGTAGTGCCAGATGCGGAGTATATCATCATGGCTGTGGCTTGCTACGACAAGGAGGGTACAGACGATGGCGATATGTCGCTCTGCTATGTTAAGACCACTGCAAATCCGCTTATCGGCGACCCACGTGTGAATGTAAATGTGGCTGTAAACTACACCGCTATGGATATCACTTACGAGCCAAATGCTGACTGTAAGTACCTCTACCAGTGGTGCAGCAATGAGTCTGACCTCAAGCCTTACATTG
The DNA here is from genome assembly GCA_017463615.1 of Alistipes sp. Lineage (GTDB taxonomy): Bacteria > Bacteroidota > Bacteroidia > Bacteroidales > Rikenellaceae > Alistipes. The sequence continues at coordinate 31,796 of JAFTOU010000043.1, read as the reverse complement.
AGATTTACGGCGAGAAACTCTATATCGACTTTATGCGCCACACCGTTATCGGCGACCCAATCTCAGCTGACGATACCGATGGTTGCCACTTCTATATTGACTTCGGTCAGAGCGCCTCTTCAGAGGTGCCTATTATGGCAACTGCTATCGCGCTGGACGAGAACTATACTCCAGCCGTAACGATGGACTACAAGGTGTTCCAGCTTGAGAAGAAGCCTTACTTCGCACCTGCAGAGGGCGAGATTAAGGTTCTGCCAAACCTCGTTGGCGCATCTTACTTCTGGTACGAGTGCACAATGGCAAACAACTGTCCATTTATGTTCTTCAAGGTTCTGCCAGCATCTGAGGCTGAGTACTACAAGACTAAGGCTACAGCCGAGGAGCTTAAGGCATTTGCCCTTACGCTGAACGACGACGGTTGGGGTATTAAGAACTACTACTTCTCTTACGACGAGGCTACGGGTGCTTTCGGCGACGGTATGGTTGCTCAGGATGTTTGGGTGAATGGTAACCCAGATACCGAGTATGTTATCGCCTATGTTTGCCGTAACCGCGTGCAGGAGCTTGGCGATGTTAAGTTCACCGATACATTCAAGACCAAGGCACTGGTGCTCAACACCCCAGAGGCTTGTACTTCGGACTGCGTGCTGACAATGTCTAACGCTGGCCGTACTTCTATCAAGGTGGATGTTACCTACGACTTTACAAAGCACGCAGGTGTTCGCTTCGCATTCATTGGCACAGGTCTGGATGGCGTGCCTTCTGCAGACGAGACCTCACGCGAGTCACTGCTCTCGTTCCTCAGCTTCGGTGCATCAGCAGACTCTCAGGGTCTTGTGGCTAACAACTGGTGGGCAGAGCCTAATGGTAAGGACTCATATACCGTTGCAGGTCTTGAGCCAGGTACTACATACTATATCGCATACGCGAGCGAGGACTGGAATGGTGTTGTTGGCGATGTGAAGATTACCTCTGCCTCTACAACCTCTGTAGTTGGTGGCGATAACCCACAGGCAACTATCGCTGGTACTTATGACGCAGAGAGCGGCATTCTGACCTTCAACTTCACTGCAAACGAGGATACCGTAAATATGCTCTACATGGTTGGTAGCGTTAGCCTTGACAACGATGCACTGGGCATCAAGTACTTGGGCAACGAGGGCTACTACACCGCCGAGGAGATGATTAAGAAGTGGACCACCTACTGCTCTGCACAGGGTCTGCCTACTCAGAACCTCACTACCCACCTTGACCAGAAGGGTAATGAGACACTCATCGCACTCTGTATCCCATACGGTGCAAACGATGTTCGTGGCGCACTGGCATACGCTATCTGGGACGGTACGGCGTTCAAGACCCTTAAGGACTACTATCCAAACTACAACCCAGCTTCACTCTCAGAGGCGACAATCCAGGCACTTACAGAGCCTATGGTTGTTCGTACGCACAAGCGAATGCTGGCAAAGGATTGCAAATAGTAAGAAAAACCTTTCATAAAACCAATTATTAACAGTCCGACAAATCAGGAGTCGGCAGATATTTTTACGGGGTGTGCGCCTGATTCACACATCCTACCTAAATGTTCAAAAAGTTATGAAGAACTTTTATGCAATGTTCAAGGGCGTGTTGAGTACTCTTGCCGTTACAGCGATGCTTTTTGTATCTTGTACCGAGCCGTACGACGACACTGCTATCCGTCAGGAGATTGCTGACCTTTACGAGAAGGTTAACAACCTTGAGAAGAAGCTCAATGATGAGGTTTCTGCACTCAAGACCCTGATTGACTCTAAGACCGTTGTTGCTTCTGCTACCAAGAAGGACGATGGCTCTTGGGAGATCCTGCTCACTAACGGTGAGAAGGTTACCGTTTACCCTCAGTATCAGCCAGAGGCTGAGAAGAACAATGGTTGCGTAACCGTTGTTAAGGAGGGCGATACTTACTACTGGGCACAGATTGTTGATGGCGCTGCAGTTGCTATCACCGATGCTGCTGGTAACAAGATTGCAGTTTCTCACCCACAGGCTCCAGCTCCAGAGTTCCGTGTAAACCCTACAACAGGCGATGTTGAACTCACTGTTGATGGTGGTAACACTTGGGTAGTTGTTGAGAAGAAGGCTGAGCCTACTTGCCTCTTTACCGGCGTTGTTGACGGCGAGACTTCAGTAGACTTCACTCTTGCTTCTGGCGAGGTTATCTCTGTTCCTAAGGCTGAGACTATTGACTTCGGCGTTCAGGCTGGTAAGACCTTCGTTGCTCCAGGCGAGTCTGTTGAGGTTGCACTCAAGGCTGAGAATATTGACGACCTTACCGTTATCGCTAAGCCAGAGGGCTGGAAGGCTACTATCTCTGGTAAGACTCTGACAGTTGTTGCTCCACTTCAGGAGAAGATTGACGCTGGCGAGGCTGAGCTTGAGGGTCTTGTAAAGATCCACGCTGCTGGTGGCGATGGCAAGTGTATGGTAGGCAAGCTCGCAGTTTCTGCTTCAACTGCTTCAGTTCTGCTTGAGGTTGTTGGCGATGAGCTTACTATCTACAACAATGTAGTTCGTTGGGAAGAGCCTGCTGCTGTATTCTATGGTATGATGCCACAGTCAGAGTTCTCTGCTGCTGGTGTTGCTGCAGCTATGAACGACTACACTCTGAATATGCAGTATGCTTACGCTGCAGAGGTTAAGCTCTCTCTTAAGGAGCTTTACAACCAGATGCTGGGTAACTGGGATGAGGCTGCTTATGTAGAGATTCCTTCTGGTCAGACTTATGTTATCTGGGCTCTTTCTGAGGGTGAGGGTTGGTCTTATGTTTACACTGAGTCAGATGTATTGTTCACTACTTACACCCCTCCATTCCTCAATGTAGAGGCTACTGTAGCATTTAATGATATTCAGCTCACCGCAACAGCTGGTGGTCACGCTGGTTATATCGTAGGTGCGCTTCAGACATCAACATTTGAGATGGCTAAGGAGCAGCTTCAGTCCTCATTCATTGACTGGCAGGATGACTGGGGTACATTCGGTGAGGAGATTGCTACACTTAACTTCAGCGGTAGCATCGTAGAGTTCCCAGGTACTGGTTTCTATAGCGGTATCCAGCCAGATAGCAACTACCTGCTCTACATCCTTCCACTTGTAGATGGTAAGGCAAAGACTGAGTATGTATTTGATGACATCAAGCTCTACGAGTACACAACTACAGGTCTTGAGGCTGGTGGTTCAGAGACTCTGACATTTGAGGCTACAGAGATTACATACAACTCTGTAGAGGTTCTTGTTACTGGTTCTGAGAACACTTCTATGGTTTATGCTGCAACTCTTACCGAGGAGGAGCTTGCTCAGTACAAGACTGACGAGGAACTTCTTGACTTTGTATGGAGCTACTGCAAGGAGTATGGTGCTGCTGTAGTAGGTAATCAGTCTTACGCTATGCTTTATGGCTACAACCCAGGTCAGACTGGTTATGTTGTAGGTGTTGCTGTAGACCAGAATGGTAAGTACGGTCAGCTCTGCAAGCAGGCATTTACTACTAAGGCTGTATCTTACAACGAGTCACTTACGGTTGTAATTGACACTGCAGCTTCAAAGATTGAGGTTACTACTGCTTCTATCAAGGTTTCTACCGAGGGTGGTACTGCAGTAAGCTATCGCTATATGGCTGTAGAGAAGGGTGGCTACTACTGGACTGACGAGGCAACTGCTGAGGCTGCACTCGCAACCGATGACGGTTGGTATGTAAAGACTATTGAGGCATCTGCACTTGTTGATGGCGTCATTAACCTTTCAGATCTTGAGACAAATTCTGAGCACGCATTTGCTATTGTAGCAGTAGATGAGGCTGGCAATACTTCACACGCATCATTCTACTACTTCACTCCAACACTCCCTGAGTACCCACTTATTCGCGCTACTGACGAGTCTTACGCTACAATGAAGCCAACAGTAAACACTGTTGTATCTTGGGATGACTACTATGGTCGCTTCAATGTAGATGTAACTGTTACTCCTGCTGCTGGTACTACTAAGTACTGGGTAGCTGTTCTCGGCGAGGATTACCTCTCTTCAGAGACTGTTGCAAGAGATGCTGTTGACTATATGATTCTCAAGGAGGGTCAGTACTATGGTACAACCTCTTACACTACAGCAGGTACACACAACGGTGCTACATACGATGTAAACTCTAATGTATGGATTACTTGGGTAGACGAGGCTGGTAACTACTACGAGTGCATTTGCGAGCCTGTATTCACTCAGACTCTTGTAGAGAAGGGTGCAGATGCTTGGACTGCTTCACAGCCAACAATCACAACAGAGGTTGTTACTGGCGATGATGGTCTTATGACTCTCAACTACACCGTAACTCCAGGTACTGGTGCTACAAATATGTATATCTATGCATTCCCAAGCACCAACTATCGTACCTCAGTTACCAATACCTATATGCTTACTGTTAGCCCCGAGGCAATCCAGAGCGCAACTGCTTACACAGGTACTCTTGGTAGCGTTCAGGAGGATGCATTGGTAATCGTTGCTTGGACTGACGCAGAGGGTAACCTCTACGAGATTAAGAAGAGCACTGATAAGTAATCTTCATTCAGTTATCTCTGAGCTCGGCATTTGCCGGGCTCTTTTTTTTGGATGTTACGCAAAGAGTTGCTACCTTTGCAGCGCAGATTCGGTTCATCGCTGCTCGGGGGGGGTAACCCTCACGAGGGGAGGAAAGTCCGAGCAACACAGAGCGCCACACAAGTTAATGGCTTGATGTCCGAGAGGGTGTAGTAGCGTAACAGAGAATAACCGCCCGAAAGGGTAAGGGTGAAAAGGCGGGGTAAGAGCCCACCGCGAGGGCAGTGATGTTCCTCGGCAGTACGTCTTGTGGGTTGCAAGGTTATGTATATCGGCAATTAAGGGTTGCTCGCCCGATGCCGAGGGGTAAACCGCTGGAGACGGCAGGTGACTGCCGCCGTAGATAAATGATGAACTGGGGGGCGAATGCCTCTGACACAGAACTCGGCTTATAGAATCTGCTGCTATGCCCTGCATCAACCGATGTAGGGTATTTTTTGTATATAGCAAAAAGTAGCCTACTAACAGCGTTAGTAGGCTACTCTCTATATCACTCTGTGTTATACCAGGCCACTGAAGCCCATAAATGCCATAGCAAGCAGGGCGGCGGTGATAAGGGCGATAGGCACGCCATCAAATACCTTTGGAACCTCCTCAAACTCAAGGCGCTCGCGCATACCTGCGAAGAGCACAAGTGCTACGGCGAAGCCCAGAGCGGTAGAGGTGCTATAGATAAGACCCTCAAGCAGACCATACTCCTTCTGTACCATCAGCAGGGCAACACCCAGCACGGCACAGTTAGTAGTAATAAGTGGCAGGAAGATACCCAGTGCCTGATAGAGGGCAGGGGAGACCTTCTTGAGCACAATCTCCACCATCTGCACCAGCGCAGCAATGACCAGGATAAAGACGATAGTCTGCATAAACTCAATGCCCAGCGGTGCGAGGACATACTCCTGTATCAGCCACACAACAACGGACGAGAGTGCCATAACGAATGTCACAGCGGCACCCATACCCATACTGGTCTCAACCTTTGACGATACGCCGAGGAATGGGCAGATACCGAGGAACTGTGCGAGTACAACATTGTTTACAAATATTGCACCTATGATTATTGCAAAATACTCCATAACTACTTCTTCAGATATTTGTTAAACAATACCATAAGGAATCCATACACAAGGAAACCTCCAGGGGCAAGCACGAATACAAGTGGCATATAGTCTGCAATACCGAGGCTAAGGCCGAATACTGCGCCGCTACCCAGAATCTCGCGCACGCAACCGATAGTGGTCAGCGAGAGGGTAAAGCCCAGACCGATGCCCAGACCGTCCAGTGCTGAGTCTAGAACGCCATTCTTAGAGGCGAAAGCCTCGGCGCGACCCAGGATGATACAGTTCACCACAATAAGCGGAATAAATACGCCCAGAGCTGCGTAGAGCGACGGAACGAATGCCTGCATAAGCATATCAATAACGGTCACAAACGAGGCGATAACCACGATAAATGCAGGAATGCGCACCTTATCTGGGATAAGGTTCTTAATCATCGCAATAACGGCATTGGACATAATGAGTACCGCCATAGTGGCAACACCCATACCCAAACCGTTGATTGCACTTGTGGTAGTACCCAGCGTTGGGCATGTACCGAGAACCAGCACGAATGTAGGGTTCTCCTTAATCAGACCCTTGAGTACAAGGGATAGTTTGCTATTACTCATTCTGACCTCCTTCCTGTTTTGTTGCACCAGTAGCTACATCGCCAGCCTCTGCCTGCGAACCGTTAGCCACCTTGAATGCCTCGTATGCCACAGCCACAGCCTCGGCGTATGCACGCGAGGAGATTGTTGCAGCCGTAAGGGCGTCAATATCGCCACCATCCTTACGCACGGTCATATTCACGCTACCAGCATTCTTACCCTTCAGCGATGCGAGCAGGACATTGCCCTCATCTGCCATCTTTGTTCCAAGACCTGGGGTCTCCTTCTGCTCCAAAACATTGATGTTGATAATGTTACCCTCGGTGTCAAAACCGACCATCAGGCGTACAACTCCGCCAAAGCCATTCTTTGAGAGGCTCTCTATGGCGTAGCCTACAGCCTTATCGCCTACAGTTGCGGTGTGTGCCACAACAGGCAGGGCATTAACCTCAATAGTCTGCGAGGTTGTAGCCTCAAACTCTGGGAGTACCAGCTTGAGCGCCTCGTTCACAGCGGCAACCTTTGCCTGAGCGATTGGCTCCTCGGTGATTACATATACTCCGCCAACGGCTGCTGACGAGAGCAGGGTGATGGTAAAGAGTACCAAGACCATATTTTTCAATGAACTCTCCATAATACCCTCCACTATTTTGCGCCGAAACGCTTTGGTTTTACATACTTGTTAATCAGTGGCACAACGCTATTCATAATAAGGATAGCGAAGGACATACCCTCTGGATAAGCACCCCACAGACGGATGCACATTGTAATTGCACCGATACCTACGCCGTAGATAATCATACCCTTAGTGGTCATAGGCGAGGTTACATAGTCTGTAGCCATAAAGATAGCACCCAGCAGTGCACCACCACTAAGCAGGTGGAAGAGTGGGAAGAGAAGGTGCATAGAGCTATCCTCCATTCTCACGCCAGCGAAGATAGTTGCAAAGAGTGCCATAGTACCCAGTACAGCTACTGGAATATGCCAAGAGATAACTCTGCGCATCAGAAGGTATACAAAGCCCAGCAGCAGTGCCAGAGCCGAAATCTCACCAAACGAGCCGCCCATAGCGCCTGTGAACATACCTGCGATGTCAAAAGATGCGAAGTCTACCATACCAGCCTTAGCTGCACCCAGCGGTGTTGCGCCAGAGTAGGCGTCAGTAAAACCCTCAAGGGTTGGCTGCGGGAAGGAGGTCATCTGTACCGGATAGGCGATAAGCAGGAACACGCGGGCTGCAAGGGCTGGGTTAAAGAGGTTCTTGCCCAGACCTCCAAATGGCATCTTAGCCACGCCAATAGCCACCAGCGCACCGATAACTACTATCCAGAGTGGAATATTTGCTGGCAGGTTCATCGCCAGCAGCAGACCTGTAACGACTGCAGAGAGGTTGTTTACCGTCACCTCTCCCTTGACGAGGTACTTCTGTACCAAATACTCAAAAAGAACGCAGCTGGCAATAGAGACCGCGGTCACTGCAAGCACGCTCCAGCCAAACACCCTCACCGAAACCATCAGCGCAGGCAGCAGCGCAATAACCACATCGCCCATCAGGCGGGTTGTGGAGAGGCTGCCGTGCATGTGCGGCGCAGGTGAAACAAAAAATCGATTAGCCATATCTGTTTGTTTTATTTCTTCATATTTCTTGCACGGATAATACCCATAACGGTCTGCTTACCCAGACGCACAAAATCTAACAGCGGAATATTTGCAGGGCAGGTAAACTGGCAGCAACCGCACTCAATACAGCTGGTGATGTCGTTTGCCTCCATAGCATCCCACGCCTTCTTGCGAGCCTGCTTTGCAAGCATATATGGCTCCAAGCCCATAGGACAAGCCTCCACGCACTTAGCGCACTTGATACAAGGACTCTCGGTGCCACGCATAACCTCGCTGCCAACCATAATGGTGATGCCTGAGCAACCCTTCATCACTGGCATAGCGATATTGCTCAGCGCACGACCCATCATCGGTCCACCGTTGATAACCTTCACATCGCCCTCTGGAACACCGCCACACTTAGCAATCAGCGCCTCCACTGGAGTACCGAAGCGGGTGAGCAGGTTCTTAGGAGCAGTTACGGCAGAGCCAGTAACGGTAACTACGCGCTCAATGAGTGGCTTATTCTTCTGCACAGCCTCATATACGGCAACAGCTGTAGAGGCGTTGCAAACCACAGCACCTACATCTATAGGCAGTGCTGGCGGTGCAGGTACCTGACGGCCTGTAACGGCTGCGATAAGCTGCTTCTCACCACCCTGTGGGTACTGGGTCTTAAGCATCTGAACCTTGATGTCGGTAGCAGAGCCGAGGAGCGACTGCAGGTGCTTCACTGCATCTGGCTTATTAGCCTCAATGCCGATAACAGCACTACTTACGCCGATAGCGCGCATCAGGATGCGAGTGCCGACAATCAGCTGCTCGCCACGCTCAAGCATTGTGCGGTAGTCTGATGTGAGGTATGGCTCACACTCTACGCCGTTGATAATCAGCGTTTCAGCCTTCTTGCCCTCTGGAATAGAGAGCTTTACATGGGTTGGGAATGTAGCACCACCCATACCTACGATACCAGCCTGCTTAATCTTCTCAATGATAGCCTTAGGCTCAAGGGTGCACTCGCTTACAAGGGTATCGGTGCGGTCAATAGCCTCGTCCCAGATATCATCCTCGCGCTTGATGGTAATCATCATCTGGCGGATACCCTGACCATTTGGCTGAAGGTCTACGGCGGTAACCGTACCAGAGATTGGCGCGTGGATATTTGCCGACATAAAGCCCGTAGCCTCGGCAATAAGCTGACCTACGACAACCTTGTCGCCCTTCTTTACTACGGCAGTGGCAGGAGCACCAATATGCTGACCAAGTGGAATGTTCACTACATCTGGCAGCTCCATAACCTCTATAGCGCTACCTTTGCTCCACTGCTTATTGTCTGACGGATGTACTCCGCCGATAGGAAATGTCTTTGCCATACTACTTCTCCTCCTTTACTTCTTCTTTTTTAACCAATGGGGCAAGACCAATCATTGTGATTGCGCCTGTAGGACACTCGCCTACGCACTTGCGACACAGACGGCACTTTGTGCTGTCAATAAATGCGAGGTTGTTCTCAACGGTGATTGCACCAAACTCGCACACCTTCTCGCACTTACGGCAGCCTATACAGCCAGCCTTACAAGCCTTCATAGTCACTGCGCCCTTGTCTTTTGATACGCAGCTGACATAGATTGCGCGATTCTTAGGCCAGCGCTTGCGAAGCTCAATAATACCCTTAGGGCAAGCCTTCACACAAGCACCGCAGGCGGTACACTTGTCGGCATCTACCTCGGCAAGACCTGTTACGGGGTTTACCTTGATAGCGTCAAAGAGGCATGCCTCCACGCAGTCGCCATAGCCCAAGCAGCCGTATGCACAGCCAGTCTCGCCAGCATAGAGCGAAGAGGCTACAGCACACGAAGTTGCGCCAATGTAGGTGTTTGTTCTTGGGCGCTTCTCACAGCTACCGCCACAGCGTACAGTAGCAGTCTGAGGCTCCTTTTTTGGGGCTGCCTTGCCAAGATAGTCGGCAATTTTGCCCATACACTCGTCGCCACCAACAGAGCAGTAGAGTGCCGAGATGTCGTCACTCTCCACAAGAGCAGTGGCAAGACCACGACAGCCAGCAAATCCGCAGCCGCCGCAATTTGCACCCGGAAGCATCTTCTCAGTCTCGTCAATGCGCGGGTCCTCCTCCACCTTGAACACTCGCGCAACGATGTACAGCAGTACTGCCGATACTAAACCGATGACGCAGAGCGTAAGGATTGTGAAAATTAAAGTGTTCATTATACTTATTGTTTTTTTATAGTTTTTCTATCGTAAAACTTACCCTTCTTGCAATTTTACCCCTGCAGAGCCACAGCACGCCATAGTAGAGCGCTACAGATAGCAGCGAAATACCTGCCGATGCACCCTCAGATACGCCAAGCAGTACGGCAGCGGCAAGTGAGCCGACAAGTACTACGGCTGGAACGAAGTAGCAGAGGGCTACAGCCATAAGACCCAGCTGTGTGCGTGCGCTGACCATAACCTGCTCGCCTACGCTGTAGGATGATGCGTCGGGGGTGTTCACAAGAATATTGCGGGTATTGCTCTGCACGCCCAGTGAGCACGCCGACTGTGAGGCACAGCCACCACACGCCTCGGTGCTCTCTACAGTTACGGTTACGGTATCTCTGAAGATATTGATAACCTTGCCCGTATGGGTGATGTTGTTAGTCGCCATACTTGTTAATCAGAGGCATCAGACGCTCGTGACCGAAAGCACATGCCGAGAGGCGAAGCACTGGTGGGAACTGGTAGCGCTTCTTCTCGTTCTTCATAATCATTGCGTGAATCTTCTCCACAACCTCTGAGTCAAAGCCCGCGTTGATAATCTCCTCGCGGTGCTGACCCTGCTCAATCATACGCATAAGGATTGCATCCACAACCTCGTATGGTGGCAGTATGTCGCTATCCTTCTGGTCGGGACGAAGCTCCGAAGATGGCTCTTTCTCAATGATAGACCCTGGGATAAGGTCATTCTGAGTGCGGTTGATATATCGTGCAAGGTCGTACATCTCGCTCTTGTAGAGGTCGCCCGTAACGCTGAATGCACCAGCAGTATCGCCATAGAGGGTGCAGAGTCCGAGGGCATTCTCGCTCTTGTTTGACGAGTTGAGCAAGATGTAGCCGGTCTTGTTCTGCAGCGCCATAAGCATAACGGTGCGGATACGCGCCTGGATATTCTCTTCCGTGAGGTCAAAGTCGCGACCACCGATAACTGGCTTGAGGGTGTTGAGCATTGAGGTGTAGACCTCGGTGATAGGCAACACGCTGTACTCTATGCCCAGTCGCTCTGCCAGCGCTGTAGCATCCTCCACAGACTGGTCTGGAGAGAATGGCGACGGCATCAGCAGTCCGCGAACATTCTGCTTGCCCAACGCCTCGGCAGCTATGCAGGCAACAATCGCCGAGTCAATACCACCCGAGAGACCTACGCACGCCTTGGTGTAGCCATTCTTGTGGAAGTAGTCGCGAAGACCCATAACCGCTGCGCGATAGTTGAACGGCGTGCGGTCGTGGCTGTAGAGTGCCTCTGGAAGTACGCAAGGCTCGTGCTCAGCGTCGGTGTCGTAGATGGCAAAGTCCTCGGCAAAGTCCTTCATCATAAGGGTGAGGTTACCCTTGTTGTCCATAACGCCCGATGTGCCGTCGTAGACAATCTCGCCTGAGCCACCAACCTGATTGACAAACACCACGGTCTTCTGCTGCACAAATGCTACATCGTGGATAGATGTGTAGCGGCGCGAGAGTACACCCTTGCCATAACGGCGGGCGTTGATGTTTATCACAATCTGCGCTGTGCGAGGGAAGTTGCGCACGCGGCGGAAGTCGTCACCTACAACCAGTGCCACCTTCTCGCCCGCAATGAAGAGGGTCTCAATGCCCGTGCCAGGGCTGAGAAATCCCATCTCACGACGCGCCGAGATGTGCTTCTTCGTTACGCAGTGCTTGATGCGTCCATCCTGCATTACTACTGCGGCGCTCATCGTGCCGTCAATAGAGAGCAGCGGAGAGCCCACAATGGCAACAATAGAGTCGCAGTGGCGAGCAATGCTCTCCAACGCATCCTCACAGAGCTCTAAGAAGGTTGTTTTACGAAGTAGGTCAAATGCGGGAGTGCCACTTACAGCCTGCTCGGCAAACAGTACAACATCTGCACCCTCTGCCTTTGCACGCTCCACAGCATCAATAATTTTTGCGGTATTACCGTCTATATCTCCAATAGTGTAATTTAACTGAGCAAGAGCTATTTTCATCTCTTATACCTTAATTTATAATAATCAACGCGCAAAGATAGTAAAAAAAGTAGAAGTTTCCGCGAAACTTCTACTTTTTTTGGACTTTAGCTGTTAGCTTTTGGCTATTAGCCTTTTATCGTACTAAACACCATCGCGAAGCGATACCTTAATATAGCCAATAGATAATGGCTATTTAACCAATATCTTGTAGCTCCACGGCGTAATATCGCCCCACATGTGCTCGTAGAGGGTTGTCGGCTTGCCCGTCATCGCGTCGGTGTATTCGCCCGCGTAGATGCCTGTGTGGAAGTCGCCAAAGACGGTGTAGGGCGAGAGGTTGGCGATAACCACCACGCGGTCGCCCTCTACTTCGCGCACAAAGGTCATAAGGCAGTCGGGGGCGTTGTTGTCAATCTCTATAAAGTTGCAGCTCTGCTGCGCGATATGGAGCGCCTTATGGTTGTGGCGAAGCTCGCAGAGCTTGCGGTAGAGCTCGGTGTAGCGGTTATCCTGCTGCTCGGGCATAGGGTCGCGCTCAAAGAAGTTGAAGGAGTGGTCGTAGCCATACTCCTGACCCGTATAGATGAGCGGTAGGGCATTTGGAAGCGTGAAGGTGAGCACGCTCATAGCATCCAGCGCAGTACCAAAACGGGTGAACTCGCTGCCCGACCACGAATTTTCGTCGTGGTTGGAGGTGAAGGTCATACGCATGCTCCACTTCGGAAAGCGCTTGATGTCGGCGTGGATAGTGTCGCGCAGAGTCCAAACACGGCTCTTATCCTGCGCAACATCGCACATCGCGTGGTGCAGACGCCACGAGTAGCAGGCGTTAAAGGCGTTCTGAAAGAGGTTGTCCTCCTCCGCCTCGGCAAGCAGGAAAATGTCTGGCTTAATCTGTCCAAGGCTGAAGCGTACAACCTGCCAAAATTCTATCGGAGTAAGCATCGCCATATCGCAGCGGAAGCCGTCAATATTGTGCTCCGTAACCCAGAATCGCATAGCGTCTATCTGACCCTGCCAAACAGCCTGATTGTCGTAGTTCAGCTGTGCCGTATCGCTCCAGTCCCACGGCACAAGAGCCTCCCCGTTCTCGTCGCGCTTGTACCAGTCTAATGGCTTTTCGGTCAGCCACTTAGCGTCGCGCGAGGTGTGGTTTGCAACCCAGTCCAGAATAACCTTCATACCCAGCGAATGGGCCTTAGTGACAAAGGCGTCAAAGTCGGCAAAAGTTCCGAATGCAGGGTTGATATCGCAGTAGTCGGCAACCGAGTAGTACGACCCCTCCGAGCCCTTGCGTTTAAGCACTCCGATAGGGTAGATAGGCATAAGCCAAATACAATCAATTCCGAGATTTTTTAGACGAGGCAACTGCTCCGCTGCGGCTGCAAGAGTGCCCTCTGCGGTCAGTTGGCGAACATTCATTTCGTACAGCACTGCGCTGTAGCTCCACTGAGGATGTTTCATCTTACTTTTTTGATAATTTACGGCAAAGATAATAATTTATGCTAAAAAAGTAAAACTTTGCGTCACTACTATCGGTTTTTAGATAATTTTTACTATCTTTGTCAGTCTTTGCGTGCGCACGTGCGCAAATAAATGGATGGAATAATTAAAAAGACTATAGAAAATGAGATTGAAAAATGTAATTCTACTCTCGCTCCTGGCACTTCTGATTAGCAGTTGTACAGCTATTAAGCGAACTGCCTACATCCAGGATGTGCAGGACAATGCAGCTGTTGCCGTTGCCGCTGAGCAGCAGATTCGCATCAAGCCTTACGACCGTCTTACTGTGGTTGTCTCAAGTAAAGACTCGGAGCTGGCTGCGCCATTCAATGTGATGACCTCCTACAACTCCCTCTCAAGTAACCCACTGGGTCAGACAACTGTCAGCAGTGCGCAGAGCCTGCAGGTGAGAACTGTCGATGGCGAGGGTAATCTCTATATGCCAATCATCGGCGCTGTGCCTTGCCAGGGTAAGACCCGTGCAGAGGTTGCCGACCTGATTGCAAAGCGTATCGTTGATGGCGGATATATCTCCGATGCAGCTGTCAATATCCAGTTTGCCGATATGAAGCTCTTTGTTATGGGCGAGGTTGCTCGTCCGGGTCAGTTTGATGTCACTCGCGACCAGATTACACTGCTTGAGGCTCTGGCTATGGCGGGCGATATGACCATCTATGGCAATCGTGAGAATGTAACCGTTGTGCGCAAGGAGGATGGTCAGACCAAGACCTATATCGTAAACCTGCTTGACTCTAACTGCTTCAGCTCGCCAGCATACTATATGCAGCAGGGCGATGTAGTATATGTTCAGCCTAAGAAGCAGCGTGCAGCATCTGGTGAGATTAACCAGAACCGTAGCTTCTGGATATCTATCGCAAGTACACTCCTCTCGGCAGCATCGCTTGTGATGACAATTATTAACTTTACTCAAAAACCAGTAACAGGACAATAGTGTATGGATCAGTATCAGCATAATAACGAGCAGGGGTTTGTTTCAACCTCGGAGAATGCAAACGCAGAAATTCAGACATTCAGCCTTCAGGATATGGTGGCGATGGTGCTGAGAAAGTGGTATTGGTTTGTTATATCAGTAGTACTCTTCCTCGGTATCGGCGTGCTCTACATAATGAAGACCTCGCCAGTATATCAGCGCAACGCAACCATTATGGTTAAGGATAGCCGTAAGGGTAGTGGTGCCAATGAGATGGCGATTTTCGGCGAGCTGGCGGGACTCTCTACCCGTCGCAATGTGGATAACGAGCTCTTTGTCCTTCAGGCGCGCCGTCTGATGATGGAGGTGGTAGACCGTCTGGGTCTTACTGTGAACTACACCACCCGCTCGGGCCTTCGCAAGGTAGACCTCTACCGTCGTAGCCCTATTGAGGTGCTCTTTGTGAACGACAACGAGTCGGAGCGCTGCAAGTTCCGCGTAGATTTGGGCGAGAATGAGGTCTATGTCTACGACTTCAGCCGCCCTGAGACCGTAGATCAGGATACAGATAGGGACGATGAGTTTGAGGCTACAGCCCCTTATGGCACAACGATAATGACCCCTTCGGGCGAGATTGTTATCAACAAGACCCTCTATATGGAGGAGGAGTATATCGGCAAGACTATCTCCGTATCTAAGAGCACCCGCGAGATGGTGGCAACCTACTACCGCACAGCTATGAAGTCGTCGGTGGCAAACAAGATGTCATCAATTATCAACATCTCGCTCAACGACATCGTTGCCAAGCGTGCCGAGGATGTTATCAACACCCTTATTGATGTCTACAACGAGGATGCTGTGAACGACAAGCAGCAGATTGCCGAGGCTACAGCCGACTTTATTGATGTTCGTCTGGCGATTATCAGCAAGGAGCTGGGCGCTGTAGATAGCGACATCAAGACCTTCAAGACCCGCAACTCTATGGTGGATATTCAGGCGGAGACCGAGAAGAACCTCACCGTATCTACCAAGTTGCAGGCAGATGTACTTAGCGTGGAGAGCCAGCTGGAGATGTCGCAGTTTATCAAGGACTATCTCAACGACCCTGAGAAGGAGAATAGCCTTATCCCTGCTACCGGCTTCGGAAATAATGGCGCAACAACCTCGTTGGCAACGCAGATTGCAGACTATAACGAGCTTGTTCTCCGTCGCGCAAAGCTGATGCAGAATAGCTCGCCAAATAACCCGGTTGTTCAGCAGCTCAATGCCAACCGTGTGGCGATGAAGAACGCTATCCTCGCCTCTCTGGACTCGCATATCGCAACCCTTGACATCCAGCTCAAGAACCTGCGCCGCGAGCAGAGCAAGACCAACGCCCGCATTAGCAGCGTGCCTCTGCAGGAGCAGGAGTATCTCACTATCGCTCGTCAGCAGCGCATCAAGGAGGAGCTCTACCTCTACCTGCTCAACAAGCGCGAGGAGAACGCTATCTCGCTGGCAATCACCGAGAATACCGCGCGAATTATCGACTCAGCTTTTGGTCCACTGCGTCCTATAGCACCTCGCAAGAGCTTCGTGCTGCTGGTTATGGTAATTCTGGGCTGTGCAGTGCCATTTGCATTCCTCTACCTGCGCGAGATTATGGATACCACTATCCGTAGCCGTCAGGATATTGAAAAGTACACCAAGGTGCCATATCTGGGCGATATACCTGTATTTACGGGCAAGAAGAGCGCTCGTGGCGTGGCTGTGCGCGAGAATGGCCGTGATAATATCTCCGAGGCATTCCGCATCATCCGCACCAATATGGGCTTTATGAACACCTCGGGCAAGCAGCAGGTATTCCTCATTACATCCTCTAATGAGCACGCTGGAAAGACCTTCGTCTCTACAAACCTCGCTATGACCTACGCCTTCTCGGGCAATAAGGTGCTACTTATAGACCTTGACCTGCGCCGCCGTACGCTCAGTAAGCATATGGGTCAGCGCAATAACCCTAACGGTATCTCAAAGTATATGAGCGACCATAGCGTAAAGGTTACCGATATCATCTCTAAGAGCGAGCTGCACGAGAACTTTGACTGCATCTACGCAGGTCTGCAGCCGCCAAACCCAGCCGAGCAGCTGCTCTCAACACGCCTTGACGAGCTTATTGCCGAGTGCCGCAAGCTCTACGACTATATCATCATTGATAGCGTGCCTGCACTGGTTATCGCCGATGCACTTATCGCCAGCCGTATTGCCGATTTGAGCCTCTATGTTGTTCGCGAGGGTCTGCTTGATCGCCGCCAGCTGCCAGATATTGACAACCTCTATCGCCACAATAAGCTGCGCAATATGTCAATCATCCTCAATGGCGCTTCTGAGCGTAGCCACCGATATGGATATACCTATACTTATACCAGCTCGGATGACGACGAGTTCGTATATAGCACTTGGGAGAAGTTCCTCTGCCACCTCGGTCTGCGCAAGTGGGTCAATAAGCGTAAATTGTCAAGATAATTATGGCGCAGACAGTTATAGCTATAGACTTTGATGGTACCTGCGTTACGCACGACTACCCCTATATCGGCAGCGATATAGGGGCAGTGCCTGTGCTCCGCGAGCTTGCCGACGCCGGCTACCACCTTGTGCTCAATACTATGCGTAGCGGCCGCCTGGAGAAGGACGCCGTGCGCTGGTTTAAGGATAACAATATCCCACTCTACGGAGTAAATACCAACCCCGACCAGAAGTCCTGGACCGCCTCGCCAAAGGTCTATGCCGACCTATATATAGACGATGCCGCCCTCGGCGTGCCACTCAAGACTTCGGAAAACTCTGCAAGACCGTTTGTGGACTGGGTTGCCGTGAGGGAGTGGTTAGTTGCCGAAGGATATTTGTAATTTTATTGTGATAATGTGCCATCTACGGCACATCCCTTAAAAAGTAGCATCGGCTGTACGCTTTAGTACTATCCGATGCTACTTTTTTGCACGATGCACCGTACCTGACACATTCTGACATTAAAATGGGCGGTACACGCAAAACGAAGTTTACGACATTCTGTCGTTTCCTCCTCGTGGCTCGGCATAGCCTGCAAGCAGTCTCTGCTCTCGCTCCGCAGCGTCGGTTTGCCGAAAGTTTGCGTAGCCGCTTACTGCGTAGCCAGTAGGCGGTTGTAGATTTCCACGCAGACCCAGGCATCGGTGGCGGCGTAGAGTTGTTGTTGTGGGGTTAGGGTTTTGGCCTCCCAGTTGCTCAGGCGTTGGGCTTTAGAGACCTTTTTGCCGAGCACTATAGCTGAAATTTTGCGGAGGCTTTTATCCTCTATGCCGTAGTTGCCAACTATCTCCTGCAGGTCTACGAAGCCTCCTGCAGCAAAGTGACGGAGTTGGTTTAGGCCGAGGATATCGTTACGCACGGCGGCGCCTATTTTTGCGATATTGGGGTTGTGGAGTATATCTGTGAGCTGCTTGGACATCTGCACGCGGTTTAGGCGGATAAGGAAGCACTTACCCCCGCCGTAGAGCTGGAGGAGAGCCACTTTGTTTGTCACGCCCGCGGTGAATGATGGTCTTGTCTCGGTATCAAAGCCCAGCACGCTCTGCTTTGCCAGGTGCGCACAAGCCTGGGCGAGAGATTGTGGTGTATCTACCACCACAATCTCGCCATCAAACTGTACGGCTGGCAGGGCTGTAACCTGCTCGTTGGATATAGACTGGACGAATGCCATTATCTCCTATTCTGTCGTCTTTGCAGCTCCTCCTGCTGGCGCATAAGCTCGTCGTAGCGCTGCTGGAAGCGGGACTTCTTACCCTTAGTATTTGCCATCTTGGTGGTGATAGATGCACGCACCTTATCGTCGTCTACCATAGCTCGGATGCCGAACATCATCAGCATAGTGATGATATTTGAGAGCAGGTAGTAGTAGCACAGACCGCTGGCATAGTCGTTGAACCAGAAGAGCAGCATGATAGGCATCATATAGACGGTCATAAACTTCATGCCTGGCATCTGCGGCTGTGAAGCGGCTGTCTGCTTATAGTTCATATATGAGTATGCGAACATCACCACAGTCATCAGCAGACAGAAGAGCGAGATATGGTCGCCATAGAATGGGATGTTGAATGGCAGGTCAAGGATGCTGTCGTATGATGAGAGGTCATCACTCCAGAGGAACGACTGTCCACGCAGCTCAATAGAGGCTGGGAAGAAGCGGAACATCGCAATAAGGATAGGCATCTGGATAAGCATTGGCAGACAGCCACTCATAGGGCTGATGCCCGCCTTGTTGTAGAGCTCCATAGTTGCCTGCTGCTTCTTCATAGCATCCTCTTGACGCGGATACTTGGCATTTATCGCCTCAAGCTCTGGACGCACTGCTCGCATCTTGGCTGTTGAGAGGTAGCTCTTGTATGTGAGCGGCGAGATAATGAGCTTGATGATGATTGTAAGGATAAGGATAATAAGACCGAAGCTCTCAATATACTTGCTCAGGAATGTGAAGAGCGGAATTACAATCCAGCGGCTCACATAGGTAGAGAATATCCAACCCAGCGGAATAACGCGCTCCAACGAGAGGCTCTCGCCATCAGCGTCGGTGAGCTTCTTGAGTACTGGGAACTTGTTTGGACCGAGGTAGAAGTCAAACTGGTAACCCTCAGTCTGGGCATTGTATGGTACAGCACCGCTCATAGAGTACTCCTTCATAAAGCCCGACTTCTCAGGTGCGGTCTGGTATGCAAGGTCGGCATAGGTAAAGTCTACACTCTGCGGAATGAGGGCAGAGGTGAAGTACTGCTGCTTGAAGGCAACCCAGTCTACAGATGTAGAGACATTCTCCGACTTGTTACCCTCCGATACGCCCAAATCCTCAATGCCGGTCTCACCCGGGTGGCGGTAGTAGAGCGAGGTGTACATATTCTCGTTCTTGTAGCTGCGCTCGTTCTGATAGCTTCGGTTGCTCCACGCCACGCCTATAGATGTCTGGTTTGCCATGATAGGGGCGAGGTTGTTGAGGCGAACATCAAAGTCTACCATATAGTCGCGCTCCTCAGCCTTGCTGTTGTGGAGGGTGTAGACGAAGTCTAACGACGCCTCGCCCTTGAATGGTAGGCGGAAGGTAACGCTCTGAGAATCAGCGCCCTGCTCTACGGGCAGAACGGTGAAGTTGTGCGCTATGGTCTCAACCTTCACATTTTTAAGACCATCCTTGAGGTAGAAGCTCATATCAAAGCGGGCACTTGCAGGGTCAAAGAGCTTAACCAGCTCGTTGCGCTCCTCCTTAGGTGCATACTTTGTGTGCTCCTTGAGTGTAGCATCTACAATCTGACCTCCCACAGAGGAGAGGGTTATGCTGAGGTAGTCGTTCTGGAGGACAATCTCCTGAGCCTCAGCGGCGTCAATGATAAATGGATCTTCTTCTACTGTAGGTGTAGCCTCAGAGATGCTCTGCTCAGCAGCTGCGGCTGCCTGCTCGGCTGCAACCTGCTCCGAGGCCTGTGTTGCTATAGCCTCAGTAGCCTGCTCCAATGCCAGCTGCTCGTTGTACTTCTCCATCTGATAGTTGTTGTACAACATATAGCAGAAGAAGACTACACCGATAAGGATAAAACCGATAATTGATTGTTTGTTTGTGTTGTTACTTTCCATCTCTTATTTCTTGTAATTTAATGCTGCAGCCACAAAGTCTACAAACAGTGGCGCAGGGTGTTCAACAGTACTCTTGTACTCAGGATGATACTGTGTGGCGATAAACCAAGGGTGGGACTCCAACTCCAGCACCTCAACAAGCTGAGTCTCTGGGTTGATACCTACGCACTTGAGACCTGCAGCCTCAAATGCCTCGCGATAGTCGCAGTTAAACTCGTAGCGGTTTGCGTGGCGCTCCATGACAGAGGTGATGCCGTATGCCTTTGCAGCCTTAGACTCTGGGCTGAGGGTGCAGACATAGCCACCAATGCGGCGGGTGTCGCCCTTCTCGCTCTTGCGCTCCTCCATAACATCTACCACTGGGTGCTTGGTATTTGCATCCAGCTCGGCAGAGGCAGCGTCGGCATAACCGAGGACATTGCGTGCAAACTCAACAATAGCGCAGTGCATACCAAGACCAACGCCGAAGAATGGGATACTATTCTCACGCGCATACTTTACGGCTGCAATCTTGCCATCTACGCCGCGGCTACCCGAACCTGGCGCTACGAAGATACCCGATACGCCCTCAAAGAGCTCTGGTGCGCTCTGCTCGTTTACCTTCTCAGCCTTGACATAGCGAACCTTAACCTTGCAGTCGTTCATCGCACCTGCGTGGATAAATGACTCATTGATAGACTTGTAGGCATCTGGCAGCTCGGTGTACTTACCCACTAAGGCAACCTCTACAAACTTTGTAGGGTTCTTAACCTTGTCTACAAATGCACGCCAAGCGGTGAGGTCTGACTGGCTATCCTCTGTAGGCAGACCCAGACGCTGCATTACAACAAGGTCCATCTTCTGCTCAAACAGACGCAGTGGCACCTCGTAGATTGTAGGCATATCTACAGACTCAATAACAGCCTCTGGCATAACATTACAGAAGAGGGCAATCTTACGCTTGATAGAGGTCTCCAGCGGATTCTCGGCACGCAGCACAAGAACATCTGGCTGCAGACCATTCTCCAGCAGCGCCTTTACAGAGTGCTGTGTAGGCTTGGTCTTAACCTCGCCCGAAGCGGCAAGATATGGCACCCAGGCAAGGTGTACAAGGGCGGTGTTCTGATAGCCCAAAGAGTTGCGCAGCTGGCGCACAGACTCGATGAATGGCAGCGACTCAATATCGCCCACCGTACCACCAATCTCGGTGATGATAATATCAAACTGCTTAGTCTGACCATTGAGCTGTATGCGACGCTTAATCTCGTCGGTGATGTGAGGGATAACCTGCACGGTCTTGCCCAGGTAGTCGCCGCGACGCTCCTTCTCAATTACGGTCTTGTAGATTTTACCCGTTGTTACGGTGTTCTTGTTAGATGTGGCGATAGATGTAAATCGCTCGTAGTGACCAAGGTCAAGGTCTGCCTCTGTGCCGTCGTCTGTGACATAGCACTCACCGTGCTCATAAGGGTTGAGCGTGCTCGGGTCTACATTGATGTATGGGTCAAACTTCTGAATAGTGGTTACATAACCACGAGCCTGCAACAGACGAGCAAGCGAAGAAGAGATAATACCCTTTCCGAGTGATGATGCCACACCTCCGGTAACGAAGATGTACTTTGGTTTTGACAGTTTCATACCTTATATAATTTTTAATAAAAACTTGTTCAACTCAGTAACCTAATTCCCTAATTAACCAAATGGACGACGGCGATACTTCGCCGCCGTCAGTACGGCTACTCGCCGTCAATCATCTTTATCTTTGCAATAGTGTCAGCAATCTCGCGCTTAGTCTTTGCAATCTTATCTTGCACCTCGGCAATCAGCGCCTCAGCACCCTTAGACTTAGAGAAGAAGCCGATGTTGTTCTCCAGTGTAGCCACCTCCTGCTCCAACTGGCGTACACGGTTGTAGAGCTTCTCGCGCTCCGAGCGCAGACGGCGGTCGCCACTCTGCTTGAGAGAGTTCACGCGCTCCTTAAAGCGGTTCATATTCTGCTCGCGATCTGCACCACGAACAATGCTGAACAGACGGTCTACAGCCTGCTTGTAGAGCTTCTGAATCTCGTCCTTGTGCTTGATAGGCACAAAGCCAATCTCTGACCAACGACGCTGGAACTCCTTAATCATATCGTAGCCACCAACGGCGATGTCGGCGTTATTCATCTCCTCAATCAGCGCCTGCTTCTTTGCAAGGTTTGCCGAGAACTGATCCTCTACATTTGCAAAGTGTGCGCTCTTGCGCTCAAAGAAGTGGTCGCAAGCGGCACGGAAGCGAACCCAGATGGCATCTGCGTGGCGACGCGATACGGCACCAACCTTCTTCCACTCGGCCTGCAGCTCCAGCAGTCGCTCGGTAGCCTCCTTCCACTCCTCGCTATCCTGAATAAGCTCGGCAGCCTCGCAGAGCGCCTGCTTAAGTGTAAGGTTCTGCTCCATATCGCCTTTAACCTCTGCATAGAAGGTGTGCTTAAGCTCAAAGAAGCGGTCGCAAGCAGCACGGAAGCGGTCGTAAATCTTTGTATTGTCGCGCTTTGGAGCAAAGCCGATGGTGCGCCACTGACCCTGCAGCTCAATAAGACGCTCGCTCGCCTTGTTCCACTCCTTGTGCGATGTTGGCAGTGGATTTACCAGCGCCTCAGCAGCCTCGCAGAGGGCGGTCTTGCGCTCTAAGTTCTGCACCTGCTCCTGCTTCACAGACTCAAAGTGCTCCTGATGGCGACGGTTGATAACCGACGATGCAGCCTTGAAACGCTCCCAGAGGGCATCCTTCTGCTCTGCAGCAACAGGGCCTGTCTCGCGCCACTGGTCGTGGAGCTTCTGCAGCTTGTGGAACGCCTCAATGATATTGCTCTGCTCTGCCAACGCCTCAGCAGCCTCGCAGAGGGCGGTCTTGGCCTCCAGATTCTTCTTCAGGTCAAGGTCGCGCAGCTCCTTGTTGATATTCACAAAGTCGTAGAAACGCTCTACATGGAGGTTGTAGGTCTCCCACAGGTCGTTTACCCTTGCCTGCGGTACCTGACCAATCTCCTTCCAGCGCGCCTGCAGCTCGCGGAAGCGGTTGAATGTTACATTTATAGTCTCCTCGCTGGAGATAAGGGCCTTGAGCTCCTCAATAATCTCCAACTTGAGGCGATAGTTCTCCTCCTTAACCTTCTCAGACTCGGCAGCTGCGCGGTCGCGACGCTCGCGGTAGATCTTGAGCAGCTGCTTGAGGCGAAGCTCGTCTGCGTCTGGTGTAACCTCTGCAGTAGCCTCCTCAGTGTTCTCTGCACTCTCCACCTCCTCGCTCTTGCGCTCGGCGCGGTGGAGCTTGTAGAAGGCTGTCTTAATATCCTCTACATAGTGGCGAATATCGGGTACAATATCCTGCTCCAGCAGAAAGGCGAGCATATCCACAAGTTCGCCCTTGCTCTTGCCGGCAATCTGATACTCTACAACAATCTCGCTCTGGTCCTCCTGCTCAGGGGTAAGCTCCTCCACATCGGGGGCCTCTGCCTCAATAGTTTCTGAAACCTGTTCAACGCACTCAATAGACGCATCCTCAGCAATGCTGACCTGCTCCAACTCTGGAGTCTCTGTAGATTTGATAGTAGACATAATAGTAATTTTAGTGTAAAAATAGTATCGCACAAAGGTAGACAAACCAATTCAAAATTCAAAATTACAGAATTAAAATTATGACAGATTTTTCAACAATTTGCTATTTTTTATATACCTTTGTGAAGTTATTGATAGGAAATGAGGCGAATATCACTCTTTTTACTCACTCTGCTGACCTCTGTCGCACTCTGTTCCGCCGCTCGCTATAGGGTGGAGCAGGTACCTAATGTGCAACTTGCAGATGCCTCGCGATACACCTCCAACCCCGATGGCATACTCTCCGCTGAGGCTGTTGCGGCTATAGATGCCGCTTGCGACTCGCTCCATACGCTGGGCAAGGCGCAGATTGCCGTTGTTGCGGTGGAGGATATTGAGGGCGATGTGTTCACTTTTGCCCATTCGCTCTTCTCCGAGTGGGGCGTGGGTGGCAAGGAGTCGGATAATGGTCTGGGCGTGCTGCTGGTGACAGATAAGCGCGAGATTCGCTTCGTTACTGGCTACGGATTGGAGGGCGTTCTGCCCGATGCAATCTGCAAGCGCATCCAGCAGCGATATATGGTTGAGCACCTCTCTGTGGGCGATTATAGCACCGGTATGGTTGAGGGTGTTGCCGCCATTGCCCGCCTGCTCTCAGAGCAGGAGAGCCTTGATGCTCAGGGGGAAGAGGAGGATGCACTCGCAATTTTAGGTGTCGCTTTTGGTGTTCTGCTGTTCTTTATCGGCGTGGCGATTTTCGTTGTCTGGTACTCGCGCAAATGTCCTAAATGTGGCAAACACGCAGTGGTAAGGGTAGCCTCCACATGCCTCCGCTCTACGCGCCAGTATAACCTTATGGAGCACCAATATCGTTGTCGCGAGTGCGGCCATATAAAGACTGTTCGCGAGAAGGTCTACAAGGCTACGGTTGTCGCTACTGGTGGTCGCGGTCATGGTGGCGGCTTCGGTGGCGGAAGTTTCGGAGGCGGCTTCGGCGGCGGTAGCTTCGGCGGCGGAGGCGCAGGTTCAAGATTCTAACAAACTAAATTTATAAGAATATGAAAAGGACAACTCTTTTAATTATTGTAGGTGTAGTTGCACTGCTTGTGGCATACGGTGTTAGCACATATAACTCACTGGCAAAGGCTTCGCAGGAGGTTGCAAGTGCGTGGTCAAATGTGGAGACTCAGTATCAGCGTCGCAGCGACCTTATTCCAAACCTTGTAAATACCGTCAAGGGCTATGCTGCACACGAGGAGCAGACCCTGCAGAGCGTCGTTGAGGCTCGCGCTGCGGCTACATCTGTTACCGTTGATGGTGCAAATATGACCGCCGAGCAGTTTGCTCAGTATGTTGATGCGCAGGGTAAGGTAACCTCTGCACTCGGTCGCCTTATTGCCGTTGCGGAGAGCTATCCAGAGCTTAAGGCAAACCAGAACTTCCTTGAGCTGCAGGCTCAGTTGGAGGGTACAGAGAACCGCATTGCTGTTGAGCGTCAGCGATATAACGAAGTTGTAAAGTCCTTCAACCAGCGCGTTGTAACCTTCCCGAATAATATCGTGGCATCTATGTTTGGCTTCGGCGCAAAGGAGTTCTTCGCTGCACAGCAGGGTGCCGAGACCGCTCCGGTGGTAGAGTTCTAAAACCCGCTTCCGACCATGGCGCAACGCATTCTTTTGGTTGATGACGAGGCGGATATCCGCGAGTTTATCAGCTATAACCTCCGCCGCGAAGGGTACGAGGTCTATACGGCGTGCGATGGTGCGCAGGCGTTAGAGGTGGCGCAGAGTGTCCATCCGCACCTTATCCTGCTGGATATGATGATGCCCGTGATGGATGGTCGCCAAACCTGTAAGGCTATCAGGACTATTCCAGAGCTGAAGGATACCATGATTATCTTCCTCTCCGCCGTGCAGGAGGAGCAGTGCCAGCTTGATAGCTACGATGCGGGTGCGGACGACTATATCACCAAGCCCGTAAGTATGCGCGTGCTCTGTAGCCGCGTGGGGGCAGTGATGAAGCGTCTAAACCCGGAGTCTCAAACCACTTCCGCACACTCACTCACCCTTGATGCCGCTCGCCGCGTAGTCATAACCCCGCAGGGCGAATACCCCCTCCCTCGCAAGGAGTTTGAAATTCTCCAACTCCTTCTCTCTCAGCCTGGCAAGGTCTTTACTCGCGAGGAGATTTTCCGCACCATCTGGGGCTGCGAGGTCGTTGTCGGCGACCGCACCCTTGATGTTCACATTCGTCGCTTGCGTCGTAAACTCGGAGACGAGACTATAGTTACCTACAAAGGCGTCGGATTTAGGATTTTGGTGTGATAAGGCGGCATTAGCTGCACATCCCTTAATAGCCTGAATGGGCAGTACGCTTCAGTACAGCCCATCCAGGCTATTTTCACGATGCACACCTACTACCGCCTTCTGACACCAAAATGTTTTAGAGTGGCAAGGTAGCGTGTATGGTAACCTCCTAAATTTTATCTGTGCGCTTGACGAACTTCCGCCAATAGTATTTCAGCGGGTTGGTGTATTTGAGCTGTTTCCACGGGCGGCTGCTGTGAGGGCGGTGGATAACAGGCAGATTGCAGAAGAGGTAGTTTTTGAACCCATTACCCTGCGAGATGTGGGAGATATGGACATCAAACCAATGTTTCTCGGGGTCCAGCAGGTGGAAGTCGTAGCTGCGCAGCAGGGCGTTAGTGAGCAGCGAGCAGCAGAAGCTACAGTGCTTATCTACGGCATAGACCTCGCCCTCGTGCCCTTTGGCGTAGCCGTAAGGGTAGTTTATATCGCCATTATCATCAACGGTAACCGAGGCGGCGATACCGCAGTCGCTACGCTCGGCAGCACCTGCGACAAGTCCACGCACCGTATCGGGAGCGACAACGACATCGCTCTCCAGAATCATCAGGTCGGCATCCTGCTCTATAGCGCGCTGCTGAGCCATCTGCAGTACAAGCAGGTAGTTTGGCGATGGATGGTCGGTGATATCCGACAGATTTACCAACTCAAAGTTGTACTGCGCAGCATACTGCTCCAGCAGAGCGGTAGTCTGAGGGGTACTGAAGTCGTTGTAGATGGTATATTGGTAGTCTATATCGGTATCGGACGCTCGCAGGGCCTTGATAGTCTGCAGCGTTGATTCTATAGAATCTTTGACGGGCGTAATAATATGCAGGTTTTTCATCTACCTGTTGATAGTTTATAAAAAATGGAGTATCTTTGTATACACTAACGCAAAGATATATGAAAAATTTCAGATTTACAATAGTTTACCTCTTTTTAGCTATTTTGCCGTCGGTTTATCTTACGGCACAGACGCGCCAGACGCGCGAGGAGTACATTGAGAAGTACAAGGCTATAGCCGTAGCTCACATGGAGCGCTACGGTATTCCTGCCAGCATCACTATGGCGCAGGGTATCCTTGAGTCCGATGCGGGAAATAGCAAGCTCTCCCTCTCGTCAAACAACCACTTTGGCATCAAGTGCAAGAAGCACTGGACGGGCGCTAAGGTCTACCACGACGATGACGCTAAGGGCGAGTGCTTCCGCGCATATCCAACTGTTGAGGAGTCGTATCAGGACCACGCCGAGTTTTTGGACTCCTCGCCACGCTACGACTCGCTCTTTGCATACCCTTCGGACGACTACCGCAGCTGGGCTCGCGGACTGAAGGCCGCAGGCTATGCCACAGCGCCCGATTACGCACAGCGCCTGGTATCTATCATTGAGAAATATAAGCTCTATCTGCTTGATAGAGAGGATGGCGCGGCGATATACTCCTCTGGTAAGACCGCCAAGGAGAATGCCGAGTGGTTTGCAAATCAGAGCAATACACAGATTGAGGCAGATCCCTCTGCTCCCGACCCATTCCGCGTGACTATCAACCCGCACGACGGCTATGGTATCTATCGCATCAACAAGACCTGCTATGTCCGCGCAAAGGAGGGCGATAGCTACCAGAGCATCGGCAAGGCGTTTGATATCGCCGAGCATACCCTGCGCAAGTTCAACGATGTGGACCGCCAGGCAAAGCTCGCTGAGGGCGATATTGTATATATTGAGCGCAAGAAAAGCCACTGGCTCGGCGACGCCCATATCCACACCACTCGCAAGGGCGAGTCGCTCCACTCCGTCAGCCAATCCTACGGCATCCGCCTCTCTCGCCTTGCCCGTCTCTCTCGCCTCAACCCCACTCGCCCAATCTCCGAAGGGCAGATGCTGAGACTAAAATAGCAAGAATTGTCGCGACAATTCTTGCTATTTTGGATGTTGGCCATTAGCCATTAGCCATTGGCTGTTGGCTTTTCAGTGGTATCGCCTATGGCGATAATTTTAAGGGGTGCAATCGGAACTTTACGGTTCTAATTGCACCCCTATAAACATTCATCCGCGCAGCGGATACCTTAATATAGCTAATAGCCAATGGCTAACAGCCAACAGCCAACAGCTACCTCACGAAGTACTCCACCAGAGCGTAGGTTGGGAGTAGGACGGTGAGGGAGATGGCGATATAGCCGAAGAAGGATGGCATCTTTACCTGCTCCTGCTCGGCGATAGCCTTGACCATAAAGTTCGGGCCGTTGCCGATGTAGGTCATAGCGCCGAAGTAGACAGCACCCATAGATATTGCACGCAGTATTGCAGGGTCTATGCCAGCGACCACAGCGCCGGTATGTTGCAGACCTGTAGCCACGGTATGGAATGCCACGGCGGTTGGTGCATTATCCAAGAACGAGGAGAGCAGACCTGCGCAGTAGTAGAACTCGCGTGGGGAGGTAAGGCCGAACATCTCGGCGTTCTGGTTGAGGTAGAGCAAGGCAGGGGTCATAGTTACGAAGATACCTATGAATATTATCGCCACCTCGTTGATAGGTCCCCAGCTGAAGTGGTTATCCTTGCGAATCTGCGACTTTGTCATGCGCAGGGAGAGCAGGATGATTGTCAGCAGGGCTATCTCGCGCAGGAACTTCATATACACGGGTGCATCCTCAGCGCCCATAGCAGGTATTGTCGATGGGTTGATAAATGCCACGCAGAGCACAATGCCACCGAGCAGAAAGAAGTTCTTTGCGCCGCGGATGTTGATACTGAAGCCCGACTCGTCGTCGTAGTGGCTACTTGGGCGCACGCCGATAGTCTCGCGGCGGTGGTAGAGGTAGTTATCCACGATAAAGTAGCCCGTAAGCAGCACAACACCTACAGCCACCCACTGGGGGTACATACTCATAAACCAGTTAAACGGAGCACCACGCAGGTAGAGCAGAAAGAGCGGTGGGTCGCCCAGAGGGGTGAGAATACCACCACAGTTTGCCACCAGAGCGATGAAGATGAAGATGGTGTGCACCTTGTAGGCACGGTCTCTGTTCATCTCCAGCAGTGGACGGATAAGTAACATAGCTGCGCCCGTAGTGCCGACAAAGGAGGCTAAGGCGTAGCCGATAAAGAGCATTGTGGTATTTACCGTAGGCGTTGCAACCGAGTTGCAATGTATGCGGATGCCACCTGTGACGACAAAGAGTGCCGCCAGCAGAACGATAAATGGGATGTAGTCGTAGACCATCTGGTGCCACAGCTGCTCTCCCAGCCCCAGCGACACCAGCGCAATAGCTGTTGGCACTGAGATGATGATGACATACCATAGCTTGTTGATGTTTCTCTCCCACCAATTTCCAGCCACAAGCGGAGCGATGGCGATGGAGAGCAACATGATGACAAATGGTATTAACAACCAAACTGAAACTGTTTGCATAATCCTAACTAAATAAACCTTAAGTCGTGCAAAGGTAACACCAAAATCGTCTCGTTGTTCGGTTTTATGCAAAAAAAAGAGAACCGAAGTTCTCTTTCTGTACTACTCGTCTAACTTGTACCAGTAGAGGCTCTTGGAGAATGGACCGAGGAATCCGCGCACGCGGAGGGTCTTATCATCCTTGAAGTCTACGATGGTACGATAGACCTTACCCGAGGTTGGGTCGTAGATATTTCCGTTGTTCCAAACGCCCTCCTCGCTATCGTAGCTTACGCTCTCAATGAGGACAATCTGGCTGGATGGGGTGCTGCGCTTTGCAGGGTCTGGGTTCTTAAGATCAGTACGAATGCTTCCATCGGCGTTCTTCTCCTTCTCAAGCCAGAAGACCTGAGCCTTGTAGGCGTTGTCACCGATTTTAGAGATACGAACCTTCGACACTGCACCATCCTTCACTGCTTTGTAAACTCCCAAAATGCGGTCACCACCATTGGTGGAAGCACTTGCTACAGTTGCAGACAAAGCAAAAACCACTGCAACGGCAAGCATAAAAAACTTTTTCATAGAACGATTTGTTAAAATTTACAGAGCAAAAGTAGTAAAATTTGCTCAAATGCCAAAACCGACCTACTCAAAGATGCTCATCTCGGGGTCGTAAATCTCGCTACTTATGCCTAAAAAGTCCATTGCGCTATGGAAGATGTGATACTGCCCAACCTCCTCTAAGTTCTTGATACTCTCACCGTTAGAGGTCCAGACGATAAACGGAATCTCCACCTGCTCTGCTGGTGCTAACGCCATCGGCACGCCGTGCATATAGAGGTTGTTCTCGCCCAAGCTCTCGCCGTGGTCGGAGACGAAAATCGCGCAACAGCGACGGTCGGTGACAGCCTTCAGACTATCAATCACGCTGCTTACAAGGTAGTCGGTGTAGAGGATGGTGTTGTCGTAGGCGTTTATCAGCTCCGTAGGTACAGCCTTCGCCATCTCTACCGTGGTGCATACTGGTGTAAAGCGCTCAAACTCAGCTGGATACTTGGCGTAGTATGTCGGGCCGTGGCTGGTGCTCAGGTGTAGCACGATAAGCATTTTGTCGGCGGTGCTGCTGTTAATCAGCTCGGTCAGTCCGCAGGTCAGTATGCCGTCGTATCGCTCGTCCGCCTCGGGGTAGAGCGCCTTCAGGTCGGCAACCTTCTGATACTTCTCAATATGCACTGGTGGCTCGCCCCAGTTGGCACTTCGCCAGATGACATCCACGCCTGCGCGGTAGAGGTAGTTTGGCAGAATCTCATAGAGCTTGTCTGTCGGTTTATGGTCAAGTATCGCCTTCACGCCCGCGGTGGTATATGTGGCTGCGGCGTTGGCTATAAGGGCTGTAACGCCCTGATTTTCAAGCAGTGGGTTGGTCTGCTTCGCGTAGCCATAGAGCGAAAAGTTCTCGCGGCGGGCACTCTCGCCAATCATCAGCACTACAACATCCTTGCTCTGGGTCGTAATGGTTGCATTGGGCAGTTTTATCTCCTGACGGTTCTGCTTCTTCACTGAGTTGTAGTAGCGCACCGTATTTACGGTGTACGACCACGGCATAAGCAGGCTACCGAGCTGTGTGGCGTTGCGGTCTATCCAAGTAAAGTTCTGAATATTTACCACAACAACGCCCAACATCACTGCCAGCGCTATGCCCGTACTCTTTGCAAAGTGCTTGAGTGTTCGGTAGTCAATCTTGCGGCTGACGGTATATATAGCGGGCAGAATACCGAGCAGCAGCACATAGAGCACTGCGGCGAGGGAGAAGTAGCCCGACGCCTCCGAGTAGCGGGTGTTGAAGACATTACCCATCATTGCGTCGGTGACAAGCACATCGTAGGTATTTACGAAGTAGAGCATCACTGCATCGGCGATAAACGAGAGCGCCACAATCCACTTGCCCACAGCGCGTAGCAGGTAGAGCAGCAGGTTGTAGAAGAAGAAGTTTGTCGCCAGCATCAGCACCGCAAGTCCTACGGTGATGATTACGCCATTGAAGCCACCCTCAATATTGTTCACTACCAACTTGAATACGGGGTAGTGGTATGCCACAAGGGTAAAGAGGCTCAGAATAGCACTCAGGCGTGTGATAGTACTCTCGCGTTTGAAGAATTTTACCATATGGAAGGTTTATAAATTAGTAAAAAGTTTTTCGCTGTCGGAGGTTTTATTTCGGTCGCTTTTGAATTTATTTTGGTATATTTCTTGTTTTTACGCAGTTACAATGCTCGCATTGCGCCTTTATAATAAACAAGAAATCTACTCAAAATACTCTTCAAAATCAACTCGACCTAATTTATAGAACC
>JAFTOU010000010.1 GCA_017463615.1 Alistipes sp. | reverse complement strand
TGCAATTTTTAATAAAAAAATAGTTCATCCGCACAAATCATAACAGATTTATGCGGATGAACCGTTATTTAGTATGTCCTAAGACTACTTCTGCGGACGCATTACGATGTATGCCATATTGTTATCGGCAAGCACCTTAGCTGCCAGAGCGGCAATCTTCTCGCCAGTCATAGCCTTAACGATATTCTCGTAGTTAGCAACGCGGTTTACAGCATCGCCGTAGGTGTAGTACTGGTAGATGTAGTTCATCCACGCACCATTCTGAACAAGGCGGTTCTTCCACTCCTTGAGCAGATACTCGCGCACCTTCTCCAGATCCTCGCTCTTAGGGCCATTTGCTGCAATCTGCTTAAGCTCTGCAACAACGATCTCGCTCAGCTCGTCAGCCATAGCCTCGTTGGTATCAAACTGAACAACGAGCTCGTATGTAGGGGTGTAGAGAGCGCTCACTGAGCCACCTACGCCCACGCTATAAGTACCACCCTTCTCCTCGCGGATAGATACGGTGTAACGAGAGCGGAGGATATCCTGCAGGAAGTTCATTGTTACACTATTCTCAAGGTTGTAGTCAATATCGCCTGTGTAGATGCGACATACGCTAACCTTTGGCTGCTGCATAGGGTGCTTGAAGTCGTTTACAACCTCGCCAGTAGCAAAGCGAACACCGTCGTCTACGCGCTTGGTAATCTTACGCTTCTTAGCTGGCAGTGAGCCGAGATACTTCTCAACCAGTGGCTTGAGGGTATCAAGCTCCACATTACCAACGATGTAAACAGTATAGTTTGCAGCGTTTGCAGTCAGAGAGTTATAGATTGGCTCCAGACGGTCGTAGTTGATAGAGTTCAGCACCTCGGTAGAGATCTGCTGACGACGATAGTTGTTGCCATAGAGGGTCTTAATCTGCTCCGAAGATGACTTGAAGTCTGGGTTACTCTTCAGGTTCTCTACATAGCTGATATACTGACCCATAGTAGCGTCAAAGTCGTCCTTGCTAAAGCGAGGCTCGGTGAAGCGGAGGTAGAGCAGCTGGAAGATAGTCTCCAAATCCTTTGGCGAGCCACCACCAGAGATGGTTGTGGTATAGTCGTCTGGAGATACTGAGGTAGATGCACTCTTACCTGAGAGCTGCTTGCGGAGCTCGGTAGAAGAGAACTTACCAACACCCATCTGACCCATAGCCATAGAGAGGTACTTACCAGTGTAGTAGTCCTCGTCTGAGAGGTTACTTACACCACTCTGTGCAACCATACGGATGCTAACCTCGTCAGCCTTGAATGTTGTAGGCTTAACAACAACCTTAATGCCATTCTTCAGAGTCCACTCGGTAGTGCCAAGAAGCTCGTTTGCACCCACCTTCTTAACCTTTGAACCCTTGAGCTTCTTACCCGCTGCAATCAGTGGCTCCTTTACGGTGTTATCCTTGTAAGGAGCTATCTCTGAAGCTCTTACAGCTGCGATTGTAGACTTGATATCAGCCTCGGTAGGGTTTACAACGCCATCCTTCTTAGGAGCATTTACAATCACAACATTGTTGTGGTCGGTAATATATCTTGCGAAGGTCTGGTTGATAGCCTCAAGTGGAAGCTCGGCGATAATTGCGCTATCCATCTTCCACTCCAGCTCAGCCTCTGGGAAGGCAGCGTTCTTGCGGAAAGCAGCCAAGTAGCGCTGTACATACTGACCATTCATACGGTCGTTGCGGTTTACATAAGCCTGCTCCTCGCGACGAAGCACCTGAGCCTTTGCACGCTCAAGCTCAGCCTCGGTAAAGCCGTGGCGACGGATACGCTCAAGCTCAGTAAGAGCTGCGGTAAAGCCTGCATTCAGACCGCTATCCTTTGTAGTCACACCCAGAGTAAGACCGTCCATAGTAGGGCAGATACCTACACCACCGTTTGAGATGTATGCCTGAGTGAATGGAGCGTCTGGCTTAGCCGAAATCTCAGCAAAGCGAGTATTTGCCATCACACCACCCAGCGAGTTGATAAGTGCAATCTGCTCGGCAACAACGGTGTTGTTATACTCCTTAGGCAGTGCAGCGCGCTTGATAAAGAGGCTGACATCGCTCTCAAGCATCTCTGGGTCCTCAAAGATAGATACGATAGGCTCCTGATTGTTTGGCACAATAATCTCCTCCTTAGAAGCGGCATCTGCAGCAGGTGCCGGGATGTCTGCCATCAGAGACTTAACCTGCGCCTCAATCTTATCTATATCAATGTCACCAACAACTACTACAGCCTGATAGTCAGGGCGATACCACTTGTCGTAGAACGACTTGATATCGTCGTAAGTGAATGATGCAAGACCGTCCAGATGACCGATAAGGTTGCGGTGCTCGTACTTTGTACCCTTAAAGAGGTTCTTGAGCAGG
>JAFTOU010000042.1 GCA_017463615.1 Alistipes sp. | reverse complement strand
GGAATCGACTTCGGGGAACTCCGCTGTCACCCTTGCCGAACTCTATTCGCTCAACGAAGATGGCATCTTTAACCTTCTCTTGCGAGATGGTTATCTTGCTATCTTCTCGGGCGAGGAGACCGATTTTGATATCGGTGTAGCAAAAGCACAAAACGAAACCTTCCTATTGAAAGCCTCGGCAGGCAATGTCTACCAGCACCCGACAACAGGTGTAGGACTTATCGACTTCCTGCACTCAAGTTTGGAGAACAATGGGCTTGCAGCTAAGTTACAGGCAGAGTTTTTATCTGATAAGATGATTATTCAGAACGCATATATGGATTCCGAGACGGGGGAACTGCTATTAGAAACTGTGGAGAAGGAGGACAACAATGGGTAGGTATAAGGTTATAGCAGGACAGAACATCTACGATATCGCACTACATATCTACGGTAGTATCGAGGGTATCGTTGATTTGATGATGTGCAATACCGACCTTTCGTTGGATACGACGCTCAAGGTCGGTGATGAACTCATCTACTCGGACGATTTTATTATCAACGCCGATGTTGTTGCCTATAACGAGATGCACGGCATTGTACCTTCAAATGGCGAGCACCATGTATATCCAAAGGTCTTCACAAAGCCCCTCGCTGTGGCATTCTCGCTTCCGACACAAACTCTGAGTGTGCAGTGCTCTGTATCAGGTGTCGGCACTTTGGAAATTGACTGGGGAGATAATAGCGACACGGAGGTCATCACTCTTACGGATAAGCCACAGTTGCTGAAACATATCTTCGATAATAAGGTTCGTAAGCGTCGCCGCATACGCTGGTTTACCGATGCCTACTTCAAACAGGTGGATTGGAGCGGACTCAAACCAAATTCGGTTGTTATCCTGCGACCTCTGCCTATCGAGGAGTTGACCATTAAGGATGCAACACTTACGCTCGATAGTCTGCAAATGGTTACGGGTATCTACTCGCTCAACCTTTCGGGGCTTTCTTGTGGCACCCTAAAGCCTCTTGTCGAGTGCCGAGAGTTGATAGAGCTAAATCTTACCGAAGCACGCATAAAACCTACGGTGCTGGATGAGTGGCTTATTGCTATGGTTGAGAGGTACGGCAATCGTAGGAACTGCGAAGTAACCCTCACAGCAGTACCTACGGGAGTCTATCAAGAGCCTGTACGCAATGCGGATACAGGTAGCTACAACATCACTTCGGGTATGGAGGCGATATGGGTTATCACCCACGAGGAGAGCTGGAATGAGGGTGGCAAATGGAAGTTTATCATTAACGATAAGGAGTATTCTGTATGAGTAGAACGATAAAAGATATATACAACGCAGCCGTTACGGAGCGCAACAAACGCCTCGAACTCTCAGAGTTTAAGAGTGACTCGAAGATGTCCGTAATGAACGGCATCCTCTGGGTTGTAGCAGCTGTGATTTACAGTTTTGAAACACTCCTCGATGTCTTCGCTGTGGATATCACCGAAGCAATAAATGGGCGTATCAATGGCACGCCAAACTACTATGCCAATGCTCTGTTGCAGTATCAGCAAGGCGATGAGTTAATAGTAAGAGAAGATGGTCTTGCCTTTGGTTATGCAGCAGTGGATGAGACCAAGCGTATCATCACGCAGGTATCGTATGTAGAGAGTACTGATGACCAGAATATAGACAGCAAACTAATCTTGAAGGTAGCGACAGGCACGAAGGGCAACCTTGAAGCTATCCCTGCCGAGGAACTTGTACCTATCAATGCCTACATCGGCAAGTTGAAATTTGCAGGCACTCGTGTTGAGGTAATCTCCACAAAAGGTGATGTCCTTATTCCACGCCTTACGGTTTTCTATGATGGTGCTATTCCCGAGTCAGAGATGTACGATGCTATCGAAGTTCAACTCAAGGAGTATGTGATGAACATCGAGTTTGATGCGGCAGTCTATGTATCACGCCTTACTGATGCTATTCGTAAGGCTGAGCATGTTACGGATGTCTTTATCGATGAGTCAGCCACTCCGGAGCAGGGAGTGTTTATCGCTTGCCACGACACAGATGGCAACATTCAGCCTATGCAGCGGGTGCAGCGTATGACCTATACCGCATCTGGCTAT
>JAFTOU010000041.1 GCA_017463615.1 Alistipes sp. | reverse complement strand
GGAATCGACTTCGGGGAACTCCGCTGTCACCCTTGCCGAACTCTATTCGCTCAACGAAGATGGCATCTTTAACCTTCTCTTGCGAGATGGTTATCTTGCTATCTTCTCGGGCGAGGAGACCGATTTTGATATCGGTGTAGCCAAAGCACAAAACGAAACCTTCCTATTGAAAGCCTCGGCAGGCAATGTCTACCAGCATCCGACAACAGGCGTAGGACTTATCGACTTCCTGCACTCAAGTTTGGAGAACAATGGGCTTGCAGCTAAGTTACAGGCAGAGTTTTTATCTGATAAGATGATTATCCAGAACGCATATATGGACTCCGAGACGGGAGAACTGCTATTAGAAACTGTGGAGAAGGAGGATAACAATGGGTAAGTATAAGGTTATAGCGGGACAGAACATCTACGATATCGCACTACATATCTACGGTAGTATCGAGGGTATCGTTGATTTGATGATGTGCAATACAGACCTTTCCTTGGATACGGTACTCAAGGTCGGCGATGAACTAATCTACTCGGACGATTTTATTATCAACGCCGATGTTGTTGCCTATAACGAGATGCACGGCATTATTCCATCAAATGGCGAACACCATGTATATCCAAAGGTCTTCACAAAGCCCCTCGCTGTGGCGTTTTCGCTTCCGACACAAACACTGAGTGTGCAGTGCTCGGTATCGGGCGTAGGCACTTTGGAAATTGACTGGGGAGATAATAGCGACACGGAGGTTGTGACGCTCTCGGATAAGCCACAGTTGCTGAAACATATCTTCGATAATAAGGTTCGTAAGCGTCGTCGCATACGTTGGTTTACCGATGCCTATTTCAAGCAGGTGGATTGGAGCGGACTGCAACCAACATCGGTAGTTGTCTTAAGACCACTGCCTATTGAGGAGCTGACAATCAAGGATGCGACCCTCACGCTCGATAGCCTGCAAATGGTGACGGGTATCTACTCGCTCAACCTCTCGGGGCTTACCTCTGGCAACCTCAAACCTCTTGTCGAGTGCCGAGAGTTGATGACGCTCAATCTCACCGACGCACGCATAAAACCTACCGTGCTTGATGAGTGGCTTATCGCTATGGTTGAGAGGTACGGCAATCGTAGAAACTGCGAAGTAACCCTCACCGCAGTACCTGCGGGTATCTACCAAGAGCCTGCACGCAATGCGGATACAGGTCACTACAATATCACTTCGGGTATGGAGGCGATATGGGTTATCACTCACGAGGAGAGTTGGAATGAGGGAGGTAAGTGGAAGTTTATCATTAACGACAAGGAGTATTCAGTATGAGCAGAACGATAAAAGATATATACAACGAAGCAGTTGCGGAGCGTAATAAACGCCTCGAACTCTCGGAGTTTAAGAGCGACTCGAAGATGTCCGTGATGAACGGCATCCTCTGGGTTGTTGCTGCCGTGATATACAGTTTTGAGACACTCCTCGATGTCTTTGCTGTGGATATTACAGAGGCAATCAATGGGCGTATCAACGGCACACCAAACTACTATGCGAATGCTCTTCTACAATACCAGCAGGGCGATGAGTTGATAGTCCGCGAAGATGGTCTTGCCTTTGGTTATGCCGCCGTGGATGAGACCAAGCGTATCATCACGCAGGTGTCGTATGTAGAGAGCACCGATGACCAAAATATCGACAGCAAACTTATCTTGAAGGTCGCAACAGGCACAAAGGGTAACCTTGAGGCTATCTCGCCCGAAGAGCTTGTCCCCATAAATGCCTATATCGGCAAGATTAAGTTTGCCGGTACTCGTGTGGAGGTAATATCCACCAAGGGCGATGTGCTTATCCCGCGCCTCACGGTCTACTACGATGGTGCTATTCCTGAGTCGGAGATGTATGACGCTATCGAGGCGCAACTCAAGGAGTATGTGATGAACATCGAGTTTGATGCTGCGGTATATGTCTCACGCCTTATGGATGCTATCCGCAAGGCTGAGCATGTTACGGATGTCTTTATCGATGAGTCAGCCACTCCGGAGCAGGGAGTGTTTATCGCTTGCCACGACACAGATGGCAACATTCAGCCTATGCAGCGGGTGCAGCGTATGACCTATACCGCATCTGGCTAT
>JAFTOU010000040.1 GCA_017463615.1 Alistipes sp. | reverse complement strand
GCCTTCTCGAGGTCAGCAACCTCGGCAGCGATAGTACCGTTAAGTTCAGCCTTAAGAGACTCTACCGAAACCTTGGTAGCATAGTCCTCAGCGAGCTTAACCTGGAGAGCAGATACAGCCTCAGTGAGGTCAGAAACCTCATTCTGCAACTTGTCATCTACCTTCTGGATGTCCTCCGAAAAGTCGGCACATCCAACCATAGCAACTGCAACTCCGCAGAGGAACAGTTTGCTCATTTTAGAGAAAAGTTTCATAAATTAATTAATTTAAAGAAATAGTAAAAATGTTAGTATATAGTTTTGTTATTCTTCTAATACTACTCAAGAGTGCATGTCACAACACGGTTCTTCTCATTCTCTGCGAATGGCTGAACTGTATCACCCTTGAATGCTGAAGCGATTCTTGACTCAGGAATACCGAGCTCAACGAGTCTCTCCTTGACAACCTTTGCACGGTTCTCAGAAAGCTTCACGTTACCGGCAGCTGTACCAGTCTCCCTGTCGGCATAACCTACAAGAGTTACATTGTAGCTAGGGTTATCCTTCATCCACTGGGCAAGTCTCTCGATCTTAGCGCCCTCAGCCTTGCGGATAACTGTAGAACCGATAGTGAAGAATACGTTATCTGAATTTGCAGCAGCGATTGCAGCGCGCTCAGCGGCAGCCTTCTCAGCGGCAGCCTTCTCGGCAGCAAGTCTGTCAGCCTCAGCCTTCTCAGCGGCAGCCTTCTCGGCAGCGAGTCTGTCAGCCTCAGCCTTCTCAGCAGCAGCCTTCTCGGCAGCGAGTGCAGCAGCAGCAGCCTCAGCAGCAGCTACCTTGGCAGCATACTCTGATGAAGGACGAGTGTTGCCTCCGAAGCAGAATGAAAGGCCAGCGAGTGCGTTGAACTGCCAGTCCACGTTGTGAGCTCTCTTTGAGTTGAACTTGTCAGAAAGGATGTTTGCGTTAGCCTCGAGTCCGATGCTCACGAGGTCAGAGAGACGGAAGTCAATTCCGAGACCGGTTCTTACAGGAACGAAGAACTTGCCACCCTCCCAATAGTAAGCGAGGTTATCCTTGAACGGCTCAGCCTCCTTGTTGTTGAAACCGTAAGCTGCACCGACTCCCGCGAAGAGATATGGATTTACAACTCTCTTGTGGTTGAATCCGCCGAATGCGCCTGCGAGGTCGAGCATGTAGTCTGCGCTAAGCTGTGCGTAGTTGAATCTGTAGATCTGGTCGGCGAGGACTTCGCTTCCCTTACCCTGCCATCCGCCGAGTCCGAGACGTACGCCCATCGCATGGTGGAAGTTGTAGGTAGCCGAGAGCTGAGCAGCTGGAGAGAGGAGCTCTGCAAATGGAGCCTCACCTCTTGTATGAGCCACACCGCCCTGAACATTGAGAGTCCAATGAGGACGGAACTCGAGAGTCTCGTCGCTCTTGCTCTGCTGAGCAGACGCAGCACTGCACATTGCGAACAGCGCTACGGCAATCATAGTCAGTCGTTTCATCATAATAAGTAGTATAGTTTAATAAAGTTATCTTCTTGTTACGTCCGGAAACAAATC
>JAFTOU010000039.1 GCA_017463615.1 Alistipes sp. | reverse complement strand
TCCAACTGCGTCACGCCACCAGCGTAGTAGCGTTCGCGTATTCGTTCAGCCTGTGCGTTGGTTAGTTTTGCATTACGGCTCTTCTCGCCATAGTCGTTTTTGAGGTCATTGGCTATGGCGTGCTCCATATTGCGCTGGTGAGTACACATCTCAAGGTTCTCCACAGCATTGTTGTAGCGATTGCCGTCGATATGGTTCACCTCCAATTCTGGGTCCCAGTCATCGAGGAAATGAGCTGCCACAATGCGGTGTACGGAGAACTTCTCTCCGTTGCCATTCTTGTATAATCTCACGCAGTCATAGAGCGATGTCTTGCCACACCAATGCGTTAGTATGCGCTCGGGCTGCGTGCGTGTAATGCCGCCCGAAGTAACCTCCCTTTCAAGGCTCTTGATACGACCTTTGTTACTGACTTGATAACACCCTTCATAGTTTTCAATGTCCACCCAGATCTCCTGGGTTGTGCTCATCTGTTATTCGCTTTAATGCGGTTTGAAATATGTCTCTCTGAATCTCTATTCCGATAAATCTGCGTCCTGTATTTCGGCAGGCTATGGCGGTACTGCCACTACCCATAGCAAAGTCAATCACCAAATCGCCCTCATTGGTGTAGGTGCGGATTAGGTACTCAAGCAGTGCCACAGGTTTCTGTGCTGCGTGCAGGCACGATGTCTGCTTATCGGTCTTGAACTTTATGACACTGCGTGGATAGCGCTCTGTGGAGATGTAGTCCCGATAGTTGTCGTGCTTATGATATATCTCCCCGGCGTTACACTTACGCTGGTGTGCTGCCATAACAACCTTGCGTTTATGGCCATCGGTCTTTATGGGGTTGTATGTCGGCAGCCTGTCGTAGAACACGAGTATATCTTCGTGTGCCTTCATAGGCATACGCTTGGCATTCAGAAAGCCCGTAGGCTGTGTCTTCTCCCATACCCACGAGTAGCGTAGCTGCTTGAGGTTTGAGGCTCCAAGCACGCTGGTAAATGGTTGCTGACAAAAGAGCAGTATGGGTGTCGAAGGCATAGTAACGCCACGAAGCACCTGCCACATCTTCGTTATATCTATTGGCGAATCCCAACGGCAATGGGTAGTGCCGTAAGGAGGGTCTGTGAGTATCATATCTACCTTGATACCTTGCTCGGCAAGCATAGGAAGCACATCGAGGGCATCGCCTTGGTAGAGGTCGCAGCCGTTATAGGGGCTCTGATGAATGTAGTTGTTCATTGGCTATCTCCTTTAAGTTCCACAAGCAATCTCGGCGGTCTAATAGGATGTCATCGCCACAACTCAATTTATCGGCTGTAATAGTCATCTCCTTGCCATCACGCACAAT
This sequence comes from Alistipes sp., assembly GCA_017463615.1. Lineage (GTDB taxonomy): Bacteria > Bacteroidota > Bacteroidia > Bacteroidales > Rikenellaceae > Alistipes. The sequence continues at coordinate 1,372 of JAFTOU010000039.1, read as the reverse complement.
GCGTAGTTTGGCTTCCGGATGCAGCATATATATCGTATTTTCAATCTCAACCTCAATGTACTCCACACCTCGCTGTATGGGTATATCCGGAGCAAGGACTGTTAGTTTATCTTTCCAACTAAGTCCACATCGCTCCGGGACAAGAAAGCGGGAGAAGATTAGGTCGTACTTTATCGGGTCGATAGAGGTAATCCCCAATAGGTACGATACAAGCGAACCACCTGCCGAGCCACGACCAATGCCCGTTGCAATGCCTCGGCGTTTTGCCTCCCTGACCATATCCCACTGCACAAGGAAGTAATCCACATTGTCAGTCGATTCGATGATATACACTTCCTCATCTAATCGTTCACGGTAGATTTGGTGCTTCGCTTCCGGAATCTTCTCCGCGAGCCCCTCATCGAGCAGACGAAGAAACATCGTGCGTCTATCGCCATAGCGCTCCTGCTCCTCTGGACGCATCATATATTCGGGCATAAACATCTTACCAGTTTCAAAGGCTGCATCGGCACGCTCCGCAATATCCACCGTATGTCGGCACATCCTCTCGAAGAGTCTGTCAAAGTCCCACTTCTCCGAAAATAGAGGTTGCAGAGTGTTGTAATGCTCATCTACACTTTTGAAGTATTGCTCCTCGCTCTGCTCGTGGGCAGCACCAGTAGCAATCTTATTAAGTACGATCTTCGACTTCGCATCATCACGGTCTATGTAGTAGCTATCTGCTATAAGAATAGGCTCTACGCTGAACGAATCGTTTACTGCATCGTAACAATTATCGAAGTAGTGCTTCAATGCGGCTAACTTCTCACGGTCTATGCGGTCAGCCTTATACTCATTGCCATCGACCTGATAGTATACGGCATCGAACCGCTCCTTCAGTCGCTCGACATTGCGTGGATTCTCCGTTATCCAGTATGTCGAGCGAGTGTCGAAGACTATGGCACACCCCTCAGCATAGAGAAATAGTTCCGAGTACTTGATGACGCCATCTTCGGAGTTTACCATTACCTCTCGTTGAATGTTGAGCAGGTTATGCAGTCCTTTGTTGCTGAGAGCATATATCTTTATCTCGACTTTTGTTTCGTTATGCAGCATTGTAAGAGTATAGCCAAACACGGGTTTAAGCCCCGCCTTAGCACACTCCTTTTGCAGGTTGAGCGTGGCGGCCATTGTATTGCGGTCGCAAATTCCTACTGCTGTATGCCCAAGCCACTTTGCCTTGTGGCATAGCCCATCTATCGAACCCGATGCGTTAAGCAGCTCAAAAGGCGTATGGACACCGAGATTGACAAACGAGATATTATGTTTCGAGGGCTTTGGCGTGCCTATATGCTTTAGGATATTGAAGCGAAACTCTTCTCGCAGATCATAG
>JAFTOU010000009.1 GCA_017463615.1 Alistipes sp. | reverse complement strand
TTTATTTCGGTCGCTTTTGAATTTATTTTGGTATATTTCTTGTTTTTACGCAGTTACAATGCTCGCATTGCGCCTTTATAATAAACAAGAAATCTACTCAAAATACTCTTCAAAATCAACTCGACCTAATTTATAGAACCTCCCTAAAAATATCGTTCATAACCTTTGCTAATCGGTAGCCGCCGCGCAACATCTGCTTCATGGCAATCTGTTTCATACGCTCGTGGCGGGCGCTATCAACCTCCGTAACCTCGCTCTGCATAGCCATCAGGGTGTAGATTTCGCGCATCTCTATGGCATTCTGCTTAGCCCAGTCGTCGGGCGTACCCTTGCAAATCTCGGCAATCTGCTCGTCGGTCAGCGTGTCGTACTTCTCGGCAATCTGGTCGCACTTCATCTTGGGGTTGTAGTAGCCGATAGAGGCATCCCAGAAGGTGTGGAAGCCGAGTTTGTTGCCCTTCATCCTCACGGAGCGCTGCTTGAGGGCGGGCTCGTTGTTGTACTTGGTGTGGACAGGGCAGTGCATATCGCCCACCATGTGTATCAGATACTTGAGGTTGTCGCAGACAATAGAGTCCTTGAGGCGGTGGTACTTGCGCATACGCTTGCAGATGCGCTTAATCTGGTAGGCGGCATTGCGCGTATCATCCTTAATCTGCTCGTTATGCTCGTCTACGGGCACGCCATGCCAGTAGCTGGTCTGTTCAAAGCCTGCGCAGTTGCGCCAATAGTCCATCCACGAGGCGTAGTAGGGGAGGTTGTGCTTCAGGTAGCTGCGGCAGCCCTGCTTCGCCTCCTCGGTCATATTCCGCTCGGCGATAAGGGCTATGGTAGCGTGGCCGATGTTGTTCCACGCTACGGCGATGTGTGTAGAGAGTGCAAAGAGCACCACTACGAGGGTTAGCCTTTTCATCTATTCCTTATTTTTGGTATCTATACAAATTGTTACAGGGCCGTCGTTCACAAGCGACACCTGCATATCGGCGCCAAAGACGCCCGTCTCTACCTTTGTGCCCAAAATCTGCTCTAACCGCGCAACAAACTGCTCGTACATAGGGCGCGAAATAGGCTCAGGAGCAGAGCGGATGTAGGAGGGGCGGTTGCCCTTCTTGGTAGAGGCGTAGAGGGTAAACTGGCTGACGACCAATACTCTTCCTCCTGACTGGGTGATGTCAAGGTTCATAACGCCATTCTCGTCGTCAAAGATTCTCAGGCGCGAAATCTTGCCCGCAAGCCACTCAATATCCTCCGCCGTATCTGCCGCCTCCACGCCTAAAAGGACGAGGAGTCCGCCATCTATAGCGCCCACTCTCTGCCCTGCAATATCTACGCGGCAGCCCTTAACTCGTTGAATTACAGCCCTCATACCTACAGTCCTGCTTGAGATTGGGCGAAGAAGAGCCAGAGGTTGTCGTCTGTAGGGACAGGTGCCTCAATGGTTACACTCTCCTTGCGAACTGGGTGGATGAAGGTCATGCTGCGCGAGTGGAGCGAGATGCCTCCGTTGGGGTTTGAACGCTTTGCGCCATACTTCAAATCGCCCTTTATCGGACAGCCAATCTTTGAGAGCTGGGCGCGTATCTGGTGGTGGCGACCAGTGATAAGCTCCACCTCCACAAGGGTGTAGCGGTCAGAGGCGCCGAGGACATTATATCGCAGTACAGCACGCTTAGCATCCCCCTTTGGGGCGTTGTAGCAGTAGGAGCGGTTGCTCTTGCCGTCGCGCGAAATGTAGTGCACCAGCTCACCACTCTCCGCCTGCGGGCGATTCTCTACCACTGCCCAGTAGCGCTTTGAAATCTCGCCACGGCGGATAAGCTCGTTCATACGGCTGAGCGCCTTGCTGGTCTTGGCAAAGAGCACCACGCCACTTACGGGGCGGTCTATGCGGTGCACAACGCCCAAAAAGACATCAAAAGGCTTATTGTCGCGCACCTTGATCAAGGCCTTAATCTCATTCTCAAGCGCCGAGTCGCCATTAGGGTCGGGCTGCACCAAATCGCCGCAACGCTTATTTACCACAATGATGTGGTTATCTTCGTATAAAATATCGTTTGGATTAAACATCGTCTTTATAGTTGAAAAGTAAACGGTAACAAAGCCACAGCACTATCAACTACCGAAGCTGTGCCTCCGCCGCTCATAATCAGGCGGATAGGGCGACCCTGGCGGCGCTCAACATCGAGGATAACCTGGCGGCAGCCTCCGCAAGGGTAGCACTCGCGCTCCGAAGGGTCGGAGGCGATAGCAAGCGCAACGACGGGGTCGGAGGCGTGGTTTGCCTCGGCATAGTAGAGCACGCTACGCTCGGCGCAGATGCCCGAAGGGAAGACCTCGCTCTCGGAGTTTGCGCCGTGGAGTATCTTTCCGCTCGCAAGGCGCACAGCTGCACCTACGCGGAAGCCGGAGTACTTGGCATAAGCCTTCTTAAGTGCCGCCTGAGCCTCTACGACCAGTACTCGGTCGTCGGCAGGAAGCTCCTCCGGAGTGGAGTAGTGGTGGTAACCGATTTCGAGTTTTTTCTCCATAGTAATAGTGTTTAGAAGACAAATATACAAAATTGTTGCAAAAAATACAAAAACTTTCTAATTTTGTGCTATGCACATCTGGGGAGATGATAGACCATACAACAGCTATGCCGCCTACTTTAGGCGACTCTTCGGCAGCCGAGTACAGAAGGTTGCCGTAAATGCCGGCTTTACCTGCCCAAACCGCGACGGAAGCCTCTCTACGGGTGGCTGCACATTCTGCAACAATGCCGCCTTTACCCCCTCCTACTGTCAGCCGACAAAGAGTATTAGTGAGCAGATAGCCGAGGGTATAGAGTTCCACCGTCGTCGCTACCGCACAGCTACGCGCTATCTTGCTTATTTCCAGTCTTTTACAAATACATACGCCGACATAGATGTCTTGCGAAAATTATACGACGAGGCGCTCTCCAACCCCCTTGTTGCGGGCATTGTTGTAGGCACGCGTCCCGACTGCGTAGACGAGCAGAAGTTGGACTACTTCGCCTCGCTTGCTCGCACGCATTATGTGGCGCTTGAGTACGGCATAGAGAGCACCGACGACAGTGTCCTTGCGGCGATAAATCGTGGTCACGACTACGCCACGGCGGTGCGGGCGGTGGAGATGACTGCCCAGCGCGGCATACACTGCGGAGCACACTTTATCCTCGGGCTACCTGGTCAGAGCGACGAGCAGCTTATAGCCCAGACAGACAAGATAAACGCCCTGCCGCTCACGACTGTGAAGTTTCATCAGCTACAGATTTTCCGCGGCACGGCGATGGCGGAGCAGTACGACCGCACGCCCGAAATGTTCCGATTCTGGACGGTGGAGGAGTACGTAGAGCTCTTCTCTGAAATTCTTGCCCGTCTGCGAGCAGATATTGTCGTGGAGCGTTTTGCCAGCGAAGCGCCACCCCGATACCACTACGGCAGAAACTGGGGTTTGGTGCGCAATGAGACCCTCTGGGCGATGCTTGAGAAAAGATTATTGGAAAAAAATGTACATCAAGGCAAAAATTTTGTACCTTTGTAGTTTGAACGGAGTATAAAAACAGATTTTTTGTATGCTACAGTTGGGTAAAACGAGTTTTATGACCAGCGTCAAGGAGTATCTGCTCATGACCGTCGGTATGTTCTGTTATGCCTTCGGCTGGATAGGTTGTATCCTGCCGGCAAAGTGTATCGGTGGTGGCGCGTCGGGTCTGTCGCTGCTTATCTACTACGCTACGGGCGGAACGATTACCGTTGGCGTTATGGTCTTCATTATCAACGCTATACTGCTGCTTATCGCGGGCTTTATAGTGGGCTGGAAGTTTGGCATCAAGACTATCTTCTGCGTCTGTATGCTCTCCTTCGCAATGTCTACGATGCAGACCGTGTTTACCCTGCCTGATGGCACTATTATGGATATCTTCCAGCTGGATAACCGCCTGCTATCAACCATCCTTGGCGGTATATTCTCGGGCGTGGGTGTGGCTCTGAGCTTTGCGCAGGGCGGCTCTACGGGCGGCGTGGATATCGTGGCGATGATTATAAATAAGTTCCGCACAGTATCTTACGGCAAGGTTGTCCGCTCTATAGACTCCGTAATTATCGCCTCAGCGCTGCTGCTGCCTGCCGAGGCACAGATTGGTATTGACGGCGTGGTATACGGCTTCGTTATGACCGCCGTATTTAGCTATGTGGTGGATATGCTGATGACCGGTAACCAGCAGTCTAACCAGATTATGATTGTCTGCCAGGACTACAAAGCTATGGCCGACGCCATGAATAATATCGCCCACCGCGGCGCTACCGTCATTGACGCAAAAGGCTGGTACACAAAGCATTCGCACAATATCGTTATGGTTGTCTGCCGCAAGCGCGACACCCCAACCATCCTCAAAATCGCCAACCAAGTAGACCCCGACGCCTTTATCACCATTGGCTCCGTGATGGGAGTTTATGGCAAAGGTTTTGACGCCTTGAACAAAATTTAGCGAAATAGGCACGCATCTGCTGCCGCTAACAAAAAGTGCCGACAATGAGCAGTACGCTTTAGTACAGCCCATCGTCGGCATTTTTGCCGAGCGTAGCAGCTACATACCTCTTTCGCTAAATTGCATCTAATTTTGCCGAGCGTGGTAAATCCTCGCTTAAAATTAGATTTTCAGTTCAAAGCGGGGGATATTAGGGAGTTTAGTGAATTTAGGGATACCGCGTACCAACGCTGCAATCTGCACCCCTAAACACCATCCGCAAAGCGGATACCTTAGAAAAGCCAATAGCCAATAGCCAACAGCTAATAGCCAATGGTTAGCATCCGTTCATTGCCCTTTTTTGACCGTTCGTGGGGAAAATGCGTCTGAGAGAGAGTATTCTCTCTCTTTTTTTATATCTTTGCAATCGTGAGACTGTGTAAATGTTGAAACTATAAATTATAAACCTTATGAACAGAAAAATCTATCAGACCCCAGCCATTGAGGTTGTGGGCATTAGAGCAGAGCAAGGCTTTGCGCTAAGCGTTGAGAACGGAGTTGAGGGCCCATCATTCGGCGAGGAGAATGTAGAGTGGTAACCTATGTTTAACAGTTAAAGAGCAAAAGACAATGAAAAAGATTTTTAATTTGATTTTGGCTGCGCTGGTAATCATAGGAGCAGCTGCTTGTACAAAGAACAACGAGGCAAACGATGTAGTACTCCCTGCAGAGGGACTCTCTTTCTATGCCGACTTGTCAATGACTCGTGTTGACCTTCAGGAGAGCAATGGTGTGTGGAATACCGCTTGGGAGGGCAACGAGATCCTTACCGTAGTAGCTGCAGACCGCTCGGCTTCTTATGAGTTTGTAAACACACCAGCAGAGCCTAACAAGTTTACCTGCACCACAGCTGGCGTAGAGAGCCTTGTAGGTAATCCTGTTGTTATCAACCACACCCCAGAATCACTCTCGCTGATTGGTAAGCAGGGTATCTATGTTCAGCAGGAGGTTGGCGCTTTTAACCCAACAACTGCTATTAAGCTCACTGCAATGAACTCATTCTTGCGTTACGACTATCAGGGTGCGGGTACTGTAACATTCACACTGGTAAATAACGCAGAGCCAGAGGCTGGTGCTTTCTTTGTAGAGGAGAATGCCAATGTACAGTCTGTAACTACTGATGCGCGGGGCGAGAACTGGATTTCATTCTTGGCAACTACAGAGGCTGCAGAGTGCACCCTCACATACTCAGTAAACGGCATTGAGTGCAAGAAGACCACCCTCAGCATCACAAGCGGCAAGGTCTACAACCTCGGCATGCTGAGTGATCCAGAGGTTGAGACTAAGGAGGTATTCCTTGTGCCTGGTGTTTGGGCATCTGATAATGCGCGTTTTGCTGTGTACGAGAGCGATACTCAGAGTTGGGTAAGCTTAGCCCCAGTAAGTGGAGAGTTTGGTCTCTATAGCGCTGAGGTGTCAACTTCTAACATTATCTTTGTTAGAATGAATCCATCGTCAGTAGATAATACTTGGGATAACAAGTGGAATCAGACCGCTGACCTTGTTGTTCCTACTGATGGCAATAACTGTTATTACATTACAGATTGGGGTACCGATGCTTCTACTGGCGAGTGGAGAGCGTATACTCCTATTGAGTGGTCTATAGCAGGTACTTTTACTAACAACTGGACAAGTGAGCTTAAGATGGAGCAGGTTGCAGGCACTGTGTATGCACTTAAGTCTCAGACCCTTGCGGCTTATGACGAGTTCAAGGTTAAGTCTTATGGTAGTTGGACTACAAGTTTTGGTGCCGGCCAGTTTGCATACTCTACACCAGGTCACTGGCAGACTATTGTTCTAAATAGCAGTGGCAATATCGTGGTGGATACTGCAGGTAGCTATGATATCTACTTTGATATAGACAATACTCGTCTCTATATTGTGACTGCAGGTTCAGACTATACAGCTGCTACAGAGCAGACTGTAGAGGGTCAGGCTCCTAAGCAGGATGAGGATGCCGCTATGCTCTATTTGAAGCCTAATTCAAACTGGAAAGTAGATAATGCTCGTTTTGCTGCATATTTCTTTGGAAATGGAGAGAGATGGGTAAGTATGACAGACTCAGATAGTGATGGTATTTATGAGGTAGCTGTTCCTACTGATAAGGAGTTCCCTAGTATCATCTTCTGCCGTATGAATCCATCGGCTACAGCTAACAACTGGGACAACAAGTGGAATCAGACAGCTGACCTTACAATTCCAACCGATGGTACAAATCTTTATACCATTAAGGATGGCACTTGGGACAAGGGCGGTGGTACTTGGAGCGTAAAATAGTGACTGACTATGAAACGATTTTTTAATATTATTACCCTCGCAGTGGCTGTGTTTTTCGCAGTCGCGTGCGAGGGTACTTCTCAGATTCTGGGCGAGGTGTCGTTCCATGCGGCGATGGAGAGCGTGGAGTGCGAGGGACAGAGTGTGGATATAGATTTTAAGGGCGGCGAGAGCTTGGCTGTAACCGCTGATGGCGAGAACTACTTTACCTTTGCAAACACCGAGGCTGAGCCATCTCTCTTCCTCTGCGCAACAGAGGGTGTGGAGAGTCTTGTGTCGGGCAAGGTGACTATTCGCAACGCTCAGGCTGTAGGTGCTGTGAACAGCGCGCTGGGTGTAGATGGCACGGAGCTATATGCTGTAGCCTCATTGGCAGACGGCAATGTGACTCTTGAGGTTGTGTCGGCATTTATCCGTTTCTCGTCGGAGTACTACCTGACCCTTGAGGGCAATGGCCTCTTTGGTGATGGCCAGACCCCAGTATCGGAGGTTACCGTAGCGGCGGGCACAGATGTTATCATCCCGATAAATGCGGGAGCGGTAGAGCTGAGCTACACCATAGGCAGCAACCGTTACGAGTGTGCTCCATTTGAGGCTGCGGCAGCAACGCTCTACGACTTAGGAACTCTTGCACCGACCGACAATCCTTCGCAGAAGCCTGACGAGCCAGCAGGGGAGAGCAGCGTGGTATATCTCGTTCCAAATAGCGACTGGATGAACGACGGTGCGTGGTTTGCGGCTCACTTCTTCAACGACGCTGACGGCTATGCCGACATAAAGCTCACAGACGATAATGGCGACAAGATATACGAGTGCGCCGTACCTCAGGGTATGAACAAGATGCTCTTCTGCCGTATGAATCCTGCAGCGACAGAGTTTGGCTGGGAGAGCGTATGGAACCAGACCGCCGACACCGAGGTGGGCGTTGCTCCATACAACTACTACTACATCGTAGATTGGGCTGCGGGCGAGTGGCACGAGGCGGGATATACCGTACCTGAGAAGCCACAGCAGAGCTCTGCATTCGCCCTCGCGGGTACTTTCAACAGCTGGGGCGACCTGCCGATGACCGACAACAACGGTATTCACTCTGCTAAGGGCGTTACCCTTGAGGCCTATGCCGAGCTGAAGGTTAAGGCGGCGACTACTTGGGATATCAGCTTCGGCGGCGGTATCGCATACCTGAACCCGAATAACTATATGAAGGTCTTTGAGAATGGCTCTAACATCGCTATCACCGAGGCGGGTACTTACGATATCTACTTTGACCACGCAAACCTAAACCTCTATGTCGTTACGGCGGGTGCAGACTACACCTCTGTGCCTCTGCAGGAGGTAAATGGTAAGGAGCCTGTGCAGCAGGAGCCTGAGGGTACATCCGTAGTGCTCTACTTCACCCCAAATAGTAGCTGGAAGGAGGCAGATGCCCGCTTTGCAGCCTACTTCTGGAACGCCTCTGGTTCAAATGCGTGGGCATCTATGACCGATAGCAACGCCGACGGCATCTACGAGTTGAATATTCCTGTGGGCTACACCCTCGGCGACAACATCATCTTCTGCCGCATGAACCCATCCACCACCGCTAACACCTGGTCTAACAAGTGGAACCAGACCAGCGATTTAGTGATTCCAACGGATGGCAAGAATCATTATACCCTCCCAGAGGGAATATGGGATGGGGGTGATAACACCACCTGGAGCACTAAGTAATTTTGTCGTGATAAGGCGGATACCTACTTCCGCTAGCTAAAAAAATGACTCTGGCTGTACGCTTCTGTACTATCCAGAGTCATTTTTTTACCCGAGCGTTGTATCTATCGCCTTCTGACGACAAAACGGGTGCAAGGAATAGATGGCGGTGCAAACTCGTTTGCTCTGCCGAGCCGCGAGGAGGAAGGGTCGTTGTAGACGAGCCAATAGCCAATAGCTAACGGCTAATAGCTAAATAGGGTCTACATCACATATTATTGTAACGCCCTTGTGTTCAGGGTGTTGGCGGAGAGTTGTTACCTGCTCGGAGACAATCTCCTTAGCGCGGGAGAAGGAGGCGGTGGTCTCTATTTTGAGGATAATCTCCACAATCATCTCGCCGCGGATGCGGTCAATGAGTGGGGTTACGGGGCCAAGCACGCGGCTGCCGAACTTCTCGCGCAGCGTTGTACCCAGAGCCGAGGCCGTATCGGCGAGGGTTTTAGCCGTATGATGTCGCAGGGTGATGCGGATAAGGCGGCTGAAAGGAGGGTAGTTAAACATCTGTCGCTCACGCAGTTGCGCAGCGGCGAAGTGTTGGTAGCCACGCTCCGAGAGTGCCGCGAAGAGTGGATGGTTCGGGTCTGCCGTCTGCACGACAACCTCGCCAGCCTTATCTCTACGGCCTGCGCGGCCAGCTACCTGCAGAACGGTCTGCCAAGCGCGCTCCACAGCGCGGAAATCGGGTGCATTAGTCAGGTTGTCGGCATTGAGTACGCCGATAAGTGTAACGCCCTTAAAATCAAGGCCTTTGGATATTATCTGTGTGCCGACAAGGATATCAGCCTCGCCAGCGGCGAATTGCGAAATGATGCGGTTATAGGCTGCATCGCTACCTGCGCTATCGCTATCAAGGCGCAGGACGCGAGCCGAAGGGAATAGTGCTGCAATCTCCTCCTCAACCTTCTCCGTGCCGAAGCCCTTAGCCTCCAGTTGCGAGGTCTTGCACTCGGGGCAGTTGATGCTCTGAGGAACAGAATATCCGCAGTAGTGGCATCGCAGCGAGGCGGACTTAAGGTGGCGCGAGAGGGTCACATTGCAGTGTGGGCAGCGGGCTGTCCAGCCACAGCGAGGGCACTCCACATAGGGTGCATAGCCCCTGCGATTCTGAAAGAGCATAATCTGCTCGCCATGCTCCAGACGGTCGGCGATACGGTCGAGTAACTCCTTGTTAAAGTGGCTCTTGCGCTCGCCACGCTTAACGGCGCGGATAGTGTCCGAGATGATAATCTTTGGCGGCAGCGAGCCTCCATAGCGGCTCATAAGCGTTACGCCCGCATACTTGCCCGCCATGGCGTTATTAAAACTCTCAAGTGAAGGGGTTGCGCTACCCAAAATAGTCTTTGCGTGGTGTATTGCCGCAAGCATAACCGCCGCATCGCGCCCATTATAGCGCGGGTTAGGCTCGGACTGCTTATAGCTTGAGTCGTGCTCCTCGTCCACAACGACAAGTCCCAACTGCTTATAAGGCAGGAAGAGAGCCGAGCGGGCGCCGACGATAAAGTTACCCGCAGGGGTGCGGAGCATATCCATATATATCTGCGTGCGGCGCTGCGGGGTGAGCTTGGAGTGGTAGGCGATGACCCTCTGTCCGAACATCCCTCGCATACGCTCAACAAGCTGTGCGGTAAGTGAAATCTCGGGTACAAGAAGCAGCACATCCTGCCCCTTAGAGAGCGCCTGAGCGATGCGGTGGGTGTAAATCTCGGTCTTGCCCGAACTTGTAACGCCGTGGAGCAGAGCCACATTGCACGCCTCCAGGCCGCTATCAATCCTGCGCAGAGCCTCGTTCTGCTCTGGCGAGAGCATAGGCAGCAGCGAGCGGGTTATAGGCAGCTGCTGGGGCTGGCAGTCGCGTTCAAAAATCTCTATCATCCCCGCCTTGGTAAGTGCCGAGATAATGGCGCTATCTGCCTGGCACTCGTTACGCGGAATCTCGCCGCCATTGCTCTGCAGCAAGGCGAGCAGCGCAGCACGACGGGGTGCACGACGGGAGAGTCGCTCCAGCTCCTCGCCCTCGGGCATAGATTTTAGGCGTAGCACGCGCTCCTGCGGAAGGGTGTAGGGTTGGTAAAGCTCCTCGGTCTGAGCGTGGGGCTTTACCAGAGAGGGTAGGGCGATGCGCATAACCTCGCCAACGGAGCAGAGGTAGTAGCTCGCCATCCAGTTCCAGAACTCAATCTGGCGGCTATTGAGCAGCGGGAAGTCGTAGAGACGCTTGATTACAGGCTTGACCTTGCCACGCCGCGGCGGGTCGTTGTGCAGGCGGAGGACGATGCCCGTATATACCGACCGCTGGCCAAACTGCACAGCCACAGCCTCGCCAACCTTCAAATCGGGGATATGGCTGACGGCAAAGGTGTAGCACGGCTGTGCTAAGGGCAGTATTATGTCGGCAAAGTTCATCGGCTACTCCGTAGGTCTACTTTGACAGCTCGCTGAGCGGGATATTGTTGCGCATAATGAACGCCTTGGGGAAGGTAGGCTTTATCTGCTCAAGCAGAACAAGTGCCTCCTCCTGCGTGGTGCAGTTGCCCGTAAAGACCTTGAAGTAAGGGTTGTCGTAGGTGACATAGGTCTGCTGTCCTGGAAGCCTTACGGCAAGGGAGTCGCAGGCTGCAAATGCCTCAGCGCGAGCATTTTGCGAGTTGCTCATAAAGAGCATGATGCGGTAGCCATTGACCCCACCCTGCTGCTTTGGAGGCGTGGTGGCGATGATATGCGCCGCATCGTTATGCTCGGTAACCTGCACCGTGGCGTTTATGGTCGTGAGCGAATCTACCTTGATAGGCGAGGCGAGTCGCTGCTTGAAGCTGCTGAGGTTTTGCGCCGAGGCTGCTACAAAGAGGCTCAGTGCAATGAGGGTTATAATCTTCTTCATGTGGTTAGTTGTATCCTAATTGGTTGAGTATATCCTTGGCTGGGGTGCGCTCTATATTGACATCCTTCTTCACGCCCATAAGTTCTACCGTAGACTTGAGCGCGAGGTCTATGCCGTCAAAGTTCTTCTCCGAGAAGCGCAGGACGAGCGAGAGCGCCTTCAGAGGACTATGTACCTTAATCTCAAGGGGTATGTCAATAGAGCTGACACTCTTCTTGGGCAGTGTTACGGGTGCCATCAGCGAGGCGTGAGCCGTAAGGGTATTGTCAAAGTAGATATCCCCCTCGGCAGCCCTGAGTGTAGGCTGGTAGCCCGTATTATTCTCCATGCGCAGGGTGACAACCCAGCCACCCGATACGGAGCCGGTGATATTCTCCACCCCCACGACGGAGATGTTCTGCTGCATCTGGTTTACAATCTTCTTGGGGCTACAGCTTGCCAGAAGGAGTGTGCAGAGGGCAAGGGATAGTATGTTTATAAATTGTCTCATATCTTCTGTGCGGTGTAAATCTGTGCTATGCCGAAGCTCTGGCTGCGGCGCGAAACCATACGAAAGCCTGCGCTCTCGATAATCTGCGAGAAGGCGTCGGGGTTTGGAAAACCATCTACCGAGTTGGGCAGATACTCGTATGCCGAGCGGTCCTTGGATATCAGTCCGCCAATCCATGGCAGTATCTTGTGCGAGTAGAGGCGGTAGAGGCAGCTGATAAGTCGGTTTGTGGGGTTGGAAAACTCCAGAATTACCAGATGTCCATCCTTGCGAATTATGCGGCGCAGCTCCTGCAGGCACGCCTCCTTATTCTCAAAGTTGCGGATGCCGAAGGCGATAGTTACTGCATCTACGCTCTGGTCGGCGAGCTCCAGATGCTCGGCATTGCCCTCCATAAGGGTTATACGCTCGTCAAAGCCACGCTTAGCGACCTTTGTGCGGGCAACCTCAAGCATCTGGGGCGAGAGGTCTACGCCACAAATCATAGAGCCGCTGATACGGCGAGCCATAGCGATAGCCAAGTCGCCCGTGCCCGTAGCTACATCAAGGATGCGCTTTGCACCTAAGCGACGCACGGTGCGCACCACGCGACGACGCCATATCTTGTCTATAGAGAGCGAGAGGATATGGTTCAGAGAGTCGTATGTGGGGGCGATGTTGTCAAACATCTGCTTTACATTCTCAGTCTTGGGTTGTGTGCCTTTCATATATTTTTGGTTATTCATATTTTACCGCCTCGGAGGGCTTTATCTTTGATACTATAGCCGTAGCAGCAAAGAGCAGGGCGAGTATCACGGCTGCAAAGATAGTGTTTATTGTCAAAATCTCCACTACACCTATAGAAACGGGAACTTCGGCGACAAAGTATGCCGTAGCATCCAATTTTATCAGTCCCGTAAACCTCTGTATCGCTATGAGCAGCAGCGCAAAGCCATTTCCGATAGCCAAGCCTATGCCCACGATGCGAGCCGCCTGATAGAGGAATATCTGCCTTACGGTGCGGTTGTTCATGCCTAAACTCTTGAGGATGCCCACCATGCGGGTGCGCTCAAAGAGCAGGATAAGCAGGGCGGTGACCATATTGAAGAGCGCCACGATGAACATAATGACCACAATAACGGCGGCATTTATGTCGTGCGTCTGCAGCCAGGCGAAGATGTTGGAGTATATCTGCTCCGCCGAGACGGAGGAAAGGTTTTCGTCCCCCTCGTACTGCTCAAAAAGGGCGGTATTTATCAACTCCGAGGTGGTGTAGGCATCTGCCCCCTCAGCCACGCGGAGCTCAAAGCCCGAGACGGTATCGGCACTCCAGCCATTGAGGCGCTGGACATTGCGGATATCGGTCAGCGCAACGACTGTAGGCATATCGCCAACGGTGCGATAGATGCCGCAGACCTTGAAAATATCGCGCTCAGGGATACCCTCGCCGCCGATAGTGAGCAGCTCCACGCGCTCGCCACACTTTACGCCAAGTTTCTCTGCCGTCTGCTCGGGCAGCAGCAGCTCCTTATATCGCTGCTCCACGATGCGAGGCAGAGTGCCCTCGGTGACGGATGTTGCGATAGTGCTCTGGGGGTCAAAGTGGGTAACGCCCTTGACAACAACTCCTGCCGCGCCACCCTTAGAGCGGACCACGCAGCCACGCATAGCGTAGTAGTCTACACTCTCAACGCCCTCGGTAGTGGCGAAGATGGTCTGTATACTCTGGCTCTTAGCCACAGGGCGGGAGTCGGCGCCATAGAGGGTTGCAAGGTCGGTGACGACAATATCTGCCGACAGGTCGCTCACCGTGGCGCGTATCTGCTCCCTGAAGCCCGCCACAACGGCGATAGTTACCACCATAACGGCGACGCTCACCGCTACAGCGGCTGTAGCGATGCGAACCATAGTGCTCTGCGTAGAGGTGGCAGAGCGGGCGGTGCGTCGGGCGATAAATAGTGGTAGGTTCATCGGTTAGTATGGTATTTTATCCTCCTTCTCGCTCCACGCACGGAAGGCCGCCAACGCACTGTCGCGCATAATGTTGATGCACGGGATGGCACGAGCCTCGGGGGCAAGGGCTATCTGGTCGTAGATGAAGGAGTCGTCAAAGTTAATCTGCTTGGCGTCCTGCTTAGTATTGCCGTAGAAGATGCGCTCCACGCCAGCCCAGTAGAGTGCGCTCAGGCACATAGGGCAGGGCTCGCAGGAGGAGTAGACCGTGCAGCCGCTGAGCTTGAAGCTGCCAACGGCGGCACAAGCGGCGCGAATAGCGCTAACCTCGGCGTGCGCAGTGGGGTCGCAAGACTCTGTTACTCTGTTTGTTCCAGTGGCGATAACCTCCCCATTACGAACCACAACAGCGCCGAATGGTCCGCCACCAATGGCGACATTTTCTATTGATAAGTCAATAGCCAGCTGCATAAACTTTTCGTCCTCAACGGTAAAATTCGTAGGTATCATAGTGCAAATTTACACAATTTTTTCTAACTTTGTGCGTATTATAGGCAACAAATAAATTCAAAGATATGTTTACAACACTTCTTCAGGCAGGTTATTACGAGCAGGAGGGCTCGTTTTTGACCAATCTAACCACCTCGGAGGCATTTTTCATCATCATCGCCGTGGCTATTGCCGGTATGATTGTGCAGGCGCGCCTTCGCTCGGTTATCAATAAGTATTCCAATGTATGGCAGAGCAACGGCATGACGGGCGCAGAGATTGCTGCCAAGATGTTGCGCGACCACAATATTCACGATGTGAAGATTACCCAGACGGGCGGTATGCTCACCGACCACTACAACCCTGCGACCAAGACGGTAAATCTCTCGGAGGGGGTCTACAGCAGTCGCTCCATAGCCGCGGCTGCGGTGGCTTGTCACGAGTGTGGCCACGCCATACAGCACGCTGAGGGCTATGCTCCGCTGCAGTTGCGCTCCTCGTTGGTGCCGATAGTGAACTTTTCGTCCTCTATGGCGCAGTGGGTGATTATCATCGGTCTGGTGATGATGAGCGTGTCGGGCAGCGCTACAATCTGCTGGATAGGCGTGGGTATGATTGCCATGTCGGCAGTATTTGCCCTTGTGACCCTGCCTGTGGAGTACAACGCCTCGGATAGGGCGCTGGAGTGGCTTGAGAGTAGCCGTGTGCTGCGTGCCGACGAGATGGATGGCGCAAAGACCTCGCTCCGCTGGGCTGCACGCACATACCTTGTGGCGGCACTCTCGGCGATAGCTTCGCTGCTCTACTATGTAGCCCTAATAAATAACCGAAGAGACTAAAAAAGTGATGAAGATGAAAAGAGTACTCAGTTTTGTAACCGTATTGCTGCTCTGCCTCGGCACGGCCCAGGCACAGCAGGCGAAGTATATATTCCTATTTATCGGCGACGGCATGGGCATCAACCATGTCTACGGCACGGAGCTCTACAACGCCTCTGTGCACCCCGAGATGCCTAACGAGGGTAGGCTGAGCTTCACGCGCTTTCCGATTCGTACATTTGTGACAAACCACTCCGCATCATCGCTTGTGACCGACTCCTCGGCTGCGGCGACATCGTTGGCGGCGGGCGTAAAGACCGTAAATGGATATATGGGCGTGGATGCCGAGAAGCGCAGTGTGAAAAATATTACCGAGCTGCTCTCTGAGCGCGGCATGAAGGTGGGCGTTGTGACCAATGTGGGTGTAAACCACGCCACGCCGAGCGCCTTCTACTCGCACAACGAGTCGCGCAGCAACTATGGCAACCTCTTTGAGCAGCTGCTCAGCTCCGAGGTGGATTTTGCTGCGGGCTCTACAGTCCTCTACAAGAAGCGCGACGGGCTGCTGCCAAAGGACTATGTAGAGAAGGCTAAGCAGGCTAATATGAAGGTGTTACAAGACCCTAAGGCTGCGGGCAAGGTGCGCGGGAAGCGCGTGCTGCTGCTCTCGGACGACCTCTCTCGCAAGGCGCTCAAGTATGCCAACGACTGCACCGAGGGCGACATTACGCTGATGGACTATACCGATGCGGCAATAAGCTACCTTGAGCGCGAGTCTAAGGATGGCTTCTTCCTGATGGTTGAGGCGGGACATATAGACTACTGCGCCCACGATAACGATGCGGTGACGACATTTGAGGAGGTAAACCACCTCTCAAAGTCGGTAGATATGGCTTTGGAGTTTTATGCCAAGCATCCAGACGAGACGCTGATTATCGTCACTGCCGACCACGAGACGGGCGGTATGAACCTCGGATACAAAAATTACAAGATGAATATGGAGCGTCTGGCATGGCAGAAGGGCTCTATATCTGCGCTGACCGACAAGATGGGCGCTATGCGCGAGCAGGGCAAGACCTCGTGGGAGGATATGGTGGCGCTGCTCAAGAGCGAGCTGGGCTTCTGGGAGCATGTTCGCCTGCGTAGCAAGGACGAGCAGAGCCTGCGCAAGGCCTTTGATAAGAGCTTCGCTCAGAATAGCGATAAGGTTGTGAGCCTCTACAATGTGAACGAGAAGCTCGCCTCGTTAGCTATAGAGATACTCAACAAGCGCGCCTACATCGCCTGGATAAGCCTGAACCATACGGGTATGCAGGTGCCACTCTTTATCAAGGGCGCGGGCATTGAGCACTTCTACAACTGCTACGACCAGACCGATGTACCAAAGGGTATCGCTCGCGCAGCGGGTACGGAGCTGAACAACTAAAGCGCTATGGGACACCAACTTATGCTCTGTGCTATTGGCGCAGTGCTCTATGTGATGGTTAAGTTTATAGACTCTTTTCGCAAATAGTACGGGACTATGGAAAATCTCAACTTTGACGAGCGACTATTTCTGCTGCTCAACTTTGACGGCGGGGCGGTGATGGATTGGCTGATGACAACCATCTCGGGCACGGCTATGTGGATACCCCTCTACCTCTATATCGCATGGGCGGTGCAGCGCCGCTGGGGGTGGAAGAGCCTGGCTGCCTTTGTGGTCTGCTTGGTGCTGGCTATGGGTCTGGCAGATATGCTCTGCGGTATATTCAAGCATACGGGGCTACTGAAGAACCTCTGGGAGGCCTTCCCTGCGCGTAATCGCCCGATGTTTGACCCTGCGGTGCGCGATTTGGCGTATGTCGTATCTTACGCCCACGGTCCATACGGAACAGTCTCGGCACACGCGGCAACGACGGCTGCTCTGGCGGCTCTCTCTGCGCCAGTAATTGGCAAGCGTTGGTTTAGCTGGTTTATCGCCGTGGCGGTGCTAATTATCTGCTACTCACGCATATACTTGGCCTGTCACTATCCGTTAGACCTCCTTTTGGGTCTCGGCGTAGGTCTTATTTCGGGCTGGGGGATGTATCTTTTGTGGCGAAAACTTGATATTCTGCTGAAAAACAGCTAAATTTGCGCGATTTTTTGAAAGAAATAAATACGAAATAGAACTATGTTAGAACATCTGAGTGAACAGGAGCAGTTGCGTCGTAAGTCGCTTGCTGCCTTAAGGGAGGCGGGTATTAACCCCTATCCAGCAGAGCGTTTTGATGTAAACGCTACAGCGGCATCTATCGCCGAGGGCTTTGATGCTGCCCCAGAGAACTTCCAGACTATTACCATCGCAGGACGAATGATGAGCCGCCGAATTATGGGTAGCGCATCATTCTTTGAGCTGCAGGACCACACTGGTCGTATCCAGGTATATATCCGTCGTGACGACATCTGCCCAGAGGGCGAGCCTATGCTCTACAACGCCGTATTCAAGAAGCTGCTCGATATTGGCGACTTTATCGGCGTAGAGGGTTTTGCCTTCCGCACAAATACGGGCGAGCTGTCCGTTCACTGCCGCAAGTTCACCGTTCTGTCAAAGTCTATCCGTCCACTGCCAGTGGTCAAGGAGAAGGATGGTCAGCAGTTTGATGCTCTGACAGACCCAGAGGTGCGCTATCGTCAGCGTTATGTAGACCTTGTGGTAAACCCTAAGGTGCGCGATGTGTTTGTTAAGCGTGCGAAGATTATCGCAACCATGCGCAACTACTTCAACGAGCACGGCTGCCTGGAGGTTGAGACCCCTATCCTTCAGCCTATTCCGGGTGGTGCTTCGGCGCGTCCGTTCATCACTCACCACAATGCGCTGGATATTGACTTCTATATGCGAATAGCTACCGAGCTCTACCTCAAGCGCCTTATCGTGGGTGGCTTTGATGGCGTATACGAGTTTGGTAAGAACTTCCGCAACGAGGGTATGGATCGCACCCACAACCCAGAGTTTACCTGCATGGAGATCTACATCGCCTACAAGGACTACCGCTGGATGATGGAGTTTACCGAGAATATGCTGGAGCGTATCGCGCTGGCGGTAAATGGCACTACCGATGTGGAGATTGATGGCAAGACCATCTCCTTCAAGGCTCCATTCCGTCGCCTGACCATGACCGACGCTATCCGCGAGAAGACCGGCTACGACATCACTGGTCAGAGCGAGGCTCAGCTGCGCGAGGCTTGCGCACGCCTCAATGTTGAGGTGGACGACACTATGGGCAAGGGTAAGCTGATTGACGCTATCTTCGGCCAGTACTGCGAGGGCGACCTTATTCAGCCTACATTTATCTGCGACTATCCTATTGAGATGTCGCCACTCTGCAAGCGCCACCGCGACAATGAGGACCTGACCGAGCGCTTTGAGCTCTTCGTGGCTGGTAAGGAGCTCTGTAACGCATACTCGGAGCTTAATGACCCTATTGACCAGTTGGAGCGCTTCCAGGAGCAGATGCGCCTCTCGGAGCGTGGCGACGACGAGGCTATGTTCATTGATATGGACTTCGTCCGCGCGCTGGAGTACGGTATGCCAAACTGCTCTGGTATGGGTATGGGTATTGACCGTCTGACAATGTTTATGACAGGCCAGACATCTATCCAGGATGTGCTCTTCTTCCCAACTATGCGCCCAGAGAAGAAGGTTGTTGCCGATGCTGCTGAGGTATATACCGAGGCTGGCGTACCTGCCGAGTGGGTTGAGACCATCCAGAAGATGGGCTACATCACCCTTGAGGCCTTCGCTGGCACCGCCAAGAGCGGCGGCATGAAGCTCTTTAACGACCTCTGCGGCTTCAACAAGAAGAACAAGCTCGGCCTGCCAACAGCCGAAATCAAGACTTGGATTGAGAGTCACAAGGAGTAGCAAATTATTGTTAAACATATAAAAACTATTGAAAATTATGGCAAGAAAGAAGATTGTTGCAGGTAACTGGAAGATGAACACCCTGCCTGCTGAGGGCGTTGAGCTTGCAAAGAATGTTGTAGCTGGTCGTGGCGAGGTTTGTGAGTGTGTAAACTTTATCGTTTGCCCTCCATTTACCCACCTCTCACAGGTTATTGAGGCTGTTAAGGGCTCTGATATCGCTGTAGGTGCACAGGATTGCGCTACTGAGGCTAAGGGTGCTTACACCGGCGAGATCGCAGCGTCAATGATTGCAGCTCTGGGTTGCAAGTATGTTATCCTCGGTCACTCTGAGCGTCGTCAGTACTATGGTGAGACTTCAGAGACTCTGAACAAGAAGATGGCTCAGGCGTATGCTAACGGTCTGACCCCTATCTACTGCGTAGGCGAGAGCCTTGAGGAGCGTAAGGCTGGCAACCACTTTGCAGTTTGCAAGGCTCAGATTGAGGAGGTAGTTTACAACCTCACTGAGGAGCAGTTCGCTAACCTCGTTATCGCATACGAGCCAGTTTGGGCTATCGGTACTGGCGAGACCGCTACTGCAGAGCAGGCACAGGAGATTCACGCATATATCCGCGAGGTGCTCGCTGCAAAGTTCGGCGCAGCAGCTGCTGAGTGTCCAATTCTCTATGGTGGCTCTTGCAAGCCTTCTAACGCAGCCGAGATCTTCGCTAAGGAGGATGTAGACGGTGGTCTTATCGGTGGTGCAGCGTTGAAGGCGGAGGATTTCCTGGCGATTGGTAAGGGCTTCTAACATTTTGTCGTGATAGCACGCCATCTACGGCACATCCCTTAAATTTCAGTCGCGGCTGTACGCTTTAGTACTATCCGCGACTGAAATTTTGCACGATGCACCGTACCTGACGCACTCTGACGATAAAATACCTTAGCTGTTAGCTATTAGCCATTAGCAGGCTAACGCAGTAGAGCTTCTATTCGGATTTAGGGCGACTGTCGGAGGCAGTGAAATAAAAAATAGCCATCCGAGGTCAAGCTGGCTTGAAACCGAAGGTGGCTATTTTTTGTTTCAATAACTTCAGTTATCCTAAATCCGCACCAGCGCTGAAGAGAAACGGAGTTTCTCCAAAAGTTTTTGGTGCAGCTTTTTTCAAAAAGCTGCGGTACTATTACGGTACTATTAAAGTAGCCAATATGATTGATATTAACGAATTTGACTATCCGTTGCCGGATGAGCGCATTGCCAAGTTTCCGTTAGAGCGGAGGGATGGCTCCAAGTTGTTGGTATATCGCAATGGGGCGATTGAGCAGAGGCGTTTTGCGCAGATTGGCGAGTGCTTGCCTGCCGATACGCTCTTTGTCTTCAACAATACGAAGGTTGTGCGAGCGCGACTGGTTATGCACAAGCCGTCGGGTGCGCGTGTGGAGGTCTTTTGTCTTGAGCCGCACGCTCCTGCGGACTACGAGCGCGCCTTTGCTGTGCGTGGAGAGTGTTGCTGGAGCTGTATTGTCGGCAACCTGAAGAAGTGGAAGGAGGGGGCTGTGCAGATACCTTTCAGCTATGAGGGCGCTGACTACCTCCTGCAGGCATATATTGCCGAGCGAGGCACTCGCGAGCATATTGTCCGCTTTGTGTGGGATGCGCCGATGAGCTTCGGTCAGCTGCTGGAGCATCTGGGGCGAATACCTATTCCGCCATATCTCAACCGCGAGAGCGAGGAGATTGACAACA
Organism: Alistipes sp.; assembly: GCA_017463615.1. Classification (GTDB taxonomy): domain Bacteria; phylum Bacteroidota; class Bacteroidia; order Bacteroidales; family Rikenellaceae; genus Alistipes. The sequence goes on along the minus strand of JAFTOU010000009.1, from coordinate 80,989 downwards.
CCCGCTACCAGACCGTCTACTCGCGCTTTGAGGGCTCTGTGGCGGCACCTACGGCGGGACTGCACTTTACCAGCGAGCTGATAGAAAACCTTAAGAATCGGGGCTTTATATTCGGCGAGGTGACCCTCCATGTGGGTGCGGGAACATTCCTGCCTGTTAAGGACGAGGATGCGACTAAGCACCCGATGCACACCGAGCACTTTGAGATTACGCGCCAGACCGTTGAGCTGCTGCTCTCAAAAGTTGGCAAGGTGGTCGCTGTGGGAACAACCTCGGTGCGTACATTGGAGTCGCTCGCGGCACTGGCGTGGCGTATAGAGCAAAGCGCTGACCCTCAGACGGATAGGACGATAGGGCAGTGGGAGCTGTACGATATCCCTGCCGAGTTTACGGGCGAGAGGGCACTCAGCACACTGCTTGGGTATATGGAACAGCATAACCTGCTGAGTATCAAGGCGGCAACGCAGATAATGATTACTCCGCTCGGCTATAAGTTCAGGGTTGTGAACAAGATTGTGACCAACTTCCACCAGCCGAAGTCTACGCTGCTGCTGCTTGTCTCCGCCTATGTCGGCGACGACTGGCACAAAATCTACAACTACGCCCTTGAGAACGATTTTCGTTTTCTGTCGTATGGAGATTCGTCGTTGTTGATTGTGGAGTAGGTATCGTACCTATGTATATAATATATTTAGCGTGAAAAGGGGCATACCTGCTTCCGCTAGCTAAAAAAATGACTCTGGCTGTACGCTCCTGTACTATCCAGAGTCATTTTTTTACCCGAGCGTGGCATTTAACCCCTTTTGACGCTAAATTATTTTATCGTGATAACGCGGCACCTACTGCCGCTAACAAAAAGTACCCGCAATGGGCAGTACGCTTTAGTACAGCCCATTGCGGGTACTTTTCGCCGAGCGTTGTATCTACCGCGCTCTGACGATAAAATGTTACGAGAAGCGGACGACGGTGCAAGCCGAATAGCGCAACATTAAGGTCGAATAAGGTCGAGTAGGGTCGGGCGCGTACCAGCCTTATTGGCTTTTGGCTATTAGCCTTTTAGCGGAATTTTTTTATTAAGGGTCATTAAAGAGTATTAAGGACTACTAATGGTCGCGTTCCGCGACGCTATAAAAGTTTGCGCTACCCTTAATAACCCTTAATAATCTTTAGTCGCCTTTAATGTTGCGCCTCCCAGTTAATACCGACGGTGCAATCAGTACCCCTAAACACCATCCGCGCAGCGGATACCTCTGAAAAGCCAATGGCTAATAGCTAATAGCCAATAGCCGAAAAACTGTAAGTTGCCATTTGGGTTTTCAAATCGCCCTTAGAGTGCAATTTGGGGCAGATTTTGACCGAGAGTTTTGAGTTTTTATATTTATTGAACAATTTTTTGAAAAATTTTAATTACATTTTGTAACTTTTGTCTATACTATTACTTTCAATCAACTACAAATTTATCATAAAATGCTACAATACTGTTACTTTGCCCTAATTTTGTGACTAAATTATTTGGTTGAGTAGTTGTTTATTATTAACTTTGCGATGTGAAGATTTTTATTTTTTAACTAATATTATTGCTTATGGTAAGGAAAATTGTACTTTCATTAGCTGCTGTTCTGTCGGTAGTCGGTATGGCTCTGGCACAGAATAAGCAAATTTCGGGTACGGTTACCGATAGTCACGGCGCGCCAGTTCCTGGTGCAACTGTAGTGGTGGATGGAACCACTATCGGAACTTCTACCGACGCTGAGGGTAAGTATACCCTGGATGCTCCGGTAGACGGCGTACTCTCTGTATCCTTCATCGGTTATGCTGATCAGCAGGTTGCTATCAATGGTAAGACATTGGTAAATATTGTACTTGCAGAGTCTGCTACTGCTCTGGACGATGTCATCGTAACTGCTTACGGTGAGGCTAAGCGCGAGGCGTTTACTGGTTCGGCTGTGCAGGTTAAGACTGAGGAGATTATCAAGAGCCAGCAGACAAATGCTATTGACGCTCTGAATGGTAAGGTTCCTGGTCTGCAGATTGTTAATGTTACAGGTCAGCCAGGTGGCGCATCACCAACCGTAATCATTCGTGGTATCTCTTCTATTGAGGCTGGTACTTCGCCGCTGATTATCGTTGATGGTATGTCATTCGCTGGTTCTATGAACGACATCAACCCTGCCGATATTGAGTCTATGTCTGTACTTAAGGATGCTGCTGCGGCGGCTCTGTACGGTTCTCGTGGTGCTAACGGTGTAATCTTGATTACTACCAAGCGTGCTAAGGGTCGTGACGCTATCGTTAGCGTTGACCTCAAGGTTGGTGTAAACCAGCGTGCACAGCAGGACTACGACTACATCACCGATCCAGGTGAGTACTATGAGACTCACTACAAGGGTCTGTACAACTACTACACTCAGGTTGCAGGTCTCTCTTCTTACGAGGCTCACGCGCGTGCTAACAAGACTATGCTTGACCCTTCTGCTGGTAACGGCTCTCTGGGTTACAATGTCTACACACTCCCTGAGGGTCAGGATCTTATCGGTCGTAACGGTAAGCTCAACCCAGAGGCTACCCTCGGTCGTCTTGTAACTTTTGATGGTGAGGACTACTGGGTAACTCCAGATAACTGGATTGACGAGGTTTATATGAACGGCGTTCGTCAGGAGTACAACGTAAATGTTGCTGCTGGTAGCGAGCGTGCATCTTTCTATGGTTCATTCGGTTACCTGAACAACCAGGGTATCGTTGATAACACCGGTTATGAGCGTTACACTGCTCGTCTGCGTGCTGACTACCAGGCGAAGAAGTGGCTCAAGGTTGGTGGTAACGCATCTTACACCTACTCTAAGAGTATGACCTCTGCAGGTGATGGTTCTTCAGGTTCTACTGAGAACATCTTTGCTTACACTTCACAGATTGCGCCTATCTATCCATTCTACACTCGTGATGGTAAGGGTAATATCCGTCGTGACTCTTATGGTAACATCGTTTACGACCACGGTACTGCAACTCAGGCAGGTACTAACGGTGGTCTGAACCGTGCATACCTCTCAAATGCGAACCCATACTCAGCTCTGATGCTGGATAAGAATAACTCTACATCTAACCTTGCATCGTTCAACGGTTTTGCAGATGTTATCCTCCCATTGGGCTTCAAGTTCACCTTCAACGGTGGTGTATCTGTAAGCCAGTCTGAGGCTATCAGCACCGCTAACCCACTCTACGGTCAGTATGCTGTATCTGGTGGTTCTATCGGTCGTCAGCAGTCTGTATACTGGAGCTACACCCTCCAGCAGTTGCTCACTTGGAACTACACATTCAACGATGTTCACCATGTAGATGTATTGCTCGGTCACGAGAACAACTACGATATGGGTCGTTCACTGGTAGGTTACAAGAACGGTCTCTACTCTGTAGACTCTTCGGAGCTTACTCAGGGTCTTAAGCTGACAAGCACAAGCTCTTCATTCTCAGAGTATAACAACGAGGGTTACCTCTTCCGTGGTCAGTACGACTTTGATAACCGCCTCTTCTTCTCGGCTTCTTATCGTCGTGATGCATCTTCTCGTTTCCACCCAGATCACCGTTGGGGTAACTTCTGGTCAGTATCTGCTGCATGGCTTATCAGCCGCGAGAACTGGTTTAACGCTTCTTGGGTAGATGAGTTGAAGATTAAGGCTTCTTACGGTTCACAGGGTAACGATAAGATTGGTGACTTCCTCTATATGGACCGCTACTCAATCGCTAACGACGGTACTGACAAGTGGTCAGTTGCTTTCGCTGCAAAGGGTAACGAGGAGATTACTTGGGAGACCAACGCAAATATGAACGCAGGTATTGAGTTCTCACTCTGGCAGGGTCGCCTGGCAGGTAGCGTTGAGTACTTCAACCGTATCACTACTGATATGCTCTCTTGGTACTCAGTGCCAGTATCTATGGGTTACTCAGGTTTCTACAAGAACGTAGGTGATATGTCTAACCAGGGTGTTGAGGTTGCTCTGAATGCAAACATCATTCGCAAGAAGAACTTTAACTGGAACCTCAACCTCAACCTGACAACTGTAAAGAATAAGATTCTTGACCTTGACGCTGACAATGTTGTAGACCAGCTCTACGACCTTGAGGGTAACGCTTACACTGGTTACTACTCTGGTACTAACATGTACGCTATCGGTCACGCAATCTATACTAAGAGATACCGCGCATACGCAGGTGTAAATCCTGAGAACGGTAAGGCTCAGTACTGGCAGCGCCGCGAGTTCGTGGACAAGACCACTGGTCAGCCATCATTTGAGCTCGTTAAGACTGAGGACTACTCACAGGCTGATTACTTCATCTTTGATACCTCTCTGCCTGATCTGTATGGTGGTTTCGGTACCTCATTTGACCTCTATGGCTTCGACCTGTCACTCAACTTCGTTTATCAGATTGGTGGTAAGGTTTACGATGGCGACTACGCAGGCTCTATGGCAAGCCGTAGCACCAGCCATGTCAATGTAGGTTCTGCAATCCACAAGGATATCTACAACGCTTGGACTCCTGAGAATCCAAACTCTGAGTACCCACGCTTCGTATATGGTGACGAGTACACTGCCTCTTCTTCAGACCGTTTCCTTGAGTCTGCATCTTACCTGAGCCTGCAGAATGTAAACTTCGGTTACACATTCCCTCGCAAGTGGATGTCTAAGATTGGTGTCTCTAAGCTCCGTATCTATGTAGCTGCTGAGAATATTTGGTACACCTCTGCTCGTAAGGGTCTTGACCCACGCCAGAGCTTTACTGGTGGTGCATCTGCTGCATACTACTCACCAATCCGTACCATCTCCGGTGGTGTTAATCTGACCTTCTAATAACTAAAGAAAGGAGAAAAGATATGAAAAATATATTAAGATATACAGCAATTTTCAGTGTTCTTGCTGCAGTCGCAACTACCGGCTGTATCAAGGAGACATTCCCTACCGGTAGCTCTATCTCGGCAGAGCAGGCTGTGTCATCTGCTGACGCTCAGAAGTCTATGACTGCTGCGATTGCTAACTATGCAGCGAATGCAATGGTTTATCAAGGCTCTAACCCAGTGCACTCATTCTACGGCTACCCATCATTGTGTGCACACCGTGAGGTTATGGGTAACGACCTTACTATCGCCTCTAACCCTTACGGTTGGTACTCTCAGTTCCAGAACAACCAGAGCTTGAGTTCTACAAGTGCTCATATTCAGGCCTTCTGGAATATCTACACCAAGATTATCGCCCTCTCTAACGATGTGATTCGTATGAATCCTGACAATGTTGAGGAGATTAACGAGGTGAACAAGCCTTATGCAGGTGCTGCTTACGCTTACCGCGCACTGGCTATGCTTGAGATGACTGAGTTCTATGAGTTCAAGGAGAACAACTATACCACTGGTACAAACATCGTAGGTCTTACAGCTCCTTACCTCCACGAGGATATGACTGTGGAGTATGCTAAGAACAACCCTCGTCTTAACAAGGCTGATGCACTGGTAAAGATTTACGAGCTTCTTGACAAGGCAGTAGTACTGCTGGCTGACAAGGCTCCAACTACCGATAAGACCCTGCCTGACTTGGCTGTAGCTTACGGTATCTACGCTCGTGCAAAGCTCTATGAGGGCGACTATGCAAAGGCTAAGGAGTATGCAGAGTTGGCGCTTGCTTCAGGCAACTACTCTCCACTTACTAAGGAGCAGTGGGCATCAACTACCACCGGCTTTAACGATGCTGACTCTCAGCAGTCTTGGATGCTCTGCATCCGCACATCTTCAGAGTCAAATGTAGTTAAGACTGGTATTATCAACTTCGTATCGTTTATGTCTAACGAGAACTCTTATGGTTATGGTGGTCCAGGTGCTGGTGCTTATGTGATGGTAGATGCAAACTTCTACTCTCAGATTCCTAACACCGACTTCCGTAAGCTCTCTTGGAAGGCTCCTGCAGGTCACCCACTGGAGGCTGAGGTATCATTCATCCCTGCTGTTGAGGGTGGCTACCCAGGTCCAGAGGAGCTGCCAGAGTATGGTGCTATCAAGTTCCGTCCAGGCGAGGGTAACCCAGATGACTATCTGGTAGGTTCTGCAACCGACTTCCCTATGATGCGTATGGAGGAGATGAAGTTTATCATCGCTGAGTGTGATGCTCGTAATGGTGATGCCTCTTCACTGGTTGAGATTGTTAAGACTCGTAACCCAGAGTACACCTGCACAAAGACAGGTACCGAGCTGCTTAAGGAGGTATTCTTCCAGAAGCGTATTGAGTTCTGGGGTGAGGGCGTGATGTTCTTTGACTACAAGCGTTGCCCAGAGTTGCTTAAGATTGAGCGTGGTTACCCAGGTACTAACCACCCAGAGCTTGCTCGCTTCAACTGCGACGGTCTTGCTCCTTGGTTCAATGTGCCTATCAACGGTTATGAGGCTCAGGATAACAAGGCTCTCTCTGAGACCAACAACCCTGACCCATCTGGTACTGTAACCCCTTGGATGGAGTAATCTAAGATTGTGTAAAACTGTAAAAAACGATATATATGAAAGCAATAAATAAATTTTTCTACGCTCTGCTCGCCTTTGCGACGGTAGGTATGGTCGCTTGTAGCGAGGATCCTACCCACGAGCCGGGTGCTCCAGAGTTGGAGGGTTGCTATGGCGTATATTTCCCAGCAGTGGAGATCTGCGAGGAGCAGGGTCCTACTGGCGATCTGAGCCTTGACCCAAGTGAGGCTACCGTCTTCACTTATACCGCTTATCGTGAGAATATTGACGGTGAGATTACCGTTCCAGTAGAGGTTCTCTCTAATACCGACGACCTCTATACCGTAGAGCCTATCGTCTTTGAGGATGGCGAGGATGTTGCAACCTTCACCGTAACCCTCTCTGATAAGGCTGAGGTGGGTGTTCCTTACACCCTCAAGCTCTCTATTGAGAATGACCCACTCTATGTAAAGCAGTATGACACCACTAACTCTACAGTTATTAGCGTAACTATCAACCGCGTAAAGTGGATTGAGGTAGGTGCTATTGTAGACGAGCAGGGTGGCAAGTGGTGCGAGTTCTCTGAGGATATGGTTGCTGCTTGGTATGGCTTCTCTCAGCCACTCGTTTACCCAGTAAAGGTTCAGGTTCGTGCTGACTCTGTTGCTGACGAGGAGAAGTTCTTGGCTGCCCTTGAGGGTAAGGGAACTGAGGAGGACCTGCTCGGTATCTACCGCGTTGTGAATGCTTACTACCCATTTGAGGGCGTTAGTGGCTTTACTCCATACGAGGCTGCATTCAACATCTATGTTGATGGCGTAGACCGCGTACATATTCCACTTCAGGAGGTTGGTCTTACAGTCAACGACGGTGATGGCGTTGGTCCAGTTATGATCTACTCTATGGTACACTACTACCTTGATAACGATGCTACTCCTAAGGACGAGTTCTATGGTAGCATTCGCGGTGGTAAGATTACCTTCCCAGTACAGAAGCTGCTCGGTTGCCCAGGTGGTAGCTATACAGGTAGCAATACCTACTATGTAAACAGCAATGGCCTTTGGTCTCTCACAATCGCTCCTGCTCTCGGCTCTTACGAGCTCGTTATGCCAAATGCTGAGGAGGATGGCGACTTCTCATTCACCGAGATGACTCTTCCAGAGGGCGCACTCTTCTACTCTGAGAGCCAGGGTGCTGCTTGGGAGCCAATCCTTGAGAAGGGCCGTTGCGAGGTTAATACCAAGGACGCTGACCGTACATTCTACTCTGAGTATGGTATTCTCTACCGTCTGCCAGAGCTCTACGAGGCAGGTTACCCAATCTACTTCGCTGCTAAGGAGGATGGTACTGTAACCCTTCCAACTGCATACCTTGTACAGAACACCGGTCTGGTACAGAATGGTTACGAGGTTATGATGGCTATTGACGCTGAGAACTCTACTTTTGACCCTGCAACTGGTCTGCTTAACCTTGTTGCTGAGTTCTATGTAGACAATGGCGAGGATGCTGTAACTTACGGCAACTTCCTCGAGGTTATCTCTGTAAAGGCTCCTGAGTTCCCAGTAGCTCCAGCTCTTGACCTTAAGAACGACTTTAGCTACACCGACTGGTACACAGCTCCTATGGAGTCTGAGTTCCAGCAGGCAGAGTTTGATGCAACCCTCCAGCAGGGTGTATCTTACGCAGAGGGCGCAGAGGCATTTGAGGCTGCTTGGGGCAAGGCATACTGTCTGCCAAACCTCTACACTGAGGGCTACAATATCTACTTCACTGCAGATGCAGATGGCGTTGTTTCAGTTCCTGCAGGCTACGAGCTCCAGCCAACTGGTCAGTATATCTACGGCAAGGCTGCTTATATGCACATTCTTGGCGGTACTTGCAACGAGAAGACTGTTGTTCTCAATGTAATGATTTGCGACATTGAGGCTGAGCCACTTCTCCCTGCAGTTTGCACCGAGACTATCGTGAACTACACTTGGGTCGCCCTTGGTACTGGTAGCTACTACAGCGTTCTGTTCGGTGACTCTGCAACACAGCAGATTATCCCATTTGATGGTCTTAACATTGAGAATGCAGAGGGTACAAATATGTACCGCATCGTGAACTGGCTTGAGTCTGGTGGCGACATGCTCTTCACTTGGGACAAGACCACTAACAAGTGTGAGATTGTAGGTATGGTTGATACAGGCCTGGATAGCTCTAAGTTCGGAGGTACTGGTGTAGTTGCTGTATGTGATGCTCGTACTTGCCTTGCTTGGATGGGTGTTGAGGCTGATTGGGAGCGTCTTGAGCTTAATGGTTATGTACAGCCACACTTTGACCCTGCAACCCTGACATTCAACTTTGAGATATTCTATGTATTCCCAGATATGGGCGTAGGTTATATGCTTAATGAATTTGAGAGCCTCCCAATTCCATTTAACGAGAAGTTCGTTCTTGACGGCGAGCTTAAGGAGGTTACTTGGGAGAATGTCGCAGTAGGTACATTTACCCACACAACTGACTTCTTTGTTAAGTCTACATACCTGCCTTATCCACAGCAGAACTTGGCTCTCCAGCGTTATGGCGAGACTAACAAGTACAAGATTGTAGGTATTGGTGATGCTGAGTCTGGCGAAGTTTACAACATTGAGTTCACTTACGACGAGGCTACAGGCGCTATGGAGATTCCAGGTCAGAAGACTGGCTTCCAGTATCAGGAGTCTGATGGCTCTATGACCGACATCTACCTCGGCGATGCTTACGCAATGCTGAACGACTGGGGTGCTGTTGCAGCTCAGGGTTGGACTAAGGAGCAGGTTTACACCGCTTATCCAAATAGCTACGACGCTGCTACTAAGACCTACTCGTTCTACCTCGGCTACTATGACCTGCTTGGTTATACCTACACATCTGTTGATGAGGGTAACCCAACAGTTCACACCTTCCAGATTACTGGCGACGCTCCAGCTGCACAGACTGCATCTGTTGCATCTGCAGAGGTTAAGAGCATCAAGCTCAACCGTGGCGCTCGCAAGGCAGAGGTTGCTCCAGTAAACAAGCTCAATAGCGCAAACCTTCGCGTTGCAAAGGCTTCAAGCATCAAGTCTAACTTTGATGTGAAGAAGGCTACAACTTTGAAGACCGCTACTCCTACTAAGCGAGTTATGATGAAAAAGGCAACTCTTTAGTCTTTTAGCGTGATAAGGCGGATACCTACTTCCGCTAACAAAAAATCCCAGCAATGGCTGTACGCTTTAGTACTATCCATCGCTGGGATTTTTTGCCGAGCGTTGTATCTACCGCCTTCTGACGCTAAAGGGGTGCAAGAGTGGACGCGATGCGCGCCTACTGCGCTTGTTATTCAATGTCATTGAGGGCGTTAGCCCGATTGTCATTCTATGTCATTGACTATCGCGCTAAAATACTATCGCGCAGCGATACCTCTGAAAAGCTAATGGCCAACAGCCAATAGCTAACTGCTAAAAAATTTTGCAATTCCGAAAATTGTTACTACCTTTGTGCCGATTAATCCAAAGTGGGTTAGTGTAATATTTATTAACAAAAAAAATTTTATAGCAAAATGGCTGTTAAAATTCGTTTGGCAAGACATGGTAAGAAGGGTTATGCTTTCTACCACATCGTCGTTGCAGATAGCAGAGCGCCACGTGATGGTAAGTTCATTGAGAAGTTGGGTACTTACAACCCTAACACAAATCCTGCTACAATCGACCTGAACTTCGAGCAAGCACTGGGTTGGTTAATGAAGGGCGCACAACCTACCGATACTGCTCGTGCGATTCTCTCGTACAAGGGCGTATTGATGAAGAAACACCTGCTTGGTGGTGTAGCTAAGGGTGCTTTCACCGAGGCTGAGGCTGAGGCTCGCTTCAACAAGTGGCTCAGTGAGAAGGAGGGCAAGGTTGCCGCTAAGGTTAGCTCGCTCGCTTCTGCTGCTACTGCTGACAAGAAGGCTCGCCTGACTGCTGAGGCTGCTGTAAACGCTGCGCGTGTACAGGCCCTGGCTGAGAAGAAGGCTGCTGCTGAGGCTGAGGCTGCTGCAGCTGCTGCTGAGGAGGCATCTGCTGAGGAGTCTACTGAGGCTGCAGAGTAATCTGGCAGGTATGTTGGCGGTCGGTCGTATAACGAAGCTCTTTGGAGCAGAGGGAGAAGTTAATGTTAGCCTCTACGCCGACTTTCCCGACAATTTTTCTGAGGAACAACCACTGTTTACTACGGTAGACAGTCTGGTAGTTCCTCTTTTTTGTGAATCATTCTCGCGTCGCGGAAAGGGTAGTGCTACGGTTCGCTTCGCAGATATAGATACCGCCAAGCGTGCCGAGCTGATTATGGGCAACGAGATATTCATCGAGGATGCCGAGGCGGAGGACGACGAGTTTACCTTTGAGGACCTGATAGGCTTCAGGGTGACAATTGGTCGTCGCAAGGGCACGATAACCGACTTCTACGACAACGACATAAACCCTCTCTTTGAGATTACACTCTCGGATGGCGAGCACCTTGTTCCCGCAGCGGAGGAGTTCATCGCCGCCATAAATTTTGAGCAGCAGACGATGAAGTTGGTACTTCCAGAGGGGTTGTTAGAGCTCTGATGGCGTATAAAACAGAAAAAGGCGAAGGATAACCTTCGCCTTTTCTTGTTTTTGTCGGTGTTTACAAGCCGAACTCAGCCTTGATATCCTCCACAGCATCCAACTTCTCCCAGCCGAAGAACTCAACCTCGCGGGTGGTCTCCACGCCGTTCTCAAAGACGGTAACCTCCTTAGTATAAGGGCGGTTGCCGAAGTGACCGTATGATGCTGTAGCCTCAAAGATAGGGTTCTTAAGGCCATAGCGGCGCACGATGCTTGCAGGGCGGAGGTCAAAGAGGCGAGCGATACGCTGTGCAATCTCGCCCTCGCTGATGCTGAGCTTATTGGTGCCGTAGGTATCAACATATACCGAGAGTGGCTGTGCGATACCGATAGCGTAGCTAAGCTGCACCAGTACCTCGTCGGCAACACCTGCAGCGACCATATTCTTTGCGATATGGCGAGCGGCGTATGCTGCGCTGCGGTCTACCTTAGAGGAGTCCTTGCCTGAGAATGCGCCACCGCCGTGAGCACCACGACCGCCGTAGGTATCTACGATAATCTTACGGCCTGTAAGACCTGTGTCGCCGTGTGGGCCACCGATGACGAACTTACCCGTAGGGTTTACATGCAGGATATACTCCTCGCCGATAAGGGCTGCCAGCTCGTCGTGTGCGCGCTCAAGGCGAGCCTTCACGCGAGGGATAAGGATGGTGCGAACATCCTCCTTAATCTGCGGAGCGTCCACATCCTCGTCGTGCTGTGTAGATACGACGATAGTGTGCACGCGCAGAGGGTGGCGGTTGTCGTCATACTCGATAGTCACCTGGCTCTTAGCATCTGGGCGGAGGTAGGTCATCACCTTACCCTCGCGGCGGATGTCGGCAAGCTCCTTGAGGATAACATGCGAGAGGATAAGCGTTGCTGGCATAAGCTCGCGGCTCTCGCGTGTAGCGTAGCCGAACATAATGCCCTGGTCGCCAGCGCCCTGCTCCTCCTCTGTTGCGCGAACAACGCCCTGATTGATGTCGGACGACTGCTCGTGGATAGCCGAGAGGATACCGCACGAAGCGGCGTCAAACTGATACTCGCTGCGGTTATAGCCGATGCGGTCAATAACGCGACGAGCGGTCTGCTGAATATCTACATAAGCCTCGGAGCGCACCTCGCCAGCAACGACAACAAGGCCGGTGGTGCAGAGGGTCTCGCATGCGACCTTAGACTCTGGGTCGCGGCGCAGAAACTCGTCAAGAATGGCGTCTGAAATCTGATCTGATACCTTGTCTGGATGTCCCTCGGACACAGACTCTGATGTAAACAAAAATCCCATTGTTTTTTCCTTATTAAAGTGTTAAAAACGCAGGGAGAGAAGACTGTAGTGTAAAATTGCTGGTTTAGCGATTTTTTATTGTGGTTGCAAGCAGTCCAAATCTCTCCACATTTGCGCTGCAAAGGTAGTGATAAATGTTGACAGTGCCAAATTTTGATGTTTATAAAATATTCATTAACTTTACGGCGGAATATTGACTAAAAAATAGATACTTATGAAGAATTTGGTATTGGCACTCTCTCTGCTTCTGGCTGTAGGCTGTACAGCAGATTTTGTTGAGGGTGCAAAGGTGGAGCCACAGCAGCCCTCTAAGGTAGTTCGTCTGTCGGACAATATCGCTTCTGGCTCGCTTATCGTATGCTTTGACGAGCAGGCAACCACTCGCGTGGAGGCTGGCGTGACTCGCTCGGGAGCAACCCGCTCGGGCATTGAGAATTTTGACGCTATCATGGAGCGCATAGGTGCTCAGCGTATAGAGCGCGTATTTGTCTCTAACCGCTTTGAGGAGCGTCTGCGCAACGAGGGTATGCACTGCTGGTATGTTGTATACTTTGACCCTACGGTAGATGTAGAGCAGGCAGCTGCTCAGTTTGCAGGTGTGGGCGAGGTGCAGGTGGTGCAGCTCAACTCTGTAATGTCGCAGGAGCCTCAGGCTAAGCCTGCAGGTTTTACCGTACCTGCTGCTGCAGCAGACGCACAGACTCGCGCGAAGATCTACCCTGCATTTAACGACCCAGACCTTGACAAGCAGTGGCACTACATCAACACTGGCGATACAAATGTATTCTCAGGTGCGAAGGCGGGTGCAGATATCAACGCTGGCGAGGCGTGGGACATCACCGCAGGTGACAACCGCATCATCGTTGCCGTGATTGACAATGTGGTAAAGTACAACCACCCAGACCTTGCTGCCAATATGTGGGTAAATGAGGCTGAGAAGAGTGGTGCTGCAGGTGTTGATGACGACGGCAATGGATATATTGACGATATTCACGGTGTGAACTTCGCCCTCTTTGGCTTCAATGCGCAGACAACCCTTATGGAGAATACCTCTGACCACGGTACCCATGTGGCTGGTACTATAGCTGCGGTGAACAACAACGGCATTGGCGGTTGTGGCGTTGCAGGTGGTACTGGTAAGGGCGATGGTGTTCGTCTGATGTCGTGCCAGACATTCTGCGAGTTTGATAAGGCGCACGAGCTCTACAGCGATGTTACTGTCAAGAACTCGGGTACAGATACAGGCTCGGCGCGTGCATTCCAGTATGCTGCCGACAATGGCGCTGCGATTGCTCAGTGTAGCTGGGGTTATCCGGGCAAGTATCCATCGGATAGCTACTTCACACCGCAGAATAGCGCTGTGCGTAAGGCTATTGACTACTTTGTAAAGTATGGCGGTGGCGATGTGCTGACAGGTGGTATTCCAATCTTCGCTGCAGGTAACGAGCAGACCGACTGGGGTAACTATCCGGGTGCTTACCGCGACTATATCTGCGTTGCTGCTATGAGCTGCGACTACACCCCTGCATACTACACCAACTATGGTCCGGGCGTGACTATGTCGGCTCCAGGAGGTGACTATCTGCAGAAGTACTACACCGACTACACCGGTCTGCTCAACTCGGAGGTATACTCTACAACCTACAGCGAGGGTAACTACGGCTACAAGCAGGGTACATCTATGGCTTGTCCTCATGTGTCGGGTGTGGCAGCGCTGGTTGTTGCTCGCTCGCTGGCGTTGGGCAAGAAGCTGACAGCTATTGAGCTGCGCGACATCCTGGCAGCGTCAACACACAATATTGACTCCTACTGCACCGGCACAAAGACTGGCGCAGCTGCTGGTGGTGGCGTTACAAGCATCAACCTGGGCGGCTTCAAGGGCAAGATGGGTATCGGTTATATTGACGCATTCAAGGCGTTGATGAATGTTGAGGGTACACACTGCGTAACTGTTCGCACGGGCAGCAAGGTGAGCATCGACATCTCCGAGATTATCGGCGGTAACCCTGCAACCATAGCTCTGGTGGACGAGGGCTTCTCAATGTCTCAGTCCGACCGCACAAAGATTGGCCTGGAGGGCGACATCGTACTCTCAAAGACTGGTAAGCTGCAGCTCAAGGCTACAAAGGTGGGCTCGGCAATCCTCAAGATTACCTTCGTGGCTGGTGGCGATACCGTGGGCTCTAACGAGGCTACTGGCGGTATGGCAGTGACAAAGAAGGTGGCAATCCTCTCGCGCTCATTTGCAACAAATGGCGGTTGGTTGTAGTATTAACAGAAATTAGATAGAAGATATGAAGAAGATATTATTGGTAGCCGTAGCCCTGATGGGTCTTATATTTACAGGCTGTGGCGAGGGAAGTAAGGCTAACCCGCTCATCAAGGGCGTTGTGGGCGAGTGGCACATGACCAAGAGCTCTATCGTTACCAGCACAGCGGTAAAGGAGGCTGTGGATGTATATATTGAGTTTAAGGCAGACAACACCTTTGAGCTCTATCAGCGTCACTTCACAGAGCCTCTCTACTACCAGCACTATAGCGGCACATACCTTATCACTGGCGATGTTATCAGCGGTAAGTACTCCGACGGCAAGAGCTGGGGCGCAGCAAATGGCTATACCGCAACTCTGGATGCGGAGGGCAAGCTGACCCTTGTCAATGTAGATTTTACAGACGACGCCTCCGTATTTACAAAGGAGACTATCCCTGCTGCTGTTAAGGAGGCTACTCGCGCAGCTGCTACTGCCGAGACTGAGCCTACACGCTTCTTGTAACCTATGGCAACAGAGGTAAGAGCCAAGAAGGCGCTGGGTCAGCACTTTCTCACCGACCTTAATATCGCCCAGAAGATCTGCAACTCGCTCACCGAGCGCACTGAGGCAGAGCCCGTGGCGACCCTTGAGGTGGGGTGTGGTATGGGTGTGCTGACCCAGTACCTTTTGCAGCGTACAGATATTGTAACCTATGGTGCCGAGATAGATGGCGAGAGTGTGGAGTACCTCCACGCCCACTATCCCGACTTCGCGCCGCGACTCATTGAGGGCGACTTCCTGAAGATGGACCTGCACGAGCGATTTCCTGAGGGCGTGCGCGTGATAGGTAACTTCCCCTATAATATATCGTCGCAGATATTCTTTAAGATTATTGAGAACCGCGACCTTGTGCCGCAGTGCGTCGGTATGATTCAGAAGGAGGTGGCTGTCCGCATCGCCGAACCGCCGGGCTCGCGCGAGTATGGTATCCTGAGCGTGCTGCTGCAGGCTTGGTACGATATAGAGTACCTCTTTACCGTCTCGGAGAAGGTCTTTAACCCGCCGCCAAAGGTCAAGAGCGCCGTTATCCGCCTCAAGCGAAATAAGACTACAAAACTGGCCTGCGACGAGACCCTGTTCGTTAAGGTTGTCAAGGCATCCTTCGGCCAGCGCCGTAAAATGCTCCGCAACTCGCTCAAGGCGGTGTTCGGAAACTTCGGTGGGGCAGAGCACCCGCTCTTCACTACCCGCGCCGAGCAGCTCTCCGTAGCCCAATTTGTAGAGCTTACCAACTGGGTCGCAGAACATATCTAAACAGTTGATTAACAAGCGGTTGATGTGCGATAATGATAGATGACAAAAACTTTTTTGCAAAAAAGTTACAAAAAAGTTTGGAGGAAAGAATTTTTTGCTCTATCTTTGCACTCGCAATCAAACCAATGGTGGATTCATCTAAGGGCTAGGATACGTGCCTCTCACGCACGACATAGGGGTTCGAATCCCCTATCCACTACAAAGAAGACGATGTAAGAAACTGATAATCAGCAACTTACATCGTTTTTATTTTTGCTATCACCCAAAAATTCACCCAAAAATTGAAGTCTTAAACCTGCTTTTTGCGTACTTTTTTCAAGATTTCAGGTTCTTTTTCGAGTAATTCAGTCAATTTATCTTTTCTAAATCTCCAACCTTTGCCTGTGCGGTACTGTATCTTCTTATTTAGAAGAATCTCACTATTGATAATGTTTTGTGCGCTATTTACACCGCAACCAAGATATTTCGCCAACCCTTTTACACCTTTGATAAGGTTGTCATCTGCTGAGGCAGTTGTGGTAATCTCAACAACATTACTCTCATTGCAAGTCGTCTTTGCCTGATAACCAATGGCAGAAGCAAACTCTCCAAGATAGTATTTTTGTAAGGACACACATTTACATATCATTTTTACGAAGTCACGCTCCTGTTTAAGATTTGCATTTGTGTTACCTAATTCTATCTCCCTGTTCATAGATTCCAAAACGGATTCATCAGGGACATCAAAGAGTTGCTGAGATTCTGCGTACCTCTCAATTATGTCACCGAAAACATCTTTTGATTCTTGGGCAAGAAGAGGAATATCAACCAAAGCATCTTCATACAGACGATGTAATCTCCTTTGAAATGCCACAGATGATTCTTCAAGGGTAATTCCATTATAAGAGAAATTAACCTTATAATCATTGATTATTTCACACCTTCTAAGTTCATTCAACAGTGCCTTGATTGCTTCCATACTTCAAATTTTTCTTAAAGATACGATAAAATTTTCCCATAAACAAATTGAGGCAAAAATAGTGGTAATTTTCCTCAAATTTTAGTGCCATTTTTACCCAAAATTAGCGGAGGAACTCCCCCTTCAAAGAGCAAAGTTTATAAACGCTTAATTAACCTACTAAAACTGTTAGTGGTAGGTTTAGTAAAAAGGGGTACACACTGTTGGTTGAAAAAATTTTCTCCCAAAATTTTCACTCAAAAATATCGAACTTACCATACTTTTTAAGGTTAATAAACTATTTATAATAAAACAGCAGTTATATGGAATACAAAAGGAAACAAAGGGCATTGAGTGATATTACGAAGCAGAAAATATCATCAAAATTGAAAAATAGAAGGAAGAGCGTTCAGCATTGCCAAAATATCAGTAAGGGACTTGAACACTATTGGTCGCAAATTGAACCGCAAAAAATGGATAGTTCTACCAAAGATGGGTTGTTCTAAAAGAAATGCCCTGACCTGTTGTGGTCGGGGCATTGATTCAAGTAGGAAATAGAGGTGAAATTTACTCGTATTTGTCGATGGAGAATGTTGGGTGCAATCCAAAATGTTTGTAGGCGGAACGCATCACCTCCTCAATCTTATTTACATCTACCACTGCTCTTGTCTGTGGGAGAACAATGGCATCGTGGATATGTACCGCTTTAATTCTCTTTCGGAACAGGGACTTCAACACTTCTCGGAATATCTCGGATTCCATCAACATCATAAAGTTAGGTAATGCCGTTTCTTGATTCTGCATCAGTGTCATATCCCCCAACTCAACTGCTCTCTTCTTATCAAGGAGAATCCCTTTGAGAATATCATTTTTAAGCGGTTCTTTCCACTGTTCAATCAAGTGGTAAACATTGGGGTATTGTGCCTTAAACTCCTTTGCAAACATCTTCCAAGAGAGTTTTTTAGTCTTAGAGTAGAATACCTCAGCAAACATCTTCTCCTTTATCTCTGCTCTATCCAATACCTCTCCCTGATGTTCCTTTAAGATGTCGTCCCAAAAGAGTCCTTTGGTGGTTTTGTATATGTAGAGGAGTTCATCAGGAGCAAACTTTGTAATAATTGATTTTTCTATATTGTTATTTATCAATATATTACATAGTTTTTCAATATCATAATGGTTATTAGAGGATATTAGAGATTTATCTATTGAATATAAAATAGAAGATATTAAATAAGATGTTTCAATATCTATTCCTTTATAATTGAAAATGAAATAATTAAATAAAACAGGATGTGAATTCTTACAATCTATACTATATCTTATATTGATAAACTCTTTTAACTCTCTTTCTAATGAAGTAAGAAGATGATATATTCTATTATTACCATCTATCCTATAAATCTTCAAATCACTATTAAAAGACTCTTTAATAAAGTTATAATAAGACTCTTTCTTAGGATTTAACTCTATTTCATTCTTAATATAGTTGTTAAATCCATATACATCTTTAACTTTGAATAAGTTAAGGTTCTTTATATAACTATTTCCAAAATTCTCTCCATACTCTTTCTTAAACTCTTCGGAGTTCAAACGCACTAAAACAGCATCTTTCAAGAGTTGTTTGGTCTTATCAATGTACTTCTTAATGGTGTAATTTCCACACTCTGTTGAGGTTATATCTCCTCCAATTACTTTGTAGAGCATCGAGTGCTTTCCGACAATGTATTTATAGGTTATATGGATATATCCTAACTTCTCTAATGCCTTCAATAACTCATAGACATCTTTACCGAGCACTGATTGTAAGACGGCATATTGAAGATATGCTCCATCGCTATTCTCTCTATTGGTGAGTTGCCTGTATGAAATGGTATGGATTAGGCATTTTGCCTTGTTGAGTATCTTGGTCTCGTCATTCAATGGTTTGCGTGGTTTCCTTACTTGGAGATACTCTATATCACTACTATATACACTGATGGTGTTTGTATCAATATCTTTGACACCTTCCACACATATTTGACGATACAATGCAATTATCGCATTGTAGTCTATGCCTTCAATGGTATATAATTTGAATGTTGAGGTTGCCATTTTTCTACCGATTTTCGACTAAAAAGTATACCTCTAACTTGAAATTAATTCCGATGGAATTATTCAGTCAGTTTTAGGTCGAGGTTCTATATAGGTTCGTATGCTCTATTTAAGGAGTCCTTTCGCCTTGCTCAATGCCTGTTCCAAGTCTGCCACCGAAGACACCTCAACCACCTCAGTTCCTAACTTTACAAAACCGCTGATGGTCGGTCTATCCTCTCTCTCAAACAACTCCACAAAATCCACCTCCAAGACATTTGCAATCTTCTCCAATGTTGCGATGGTCGGATTTCCGTTGAGGGTGGTGCTTAAATTCACAGGGTGAACATCGAGCATTTCGGCAACTTTCGCCAATGTCAAACCTCTCTGCTTTACAATCTCCTTTACTCTCAATTTTGCCATAGTAGTCTAATTTTAATGGCAAAGATAGGAAATAAATGTCAAAATACTAATTATTTCTATATAAATTAAAAGAAAATACTAAAACAATTTGGGTTATTAGTAATAAAACACTATCTTTGTCATAGAAAAATAAAGGATATAACACTAATTCAATATGGCACGAGAGAGAAAATACAAGATTGGTTGCTCAGGCAGTGGTTGGGGCGTATGGGAGATTGCAACGGGCAATAAGGTTGCAAGTTGTGGTCGTAGCAGATATTCGGCACTCGACAAGTGGTATGAATTGGAGGGTTGGACTAAACCTTCAACTTGGTATTAGGAATTAAAATTTTAACTAACTGTAATAAAAAATCTTACACTATGAACGCATTGGTTATCACAGACACAACAGCAGTACGAATGAATGTAATTGCTCAGCGCACTCAAAATCTCTTTGTTGCAGGGGCAAAGGCGATGATGATTGAGTCCCTCAAAGAGAAACTCCGTATAGGCGTAGCACATTTCATCTTCCAAAAGAAGAACGGAGAGTTGAGGGAGATGTTCGCCACTACAAACCCATCTTTGGTAAAACGCCACATCAACGGCAGGGGCGTGAGCAGAGAGTTGTATGCCACCACTGCGGTATTTGATTGTGAACTTGGCGAGTGGCGCAGTTTCAGATGGGAGTCGATTGTGAAGGTGTTTTAACCTTCACTTTTTGTATCATATAAAGCGATACTCCACAGAGTGCTATTCAAAAAGTTGTTCTAAAAAGAACAATGAAGTGAAAAAATACTTATATTTGTGATGTCAAGTGGCATAAAAAACCACAAGACGGACATATTGAAAGTGTTTTTCGCACAGTCCCCATTAGAGAATGTAGCAGTTTTCAAAAACAGAAGGACAACGAATAGCACTCATTTCTTGTGTAGTTATGTGACTATGCACTTTCGTGCGTATCCCATACTATCCAAGTGTGGGGTATTGCATCGTTTACTTTTGTTTGGGTTTTGCTACAACCTTCTAATGGATAGACGATAAGTGTTCTCCACACTTTCTTTATTGTCATAACTGAGCAAACAATAATATCAAATACTTACAGTTATGAAGAAACTAATTTTTATTTTTCTACTACTTGTCTCTTTCGGTGTTTATGGGCAAGAATCAAATGAAAATCAATGGTCGGGAAGCGCTATTGTTATAGGTGATTATCACCTTGTCACCAACTATCATGTTGTTGACGGTGCTAAATCATTAACAATATCGGGCTCTCAGGGAGATTATAAGACAAGTTTGAAAACAAAGGTGGTGGCTGTGGATAAAACAAACGATTTGGCAATTATAAAAGTAGTTGAGCCATCATTTAATGGGTTTGACAAACCATGCTATGGAATTAATACAAGCTCTGTTGATGTTGGTACTAATGTTTTTGTTTTAGGATATCCGTTAACAAGCACTATGGGTTCAGAGGTTAAATTAACAACAGGCGTAATAAGTTCCAAAACGGGTTTTCAAGGTGACCCTTCAATTTATCAAATATCAGCACCTATTCAACCAGGTAATAGCGGTGGACCATTGTTGGATAACTCAGGCAACCTTATTGGTATCGTATGTGCAAAACATAAAGGGGCAGAACAGGTTGGTTATGCTATCAAATTGATTTATCTTCAAATCCTAATAGAATCTTGCGGTGAAAGTATCCCTTTCAATAACTCTAATACTATTGCAAATCTATCGTTTACAGAAAAAATTAAGCGAATATCGCCTTATGTCTATATGGTAAAGGCTTTTTCTGCTAATGATAAAACTGCAAAAATCGAAAAAAATGAAATACCAAATACTACCGATATATTAGAGTCTAAAAAGTTATTTGATGCGGCTGCTAAATTTTACCAACAAAAACAAGACAACGAAGCATTCATTGCAATTGACAAATCCGTTTTATTGAATCCGAACACAGAGAATCATTATTTACGAGCTTATTGCGCTATGAGAGTAAGAAATTTCACTTCTGTCGTAGAATCTGCTTCGTATTGTATAGACCGAGGACATCAATCTTTAAGATGTTACACCCTTTTAGGGCGAGCTTATTATCTACTAAAAAATTTCGATGCCTCCATTAAATCATATGATAACGCTATACTATTAGATAGACAGAATATCAATGCATTATATTGGAGAGGGCGTTGTAAACAAAATTTAGGTAACCCTCATGGTGCAATATCTGATTTCAAGACAGCTGTGCAGTATGATGGAATAGTTGCGTATAAGGGATATTATAGGATATACAATGAAATAGCATGGCAGTTATTCCTCCTAAATAATTTTGAAGAAGCAAAGAAGTATGCGGAAATAGCTGTTAATAAAAACCCTTTTTATGGAAATTCTTGGGATACATATGGGGCGATATTGTATAAATTGGCAGACTACTCTACTTCTGTCAAAAAGTTGAACACTGCAATTAGTTGTGTGACAGATACAGGTAATCATTGGTTAAAGAGTTCTTACTATTATAGAGGGTTGTCCAATATACAACTTGGCAATGAGGCTGATGCTCTCGAAGATTTTCAAAAAGCGAAAACCTTGGGGTGTTCCGATGTTGATTCCTTAATTGTAAAATTGTCAACAAACAATAACGGTAAGAGTGTAAAGTTCTTAAATATATACAGAGAACCACAAATAGGTTCTACCAATATAAGACAATTAACAATAAGAGCTATTGAGTCTTCAAACGAATATACAACTATTCATTTTAGTTTGGTAGCAAATGGCGAATATTGGCTTGATAAGAATACTCACATTATTGATGTTGCAAGTGGCGAAAAATTACCATTAATAAAAACAGATAAAATCACGGTAGGACCCGCACGAACAAAAGCACAAGGAGAATTCCTGTTCTCTGCAACATTCCCTGCAATAGGTAAGGATTGTGCTTATATTCATTTTTCAGAGGGTGAATCAGGATGGCAATTAAAATTCATTTGCCTTCAATGTAAAGAGCAAAATAATGAAAACAAAGATACGCTAATAGATACCCCCTCTGATGGTACCAATAGTTTTATCTCATGGAAAGATGTGATTGTCGTTGAAGATATGTCTGCCACAAAAGGATTAGTTGCTGTGGGAGAAATTTCAAAAACATCATTATGGGGTGGTGATTTAGGGCAAAATCTCGCAACAAGAGAGGCTATTAAAAAGATTAAAAAAGAGGCGGCAATGAAAGGGTGCTGTATGGCAGTTATAACGAATATTGAATATCCGCTCGGAGCCACAAAAATCACAGCGATGCTTTACAGAAGACCAAATAATTAATGTGATTTGATATGACTTTCCTTAAATTCCAACAGATAGACAAACTGTATCATTACACCAAGTTTGATACCGCAATACGAATTATTTTGTCCCAAAGCCTTAAATTTGGCAGATTGGGTGATATGAACGATGTCAATGAAGCGTACAAGCGTATTAGTTATGCCTATCGTAGTACTGTAAAGACGGAGGATGTTCAGAAAGAGTTGAAACTATATAGGCAGATTAGTCTAACAATGGATAGTTCAAATTATCAGGGTTTTGATATATCTGCTATGTGGGGACATTATGCCGAAAAGGGTAAGGGAGTATGCCTTGTATTTGATAAACGGAGACTGTTGAAACATTTATCAAAGGATATGTACTCTTGCAAGGTAAATTATAGAAGGAAGTTCAAAGGTTATGTTCATATCAATTCTAATAATATAGGAAAATCCTTGGAAAGAAAGCGAAAAGGATTTTTCTTCACAAAGTCATCGGATTGGAAATATGAACAAGAGTATAGAATAATTACCAAGGTGAACGATTGCTCTGATGATATATTTTTGGATTTCAAAGATAGTCTTATCGCTGTTATCTTACAATATGCAGATAGTTGTGAAAACTATGTTCCCGTAAATGACAAAGTATTTTCGTCTCTAAATTTTAAGATTTTGAGTAGAGTCGCTGAGCGCAATTTGCTTATCCTTGAATATGGGGATTTTTTTGGAGAACTTACTCTATGTGATAGCGAAGGAGAGAGTTATGTAAACGATGGCAAGTTTGTCGATATAGCAGATTGATAGCAGGGAGGCACATCGCCTCCCTTTTTTATGCGACCTATGGTGCAGAGGTCGCTTTTTAATACCATACCCATAATAAATTTCAATTTATTTATATTATCATACTAATTTTATTTGCTTTTGTTAATAATATAATATATCTTTGCATTATAAAATAAGTGGTACAACACTAAGATAGCACAAACCACTCATAAATGGTAATGACAAAACGCAAATTATGGATAGTATGAAGACAGCGGTAATATACGCACGAGTATCAAGTGTAGGCGACAGACAAAGCACCGAGCGACAGGTTTCAGATTTGGTAGATTACTCCACCAAAAATGGGTTGTCGGTAGAACAAGTATTTGAGGAACATATCAGCGGTGCCACCAAGAACGAAGATAGGGCGGTTTTGTGCGAGTGTCTGAAATTCTGTGTTACCAACAAGATTGACACGCTCCTAATAAGCGAGTTGAGCAGACTTGGCAGAAATGTCGATGAGGTACTTGCCAATGTCAAGTTCTGCAAAGATAACCACCTCAACATCTACTTTCAAAAGGAGAATTTATCGTTGTTCAATGCTGATGGTAGCAAAAATCCATTCTTGACCATCTTTATCAGTGTTCTTGGTACCTGTGCCGAAATGGAGCGAGACAACATCAAATTTCGTCTTAATAGTGGGTTGAGGAGATATGTTGCCAACGGAGGGCGTATCGGCAGAAAACAAGGTAGCACCAAGAGCAAAGAGAAGAAGCAAGAGGAGTATGCAAAGGTAATCAAGTTGCTCAAAAGTGGTCAATCAGTCCGCAACACTGCAAAATTGTGCGAGGTGGGCATCAGCACGGTGCAGAGAGTGAAGAAAGAATTTGCCATATAACCCAAACAACTCAAAGAGAAATCAGAACACAAAAATCGGTAGTCATATTGAACGACTACCGACTTTTTTGAATACAGTTGAAAGGTGAATACACTATTCTCTCTCAAATGCAGCATCTATGGCATCAATAACCTTACCTTTCCCTTTATTGTGTAATTGAATATATGGCATCATCGCTTTCAAC
This sequence comes from Alistipes sp., assembly GCA_017463615.1. GTDB lineage: Bacteria > Bacteroidota > Bacteroidia > Bacteroidales > Rikenellaceae > Alistipes. The sequence goes on along the minus strand of JAFTOU010000009.1, from coordinate 56,504 downwards.
TCGGAGTGAGATGTTAAGAGTGCAATGGTAGTTACATCTTCACCTTCATTTAGGGCAGTAACCACAAATGTTCGTCTTGCATCGTGACTCTGTATATCCTTTCTCAATGAGTGAACTTCTGTTGTTTCTGATAAACGACACTGATAATCCACATACTCACCTTCTATTTCTGCAACAGCACCCAATTCCTTCAAGTGTTCGTTGTACTTCTGATTGGTAAGAATCGGGAACAAAACACCATTGTCGTACTCGTAGTCTATATATTTAAGGTATATTGCCACCGCAGGTTTTGCTAATCTAAAATTGATTCTATCCTTATCCTTTGTAGTTAATGTATCCAAGTAATAATCATCACCCTCCTGAATGATGTTGGTTTTCTTTAACTTCTGCAAATCTGAATAGCGCAGTGCGGTGAAACACTGAAAAATGAAGAAATCTCTCGTCTGTTCAAGCGCAATACGACTGCTCAAATCCAACCCAATCAGTTTGCTCACCTCTTCAATTGTTAAATACCTAACCTCCTTATGGGAAGATTGCAATTTCGGTTTGTATAGGAAGAAATCATCATTGACAGGATATTTCTTCAACTTTGCCCAATTCAGAAACTCCCTCAACTTCTCCAAATTCTTTTTTATCTTCTCATTGAGCATAGTCTTTGCCAAGAATTGCAAGTATCCGTTCATATACGCCTCGTTCAGACTGCTCCAATTCGTTGAGGACTTATATGTACGCAATCCCTCCATTACACGCACCCACTCATCTTTATATCTGCTATTCCACGATTTTGTTTGAGCAGTATTCACAATGTAAGAGTTCATTACATAGAAGAACTCCTCGCTTCTTGCTTCGGCAGTATCTTTGAAGGTGTAGTTGAATTGCTTTTTCAGTTCTTCCAAATTGATAGGTTCACTTCTTAAAGCACAGTTGTTGAAGTATGCCGAAATGAACTCCTCTTGCTCTCTCAGCAAATCATTGAGCAGATTATGTTCCACTCCACTCACTACACAACCTTGCTTTACTCTGTCATTTTTCCACTGTTTGTCAGTAAGCGTAATGCCTGTATGCAAATCCACTCGCTTGCCTTTTGAGGATACTCTCAATCGAACAGAACTGACTCCCATTTTCGTTGGAGGAGTCAAGTCTCTTTTGATATTATACTTCTGAATTGCCATAAAGTCGCTGATATTCTTGTTCAAATATACAAATTAAAAATCTTTCACCCAAATTTTCACCCAAAAATAAGTAAAATAATACAAAATGAAACAAAATAACACGCCTTGTAAATATATGTTATTCAGTTGATTATAAATACAATATGAAACAAGATAAAATAAGAGTGTGTATCCCCTATCCACTACTCAAACAGACGACTTTTAGGTCGTCTGTTTTTTTGTGCCTATTTGTCACTGGTGGCGAGGAGCTACGCTCCATTACAAATGTGCCTGGGTGTGAGCGTGCAAGCCCGCTCCCTCCAAGCACATTGGTATCTGCCTACGGCAGTCTCGCCACCCTTGTAACCTACGCTTCGTTTCTGTAGGGCATTGCTCACAGGAGGGCGGGGTTACCTCCCGCGTGTATCTCCGCGCCGCATTCTGCGACCGCGGCACTTGGTCGGTGATGGCTTCGCCATTCAAATCCCAATTTATAACTCCAGCAGCGCTACACCGCCCCTATCTATCGTGTTGGGTGGAGGGTGAAGTATGGGGTGGTTTCGCGGTATTTGGCGTTTTGGAAGTAGCGCTTGCCGCGTTTCTCTATCTCGCCCTTGACGGTGCCGACGATGGACATCTGCCAGTATGGTAGATTTCGGGCGTTTCTATAGCGGGCAAGCATGCTCTGGTTTACCTTTATATATACAGTCTTCTCCGTTTCGCCCGCCTGAAGCGATATAGGCTCAAGGCTGAAGATTCTATTCTTATTGCCCAGCAGCAGCTCTACTGGCTCGTCAAAGCCCGCGTCTCTATCTATGATAACCTTCACGGGGATAACATCGCTCTGCATCTTGAACGCCACATCGTGCTGGCAGACATCAAAGCTCAGGCGCAGGCGGTAAGGCGATGGCTCAGCGATATCAAGCGACAGCTCTGCCGCCTGGAGGTAGTGGGTGTAGTAGAAGGCCTGCATCATATTATCCACGGGCACGACATCTGCCGTCTGAAGTCCATCTGGGGTCTGGTACTCCAGCTTCACCTCTATAGGGAAGCGCTCGGGCTTAGCATTTTTCGGAGCGGTGATAGATACATTCCACTTATTGCTACGGCGCAGGTCAAGGCTGCTGGTTGTAAAGCCCTCGGGTAGTCCCTCTACCACAAGGTTTGCAGGGCGGCGGACCTTGCCGTTTATATCCACGCGGAAGGAGGCAGTGCCACCCGCAGGGATGGTGATATTCGCTGGTGCAACAAAGGCGTTGAACGACGGCAGGGAGTTGTATCTGCGCAGCAGGTAGTGGTACTGCTCGCCCGAGCCTCGGTGGAGGTCCTCAACCTCAAGGATAAGCACCTGACTACGCTCGGGCTTATATCTGAGCACTGGGTCGGCGTGGAAGGTCATAAGCCCCTGCAGTGGGTCCTCGGTATCGTCTACCTCGGCGACAACCTTGCCAAAACCATCGCGCAGGCGCATCAGCGCATCTATGCGAGAGCCATTGCGACGTCCTATAAGCTCTACGACAACATCCTCGCCACGCTCTGCGTAGATGGTATATCGCTTGACCTTGCTCTCCGCCGTCAGCGAGTCGGCGATAGCTGCATTATTGGCAAGGGTAGCCCCCTGCTTCGGGCAGTGGCTGAGCCTTACACCCCTCGGTAGGGCGTAGAAGCTAACGCCGTCGCTTGTGCCGATGTCGGAGGTGTGGGTCAGGGTGTTGTAGCCCACCTTTGTAGCCTTAATCTTGGCAGTTGTAGAGCCGAGGTTTACACCCTCAAGGCGTTGTCTAATGTTCTTACCCACAGTGCCGTAGGCTGGGTAGCGGGCGGTGACAAACGGTATCTCGCCGATATGTACGCGGTAGTTGAAGTCCTCGCGCCCGCGGTAGATGGCGTCGTGGATGATGACCGTATAGCTGTCGTCCTTAGGCAGGGTAGTGATAATCACGGGGTCTACATTGTGGTGGTAGTCGTCCGAGTAGGCGACCTCGTGCCCCTGCGAGTCCACAATCTTCATTACCGGCTGAAACCATCCCGGAACGGCATCGGCGATATACGGCACAAGGCGACGAGCCTTGACCGAGGCGACGATGGTCTGCCCAGCAAGTCCATTGAAGCTGAAGTGGTCCACGCCACCTGGGGTGACATAGCCACAGAGCACAGCGGGGAGCTTATCCACCATATTCGGCTGCTTGAGGGTAGATCTCTTCTTAGTCTCCAGCAGGTTGGGGTAGGATGCCACCTCAAAAGGCAACATATTGGATACGCCACTTGCACCCTGCAGGCGAAGGTCGTAGAAGCCACATGGCACATCGGCGGCGATGGAGATGCGTATCTTTACTCTGTCGGCAAGCTGCGGGCTACTCTGGTCGTTGAGCCTCTTGCGCTTGCGCTTCTCGGCAGCACTCTCCCGCAGTGGCTCTACCTGAGCCTCTATGCCCGGGTGGTTAAAGAGTACCTTGGTGGCCTTGTTGATGTTTAGACCTCCCGCCTCAATCTCTACGGTTGTGCCCACCTGCCCACCTGCGGGGTAGAGGTAGCCCAACGAGAGCTTCTGCCCATAGAGCGGCATGGCGATAAGGGCAAGCAGCAGGGTTAGTATAATGTGTCTACTTCTTCTCATAGTCATCCTTGTTTATATCAATAATCTCGTAGAGCAACCCCTCGCCAGTGCCATTAACGAGCGATGGAAGTATTGGTAGCTCCCCCTCCGAGACATGGGGCAGCGTGCCGTAGGGGTCAATGCCCATAAGCAGGTAGACCGTACCGATAAGCTCGCACGGCTGTACGGGGCGCTTGGCGACCTTCTCGCCCGTCTTATCACTCGCACCCACGACCTTACCGCCACAAAATCCTCCGCCGGCGACAAGGTAGCTGAATGCAGCGCCGAAGTGGGCACGACCACCGTTCCACGGCGCCTCCCAGAGCACCTTCGGCGAGCGGCCGAACTCCCCACCGCAGAGGATTATGGTGCTATCAAGCAGTCCGCGCTCATCAAGGTCGGAGATAAGTGCCGAGAGAGCCTTGTCCAACTCTGGCAGCATGGTGTTCATCTTCTGAAAGTGCTTCTTGTGGGTATCCCAGCCCGTGGTGCGGACATTGACAAAAGGTACGCCCGCCTCCACAAGCCTACGGGCTACAAGGCAGCTCTGACCGAGGCGCGACTTGCCATATCGTGCCCTTACGGAGTCGGGCTCGTTGCTGAGGTTGAACACCTCGCGGCTATCGCCCCAGATAAACTCCATATTCACGCCCCTGAGCGAGTCGGTCGTAGTACTACTGATGCTCTGAGCCTCAAAATCGTGGAGCAGAGCCATACGGCTATCCATTCGCTGGCGGTCTACAAAGCGATTGACTATGCCCTCAACCTCAAACTCGCCCGCCTCAGGCTTGCCACCCGTATCAAAAGATTTATACTCGTTGCCAAGAAAACCACCCTCGTTAAATCGGCTATTGGCAGCGGTCAGGGATATATAGCAGGGCAGCACCCCCTTGTAGGTGTCGCGCTTCATATAGGATATCACCGCGCCAAAGGATGGGTAGACAACAGCGCCTCCCGAGGTATCGCCCGTAATCATCGCATAGTGGCCCGTCTCGTGGGCATTACTGCCGTGCGTAAGGCTGCGGATAAGGGAGTACTTATCTGCCATAGTTGCCAGCAGGGGCAGCTTCTCGCCAATGACTATGCCATCTACATTGGTCTGGCAGACGCCACTATAGTTGCCGTGGTAGTTGCGCCCCATCTCGGGCTTAGGGTCAAAGGTATCTGTCTGCGCAGGTCCGCCATCTAGGTAGACCAGTATTACAGACTTTGCCCGCTGAGCCTCGGCAGTAAAGGCTGTGGCGAGGAGTAGTAGGAGTAGGTATATCTTTCTCATAGTTGTGCCGTTAGTGGTTGTATAGGAACTCGTTGCTATTTATCTGCATCCACATAATATCTATCGCCGCCTCCATCAGTGGCAGGTTGTGCTGCTCCACATAGCGCTTGTACATAGCCTTCTCCGCCTCTGTAGCCCTGCGCGAGAGGGTGTGCAGGGTGATATTGTCCGCCAGCTGAGAGATGTTAGTGCTCCGCAGATATATGCGCTGCAGCGGTTGGCTTTTTCGGATGCGACCCTCAAGCACCGAGGAGTTCATCAGGTAGAGTAGCTGGCGGGATGTGAGGGCGTTGTTGCGCTGACTCTCCAGCGACACATCGCGCGAGACCTTACCAAAGAGCTCCAGCTCGGACGAGGAGACCGTAGCATCGCCCAGATGGGTAGACCTTGTCCTTGCAGGGTAGAAGGTAAACGGCTCTGGCACGCGGCTGCTGTAGGTGCTCCATATGCCCGTCACAGAGGCTATGGCGTCCACGATAACCTCGGCAGGCAGTCGCTGTGCGGGGAAGTCGGCGGCGTTGAACTGCTCGGAGGTAAGTATTCGCTTCATCAGCGCGCGCAGGTCGTAGTTGCTCTCTACGAAGTAGTCGGTAAGAGTGTTAAGTAGCTCAGGGTCAGAGGGTTTGTTATCCTCGCGCCAGTCGTCAGGCTCGTGAACTATGCCGCGACCAAAGACCCAGTACCACATCCTATTTACCATAACCTCGGCAAAGCGCCTATTGCTCTTGGATGTCAGCCAGCCGACATACGCCTCGCGCCAGTCGGTCTGTGGGCGCAGGGTCAGCTCCGTGCCGTCCGAGAGGCAGACCCTCTGCCACGGCAGTCGCTTGTAGTAGTCAAGGTAGACAATCTCCTCCTTCCACTCCTTGGTAGACTTGAACTTTATCTGCGAGAAGCAGAAGTAGCCATTATCCTTGCAGCTACGATTTCCCAGAAAGAGCAGGTTGATGTTGGCATAAAAATTCTCGGCGCTACGGCTCTGAAATCCGCGGTAGAAGTTGGCTGCAGGGTCGCGGAAGTTACTACCTCGCCCCAGTAGCAGCTCGCTCACCATACGGTCGTAGGGGGTGTTATTGAGCAGGTGCTCATATATCCAGCGGTTGTACGCCTGCACACCATTGGGCCAGAGGTTGCTCGGAAACTCCGACTTTATGCGCAGGATATCGCCCCAACGCATCTGCATATAGCGGAGCCCCAGCTCGCTGGCAATAAGCTCCTCTACAAGCTGTTCGCGCTTGTCTTCACTGCTGCTATCCAGAAAATCTACGCACTGCTCGGTAGTAGGTAGTGCGCCCGTGACGGTAAGGTATGCCCTGCGCAGAAAGACCTCGTCGGTGCATCTATCTGCACAGAGTGCCTCCGCAGCCGAACAGAGTAGGCATAGGATAAGTATTAGTACTCTTCTCATATATTCGCTGTTAATATTCCCTCAATCTCTACCAGCAGCTCGCTACGGCACACATCGGCAACGGTATATACCACCGCCACCTGCCCGTACGCCTGCTCAACAATCGCCCGCACAGCCTCGTAGTCGCGCGCGTGCTTTATAAATACTTGCAGCTGGGCGTATCTCAGCTCGTAAGGCTTACAGCCACACCGCTCCAAGTTCTCCGTAGATACCAGGTGGGCGATATTCTCTATCGTCCTCTCCGTCTGCAGCTCTACGGACTGCGCCTCTATGCTCTGCTCGCCACGAATTGCTGCCGTGCCCGAGACGAAGCAGATAGCTCCCAGCGGTGTCTGGATAAGTTTCGCGCGCTCAAACTTCGGCGTGCTCTTCATCGCATCCGCGCGACTATCTATAAGCACCTCCCGCGAGTAGCTGTGTGCCGCCACCTGCAGCGGGTTGTCAATCGGATACACCTCCTCGCCTCGGTAGGCTATGCAGCCGACAATAACACCCTCGCCCTCAGCGCCTATGCCCGTAGCGGCAGGATAACCCCTCTGCCACTGCCCCTGGGCGTAGAAGTGCGTGCGGGCGTCGTTGAACTCCTGATAGTTCTGCCTATCGCCTCGGTAGCCGACAATGCTGCCGATGTAGTTCCACTGGCGCACAATATCATCCACACTAAAGCCGTGCAGCGCGAGTATCTGCTCTATGCGACCAAATACCTCGCGACTCTGCTCGGCTACGCTCGCAGTAAAATCGCTCGCCGCCACACCCTCAATAAAAATCAAAGAGCCGCCGTGCATACGCCCATAGCATACGCCCGACAGCTCCGAAAACTCAACCTCGCAACCCTGCTCAAGGGTGTAAATATCTATCCTCAGCCCACCCCCTGGCAGCAACTGCTGGGGGATGAGGGTCACAGGAACACAACTCCCGAATATACCCCGAATGGCGGACTTCAGATTGCTGAGCAACAGATGATACCCCACCTCGCCACTCACGCCATAGCAGACCACCCCGCACACCCTCTCAGCAGCCACGCCCTCAAGCGCCCCGCCAATCCCCGCAGAGTGCAGACAATCCGCCCCAACGACCACCGATACAATCTGTATCCCCATACGCAACAGAGTTTACTCCATTATATAAGATAAAGTTAAGAAGAAAAAGTTAAATCGCAAAATACAGAAAAGTTACCCCGCCCCATTATTTTGTGCAAAAATTGCTAAAAAGAGAGTTTTTGAACAGATTGCACAATATTATGTCGGGGTGGGGCGTTATAATAGCAAAAGGATGTAGCTACAAAGAACAGGAATTGTCTAATCTCTAAAAAATAGGAAGCTATGAAGAAGATGAGAATTTTAGTATTGGTTGCAGCCGCGTTGGCGAGCCAATATGTTTCGGCACAGAGATTTCAGATGTATACTTACAACGATGTTCTTGGAAATCAGATAACCGAGTACCGCGATAATCGTGGACAGATTGTTCGTCGCGAAAGCGTGGAAATGGACATTTATGGAAATACTGTTGTAACTGTGCGCGACCAGTACGGACGAATCATAGAGAGCGTAACTTACGAGAGTGATATCTTCGGCGCAACCATAATAACTATCCGCGACGAGTTCGGTCAGATTATTGAGCGCATAAAGTACTCCGTTGATGCCTTCGGTCGCCGAGTAACTACCATTACCGACCGCTATGGGTACACCGTAAAGTACAAGCAGTCAAGATTTTACCGCACCGGTAAGGTTTATGGCCACTACGACCGCTACTACACTCACCACTGCAATAAGGTGAACAAGCAGCGCCCTCGCCAGCAACTGCAGAGACCTCCAAAACACAATAATGATAGGAATCATCAGTCGCAGGGCCAGCGTCCACCACAGTTCAACGGCAATAAGCCAAACCGCCCACAGCAGGGCGTTCAAAGCAAGCCACAGAACAAGCCACAGCAGGGCGTAAGCAATGACAACAATAGACCACAGCAGCGCCCACAGCAAGGTGTTCAGAACAAGCCACAGAACCGCCCACAGCAGGGTGTTCAGGGCAAGTCTCAGAATCGTCCACAGCAGGGCGTTCAGAGCAAGTCGCAGAATCGTTCTCAGCAGGGCAATCGCAATAGCCATCAGGGCGGCTCGGGCTCTGGTCACAAATCCCAGCAGCGCCACGGCGGCGGCACCCAGCGTCACTAACCAAAAACCTGTCCGAAAGGGCAGGTTTTTTTGGTGTTTACGGATGGACATAGAATAATTTTGCATTCATTTGGGCAATGCGGAATAATATTGTATCTTCATGAGGTGGAAGTTTTACTGATTAAAAAATGTGATTATGGCAGAGGAATTGGATTTTCAACAGGTGGTAGAGGAGCTGCGAGAGATGGCGGGCGATGATGCGAATGGTATGAGCGACGAGGAGTTGGTGCGAGAGGCGATGCAATCGTGTGTGGCGTTGGCGAAGCAGTGTTTGCATGAGCGGCACGATGAGTGGCAGGTGGCGGATTTAGTACGAGCGCGCCGAAGTGTTCAGGGAGAAGTTCGGTATTGAGTGGCGCAGCCCGCAGATGATGAACCCGCGCGTGATGTTTGACTAACGGTACAATACAAAAAGAGAGGAAGTTTATTTATTAACTTCCTCTCTTTTGATGGTGCCCAGGACGAGACTCGAACTCACACGGGCTAATGCCCACTACCCCCTCAAAGTAGCGTGTCTACCAATTCCACCACCTGGGCTACTAAAGTCGCTATCTTTCTCAATAGCGGTGCAAAGATAGGGTAAAAAAATCTTTCCTCCAAACTTTTTTAGGGAAAATTTTAATTTTTCTCGTTTTTTGCCCTTGTAATGGCGTTTAGGATGCCCTCGGTGTTGTAGCCGCACTCGGCGTAGAGCTCGGCGGGGGTGCCTTGTTCTACGAAGCGGTCGGCGATGCCGAGGGTGGTGATGTGGCAGTGGCTGCCACTCTCTGAGGCGATGCGGCTGATGGCCTCGCCCACGCCGCCGCGGAGGATGCCGTCCTCTACGGTGATGAGATGGCGGAACTGGGAGCATACCTTTGTAATAGTATCCCTATCCAGCGGCTTGGCGTATCTGAGGTCGTAGACGGCGGTAGATATACCCTCGCGCTCTGCCAACTCTGCCGCCTCAAGGGCGAAGGCGCAAGGTTTGCCGATAGCGAGAACTGCTACATCTGTGCCCTCGCGCAGCAGGCGAGCGCGACCGATACTCTGCAGCTCAAATGGCTTATTGCGCCACTCCGTACCACGGCCCGTACCGCGAGGGTAGCGGATAGCGAAAGGGGTGCCGCTCTGCAGGGCGGTGTACATCATATTGCGCAGCTCCAGCTCGTCGCTCGGCGCGGCAACGGTCATATTAGGTATGCAGCTGAGGTATGCCAAGTCAAAGGCTCCGTGGTGTGTAGCGCCATCTTCGCCCACAAGGCCTCCGCGGTCAAGGCAGAGGACAACGGGCAGGGACTGCAGAGCCACATCGTGGATGATATTGTCGTAGGCGCGCTGCATAAAGGTGGAGTAGATATTGCAGAAAGGGACCTGACCTGCTGCGGCGAGGCCTGCCGAGAAGGTTACGGCGTGGGACTCGGCGATACCTACATCAAAGCATCGCTCAGGGAGACTCTCCATCATAATATTCATAGAGCACCCCGTAGGCATTGCAGGGGTGACGCCCACAACGCGGCTATCTGCCTTAGCAAGGTCGAGCAGCGTCTGACCAAAGACATCCTGATAGCGGTCCTTATCGCTCGGCTGCTTGATGCGCTCGCCCGTATCGGGGTTAAAGCGCCCTGGGGCGTGCCATACGGGCATATCCTGCTCGGCAGGCTGGTAGCCGTGACCCTTGGTGGTGATGATATGCAGCAGCTTTGGCGAGTGGATATCTCGTAGCTCGGTGAGTGTGCGGACAAGCTGCTTGACATCGTGGCCATCTATGCGACCGAAGTATCTGAAGCCGAAGCTCTCAAAGAGGTTGCTATTCTGCAGCAGCCCGTGCTTGATGGCGTTACCAGCCTTCTTGCAGAAGCGCAGCAGTGGCGGGATATGCGAGAAGAGCGACCAGATACTCTGCTTGATGCGGTTATAGGTCTTGGAGGTAGACATACGCAGCAGGTAGTCGTTCAGCGCACCTGTGGCGTGGTCTATAGCCATATTATTGTCGTTGAGGATAACCAGTATGTCGTTATTCTTATCCGCGCCAGCATTGTTGAGCCCCTCAAAGGCCAGTCCGCCAGTCATAGAGCCATCGCCAATGACGGCGATAACCTTGCGCTGCTCGCCGCGCAGCTGTGCAGCCTTGACCATACCCAACGCCGCCGAGATAGATACCGAGGCGTGACCCGCACCGAAGGCGTCGTACTCGCTCTCGGCAATGCGCGGGAAGCCACTGATGCCGCCCTTCTTGCGGTTGGTGGTAAAGGCGTCGCGGCGGGCGGTGATAATCTTATGGGCGTATGCCTGATGTCCCACATCCCAGATAAGTTTGTCGTCGGGGGTGTTGTAGACATAGTGTACCGCTACGGCAATCTCTACAGCGCCGAGTGACGAGGCGAGGTGGCCGGGGTTTATGGCGCACTGCTCAATGATATACTGGCGCACCTCCCGGCAGTAGAGCGGCAGCTCGTCTATGCTCAGACGGCGCAGATCTGCAGGGGTGTTTACTTTGTAGAGGTAGTTATATTCTATATGCGTCATAGTCAAAGGTTTTAGAATGGGAAGCCGACACCGAAGTTGAGCGATGTGTTCTTCCACTTAAAGTCGTGAATCCAGCGCTCGCCAGCGGGTCTATTTGGGCTATGCAGCTGAATACCCCAGTCCAGACGGAGGATGGCGAAGGTGATGTCAAGCCTTATGCCGATACCCGTATTGAAGCCAAGCTGCTTGTAGAACTCGTTGAAGTGGAATACCGAACCCTCGGGGTAGTCAATGCCCTTGCGACCCATATACCACACATTACCCACATCAAAGAAGGTTGCGCCGTGGAACATACCCCAGATAGGGAAGCGGAACTCAAGGTTCGCCTCCAGCTTCATATCACCCATCTGGGTAGGGTAGACCACATCCTCAGGCAGGGAGCTTGAGCCTGGACCTAAGGTGCGCGGAGCCCAGCCTCGCATACTGTTACTACCGCCAGCATAGAACATACGGTCAAAAGGGATGGCCTGCGAGTTGCCATACGCCACGCCGAAACCGGCATAGAGGCGACCAGCGATAGAGCACTTCTCGCCCAGCATAACGCGCTGCGAGGCGTTGGCGTCTATGCGGAAGTACTGCGAGTAGCGAATGCCGAGGAAGTTGTAGTAGTCCTGACCCGCCACGGGCTTGGAGAATAGGTGCATAAGACCATCTACGGTATTTCCCGCAAGCTCGGTATTTATACGCACAAGTGTCTGATTTAGAGAACTTTCTGCGCGTGGGTTGTTGTATGTATACGACCCTGAGAGGCCCACGATAAGCTGTGACTCGTAGCTTCGCTTCAGGTACTCGTTCTTCAGCGAGGCGAAGTACTCCTGGTCAATATAGCCCACATTCACCCAGTTGATATTTATCGGGCGGATGGCAAACGAGGAGTGCTGCATATTACGCCACGAGTATGCCCAAGCGATACTTGACAGGTCGCGGCGGTAGTATGGACGGTTCTGGTGGTTATACGAGAGCTCCAAGCGGGTTGTTGGGGCGTTGAAGCGGCTCAGTCCCGAGGTGCGGAAGAAGAGGAAGCGCGGGAACGAGAGTCCTGCAGCAAGGCCGAACTCTATGGCGTTACGACGCTTTGCATCGGGGGCCTTCATATATTCATATCCCACCGTACCTGTGAGGTCAAAGGTCTCCGCACCGCGGAATACATTGCGGTTTTGGTAACCGAGGGTCGCCTTCAGACCATAGAAGCTGGATGTTGTCGTACCCTCAAGCTCCGCCTTGACGCTCTGCTTGAGCGGCGGCGTGCAGAGCACCTTGCAGTCCAGATATCGCTCGCGGGTATAGTTTAGCAGCACCGAGTCTGTACCGCCGACATAGGTCAGGTAGTTCTGGCTACCATAGAGCGAGTCGGGTACCTCGGTGAATGATACGCGGGCACTCTTGAAGCCCATCTGCAGCAGGTTGTTGTATGTTCGCTGCACATGAGAGTGGTTGTATATAGCTCCTGAGTAGAGCGGCAGGGCAGGGCGTAACACCTTCGGGCAGATATATGGACTCTTGCCATCAAAGAGCACCTCCAGCCCCTGATAGTATGTGGAGTCAAAGCCGTTGAAGTAGTCCCTATGCGCCTTATCCTTCGCCGCGTCGTAGCCCGGTACAATCTCTATATTGCGCAGGCGGTAGACGGCGTTATTGTCGTATATAGCCTCGCCGCGGGTGGTATAGCCCGAGAGCTTCTGCTTGACAATCATCGTCAGCGCCACGCGATTTGCCTGCTGGAGCGTGTCGGCGATATAGGATATATTGCCCACCGAGAAGTTGTAGTAGCCTCTATCTTTGAGCAGGGCGGCAATGCGCTCGCGCTCGGCATCAAGGGTGGCTATGTTGAAGATGTCGCCCGTGTGTATCAGGCGATTAACCGTATCGGGGAGTAGTATCGGCTCAAGGAAGCGGTCCTTGAACTGATAGTCTATCTTGTCAATGATATATGGCTTGCCCTGCTTGTAGGAGTATTCCACCTTGGCGCGCTTGCGACGGTAGGTGGTATCTACGCTATATGCCACCTTGGAGGCGAAGTAGCCGCGCGAGTCAAGGTATATCTTCAGATTCTCTACCGACTTCTCCGTGTCGTTCATATCCAGCAGCACAGGCTCCTCGCCAATGCGGCGCTTGAGGTTGTTCCACCAGTTATCCTTCTCGGGGTTGGCAAGGTTGTAGACCTCCACATAGAAGTTGGTGCCCAGGAAGTGCTTGTTTGGCCTCTGGCGGATATATTTGTAGAGCTCCTCGGAGGAGATGCGCTCGCGACGATTTACCTCGCGGTCGCTCTCTATCTTCACCCGCTGGAGCAGGTACGACCCCTCTGGCAGGTTGCGCGTAACATTGCACGACGATACTACTACCGCCGCGACAAATGCCAGAAATATGGTCAAATACCGCCTCATCTATCTCTATCTATTGCTCAAAAAGTCACTCCAAGCCTCTATTTCGTCACCTATGATTTGCTCTACTGCGGATGCAAATCTTTTGCCGTCCCACTCTATTACTCCGCGCTCCGTGAAGGTCGCGTTGCCTATCAGCGTGGTTGCCAATCCACCCTCGCGGCTGCACTTGCAGCGTACAGCACCTCCGCGGTTGGATACCAAAATCTCGCAGTCGTAGTCGCACTTGCCACGCAGAGCCATAGCCGTTGCCGAACTTGTCATAGCCGTGCCACACGATGGGGTTATGCCTGCGCCACGCTCGTAGGTGGCAACGAAGATATGGTTCTTTGCACGAAGCTCTACAAGGCTGATATTCACACCGTTAGGGAATATATCGCGTAGGGTCTTTACTCGCTCGCCAAGCTGCTCAAGCAGTGCGAAATCTACACTCTCCACCTGCGCCACAATATGCGGATTGCCCACCGATATAGCCGTCCAGCGGAGCGATGGGTGTAGCGGCTCAATGATGCCGTCAATGAAGTTGCCACTCTCCGAGGCTCTCATCCTAAAGTCGTCGCTCCAGAGCCTTACGCCAATCTGCACGCCGTAGGTCGGGATGTCGCCATAGACAGGTGCATAGCGGGCTGTAGGGTATACCTTGCCGCCCGAGGTGAGGTCAAAATTGGTAGTGCCGACATACCCCTCAGCCAGGCGAGCCACGCAGCGGATGCCATTGCCGCACATCTCCGCCTCCGAGCCGTCGGGGTTGAACATACGCATACCGTAGAGCCCATCCTCGCCCCTAACGAGCAGCAGCAGACCATCTGCGCCGATGCCCTCAGTGCGGTTACACACAAGGGTAGAGAGTGCCGAGAGCTCCACAGCGGTCATATCCTGAGCCACCGCATCAATCATCACAAACTCGTTGCCAGAGCCGTGACATTTTATATATTGAAACTTCATCCTGCTACAATAGTATATATAAATCGTTCAAAGTTACAATTTTTTTTTGTAATTTTGAGCGTCAAAAGAGAATTATAGAGCATTATGGTAGAAAAATTTATAATGGCGGGCGATACTGCCCTCCATCTTTGCGACTCCGAGAAGGGCGAGAAGTGTGTCGTCCTGCTGCACGGATATTTGGAGAGTATGCTTGTCTGGGAGGAGTTTATTCCCCTCATTTACAAGAGTGTACGAGTGGTTACGGTAGACCTTCCGGGGCACGGTATCTCCGAGGTTAAGGGCGCTGTGCATACTATGGACTACCTCGCCGATGTCGTCGCAGCAGCGCTGAGTAGCCTCGGCATAGCAAAGGCATATATCGTGGGTCACTCTATGGGCGGATATGTAGCCCTTGCCCTCTGCGAGCGCCATGCGGAGGTGGTGGAGGGTCTTGTTCTGCTCCACTCAACACCAAATGCCGACAGCGAGGAGAAGCGTAAAAACCGCGAGCGAGAGATTGCCGTCGTGAAGTCGGGCAAGAAGGAGCTGCTCGCCGCAACCGCCCCGTCAAAGGGTTTCGCAGCCGAGAATAGAGGTCGCTGCCGCGAGTATATTGAGGATTTGGCAGAGATTATCCACATGACCGAGGACGAGGGTATCATTGCCCTGCTCGGTGGTATGATTGAGCGTAAAGACCAGAACGATATGCTCCGCCAACTGCCTGCCCCTCAGCTCTTTATCCTCGGTCGCAAGGACGAGTATATCACCGCCGAAGTGGCAGAGGCTATGACCACCGCCCACCCGCAAGCCACCGTCGCCTGGATGGAAAACTCTGGCCACATGAGCTTCATAGAAGAACCACACCAGTGCGCCTCCGCCCTGCTGAAGTTTATCGGCTGCTAACGGTACGGCTACGCAGTACTGCCCGCTTTTTGAAAAAAGCATAGGAGTAGTATTAACCTTTCTTACTTCGTTCTTTGTGGTTGTTTTTAGTTTTTGTCGCACCATCTCTTTGCCAAATAGTCCGCACTATTAGGCTGCAGAGCTCGCACGACAAAATCCTAAAAACACCTCACAAATAACATCGTAAGAAAGATTAACACCACTCCTTCCAAAAACTTTCGGCAAACCGACGCTGCGGAGCGAGTGCAGAGACTGCTTGCAGGCTATGCCGAGCCGTGAGGAGGAAACGACAGAATGTCGATGGTTTCCCTAAATCCGAGTAGAAATCAACTCTCGTCGCGTAGCGACACCTCTGAAAAGCCAATGGCTAATGGCTAACAGCTAAGGTATTTTGTCGTCAGAGCGTGTCAGATACGGTGCATCGTGCAAAAAATCAGCCGCGGATAGTACTAAAAGCGTACAGCCGTGGCTGATTTTTAAGGGATGTGCCGTAGGTGGCACGCTATCACGACAAATGCTATTTCTGTCGGAAATAAATCTGAATAGGTACTCCCGAGAAGTCGTACTGCTCGCGGATATGGTTCTCAAGGAAGCGGCGGTAGTTCTCGCGGATGTACTGCGGCAGGTTGCAGAAGAATGCGAACTGCGGCGTTGGGGTTGGCAGCTGCATTGCGTACTTGATGCGGATATACTTGCCCTTCACTGTTGGTGGAGGGGTAGCCTCAATGATTGGCAGGATAAAGTCGTTCAGCTCCGAGGTCGGAATTCTTCGCGAGCGGGAGTTGCATACGCGGATAGCGGTCTGGAGCACATCAAGGATGCGCTGCTTGTGCAGTGCCGAGGTGAAGATGATTGGAATATCGCTGAATGGCGCGAGCTTCTTCTCCAGAAACTCCTTCCACTCCTTCATCGTGTTGTTCTCCTTCTCAATAAGGTCCCACTTATTGACCACAATAACGCAGCCCTTACGATTTCGCACGATAAGGTTATGGATGTTAAGGTCCTGGGACTCAATGCCTTGCTGTGCATCAAGCATCAGGATGCAGACATCCGAAGCCTCAATGGCGCGGATAGAGCGCATTACGGAGTAGAACTCCAGGTCCTCCATCGTCTTGCCCTTCTTGCGCATACCTGCGGTATCTACGAGGTAGAAGTCCATGCCGTACTTGTTGTAGCGGGTATGGATAGAGTCGCGCGTAGTGCCGGCGATGTTGGTAACGATATTTCGCTCCTGACCCAGCAGGGCGTTGGTCATAGAGGACTTACCCACATTTGGACGACCCACGATGGTTATGCGTGGCAGGTCCTCCAGCTCGTCTGCCGAGCAATCCTCTGGCAGCAGGCGCAGAATCTCGTCCATCAGCTCGCCCGTACCGCTACCAGACATAGAGCTGATGCAGAATGGGTCGCCAAGACCGAGGGCGTAGAACTCGTGCGAGTTGTAGATAAGGTCGTAGTTGTCCACCTTGTTGCAGACAAGAATCACGCGCTTCTTGGCACGACGCAGAATCTCCGCCATCATCATATCAAGGTCCGTAACGCCCGTGCCCACCTCCACAAGGAAGAGAATCACATCCGCCTCCTCTATGGCGAGCAACACCTGACGGCGAATCTCGTCCTCAAAAAGGTCGTCGCTATTTACGGTATATCCGCCCGTGTCAATAATTGAAAACTCACGCCCACTCCAGTCGGTCTTACCATAGTGACGGTCACGCGTTGTTCCCGCCGTTGCATCGACAATAGCCTGACGCTGCCCCACAAGACGATTGAAGAGTGTACTTTTGCCCACATTCGGGCGACCTACGATTGCTACAAGACTCATAATGTTTCTTGGGACAAATGCCCCTTTTTACTGTTTATAATGTGTTCGGGACATTTGTCCCAAAAAACGCTTTTAGCTTTTGGTTTGCCGTTGGCAACCCTTCACCGCTCCGCCTCGGCAAAGTCTGCAAGCAGCCTATGCTCTCGGCTTAATCGCGGCGTTGGCTGTTAACCATTGGCTACATTAAGGTAGCCGCTGCGCGGATGATGTTTATTAGAGCGTAATAGGCAGAGCTATAACTTTTGCCCCCTAAACTCTATCGCCATAGGCGATACCGCTAAAAAGCTAATGGCCAATAGCTAACGGCTAATAGCCAATTTCCGCCGCAAAGATAGTGAAAAGCTACGGGAGTTCAAAATTTTGCAAAAAATCTCGCGCAACAACCCCTGAATTTCAACAACAAAGGCTATCAATAACCCTTTGATAGCCTTTGTTGTCATTTTTGTGGCGTATGCAGAGATTTTGTATATCCGCATCGTTTACATCTAGTCCCGCTTGTTGGTGCCCCTCCCGTTTCAGTTTCATACAAGAAGTGGTAGTTGTCGCGTAGATATTGGTGGTTTGGACACTTCAGCCCTTTGACCTCAATAAGTTTTCTCATATCTCAGAACTTAAATAGCCCACTCCACATGTCATCTATCTCATCAAATATATCATCATGACCTCCAATCAATGCTATTAAGCAAAATGGAAGCATAATAATGGTGTTAAGTAGTGCGATCGCAATTCTGATAATCACAGCTGGCACTAAAAAGATAGACCTAATAATTTTTCCTATTATCATAATGTTCACTATCCGCCACAACTCCTATGGTGGTTTAATACACAAAAAGAAAGTGTGGAGCTGATTTCCGGATGTCTACTTGAAGGTTGTGGAATGACCTGAACTAAAACAAACGAAGCAATGCCCCACACTTGATAGTATGGGGTGGATGCACAAAGTGCGCACAGCCGCATAGCTATACAAGAAGTGAGTGCTAATCGTTTCTCCCTTAGTTCAGAAAACTTCCACATTTTCAAGTAAGGAGTGCGAAAAACACTTTCTATATGTCCGCAGTTTGTGAACTGCATTACAAAATTAACAAAAGTTTTTCAAAGTGGTTCTAAATTTCGGGGAAAAGAGTGGCGGTTTGATAAAAAATTACTATTTTTGGCATTATGAAGAGAAGTGTTGTTATACTTTTGGGAATTTTGTTTGGGTGTAGCGTGGCGGCGGCTGGCGTTCCAGGGGTGAGGACCGAGTGGGGCGTGGTTGCGGGAGTATACTATCCGGCGGCGAAGTTCAGCATGGGAGATTCGGCGGCGAAGCTCAAGTGCAACGCGGGAGTGGCTGCGGGAATGCACATGGGGCTGCGAATTGTTGGCATACTGGGTATTCAGCCCGAGATACTCTACTACTACAACAAGATGACCATTGACGACCCGAAGGCGAACTTTACGACCGAGATAAAGTGCAACACGGTGCAGGTGCCGCTATTAGTGAGTCTCAAGTTGGGTTTAGTGAGGCTAAATGCAGGCCCTGTATTTACGCTGGTGGACAACCCCGCCTATCTTGACCGCAAGGGGGAGAAGGTGCTCTTTGGGCGACTCTATCCGACGGTATCCTATGCGGCGGGGGTGAGTTGCTGCCTATTCAACCATCTGCTCATTGATGCCCGCGTAGGTAGCGGCTTCAAGAGCGTGGAGAACTGTCTCTCCTACGATGCCGCGGTGGAGGGGGAGTATATAAAGACGATGATGTTTAACGCACAACTTAAGGTTGGAGTATTATTTTAATATATGTCAGTTATAGAAACAGAGGGTAAGACAATATCGGTTGAAAATATAGATACCCGCGAGCTGTACGGGGCGAAGAATGTCTATCTTGAGCAGATTAAGGCGTTGCACCCCAAGCTCAAGATTATCGCGCGTGGGCATACGCTCAAGGTTCTTGGAGCCAAGGGCGACATAGAGCGTTTTGAGCGCCGTATGCAGTCGCTCATTGACTACTACGACCGCTATGGTCACATCTCCAAGGAGGTTGTAGACCAGTCCTTTGCTGCGGGCTTTACCACGGGCGATGCGCCAGCGGAGAGCAGCACCCCTGTGCGCGACAGCGAGGCGATAGTTTACGGCAACAACGGCATTGTTGTCAAGGCGCGCACCGAGAATCAGCGCCGACTGGTGAACCTCTACGACAAGTGCGACCTGATTTTTGCCACGGGCCCTGCAGGCACGGGAAAGACCTATACGGCTATAGCCCTGGCAGTCAGGGCGTTGCGCGACCGTCAGGTGCGTCGTGTGATACTTACCCGACCAGCCGTAGAGGCGGGCGAGAAGCTCGGCTTCCTGCCTGGCGATATGAAGGAGAAGCTCGATCCATATCTCCAGCCGCTATACGATGCGCTGAACGATATGATTCCGCCGCTCAAGTTGCAGAAGTTTATTGAGGATGGCACGGTGCAGATTGCTCCGCTGGCGTATATGCGTGGTCGCACGCTGGACAACGCCTTCGTTATCCTTGATGAGGCGCAGAACACCACCCGCTCGCAGATAAAGATGTTCCTCACGCGTATGGGTCGCAATGCCAAGTTTATCGTTACGGGCGATGTTACGCAGGTAGACCTTCCGCGCAAGAGCGACAGCGGCCTTGTTCGGGCGATGAATACGGTGCGCGACATCAAGGGCATCGGCTTTGTGGAGTTTGACCGCTCGGATATTGTCCGCCACGAGTTAGTCAAGTATATTGTAGATGCCTTTGACCGTCAGGATGCCCTTGAGGAGCAGAAGCGCAAGGCGGCACGCGAGGCGGCAACAAATAACCAAGAGTAACTGATTATGAGAAGATTAGTAGGCGCGCTGACCGCCTCCTTAGCCCTTGTAGGTTGTGGCGAGCAGAGCAACATTCCGCAGAAGCCGAACATACTATTTATCATTGCCGAGGATATGAGCCTTGACCTTGAGTGCTACGGTTGCAAAGGCGTTCAGACGCCCAACATCAACCGTTTAGCAGAGAGTGGAGTGATGTACACCAACGCCCGCTGCTGCTCCTCTATCAGCTCCCCGACCCGCTCGGCGATGATGACGGGTCTGCACCAGACCGTCTCGGGCACGCACAACCACCGCAGTCTGCGCGACACTCCTCTGCCAGCAGGTATTCTGCCCGTGACATCCTACCTCCGCGATGCGGGCTACACCTGCATTTTAGGCAACGAGAACTGCTACGAGAATAAGAATATAGAGAACAACGATGTGCAGAGCAGCCGTAAGATTGACTGCAACTTCCGCTGGGAGAATACTGGCGAGTATGACGGCAAAACCAAGTTCGGACTCTTTGACAAGCTGCACGATGTGGAGGCTAAGGATGTGCCATTCTTCTGCCAGATTTCGCTCTACATCACACACCGCGGAGACCACTGGAACCGCATCCGTAACGCCTCGGCCGACCCTGTAGACCCTCGGCAGGTGGATGTTCCGCCATATATGCCCGACCATCCCGTTGTGCGCCACGACATCGCCACGCTGCTTGACCAGGTGGAGTATATGGATGCCGAGGTGGGTATGATATTGGAGGAGTTTGAGCGTAAGGGGCTGATGGAGAACACGATAGTATTCTTCGTTGCCGACAATGGCCGTTGCGATATTCGCGCCAAGTCCTACCTCTACGAGCCAGGCACGCGCGTGCCTCTGATTGTCAGCGGCAAGGGCATTAAGCCCGCCGTTGTGGACGAGCTTGTCAGCGAGCTTGATCTGCCAGCCTCGTTCCTCCACCTTGCAGGTGTAGAGCAGCCCGACTACTATCAGGGCAAGGTGCTCAACTCGCTACTGCCTAAGCGCGAGCAGCACCCGCCACACCAGTACCTCTATACCGCCGCCGATAACTTTGACGATATTATAGAGTGCTTCCGCGCGGTGCACGACAACCGCTACACATATATCCGCAACCACTTCCCTGAGCACCCTTACGACCGCGGGCAGATGTATATGGACCTGCACCGCCCATCGCTGCATATTATGCGTGCGCTCAAGGCTGAGGGTAAGCTAAGCGAGGCTCAGATGCTCTTTATGGCAGATACCAAGCCCGAGGAGGAGCTCTACGACTATATCACCGACCCGCACTGCATCAACAACCTTGCAAACCAGGCGGAGCATAGCGCCACATTGGAGCGTATGCGCGGCTATATGGCTCACTGGCAGAGTAGCAACCCCGATAAGGGTCTGGAGGACCGCGCCTCGCGCCGCCTGACAGATAGGTACAAGGAGGAGAACCGCCTGCGCCACTACCTCAAGACCCAGCAACCCGCGGTCTGGGAGGCAATCTGCGACGGAATAATCTTTGACCAGTACGACCACTATAAAAAGCTGATGAAGCAGTGGCAGAAACAGAGAAAACAATAATCTAAAACATAGACATTTATGGACAAAAATCTTATTGCGCTAAAGCCAGCGCTTGTATGGAAACATTTTGCGGCTATTTGTAATATCCCGCACCCTTCTCACCACGAGGAGCAGATTCGCCAGTATATTGTAGAGTTTGCTAAGTCTCAGGGTCTTGAGCATACTGTAGACGAGGCAAACAATGTCTACATCCGTAAGGCGGCAACTGCGGGTATGGAGAACCGCAAGGGTATAGTTATTCAGGCTCACCTTGATATGGTGCCACAGAAGAATAACGACAAGGAGTTCAACTTTGAGACCGACCCTATTGAGGCATATATTGATGGCGAGTGGGTTACTGCAAATGGTACTACTCTGGGTGCTGATAATGGTATCGGCGCGGCTGCAATACTTGCAGTGCTGGAGGATAACACCCTCGTACACGGCCCTGTAGAGGCGCTCTTTACTGCTACAGAGGAGACAGGTATGGATGGCGCTTTTGGTCTTAAGGGTGGTCTGCTGCAGGGCGATATTCTGCTCAACCTTGACTCTGAGACCGAGGGCGAGCTCTATGTAGGTTGTGCGGGCGGTCTGGATGCAAATATCTCGCTGCCATACGCCGCAGAGGCTGCACCTGCGGGCTACAAGGCCTACTCTGTAGAGGTTAAGGGTCTGAAGGGTGGCCACTCGGGTATTCAGATTGGTTACCAGCGTGCAAATGCCAACCGCGAGCTGTTCCGCCTGCTCAACGCTTCGGCTTGTGAGCTTCGCCTTGCAAATGTAGATGGTGGTGGTCTGCGCAACGCTATTCCGCGCGAGGCTGTGGCTACAGTGCTGGTTAAGGAGGCAGATGCAGCGGCTTTTGAGGCTGAGGTTGCAGCATTTGAGAAGACTTTGATTGCTGAGTATGCAAATATTGAGGATAGCATCGTGGTTAAGGCTCTGCCTGCAGAGGCTCCTGCAGAGGTTATCCCTGCGGATGTTGCTGCGAAGCTGGCTAAGGCGGTTATCGGCGCACCAAATGGCGTTGTGAAGATGTCTGTAGAGATGGAGGGACTGGTGCAGACCTCCTCTAACCTCGCGCGCGTGGTATCAGACGGCAGCAGCATTAAGATTCAGTGTCTGCTCCGCAGCTCTGTGAACTCGGAGAAGCACGCTCTGGGCGCTGCTATCAAGGGCGTCTTTGAGCTTGCAGGTGCTACTGTAGAACTCTCGGGCGACTACGACGGCTGGAAGCCAAATATGGAGTCGCCAATTCTCCACACCATGCTCGCATCTTACGAGTCGCTCTATGGCGTAAAGCCGGCTGTGATGGCTATCCACGCAGGTCTTGAGTGCGGTATCATCGGCGGAAAGTACGAGGGTCTGGATATGATTTCGTTTGGCCCGACAATCTGCTTCCCACACTCTCCAGACGAGAAGGTCAATATCGCATCGGTAGAGAAGTTCTATTCGTTCCTGCTCCATACGCTGGCAAATGCACCGCTGAAGTAGTATGTCAGTAGAGCAGATAAATACCGACCACTGGTTTGCCATCGTAAACCCTACGGCGGGCGCTGGGCACGGGCTTAAAGACTATCCGCAGATAGCCAAGCTGCTGCGCGATAACGACATCTACCACGATGCCGTCTTTACCGAGCATAAGTGCCACGCCACGGAGCTTACCGTGGAGGCTGTGAATAAGGGCTACCGCAAGATTATCGTTGTCGGTGGCGATGGTACGCTCAACGAGGTGGTCAATGGCCTGTTTATTCAGCAGCAGTGCGACACAAGGGATATACGCCTCGCCGTTATCGCCGTAGGTACGGGAAACGACTGGGTGCGCACCTTCGGCATCGCCTCGCACTACTCGGAGGCTATCCGCGCAATCAAGGAGGGCAAAACCTTCCTGCAGGATGTCGGTGCGGTGACATATACTGAGTCAAAGTATCGCCAAACCCGCTATATGGCAAATGTGGCGGGCCTTGGCTTTGACTCCTATGTCATCTCTATCTTCAACCACTGGAAAACTAAGGGCTTCAAGGGTCGCTGGCTCTATATCGCAAGCATCCTGAAGGCTTACTTCAAGTATAAATCTTCGGGCGTGAAGATTGAGGTGGACGGCGAGGAGATATACAACAACCTTATCTTCAGCATCGCCGTGGGTATCTGTAAGTATAATGGCGGTGGCGTGCAGCAGCTGCCTAAGGCCGTTGCCGACGACGGACTGCTGGATATAACCCTCATCAAACCCCTCCACTGGTGGCATATCGTCTTCCGCCTGCGTAGACTCTTCAACGGTGGTATCTACTCCATCGGTCATGTCAAGCACGCCCAAGGGAAACATATCCGCATCCACTCCGCACCCCCAATCTCCCTCGAGTGCGACGGCGAAATGATGGGCGAAACCCCCGTGGATATAGAGATTGTACCGCGCTCAGTTAGAGTAGTAGTTACCAAAGAGTTCCTCTCTTCACGATGATTTTGGCGTGAAAATACGGCATTAGCCACACATCCCTTAAAAAGTAACATCGGCTGTACGCTTTTAGTACTATCCGATGTTACTTTTTTTCACGATGTACGCCTACTACCGCATTTTGACGCCAAAATGGGCGGTACGATTCTATTCGGAAATAGTCAGGTATCCGCAGGATACTAAAAATAGATACAGCACTCACTCAAGCTGGCTTGAAAGTGATGTGCTGTATCTGTTTTTGTATTGTCGTAGACAACAGACTATTTCCGCAGCGCATAGAAGAGAAACGAAGTTTCTCAGAAAGTCTTTTGGGTCACTTTTCTTCAGAAAAGGGACGGTACACGCTTACTGCGTAGCCTTAGTCGCGGATGGCGAGGCGGGAGAAGCGGTCGTAGGTTGCAAGGACTTTGTTGGTGTAGGCGATGGTGATGTGGGGCTCTTTGAACTGGCCGTTTGTGACGGCCTCGTGGTTATAGAACTCCTCCTCGGTGAGCAGCAGCAGGTAGTCGCAGACTGCCTCCCACTCGTATTTTGGGTCGTCGTAGTACTCGGCGAGGTTGCGGGCGTCTATAAGGCGGGAGGCTCCGCAGTTATAGCTTGCTATGGTGAATGCCATACGGTCGCGCTCGGCGGTGGTTTTAGGCATACGAAGCTGTTTCTGCATAGACTTATAGAGTCGGCAGGCGACATCTATATTTATTGCGGGGTCAAGCAGCTCCTCGGCGGTCACATCCCAGTGGCGGGCGATATGGGGCATCACCTGCATAAGCCCCACAGCACCACGCGGGGAGACTACATCGGCGCGGAAGCGCGACTCGCCATAGGCTATGGAGCTCATCAGCACCCAGTCTACATTATGGCGGCGGCATACGCGGCGGAAGATATTGTCGTAGGGGGAGATGGCATATTCGCCCTCGGCGAGCAGCGGCTCGGGGTCGCGCTCAACGACATTGGCTATTCTCTCGCGTGTGAGGGGGGTGATTGCCATTGCAACCACAGCGGTGACTATATATAATATATGTAGGTATCTCTTCATTTACTCTATGGCGGACTTAGTCGTAGAATGCCCACGAAAGTCCAATCTTGAACATGCCCGGGTTGAGAGGGTAGCGGGCAATCTGGAACGCCTCGCCATTACCAAACAGCCCCTTGTTGAGGTGCTGATACTTGAGCAGGATGCGCATACGCTTCCACTTAGCAGCCACAAAGGCGTCTACATAAGGGTAGTTGCCAATCTCCACCTCGTTTTGGTTATAGAATACCGATAGGGCAGGGTTGTAGCCCTGGGCGTAGTAGGCGGTATTGAAGCGGCCATCCAGACCCACCTGCACGCGCAGCACATCGCGCACAACCCAGAACTCGTAGTAGTAGGATAGGAAGGCGGAGACTAACGGCACAGGGATAACCTCGCGGTTGGAGGTCAGCTGCACCAGCACGCGGTGGTTGAGGTGCAGACCCTTGATGGTAAAGTCCTTCTGGGCGTATATGCTCGTAAGGCTCACAGCACCACTATGTTGCGCAGGGCGGCAGTCGGCACCGTAGTAGAGCTTGTCCGTCACTACGCTCTGCCAGAAGCCGAGCTCTATGCCGTGGTCGGGCACGGTAAATGCCACATTGAAGCGGGTCTCGTTCTCCTTGCTAAAGTCGTTGTCCCAGATGTAGTGGTTGGACATCCAGTGGTTGCTCCAGTAGCCCGGCGAGGTGGCACTCTGCGAGAACTCGCCCGAGAGGGTAAATGGCTTACCTTTGATAAAGGCGGTGAAGGCCGCACGGGCACGCAGGTCAAAGTCGCCTCCGCGGTAGCCCGATGGGTAGAGCTTGAAGGATGCACCATAGTCTACATACTTGCGAATCTTGCCGTCTATGCCCGCGTATGCAAACCAAGCGGTCTTTTTTACGCGCTGGTATTTACCTGATAGATAGTCTGTTAGCGCAAACTGGGAATATGTATGCAGGTCTAAGCCCACCCCACCGTCTATAGTTCCGATTACGCCATTACGATTCCACGGCTGCGCCTGCACAAAGAGGCGGTTGGTGATTATTCGCTCGGCGAGCGAGTCGCGCGTATCGGTAGGGTTGAGGAACCAATCTTTATAGTAGGTGTCGGTGTGGGACTTGAATGTTCCATCCTCATTTCGGCTGTAGCGCTCGTCGGTATAGGTGGCGTACTTGTCGGTGTAGACCTTGCTCCACGAGTTATACTCAAACAGGTGGCCGACATATACTGCCGAGAGCTCTGCCATGGAGAAGTCGTGCTCGGTCATACGCTGCAGCGGTATGCCTATAGACTGCTTGACAAAGAAGGAGGTGTTGCGATAGAGGTTTGCCGCCTCGGCAGATGCCAGACGCATAGGTACTCCCGACGGCATCTCAAAGACCGTATCGGCAATAGCCCACTCGCCCACAACGCCACCGCTCTCCTGCTGGTTTATGTGGTTGTGCATCAGCGCCGCATGTACGGAGTATCGGCGACCTGTGTGCGCAAAGGTTGCTGCGAAGTTCTGATTCTTTATCCTTGAGCGGTCGTACTTACCCTTAGAGCCACGCGCCTTGTAGTTGAGCGAGAAGGAGGTGGAGGGGTTGATGTTCTGCGAGGCGGTAATCTCGAAGTGCTCCTCGCGGTAACGCTTCTGACCCGACTCAAGGTATGTCATCCAGATATATGGATGCTTCATGTTGTAGAATGGGACATTCTCAAGGCTGTAGGCATACGCCTCGTATGGGCGGGCAAAGGTAAACTCGCGCGAGGTGTTACGCTCAAAGTAGTTCACCTCCTGCGAAGCCTGTCCCAGACCGCCTACCGAGTTGTTACCCAGGCGCTTATGCTGGTGTGGATAGTCCAGACGCCAGAGTGCGAGGGTGGTATCTATCGGCGCAACTACAACCTTGTTGGTGTTGCGGTCTATGGTCCACTGGAAGTTCCTCAGCGCGCGGATAGAGTCGTTGAAGAAGTAGGACTCCAGCGGCTTGCGAGGCTTCTTCTCCTTCTTAGTAGAGTCCTGCGGCTCGCCCTGCTGACCCTCCTCGCCCTCTACGCCCGTGTCGTAGGGGTTCTGACCGTAGCCACCAAGTCCATTCTGCTGCTGCATACCGCCCAGGGTGTTACCCCCACGCGCAGCATCGCGCTGACCACGCATCAGGGCGCTGGCATCAAGCTGTGCCGTCGCCTCGGAGTAGCAGAGCGTCGCTATAAGTAGCAGAAGTAGTGATATGTAGTGCCTTAACTGCATTATTTCTTACAGAGTATCCAACCGATGGTGGAGATTACAATATATAGAACGATAATTGCCGGCACAGAGTATACGCCGAGCAGACAAATTGCAACTGCGGAGAGTGCAAGGAAGATGTAGAGGCTCTTATTCTCGCGCCAGCCGAAGCTCTTGAGCTTGAAGGAGAACATACGGATAGGGCTGACAAGCAGCGCCGCCATGATGAGCGAGATGAGCGCTATCCACTCAACCTCCACAGTAAGACCCTTCTCCACTACGGTGTATGCAAACGAGAGGCAGAAGAGTGCATTTGCCGGCGTAGGCAGACCCTCAAAGCTGTTGTGCTGGCTGTCGTCAATATTAAACTTCGCAAGTCGCAGAGCCGAAAATGCCGCCATGATGAACGGAACATAGACTATCGTATGCGCTGTAACGGCACTCAGGTCAAAGAGCGCAGGTGACTGATTTGCAAGACAATACATCGCCGCCGCAGGGGCAACACCGAAAGAGACCATATCGGCAAGCGAGTCCAACTGCACGCCGATATCGGAGTACTGCTTCAGCAGGCGAGCGGTAAAACCGTCAAAGAAATCGCACACCGCACTTGCCACAACAAAGATGAAGGCGAGGGTGATATCGCCCACCACCAAAGAGGCGACAATAGATAGACATCCGCAGAGCAGGTTGCAGAGCGTGATGATATTTGGAACTGTAAACAACTTTATTTTCATTTTTAAGTGCTTTTAACCCGACAAAGTTACAAAATATTTTTATCTTTGTACAATCAATGTAAAAATAGAGGTAGTTATGACCCCAAAAAGTGAGATTTATTGCGTTATTATGGCGGGTGGCGTAGGTACACGCTTCTGGCCCAAGAGCCGAAAAAGTATGCCAAAACAGTTTTTAGACATCCTCGGCACGGGCAAGTCGTTTATCCGTATGACCTTTGAGCGTTTCGCCCGCACAATACCTGCTCAAAATTTTATTGTTGTCACAAATCGCCACTATCGCGACCTTGTGCTTGAACATCTGCCCGAGCTGAGTGCGGAGCAGGTGCTCTGCGAGCCTGTGGGTCGTAATACCGCGCCTTGCATCTGCTATGCTGCCTCCTATCTGCGCAGTAAGTGCAGTGACTCGCTGATGGTTGTAACTCCGTCTGACCACTATGTGGCAAATGAGGAGGAGTTTTCCTCTACGCTGCAGAGCTGTGTAGACTTTGCCAGCCAGAACCCTGCCCTGATGACTATCGGCATAAACCCTACACGCCCGGAGACTGGATATGGATATATCCAGCGCAGCAATAACGAGAACATCTCGCCCGTCAAGTGCTTTACCGAGAAGCCTAACCTTGAGGTTGCGCAGGCGTTTATCCGCAGCGGCGAGTTTTTGTGGAACTCGGGCATATTTGTCTGGAAGACCCAGACCATCCTCAGCGCTATAGAGCAGCACTTGCCAGATATGTATCAGCTCTTTAGCTCCATCTCCGACCACTACGGCAAAGAGAGTGAGGCGGCTGCTATTGCCGAGGTGTTCTCGCAGTGCAGGGCGATATCTATCGACTACGGCGTTATGGAGTGCGCGGACAATGTGTATGTTCGCAGTGGCGACTTCGGTTGGAGCGACATCGGCACTTGGGGTTCGCTCTACCAGCACTCGCGCAAGGATAAGTATGCCAATGTTAAGCCGTCGGAGGGGTGCTACGCCTACGATACCCGCAATACGATAATCTCGCTGCCGAAGGGTAAGGTGGCGGTCGTGAGTGGTCTGCGCGACTATATTGTTGTAGATACAGACGATGTGCTGATGATATGTCCTCGCTCGGACGAGCAGAATATCAAGAAGTATATAGACGAAGTGAAGTTTAACCAGGGAGATAAATTCTGCTAATGGATATTGATAGTTTATACGCCATCTTTGAGCAGTGTAGCTCTGTGACGACCGACTCTCGCGCCGTTGCTGAGGGGTCGCTCTTTGTGGCTCTGCGTGGCGAGAAGTTTAACGGTAACCTCTTCGCTACTAAGGCTTTAGAGGCTGGTGCTGCATACGCCATTGTGGATGAGCACCTTGCGGATGTGGCGGCTGAGTATGCAGACCGCGTAGTTGAGGTGGAGGATTCGCTTGCGGCTCTGCAGAGTCTTGCTGCCGAGCATCGTCGCCGACTGGCAATACCGATTATCGGCATTGTGGGCAGTAATGGCAAGACGACTACCAAGGAGCTTGTCAGCCGTGTGCTTGCCGAGCAGTTTGAGGTCTACGCCACACGCGGAAATCTGAACAACCACATCGGCGTGCCGCTGACGATTCTGGCGATGGATAAGACTACGGAGTTTGGCGTGGTGGAGATGGGTGCGAGTGCTCAGGGCGAGATTGCTACCCTCTGCTCCATATCGCAGCCCAACTACGGCATTATCACCAACATCGGCAATGCCCACCTTGAGGGTTTTGGCGGCAAGGAGGGTATTATCAAGGGTAAGGGCGAGCTCTACGACTACCTCTGTGCCAATGGGGGTCGCGCCTTTGTGCCCGAGGAGGACTGCCTGCTGCAACTGATGGCTTCCGAGCGTAAGGATATGGCTACGGAGTGCTACTCGCGCGCTGTGGCGGAGGGTTACAAGAGCCAGCTGTCGGGTGACTACAACCGCTACAATATCGCTGCGGCGGTGGCTGTGGGACTCTACTTTGACATCGCTCCCGAGCGTATAGCCTCGGCGGTGGAGAGCTACACGCCCGATAATAACCGCTCGCAGGAGGTTGTTACCGCTCGCGCAAATACCTTGATTATAGATTGTTACAACGCCAACCCATCAAGTATGGAGGTGGCTATAGCCAATATCGCCACAAAGCAGGGGGCAAAGTTGCTCATTCTGGGCGATATGTTGGAGTTAGGCGCGTGGAGCGAGCAGGAGCACAGCAGGATATTGGAGCTCGCTACGCAGATTGCAGGCGTGGATATCATCCTTGTGGGCGACCACTTCCGCAGGGCGGCACATAGCCTCGCCATAGATGCCATCTGTTGCAAAGATACTACTGAGGCGGCTGAGTTTATCAGCAAGAGCCGACTAACGAATACGACAATACTCCTCAAGGGCTCGCGTGGCATTGCCTTGGAGAGGCTGATTGATAAATTGTAAAGCTATGAAACGACTACTAACCACACTACTGCTACTGCTGAGTTTTGTTCTGTCCTCGGCAAAGAGTCAGCCCGCGTGGCTTAAGGATGCGGTGATATACCACATCTACCCATCTACATATATGGACTCGGATGGCGATGGCATTGGCGATCTGAAGGGTATAACCTCGCGCTTGGACTATATCCGCAGTTGCGGCTTCAACTGCATCTGGATGTCCCCATGCTTTGCAAGTGCTTGGGAAGATGGTGGTTACGACATTACCGACTACTACTCCGTAGACCCGCGCTTCGGCACGAATGACGACCTGAAGGCGCTGATAGGCAAGGCGCACGCCATGGGTATCAAGGTGCTGCTTGACCTTGTTGCGGGACATACTTCGGACAAGCATCCGTGGTTTAAGGAGTCCTGCAAGGCGGAGCGAAATGAGTACTCGGACTACTACATATGGACTGTTGGCAAGAACTATCGCAAGCCGGGACCAAAGTTTGTGGATAACGACCATCCGCGCGATGGCTACTACATCCGCAACTTCTTTGAGATTCAGCCAGCGCTGAACTACGGCTACTACAACCCTAAGCCAAACCACCACTGGGAGCAGGGCTACGATGCCGAGGGCCCTAAGGCTGTGCGTGCAGAGCTGAAGAAGATTATCGCCTACTGGTGCGATATGGGGGCAGATGGCTTCCGCGTGGATATGGCGCAGTCGCTTGTCAAGAGCGACAACAAGAACCGCGACGGCGTGCGCCGACTGTGGAACGAGATTTTTGAGTGGTACAATGCTGCCTACCCAGAGAATATTATGCTCTCCGAGTGGTCTAACCCCGAGCAGTCGCTCTCGGCGGGATTCAATATAGACCTGCTGATTCACAACGGTATAGGTGGCAAGGTCTACCGCCCACTGGTCTGCGAGACGACCGACAAGATGGTGCCTACCGACTGCTACTTCAACCGCGCGGGGCGTGGTCAGGTGCGAGCTGCTATGGAGCAGTATACGGATATTTACAACACCTATCGCCGCCTGGGAGGCTACGCCTCAATGCCGACAAACAGCCACGACATCTGGCGCCTAAGCCGTATGAACCGCTGCACGGCAGAGGAGCAGAAGGTGGTGATAACCCTCTTCTTGACACTCCCTACGCCGCCTATTGTCTACTATGGCGAGGAGATAGGTATGCGCAACCTTGAGTACGCTCCGGCTAAGGAGGGTAGCGTCTCGTCGCGCAACCGCTCGGTCTGCCGCACCCCTATGCAGTGGAGTACGGCTAAGAATGCGGGCTTCTCTACGGCAGCGCCCGAGAAGCTCTACCTGCCTGTGGATAACGCTCCGCACTTCCCGAATGTCGCTGAGCAGCTTACCGACCCTAACTCGGTGCTCAACTATGTCACAGACCTTATCGCCCTGCGCAAGGCTACTCCGGCATTAGGTGTTGAGGGCGAGTGGCGCTATGTGGGCGATATGGATAACCCATACCCGATGATATACGCCCGCACACTCGGCGAGGAGCAGTATGTCGTGGTCTTCAACCCCGCCGACCGCACCGTCAGCGGCTCTATCGCCCCAATGGGCAAACGAGCAGAGTGGGTATTTGGCAACAACCGCTCCCTTGCGAAGTGTAAAACAAACAGAGCTGGTCATACATTTACAATGCAACCTATTAGCGTAGCAATTTTCAAGATTGGCCGTTAGCCGTTGGCCATTAGCTATTGGCTATACAGAGGTATCTACCGCGTAGATTTTTTGTATATTTGTGGAGTTTTAAGGATAAGCAATGCGCGATTTTAGAAAATACGAGGTTTGGAAGCTCGCGGTAGAGTTCTCTGTCAAGGTGTATAAGCTGACAGAGGAGTTTCCCGTTTCGGAGTCGTACGGACTGTCTCATCAGATACGCCGCGCAACAGTATCTATCGCCTCTAATATCGCCGAAGGTGCATCCCGTAGCTCAGAAATGGACTTTTGTAGGTTCTTGGAGATAGCATTAGGCTCGGCCTTTGAGGTTGAAACACAGATGATTATCGCAAATAAGATGTCGTATCTGAGTATGTCTACCTTTGACGAACTGACATCCACGCTACACGCAATTCAGAAAATGATAAACCAATTAATACATACAATTAAATAATAATATCATAAATCCGCTATATAGCCAACAGCCAATGGCTAATAGCTAAAAGCCAAAGTTATGAGCAAGACTTCATTACCAGAAAACGCCTACCGCGAGTTGCGCGAGGGCGAAGAGTATCAGCCGATAATGTCGGCACAGACGACACCTGCCGAGGCGACGCCATACTCGGTGACCGTGGGTGTAATTATGGCGATTATATTCTCTGCAGCTGCAGCATTCCTCGGACTCAAGGTTGGTCAGGTCTTTGAGGCGGCGATTCCGATTGCGATTATCGCCGTGGGACTGGGCGGACTGCACAAGGGCAAGAGTATGCTGGGTCAGAATGTGATTATCCAGAGCATCGGTGCCACCTCGGGCGTAATTGTTGCGGGTGCGATATTCACCCTGCCAGCGCTCTACATCCTCGGTCTGGAGGCGCAGTTCTATCAGGTGTTCCTCTCGTCGTTGCTCGGAGGTATACTGGGCATTGTGCTGCTGATTCCATTCCGTAAGTATTTTGTGAAGCAGATGCACGGCAAGTACCCATTCCCAGAGGCTACGGCGACTACCGAGGTGCTTATATCGGGCGAGAAGGGCGGCAAGCAGACCGTTGTGCTCGCCATTGCGGGTCTGCTGGGAGGTCTGTACGACTTTGCAGTATCAACCTTCGGTGCGTGGGCAGAGAATATCTCCACCAAGATGGTTGGCTGGGGCGCGATGGTTGCCGATAAGTTCAAGGTAGAGCTCTCGCTAAATACTGGCGCAACGCTGCTGGGTCTGGGATATATCATCGGCCTTAAGTATGCTGTGATTATCACTGCTGGTAGCTGCCTTGTGTGGTTTGTAATCGTTCCGCTGGTGGGCTACGCTTCTGCAGAGGCGGGGGCTATGAGTGCGTCGGAGCTCTTTATGGCTTACGGCCGTCCGATAGGTATCGGCGGTATCGCTATGGCAGGTCTTATCGGTATTGTCCGTCAGGCGGGCATTATCAAGGATGCGGCTATGCTGGCGGTAAATGAGCTTGGCGGCAAGAAGGGCGGCGAGGCTGTTGCCCGCACAGAACGCGATATGAAGATGAAGACAATACTTACAATCATCATCGCTACACTCATCGCTACGCTCGTATTCTTCCAGTTTGGCGTCCTGGGCAACTGGCTCCAGACTATCGTGGCGCTGCTTATTGTCTTTGTAATCGCCTTCCTCTTTACTACCGTGGCGGCAAATGCTATCGCTATTGTGGGTAGCAACCCAGTGTCGGGTATGACCCTTATGACGCTTATTCTCAGCTCGTTGGTGTTGGTATCTATCGGTCTTAATGGTACTGTGGGTATGACTGCAGCGCTGATTATCGGCGGTGTGGTATGTACGGCGCTCTCTATGGCGGGTGGATTTATCACCGACCTGAAGATTGGCTACTGGCTCGGCACAACCCCTGCGGTGCAGCAGAAGTGGAAGTTCCTCGGTACATTGGTATCGGCAGCGACCGTTGCGGGAGTGATGATTATCCTCAATAAGACCTACGGCTTTGTGGGCGAGAATGCCCTTGCAGCGCCTCAGGCAAATGCTATGGCAGCCGTTATCCGTCCACTTATGGAGGGCGGTCAGACTCCGTGGGTGCTCTACTTCTCAGGTGCAATTCTGGCGCTTGTGCTCACATGGATTGGCGTTCCTGCACTTGCATTCTCACTGGGTATGTTTATCCCTATGTCGCTCAACGCTCCGCTGGTAGTTGGTGGTCTTATTGCGTGGTATGTATCAAGCCGCAGCAAGGACGAGGCGCTCAACAAGGCACGCTTTGACCGCGGTACACTTATCGCATCGGGCTTTATCGCGGGTGGTGCTCTTATGGGCGTTGTCTCGGCGATACTCAAGTTTGCGGGTGTAGACCTCTTCGCAGCCGACTGGGCAGTCTCTTCGGCAGCCGAGTGGACAGCCCTTGTGATGTATATCGCAATTATGGTCTACTTTACCGTTCATACGATGAAGGCTAAGAAGGAGGAGTAAAAAATTATAAACAACACTATTATGGAACTGAAAGAGAGATTTTTGAAATATGTAGCTATAAATACTCGCAGCGACGAGAATAGCGAGACCTTCCCATCAACGGCCGTGCAGTGGGACCTGCTCAACGCACTTGTTGAGGAGATGAAACTACTTGGGCTTGAGGATGTTACGATAGATAAGTACGGCTATGCCATGGGTACTATCCCTGCTACAAAGGGCAGGGAGAATGCCCCTGTTATCGGTTTTCTTGCCCATGTGGATACCGCTCCGGATATGAGTGGCGAGAATGTCCGCCCGCGCATTATTGAGAGCTACGACGGTCAGGATATCGTGCTTAACAACGCACTGACAATGAAGGTGGCAGATTTTCCTGAGCTGCAGAAGTTTATCGGTCACACCCTTATCCACACCGACGGCACAACGCTCTTAGGTGCGGATGATAAGGCGGGCGTTGCCGAGATTATGACTGCGGCGGAGTACCTGATGACCCACCCAGAGGTTGAGCATGGCAAGATTCGCATCGGCTTTACTCCGGACGAGGAGATTGGTCGTGGCGTAGACTTCTTTGATGTCAAGGCTTTCGGTGCCGACTTCGCATATACTATGGATGGCGGCTACGAGGGCGAGCTGGAGTACGAGAACTTCAACGCTGCATCGGCGAAGATTGCCATTCAGGGTCGCAATGTACACCCTGGATATGCCAAGAATAAGATGATTAACGCCATAGAGGTTGCCTGCGAGCTCAATAGTCTTGTGCCAGCCGTTCAGCGTCCTCAGTTTACCGAGGGCTACGAGGGCTTTTATCACTGCGTGGGCTTCAACGGTACGGTTGAGAATGCGACAGTTAGCTACATCATCCGCGACCACGATGCCGAACTGTTTGAGCAGAAGAAGGTCTGGATGCACAACATCGTGGGCATACTGAACAACAAGTATGGCGAGGGTGTGCTGACCCTCACGCTCAAGGACCAGTACTACAATATGCGCAAGATGGTGGAGCCACATCCGCAGGTTATTGACAACGCCCTCAAGGCTATGCGCGAGGCGGATGTAGAGCCTATCGTTCGCCCTATTCGTGGTGGAACGGATGGTGCACGCCTCTCGTTTATGGGTCTGCCTTGTCCAAACATCTTCGCTGGCGGTATGAACTTCCACGGTAAGTTTGAGTACTGCTCGCTAAACTCTATGGAGAAGGCTGTTAAGGTAATTATAAATCTTGCAAAGATATGGGCAGAGTAAGAGATGGCTTTCTCAAGGTCGCCGCGGCAACACCTCGCGTAGTGCTTGCCGACTGTGCCACAAATGCCAAACATATAGGCACGCTCATTACAGATGCTGCAGCTCAGGGAGTTAGCATCATTGCCCTCCCACAGCTATCCATTACGGGCTACAGCTGCGGTCAGCTCTTTACTCAGCAGGCGCTGCTTGCTGCGGCAGAGAGCGCTCTGAACCGCCTGCTGCTTATTCATGAGCCTATCGTGAGCATCGTGGGTATGCCCGTAAAGCACAACGGTCGCATATACGACTGTGCGGTGGTCTTCAGCGGTGGCGTTATCTACGGCGTTGTTCCGCGTAGCTATGGTGTGGATAGTATCTTTACGACTGGTAGGGGAGCGGATGGCTTTACGACGCTCTGCGGGCAGATTGTAGAGTTTGGTAGCGACCTGCTGTTTGATATTGACGGAGTGAAGTTCGGCGTTGAGGTTGGCGACGACTGCCGACAGATTGTAACTCCATCGGCAGAGATGTCGGTGGCGGGTGCAACTATTACCATCTGCTTGGATGCCAAGGAGGAGTATAGCCAGAGCTACCAGAGCCTTAGAGGTCGCGTGGCTCACCACTCAGCGGCTATCTGTGGCGGATATATCTACACCTCAGCCTCGGTGGGCGAGTCTACTACCGACTTGGTCTATGCGGGGGCTGCTATGGTTGCCGAGTGCGGAGAGCTGCTTGCCGAGCGTGAGCGCTTTGTAAGAGCAGATAGCCTGACGGTTGCCGATATTGATGTTGAGGCTATTGAGCACGCACGCCTTGCACAGAGTGGCGCTATGGACGACAACTACCGCGTGGTGGATATTATCCAGACGGTTGCTCAGAGTCCATTGGTGCGCAATATAGACCCATCGCCATTTATACCGAAGGATTTGGATGCAGGATGCGCCGAGGTGCTGGCTCTTCAGGCTGCAGGTCTGGCTCAGCGACTGGAGCATACACACTGTAGCAAGGTTGTACTCGGTATCTCGGGCGGACTGGACTCTACGCTGGCGCTGCTGGCTGTGGTGCGCACATTTGATATGCTCGGCCTTGACCGCAAGGGCATTGTGGGCGTAACTATGCCAGGCTTCGGCACTACGGGTCGTACATACAATAACGCCCTTGTGCTGATGCAGGAGCTGGGCATCACGCTCCGCGAGGTGAGCATCAAGGCGGCTTGCGAGCAGCACTTCAGGGATATAGAGCTTGACCCGTCTGACCGCAGCGCAGCATACGAGAACTCGCAGGCGCGCGAGCGTACGCAGATACTTATGGATATAGCCAACGCTGTGGGCGGTATGGTTATCGGCACGGGAGATTTGAGCGAGAGCGCACTGGGCTGGGCAACATACAATGGCGACCATATGTCTATGTACAATGTAAACTGCTCTGTGCCAAAGACTTTGGTGCGCGTGGTTACTAAGTGGGCAGCTAAGGTAGAGCCTAACGAGAAGGTTCGCGCGGCGCTGATGGATATTGTAGATACGCCAGTGAGCCCAGAGCTTCTGCCAGCTGACGACAAGGGTAACATTACCCAGAAGACGGAGGATTTGGTCGGTCCATACGAGCTGCACGACTTCTTCATCTACCACTTCATCCTCAATGGTTTTGCTCCGCGCAAGATACTGGCTATGGCTTGCCGTGCCTTTGAGGGTCAGTATGGCGAGGATGTGATAAAGCACTGGCTCACGGTCTTTCTGCGTCGCTTCTTCGCCCAGCAGTACAAGCGCTCGGCAGTGCCAGATGGCCCGAAGGTTACGCCAGTATCGCTCTCACCACGCGGTGGTTGGGCTATGCCGTCGGATGCCAATGTAACGAGTTGGTTGGAGGAACTAAACTAATAAACCTATGAGACTAAAACCTATCTTTATAGCCCTCTCGGTGCTATTTTGTGCTGCGGCAACGGCGCAGAGTAGCCCTGCGGAGGTCGTTATACCCGACTACTCTGCCCATATTCGCACCCCCGCGCCATCGGCTAAGCCGAGGATTAACAGCGCCAAGATTTTCGGTGTGCGCCCAGGGGCGGAGCTGCTCTATACTGTCGCCGCTACGGGCGAGCGCCCGATGAGCTTCAGTGCCGAGAACCTCCCGCTGGGGGTCGCTTTTGATAGCCGTCGTGGACAGCTTAGCGGCTCTATAGCTCAGCGTGGCGAGTATATTGTGACCCTCAAGGCTACAAACGGCAAGGGTAGCTACAGCTGCAACCTGAAGATTGTCGTGGGCGACGATATTGCCCTCACCCCTCCGATGGGTTGGAACTCCTGGAACTGCTGGGGTCCAACGGTAAGTCAGGAGAAGGTGCTCAGCTCGGCAAATGCGCTGGTGGAGAAGGGGCTTCGCGACTACGGCTGGACATATATCAACATAGACGATGGCTGGCAGGGCAAGCGTGGCGGTAAGTATAACGCCGTGCAGCCAAATGGCAAGTTCTCGGATATGAAGGCTCTGGCAGACCGTCTGCACGATATGGGTCTTAAGTTAGGCGTCTACTCAGGTCCGTGGGTGAGCACCTACGCAGGTCACGCAGGCACGCACTCCGACAATGCCGAGGGTACATACCCGTGGATAGAGGAGGGCTGGTGCAACGAGGATACCCGCATGACCGTAGAGGGCGATCCTAAGCGATTTATCCGCCGTCGTCACTGGCGACATGGCGAGTATTCGTGGGCAGAGGCTGATGCTCGCCAGTGGGCAGAGTGGGGCGTAGACTATCTGAAGTACGACTGGAAGCCGAACGATGTCTACTACACCCGCGAGATGTCGGAGGCGCTGCGTAAGTGCGGCAGAGATATTGTATATAGCATCTCCAACACCGCACCTTTTGCCGACGCCTACCACTTCAAGGAGCTTACGCAGTGCTGGCGCACTACGGGCGATATCCGCGATACTTGGCAGAGCATATCATCTATCGGCTTTGAGCAGCAGGAGCGCTGGGCAGCCTTCCACGGGCCTGGTCACTGGGGCGATGCCGATATGCTTGTGGTCGGAATGGTTGGCGGCTGGGGCTCAAACCCTCACTTCTCGCGCCTGACGCCCGACGAGCAGTATACGCATATAACCCTCTGGGCTATGCTCGCCTCGCCGATGCTTATCGGTTGCGACCTTGCTAAGCTGGACGACTTTACCCGTAACCTGCTCTGCAACTACGAGGTGAACGACATCCTGCAGGACCCACTCGGTATGCGCGGTATGCCTTTTACGCGCGATAGCCAGCATGCGGTCTATGTCAAGATACTGGAGAATGGCGACCTTGCCGTAGCGCTCTTTAACACCTCGGACAAGACTCTGGAGATAGAGGTAGAGCCTCGCTCATTGGGTCTTTGGGAGAGTGCCGCTATGGTGCGCGATGTGTGGCGACAGCGCGTAACTACGCTCGTATACCCGGGCGATACATTCTCTGTGCAGGTGGCTCCACATGGCGCCGAGCTCTTCAGACTCAGCCCTGGCAATAGCCAGCAGCGCGTGATGACACCTACGCACTACTTCCCACGAAAAATTGTCTCACCAAGAATAGTAGAGTAATTATGGAACTTAAAACGATACTTAATAAGCGCCGTTCTACTCGCCGCTTCCTTCCTAAGGCAGTAGAGCGAGAGAAGCTGCTTGATATTGTCAATCAGGCACTTACAGCGCCTTCGTCGCGCAATATGCACACCACACGATTTATCATCGTGGACGATAAGCCGACCATTGAGCGCCTCGCTAAGCTGCGCGACTATGGCTCGGAGTTTATGAAGGATGTCCCTGCGGCAATCATCATCGCGGCCGATACCACCAAGACCGACCTGTGGCGTGAAAACTGCGCTATCAGCGCAACCATCCTCCAGCTCGCAGTTGTGGATGCCGGCCTTGCCAGCTGCTGGGTGCATGTAGATGGTCGCCCACGCCTGAAGGATGCCCCAGAGGGCGAGCAGGCTATAGACTACCTGCGCACCTTCATAGACCTGCCAGCCGATTGGGCCGTAGAGTGCGTCATCGCCCTCGGCTACTCGGACTACGAACCCAAACCTCTGCCCGAGTACGACTACGCCAAGGATGTGATTTGGCACAAGTAAAAAAAGAGACTGCAAAGTCTCTTTTTTGTGTTACGACAAAAAAATCGGCCTCCGAAAGGAAGCCGAGTGGGGAATTATCTCACCTCGTTTTTGCGGGGACGGCCGCGGCGGCGAGGGGTGACAGTAGGCTCGGAGCCCTTTTTGCCCGCCTGGGTTTGGCGGCGGGAGCGCTCCAGATTCTTCTTCACATCCTCAATGGTGGCGATGATGCCCAGGTGGCTACGACGGCGCAGCGAGCGTGGGGTATCGCTCAAGAACTTGCGGCAGAAGAGAGAGAAGTGACCGTGGCTGGTAAAGCCGTACTTCTTGATAATACTCTTGATAGGGATAGAGGTGTCGTTTAGCAGGGCGCTAATCTCCACAGCACGGTGCATCTGCATCCACACATAAGGCGTCTGGTCAAAGTGCTGGCTGAAGAGTAGCTTGAAGTGCGAAAGGCTATGGCCGCAGAGCTTGGCCAGCGCCTCTACATTCTTGGCATTCGGTGCGTTGTTGATAACAAGCGTACGGAACGACATATTGTTGTTAAACAGACTGTAGAATATCCGCAGGAAATCCTCGCGCGAGTAGAAGTGGCGGAAGATTACGAACATCTCCTCAATCTTGGCACGGTGGAGAGCAGCGGCGTTGATGTTGCTCTCAAGATAGAATACAGTTGCCTCCACAAGATTTGCAAGCACCGGCACAATAGGCAGCGCTGCGAAGTGGTAGGATACCTTTGCAACCTCGGCAGCTATGGTGCGATAGGTCTCGCCCTCGTTTGTAAGGCTACCAGTAACAAAGCGCGCAAAGAGAATAGAGCAATCACTCTGGGCAACGAGTGTGTAGCTGTATGCACGCGAGAGGAAGAGCACATTGGACTCCTCTACGGTGTAGTCCGACCTTTCGGCAGATGAAATTGTGAAGCTACCGCTTCTAAGGAAGAGCAGACGATTTGTTTCGTCTTGCTCAATAACAAGTGTATCGCCGGCTTTAATGGTACATAAATAAAATCCCGGCTCGGGCAAAGTTGAATTAGACGAGCAGGAAGTGGAACATAAATTGTTCGTCATTTTCATAAAAATAAATTTTTGTGGTTCAGGAAATCGTAGCTATTCAGTGCGCACAACTTAGGAACTACCGTTTCCCACCACGAAAAT
This sequence comes from Alistipes sp., assembly GCA_017463615.1. GTDB lineage: Bacteria > Bacteroidota > Bacteroidia > Bacteroidales > Rikenellaceae > Alistipes. The sequence continues at coordinate 15,656 of JAFTOU010000009.1, read as the reverse complement.
AGTAACAATTTCCAATAAAAACAAAAATAAAAGTAAAATTATGCAACATATTTTATATAAATAGTTGCTTTTCAGCCAGATTGTGGCCGTTGAATATTTAGCCATTGGCTATTAGCTATTGGCCATTGGCTTTTCAGCGGTGTCGCTGCGCGACGAGAGTTGATTTCTATTCGGGTTTAGGAAAACCATCGTAGATGGTACAAGAAAAGATAGCCCTCTAAGGTCAAGCTTGCTTGAAACCGAAAGATGGACTATCTTTTATTGTAATAGCCGCAGGCTATCCTAAATCCGCAGCGAATGGGAGCAAAACGAAGTTTTGCCGAAAGTCTTTTGGGTCACTTTTCTTCAGAAAAGGGACGGTACTATCGCTACTCCGTCACTCCGCCGCCGAGGGCGGTATAGAGGTTTACCACGCCTTGGATTTGGGCGAGGGTGTTGCTACACTGGCTCAGTTCGGCGTCAAGCAGGGACTGGCGAGCGACGAGCACCTCGAGGTATGTTGCCGAGCCGTGTTCCATCATCAGCTCGGTGCTCTCTGCGGCGGCAGCCAGCGCCTCCACCTGCTTAGCTATCAGCGCGGCCTTATTGCGTGCTGTGGTGGTATGCTCAAGGGCAGAGTTCACCTGATTTCCCGCCTCAAGGAGTGTCTGCTGGAAGGCGAGCAGGGACTCCTCCGCTTGCAGCTTTGAAATCTTGAGTCTTGCGCGGAGCTGTCCATTCTGGAATATCGGCTGGAAGAGCGAGAGGGCGGCGTTCCAGAGCAGTGAGCCTGGGTTTACCACCACGCTACCCACATTATTTGTCCAGCCGAGTACGCCTGAGAGGTTGAGGGATGGATAGAGGGCAGCGCGTGCAGATGCTACGCCATAGAATGCCTGCTCCAGACCCTTCTCTGCGGCTCTGACATCGGGGCGTGCAGCGAGAAGTGCTACGGGCACACCGGTGTAGAGCTGCTCGGGCATAACCTGCTCGGCGAGGGTTGTACGCTCAATATACTGTGGCGACTGCGCCAGAATCATACAGAGGGCGTTCTCAAGCTCAAAGACCTGATGCTCAAGGTCTTGCACCATAGTACTTACGGCGTAGTAGGATGCCTCCATCTGGCGGACAGAGGCCTCGTTGCCCATACCTGCATCCTTGAGCAGGCGCATAGTTGATACTATCTCGCCCCAGCTATTTGCTGTTTTGCGGGCTATGGCGAGCTGCGCGTCAAGGGTTAGCAGGGTGTAGTAGTTGTTTGCCACAGCGGCAACAATCTGCGTCTGCACGGCGTCGCGGTAGTCGCGGCTACACTCGGCAGCGGCCTTAGCGCGGCGCTTGGCGGTGGTGATATTTCCGAAGACATCTACCTGCCAGCTTGCCGTAACGGGCACGCTATAGAGCCATGTCGCCTTGGCGTAGTCAAAGCTATTTACGGCGCCATTAGGGGCGAAGCCGAAGGATGGAACATATGCCAACTTTGCAGCCTTGAGTGCCGCCTCAGCCTCCTCTACGCGCAGGTGTGCTGTGCGCAGGTTGGTGTTGCGGACAAGGGCTGTATCTATCAGTCGCTGGAGGCACTTATCGGTAAACATCTCTCGCCAGCCGAGCTTGCCCAATGAGCGGAGTGAGTCTGTAGCTTCGGCAGCAGTGCCACGATAGAGCGTTGCTGTAGAGGGCTCTATCTCTACGGGACGACTATATTTTCTGTATATACCGCAGCTGCTGGTCAGCAGGGCTAATGCGGTGATAATGAGTATCTTTTTCATCTATCTATTCTCTCTTAAATCCTTAATTTCTGCACGGCGAGCCTCGTCTGGTCGCTTAAGCTCCGGGGTCTTGAAGTACTCCTGAATATGCTGGCAGACAACGAAGAGCACCGGAACGATGAAGAGCAGTGCCAGCGTACCTACGAGCATACCACCCACAGCACCAGTACCGAGCGAGCGGTTACCATTTGCACCTACGCCCGAGGCGAACATCATCGGCAGCATACCGAAGACCATGGTCAGCGCCGTCATCAGAATTGGGCGCAGACGCTCCTTGGCCGCTGTAAATGCCGCCTCCTCAATGCTCATACCGCAGCGACGACCCTCCGAGGCGTACTGGGTGATGAGGATGGCTGTCTTGGCAAGCAGACCGATAAGCATGATGAGTCCCGTCTGGAGGTAGATGTTGTTCTCCAACCCGAAGAGCTGCGCAAAGAGGAAGCTACCTGCAAGACCAAATGGCACGGAGAGCAGCACGGCAAATGGGATGAAGATACTCTCGTAGAGCGAGGCGAGGATGATATATACCAGCACAAGGATTACGACGAAGATAAAGACCGTATTGTCCGAGCTCTGCGCCTGCTCGCGGGTCATGCCCGAGAACTCATATCCGTAGCCGCGTGGCAGTGCGCTCTCAGCCACCTCGGCAATCGCCTCAATAGCATCTCCCGACGAATATCCAGGCGCTGCGGCACCAGAGACAAGGATACTGTTGTAGAGGTTAAAGCGCGAGAGGGTCTCGGTACCGTACTCCTTAGTCAGGGTTGCGAACTCAGATACCGGAGCCATACCCTGCGGAGTGCGGAGGTAGATATTCTCAAGCGAAGCTCTATCCTCGCGGTACTCTGGAGCTGCCTGAGTGACAACATAGTAGACCTTGGTAAAGCGGTTGAACTGCGACGCATATACACCGCCGTAGTAGCCACCGATAGTAGAGAGTACCTCGCGTGGCGATACGCCTGCACGCTTACACTTCGCCGCATCTACATCTACGCGATACTGCGGATAGTTGGACGAGAAGGTGCTATATGCCATAGCAATCTCTGGGCGAGCATTCAGCGCACCGATAAAGCGGCCGGTTATCTGCTCCAGATTCTTGATGTCGCCACCCGTCTTATCCTGAACATGGAGCTCAAAGCCGTTAGAGTTACCATAACCGGTAATCATCGGCGGCGCGAAGGCGAAAATCTTGGCATTCTTGATAGACTGCACAGCACCCATAAAGCGACCGATAATGGCACTTGAGTGCGACGCGGCATCTGTACGCTCCGACCACGGCTTGAACTTAACGACGAACATACCATATGAAGTACCTACGCCCGAAATCATACTGTAACCGCCTGTCATAGAGTAGTTTGTAACCTCTGGCGTAGCCTTGAGTATAGCCTCCACCTGGTGGAGCACCTGCTCGGTCTGCTCCAGTGAAGAGCCTGGCGCTGCGGCAACATCCACGAACATAGTACCCAAGTCCTCGTCTGGAACAAGTCCTGTAGGAGTGGTCTTCATAAGGTAGAACAGCGCCACAAAAGATACTACGACCAGAACGGCAGTTACCACCTTATGCTCTATAAACCACTTCACACCGCCCACATATCGCTTCAGCGTAGCTCCGTAGCTTACGGCGTAGGCCTTACGCACGCGGTCAAGCATAGTGGTCTTGCCCTCCTCGCTCTCAACAGGGCGCATAAGTATTGCGCAGAGTGCAGGACACATAGTGAGCGAGTTCAGAGCCGAGATACCCACCGATACCGCCATAGTGATACCAAACTGGGTGTAGAAGGTACCCGTCGTACCGCTCATAAACGATACTGGGATAAACACCGCCATAAATACCAGCGTACAGCTAAGCACTGCCGAGGTTACATCCTTCATACCGTCGCGCGTAGCGAGCATAGCCGACTTATATCCCATATCAAACTTACTCTGCACCGCCTCCACGATAACGATGGAGTTATCCACCACCGTACCGATAACAAGCACAAGGGCAAAGAGTGTAAGCAGGTTGATACTCCACCCCATAATAGATATAAAGGCGAAAGTACCCACCACAGATACCAGCGTAGAGAGCACCGGAATAAGCGTTGCGCGGTAGTCCTGCAGGAAGAAGAATACCACCAGCGTAACGAGGATGATGGCGATGATAAGCGTCCAGATTACATTCTGGATAGATGCAAAGAGGAAGTCGTTGGTCGAGAACATCACCTGAATATCCAGACCCTCTGGCATATCGCGCTTAGCCTTCTCAAGGAAGGCGTTTACCTCGCCGATAATCTCCACAGCATTTGAGCCCGCCGTCTGGAAGACCATACAGGTAGTGCCCGGATAGCCATTCAGGGTCTCGGAGAACTCATAGTTCAGCGAACCTAACTCAACGGTAGCCACATCCTTGAGTCGGAGCACCTCGCCCGATGGGGTAGAGGCGATAACCATATTCTCAAACTCCTCCACGCGGTCCAGTCGTCCGCTATACTTCATTGTATACTTGAATGGCTGGTCGGAGTTTTCGCCCAGTGAGCCCGTTGCAGCCTCAATATTCTGCTCGGCAAGCACGCCATTGATGTCGGCAGGGACAAGTCCATACTGCGCCATAACATCTGGCTTGAGCCACAGACGCATACTGTAGTCCGCACCGTAGGATACAATATCTCCTACGCCCTTGATACGCAGCAGCTCTGGCTGCAGGTTAATCTTGGTGTAGTTTGCCACAAACTCCTCGTCGTAGACACCCCCAGGCGAGTAGACAGAGAAGATCTGCAACATACTCGGCTGGCGCTTGATGGTGCTCACACCATACTGAATAACCTCCGTAGGCAGCAGCGAGGTCGCCTTTGCCACTCGGTTCTGCACATTGACCGCCGCCATATCGGGGTCTGTGCCCTGACGGAAGTAGACCATAATCTCCACCATACCGTTGTTGGCAGCCATGGAGGTCATGTAGGTCATATTCTCAACGCCGTTGATAGACTGCTCCAGCGGCGCGATAACACTCTTCTGAATAGCCTCAGCACTTGCACCTGGGTACATCGTAGAGACCATAACTGTCGGAGGAGCGATAGTAGGATACTGCTCCATCGGCAGGTTTAGTAGCGATACAATTCCCAAAAAGACTATCGCTACGGCCGACATCACCGCAAATACGGGTCGGCGAATAATCTTCAAATAGTCCATAATCTGCTACTTAACCTTATCTCCGTTGTGTACAAATGCTACTCCCTCGGTGAGTATCTCCTCACCTGCCTCAAGACCCGTAAGGACAATATATCGCTCCGTAGTGCTATCCTTGGCAACGGTGATGCGTGACGACTGAGCCACACCGTTTACCACCTTGTAGATATAAATCTGGTCCTGAATCTCGTATGTCGCGCTCTTAGGCACGGTAACGCAACCCTTATACTGCTGTGGCATCAGGATATTTCCCGAAGCGCCACTGTTGAGCAGACGACCCTTATTTGGGAACGCTGCACGCACAGATACCGAACCGGTAGAGGTGTTGATAACACCCGATACGGACTCTATGCGACCTGCCTCGCTATACTGCTTGCCATTTGCCAGCAGCAGGGTAACATCCGACATAGACTTGAGCGCCTTGTCCATGCTGCCATACTCGTATACAAGGTCAAGCAGCGCACTCTCGCCCATAGAGAAGTAGACATACATCGTAGAGTTGTCCGAAACGGTTGTCAGCGGCACTGGGGTCTGTGGCGATACGAGCGTACCTACACGGAAAGGGATAGTACCCACCACGCCGTCGGCTGGACTCTTTACCAGTGTATAGTTGTAGTTGTTGTCTGCATTTATCTTCGCTGCGCGAGCCTGTGCCAGCTGCGCCTTAGCGGTTGCGTAGTTGTTGTTCGCCGTCTGAAGCTCAAACTCCGACACTACGCCGCGGTCAAAGAGCTTCTGCTTGCTCTTAGCCACCAGCTCGGCAGTAGCTACTGCAGCCTCCGCCGCCTCAACATTGGCATCGGCAATCTGCTTAGCCGCCTCAAAAGGTACCTGGTCAATGACAAAGAGTGACTGACCACGCTTTACGCTCTGACCCTCAGTTACGCACACCTTGGTAATTGTGCCCGCTACCTGAGCGTAGATGTCAATATCCTGACGACCACGAATGGCTGCCGAATATTTGCGGTTGATAGTAACATCCTCTGCCACCGCAACCTCAGTGGCATAACTCTGCTGCTGTGGCTGCTCCGCACTCTGAGTGCCACACGACAACATCACAAAAAGACAAAGAGCTACCGCCCCCTGCTTCAAAATCGTAAATTTCTTCATAGTAGATTTAACCTAAATTTTCCACGGCAAAGGTCGGAATTATGTTCTAAAAGTGCGATAGCGATTTTTCTACACTTGTTTTCAATTATTCCGAAAAATGGCTATCTTTGTTGTCAAAATCGGAAATAGTTATGGAAATTACGAACATCCAGAAGGACCTTATGGGCGTATCTTTCGCCAACCGCCAGAGTGCGGGTATCAATGTTGGACTCTATGAGCGCGGACTCTCGCCCGAGCTTCTGCAGAGTCAGGAGCGACGCGGATTTATCCTGCTCTGCCATGGCGGAACGGCTACCTACGACTATTTTCACACCGAGCACACCCTCCACTCGCGCGATATAATCATCCTCTTCCCGGGCGATATCTATAGCCTTAGCAACCCCTCGGCAGACTTCGCCTGCTCGTGGGTCAGCTACTCGGCTCAGGCGATGGATGAGGCGATATATAACTTCCCGTCATCGTTCTTCAGCCATATCGCCGACCACCCCGTCTATACCCTTACCGATAACGACGAGTACTCCAACCGCCTGGAGTATATGAAGATGCTCAAGGAGAAGATGAACGACCACGACAATATCTGCCGCTACGAGATTATGCTCGCCCTGCTGCGCTCGCTCTTTATGGAGATTCTCAACCGTATCGTGCGCAACTTCCGCATCAACACCTCCGAGCCAAAACATCGCCGCCGCCTGCTTGACGAGTTCGTGGACTCCGTCGTTGCCACCCCACGCTGCCGCGAGGTCGCCTACTTCGCCCAGCGCCTCTGTATCACCCCCAAATACCTCTCTGCCATCGTCTCCGACGGCACTGGCCTTACGGCCAAGGAGTTCATCGACCGCAACGCCATCTCTGCCATCAAACAGCTTCTCCGCACCACCGACCTCTCGGTCAAACAGATCGCCGAAAATCTCGGCTACTCCGGCAGCGGCAACCTCTGCCGCTTCTTCAAATCCCACACCGGCACCACCATCTCCACCTTCAAAAACGACCTGAAGGGGTAGGGGTGGAGCCTCTGAGGTTAATTGCTCATAATAATCTTTAGCATCTTGTCTTGGTGGTCGCGCATATCATTATCATCCCATTCTAAACCAAATGGGCGCTTTGAGGTCTCGTCTTTGATGCCAGCGTCGTAATTATCCTGGCACTTCTGGAGCATGATTCGGAACTTTAGCGAGGCGACGCTCACTTGGTTAGACTTCGTGTCAAGGTAGCGATTCTTTTTATCAATAGGGTTCCAATTAGAGCCCGAGCTATTTGCATCAGAGCCTATCATGGCAAAGTTTCCAAAGCAGTTTATAGCCTGCGTGCTAATTGGCAGATTCTCACCAGCCTTAGCTTGTGGGTAATAGTGCTCCAGGCTCTTTCTGGTCCTAGAGAAATAGAAGTTGTTGAATGGCTCCAATCCAAAGTCACTACAGCCGAGTGACTCGAAAAACTCTCTGCGATTAGGAGAGTGTCTCTTTGCATCGCTGTCTCGAAGGGTGTCTAAATATTTTTTCCAGAGTTTATAGTCTGTATAGTTAAATACATACAATGGTATATTGCAAGAGCCAATAGGGTAGATATTGTCAAAATCTCGAGCCTCGCCCGCTAATTCTATGTTTAACTCACAGCCGTCAAGAATAGTCTCATCGAAACTATTAGGCTTAGGCTGATTCATCTCATTAAGTTTGTTCGAATCAAGATATACATCAAAGAGATATTTATCAGCCAACTTTCGCAAGAACACCAAATAATTATTGAGGCTCCGATCCTTAAATAGGTGAAGTATGCTGTAGAATAGATAGTTCTTTCTCTGTTTAGCTGTGAAAGCAACCTCAAACATAGAGAGCAACTGCACCACCTCGCTCTGCTGCGCCTTATCCTCATACAAATTAGCCCTGCCCTCTTTGTAGTAGTATTGTAATTTCCATGGATTTTTCATGGCCATATCAATACCATTTGTATGATGTATTATGTAATTATCGAGGAAATACCTCGCCAGAAGAAGATTATATGCAAACCTCTTAACAAACTCTGGAGAGAGTTTTACATTCTCAAACTCTCTAATAAGTTCTTTATCATCAAGCATAAAGTTCGTAGGCTTGAAGTCCGCTTCGCTCAATGTCCTTGAGATTTTCAGAACAATCAATAGGAGGTTCGGGAAATCAACAATTGGCTGGAAACGGTCATTTATATCGTCGTCACCGCTATCTTCAACCCTCTTAATAGAGGAGTTCAATAGCTCAGAGATAGTTTTCGTGCCTAATGATGAGAATGCGCCTGATGAAGGAGTTGAAAACTGCTCGAAAGAGTCGATTTCGAAATTGTCCATACTCCTGCCAAATATGCTTGTCATATCTGGAAGTTTCTGCTGAATATAGATGCTCATGTCGCTGCAGGCCTCCCATATACGGCTAAACTTCTCCATTGCCTCGCCATCTCCTATCAACTGCTCGCTGAGTTTGGCCTTTACAATCTCGTGCTTTTCCAGCTGCTCGCCTCGAGAGTTCATCACCTCAAAATAGTGGTTCAAATCAACATCTTTCGGTACGCGATAGTGGATAATATGTACATTGTGCAAGAAGAAGTCTTTGAAGGCATCTCTATTGTTTTCAACAATGTCGTTTAATGCTTCTTCTGCATATTTGAAACCATTGACAATGCCGCTGTCGTATTCACTTCCGAAGTCAGGCATATTCTCTATTGTTCGTGCCGAAACTCTTCTTGCAGAGTAGGTAAGGCGATTGGGTATATTATCTATACCTAAAGCCTTAAGGATAATGTAGATTGTTGTTAGTCGCTGTTGACCATCAATAACCTCATAGATATTATCATCACGCCTGTATGTGACAAGAGTCCCAATATAGTATACAGGTTTACTCAATGAATCGTTCACATCCTTTATCAAGGTGCGTATCTCCTCCCTATCCCAGGCATAATTTCGCTGATAGATAGGTATCTTGTATAATATCGAAGCCCCTCCATTTGAGAAGTATATGTCGTTGATTGAACACTCTTCAAGTATAGCTTTTAGATCTTTCATTGCAATAGTTATTTATAGAATCCATTAACCTGGAAAAAATAGAGATAGTTTTCGTACACGCCATCTTTATCATCCTTCAAATTCTTCAATACCTCTCCGCTGCCGCTGTACTCAGAGCATCTTTGAGCCTTAACATCCTTAATATTTCCATTTGAGAGAGGACTAAGCCTATCGGCTAATGCGCTAAGCAACGAGGTCGGAGCATCTTGATTGGTAATCAGTTTGTACATATTGAATGAGTTAATCTTATCGCAATGCCCCATAATATAATTCTGCGCAGAGAGCCAACCGAGATTAGCGTACTGAGCTCTCAATGAATATGACCAAATAAATGCGTATACGACAAACTGTTCAAATAGCTCCATATCCTCCTTTGTTGGATATGTTGCAGGGCAGAATCTATCCACATAGAGAAGAACGGAGGTGTCAAACATTAGTCGCGCTATGCCATTGCCTTTCCCCTTGTTGAAATGTCGGTTCAAGGTCTTAACAATTAAATTGTCATTGATATAAAACCCCTCGTACTTGTTATTATTCTGAATATCTTTTAGTATATTGAAGTAGTGCTTTGTATACTCAAAGAACGGTTTGCCGGCAATTATCGGAGTGTTTAATTGGAACGCATTTACATTTCGGGTACCCGAGACAAATGGCATTGCAGAAGAGTTTACCATATCTGCATAGCAATAGGCACTCTTGTAGAATTGAGCATAAGGGGTTCTTGCAGAGCGTGTAATGCCTTTGAATATATGGATATTATGCTCATTTAGGACATTGGCCCTACTGCCACTTACCCACTCTTTGATGCGATATAAGTAATTTCCGAACAGATCCGCTAAATCACTTTGAGGAACCTGTTCCCACTCTTTAACCACTCTTTCTGTCTCCTCTTCGCTAATGTCAGTCATCTCACGAAGATGATACGCTTTCAACAAATCGTGGGGATAGAGAGCCTTTCCACGCGCATTTTGAGAATCGAAGAACTGGAAGGCCTCCGATATGTCGGGGGTTATAACAACAATCAACTCGCACCTATTCTCGATATAATCTTTAAGGCGCTCCATCTCTCGCCTGTGTTCTATCGTAGCATCGCTATTATCCTCAGACCTTAGCCCAACCCTGCGATAGAGAGCACTGTAATTATTTGCAATATTATGATTGTTGTACTCATTATCATATAGTTTCTGCTGTAAGAAATGAATCCCCTCTACCCCTAACGCTGTTAGAAGAAGAGAGAATGTAATGGTGCGCTGCTGACCATCAACAATGTCATATTTATTGTTGCCTTCGGTTTTATGAAGAATAAGAGTACCTACTCTGTATCTCTCTTTGTTGCTATTCTTGGCCTCAATTATATCATCAAGCAGCTGTATAGCATTACGAGCACTCCACTTGTATGGGCGCTGATATATAGGCACATTCAAATGTACATCCTTAATCGGTTCCTCGCCATTAGTTATGGTTTGCCGCAGGAGTAAATCGCCTATAGTTGTAATTGATAGTGTTAAATGACTCATAATTATTCTCCATTGCAAATTAAATTATCGCCACCTTAATCACCCCGTCCAACTTGTTCTCAAACAGATGATACGCTTCGGCTATATCGGCAAGTTTGTAGCGATGTGTAATCAGTGGTGTGGTGTCGATTTTGCCAGCCTCAATTAGTCGCAGAATCTCCGCGCAATCGCAGCCGTCCACGCCGCCCGTTTTGAAGGTCAGATTCTTGCCATACATCTCGGGCAGAGGCAGCATCTGCGGCTTATCGTAGAGCGCAACAACCGTCACAATCGCATTGGGGCGGGCACACTCCCACGCCAAGCGGAAGGTATCCTCAGCACCCGCAACCTCCAATACCACATCCGCCCCTCCACGCTCGCATTTTTGGCGCACCGTGGCGATGCAATCCTCCGGCGCAACAACTTCCACGCTCGGATAGTGTTCGCGCACGAAACGGGCTCTTTCGGGCGATTTCTCGCAAACGATAATATGCTTCGGCTGCTTCAACATCATACATAGCAGCGTGCAAATTCCCGTCGGTCCTGCGCCAATAATCAGCACCGTGTCGTCGGGCTTAATCTCCGAAATTCGTGCCGCCCAAAATCCCGTTGCCAGCACATCACCAACAAACAAAGCCTGCTCGTCACTCACACTGTCGGGGATGAGGTTGAGGCCCTGGTCGGCATACGGCACACGCACATACTCCGCCTGCCCGCCGTCGATACGACAACCGAGCGCCCAGCCGCCATTGGGGTCGGTGCAGTTGTTCACAAAGCCGTTTTTGCAGAAGAAACACTCGCCGCAGAAGGTCTCAACATTGACTGTCACACGGTCGCCCGCCTTGACGGTGTGCACCTCGGAGCCGACCTCCTCAACGATGCCAACCATCTCGTGACCAACGGTTATGCCGGGCACAGCACGCGGCACGCTGCCGTGCTTGATATGTAGGTCGCTGGTGCAGATACTGCCGAGCGTAATGCGCACAATGGCATCACGCGAGCACTGCAACTCGGGCTTCGGCTTGTCGACGAGCTCGAACTTCTGGGGGGGATAGGTAGGTGTAGGCGAGCATAGGATATATCATTTATTATATAACTTCAACTTTGTTGTACCGTTTAAAAAATACATATCAGGAATATCTGTTTCAACCTCGTACACTCTAACTAAAATTGCCTGCATTGAATCATGGTTGTCACACTTGTCAATCATAGATATTTCCCTATAGCTGATAGGCATATTTTCTGTTAGAGTTTTTTTATAACGGGATGATTTAACCTCAATATAAATATTTACACCTTTGTTTTCTATCACCATATCGTGGTTTTGATAGCTAGTTTTGTAGTAATAATCATTACCCTTTACAGTAATTATCCGATCATAATCATCAGATGTGGAAATCTGTGGACATTGAGGTTTGTAACCTAGACTTTTAAAATATTCATAAACGAATATTTCACCTCGAGCACCATTTATTACATTTCGCTCGTTGTCTGATTTATCATATGAAGCTGGTCTATGAATGTCGAAAATTGCCCTAGCAACGGTATCTTTGATAAAATTAATGTTGTATTCTTTATCTTCTAAATAACTCTTGCTAATCATTGCAATAGGGCTTGGCGGTGGCAGTCTCTCCATCTTAGACTCTCACCCCATCAATCTCCCTCTGCAGGAGGGTGAGGAATTTGGCGGCGTGGGCACCGTCCATCTGGGTGTGATGGAATTGGAAAGAGATGGTTAGCGTCGTCTTGAACCACGCGCGTTTGTACTTGCCCCAAATCATAAACGGGTTGTTGAAAACGCCGCTGTACATACCCACCGCGCCGTCAATGTCGTACTGCGCCAGCGCTGAAGTGCCGATGACCATGCTCTCGACCGATAGGTCGTGGTCGGTGCAGCTCTCCGCCACCTGCTTTGTCAGGCGCAAGTAGTCGCTGTTAAACTGCTCCAAATTCGCGCTATAAGGCACATCGCACGAGCTCACTTCGCCCGCGCTGTTGGCTACGATGGTGTTCACGGCGATGGTGTCGTATTGCATCAGTTTGTCGCCCGCGGGGAGTAGATAAAACTCCTTGACCTGCGCGGCGGCACGACCGATGCAGTAGCACATTAACATATTGAATTTCAGACCTTTCCTGCGGCTGATTTTCAGCAGGCGCGACACATCCAGCGTCTTAAAAAATGTCACCATCGGATTGGGCGCCTGCATCCACATCTCAAAGGCGTAGGCGCGGGTCGTTTCGTTTGGGTTGATTGCTCTCATAATGGTTTTGTTTTGGATAAAGGGCCGCAAAGGTAATAAGTTTTTTGTAAAAGATGCAAGCGCTGGCATGTTTGTAGCGGATACCAAACAAAAAAAGCAGTCTGTTTAGACTGCTTCCTTCGTTTGGAGCGGAAAACGAGTCACGAGCCCGCATTCGCGGGCAAATTCGCGAACTATTGTTTACACCCCCCTAACCCCCTGGGAGGGGTCAGGTGGGGTCGCTCGTGAGAGCCTGTATTTGCACAAAACAAAAAACGACAGCAATTTGCTGTCGTTCATTGTTTTGGAGCGGAAAACGAGAGTTTAACCTGTGTTCACCCATCATTTTGGGACAGAAAATCTTGCGATTTTTTAGGTTTACTTTTGAGCTCCGCAGTAACAGTTTTGGCCGTTTTTAGGGTACGGAATATACCGCACTCTGTCCTCCTTAAATTTCTGTACTGTAGTTACTTATACAAAGGTAATAAAATTATTTTAACTTACAAATTATAACTGAAAATTAGTTTGAAAAATAGAGTTCTCTCACCCAATGTGAGCAACTAAAAAACCTCAAAAGTAAACATCGAAAAGGCGTTCACTTTTGAGGTGGTTTTGGGTTTAGCTTGATAAGTCTTTCTATGAGAATAAATCCTCCAAGGTTATCTCATTTTGGACTATTCCAGAATGCGCATTGACCTTAATACCAAATGTAGTCACCATTGTCAGATGTACCGCCTTTCGGGTATTGGTTGTGTCAATAAATGCCGACTTTTTGTTTCGAAGCTTTTGTTCGTATTCGGCATCAATGGCATACTCCGATAAAGAGTACTTCATCTCACACAAATTGATAACCTGGTCTTTTCTATCGATAAGCAAATCAATTTGTGCTCCATCGCTCGTCTCATCAGCCTCTTTGCGCCATGAATATACATTACTCAACACACCAGCAATGCCCAAAGCTGCCTTTATCTGCTGTGTGTGAGCCATACATAAACGCTCGAAAGCCAAACCACTCCAAGCACGATGCATTGCCGAGTCTATGGATGCCGACCAGAAATGCTCATCGTTATTCTCATTTTGCTGGATAAACTTAAAGTAAAAGAGCGTATAGTTATCAATAAGTTGATAAATAGCCTGCTTACTCTTCTTATCAAAGCCGTTATATTTACGGATAAATCCACAATACTCGAGTTCGTCCAGAACCTTGCTTAATGCACCATTACTATACTTGTCAGTTGCTGCTATTATCTCCTCTCGAGTCATACCAGCCTTTTTCTTACCCAAAGCAGTTACTATATCTATATACTGTTCAGGCGATTTGAATAGCGATGCATAAAGCTGGTTAAACTCGTTTGATAGTTTACCATTCTTGGCAAAGATAATCTTGTCTATATTTTGAGACAGGCTCAAACCTTTTTCCAGCAGGCTCCAATAGTATGGAATACCTCCAAAGACCATATAGCACTCTGCGAGTTGGTATCGGCTCATTTCAAACCCCTTGCTTTGGGCAAACATCTCACACTCCTTCAGTGTGAATGGTTGTAGTGCTATCTGTTTTGTAACGCGATTATGCAGACCTCCGTGGTCGTTAATCACCTTGTTAATAATCCAGGATGTTGCAGAGCCACAAATAATCAAAACGATGTCTTTGCGAGCAGAAGCCCATCCATTCCAGAAGTGCTCAAATGCAGATATGAAGTTTGAGCGAGCGGTGTCCATCCAAGGAAGCTCGTCTAAAAATATAATCTTCTTCTCATCGGTCGAGTTCTTTAAGTATGTTGAAAGTAGGCTGAATGCCTCCAACCACGATTTAGGTATAGGACAGTCATCATATCCAGCATCTCGAAGCGAGATTGCGAAACTAAATAGCTGTTCCTTGGTGTTACCCTTCGCCAAACCAGTGTGTTGGAATGTAAACTTGTAGCCGAAAGTCTCGCGAATAAGAAATGTCTTCCCCACACGCCTGCGACCATATACCGCAACGAACTCCGAGTTCTCCGATTGAATTGCTGAACGCAATATCTGCTGTTCTTCCTTTCTGCCGATTATCATAACTTTTACTTTTAGCTACTGCAAATATAATACAAAAATCTATTATAATTTGCCAAATCGCCTTAAAAAATCAAGATTTGGCAAATTATAAGTAAAAAACATAGTGATTTGGTGATAATTTGGTCACTATACATGCCCTACTTCATTCTAAATTAGGTGACAATATTTTCATAAAAAGTGTCGATACCCTGCGAAAGTTGCATTTTTTTTCAAACATTCGCAGAGTATCGGGCGTTTTTGCAAATCCCCCGAACATTTGAAAGGTCTTTATTGGTCATAGGATTTGCTCAATGCCCCCTCTCTTATAATAAATTAGCCCGCCCAACGCTCAATGGTCAGACGGGCTTGGGGCTTACGCTCTTCTCTTTCGAGGAGAGTAGACGCCGTGCTGCATTAGGTCGTCGAGCATCTCCTCGCTGCTTTTGATTAGGTGCTCTCTCAGGCAACGCTTAATCTCTGCAAGTTGATAGTAATACTTGTTGCCGACACCGCTGTACGCAATCTTGCCGGCGGCACGAAGGCGTTGGAGCGTCTTCTCGCAGATGCGCAAGTATTGACACACGGTCTGGCTATCGACCCACTCGTCGTCTGAATTTGTAGTTTGCTCCAACTTTGCCTCACGAACATACTCGGCAATGTGATTTACCTGTTCCACCAATTGCTGGAACGCTTTAGAATCAATGGTAATGACTTCCATAGTTTTGAATTTTTATTGTTTAACATTAGTGTTTACTTGTGCGATTGTAGTCGCTTCATTGAAAGTATAGGGGACTCTTGTCCGGGAAGGTTTGGAACAAGTGAAAAAATTTTTCATTTCTTT
>JAFTOU010000008.1 GCA_017463615.1 Alistipes sp. | reverse complement strand
TAAACCAAGAAAAAGTATTATCTTTGTACGATTGTAACTGTACATTTTAGCTAAAGCTAAAGATTTGTAGAACATTATGAAGAAAGAGGATAACGATATTTTATTTGACGAGGCGGGTCTGACCAAGGAGCTGGCAGACCGAAAAATTCAGGCCATACCGATTGTATCGCTGGACGATGACACCATTGAGGAGGTAAACCTACCCGAGGTGTTGCCTATTCTTACGCTCCGAAACTCCGTACTCTTCCCCGGTGCTGTTACGCCTATCACTGTAGGTCGTGAGAAGAGCATCGCCCTTGTGCGTGCTGTAAATGCGGGGGATGGTCTGCTGGGTGCTGTGCTGCAGCGCAACCCCGAGATTGAGACCCCTACGCCAGACGATATGTACCGCATAGGTACTGCTGCGCGCATTCTCAAGATACTGGAGATGCCAAATGGCAACCTTACCGTGATACTCTCGGGTCTGGAGAAGATTGAGGTGGGCGAGTATATCTCTACCGAGCCATTCTTCCGCGCGAGGGTTACCACCCTGCTGGACTCTGCGCCAGAGAAGAACAACCCCGAGTTCAACGCCCTGGTGGAGGCTGCACGCGACACGGCGCTCAGAATCATAAACATCTCCCCTAACCTTCCCAAGGAGGCGAGCTTTGCAATCAAGAATATTGACTCGCACCGCGGCACGATAAACTTCATCTGCTCCAACCTTGAGTTCTCGGACGACGACCGTCAGGCGTTGCTGGAGGCACCAGGCTTGCTTGCCCGTTCTCGCAAGTTGCTGGAGATACTTATCCGCGAGCAGCAGCTGCTGGAGCTCAAGCAGGAGATTCAGGAGAAGGTAAAGACCGAGATTGACAAGCAGCAGCGCGACTACTACCTGCAGCAGCAGATGCGCACCATACAGGAGGAGCTTGGCGACGATGTAAATGGCGATGTAGAGCGTCTGCGCGAGGCTGCCAAGAAGAAGGTTTGGAAGGCTGAGGTGGCTGCCATCTTTGAGAAGGAGGTTGCTAAGTTAGAGCGCCTCAACCCAGCCATTGCCGAGTACTCTATACAGATTACCTACCTCAACCTGATGCTCGACCTGCCGTGGGACGAGGTCACCACCGATAACCTTGACCTCAAGTGTGCCCGCGAGCAGTTGGATGCCGACCACTTCGGACTTGAGGAGGTTAAGGACCGCATCCTTGAGCATCTGGCCGTTATCAAGCTCAAGGGCGATTTGAAGTCGCCAATCATCTGCCTCTATGGCCCTCCAGGAGTGGGTAAGACATCGCTGGGCAAGAGCGTAGCTACCGCCCTTGGTCGTAAGTTCGGCCGTATAGCCCTCGGAGGTCTGCACGACGAGAGCGAGATTCGTGGTCACCGCCGCACATATATCGGCGCTATGCCTGGTCGCGTAATTGAGACCATCAAGCGCTGCGGCTCGTCCAACCCGGTAATCATCCTTGACGAGGTGGACAAGATGACCGTCTCCAACCACGGCGACCCATCCTCGGCGCTGCTTGAGGTGCTTGACCCTGAGCAGAATACCACCTTCCACGACAACTACCTGGATGTGGAGTACGACCTGTCTAAGGTGCTCTTCATCGCTACGGCAAACGATATTAGCGCCATAAACCCAGCCCTGCGCGACCGTATGGAGCTGATAAATATCTCTGGCTACATCCTTGAGGATAAGCTGCAGATTGCTCAGAACCACCTTATCGCAAAGCAGAGCGAGGCTCACGGACTCAAGACGGGCGATATGACCCTTACTAACGAGGTGCTAACAAAGATTATCTCCGAGTACACCCGCGAGTCTGGCGTTCGTTCGTTGGACAAGTCGCTGGCAAAGATTGCCCGCCACCGCGCTAAGAATATCGCCTTTGAGGAGGAGTATACCCCAGCCGTATCTGCTGCCGATGTGGAGAGTATCCTCGGCAAGCCTAAGTACCTGAACGACCAGTACGAGATTAAGGATATGGTGGGCGTAGTTACGGGTCTTGCGTGGACCTCTGTGGGTGGCGACATCCTCTACATTGAGTCCCTGCTCACTCCGGGCAAGGGCAAGCTCTCGCTGACGGGCAACCTGGGCGATGTAATGAAGGAGTCGGCAACTATCGCCTACGAGTGGGTTATGGCTCACCACGCCGAGCTGGGCATTGACCCTGCAACCTTTGAGAAGCACGACCTCAACATCCATGTTCCCGAGGGCGCAGTGCCTAAGGATGGCCCAAGTGCGGGTATTACGATGATTACCTCTATCGTTTCAACATATACGGGTCGTAAGGTGCGCGAGCGTATCGCTATGACTGGCGAGACCACGCTCCGCGGTCGCGTAACCCCTATCGGTGGCGTTAAGGAGAAGGTACTGGCCGCTAAGCGTGCCGGCATCCACACCATCCTCATCCCAGAGGATAACCGCAAGGATGTGGAGGAGATTAAGCCCGAGTACCTTGAGGGTATGACCTTCCACTATGTCCGCACAAACGAGCAGGTACTTGAGTTGGCACTTGAGGCGTAGAACAGAGAACTAAACCTAAGAATATGAAGTTTATAGCGATTATTCCCGCGAGGTATGCCAGTACTCGCTTTCCTGCAAAACCCCTTGCTAAGCTCGGTGGTAAACTCGTAATTGAGCGCGTCTACGAGCAGGTGTCCTCGGCGATTGACGATGCTGTTGTGGCGACGGACGACAGCCGCATATACGATGCCGTACGGGCATTTGGTGGTAAGGTGGAGATGACCTCTACCTCCCACCGCAGTGGCACAGACCGCTGCTGGGAGGCGTACTGCAAGCAGGGCACCGAGGCGGATGTGGTGATAAATGTGCAGGGCGACGAGCCCTTCATACAGCCGTCACAGCTCAATGCTCTGAAGGCTTGCTTTGACAACCCCAATATAGATATAGCAACACTGGTAAAGCCATTCTCTGCGGAGGATGGCTTTGCCGCTTTGGAGAACCCCAACTCTCCTAAGGTGGTGGTAGACAGCACTATGCGTGCGCTCTACTTCTCCCGCTCGGTTATCCCGTACCTGCGTGGTGTGGATCGTAGCGAGTGGCTTAAGCGTCACACCTTCTACAAGCATATCGGCATCTACGGCTTCCGTACGGATGTGCTCCGTGCTGTGACCGCCCTGCCGCAGTCGTCGCTGGAGGTTGCAGAGTCGCTTGAGCAGCTGCGCTGGCTGGAGAATGGCTACCAGATTGGCGTAGGCATATCCGATGTGGAGACCATAGGCATTGACACCCCCGAGGACCTTGCCCGTGCCGAGGAGTTTTTGAAAAGCCTAAAAACCAAATAGTTATGAGAAAGACCTTTTTAGTACTGCTTGCAGCAGTGATGATGTGCGCAACAGCAAGTGCACAGTGGAAAATTGCAGGTGACAAGATTAAGAGTACCTGGGCAGAGCAGGTAGACCCTAACAATGTACTGCCAGAGTACCCTCGCCCACAGCTTGAGCGTAGCGAGTGGCTCAACCTCAACGGTCTGTGGAACTATGCCGTAACGGCTCTTACAGATGCTAAGCCAGCGGCTTTTGAGGGTCAGATACTTGTCCCTTACCCTATTGAGTCTGCACTCTCAGGCGTTCAGAAGACCCTCCGTCCAGAGGATATTCTGTGGTACGAGCGTAGTTTCACCCTCCCTTCAAAGTGGGCTTCACAGCGCGTTATGCTCAACTTCGGTGCTGTAGATTGGAGTGCCGATGTCTATGTAAACGACATCCTTGTGGGTAGCCACTCAGGTGGTTTCACCCCATTCTCTTTTGATGTTACCAAGGCTCTGAAGAAGGGCGAGAACAAGCTCTCTGTCCGCGTATGGGACCCATCAGACACTGTTCACAACCCAGTGGGCAAGCAGCGCCTTAACCCAGAGGGTATCTGGTACACCGCTGTTTCTGGCATCTGGCAGACCGTATGGTTGGAGCCAGTGGCTAAGAGCAACCACATTGAGAGCGTACTTACCGACTGCGACCTTACTCGCGGCCTGCTCTATATTGACACCGCTTGCGCAAACGACAATGGCACACTGACCATTGAGGTTAAGGATGGACAGGCACTGGTCTGCAAGGCAAATGTCCTCTGCGGCACTCGCGCCGTACTTCCTATCAAGGACGCGAAGCTCTGGAGCCCTAACTCCCCACACCTCTACGACCTGAACATCACCCTTACCGAGAATGGCAAGGTTGTGGATAGCGTAAACTCCTACGCAGCAATGCGTAAGTTCGGCAAGGAGCGCGACGAGCTGGGTCACCTGCGTATGACCCTCAATGGCGCACCTATATTTATGTATGGTCCGCTGGATCAGGGTTGGTGGCCAGACGGTCTCTACACTGCACCTACCGACGAGGCTCTGCTCTACGATGTAGTGCTTACTAAGGAGCTGGGCTTCAATACCATCCGCAAGCATATCAAGGTTGAGCCAGCACGCTGGTACTACCACTGCGACCGCGAGGGTATCATCGTATGGCAGGATATGCCTTGCCTTGCACTCTATAAGGGCAACACCAGCCGTGGCGGTATGTGGGCTCGTAACCATATCGGTGGCGGTAGCGACTCCCCTGCAACCCGCGAGGAGAAGAACAACTACTACAAAGAGTGGGCAGAGATTATGGACGCCCTGCGCTTCTTCCCATCTATCGGCGTATGGGTACCATTTAACGAGGCTTGGGCTCAGTTTGACACCGAGAAGGTTGCCGAGTGGACCGCAGCGTATGACAACACCCGCCTTATCAATGCAGCCAGTGGTGGTAACCTGCGCCTGTGCGGCGATATCCTGGATATCCACAACTACCCTGCTCCAGATATGCCATTCCACCGCTCTGACTATGTAGTGGTTCTGGGCGAGTATGGCGGTATCGGCTACCCTATCAAGGACCACCTGTGGTGGAACAAGCGCAACTGGGGCTACATCCAGTTCAACAACACCGACGAGGTTACCGAGGAGTATATCAAGTACGCAAATATGCTCAAGGACTACATCCCTCAGGGTATGGCAGCTGCTATCTACACCCAGACCACCGATGTTGAGGGTGAGGTAAACGGCTTTGTAACCTACGACCGCAAGGTCCTCAAGATGGACAAGGCAAAGGTCAATGCCATCAACACCGAGATTATCAATCTGCTGAAGTAATATAAAAATAGACAATGAAACCAATATTTATTGCCGGGCCGTGCGTCATTGAGAGTGCTGAGGTGCTTGATGCGGTTGCCGAGCGTATTGTAGAGATAAACAAGCGATTGGGCGTGGAGGTTATCTTCAAGGCCTCCTTTGACAAGGCAAACCGTACCTCTATCTCCTCCTACCGCGGTGTGGGCATAGAGCGCGGACTGCAGATGCTCTCCGATGTGAAGAGCAAGTGGGGGCTGAGACTGCTTACCGATATTCACGAGGCTTGGCAGGCAGATGTTGCCGCTCAAGCGGTGGATGTGTTGCAGATACCCGCTTTCCTCTGCCGACAGACCGACCTGCTGGTTGCCGCTGCAAAGACGGGCAAGGTGGTAAATATCAAGAAAGCTCAGTTCCTCTCTGGTGTGGATATGGTCTATCCATACCAGAAGGCTATTGAGTCGGGCGCTAAGGAGGTGTGGCTCACCGAGCGCGGAAACAGCTTTGGGTACAACAACCTTGTGGTTGATTTCCGCAACATCCCCGATATGCTTGCCATTGCTCCGCGTGTGATTATGGACTGCACACACTCCGTGCAACGCCCAGGTGCTGCAGGAGGCAAGACGGGTGGCAATCGCGAGTATGTGCCCGCTATGGCATTGGCAGCCAAGGCTTTCGGCGCTACGGGCTACTTCTTTGAGGTACACCCCGACCCAGACAATGCACTGAGCGACGGACCTAATATGCTCTGCCTGGACAACCTTGAGAATGTTATTAAATCACTATTATAAGTATTATTCACCCCCTAAAATTGCTTTTTTGTAAAACTATGAATACTAAACAACTGATACTTGATATCGCTAAAGATGCGCTGCAAACAGAGGCAGATGCACTGCTGAGAATAAAGCGCGACCTTGGCGACGAGTTTGTGCGCGCAGTTGAGACTATTTTAGAGTGTAACGGCAAGGTTATTATGACCGGTATGGGCAAGAGTGGCTTGGTGGCAAAGAAGATTGCTGCGACCCTTGCAAGTACTGGTACTCCGAGCTTCTATATGCACCCAGGCGAGGCATTCCATGGCGATTTGGGTATGATTTCCAAGGGCGATATAGTCATTGCCCTCTCCTACTCGGGCGAGACCGACGAGGTGCTGAAAATCGTGCCATTCATCCACGACAATGGCAACTTCCTAATCTCTATGACTGGCAATAGCAACTCCTCGCTGGCTAAGAACTCCGACATCCACCTTGATGTCAAGGTTGAGCGCGAGGCCTGCATCCTGCACCTTGCACCGACGACCTCCACTACGGCACAGCTGGCTATGGGCGATGCCCTTGCCTGCTCGCTGATGAAGGTGCGCAACTTCACCTCTATGGACTACGCACGCCTGCACCCAGGTGGCAGCTTGGGTCGCCGACTGCTGATGACCGTGGGCAATGTTATGCACCGCACGGAGCTACCTGTTGTTGACGAGGACTGCTCGGCAACAGAGATGATTCAGCGCATCTCGCAGGGTGGTCTGGGACTTATTGTCATCTGCCGTGGCGAGGAGATTCTGGGTATTGTTACCGACGGAGATGTTCGTCGTGCTATGGAGAGCCGTCAGGCGGAGTTCTTCAACATCCGTCCGATGGATATTGCCTCTCCTTCGCCAAAGATGATTCATCCCGAGGAGAAGCTCATTGAGGCTGAGAAGATGATGACCCGCCATAAGATTAACTCGCTGCTTGTTGTAGATAAGCAGAAGCACCTTGTTGGCGTAATACAGATTTACGACATCAAACTGTAACTAATTAACCTAATTATAAACCAAACTAAAAAACCAAAAAAATGGGATTCTTAGACTTTATGAAACCGCCGGCACATAAGCCGCTACTTCCACAGGAGAAGATTGACCCCGAGTACAAGCGTATGCGACTCAAGGTCTTTCTGGGCATCTTCTTGGGCTATGCAGCCTACTACTTGGTTCGTAAGAACCTCTCCCTTGCAGCTCCAGGTATGATTGAGGACGGCCTTATTGACAAGGCTGGTGCTGGTCTTGCAATGTCGGGTATTCCGATTGCCTACGCATTCAGTAAGTTTTTGATGGGTAGCCTCTCGGACCGCTCTGACGCCCGCAAGTTTATGACTATCGGTCTTATTCTTTCGTCGTTAGTGATGATTGTAGCGGGTATTCTGCCTTACCCTACAGGCGTTAATGGCAACTACTCGGTAACCGTTGGTCTTATGTTCGTATTTATGCTGCTGGCAGGTTGGCTGTCGGGTATGGGTTGGCCTCCATGCGGCCGCGTACTGGCACACTGGTTCTCTACCAACGAGCGCAGCTTCAAGATGTCTGTTTGGAACACGGCTCACAATGTGGGTAACGGCACTCTGGGTCTGCTTATCCCTATGGGCGTGCTGATTTTCGGCACTCTGGGCATTGCTGAGACTTGGCGTGCAGCCTTTGTTGTTCCTGCTGCTGTGGCTCTGCTTATTGCACTGTTCTGCTGGTGGGCTATCCGCGATACACCAGGCTCTTGTGGCCTTCCGGAGATTGAGAAGTACCGTAACGACTACTCTGGTGCAAAGGCAGCTAAGGGC
Organism: Alistipes sp.; assembly: GCA_017463615.1. Lineage (GTDB taxonomy): Bacteria > Bacteroidota > Bacteroidia > Bacteroidales > Rikenellaceae > Alistipes. The sequence continues at coordinate 46,834 of JAFTOU010000008.1, read as the reverse complement.
GAGGAGGATAAGATTCCGTTCCGCCGCCTGTTTGTGGACTACATCTTCAAGAACAAGCTGCTCTGGCTTATCGCTTGCGCAAATGTATTCATTTACCTTATCCGCTACGGTATTGCCGACTGGTCACCTACATACCTCACAGAGGTGTACGAGTGGAGCAAGGACGACGCATCGCTTGCATACGCTATTCGCGAGTATGCCGGCATCCCAGGTACTATCCTCGGAGGTTGGATATCGTCTAAGTTCTTCAATGGCCGTTGCGCTCCAGTAAATGTTATCTTCCTTATCGCCGTAGCTATCGGTATCTTGGTATACTGGCAGGCAGGCGCTGTTGCAGAGTTTACCAACATCCCTATCACTTGGCTCATCTATGGCTCACTGGCGCTTATCGGTGGTGCTATCTATGCTCCTGTGGCGATGATTGGCATTCAGGGTCTTGCTATCGTACCGAAGAATGCAGCAGGTACTGTAGCTGGTTTCTTGAGCCTCTGGGGCTACCTGCTCGGCGATGCAGTACTCTCTAAGATTGTCCTCGGATATGTTGCCGAGAGTTCTTGGGGCTGGAACGCTACATTCTGGGTATTTGTTGGCGGTGCACTTCTGGCAGCTGTAATCTGCGCAATCTCTTGGAATAAGGAGAAGCGTATGATGGAGGAGCGTATCGCTGCAGCAACAAAGTAAAGTATGTACAAAAACTTAAGAGACTATATTGAAACACTACAGAGTGCCGGTGAGTTGATTCGCATCGGCACTCCGGTTTCATCCATTTACGAGATTGCCGAGATTACCGACCGTCAGGTCAAGCAGCCCGGTGGCGGTAAGGCTCTGCTCTTTGAGAATACCGATAAGGGCTTTGCGGTGCTGACAAATATGATGGGCTCCGAGCGTCGTATATCCCTCGCCCTTGGCGTGGAGCGACCCGAGGATATTACCCGTAGCATAGACTCTCTGCTGCGTCAGGTAACAACGCCTAAGGATAGCATCTACGATAAGCTGAAGATGCTCCCCCTGCTTACGGAGGTTGCCAAGTGGTTTCCAAAGAAACTTAAGCGCCGAGGAGAGTGCCAGCAGGTAGTGCTCAAGGGCGATGATGCCTCGTTGGATATACTGCCCATACTCAAGAGCTGGGGCTGCGACGGTGGACGATTCGTCACACTGCCGATGGTGAACACCCTTGACCCATATACAGGTGTTCGCAATGTCGGCATGTACCGTATGCAGGTCTTTGACAACCACACTACGGGTATGCACTGGCACCGCCATAAGACTGGCGCACGCCACTACGAGGGCTATAAAGCATTGGGCAAGCCTATGCCCGTATCGGTGGCTATCGGTGGCGACCCGGCCTATACCTACGCCGCTACTGCCCCTATGCCCGACAATCTGGACGAGTATCTGCTGGCGGGTTTTCTGCGCAAGAGACCCGTTAAGCTGGTCAAGTGTATCACAAACGACATCTATGTTCCCGACGACTGCGATTTCGTTATTGAGGGCTATGTAGATACCTCCGAGCCGCTGGCCGTGGAGGGCGATTTTGGCGACCATACGGGTTTCTACTCGCTCACCGACCTCTACCCTCGCCTCCATGTCACAGCCATTACGCACCGCAAGGATGCCGTCTATCCTGCAACTGTCGTGGGTGTACCTCCGCAGGAGGATGCCTATATATCTATCGCTACCGAGCGTATCTTCCTTGCGCCTATACGCCTTGTTATGCAGCCCGAGATTGTAGATATGACTATGCCTACAGCGGGCACATCGCACAATATCGCGGTGCTATCTATCCATAGCCGCTATGCAGGTCAGGCGACAAAGGTTACGCAGGGTATGTGGAGCGCTGGGCAGATGATGTTCAACAAGTACCTTGTCCTCACCCCTGCCACTACCGATGTGCGTAGCAGCGAGCAGCTCTCCGCCCTTATCCGCGGATGCAACCCTGCCGAGGCTATTATCCGTGGCGAGGGTATCTACGATGTGCTTGACCACGCAACGGCAACAAATGGCTATGGTGGCAAGATTGCCTTGGACCTCACGACTGTAGATGTGAATAACGCCACCGTGCCTACTGTCACCAATCTCTCTCTACCTGAGGGTGTTACAGCTGACTACTCCCTTGTTGAGCGCTGGAGCACTCTGCTACTCTTTGCCGACAACGACCAGGATGTAGAGCTTGCAGCTATAGCCTCACAGCAGGGCGTTAAGTGCAACTGCATAGCACTCTTTGATAGTCGTGCCGAGGGCTTTGACGCCGAAGATTTACTCTGGATAGCAGCTGCCAATACCGACCCACGCCGCGATGTTATGCTCCATGGCGGAGTTATTACCGTAGATGCGAGGGCTAAAGTTCCTGGCGCTGAGGGCAACCCTGCACGATTCCCGAATGTGGTGACCTCTACGCCCGATGTTATAGACTTGGTAGATAGTCGCTGGAACGAGTACGGCATTGGCGAGTTTATCCCATCCCCATCGCTCAAGTACCGCAAGTTGTTACTCTCCGATAAAGCTCAGTGGTGATGATAGATAAGCAGCAGGCTACGGGAGCAGTGGTGCTCATTGCGATGATTCTCGCCATTACGGCCATCATCATCCTCGCCGACCGCAATAAGAGCGGTGAGGTTGAGCGTGCTGTAATCTCGCACCACGCTGTAGAGCTATCTAAGCCCGACTCACTCTTCGCTTTTGACCCCAATACGGTGAGCTACGAGCAGCTTCTCGCACTGGGGTTTGACAAGCATACCGCCGTATCGTTTCTCAAGTATCGCGCACGCGGCAAGGTCTTTGAGATTGCCGAGGAGGTGGCGCTCTGCTATGGCGTTACAGACTCTATGTTTGCCGCCCTGCGCCCCTATATCACCATCGGCGAGCAGTATCGTCCCAAGCCTCGCCAGAGCTACCCCGTAGATAGCACCAAGCAGCTGCGTCGCAAGCAGTGGGAGGCAAAGCGTGCACAACGCGAGCGATTTCCTTTTGAACCCTTCCGTATAGATACTGTAGGTATCGCCTACCTGCAGAGCATCGGCTTTACATATCGCCAGGCGGAGGGTGTTATCAACTACCGCGAGGATGGCGTGGAGGGTATCCGTTGCATGGCGGAGCTGGCAGACTGCTGGGCGGTAACTCCGCAGATGGCAGACTCGTTAGCGCGGTATGTTATCTTCCCCGAGCCGAAGCCATACGGTGGCAAGGTTGAGATAAACTCTGCCGACAGCGCAACCCTTGTAAAGCTCAGAGGCATAGGTCCAAAGACCGCTGCAGCTATTGTGATGTACCGCAAATTATTGGGTGGATATGTCTCAATAGAGCAAATTTCGGAGCTTAGATGCGTAACAAGCGAAAATTTTGCACTATTTTCTAAAGAAATTTGCTGCGATAGTTGTGTTTTTTCAAAAATTGATATTAACTTTGCACCCGCTTCTGAGTTGGAGCTACATCCATATATGACTCGGAAGGCTATAAACCGAATTATTCAACTACGCAAATCGAAAGGAGGCTGGAAGTCGTTTGAGGAGATTGTAAATGATGACATATTTACTAAGGAGCAGGCTGCATCGCTTGCGCCGTATCTTCACTTCGGCACTATTCCTTTAGATTTCTTTGAGAATAAATAGCAACACGCCGCAGGTCGTCAGAGTAAGGTAGTGGACTACGCTGAAATCAATCCTGCAAAAGCAAAAGAGAATTTAACAACTAAAAAAGAGAAAATATTATGATTATTATGCCAGTTAAGGAGGGCGAGAATATCGAGCGTGCCCTCAAGAAGTTTAAGCGTAAGTATGAGCGTACAGGTGTTCTGAAGGAGCTTCGCGCTCGTCAGTACTTCACAAAGCCTTCAATTGCAAAGCGCGAGAGAATGGCACACGCTATCTACGTTGAGAAGCTTCACCGCGAGGAGGCAGAGTAGTAGCAATACCGAGGACTATCGTTTGATAGTCCTTTTTTATTTCAGCGGGGAGGCACACAATATTCTCCACCCCGCTTCGTTATTGTATAAAATACAACTTAAACTTTTATAATTATGACAGACACAGCAAAGACCATCTGGGGCCTGGTAACCCTCTCACTTATCGCCCTGGCAGTTATCCTCGGACTGATGTTCGGTATCCCGATGTACAATGTATGGCAGCAGGAGATGAGCGGCCGCGCAGAGCTTGCAAAGGCGGAGCAGAATCGCCAGATTAAGATTGAGGAGGCAAAGGCAAACCTTGAGGCAGAGAAGCTCAACGCCCAGGCAGAGATTGAGCGCGCCAAGGGTGCCGCCGAGGCCATCCGCATTGAGAACGGCTCTCTCACCACCACCTACATCCAGTACCTCTGGGTCCGCCAGCAGAACAACATCCCCGACAAAGTTGTCTACATCCCAACCGAGGCCAACCTCCCCATCCTCGAGGCCAAGAAGTAACTTTGCTTAATACAAAAAAATAAGCCGTCAGTTTTTGACGGCTTGTTTTTTTTACAGTCCCAACAGCGCGAGGACGAAGAGAACGAGGGTTGCTACTGCGCCGATGAGGATTAGGTTGGCGATGCAGCCCCAGCGGCGTTCGCCTGCGGGGAGGGGGTCAGAGAGCAGGGTGCAGATAAGTCCGCCGATAGGTGTAAGGAGCAGCGAGAGGACAAATGCCCAGCCGAAGCCAATCTTACGACTTGCTCCAAAAAGTCCCACAACTACGGCCCAGAGTGAGCCGGTCAGAAGTCCGAAAATCAATAAACTAAGTACCATATGAGGTATGTTCTATAAATTAGTAAAATGTAATTTTTGCTTTTGAGTAGATTCTATTGCGGTCGCTTTTGGACTTATTTCGGCATCTTTTGCCGCTTTTCTCGGTTATAATCGGCGATTACGCCCTCAAAAGAGTGGCGAAACCTATCCGAAATAACCTCCAAAATCACCTCGCCCTAATTTATAGAACCTACCTCTTGAATCTATAATTTTTATCGTTTGAAGCGGTAGTAAGTGCCCAGCGGAAGCTGTTTTGCGGCATTATCCTCAAAGTAGAGCTCGCCGCACTCCTCCATTTTCGGGGCGCCGAAGCACTGGCGCACTGCCGTACGGGCGAGAGTAGAGGATAGTCCCATAGAGTATAGGTTGAGCACAAGGAAGGCATTTTTTCGCTCCAGTAGCTCGGCGCAGCACTCAAGCATCTGGGTGATATGCTCCTCAAGCACCCACTTCTCGCCATTAGCACCGCGGCCGTATGCTGGCGGGTCAAGGATAATGCCGTTATAGCGATTTCCGCGGCGCACCTCGCGCTGCACAAACTTCAGCGCATCCTCAACAATCCAGCGCACGCCCTCAAGGCCACTTGACTCCATATTCTCGCGCGACCAAGTGACCACCTGCTTCACCGAGTCCACATGGGTAACCTCTGCCCCTGCAGCGCGTGCAGCGAGGGTAGCACCACCCGTATAGGCAAAGAGGTTGAGCACCTTAGCGCTGCCTATCTCGCGGCAGGTGTCGTATATAAAGTTCCAGTTTGCAGCCTGCTCGGGGAAGATACCCACATGCTTGAAGGATGTAAGTCCCAGGCGCATACTCAGGTGCATATCCTTATAGTCGTACTTAACGCTCCAGCGCGAAGGCATATTGGGCTTGAGTCGCCACTCGCCACGCTCCTCGCTCTTAGCATCGCGCATAAACGAGGCATCGGCAGCGCTTGCCCACTGCTGCTCCGTAAGCGTCTTGCGCCAGATAGCCTGCGGCTCAGGACGGCGGAGTGTGTAGCCACCAAAGCGCTCCAGCTTCTCGCCATCGCCCGTATCTATGAGCGTATAATCTGGGAAAATAGTCTTTATATTCATAGTGTATCTATAAGTGACATCTGACAGCGTTTGCAGTCAAATGAAAGTTTGTACTTCTTTCGTCCGCGCTCAAGGTATATCTCGCCCCTGATTGTCGGATTTTTCAATAGGCACTGTCCTATCTCGCGGCGTATGCAGTAGTCGGTAACCATCACCCGACAGCCCGCCGTGCTCTGCTGCAAATCTATACCCTCGGCAATGCTCTGCACGCCATGGTCGGCATAGAAGCTACGCGCAAGGGCGTTGGTGACATTCTCCTGCTCGGTAATCGCGCTCTTATGGAAGCGAGCCGAGAGGTTTTCCGCAAATGGAGCACCGCGCCTATGGCTCTCTACCCTACGCTGCTCCAGCGCCTCAAGCAGGTCGCGACGCAGCTGTGTGAGCACCGATGCAGGGGCAAAGCGAACATCCTCCACCCGCACATCCACAACGGCGAACATCGTCTGCCCACTCTTTGAGAGCTGGGTGCGAACTGTATTCTCCATCTTAGCCACACCCTGAGCCACCTCCGAGGCGTACTCCACCGTAACCGTAGCGCTCATGCCTGTGCAGTCTGTTGCTGTGGCGGTTATACTCTGCTCCGCAAAGCGAACAGCGACCGTTGCATCCACCTGTCGGCGATTACGGCTACGCTCAACAGCAAGGGAGAATAGGCGGTCGTAGTTCCTATATATCTCCGTACCCACGCGGATGCCATCCATACGATTTGGGGTTATCCACACACCATCTACGCCATTTACTGCCGTACCTACAGCCTCGCCATCACTGATAAAGCATATTCCATCGCCCGTAGCGACCTGAGCCGCGCTATCTATCATAAACCTGCTACCTGCAACCCTCGCCACGCGACCCAATCGCTCACCCAGAGCCTTTGGGGTATCAAACGACGCCACGCCATTACGCTTGCCGTCAAAGAGGTATAGAGAGCCTCCGCGAGTAAAGCTCTTGGCAGGGTTTGGCTCAAACTCCACAACAGAGCGACCCACCGAGGCACGAGCGCACTCTGCACGCAGGTCAATCTCGCGGTCCAATATGCGGCGGTAGTGGCTCACAATATTGCGTAGGTAGACCCTATCCTTCAATCGTCCCTCAATTTTGAACGAGTTTACGCCCGCATCTATCATCTGACCAATGCGCCCCGTAAGGTCAAGGTCGCAGACCGAGAGCAGGTGCTTACCTTTTATATATATAGTCCCCTCGCCGTCCGTCAGGTCATAAGGCAGGCGGCAGGGCTGGCTACACTCTCCGCGGTTACCACTTCGCCCACTCATTGAGCGCGAGAGGGCGCAGCGACCACTATGGCAGACGCATATCGCGCCGTGGATAAATGCCTCAAGCTCTATATCCACACCCCTGCCGATACTCTCAATCTGAGCTCCCGAGAGGTTACGTTCCAGAATTGCACGCGCAAAGCCCGTCTGCTCAAAGAAGCGCACCTGCTCCACCGTAGAGCAAGAGGTCTGCGTAGAGGCGTGCAGTGGAACACCCAGACCCATACGGCAGTATGCCATATCCTGCACTATGAGCGCATCCACACCCGCAGCGACCAGAGCCTCAGCCTGAGCCTTGGCATCCTCAAGCTCGTCGTCAAAAATCAGGGTGTTGAGCGTGGCATAGACCTTTGCGCCATAACGATGGGCGTAGTGCACAGCCTCAGCGATATCATCAACGCTATTTGTTGCCGCATAGCGAGCGCCAAACTTCGCCGCACCGATATATACAGCATCAGCTCCGCAATCTATGGCATCCACTGCCGATTGCAGATCTTTTGCAGGTGCAAGCAACTCAATATATCGCCTCTTTTCGCCCATTTGCGACAAAGTTACTAATTTATTGGCTTGATTTGGCACATTCACACAATTTTTTGTTAATTTTGCAGATTATTAGGACAAAATTCAAAAAGAACACTATATGCTTACATTACAACAGTTGCGTGGCGACAAGCAGGCAGCCATTGCCAAGCTCGCCAAGAAGGGTGTAGACGCAGCACCTATTATTGCAAAGATTGAGGAGCTGGACGACCGTCGTAAGGCTCTGCAGGCGGAGCTTGACGCTTGCCTTGCCGAGCAGAATAAGGCTGCCAAGGAGATTGGCGCACTGATGGGTCAGGGTCGCAGAGAGGAGGCTGAGCAGCGCAAGGCTCAGGTAGCGGCTCTCAAGGCTCGTTCGGCAGAGCTGAGCGTAGAGCACGAGCAGGCTACAGCAGAGCTGAATGCTCAGATTGTCCTGCTGCCAAACTTCCCTGCCGACATCGTTCCCGAGGGTCGCACTGCAGAGGATAATGTGGTTGTCAAGATTGACGAGAACTACTCTACCCTGCCAGAGAACCCACTGCCACACTGGGAGCTTGCTCGCAAGTACGACATCATCGACTTTGACCTTGGCGTGAAGCTCACTGGCGCAGGTTTCCCTGTATATAAGGGCAAGGGTGCTCGCCTGCAGCGTGCGCTGATTAACTACTTCCTTGACTACAACACCGCTGCTGGCTACCGCGAGATTGAGCCACCAGTGATGGTAAACGAGGCTTCAGGCTTCGGTACTGGTCAGCTGCCAGATAAGGAGGGTCAGATGTACCACGCCACTGCCGACAACTTCTACCTCGTACCTACTGCCGAGGTTCCGGTAACAAATATCTACCGCGATGTTATCCTTGACCATAAGGAGTTTCCTGTAAAGCTCACTGCTTACACCCCTTGCTTCCGTCGTGAGGCTGGCTCGTATGGTAAGGATGTTCGTGGTCTTAACCGCCTGCACCAGTTTGATAAGGTTGAGATCGTGCAGCTCGCCCTACCAGAGAACTCTTACGAGGCTTTGGATGGTATGGTAGCTCATGTGGAGGGTCTGGTAAAGTCGCTCGGCCTGCCATATCGTATCCTGCGCCTCTGCGGTGGCGATATGTCGTTCACCTCGGCTCTGACCTACGACTTTGAGGTCTACTCTGAGGCTCAGCAGCGCTGGTTGGAGGTATCTTCTGTATCAAACTTTGAGTCTTTCCAGGCAAACCGCCTCAAGCTCCGCTATAAGGACGATAAGAAGAAGACCCAGCTGGCTCACACCCTCAACGGCTCTTCCCTCGCCCTGCCACGCATCGTTGCGGCACTGCTTGAGAACAACCAAACCCCAGAGGGCATCCGCATCCCAGAGGTGCTTGTTCCTTACACAGGCTTTGAGATGATTGACTAAAAAAGTGGAGCGATTGCTCCACTTTTTTGCTTTTGGCTTTTAGCCATTGGCTATTGGCTATATCAAGGTATCGCTGCGCGATAGTGTTTATAGGGTGTGATTTACATCGTCGGCTTTTAGAGTTTTTTTATTAAGGGGCATTAAAGAGTATTAAGGGATACTAATGGTCGCGTTCCGCGACGCTACGCAGTACAAAATGTTTGCGCATCCCTTAATAGCCTTTAATATATCGCTGAGGGGTGTGCAGCTAATGCCGTATTTTCACGGCAAAACTCCATAAATAATAATGCCCACCACTGCCGAAATAACTATCAGCAGTATCGGATTCACCTTCTTATAGCTGGCGTAGAGCGTCACACCAAAGAGTATCCAACTCCAGGGGTCTATGAAGCTATTGTCGGTGCTCTGCTTGGGGAAGATGAGCAGCAGGGCGGCAGCGGCAATCATACCGATAACGACGGGGCGCATACCCATAAGCACGCCCGCCACATAGCGGTTATCCTTGAGTTTGAGGAAGAACTTAGTGAGTGCCAGCATAACGGTAAGTGCGGGCAGGCAGACGGCAAGTGTAGCTACAGCGGAGCCCCAGAAGCCTCCGACGGTATAGCCGATATATGTTGCCGAGTTGATGGCGATAGGACCCGGGGTCATCTGCGAGATAGCGACAATATCAGCAAACTGCGAGGCGGTTATCCAGCCGCGCTGCTCAACAATCTCGTTCTGGATAAGCGAGAGCATAGCATAACCACCACCGAAGCCGAAGAAGCCAATCTTGAGATAGGATATAAACAGCTGCAGGTATATCATCGCTTGCCCTCCTTTCTGACCCTATAAATAGTCCACATAAGTCCTGCGGCAGCACCTGCAAGCAGCACATATATTGGCGAGAAGCCAAACCACCACACCACAACGGCAACGGCTGCCGAGACGGCAAGCAGATAGGCTGGCATACCCTTAGACAGACCGACTATAGGCGCAACGATAAGCGCCACAACTGCTGGGCGCATAGCCTTGAAAGCTGCATCTACAATAGCGTTATCGCGTATATCGGCAAAGAAGATTGCCACCAGCAGAATTATCGTAAAGGCTGGCAGTACTATCCCCGCAACAGCCGTAAGTGCGCCCCCCAGCCCTGCGATGCGGTAGCCGACAAAGACCGCCGTATTAAGGGCAATAGGCCCTGGGGCAGACTGGGCAATGGTTAGCAGGTCCAAAAAGTCCTCCCTTGCCACCCAGCCGCGGTTGTCTATAACCTCGCGCTCAATAAGCGGCACCATAGCATATCCGCCACCGAAGGTGAAGGCTCCGATCTTAAGGAAGGATATGAACAACTGCCACAACATCCTACAACGCGTTTACGATTGCAACCATAGTCACCGCCACAACGGCAGCGGTCTCAGTACGCAGGCGCTGAGTGCCGAGGGTAATCTCCTCAAAGCCATTCTCAACAGCAAGGCGCACCTCCTCGGGCGAGAAGTCACCCTCAGGCCCGATAAGCACAACGGCATCCTCGCCCGCCTTGAGCGTAGAGGCGAGGTAGCTCTTGCCCACCACCGCATCGCCACAATGGGCGATAAACTTGCGGCCCTCAAATGGGCGAGCGACGAAGCTGCGGAACGGGGTCATATCCTCAAAGGTTGGATGGTATGCCTTGAGCGACTGCTTCACGGCGGCGGTGATAACCTTCATCTCGCGCTCGGGCTTTACCACGCGGCGCTCGGAGTGGTCACTCTCCAAGGCCACAAAGTGGTCTACACCCACCTCGGTAGCCTTCTCCAGGAACCACTCGTAGCGGTCAATATTCTTTGTCGGAGCGACAGCCATAGTGAGGCGGTATGGTCGCTTCTCAAACTCGCTAATGCTCTGAACAACATTCACAGTGCAGTGCTTGGCGCTATCCGACACCACCTCGCACAGGTGCAGATTTCCTGCGCCATCGGTAATATGAAGCCTATCACCAACGCCCAAACGGAGCACCTTTATAGCGTGGCGAGACTCCTCCTCAGAGAGGGTATATTGGGGCAGTGTTATCTGCGGAGCGTAAAATAGTTGCATAGCCTAAAAATTTTTACTACTTTTGTAGCTACAAAGATAACAATTTTTTTAGAAACTGCTTGAATTTTATTTTGAGATTCAAACAGTGTTCAGAAAATAACTTTTTTATTAAAATTTTAAGCAGTTTCTTAGATATGAAACGTTTAGCAGTTATATTATTGGCAATAGCTATGATTGGTTGCAACAAGGAGGCAGAGCAGCTGCCAAATCCATTCTTTGAGAGTTGGAACACTCCGTATGGTGTTCCGCCATTTGAGAGTATCAAGGACTACCACTACCTGCCCGCCTTTGAGCGTGCTATCTCCCTGCATAACGATGAGATTGCCTCCATCGTTGAGAACGCTGAGGAGCCTACATTTGAGAATACCATTGCGGCAATGGACCGCAGCGGCCGTATGCTCTCGGATGTATCAAATGTCTTCGGTATGATTTGTGCCGCCGAGACAAACGACACCCTACAGGCTCTTGAGGGCGAGATTATGCCAATGCTCTCAGCCCACAGCGATGCGATACTGATGAACGAGCCTCTCTTTGCTCGCGTGAAGGCTGTCTACGACACTCGCCTGAGCCACGACCTTGACGCCGACCAGATTCGCCTGACAGAGAAGACTTACGACGACTTTGTTCGTAGCGGTGCGCTATTGGATGCCGACAAGAAGGCACGTCTTAAGCAGATTAACGAGGAGCTCTCTGCCCTCTCTGTACGCTTTGGCAGCAATGTGCTTGCCGAGAACAACAACTATGTTATGTACCTTGAGGACAAGGATGTAGCGCCACTGCCAGCCTCTATCAAGGATGCAGCGCGCCTGAAGGCTAAGGAGCTGGGCGAGGAGGGCAAGTATGCCTTCACTCTCCACAAGCCGAGCCTGATACCGTTCCTCACCTTCTCGCCAGACCGCAAGGCTCGCGAGCAGCTCTATCGTGCATATATCAACCGTTGCAATAACAACAACGAGTACGACAACAAGCAGATTATTGACGATATGATTCGTCTGCGCACCGAGAAGGCTCACATGTTGGGCTACGACTCCTACGCGCACTATGTAATCTCCGACCAGATGGCGGGCGACCCTAAGGCTGTATATGCCCTGCTGGACGAGATTTGGACTCCAGCCGTAGAGAGCGCCAAGGCGGAGCTTGCCGAGATGGAGCGTATGTTTAAGAACACCCACACCGACGCTGAGGATAAGTTTGAGGCATGGGACTGGTGGTTCTATGCCGAGAAGGTGCGTGGCGAGAAGTATGCCCTCAACGAGGAGGTTATCCGCAGCTACTTCTCGTTGGATAACACCCGTCAGGGTATCTTCAACCTTGCAAATCGCCTCTTTGGTATCACCTTCCGCCCTGTGAATGTGCCAGTATACCACAAGGAGGTATCGGCATACGAGGTGTTGGACAAGGACGAGAGCCATCTGGGTATTCTCTACTTTGACTTCCACCCACGCGCAGGCAAGGGTCAGGGTGCATGGTGCGGCTACTACCGCGAGCAGCGTTATGAGGCTGACGGCACACGCACAGCGCCAGTGGTAGGCATTGTCTGCAACTTCACACGCCCTACAGAGAGCACCCCGTCACTGCTCACCCTTGACGAGGTTACTACCCTATTCCACGAGTTTGGTCACGCACTCCACTTCCTCTTTACCAATGTTCGCTACAACGGCCTTATCGGCGTAGAGGGCGACTTCGTGGAGCTTCCATCGCAGATTATGGAGAACTGGGCACTCACACCGGAGATGCTTCGCAGTTACGCTACCCACTACCGCACGGGCGAGGTTATCCGCGACCAGTTTATCTCCCGCATACAGCACAGTGCCCTCTTCAATCAGGGTTTCAACACCACTGAGCTTGTAGCCTCAGCGCTCAGCGACCTTGACATCCACTCAACTACGGAGTACAAGCCTATAGATGTAGACGGCTATGAGTACAACGCCCTCTATGAGAAGCGCGGTATGATTCCGCAGATTGAGCCTCGCTACCACTACACCTACTTTGCACACATCTTTGCAGGGGGTTACTCGGCGGGCTACTACTTCTACATCTGGGCAGAGGTGCTGGATAAGGATGCCTTTGAGGCGTTCCGCGAGAGTGGCGACCTCTTTGACCGCCGCACTGCCGATGCTCTGCGCCGCGAGATACTCTCCGCAGGTGGCTCTAAGGATGGCATGAGCCTCTACAACGCCTTCCGTGGCAAGAACCCAGACAAGACCGCTATGCTCAAGGCGCGCGGACTGTGGAAAGAGCCTGTGGTAGACAGCACAGTTACCATCAAGGAGCTCTCCGTTGCCGAAATGCTAAAAATGAAGAAAACTAAATAATTACAATTATGAGAAAAACACTATTTACACTTATGTCAGCATCACTGCTTCTTTCTGGTTGCGGTGGCGAGGCTATGCCTACCGTAGTAATGCCAGAGATTGACACCACAAATCCTCTGCTTGCAGAGTGGAACACACCTCACCAGACACCTCCATTTGAGAGCATCAAGCTGGAGCACTATATGCCAGCATTTGAGACCGCTATCGCCGTATCTCGTGCCGAGGTGGATGCTATTGTAAACAACCCTGCAAAGCCTACCTTTGCAAATACTATCCTCGCGCTGGAGCTTCAGGGCTCGCTGCTTGACCGCATCGGTGGCGTATTCTTCAACCTCAACGAGGCAGATACCTCCGACGAGCTGCAGAAGATTGCCATTGAGATTCAGCCTAAGCTCACCGCGCTGAGCAACGATGTATCGCTCAACCCAGAGCTCTTCAAGCGTGTTAAGTATGTATACGAGAATCCAGGTCTGTTCCTCTCTAAGGAGGATAAGAAGCTGCTTGAGGATACCTACAAGAGCTTCGTGCGCGGCGGTGCAAACCTCTCGGAGGAGGACAAGGAGCTCTATCGTCAGTACACTGGCGAGCTGAGCGGTCTGACACTCAAGTTCGGCCAGAACTCTCTAGCTGCAACAAACGCATTTAGCTACAACATCACCGACGCTAAGTTGGTTGCCGAGCTGCCATCATTCGTTCAGGAGGGTCTGGCTATGGAGGCTAAGGCTCGCGGACAGAAGGGCTGGACAGTGACCCTCAAGGCGCCAAGCTATGGTCCATTTATGACCTACTCTTCACAGCGCGACATCAAGGAGAAGCTCTGGAAGGCATACAACTCTCGCGCACTGGGTGGCGAGTTTGACAACTCGGACAACATCCGCCAGATTACCGCTCTGCGCCTCAAGATTGCCAACCTGCTGGGCTACAACTGCTATGCAGACTATGTTCTGGATAACCGTATGGCACAGAACACCCCTACCGTGCTCTCATTCCTTGAGGAGCTTCGCGCAGAGACTATTGAGTATGCAGCAAAGGATGTTGCAGATATTGCAGCATACGCAGCAAGCCTCGGTCTTGAGGGCGAGCTGATGCCTTGGGACTTCGGCTACTACAGCGAGAAGTACAAGAACGAGAAGTATGCCGTAAGCGACGAGCTGGTAAAGCCTTACCTCAAGTTGGACAATGTTATTGACGCTGTATTTATGCTCGCATCGCGCCTCTATGGCCTTACCTTCACCCCTGCCGAGAATATCGCAGTATACCACCCAGATGTTACCGCATACGAGGTTAAGGATAACAACGGCGAGCACCTTGCAGTTCTCTACCTTGACTTCTTCCCACGCGAGAGCAAGCGCTCAGGCGCTTGGATGACCGAGTTCCGCGGCACATGCGTTGAGAATGGCAAGGAGGTGCGCCCACTCGTATCGCTTGTGATGAACTTCACAAAGCCTACAGAGACCACCCCATCGCTGCTCACATTTGACGAGCTGACAACCTTCCTCCACGAGTTTGGTCACTCACTGCACGGTATGCTTGCAAAGGGTAAGTACGAGAGCCTCAACGGCACAAGCGTATACCGCGACTTCGTAGAGCTTCCATCGCAGATTATGGAGAACTGGGCTTATGAGAAGCAGTACCTTGACCTGTGGGCTAAGCACTACCAGAGTGGCGAGACTATGCCTGCAGAGCTGATTGAGAAGATTGTCGCTGCAAAGAACTACCTGGCTGCATACTCAAATGTTCGCCAGCTCTCATTCGGCCTTACCGATATGGCATGGCATACCCTCACCGAGCCTTATACCGGCGATGTGGAGGCATTTGAGAAGGCATCTATGGAGTCTACAAAGGTTGTCCCTGCAATTGAGGGCACAGCTATGGCAACAGCCTTCGGCCACATCTTCTCTGGTGGCTACGCTGCTGGCTACTACGGCTATAAGTGGGCAGAGGTTCTGGCTGCTGACGGCTTCTCGCTCTTCCAGCAGAACGGCATCTTTGACACCAAGACCGCCACAGCCTTCCGCAAGCTCCTCTCCTCAGGCGGCCAGGTACACCCTATGGACCTCTATGTAGAGTTCCGCGGCCACAAGCCTCAAACCAAGGCCCTGATCGACCAGATGAACCTGAAGAAGTAGTATAGCAACTTTCAGACAGCATAGCTGTTGATATAAAAAGAGCCTTGACCAAGCAAACCAGTTTGCGGTCAGGTTCTTTTTATATCACCTCCTACGGAGACTCTGAAAGTTAAGTCGGATAACCGACCTCCTAAACTATAAAAAATATTGACATTCCCCCTAAATCCCCCTTTTTAAAAGGGGGACTTGGTCGCAGGAACGGTCGGAGAAATCTGACCGTCCCTGCTCCGAGTGCGCGAATATGTGGCGGTGCCTGGCTAACGCAATACAATGCTACGCAGTATATTATAATATAGGTGCAGGGAGGAGGGGAAATAGAGAAACGACCTCTTTTTTTGAGAAAAATTTGCGGGTAGGCTTGCACAGTCAAAAAATAATGCTTATCTTTGCGAGCATTTTGTAGTAAAGTGCACAATAAACAAAAAATAATTAAACAATAATGTTTGTAATTGTAGAGATTGCAGGTCAGCAGTTCAAGGCTGAGAAAGGTCGAAAACTCTATGTACACCGTCTTGAGGGTGAGGTTGACTCTACCCTGAGTTTCGACAAGGTCCTGCTCGTGGAGAACGGCGGTCAGGTTAAGGTGGGCGCACCTGTTGTGAAAGGCGCCTCAGTAAAGGCAAAGATTCTTAAGCACCTGAAGGACGACAAGGTCCTCGTGTTCAAGAAGAAGCGCAGAACCGGTTATCAGAAGTGCAACGGTCACCGTCAGTATCTGTCGCAGATTTTAATTGAAGAGATTGTTGCATAACCCTAAAAATCGTTAAGAAGTATGGCACACAAAAAAGGTGTTGGTAGTTCCAAGAACGGTCGTGAGTCAGAGAGCAAACGACTTGGCGTTAAGCTTTATGGTGGTCAGGTAGCAAAGGCAGGCAACATCATCGTTCGTCAGCGCGGTACTGTTCACAATCCAGGCGAGAATGTGGGTATGGGTAAGGATCACACCCTCTTTGCTCTGGTAAATGGTGTAGTTGTCTTCACTAAGAAGGCTTCTGGCAAGAGCTATGTAAGTGTTACCCCACTTTCATAAGTTGGTCGCTGTTTTGAATCTATTTGCATTGTTCTTTAATATTATTTACGACTCTCTCTTCTCTTAATTTTCGTTACATAGGTTTTCCTATGCGCCTCAAATTACAATAAGAGATAGCCACAAACTAATATCAAATAACTTCACAAACAGACTCAAAAGCAGCTCCTGCAAGAGTTTTTTAAGAAAAAAGCACCCCAAAAAATTGGAGTGCTTTTCTTATTTTATTATCTTTGTAGCAACTATGCAAACAAATAACCTAAATAAATAACCAATGAAAAGAACTATTATTGCAACACTACTTGCGCTACTATGCTGCAGCAGTGCTATGGCGTGGGATAGTCGCGGACACTCCGCCATCGCCTACATTGCCGAGAAGCATCTTACAAAGCGCGCAAAGGCCAACATTGAGAGTTACATCTCTGGCCGCTCTATTGTCTACTACGCCTCGTGGATGGACTTCAACCGCACAGACCCTCCATTTGATGTGACAAACAACTGGCATGTGGACTACTGGACCGATGCCGAGCGTACCGACAGCAACGGCAACCCACTGCCGCCAAACTCTGTAAGTCAGATTAAGCGTATAATCTCCGAGATGGACGACTTCCGCTCGCTGAGCGACTCGCTGGTAAACATCAACATCAAGTATCTTGTTCACCTTGTGGGCGATATGCACTGTCCTGTGCACATCAACTTCCCGACATCGCGTCCTATGCGTGTGAAGATTGGCAAGGAGACGGTAAAGGTGCACGCTATGTGGGACGGAAAGGTTATTGACCTGAAGCACAACAACACCTCTCCGCGTCTGCTGGCGAACAACCTTGACATCTACACCCCAGAGCAGATTGCTGCTGCGCAGAGTGGCACGCCGGACGACTGGTATGTAGAGACCGTAGCCGCCTCAAAGCAGGCTATTGCGATGATTCCGGAGAGCAAGAAGCTCACCTACGACAACTACTTCAACAAGGCTATCGCCATCGCTGAGGATAGAATCACCGTGGCAGGATACCGTTTGGCTGCCATCCTTAACGCTATTTTTGACAAATAAACAGAGCACAGATGAGACGATTTATCATAATTTTATTAGCAGCGCTCTCTATTGAGAGTGCCTCTGCGTGGTCTCGCGCCATACACAGCGCGATTGCAGCCATTGCTGATGACAACCTCACCGAGCAGGCTAAGTCGGAGATTAGCAAGGCTTTAGGTGGTCATACCATAACCTACTACGCCCAGTGGATGTACGATGTAGCCGATAGCGAGGGTTACACACATACAAAAAATTGGCGCAGCGTAGCCTTCAACAAGAGCAAGCTCATCTCGGGCAAGAAGATTGCCAAGCACAGCGAGGATATTGTCAATCGTGCGCAGGGCTTAGAGGCGCTAATTGCAGCGGTAAAGGCTATTGAGGGCGGAAATCTGACTGAGCAGCAGCTGGCAGACAACATCCGCTACATAGTAACTATCGTGGGTGATTTGCACTGCCCTACCCACTACATCTTCACCGATATGCTTCCACAGCGCAAGGCGTTCTACTACTACAACGACAAGAAGTACTCCTATGTAAGCTACTGGGAGAACAACGCCGTAAGGGGCACCTTCAGCTGGCGCACCGACGAGTATGTACACCAGCTCAGCCGCAAGACCCCTGAGCAGGTAGCACAGATTACCAAGGGCTCTATCACCGACTGGATTGTGGGCAATGTACCTACCTATCGCGGCATCTACGACCTCTTAGAGAGCGGCAGCCGCTTTGACCGCAAGACGATGCGTCTATGGCAGAACAACATCTACCCTATCTCTACCGAGCAGGTTGCTATTGCGGGATACCGTCTTGCAGCTATCCTCAACGGACTTTTTGACAGCTCTGTAGAAAATGTAAAAATCAAATAACCGACTACTATGAAGAGATTTATCATACTTTTGGCAGCTCTGCTTATCGCAGGTGTCAATACAGAGTGTTTTGCCTGGGGACGCGAGGGTCACGCAACGATAGCCTACATCGCCGAGCGACACCTAACCCCGAAGGCTAAAGAGAATATTGAGAAGTGTATTGACGGTCACTCTATCGTCTACTACGCCTCGTGGCTGGACAACCACCGCGCAGAGCATAAGTCGTGGGGCAAGCTGAGCCATGTATGTCACTACGACATCAACACCCTGAGGGCTATCGGCAAGCCACGCAGCTATATGAAGTCTACGCTCAAGAAGCTAAAGAACTACCGCGAGCTGCCAGACTCTGCCCTCAAGGTTACAATCTACCACTTCGTACACTCCTTTGGCGACTACCACTGCCCTGGCCATGTGGCTCTCTACGACTGCACGGGCGAGAAACCTAAGAAGGTGCACACCTCCAGCTACGACATCTATCTGAAGACCAAGAAGACCGTATTTGACTACCACAAGCTCTGGGATGGCGGCATCATCCAGCAGAACCACCCAGACTGGGGTTATATGGACTGGGGACACGCGCTGGACAGCTCTGTGCCACAGGAGTATATTGACAGCGTAACGGCTGGCACTTGGGAGGATTGGCTGCACGATGTAGCTACACGCACACACAAGCAGTACAACATCTTTGAGGGTGTGCCTAAGAAGGATAAGGGTGCAGCGGAGAGCGAGCTCTCTGTTGTAGACCGTCAGAAGATGAACGAGTTTGGCGAGTTTGCAGCCGAGCAGCTGCTTATCGGCGGACTGCGCATGGCTAAGATTATTAACGAAATATTTGGAGAGTAATGAGACGCATTTCACTTCTTGCCGCCCTTGCCCTGCTGCTGCCACAGCTGGCAATGGGTTGGGGACGAGTTGGTCACAGAACCATTGCCGAGATTGCCGAGCGCAACCTCACACCTAAGGCTAAAGCAAACATTGAGCGTTACACCGGTGGCGCGCCACTACACACACTATCACTCTGGATGGACGAGGTGCGCAACGACGAGCCATACAAGACCGCTACAGAGGGCTGGCACGCATCTATAGCCGACAGCGACAACACCTCGCCGCAGGTGGTTCGCAACCGCTACCGCGACGGCAAGGATGGTGTAACGGCAATGTACGACTTCCGCAATCAGCTCAAGGACTACCGCAATATGCCCGACTCAGCAGTGCTTGTTGCACTTAAGTGTATGATTCACATCGTGGGCGACTTCCACTGCCCTTCGCACCTGCGTTATGTAGATGCTGAGAACAAGGGTCGCTTTGCAGTAAAGCTCAACGGCAAGATAACCGATATGCACAAGGCGTGGGATACGGGCATCATTACCACCTACCACAAGGGTTGGAAGCAGAAGGAGTATGCCGACCACCTCAACACCCTGACTAAGAAGGAGATAAAGAAGATTACCAAGGGTTGGGCGCAGGAGTGGTTTGAGGATGCTGCTGTGCAGTGCCGCCCTGTAATCTACTGGACAGACGACCGCAAGGTTGAGACCATTGACGAGGCTAAGATGGCTAAGATGGGACCACTTGGCGAGCTGCAGATGCAGAGAGCTGGCTACCGATTAGCTAAGGCGTTAAACGAGATTTTCAAGTAATAGACTATGAAGAAGAGCACCCTACTGCTTATCCTTGCCCTCGCCCTGCCACAGATGGCTATGGCGTGGGGATATATCGGGCATAAGGCTATTGCCGAGATTGCCGAGCGCAACCTCACACCTAAGGCTAAGGCCAACATTGAGCGCTACACTGGTGGCACTCCGCTGCACGAGTACTCGCTCTGGATGGACTTTGTTGTTGCAAAACCTCCGTACGACAAGGCCTTGGCGGGTTGGCACGCATCTATCACCGATGTAGACTGCACAAGCCCAAAGATTATCCGCAACCGCTATCGCAATGGTCGCGACGGCGTAACGGCTATGGAGGATTTCCGCGAGAGTCTGAAGGAGTACAGCAATATGCCCGACTCGGCGGTGCTGACGGCCATAAAGTGTATCGTGCATATCGTTGCCGACTTCCACTGCCCTACCCACATGCGCTATGTAGACCTTCACAACGAGGGTAAGTACCCCGTTACATTCCTCGGCAATCGCTGGGACTACCACGCTGTATGGGACACAGGCATTGTGGAGGCTTACCACAAGGGTTGGTCGTTCACAGACTATGCTAACCACCTCAACACCTTGAGTGGCAAGCAGATAAAAGCCATCACCAAGGGTTGGGCGCAGGAGTGGTTTGAGCACAGCAGCCGTAATGTACGCCCGATAATCTACTGGGTTGTAAACGACGGCAAGACCATTGAGACGCTTGATATGGACTTTGTAAACAAGTGCGGTCCGCTTGCCGAGACTCAGATGCAGAATGCCGGCTACCGCTTGGCTAAGGCGCTGAACACAATTTTTGGAAAATAATTAAACTAATACCGAAACCTTAAAATGAAAAAGATTCTTGTATCAATCTTGGCACTGCTTCCGCTTTGTGCCACTGCGCAGTACAACCCAGAGATTCTGCGCACACCTGTAGCTCAGCCTGCACAGCGCGTAGAGCTTATCCTGCCCGTTGTTAATGGCTACAACATCTACAAGGCCGACCTGCACACCCACTCCATCTACTCCGACGGCGAGGTTACCCCTGCCTTCCGTGTGCGCGAGGCTTACTTTGACGGTCTGGATGCTATCGCTATTACCGAGCATATTGAGTATCGCCGCATTGAGGGCAAGATGCTCAAGTTTGTCAAGGGTTACACCGACGGCAAGGCTCTCAAGGCTCAGAACTACGACCTTATCCGCAAGCCTGCAGACGAGAAGGGCATCCTTGCAGACCTCAACTACCCTGTAGACGAGGCTATCAAGGAGTCTAAGAAGTACGATGTGCTGGTTATCAAGGGTGCTGAGATTACCCGCGAGCCGGTGGCTATCGGTCACTTCAACGCCCTCTTTACCAAGGATAACAACGCCCTCTACGACCCAGATCCGCTCCAGAGCCTTAAGAATGCTCGCGCTCAGGGTGCACTTATCCAGCACAACCACCCAGGCTGGCGTCGTACCTCTTGCGATAAGACCGAGTTTGAGAAGAAGGCTTACGCCGAGGGGCTTATTGACGGTATTGAGGTGGCAAATGGTGGTTCGCTCTACCTGCCAATCATCGCACGCGCTAAGGAGGATAACCTCTTCGTGGCTGCAAATACCGACATCCACCCTACCACTGCCGAGTACTACCGCCTCAAGGGCCAGATGCGTAATATGACCCTCATCTTCGCTAAGGAGCGCACCCTTGAGTCTCTGCGCGAGGCTTTAGAGGCAAAGCGCACCCTCGCACTCTCAGGCGGCTATGTATCGGGCGACGAGCAGCTGCTCAAGGACCTCTTCCTCGCCTCTATCGAGTATAAGGTCGTAGCTACAGACAAGAAGGGCACCCGCACCGTTCGCATTATGAACAACTGCTCGCTGCCTTACCAGTTCAAGACCTCAAAGAACGCAAACCCTGTGACCCTGCAGCCATTCCAGAGCCTGCAGCTGAGCGTAGCCAAAGATAAGAAGCTCAACCTCACCGTCACAAGCATGCTCTGCGGCGATATGCTCCACCCAAAGGTGACCCTTGATGTGGAGTAAAAGATAAAAAAGCTAATTAAGGCGTGTATCTACGGGTACACGCCTATTTTTATAGTACCAAAATGCTTGAATAATCCAACATAAAATAGTACCTTTGCGGCAGTTTTGGTTAAGATGTTAGGTTTAGTATTTTTTAATTGAGTACTGTATGGATTGGTTGATAAATCTATTTACGGCAAATTCTATTGCGCACGCGGTGCTGATTCTCGGACTGACTATTGCTGTCGGTCTGCTGCTGGGGCGCATTAAGTTTGGCTCGGTATCGCTTGGTATTACCTGGGTGCTCTTTGTCGGCATTGTGCTCTCGCACTTCGGCTTGGGCATTGATTCGGAGATTTGCCACTTTGTAAAGGAGTTTGGACTTATTCTATTTGTCTACTCCATAGGTTTGCAGGTGGGTCCCGGTTTCTTCTCATCGCTCAAGGAGGGCGGTCTTACGCTCAACTCGTTGGCGGTGCTGATTATCCTGCTGGGTTGTGTGACCTGCTACGGCATACACCTACTTACGGGTGAGGAGTTGACCACGATGATTGGTGTGCTCTCGGGCGCGGTGACAAACACCCCGGGTCTTGGTGCGGCACAGCAGACGATAACCGACTCTATGGCGAGCAGCGCCTTTGCTGCCGAGACAACAAACCGTCTGGCGTCGGCATACGCCGTAGCATATCCACTCGGCGTGGTGGGTATTATCCTTGTGATGCTACTTGTCCGCTACTTCTTCCGCATAAAGTTAGACCGCGAGAAGGTGCTCTCTGAGCGTAGCAACGCTCCTAAGACCATCCGCATAGACCTCAAGGTATCTAACAAGGGAATCATCGGCAAGCGCATAGAGGAGATTGCACAGCTTACACGCAGCAAGTTTGTCGTGAGCCGTATGATTCGCGACAACAAGCAGCTCATAGCTGCAGGCGACACAGAGCTGCGCGAGGGCGATATTCTGCGTGTGGTGATAAGCAACCGCGATGTGGAGCTGATACAGTCGCTCGTGGGCGAGAGCATACAGATTGACGACAAGGAGTGGCAGACATCTGCCTCACACCTTGAGAAGCGCCGCATCCTTGTAACCAAGTCGGGCATCAACGGCAAGCATATCGGTGATTTGCATATCCGCGAGAGCTACAATGTGACCATCACCCGCGTAGTGCGTGCTGGTATTGAGCTGGTGGCAACATACGACCTGCGCCTGCAGATGGGCGATGTGGTTGTGGTCGTGGGTCGCAAGAACGACCTTGACCAGGTGGCAGCTATCCTCGGTAACTCCGTGCACCGCCTTGACCACCCGAACCTGCTGCCTATATTTATAGGTATCTTCCTCGGCGTGCTGCTCGGCTCTATTCCGATTATGTTCCCAGGTGTGCCTCTGCCAGTAAAGCTCGGTCTTGCCGGCGGTCCACTTATCGTGGCGATTCTTATGGCTCGCTATGGCCCGAACTACAAGCTGGTGACATTTACAACCAACAGCGCAAATATGATGATTCGCGAGATAGGTATCTCACTCTTCCTCGCTGCCGTGGGTCTGGGCGCAGGCGAAGGCTTCGTGTCGGCAATTATGGACGGCGGATACTGGTGGATACTCTACGGTGCAGCAATAACTATGCTCCCGCTGCTTATCGTCGGCATAATCGCCCGCACAGCCTGCAAGCTGGACTACTTCTCAATAATGGGTCTTATGGCTGGCGCTATGACCGACCCTCCAGCACTGGCATACGCCAACTCGGTATCGTCTAACGACCGCTCCGCAGTGGCATACGCTACAGTCTACCCGCTGACGATGTTCCTCAGAATCTTTACCGCCCAAATCCTCGCGCTGATAGCATTATCGTAGGGCTCTGCGGAAATAGTCGTTGTCTACGACAACAAGAATATAGAGATACTTCGCTTCCAAACAAGTTTGAGCGAGTATCTCTATATTCTTTTAGTATCCTCCGGATACAGACTATTTCCGAATAAAATGCGTCCTACTAAACTTAAAAAAAATATTTACATTCCCCCTAAATCCCCCTTTGGCAAAGGGGGACTTTGTCGTAGAAACGGTCAGATAAATCTGACCCTTCCTCCTCCGGGTGCGCGAATACTGGGCGGCACCTGGCTAACGCACTACAGCGCTACGCAGAAACGAGGGTACAATTACGGCTTGCAGCGCCGATTATTCTTTGCACGATTTTATCCCCCTCCCCTCGCACCTAATTTGGCATCAAAAGGTGGTAGTAGATGGGCATCGTGAAATATCCCCGGATGGGACATACTAAAGCGTATTTCCCATTCGGGGATATGAGGGATGTGCAGCTAATGCCGCCTTTTCACGCCAAATTAGTCGCGAGGGTAGGCGGCAATAAATACATTACGCCTACGCAACTCCTCCTGAACGCGATGCAACTCCGAGAGGGAGATGCGGCCTACGACATACTTATAGTCGTCGGAGATATACTTCTCTGAGACGGAGTCAAAGTGGAGCAGGGCCAGGTCCTCAGCGTCGGAGTAGCGGTAGTAGACGCGGAAGGAGTGGTCGGTGGTGTAGGTTGGAAGTGCTGAGTCGTTGCGCTTCTTATACTCATACTTATAGTTATAGAGGCAAGCGGTGATATCGCTAAGCACTGCCGAGCCTGTAGGATAGCCACCCGCGCCACGGCCGAACATAAACTGCTTGTCATAGAATAGTCCCTTAATAACCACGCCATTGAACTCGTCCTCAACGCTATAGATATACTTATTGCGAGAGATAAGCTGTGGCATAACGCTCATAATGAGGCGATTATCGGCAATCTTCTCAACATGGGCAACCAGCTTAAAGCGGCGCTCCTTCTCAGTTGCGAAGCGGATATCGGCATCGTTCATATTGCTGATACCGTAGGTAAAGATGCGCTCTGGAGCCACATAGAGTCCGAAGGCGTGAACGGTGATGATGATGAGCTTGAAGAGCGAGTCCCAGCCGTCAATATCGAGTGAAGGGTTACTCTCGGCAAAGCCCAAGTCCTGCGCCAGCTTGAGGGCATCTGGATAGGACATCTTCTCGTTGAAAATCTTGCTCAGGATAAAGTTTGACGAGCCATTGAGGATACCCTTAACCGATGTAAGCAGGTCGTTATCGTAGTACTCCTCAAGGTTGCGGATAACAGGGATAGAGCCACAAGCCGATGCGTCATAGAGCAGAGCGGTGTTATACTGCTGCTGCAGCTCTATAAGCTCCTCAATATGGTATGCGAGCATCTTCTTATTGCCCGAAACCACCGGCAGGCGCTTCATCAGAGCGGTCTTAACGATGGTATAAGCTGCTTCGGCGTCGTCAATAAGCTCTACGACGAAGTTTACCTCTGGGTCAGAGAAGATATCGTCTGGATTATCGGTAAACTTAGCCTCCACAGAGCGGGGCTTGTTAATATCACGCACGCAGATACGGCGAATCTCAACATTCTGAGAGCCGATACGCTCCAGCACATCATACAGACCCTTACCAACAGTACCAAAGCCGAAGAGTCCAATCTGTAATTTCTTACTATTCATCTTTTAAGGTATGTTCTATAAATTAGTAATTAGTTAATATTCTTAGTTTTAGTAGATTCTATTGCGGTCACTTTGGGGTTTATTTTGGCATCTTTTCCTGCTTTTCTCGGTTATAATAGGCTATTACTCCCTCAAAAGAGCAGAAAAACCTGCTCAAAATAACCTTCCAAATTGCCTCGCCCTAATTTATAGAACCTACCATAAAGTCTAAAATTATCTCATTCAACAGTTTGTGTTCTACCAAAAAGCCATCGTGACCAAAGACTGAGTCTATAGTGCGATAGGTCACATCGGGGATATTCTGCACCAAAATATCGTGGTCGGCAGGTGGGAAGATGATATCCGAGGTGATTGCCACCACAAGGCTCTTTGCCCGAATACCCTTCAGCACATCCGCCACAGTGCCACGGCCACGACCCAGATTGTGCGAATCTACAGCCTGCGAGAGGCGATAGTATGAGTAGGCATTGAAGCGACGGCGCAGCTTCTCGCCCTGATAGCGCTGGTAGCTCAGCACGCGACGCTCAAAGGAGGCATTATCGGGGTCGGCATCCTCCTGCGAGAGGTTATAGGCAATACCGCCACGGTAGCTCAGCAGAGCGATACTGCGAGCAACCGCCATACCCGTAAGTCCCGCCTCGTCACTCCGCTCGCCGTATGTAGGGTCGCACTCAATAGCCATACGCTGGGACTCGTTGAAGCCCGAAGCCCACGCCTGCGTGCGAGGGGTTGTGGCGATAAAGGCTGCGCGCTCGGCAAAGTCGGGCTGCATAACCGCCCACTCAAGGCACTGGAAGCCACCAATAGAGCTACCGATAAGCAGCTTTACGCGGCTGATACCCAGGTACTCCGCCAGCAGCTGGTGCACACGCACCATATCGCGGACGGTGATAAGCGGAAAGTCGCCATACCACTTCTCGCCCGTAGCGGGGTTTACCGAGAGTGGTCCTGTGGTGCCATAGTGCGAGCCGAGGAAGTTGGCGCAGACGGTAAAGTACTTTGCAGGGTCAAGGAAACAACCCTCCTCCACGGTATGAGGCCACCAATCTGCCACATCCGAGTTTGCTGTAAGGGCGTGGCATACCCAGATGACATTGCTACGCTCGGCATTCATTGTGCCGTAGGTATCGTAAGCAATATCAAGCGACGGGAATGTATAGCCGCCCTCGGTGGTAAATGGTTTGGAATAGTGATATACTCTACTCATCTATACTCTCAAAAGCCTGTTCAAAGTCGTCAATAATATCCTCTACATTCTCCAGTCCGAGCGATATACGCAGCAGTGTAGGTGTTACGCCCGCAGCGGCCATATCCTCGTCCGAGAGCTGCTTGTGGGTTGTAGAGGCTGGGTGGGTAACTACGCTGATGCTGTCGCCAATCATGGTCATATTGCCCATAAGGCTCAGTGACTCCACAAAGCGAACGGTACTCTCCAGCGTACCACAAAGTTCAATATTCATCACCGCCGAAGCACCAAAGCGGTAGTACTTCTGCGCATTCTTATAGCCTGGGTGGTTCTCAAAGCCCACATAGCTTACGCGGGCAACCTTTGGATGCTCAAGGCAGTACTCGGCAAGGGTGCGGCAGCTCTCCACCTGATGCGCCACGCGGAGCGAGAGGGTCTCAAGGCCCAACATCATCAGGTAGCTATCAAATGGCGATGGCGAGCAGCCGAAGTCGCGCAGACCATCTACGCGGCACTTAACGATAAAGGCCTGATTGCCGAAGGTCTCGTAGATATTCAGACCGTGGTAGCCCTCCGAAGGGCCATCAATCTGCGGGAACTTGCCATTGCCCCAGTTGTAATTTCCGCCATCAACGATAATGCCGCCCATAGCCGTGCCGTGGCCGTTTATCCACTTGGTAGCCGAGTCTACGACGATATTTGCGCCCCAGTCAAATGGGTTGCAGAGGAAGCCCGCTGCGCCGAAGGTGTTATCAACAACAAATGGCACATCGTAGACCGTAGCAAGGCGACCGAGAGCCTCCAAATCGGGCACATCACAGGTTGGGTTACCCATACTCTCTACATATATCATACGGGTGTGCTCGTCAATGAGCTGCTCAAAATCCTCAGGATGCTCCGAAGCGGCAATGCGAACTTCAATACCCAGCTTACGCAGCGATACGCGGAACTGGTTGTAGGTACCGCCATAGAGGAACGGTGCTGCAACGATATTATCGCCCGCCTGGCAGAGCGAGGTTACGGTGATAAAGATAGCCGCCATGCCCGACGATACAGCAAGTGCGCCGACAGCATTGTAGAGCGAGGCTATACGCTGCTCATAGGCTGCTGTGGTTGGGTTATGCAGGCGGGTGTATATATTTCCCGGCTCGCTGAGTTCAAAGAGGTTGGCTGCATACTCGCAACTCTTGAAGTGGTATGCCGCAGTAGGATAGATTGCAATACCGCGAGAGCCTGTAGCATCTACACTATAACCGCCATGAATCTGGCGAGTCTCAAAACGAAGATTTTTCTTATCCAACATAGTTTTCTGGCTTTTAGCCATTGGTCATTAGCCATTGGCTATTTTTATAATAACACAAATTTTATCTAAGCTAAGTAGCTAACGGCTAGTACCTCACTGACTCTACCCACTCAATGGTCTCAATGGAGAGGGTGTCTGTGCGGTCTTTCCAACTACCCTGCTCCAAAAGACGCTGCTTGCGCAGGGTCATGGCACGCTCTATAGGGAAGTTTGGCCTTGGTAGTTTATCTCGCTGCTCACGCTCCGTAGGACGGATAGTGCGAGTCATAACGCTATCGCGGTTTGGTCGGCGAGCCTCCTCCCACTTAAAGCCCTTAAGGCGAGTCTCCCTATCCTCTGGCACCTTGTCTATAGGATAGAAGAAGTAGGTAGGGTTTGTGCGGTAGGTGATGCCCTTAAGCTGGCGATTCTCAAGGTAGGCGGTCATATCGCCACTCTCAATATATGCCATCATGGTAATCTCTGGCGAGTTCTCCTCCTGCATATAGTATATGGTCTGCACATTGCCATTCACATCGTTGCGGTAGAGCTCGTTATTATCGTTAAAGTAAGCAATCATCTCCTTGCCCGCCACCTGATTGTAGTGTGCCGTATCTATCTGAGCAACGGTCATCGGGTGACCCTCAAACAGAGCCTTAGTGAGTCGTCCCTCGGTGTTATAGATGTGCATACTATCTGCCGTAATCTGATTCTCCTCGCTCCAGAGCACCGGCAGCTTATAGAGGTGGATAACCGAGTCGGTACTACGCAGAACGAGCGAGTCGCAGACCATCTGAGCATCGCTGCGGAACATACGCACATTACGAACGGCGTAGATGAGCTTGTAGGTTGAGTCTACAGTCACCGTATCGGTAGCCACTGCCGTAGTATCTACCATCTCCTTGCGAGGGAAGTAGATTGCAATCATAGAGTCAAGCCTATGGCGTACCAACGAGTCGTGCGGAACGGAGTCGGCGTAGATAATAGAGTCTATAGTTCGCCATACGGAGTCGTGCACAGGCTTGATGGTAATACCGCGACGCTCCAGACGAGCCACACGACGGCGCAGCTGCTTATCGGCACGCTCGCGAGCCTTAGCCTTGAAGATTGAGTCCTGACGCTCCAGTCTCTTATAGTATGCCGTACGCTTCGCCTGACGACGAGCAGCGATAGAGTCCAGTTTAACGCGCAGGCTATCCGCCTTAACCCTCTTTATAGAGTCGCGTATCTGCTGCTTAAGAGCCTTAGCTGCCGCCTTCTCCAATGCCTTACGCTCCTTGAGGGTCAGGGTGTCAAGTCCATTTCGCAGGCTATCTGCCAACAGAGAGTCTACGGCAAGAGAGTCCCTGCGAAGGCTATCCGTAGCGAGGCTATCGGCAGGGGTTGTACTCTGCGAGGCTGCTGTCTGCTCCGCATCGCCACCCTTATTGCCACGCTGCTCACGGGCCTTGCGGTTATCCTTAGCCTTATTGAGCGAGGCAAGTGCCTGCTCGCGCTGCTGCTGTGCCGAGAGTGATTGGCGTGGTTGCTCGCCATCCTCCTGCGGAGCGCTCTCCTGCTGCTCCATACGCTGTCTATTTGCCTCGGCGCGCTGCCTCATCTCTGCCTGCTTCTGCTCCTTAGCCACACGGTCAAGGCTATCTGCCAGAGCGATAGAGTCGGCACGCTGGCGAGCGATACGCTCACGCTCAAGGCGCTCAGCGACAGGGTCCTTAGTGAACATATACATAGAGTCCGAGCGGATAAAGAGGCTATCGCCCTGCTCGGCATCGTAGCTCACCATAACGGCGTCGTCGGTAAGGAAGGCGTTGCCCGGCTCTTTCCAGTACTCGCCCCAGTCGCCAAAGGCTATGATTTTATTCTTGGTATCGTCTATCTGGATATTGTGGCGCAGGTGTGCATAGCCACGCTCGCGGTAGTAGTCAAGGCTATCGCTCCACAGCTCCTGCTCCTCGGTAAGGATATAGCCATTCTCGGTAAGGCGATAGAGGTCCTCCGCCTCGTAGAACTCGCCAGCATCGGCATAGAGATACTCGCCCTCCTCCTGATTCCAGATATTGGTATTGCGGAAGAAGCGGGCGTTGTTGGTATCCATATTATATATTACCGAGTCGCCCTTCATCTGGTACTTATCGTCGCGCATCTCCACGCGCTCCACGCAGATGATATCCTTAGTGTCGGCATTGTAGTAGCCGCGGTCAGCCTCAAGGCGATTCTTCTCGTCCACAACCACACCGCCACCCGTAAAGGTACCGATATTGCTCTTGGTGTTGAATGTGAAGTTGTAGGTATACATCGTCGCCGTGCCATCCACAACCTTGATAATATCGGAGTAGATACGAGCCTCATTGCGGTCGCCATCGTACTCGGCGCGGTCGCCATAAATGAATGTTGTACCCTTGTTTATCAGCACATTACCGAAGCACTCAAGGTGGGAGTCGGAATAACGAACAGTACTATCACAAGTGATGACAGTACCATTGTGGTGTGCAGCGAAGTTACCCACGGCGATGAGTATCTTACGACCACCCATCTGCGTCTGGCGTCCCGCATCGGAGCGCATATCCACATATTTGTCGGACTTCTTCTCGCTCTGCAGGCTCTGAGGCTCACGCTCACTACGCTCAGGCAGGCGTGGCATACCCGTGCTGCCCGCAAAGACTATGGAGGCAGCAGCAAGAACAAGCGCCGATATTGTGACTAAAAACTTACGCACTACATTACCTTTTTATCCATATCCTTCTTAACCCAGCTCTTATTGACGAACTCGCCAGTGCGGAACTCTGGGCTGATGTAGACATACATAGTCTCAATCTTGCTATCAAGCCACTGCTGAAAGACCTTCTGCTGCTTATCCTGCAGGGCAATCTGCTCCAGACGGAGGTAGTCCTCGTCAAGGGTTGCAGTGTGGGCAGGGATAACATCCACCAGCTTGATAATCTTACACATCTCATTACCGTTCATATCCGAGGTACGGAAGGCGGTAGAGACATCGCCCTTGCTCATATAGCGCAGGGTGTTATAGTCGTCAATACTCTTGCCACCACCTACGCCGAAGTCCTCCTTGAGGAACTTAGTAGCCGTCAGCTTAGCATCAAATGCCGAGTAGTGCTCCAGCAGGTCGTGGTTGGTAACAATACCGCCATTCTGCTTAGAGTGCTTATCGTCCGAGTGAGCCAGCGCCGCAGCCTCAAAGGTGAGTGAGTCCTTGCGGATAAGGTTGGCAATAGAGTCCAGCTCCAGCAGCGGAGCGATAATCTCGTCCGAGGTATATGTCGGACGCAGAACGATGTGACGGCAGTGGTAGAGGTTGCCGCGCTTGTCAATCATCTGGATGATGTGCAGACCAAACTGAGTCTCCACAACCTCTGACACCTGACCCGGCTTAAGCTCCTCAACAGCATCGGCAAAAGGCTTCACCCAACCGTTCAGCGTTGTAGGCTCCAGCTCGCCACCGCGGATAGCAGCACCATCTACAGAGTACATACGCGCCAGAGTTGAGAACTGAGCCTTGCCCGTAACGATACGCTCGCGCATATCAAGCAGGCGCTCACGAGTACGACGCTTAGCCGCCTCCATACCCTTCGGGTACTTGGTGATGTGGGCGTACATATACTGCTCGGCGATAATTGGCAGATCCTCCTTGGTCGTGGTGTTGTAGAATCGCTCCACCTCGCCAGGTACAACCTTAACCTTGCTGATAACATCCTGCTGCATAGCCTGAGCGTATGCCTGCTCCTCCACCTGACGGCGTACAAGCTCGCGGATGTGGTAGATAGGCATGTGGCTCTTACGCTCCAGCTCCGTTACTGAGCCAGCCTCAGCGGTCATATTCTGCACCTGCATCTCCACGCGCTGAACGATATCGCCCGTGCTTACATCCACAGAGTCTATAAGCGCCTGATTGTAGAGCAACTTCTGCATCATCAGCTGTTCCAACGCCTCGCTCTTAGGGTCGCGGTCTGAGGTGTAACCCTCGGCACGGCGAGCCTCAACAAGCTGCTTAGCGGTCTGCTCAACCTCCGAGTACATGATAGATGAATTTCCGACAACAGCCACAACCTTGTCAAGCATAACAAATCGCTTGTCTGCATAGAGTCCTGCTCCTGCCAAAACTACAGCTACTGCTGTCAATAGTACTTTTTTCATATCTTCAATTTAGTTTATATTCACTGTATCTCTGTAAATCTTTACCACACCGTTCTGGTCGGCATTCTGGCGAATGCGCTCCTCGTTGCTGCGGATAACCTCGCCCTGACGACGGTTTGTAAGTATGCGCACAATCTTGTCCTTTGCCATAAATAGCGGCATCGGCTCGCCAGCCTTGAGCATATCCGTCACGCGGAAGTAGTAGTAGGTGGCGTTGTAGTGTATCTGCTGCAGGTCGCGCTCGGCAAGCAACTTGTCGTTATTGGCAGAGCGGAGCAACGGCAAGCAGGCAAGATACTCGGCATAGTCTACCCACTCCTCGTACTTGGTCATACGAAAGTTATTCTTCATACACACCTGCTCCGCCTCGGCAAACTTCTCCGCCTTTGGCGAGCGAAGCATCTGCAACAGATACTCGCGACGGCGATACTTGTCGGGGAAGGAGACCACATAACCCTTAACCACAGGCGCTGAGAGGCGGAAATCGCCCTTGTGAGCGTTGTAGTAGGACTCTATGTCGGCATCGGTAATCTGAAAATCGGCATCCTTGTCAAGGTAGTACTGCTCAATCTTGCGGATGAGCAACGACTGACGATACTCCTCAACCATACGGTCTATATCCGCCTCGGAAGAGGAGAAGATAAGCTCTGCCTCCTGCAACTTGAGCTGACGAATAACCCACTTGTCTATGTACGAATCTACATAACCTAACGAATCTGCACCCGATAAGCCCTTCGGTACAGCAGCAGCTATCTCGGTGTTAGTCAGCACATTGCGTCCCACCTTCGCAGCCACATCATAGCCAAAAAAAGTAGACGCCTCGCGACACGACACCGCCGTCAAAACCGCCAATAAAACCAGTATGTAATTCCAAAATCTCATATTCAACCTGCAAATATACAATTTTTAACTGGAATACAACGTATTACTTCGTAATAATATTGCATTTTTTTAGCTTTTGGCCGTTGGCTTTTGGCTATTGGCTCGTCTGCGACGACCCTTCCTCCTCGCGGCTCGGCATAGTGAGCAAGCTCCCTCTGCTCTCGCTCCGCAGCGTCGGTTAGCTTTTCAGAGGTATCGCTACGCGATAGTGTTTAGGGGTGTTTAGAGTTGCCACGCAGTACTCAAGACTGGAACGCGCTATCCTTAAATTTCCTAACTATTGCGCCATCCGGACAGCACCATCGCTACCTATTTGCACAATTTTATCGTCAGAGTGCACTACCTGCCGCTGCGAGACAATTTAGCGTCAAAAGGCGCTGCACTCCCGTTTTGTTGGCAAATTGCACAACCTGCCGCCACGAGACAATTTAGCGTCAAAAGGGGTTAGATGCAACGCTCGGCAAAAATACCCGCGATGGGCTGTACTAAGGCGTACTGCCCATTGCGGGTACTTTTTGTTAGCGGCGGCAGGTATGCCCCTTTTCACGCTAAATTACCTCTTGCGCCAGGTTTGGTAGAGAGCCAACCCGCAAAAAATTAGACTCAGGGCGTAGACGCCGTAATAAACATAGGAGCCTCCGAGGATTTGGGAGTAGGAGAAATCCTGGAGATCAAGGGTTATGAGAGAGTATGCGATAGCGTTATTGATAGAGTGCAAGATGATGGTTGAAAATACCGAATTTGTATGCAAGTAGATAGTGCCCAGAACCAGTCCCGAGACGAAGGCGGTGAGCATAACATCGGGCTGAAAATGGACGAGGGCAAAAATGGCGGAACTGACCACCACGCAGACTAATCTACGGTGGCGGCGGAGCAGCGCCTCAAGCACCAGACCGCGGAAGATAAGCTCCTCAAAAACGGGGGCGAAAATCACAGCCGTAACGATGGCCCAGAAGCCCTGACCCGTATTCTGCTCCGCGTGCGGAAGTAGCTGAGTGACAGGCTCTACCACGATTTGCACAGCGATAAGCCAGACCAGTCCGCCGAGGATTGCGTTGGGGCTAAAACCGCGAGTGGAGGCGCGAGCAACACGACCCTTTCCATCGCGAAAACGGATATAAAAATAGAGCGCCACAAAGACCAAAATCATAGAGATTGGATAGATTATGGCGTAAGTTTGACCGATAATGACTTTAGAGCCTATAAACTGCTCTATATCAACCGCATCGCCACTAAGCATTTGCGGTTTTGGCACACCGAGCGCGACGCAGGCGAGAGAGACGACGACCTGCGTAAGGAGGATGATGAGCAGCATAGCCACAAGGTCGGGCATTGTTGGGAAGTCGCCACAATGTGGAACGCGCTCAAAGCCGTGGTTTTCAAGGGGGTTATCGTCGCCCTCGGCAAAACCGTTATAGTTATCCTGCTCAATCATACGCTTCAATTTGACTACAAAGGTAATCAATTTTGCGAATTTGTATGGCGTTTCAATTTAATTTTATTAAATTTGCCCGATATTTTAGCAATTATTGTTTACAGAGAGTCCTTATATGGGAAAAGTTATAGCGTTAGCAAACCAAAAGGGTGGCGTAGGAAAGACCACCACAGCGATAAATCTGGCAGCCTCCATAGCCCTACTGGGCAAGAAGGTGTTGCTCCTTGATGCCGACCCGCAGGCAAATGCCACCTCGGGCTTGGGTTTTGATATCAACCTGAAGGGCATCTACGAGTGTATCACTGGTCAGTGCAGCGCCGAGGAGGTTATCCTCCGCAGCGAGGATGTGAAGAATCTGTGGGTACTCCCCTCAAGCATTGAGCTTGTAGCGGCGGAGACGGAGCTTCCGACAATGGAGAATAGCCACTACATAGTGAAGAATATCATCGACTCGGTGCGCGAGAAGTATGACTATATATTTATAGACTGCTCGCCATCGCTGGGCTTCACGACGGTGAATATCCTCACGGCTGCCGACTCAATACTTATCCCTGTGCAGTGCGAGTACTTGGCATTGGAGGGTCTGAGCAAGCTGCTCAATACATACAATCGTGTGAAGAGCGGACTTAATCCAAACCTTGAGATTGAGGGCTTTGTGATGACGATGTATATGCGCAACCGCCTTAACAATCAGGTAGTTACCGAGGTGCGCGAGTACTTTGGCGAGCTGGCATACGACACCATCATACAGCGTAATGTCCGCCTTGGCGAGGCGCCATCGCACGGTAAGCCAGTGATGCTCTACGATGCCTCGGCAGTGGGTTCGGTGGCGTACCTGAGCTTAGCGAAGGAGTTTTTGAAGAGAAACCGCAAGAAGATTAAGAAGTAAAAATATATGACAAAACAGAAGGGTTTAGGTCGCGGATTAGGCGCGATTTTCGGAAGCGAGACATTGGATATAAAGGCAAAGCCGATGTCTGAGATGGCAGAGATTAAGGTTGCGGAGTGTACCCCCAACCCTACGCAGCCACGCCGCACATTTGACGAGGTGGCACTGGAGGAGTTGGCTGACTCACTGCGCACATTGGGTCTTATACAGCCGATAACAGTCCGCAAGCAGGGCGACAAGTATCTGATTATCAGCGGTGAGCGTCGTTGGCGAGCAGCGCAGCTTGCAGGGCTTGAGACTCTGCCGGCATATATTCGCAATGTGGACGACGAGAATCTGCACGCCATGGCGCTGGTGGAGAATATCCAGCGTCAGGACCTGAATGCCATAGAGATTGCCCTCGGTATGCAGCGCCTTATTGAGGAGTGCGGTCTTACGCAGGATGCCCTTGCCGAGAAGGTGGGCAAGCGCCGCTCTACGGTGGCAAACTATATGCGTCTGCTCCGCCTTGCAGAGCCTGTACAGCTGGCTGTAAAGGAGGGCGTTATCTCCATGGGGCACGCCAAGGCTTTGGCTTCTGTAGAGAATCTGAAGCAGCAGGTGGCAGTACTCAAGAAGATTATCAAAGCGTCACTCTCTGTTCGCCAGACGGAGGATTATGTTCGCAGTCTGATGGAGAGCAAGAGCAAGGCTACACCTACAGTAGACGAGGAGTATCCAGAGAGCTACACCCGCCTTGTGGAGTACTTGGAGCAGTTTTTCTCGCAGAATATCTCTATCAAGCGCACCAAGAGTGGCGGTGGTAAGATTACCATCGGCTTTGACAACGACAGCGACATTGACCGTTTTATAGAGCGTTTTTCTAAGCATTAGTATGGCAGGCAGAGGACTTAAAATACTCCTTACACTTGTGGCAGCACTCTTTGTCACAACGCTCTGCTATGGTCAGATAAACCCCTACACACGCACCCTGCGCGGCCCTAAGACCATTGTTCGCAGTGGACAGTTTGAGAAGGTAGACTCCGCAGCCGTAGCACGCCGCGACTCTATCCGCATCAGTCGCCTTGCCGACTCGCTGCGCACGCTGCCTAAGGATTCGCTTGTCGTGGTCTCCGACTCGCTGCGTATGGCACTGCCAGACTCGTTGCGCAACGCCATCTTCAACACCAAGGAGGTTACCTCGCTGCGCGACTCACTTGCCAAGGCAGACAAGGCGCGTCGTCGTGCCGAGCGTCGTGAGGGCAAGGAGCCATTTATCAGCGACTCTATGTCTCTGCGCAAGATGAGCATGGTCTCTGCCATACTCCCAGGCTTCGGACAGATATACAACAAGCAGTACTGGAAGCTGCCGATACTCTACGGAACACTCGGCACATCTATAGGTATGTGGGCACATCAGCAGAGCAAGTACAAGCCACTCAAGAACCAGTTTGAGGCACTTACCGACCAGGGCCTTAAGCGTACAGAGGAGATGAACGCCCTGCAGCGCGAGATGATTAAGCACAACACGCTCAAGCAGACCTTTATGTTCACCACCCTGGCGTCGTACATCTACTTTATCGGCGATGCGGCGGTGTGCTATGCCACCAACGATGTCTCGCAGGTATCGCGTGCAACGACCCTCGCCACCATCTGCCCGGGAGCTGGTCAGATATACAACAAGAGCTACTGGCGTGTGCCGCTTGTTGTGGGTGGTTTCGCCACAACAATATACTGTATTGACTGGAACAACCGAGGCTACCAGCGCTTCAAGAAGGCATATCGTCTGCGTGCCGACTACGACACCAACCCCGAGCTATACCCTAACGGCTCGCAGGATGAGTTTGGCGGTCGCTATGCCTCCTCGTTCCTTAAGAATCTGCGCAACAGCTATCGCCGAAATCGAGACCTATGTATCATCCTCACGGCGGGCATCTACATCCTGCAAATCGTTGATGCTCACGTAGATGCGCATCTTCGCGACTACGACATATCCGACGACCTGAGCGTAGATATAACCCCTGTAATTGACTACTCTTACTACCCTGGCATGGGCAACACCGCCACCATGGGTATGAACTTTTGTTTCAAATTTTAATTTTTAGATATGCGCAGAACCCTATCCCTCCTGCTGGCACTGCTATGCTTTGGTAGCGCCCTTGCAGGACCGATTCGTCTTAATATATTTAACAAGAACAAGAAGACCCCCAAGCAGCAGAATATCGTGACTATCTACGACACCGTGCGCGTGGTTGTCACCGACACGGTTATCGTGGAGGCAAAGCCCTCTGCCCGCATAGATACGCTGCAGATTACCCACACCCCTCAGCAGATAGACTCGCTGCTTGACATCTGGCACACCATGAGCATTGAGCAGAGCCAGCAGCAGTACTTCGCTCAGTACTCTGCCCCCATGGACGAGGAGTGCAACCTTCCAAAAGACAGCCTCTACAAGCAGCGTCTGCAGGATATGGTATCGCCCGTACATCTGCCCTACAACAGCGTTGTGCGCCACTATATAGACTACTATCTTGAGAATCGCTGGAGTCCTCTCAGCCGCGTAATTGCCCTGTCAAAGTACTACTTCCCAATCTTTGAGCAGGAGCTTGTTCGCGCAGGACTACCTATAGAGCTTCGCGTGCTGGCTATCGTTGAGTCCAACCTCTCCCCTACCGCCGGCTCACGCGCTGGTGCGGTGGGCTTGTGGCAGTTTATGCCAAGCACCGGCAAGAACTTAGGTCTGGAGGTAAATTCGCTGGTAGACGAGCGTAGCGACCTAATTCTCTCCACCCGCGCAGCATGCAGCTACCTGAAGTATCTCTACGACACCTTCGGCGACTGGGCCTTGGCTCTGGCTGCCTACAATGCAGGTCCTGGTCGCGTAAGTCGTGCCCTCGCCCGCGCAGGTAACGCCAAGACCTACTGGGACATCTACGACGACCTGAACGCCGAGACTCGCGGCTATGTACCTAAGTTTATCGCTGCCTCGTATGCCTACGCCTACCATCAGCAGCACAACATCACCCCCGAGAAGACGCCTGAGTGTATCTCTACCGATACTGTTGTCATCAACCGCACAATGCACTTGGGGCAGGTAGCCTCTACGCTTGACATCCCTATGGAGACGCTCAAGATGCTCAACCCGCAGTATAAGATAGATATCGTCCCTGCAGCGCGCAAGCCATATACCCTGCGCCTGCCAACACGATATATTGCCGAGTTTATCTCGCAGCAGGATAGCATCTACTCCAAGGACTCGCTCTACCTGAAGGAGTACCTCAACCCTGCCAACCTTGATAAAAAGCGTGCCGAGGGTCTGGGCTACACCTACACCGTCCGCAGTGGCGACAATCTGGGACTTATCGCCAAGCGCAACCGCTGTACCGTCAAGGATATTATGCGCTGGAATAAGCTCAAGAGCACAACCATCCGCCCAGGACAGAAACTGAGAATTAACAAGCCGAAGCCAAGGGCTTAAAAACTAATAATCATATGCTCTTCAGTCAGGGAATCATCGTCGCTCCAGCCACCGCCATAGGTGGCGCTATCGCCGTTATCAGAGTTAGTGGCGAGGGCTCTATCGCGCTCTGCGACAAGGTTTTCCGCGGTCGCAAGCCCCTCGCTGAGACAGCTACGCATACTATCCACTACGGCAATATTGTGGATGAGGGCCGCGTTATAGACGATGTTGTCGTTGCCCTATTTCGCTCGCCGTACTCATATACTGGAGAACAGAGCGTAGAGATTTCCACCCACGGCTCGCGCTATATCGTCAGCACAATCATAAAGCTACTCTGTAGCCTCGGTGCACGCCTTGCCGAGCCGGGCGAGTTCTCCGCTCGCGCCTTCGCCGCTGGTCGTATAGACCTCTCGCAGGCCGAGGCTGTCGCCGACATTATCGCCGCCGACTCTGGCGCCGCACACGCTGTTGCCGCCACACAGATGCGCGGAGGCTACTCCGATACGCTTAACACGCTGAGGGATAAACTCATAGAGCTCACTTCACTACTGGAGTTAGAGCTTGACTTTGGCGA
Source organism: Alistipes sp. (assembly GCA_017463615.1). GTDB lineage: Bacteria > Bacteroidota > Bacteroidia > Bacteroidales > Rikenellaceae > Alistipes. The sequence continues at coordinate 7,446 of JAFTOU010000008.1, read as the reverse complement.
GGAGGATGTTGAGTTTGCCGACCGCACGCGACTGGAGTCTATGCTCCGCACCACCTCCGATGTAGTACTTCGCCTCAGGGAGTCGTTCCATACGGGAAACGCTATCCGCAATGGCGTTGGCGTGGCTATCGTTGGTGCTCCAAATGTGGGCAAGAGCACCCTGCTCAACCGCCTTGTGGGCGAGCAGCGCGCTATGGTTTCGGATATCGCTGGCACTACGCGCGACACTATTGAGGAGAGCATCGTTATAGACGATATCCGCTTCCGATTTATTGACACCGCCGGCATCCGCACTACCGACGACACACTTGAGCGTATGGGCATTGAGCGTACTTTGGCCGCCGTCGCTAAGGCTCAGATTATCATCAGCATGGCAGAGCCTGACGGAGCATTTGAGCAGCTTGATACCACTGATAATCAGACCGTTATCCGCGTAGTCAATAAGGCAGACACCACCTCCGACCGCACTGCTACAGATGCCCTCTATATCTCCGCCCGCGAGAATCAGGGCATTGACGCCCTGCGCACCGCCCTGCGCAATACGGTAGATACTACCGCCCTCTACCGCGGCGAGGCTGTGGTCTCCAACCTCCGCCACTACGAGGCCCTATCGGCCGCCTATACGGCCCTCACAGCCGCCCAAACGGCCCTTGCCAACAACATCGCCTCCGAACTCCTTGCCGAGGATATCCGCCTGGCCATCAACCACATCGGCGAAATCACCGGCGCCATCACCTCCGACACCATCCTCCAGAGCATCTTCTCCTCGTTCTGCATCGGCAAGTAAATTTACATACCAATGATAAAATGATTTATCATCGTTTATCGCAAAGCGCTCATTTTGAGCGCTTTTTTTGTTCTTGGTGATAAAACCATTTATTACTGTTTATCATCGTTACGCAATATTTCTTCGCCCTATTTCACCCCCAATGTCCAATGTCATCATTCAAGAAAATTTTAAGTGCTTGATTGAGCGGATTTTGGGGTGAAATGCAATGAGGTGCAATGGAGTGCAATGAGCTGCAATGAAATGGCGAAATAAATTCTACATTCTACAAGAAAGTAACATTTATCCCTCCTAGGACATCGTTAGTGAAAATTTCGCCGGTTATTTCGCCTAGGTTGTGGACACCTCCCAAATATCGCTAATATGAGCAAGATTGAAGTTAAAAAAGTTTGTCAGTTTTGCGGCAAAGAATTTATCGCCCATAAACTGAGTACCCGATTTTGCTCTCACAAATGTTCACAGCGAAGCTACAAGGTTCGCCTACGAGAGCAAAAGTTAGAAAAAGTTGTGCATCAAGAAAACCTTCCAGACATTTCCCCCACTACCCTTAAAAAGGAATATCTGTCATGCGAGGATGTAGCCGAGCTTATGGGCATATCCAGCACAACAGTTTACAGATATTGTGTTACGGGTAAGATGAATTGTATCAGGATGAATAGAAAAATTTTCATACGCAGAGCGGATATAGATGCACTGTTCCAGTTCCATGTTCCTTATCAGGTGAGGCGTGTTATTGCCAAACCCAAGGAGGATTACTATTCTGTCGAAGAGATTAAAGAGAAGTACAAAGTAAGTAAAGATACGATTTTCAAGTATGCTTCATCCAGGAATATTCCTCGCGTTAAGCACGGGAACAAAACCTACTTTAGTAAGAAGCACATTGATAGTCGATTCTCTTTATTTACTCCCGACCCTGATATCTCTGAGTGGTATACTGTTGAAGACGTATGTAAGAAATATGAGATGACAGTACAGGCCGTTCACGGATGTGTATCTAATAGTATGGTTCCGCGTATGAGACATAAGGGAATAACTTATTATTCTAAGAAAGATATTGATGAAGTCCTCAAACATAGACTGCCAGATCCCAATATCACGGAATGGTATTCAATGGAGGATATCGGCAATATATATGGTTTAGCCCCTCACTATGTTTCCGGACTCATATATAAGAATCCTATCCCAAAGATGAGAAAGGGAAACAAAGGTTACTACTCAAAGACGCACTTCGACCAACTGATGAGAGAGAAATTTCCTCAGCCGGAATACTATACTGTTGAAGAAGCCATATCACAGTTTAATATAGGTAGAGAGGCTTTATACAAACTCATCAAGAGATATAGTGTAACGACTATCAAAGAGGGCCGAAGCATGAAAATCGCAAAGCAAGAACTTGATTTAGTTATGTCAAACAAAAAACGAACAAAATAATCATGTCAGTATCAAAAGTATCAATTAGAAAAAAGCCTATCACGAATGGTCGTGATTCTCTCTATTTAGAGTTCAGTCCAGCACTCCTTGATATGAAGACAATGCGTCGTGTATACAAAGAGCATCTTCATATATATCTGTATCAAAAGCCCAAAACTAATCAGCACAAAGAGTACAACCGCAGGATGATGGAGCGAGCTGAGGGTATTAGGGCTATTCGTGTGCAGCAAATCCTGAACGATGAGTTCAGCTTCCTCGATAAGACCACAATGAAGGGCGACTTTATGGAGTACTATCGTAATCTCGCGCTGGAAAAGAAGTTTAACAGCAAATGGTGGGGATCATTCCAGCACTTTGAGAAGTTTATGCACGGTAAGTGTTCTTTCGAAGAAATGAATGTCGAGGTTGCCAAGAAGTTCTCCGAGTATCTGATGACAGCCACATCGGTAAGAAGACCAGGACAACCTATGCACATCAACACAAAGGCTTCCTATTTCTCTACTTTTAGAGCTGTACTTAAACGAGCATACAGAGATAAACTGATAAAGGAGAATATCAACGAGTTCCTTGATAAGATTGAGTACAAAGAGACAAAACGAGAATATCTTACTCTCGAAGAACTTAAGCGCTTAGCGGATACTCCTTGTGATATCCCGGTGCTACGCAGGGCAGCAATATTCTCGTGCTTCACCGGCCTGCGCGTAAGTGATATTATACAGTTGGAGTGGAAGCATATTGTAAAAGCCCCGGATGGAGGCTGGTGTATGCGAATCCGTACCGAGAAGACGGAGACTGAAGCAACATTGCCAATTAGCGAAGAGGCTCTATCATATTGTGGAAAACGCAAGAAGGATGGGAAGGTGTTTGAGGATTTCGCGCGTGGAATGCTCACAGCACCCTTACAGCGATGGTTGAAACGAGCTGGGATAACTAAACACATAACATTCCACTGCTTCAGACATACATTTGCGACACTGCAACTAGCAATGGGTACAGACTTGTACACCGTGAGCAAGATGTTAACTCACAGATTTATCTCAACCACCCAGATATACGCTGACATTATGGATTTGGAAAAGAGAAAATCTGCCAACGCGATTAGTTTGAAGTAATTCTTGAGGGCTCACTTAAAATGTTGAGCCCTCTTTTCAACCATTATTATTCAGGTATCCTATACTTTCTAAAAAGCATCATATATGGAAGAGACAATGACAACATTTGAACAGTTACCTGAAATGATGGCTATACTTCTTAAGAAAGTAGAATCACTTGAATCAAGTATTAGCGAGATTAAAAATAATATCAAGCACTATGATAGACTACTTGATGTGGATGAAGTAAGTGAGTTGCTCAAAAAATCGGTGTCAACCATTTACCGAATGACACACGAGAAAGACATCCCCCATATAAAACAAGGGAATAGAGTCTATTTTAAGGAGAGTGAGTTCTATGAATGGCTTGATAAAAATAGACGCGAAGATAACCACACAACTCTTGCTGATATTGAGGATATGATGGCTTCACAAGCGACAGCTTACGCTCGCAAGAAAAAATAAAAGTGAGGCAATAATATCCTTAATGGCTAAAAATAAGTATATTTGCAGTTGAATTCTAAAACAATAGACACTATGAAGGAATTGGTAGCAAAAATCAATGAGGCATTCGAGGCATTCTCAAAGGATGCTGCGTTGCAGGTAGAGAAAGGTAACAAGGCTGCCGGAACTCGTGCTCGTAAGGCTTCATTGGAGCTTGAGAAGTTGATGAAGGAGTTTCGCAAGGTTTCTGTCGAGGCCGGCAAGAACTAATCTCTCCCTCATTCGTGTAGCGGGACTACACACCACATAGTTATAGAAGAAAGCGTTAGCTTTTGCTTTGCACCCCTAAATTCTGGTAAAATTTATGAACTCGCAAGGCGAACAGTTAATGCTCACGATTTGCGTGGGCTAATCTGTTTGCGAGTTTGGTTTACCAGAGCCATGGGTGCAGCAGGTTATGTCCCACGCTCTTCGTTTTGGCAAATATCGTGCTCAAAGGGACATTGAGCCACATAATAAATTGGGGCAATGATATTAGACGAACTTTTGGCAATCCCGGCAGATGCTACCACTGCTACTATTCAGGGTGTAGAGATGCAGATTATCTCAGCAGAGCAAGCAGACCAGATGCTTAAGACGGACACAAATGACGAGAAGACTCACGAGTGCATCTTGAAGAACGGTCGATTCCTATTTGAGTCGGATAACGGGGAACTCAAATCACTATACAAAGTACAAGATTAAGGGCATCAATCGATGCCCTTAACTTTTACCATACAACCACCTTGTCTACGATGGCTTGCTGTTCCGTGCTAGTTCTACGGAGATATATGCGAGTGGTTTCTATGCTCTCGTGCCCCATCAAATCAGCGAGTAATGAGATGTCATTGTACTTCTCAAGAAAGTTCTTGGCAAATCTGTGGCGGAATGAATGTGGATATACAACCTTCTCATTAAGCCCGTACTTCAGAGCATAGTTCTTCAACTGCTGTGCTATACCGCGCGTAGTAATTCTCTCTCCGAATCGATTGAGGAAAAGATACCCGCTTGTTCGGTCCTTATGACTCAACCACTCAATAGTTTCTTCTCGTAGTTTCTTGGGAATAAATAGCCTGCGATATTTACCACCTTTTGTGTAGATGTCAAAGTATCCTACATTCACGTGCTCAATCTTTATTTGCACCAATTCGCTAACACGGGCGCCAGTTGCAGCCAGGAATCTTACAACAAAATACCATTCCAAATTTTCTTCCCTCTTCAACTTATTTTTCAGGAATGTGTAGTCTGCATTACTAATTACATTTTCCAAATAAGAGCGTTGTTGAACCTTCACAGACTTAAGCCGCAACCTCGTCTTGTTCATATACTCCAAATACTTGTTCAGAGCTTGGATTCGCAGATTAACCGTTTTGGGTTTGAAGGTCTCCATCAGATAAGACTTGTACATAAGAAGGTTTCGTTTGTTCAACTCCTTCTTACGCTCATAATAATCATTGACTGCGTACACATAGGCAGCAATGGTGTTGTCCGACATATTCTCTTGTCGGAGGAAAAGCTCAAAATTCTTCACCATAATAAATTACATTTTAGTTAAACAAAAAGTTGTCACTTAATAAATTATGATGACTCTCTGATTCTGCCAATTCCCATTATGAGAAGTTTGCCGACGGAACGGTGAAATGTATTGATGATGAGATACCCTTTGAGATACCTCAGAGTTGGTGTTGGACACGAATTTGCAATATAACACAGTCGTACATTGGGTTGACGTATTCTCCATCAGAGGTATCTTCGCAAGGTACCATAGTGTTACGATCTTCGAATATAAAAAATGGCAGACTTGACTTGTGTGATATTGTAAGAGTTTCCAAAGAAATTCCTGAAAAGTTGAGGGTTGCTCCCAATGATATTATTATTTGTGCTCGAAATGGCAGCAAAAGATTAGTGGGAAAATCAGCTATTGTGGATACTGTTAATGAGCCAATGACATTTGGCGCATTTATGGCAATCTGTAAGACTCCATTATATAAATATATCTATCAATTCCTGCAATCTGATTTGTTTTTTTCTCAGTTGCGTGATGTTAGTGGCACTACTACAATCAATCAGTTAACACAGAATAATTTCAATGCGTTTTTAGTCCCGATACCACCTATTGAAGAGCAACAAAGAATAGTTGAAAGAATCGAGGGAATAATGCCTATTGCTGACAAATACGAGAAGTCGCAAGAGGCTTTGGATAAGCTCAATGCTGATATTTTTAACAAACTTAAGAAGTCTGTATTGCAGGAGGCTATTCAAGGCCGACTCGTACCGCAAGATCCTAATGACGAGTCAACATCCGTACTCCTTGAACGCATCAAAGAAGAGAAGGCTAAACTCTTCAAGGAGGGCAAGTTAAAGAAGAAGGACCTGGTAGATTCTGTTATCTTCAAAGGTGATGATAACAAGTATTACGAGAAGGTAGGCTCGCAAGTCTCTTGTATAGATGAAGAAATACCTTTTGAAATACCAGCAAATTGGGAATGGGTTCGTCTTGGAACATTGTATCAGCACAACACTGGCAAGGCTTTAAATGGCGCAAATCAGAAGGGAGTGGCGTATGAATATATCACCACTTCTAATCTGTATTGGAATTACTTTGTGCTTGATAAACTTCGTTCGATGCCATTTACAGATGAAGAATTGGAAAAATGCACCGTGAAGAAAGGAGATTTGCTAGTATGTGAAGGAGGAGATATTGGGCGCAGTGCTATATGGAATTTCGACTATGATATAAGAATTCAAAACCATATTCATAGGCTTAGACCATATGTGCCTCTATGCTCTTTGTTTTTCTATTATGCTTTGTATTTGTATAAGCACATTGGACTTATTGGTGGCAAGGGAATTGGTATTCAAGGCCTGTCATCAAATGCCTTACACAGGCTTCTATTGCCATTACCATCAATTGCAGAACAGGAACGAATCGTCGATAAAATAGAATTCGTAATAGCAAGTATTACGAGAAGGTAGGCTCTGAAATCAATTGTATTGACGATGAAATACCTTTTGAGATACCATCGAATTGGCAATGGGTAAGACTTGGAAAAGTAACTATTGTAAACCCTCGTAATACAATTAGTGATGAGATGTCTGTAGGATTTATTCCAATGACAAACATCTCACCAGGATACGGCAATTCTATTGAATGTGAGCAACGCTACTGGAAGGATGTTAAGTCTGGATTTACGCATATTGCAGAGGGTGATGTGGCATTTGCGAAGATTACGCCGTGCTTTCAAAATCGCAAATCATTTATTGCTGCAAACCTCCCTAATGGCTTCGCTGCTGGTACAACAGAGCTTAATGTTTTACGACCATACGATAATACAATAGATACAAGGTATTTATTGTGGTTTTTGAAGAGCGAATACTTTATCTCTGAAGCGAAGTTTAAGGGCACAGCAGGCCAGCAAAGAGTCGTTACAGACTATGTACTTAACAGATTATTCCCATTACCACCTGTTAAGGAACAGATACGCATATCTAATCATCTTGAATTCGTAATAGCAAGTATTATGAGACGATAGATGGCAAAACGGAGTGCATCGATGAACGGATTCCATTTGAGTTGCCTCATAATTGGTGTTGGACGACATTAGGTAATCTTGTTCAGAATTGCTCTGGACTTGCATATAAGAAAGAGAATCT
>JAFTOU010000038.1 GCA_017463615.1 Alistipes sp. | reverse complement strand
GGATACTCATTTGACAAATAGAAGGACCTTGAGCGGTCGGAGTACAAAGGTATGTATAATTTACTGAACGACAATAGTTTTATATGAATGTTTTACATATCATTGTCAGTCAATACCTTGCGTTCTTGTTTTAATGATATTATTAACTTCTTCAAGTGTCATATCCTCATCAATAGCTTGTTTCTGGATACGACGCTTCAGGGTCATATGATTCTTGCGGATATACTCCTGAGTCTTATGTCGCTGGACACTATCATAGTATTTTTGACGCTTCGGGGTCATTACCTTGCCACGCAGGCAGTAGCAACCCTTCTCCTTGTACTCATTGAGGTATCGCTGGAACTTCGGCTTCTTGTATGAAACATCCTTTGATGCCTTGGCGACAGAGTCGATGACCCACCATTCGGGCTCAAAGGGTGTCTGCATACTGCAAAGCTGCTTGAGAATGCCATAGACTATGGGCATCTCATAGCGGAGCATAAAGCCTATGCGTGTCTCATCGAAGGGGAAACGCCTAAGCGTTCCCTTCGGCCTTCCTCTTCCTCGATCTGTTATCTTTACTCTCTTGGTGCGGCGTCTCTTCCGCTTCGTCTTTTTCTCTTCCATCGTGGGTGCTCTTTACAGATTCTACATGTTGTGGGATACGCCTTTCGGCAATACGCCTGCGACTCTCGATGTCGCCCGTTACATTGATTCTCTTTTTCATTAGACAAAGTATGTGAAGTTTAACTGACAGTTTATATTATAGAAGCCTCGCTCGTAGAGTTGCAGCTTACGCTGACCGCCATAGATGGTAAACGACGAGCCTCGGTTGTACTTATGGTCATCGTTCCAGTTGGCTGCCGTACAGCGTACACTATACTTCGGTGGCTGAATCTTGTTAGGTATCATTGCTATGACACCTCCCCAGTTGCTACCATCACGCTTGGCGGTGTTAATCTCACCCTGGATAGATACGATGCTGCCTATTTGACGGACAAAGAGGTTGCGGGTGTCTGTTCCCTGACCGCTGTTCTCCATCTGCATCCAACCCGTATCGATAAGCAGTGGTTGGTAATCCTCGGCAAAGGCCGCACCGAGTGTTCGGCATACCTGTCGCTGCGACTCGGCACTGCCCAACACAAGGTCTGTGAGCTTGGCATCCTTACGCAGGTAGTCCTTGACAATCTCATCTTTCGATAGCAGGTTCAGCTTCTCACGCAGGAGAGCCTGTGCCTGAGCAGAGGTCTTGCCCTGCGCTACCAAGTAGTTGATATAGTCCTGAAAGAGGTTCTCCATACGGGCAAAGCGACCATCGGCAACGCTCTTGGCGTAGAACTCCAAATTCTTGGCTATGGTAATAAGTTCATTGGCATTGTAGCCATCAAGCAACCAATTTGCCTTCTTCTTGAGCTCCTTGACTATGGCCGAGGTGAGGACATATCCTTCAACCTGCGAGTGCGACTTGCCATCTTGGTCGGTATAGGCAAAGGCTCCCGTCTCGATATTGTTCAGCTTATCACGCATCTCCGAGGTGAAGATGATTCCCTGATATGCCGAGTCGGTGCCGAGCTTGCCGGCCATCATATTGTCAATCTCCGTTGTTGAATAGACTTCGAGGTTTCTGCGTGCCTTGCTCTTATCCGCTAGGTCGCTAAGGTTGGAGGTCTTGGTGAGCTTCTGTTCGCCCGTACCACCTTTCTCGGCATCGAGCGTAGCACGCACAGCCGCCTGACGCTCTGCCTTGAGTGCTTGTGCCTGCTCCGGTGTAAGGTTATTGACCTCATCGGCTGTGAGGCGTACAAGTTCCTGCAAGCCCTCCGAAATCTGCAAGAATACCTCTTGGGATTCGGGCTTGGAGTAGACATCGAGGGCACTGCGAGCTGCTCCCTTATCCACAACATCACGGAGGTTCTGGTCGACTGAGAGTTTTGTCTTCAATGCTTCTGCAACAGCACCAGATGTTACATAGCCT
>JAFTOU010000037.1 GCA_017463615.1 Alistipes sp. | reverse complement strand
CGGTTATGTGTGGCTTGGTGGTAAGGTTCGCCGCTTTGAAGGCGTTACAGATGCCGTCTTCCCATACTATATCTACGAGAGCAATCGCCACGAGTCGGTTGTTTATGCCAACGAGGTCAACAAGCGTGGCCGCACCTGCTACCTCTGTGCTGCGGGTAAGACAGTTCCAACTACAGCAGATCCCGTTACTGGCAAGATTCCTGCGACTATCGAGGTCAGAGCCGACTATGCCCCTCGCTTTATCGATAAGTTCTTCGGGCGTTACGCCGTACTGCTCGAAACTCCTTTCCAGCGCCAAACCATCAAGAAGGATTTGGTGCTGGCAGGTATGTTTACTGCCAACAAGGAGATAAACTCCAAGACAGCAGTATCTGTAAGTGGCGAGAATGGCTATTCGCTCAAAGGTATAGTCAAAAGCGATGGCAATGCCTCACTCGGAGCGTACCTTAATGGTCTTTTGGTTAATGAGATTGTAATCCGTACAGACGGCACATTCTCATTTATGAAGCAAGGCAAGGAGTTGGCACGAGTTACGGGTGATGGTATCTCGTATGGTACATCGCTCAGCGATAATTCCCGTATCGGCGCAATTCATATTCAGGGCTGTGATATCTACAATACTCAGGATGTTACAGACGAAGGAACAATACGCATCAACTACTACGGAGTAGAAGGTGGAGGCACGAAGTTCCGAGACTTTGCCGTCTACGATGGCAAACTATCTTTGACTCCAATATTCAAAGTTGTAGGCAAGAGTGCTGCGGCACAGGTGAATGGACTCTTCTCGGTAAATAGTGCAGGACGAGGCATCGACCTCTGCAATACCGCCTACACCAAAGATGATCCGAAGTTGCAGAATACACTCTCTTGGAAGGATAGTGCCGGAGCGGTGATTGCTACTGTGGGCTTTGATACGACAGATAGCTTTCGCTTTGTGGTTCGCAATGCGTTAGGCGATATTGTTGTTGCTCCGCTCGGCTCTGTGGATATCATCGGCACGCTCAAGGTAAATGGCAAGTCTGTTGCTGACACCTATGTTACTGTTACTACATACACAAGTGGTATGAATGGCAAAGTAGACAAGGTTGATGGTAAGCAGCTCTCTACCGAGGATTTTACCACAGAGTACAAGCGAAAACTCGATGCTATCTCTACGGGTGGTATTACCGAAGGCGGCACAGGCTATGTAACATCTGGTGCTGTAGCAGAAGCATTGAAGACAAAACTCTCAGTCGACCAGAACCTCCGTGATGTTGTGGATAAGGGAGCAGCCCGCACTGCCCTCGATGTCTACTCCAAGCCCGAATTCCAAGAGGTATTCTTGCAGATTTCGGAGGGCTTGCAGGAACTTGTGCGCCTCACAGCCGATGAGGTCAATAACCTTACCCCCGAGCAGGCGCAAGCACTCAAGGCGGAGCGTCAGGCGGCTGTGCGTGCTACGCTCGATGCCGAGAGGGGTGGCACGGGCGAGCAGAAGCTCACCAAGACCTCCAACCTCAGCGACCTTACCGATAAGAGCAAGGCACGCCGAAACCTCGAAGTATATTCCACAACGGAGATTGACAATATGATGGCGGGTAAGCTCGGTACAGACTCTGCATATCAGGGTATCATCTTCACCTCGGAGATGCGTGATAAGCTTAACAATATCGAGACCGGAGCCTTTGCCTATACCGACCAAGATGGTAAGTCGCACTCGCAGGTTGAAGGCTATGTCCTTACCTCGGCCATAGTCAAGGAGCTCAAGAAGAAGGCAAATTGGTTGCTTGATGGCTACAATGCCAATGAGCTTATTACCATAGCCAAGAATTTGGAGTTCTACGCTAAGAGCGTTGCCGATGGTCGCTTTGCCCGTATGGAGAACCTCTTTCAGGACTATATCAACTACTTGGTGGCACAGGGCAAGACATCTGCTCAGGCACAGGCTCTCCTGCGTGAGAAGTTGAACCTACTCTCCAAAGATGAGATTGTCAAGGACTACTTGCGTAAGGACGCTAAACTCACGGACCTCGTGTTGGGCAGTGCCGAGTCGCAGCGTCAGGTATGCCGCACACTCGGTGCAGCCTTTGCTGAGGATTATCAGCCACTGCTTATCGATACGGGTTGGATGCAGATGGAGAACAGCGGTCAGGGAACAGATACCCGCAACCTCTTTGTCCGTCAAATAGGCAGCATCGTATCTATACAGGGAGAGATTAACACCGCCAAGCGTGATGGTAGCAATTGGGGAGGTGTCATAGCAATGATACCTAACAAGATTCAACCCCCGAAGTATAGTGTACGCTGCACGGCAGCCAACTGGAACGATGACCATAAGTACAACCGAGGCTCCTCGTTTACCATCTATGGCGGTCAGCGTAAGTTGCAACTCTACGAGCGAGGCTTCTATAATATAAACTGTCAGTTAAACTTCACATACTTTGTCTAATGAAAAAGAGAATCAATGTAACGGGCGACATCGAGAGTCGCAGGCGTATTGCCGAAAGGCGAATCCCACAACATGTAGAACCAGTTAAGAGTACCCACGATGGAAGAGAAAAAGACGAAGCGGAAGAGACGCCGCACCAGGAGAGTAAAGATAACAGACCGAGGAAGAGGAAGGCCGAAGGGGACGCTTAGGCGTTTCCCCTTCGATGAGACACGCATAGGCTTTATGCTCCGCTATGAGATGCCCATAGTCTATGGCATTCTCAAGCAGCTTTGCGGTATGCAGACACCCTTTGAGCCCGAATGGTGGGTCATCGACTCTGTTGCCAAGGCATCAAAGGATGTTTCATACAAGAAGCCGAAGTTCCAGCGATACCTCAATGAGTACAAGGAGAAGGGGTGCTACTGCCTGCGTGGCAAGGTAATGACCCCGAAGCGTCAAAAATACTATGATAGCGTCCAGCGACATAAGACTCAGGAGTATATCCGCAAGAATCATATGACCCTGAAGCGTCGTATCCAGAAACAAGCTATTGATGAGGATATGACACTTGAAGAAGTTAATAATATCATT
>JAFTOU010000036.1 GCA_017463615.1 Alistipes sp. | reverse complement strand
TAGAAGCCTCGCTCATAGAGTTGCAACTTACGCTGTCCGCCATAGATCGTAAACGACGAGCCTCGGTTGTACTTATGGTCATCGTTCCAGTTGGCTGCCGTACAGCGTACACTATACTTCGGGGGCTGAATCTTGTTAGGTATCATAGCGATGACGCCTCCCCAGTTGCTACCATCACGTTTGGCGGTGTTAATCTCGCCCTGGATGGATACGATGCTGCCTATCTGACGGACAAAGAGGTTGCGGGTATCTGTTCCCTGGCCGCTGTTCTCCATCTGCATCCAACCCGTATCGATAAGTAGTGGTTGGTAATCCTCGGCAAAGGCTGCACCGAGTGTTCGGCACACCTGTCGCTGCGACTCGGCACTGCCCAACACGAGGTCTGTGAGTTTTGCGTCCTTACGCAGGTAATCCTTGACAATCTCATCTTTCGAGAGTAGGTTCAACTTTTCACGCAGGAGAGCCTGTGCCTGAGCAGAGGTCTTGCCCTGCGCCACCAAGTAGTTGATATAGTCCTGAAAGAGGTTCTCCATACGGGCAAATCGACCATCGGCAACGCTCTTGGCATAGAACTCCAAATTCTTGGCTATGGTAATAAGTTCATTGGCATTGTAGCCATCAAGCAACCAGTTAGCCTTCTTCTTGAGCTCCTTGACTATGGCCGAGGTAAGGACATAGCCTTCAACCTGCGAGTGCGACTTACCATCTGCATCAGTATAGGCAAAGGCTCCCGTCTCGATATTGTTCAACTTATCACGCATCTCGGAGGTGAAGATGATTCCTTGATATGCCGAGTCAGTGCCGAGTTTACCCGCCATCATATTATCTATCTCCGTTGTGGAATAGACTTCGAGGTTTCGGCGTGCCTTGCTCTTATCGGTAAGGTCGCTGAGGTTGGAGGTCTTGGTAAGCTTCTGCTCGCCCGTGCCACCCCTCTCGGCATCAAGCGTAGCACGCACAGCCGCCTGACGCTCTGCCTTGAGTGCTTGTGCCTGCTCCGGTGTAAGGTTATTGACCTCATCGGCTGTGAGGCGTACAAGTTCCTGCAAGCCCTCCGAGATCTGCAAGAATACCTCTTGGGATTCGGGCTTGGAGTAGACATCGAGGGCTGTTCTTGCCGCTCCCTTATCCATCACATCGCGTAGGTTCTGGTCAGCAGAGAGTTTCGTTTTTAACGCCTCGGCAACGGTACCCGATGTTACATAGCCGGTGCCACCCTCGGCAATGCCACCCGTTGAGATAGCATCGAGTTTTCGCTTGTACTCTGTGGTAAAGTCCTCAGTAGAGAGCTGCTTACCCTCGACTTTATCAACCTTACCCGCCATCCCCTTTGTATAAGTGTCAATGGTAACATAGGTATCAGCGACAGACTTGCCATTGACCTTGAGCGTGCCGATAATATCCACCGAGCCGAGCGGAGCAACAACAATATCGCCCAAAGCATTGCGGACCACAAAGCGATAGCTGTCTGCGGTATCAAAGCCCACAGCAGCGATAACGGCACCTGTACTGTCACGCCACGAGAGTGTATTCTGCAACTTCGGATCATCTTTGGTGTAGGCAGTATTGCATAGGTCAATGCCTCGCCCGGCACTATGTATCGAGAAAAGTCCATTGATCTGCGCCGTAGCACTCTTACCAATGACTTTGAAGATTGGAGTCTGGGACAACTTGCCATCATAGACCGCAAAGTCGCGAAACTTCGTGCCGCCACCCTCAACGCCATAGTAGTTGATACGCACTGCGCCCTCATCGGTAACATCCTGAGTATTGTAGATATCACAACCCTGAATGTGGATTGCACCGATTCGGGAGTTATCGCTGAGTGATGTGCCATACGAGATACCATCACCCGTAACTCGTGCCAGCTCCTTGCCTTGCTTCATAAATGAGAAGGTGCCATCGGTGCGGATAACAATCTCATTGACCAAGAGACCGTTCAGGTACGCTCCGAGTGAAGCATTGCCATCGCTCTTGACGATACCTTTGAGCGAGTAGCCATTCTCGCCACTTACAGAAACTGACGTCTTTGAGTTTATCTCCTTGTTGGCTGTAAACACACCTGCCAGCACCAGATCCTTCTTGATTGTCTGACGCTGGAAGGGAGTTTCGAGCAGCACGGCATATCTCCCGAAGAACTTATCGATAAAGCGAGGGGCATAGTCTGCCTTAACCTCGATAGTCGCAGGAATCTTGCCTGTAACTGGGTCTGTGGTTGTAGGGATAGTCTTGCCCGCAGCACATAGATAGCAGGTGCGGCCACGCTTGTTGACCTCGTTGGCATAAACAACCGACTCGTGGCGATTGCTCTCGTAGATATAGTATGGGAAGACGGCATCTGTAACGCCTTCAAAGCGGCGAACCTTACCACCAAGCCACACATAACCG
>JAFTOU010000007.1 GCA_017463615.1 Alistipes sp. | reverse complement strand
TTCTCAAGAGCTGAAACGGTAAGAACGCCGTCTGCATAAGCAGCAGAGAACTGTGCGTTGTCAGAAGTAGCAGTAACAGCAGCGTCAGTGTTGTAAATAGACAGTGAGATAGCCTTCTCAGCAGCTGCAGCAGTGAAAGATACAGAAGTTGTATCAAATGACCAGAATGCGAGTGTACCTGGAGAGGTACGCTCTACGAAAGTAGCGTTCTTGCCCTGAGGTGCGCTGTTGAACGATGTGCGGATAGTCTTGATAACGATATCGTCGCCAAGCTTAGCGCCAGACTCTGCCCAGTACTTAGATGCGCCCTCTGGGCTGCAAAGGCCGTAGATATATACAGTACCAGTCTCGTCGGTAAGGTCAAAGTTACCGTAAGTAGTGTTAGCTACAGCAGTGATAGTACCCTTAAGAGTGTAGAGGGTAGTATCGTCCTCAGCTGCAGCGAGGAACTCTGCTACAGTGGTGTAGGTAACAGCTGGCACCTCTGGCTCCTCAGGGGTAGTAGTTGGAGTGTAAACAGACCAGTTGGTGTTGTCTGAGTTATCCCAAGCGTCTGCAGGAACGGTATAGAGGGTATTCTCATCTGTAGGAACGGTGAGGTCAGCGGTCTGATTCCACTTGTTGTCCCAGTTATTCTCTGTTGTAGAAGGGTTCATACGGCAGAAGATAACATTTGCGTAGCCCTCAGGAGCGGTGAGAGAGTATACATTAGTCTCGCCATCAACGAGTGCAAGGTCAACCCAAGTCTCGCCACCGTTACCGTCAAAGAAGTAAGCAGCATAGCGTGCGCCGTCGGTATTCCAGTTAGCGTTTGGCTGGAGGTAGAGAACTACAGGCTCAGCAGGAGTCTCAGGGTTCTCAGGGGTAGTTGGCTCGTCGCCCTCGCCCTCCTCAGGAGTAGTTGGGGTGTACTCAACATCGCCGAACTCGTCCCAATCCTCAACGGTGATATCGTCAAACTCGATTGGCTGGAGAGCATCCTCAGCGATATTTGTAGCGTCGATAGTAGCTACGAAGTTATAAGCCTTACCGATAAGGATATTCTGCTTAGTGATAGTAGCAGTGCGGGTAGCCTTAAGACCGAGCTTATCGCCCATATAGAGCTCTACATCAAATGAGAGGTTGTAGTATACATAGTCGCCATTTGAAGGGAGGATATAGCGTACATAGTCGCTCTCAGCTGCGTTGTCTACAGTAGCCTCAGCGTCAAGAGCAGGGATAGCAGCGCCGCCGTTAGCGTCACCGAAACCGAGCTCAAAGGTCTTAGTAGAGTCAAGCTGCCAAGCCCAAGCGGTAGGATCTACAGTGAGGTCAATAGTACCAGCCTGTGGAGCGTTGGTAATCTTGATGTTAGTAACCTTGATAGTTGCATTCTCGTTCTTAAAGCCGTTGATGAAGGTAAACTTAGCCTTTGCAAGCAGGTGAGCGAACTGGAGAGATACAGGGTCAAGGTTGCCGCTGATAACATCAGGGGTAGTAACCTTCTGCTCTGCATAGATAAGGTCCTCAACACCAGTGTTCACGAATGCGATAGTACCAAGGCCACCGGTAACATCCTCAGCGGTAGTTACAGTGATGTTCTGGCTATCTACTGGAGCAACAGCACCGAAGTAGTAGGTGTGTTTTGGCAACCAGTACTGGAGGTTAGCGTAAGTCCACTTACCGTCGGTCTTAGTTACGCGCTCAGCGTTGAAAACAACACCTGAAGCATCGTCCATAAAGCCCCAAACATCAAAAGCTGCGATGTTTGCAGTAGTGATAACTGTAGACTGGTCTGCCTCGTTAGCAGCGCGAGTCTTGTTCTGCACGAATGAGTCGCCGAAAAGGATAGGTGTAGAGTCCAGAGTCTCAACAGTGTAATCACTGTTACAAGCCACCAGAGCTACAAGCGACATAAACGCGATAAAAATCTTTTTCATAGTGATTTGGAAATAGTTAATAGGTTTATATTTGGTTTCTCCCTTTATTCTCTTATATAATATATAATAGGTATACTACAGCGGCAGTGGAATATCCTCGTATGGACCCCAATCGTCTACCTCTACATCAAATGCTCCTGAACCGGTCTGACCCTCGTCGTCAGGGATGACGATATCGCGAACGACAATAACACCACCGTGAGGCTGAGACTGCACCTGGTCGGTAACATCAAAGTCCAGAGTCTTGTACTTACCGTTCTTGAGTCGCAGGTTGAGCACCAATGCGTGCTTAGCGTCGTTACGGGTAGGATAGTCTGGGTGAGGGAAGCCTGGGATACCGAAAGAGGTGATGATAGAGCGTACGCCCCACTCAGTAACCTCGCCATTATCCGAGAGGATTGTCACGGCAGTCTCCGAGGTCTCACCAGTGTTCAGAAGTACCGACTCCGCCATACCCGAGAGGTCGCACTTTGCAAGAGCCACATACTTAAGACCCTGAGCGAACTCGCAGCGAATCTTGTATGTATATACCAGCGGCTGGAGTGTTACATATACATCTACTGGGTCTACAACCTTCTCAGGAAGGTAGTTCTCGTAGTAGTTTGCATAGAGCATATCTGGTGGCGATACGGTATTCTCGCCCACATTTGCAAACTCACTTGGCTTATACTCTGCACGGGTACGGGTACGCGTTGTAGCACGGGTATATACGCCGTTGTTGTTACGCGAGAAGACGATATACTCAGTATCGTTGTTATAGAACAGGATATCGTTCAGACCCTCGTAGAGAGTAACTACGCCACCGTCGGCAGAGATGTTGTGACGGTTGTAGTCGCCATCCTTGTTGTAGTTTACCACACGAAGACCGCTTGGCTTACCAGGACGGAGAGAGTCGTATGGAAGATAGTTCTCTGGCCAGTCGTTTCTCCAGTCTGGACCGGTGCCCAAGCACTCCTCCCAATCATAGCGATAGTCCGCTATAATATTAATATGGTACTTGTGCGCGTGGTCGCGGTGGTGGAAACAGAGGTCCTTGTGGTTACAAGAGGTGGTTGCAACCATTACAACCAGCATCAATATGTTGAGTATCTTTTTCATCGCTTGCCTCCTTTCTCCTTATTGTAGTTGCCACAACCGATGAGCCATACCAGCGAGATCTCCAACTTTGTAGGGCCGATGTACTGACGGCGCTTTGTTGCCTGCCATACATAGTGACCATCAATAGGAAGATACTCGTAGAACTCACCCCAGTGATAACCTACACCGGCGGTAAAATCAAGATTCAGACGACGACCGATAGGCAACGAGTAACCATACTCAATACCTGCGGCCCAACTCCAGCGATCTGCCAGCAGACCCTTGTTACCCACCTCAAAGTCGTAGGTAATCATCTGACCGTAGAGGCCCAAGTGGTGACCTGTGAGCGGCTTGATGCGTGACTTCTTGCCAAGCCAGTAGCGCAGAGCTACATCGCCACCGTAGGTACGCCAGTACCAAGCCTTCTTGTCGCTCTTCCACCAAGAGTACTGCCAAGAGGCGTCAATACTGAAGTTCTCGCCAAGGTAGAACTCAACGCCGATATTTGGCACCAGACCAAGGTCGTAGAGCATATTTGTCTGTACCGACATATAGAATGGCTTGCAGGTAGGCTCGCCAGTGCCCTCGCTCTCGCTTGTAGGCTCAGCACCCGCCTGATTTACAGTTACGGTGTTGGTCTTGCCAAGGCTCTGTGCGGTGATAGTCGCTGTACGAGGCTCAGAAGATGGGTTAGCTGCATACTTGTAGGTAATACCATCCTCTGTAGGGGTGATATCCGAGATCCAATCGGCATCAGATGTAGCCACTGGAACATCAGAAGCGGTACCGTTACTCTGGTATGGAATAGTATCCTCTCCAGCGTTGGCACCGACAGCTCTGTTAGTCTCTGACTCTGAAATTGTGAAGATTGGCTCTGCAGCCTCCTGGTTTACAGTTACATCGTACTGCTTTCCGTAGCTCTCAAGCGTGACTACCGCCTGACGAGGTGCAGCAACCGTATTTGGCGCAACTGTAAATGTGGCATCGTCGCTCGTTGGCTTGAGACCTGAAATCCAGTCCTCTGTAGCCTTGACCGATGGAACTACCTTGTCGTTGATGTCCTTCTTGAAGGTAATCAAGCCCTCGCCACCCTCAGCTGCAAAGTTGAGAGGGCTCTCGGAGGTGATGTTAAGCTCCGTAGCGTACCAAATCTCGGTGTATGCAGCAGCATAACGGAGCTTTGGATAGAGGTTGGTGTAGATCCAACGATATGGAGCACCATTGCGAAGACGCTCCAGCTGCTTCTGACGCTCATTGACCTTGAAGCCATTTACCATAATCTGCTCCGGAGTGTTGCGGAGAATCTCCAGCACCTCGTCGCGATATGGGAGGTTGTCCGCCTCTGCAACCATCTGCTCCAATGCCTGCCAGTCAATACCCATGGAGTCAATGACATAGCCGATCTGAACGTGAAACTTCTTTGAAATCCAATCTGAGATCACCTTGGCGCGGGCGTTTATCAGACGCTCGTTTGTGCCGGTAGAACCCTCAGGCGAAACACTTGAGGCGATGCGAACTCTACCCTCGCCAGTAGCGGTGTCGCTACTCTCAGACAGATACGGCTTGAGCAACTCTGCCAGCTGATCCAGCGCAGCAGCATTACCCAGATAACCTGGCTCAAGCGCTGCAGAGCCCTGACGGAAGTAGACTCTGACAGACTCTTTCTTCTCCACATTTGTCTGTGCATCAGCGACAAACGGAAGGAGCAAGGCTATCAAACAAACCAATAAAATTCTCTTCATTATGTGTGTATTTTTTCCGTTTTTTATTACCGTTCTTCTGTGTACAGCCCATACATAGGACTATAAGCAACTGCAAAATTACAAAAAAATATTTTAATAATCCTATCTTTTTATAACTTTTTTCTACCCCCCCCCTCAAATTTTTCCGAAAAACAGCCCCAAATCACCCGTTTTACACCTATATAATATATTTTGGACTTTTTTCGGGAAAATTTTTCTGTTTTTTCTTTTTTCGCCCCAAAACCGTTTTTGCTCAAAAATCGTTTGGCTTTTTTTAATTATTCTCTGTTTTTTGGAGCGGTAAAATTTGCTGAGAAATAACCCCTTTTTTTGCCTCTTTTTCGCGCTTCTTTAACAAGAATAATTTAACCGTTTTACAAGAATAATTATGGTATTTTCGTGTCAAGTTCTTATCAAGAACTTGCGGGAATTTGCTAATAAAGAATTAAAAAACGATAAAAAAGATGAAAAAGACTCTATTTTTTGCACTTGCGGCACTTCTGTTTGCCTCATGCGCCAAGAACGAGGTCGTAGAGCTCAACCGC
>JAFTOU010000035.1 GCA_017463615.1 Alistipes sp. | reverse complement strand
GCAGTTGGAGCATCGGTTGCATCCCGTTGTAACATCGAAGTAAATCAACTCCGACTCGCACTTGGGACAGAAATCAACCTTGCGTTTAGGTATGCCGATGTTCTCTGCCAAAATCTCCATACTATCCCAGAATAGCTGCTCACAGTAGTCGTCTGCCATACGGCGGGCAAGTTCCTGCATCTGCTCATCTGTGGCCTTGTCGGCATCGAAGTGTCTTGCTCGAAGGTCATCGCGGCAGACCGATGTAATCGGGAAGAAGCCCTCGGCAAGCAACGCTTGTATTCGCTTCTCCTCATCTGTGGGGTTCTCAATGGCGTTGAAGTACGCTCTCACTGCTTCTAAAATTCTATTCATTGCTTTGCTCTTTTTTCTCTTGATACTTGATGAGTAAGGAGTGCATAGACCAGCCACACAGTGCCATCAGCATATCGCCGCAGTTATCCTCGCGGTATGCCTGAATAAGCTGGTGTGCCTTGTGTCGGTAGGTCTCCTCATCGGATTGTATCTCCGACATTACAACCTCCATAAATGTCTCACAGTTCTCCTCGGACGAGAGTATCTCATCCATTAACTCTTCTTCTTTGTCGTAGTTCATATTGCTGTTGGTTTGTTCTTGTGTCATCTCTTTTAGCCAGCGCTTCACATCCTCCATATCCTCCTCAACGGTATCGTTGTGCAGGCAGGAGCACATACCGTCACCATCGTAGTAGACAAGCACGGGATGCTTCGTGGCTGGACAGTAGCGGATTAGAAGTTCATCTTTTTTGAGTAGTTCGGTATCCTCGGGATTACGCATTGTTGTAATGACCTTTGAGGAGCGTTCCAAGATACTCTGCTCGGCAGCTGTGAGCGACTCCTTGCCACCCAGCAGCTGCTCAATGTCTTTCAGAAGTTGATATACCATAGGCTACTCCTCGCTGTTATGCTCCTTGAAGATTGCTCGCTTCTCATCGTAGGATTTCGCCTTCCACCACTCGTTGCAGGCATCAACAAAATCCTGATAGCCCTCTTCGGGTGAGAAGTCATCCTGACGGTAGCCCGTAACCCTCTCCATAGTCGGGAAGTCGGCATCGCCCCACCAAGCCTCCATTCGCTCCACAAACTCCGTCTTCGTGCAGAAGTAGTTGTGAGCCTCGCACTCGTTGCACCAGTTATCATCACGGTCAATGCCCGTCTCGCCGATGTACTCGTGGGTGTTGGCATCTACCCACGCCTGTGTCTGAATCTCTGTCGAGCCGCACTCCTCGCACACAATCAAATCTCTCTCCTCCATATCAATACCACGATATTAGTACATACTCATTCTGCTGGTCGCTCTCGTTGATGAGGCGGTCAAGTACCTTTGTGATGAACTCGTCGAGTGTCATCTCAATCTTTGTGAGGTATCTGGTGAGTTCCTCCTCATTCTCCCGATACTTCTCGTCCTTGTCGATAAGCATCTGGCGAAGACGCTTGAGTTCCTCGCGCTCCACCTCGTAGTCATCGGTGTAGATGTCCTCGGCATTATTCTCAATCTCGAACATCGAGAAGATATCGTATAGGGCATCCTGCCCATCGCTACCAAACATACCGCCGTAGCCGTATTGTACCTGGTAGGTTGTTCCAAAGTGTAGTTGTCTGCTCATAATTTATGCTGCTTTGTTATCAATCATATATTTACATTCGTCAATGAGTTGCTCCAGTCCCTCTTTCCCAAAGAAACCCCAGCAACTCTCGATAACATCTTTGTCATCGTTTTCGGGTGTAACCTCAAAGCCGTACACCTCGCCTGTGTAGTATTGGTCAAGCGTCTTAACTTCACCACGCAGGTAACCTTCAATCGTTGCACGGCGTTCAGCGGTGATACGCTTCCAGCCATACTCCTTACGCACCTTATCCAGCGATACTGCGAGAATACCGAACAAGCCCGAATCCCACGGACAACTGAAAGGTGTTGTAGATACAGTCAGTCCGCTATGGTCGTAGAGATATACAGGCACAACGATGTATCTTCTGAGGAACGACTCTTTGAAGTCGCTGCACCAGCGGTCCTCGAAGACCTCTTCAACGGTGAAGTGTTCGTCAAACTCCTTCTCTGGTCTGTAGCGGCGATGTGCTGTGTAGAGTGTGCCGAGGTTATCGAAGTCTCGGCGTGGGTCTAATGGACTCTCATCATAGTAGATGTTGATGTTGTGTCCGTTGTATTCAATCTTTTCATATAGATACATAGTGCCTCCTTCCTATACGGCCAAAGCCTGAATGAAATACTCCTCATAGTCGGCTTCAATGCCGAGGTTTGAGCAAGCCAACTCGATGTCGCTATGCTGCATATCGTTTACCTCGCGTAGTTCACGCAGATACCTGAGTTCATCATCGAGGTACTCTTGTGCCTGCTGCTCATCGCACGAACAGCCGCCACATATAGCCTGAATAATTCCTATTGCCATAATGATTCTGATTTTTTAGTCTAACTCGAACTCGTCTTCATAGACGGTAGTCTCTTTGCCGCTCTCGCAGATCCTCACGAGCCACTGATTACCATAGGGCTCGATAAGTTCTATGCGGCGATAGCCCAAGTATGGTACTTTGAGCGTTGCTATTGCTCCTCTCTCCATTAGGCTACCATCTCAAATTGTACACAGAACTGGAACTCACTCATAAGGCTACCCACATAGGGCATCTTTTCGGGGTCCTCGCCATAGGGGCAGAAGATTGTCTTGGCGTGTGTCTTGCAACGGATACCTTGCTTGCGTACTTTTGAGAGCAGATATGCTCTGCGGCGTAGTTGTTTCTTGCTCATAGTTGTAGTTTTATTTGTTGAAATATATGAATGCCATTCGGGGGCATTGCTCTAATTATGTGATGTAGGCGTCCTACTGAAGGATGCCCTGACGGCTAATCGAGCCGTGTGGGCATCGTATCCGCAGGACGGTAGTAAATGTGATGGCCCTTCATATCGAGGTTGCCAAAAGTTAGAGGTAT
>JAFTOU010000034.1 GCA_017463615.1 Alistipes sp. | reverse complement strand
TTGGTAAGTTGCTTGCGCTCGGTCGCAGACAAACTTATCTCGTACTTCTGGATAGGCATATTCGTATCGTGTTGAGTTGGGCTCAACAAAGTTACGAAAATATTTGCTCTTATACAACATTTAGATGTTACAAGATACTAGGCTCTCCAGTACAGAACGAACCAATCTTCCTCAGTCGTTTGGGAACCATCTATTCAAGAGAGTGGGTCAATATGAGATTGAAGGAGTATAAGGTTAAGTACAGACTCTCCATCAAGTCATATAGTAGCCATAGCCACCGTAAGACATTTGGCCGTCATATTGTTGAGAGGGCTGGAGCAGATGCTGAAAAGGCCTTGATTAAGTTATCTGAAATATTTTCACACTCAAGTTGTGAGATTACTAGAAGATACCTGGGGCTAAAAGCAGAAGAGATCGGAGAGGTATATGAAAGTTTGGATTTTTAAATATGTGTTAATATGGGATACTTACAAAGTATCCCTTTTTGATACATGGGTGATGAGGTTAGCCAAAATAATAACATATTAAGAAAAAGTTAGCATACAGACTAATCTATTTAAATTATTCAAATGTGAATGGGAATATATAAAATAAATATAGGTATCATGCTTTTATAATAAAATATTTCAATTTTGCAACAAAAATCCATTTATTTTTTAATAATTCTTTGGATTTCTCAAAAAATGTTTGTATATTTGCAACGTTCTTAATTTACGGGGGAATGCGACTGTCGACATAAGCACACTCCTGATTCAAATTAAAAATCATTCATATTTGGACATTAGATAGTAGCCTCTATGTAAGGAGGCGGGGTATTTATGCCCTTAATCGAAAGCGTGCCAATGTGAAGGTATTAGGTAAAATCATCAAAGTATTATGGGATTTTGATAAAGCCGAGAAAAGGTTAATGGGGATTTTATATACCTATATAACATAAATTTAATAGGATTAATTGTTTGATTTTTAAATAAATAAAAAAAATGAAAGATAATATGAATTTGGGTGATGGCAACAAGGTTGTACAGCCCACTGAGAAGATGGTGGCGACCACAAACGCACAGAGTGAGTCTAGTAATTTTGCAACAAGTAATGAAATTATGCTATTTGTTGTTGAGCATGAGATGGTTGATTGTACTAGTAGGTCAATAAGTAAATACCATTACTTTCACAATCGAGTAGATGCTGAGAAATTCAGAAAATACATTATCACGCATC
Source organism: Alistipes sp. (assembly GCA_017463615.1). GTDB lineage: Bacteria > Bacteroidota > Bacteroidia > Bacteroidales > Rikenellaceae > Alistipes. The sequence goes on along the minus strand of JAFTOU010000034.1, from coordinate 17,603 downwards.
AATTGCAGAAAATGAACCTTGCTGAATATTTTGAATATAGATATGACCACGAATATGATACAAGTGTGCTATCATATATTGATGCACAAAGTCGTTTTCATATATACAGAATAAAGGTATCCAAACCTATAGAGGGTATTGACCAGCTCTCTTTTAAAGAAAGAGTAGAAATGGACGACAACTTTGTTGAGGGCCAAAAGCAATTTATTCCAAATAATTTTTTACCATTTTAATAAAATATGCGAGTAAATATAACAGAATTAAGAATGCTTAGGGCGAATGAAATCGAGGTTCGCCCAGCCCATAAAGTGGGGGAGAAAATTGCACACTTACTTTATATAGATAGTAGAGCCACGACCAAGTACTTAGATGAATGGGTCGGATGGAATAACTGGCAAACAGAGTTTTATGCTGTCGGCAATCAGATTATGGGAAAGCTCGGTATCTGGGATTCGGAGAAACAGATGTGGATCTGGAAAAGTGACGTTGGTTCAGAGTCTAGTATAGAGAAGGAAAAGGGGTTGATTTCAGACGCATACAAGCGATTATTGGTTAGATTTGGAGTAGTAGAACTTTATACAGCACCTGAGATTCTTATACCAGATGACGGCTATGGCAATAAAGGTTATAAGGTTAGCGAGATAAGCTATAATGAGCAGAGGGAGATAATACACCTGGTTATTGTCAATAGGTTTAATAAAGAGGTGTTTAGGTGGGACTCTGATAGGGCTGTTCAATCTACTTATCCCCAAGAGTCCAAAATTAGCAATCATGAGCGTCAGCCTAAGAACGAAACAATCCGCTACAATGATAATAAATTGTCAAATGATGAAAAGCTAAAACTCTTTTGCGACTCAATTAGAGGCATTGAGGATGAAACAGCTATTAATGGATTCTTGGCCTTTTATCTCAAATCTGACAAGGATAATCCAAATATTAGTATTGCAACAAGGTGGGCAGACAAGTTTGATCCTGCCAAGCGTTGGGAATCATGGAAAAATAAAATTAATAACAATAATAAAAATTATAAGTATGCAGTATAAAAAGGAAAATACAGAGACGAATGTTGAATTCAATCAAGAACTAGAGAAATTTATTAATTTGAAATCAATTGGACCATATTATTGTAGTCCATTTAAGCACTTTGACAAATATGGGGAGTGTATTAAAACAGAGAATTTTGGTTATGATATGAAATGCGACGACCACTATGGGTACATTTATTATTGGTCAAGTATTAAAGGTGATTGCGAATATATATACAAGGTTTCACTAAATCGCTATCAAGACCTGTACTACAACTTTATAACGGAAGAAGGCTTTGAGTGTATGAAAGAATATGAAGCCTGGGAGTATAAAGATTTGCTTGGGGCTGTCTGTAGGAAAGTAGTTTAAACACAGCGCAAGCCTGCCAAATGACGGCAGGCCTTTGCTGTATATATGTCTATAGTGTAGATCCAAGTTTTTCTATGACCGCTGCAACCTCTCCTGCAACCGTTGAGGTTGTTTTCTTACAATAGATACGCTGCGTGATGATGCTATTGCTATGACCCAATAACCTAGCCACTGTATCTATCTTTACACCAGCATTAAGCATTCTATGAGCATAGGTCTTGCGAAGTAGGTGGGTAGTGATATTGGTCTTAACGCCAGCTAGCCTTTGAATATCCTTCAGGTTTGCATTATACTTCTGATTGCTAATTAATGGTAGCTGTCCATTATACTTCTCCAATATCTTCAAACCCTCAGGTAAAATAACAGTGGTATATTCAATACCTGTCTTTTGCCTATTCCCTGTATAGGTAAATACTCCGTTGGTTTGAACAATCAGTGAAGAATCAAAACAAACTAAATCACAATATGCAACACCTACACTTGCCTGAAATAGCATCAAATCTCTAACTTTATCCAGTCTGTCAATATCGGCAAGATCCAGGTTTCTAATTCTGGCCAGGTCATCGCTTGATAGATATTCAACCTTCACAGCTCCTTTGTTAATCTTAATGGAGTTGGCTGGATTAGTCTTCATCATGCCATTATCCACGGCATAGTAAAACATGGATTTAATTTTAACCATGTATCCTGCGGATGTTGAGGGTAAAAATCGTTGTTTCAAGATTTCATAGCATTGAACTATATGGCCATTATTGATGGTGCAAAGCTCTGTGTCCTTGCCTAGTTCTTCAAATAGGAAATCTCTTACCAGCTCATACTTCCTATAAACCTTCTCTGTCAGAGTTTTCCCTACCTTTGATTTGATTTTGACCAGGTATTCATCTGTGAGATTCTTAATGGTCTTTGATTTAGTCCCTCCAGTTCTTAGGTAATCTCTCAATGTTGAGGCTGTAATAGGGACTCTTTCTTTCATAAGTGTTGCAATGACTTCATTAACCTTTGCCTTGTATTCGTCTAATAGCTGTTCTATGTCAGCTGGTTTTTTCTTTTTTGCAAAGACTTTAGGATTGAACTTAATAGGGAGATTTACAAATAACCGTTCCTGGTTAATGTTGATGCATAGCTCCAATGGGGCTACACCCCGCTTGTTGATTTTACTGCTTCGACAGTAAAAACTAATTGAGAATGTGGTGTTTGACATACACAAATTGATTAAAAATTACAAAATGTGTAGCCCATTTTTGTTTGTGTAGCCGTTGGGCTACAAATTAGTCGCAAATAAATGACTGTTTTTGTCATTTTTTTGTTTGTGTTTTGTCTTTTGTTTCGCTCAGTTTGTTGAGCAAAACCTTGCCACAGGTGTGTGGGGAGCGGTTTTTCCACCTAAAAGTACAAAAACAAAAAAGGCTTAGATTTCTCTAAGCCTTTCGTTTTGGAGCGGAAAACGAGACTCGAACTCGCGACCCCAACCTTGGCAAGGTTGTGCTCTACCAACTGAGCTATTTCCGCATGTAGACTTCCGCTCCGGAATATGTTGCAACCATTATTTCCTGATTGCGAGTGCAAAGATAGAGCAAATATTTCTTTTGTGCAAACTTTTTTGAGAAAAATTTTGAAAAATTTTTACAAAAAGTTGGGTAGGGTGGGGTAATGGCTTGATAATCCGATGATTAGCGTTTGATAATTTTTTGGTAAGATTTATTGTCTACGGCGACGGAGTCGTGGCTCTGGAAGAGGCGGAACAGGCAATCGGTCACCAAGATGTCGTGTTTTGTATGGTTTTGGCCGCAGACGAGCTTATATTTCTTGCCCACATAGTCGCTCAGAGCCACGCGGTAGCGCGCACCCTCGCGGAGGGCAGGGAAGAGGACATCTGTAGCCTCGCCGCGGCTATCGGTGACAATAGTATAAGGGGTAGTGCTAAAGAGGTCCACGCGGTGGGACTCCTTGCTATTATTAGTATCGTTGAACTTAGCGATAATCATCGCGCGCATCTGCGCTGGGGTCATGGTAATAGTATGAATCTTAGACTCAAACGGCTCAAGGTTATAGACCGTAGCCAGCTTAACCGCCCCCGCCTCGTGGCGAGAGAGGCGGATGCCGCCATAGTGGTAGAAGCCAATCTGCGCGTCGGTAGCCTCGGCGATGCAGCGGGTAATCATATTGGCGAAGCCTGTATGGTTAATCTTGCTCGCCAGCGTGCCCACCTGAGCGCCCAGCACGGGGTCGTTCTCTATACGAGCGACAAGGGCTACGGCGGTGCTATCGTCGGCGTACTGCTCCAGAGGGATGTTGCGGTAATCTATGGAGGTTATCTTATTGCCCTTCAGGCGGATATGGGTTGCGCCGAGCAACTTCAGGCGACGCTCGGTCTGCCCAATAACGGTGTGGCAGACGGTCGTGTCGCGCACCACATGGGTATGTCCGCCCGCGATGATGTCGTAGGCGGTAGTGTCGGCGGCAAACTGCATATCCTTGTCGTCGCCCATGTGCGAGAGCAGCAGGCGGATGTGCGCCCCCTCGCTCTTAGCTATCTCAGCCGTAGCGGCAGCCATAGGGTCGGTAAATGTAAGCCCCTCAAAGACGGCATCGTCGCCATCGGGGTGACCATTGTCGTAGTTTGTAACAACGCCCGCGACGAAGATTTTAACGCCATTTTTAGCCTTGAGCATCACCGAGCCTTGAGGCGTTGCCATATCGCTGCGCTGACTCTCCATATTGGCGCACAGCGTAGGAAATGAGGCGTAATCTATCGCCCCCTGAAGCAGCGCTGCCCCCTTGTCAAACTCGTGATTACCCAGACAGGCGGCGTCGTACCCGGCGTGGTTCATCAGCTCAATGATTGGTCGTCGCCCCTCTGCGCGGTCAATAAAGGCGTTGCCAGTCCAGCGGTCGCCACTATCAACGAGCAGCGTAGATACGGTGTCGCGGCAGAGATTTACCGCCGTGACGAACTTGGGGTAGTTGTCTATAACGGCGTGTATGTCGTTTGTTGAGAGGATAACCACCTCGCGCTCGCGGAGCGTAGTGCGGTAGAACAGAGCACCCGCAAGGGCAACAATAATGGCGATGAGAGCTATAACCTTTTTCATTTTAATCCATATTATATCCGCAAAGGTACAAAAATTTTGCAAGTCGCATAAAAATTACTACCTTTGGGTAAACAATATATAAAGGAGATGATTAAGGTCTACTGCGAAAACAGTGCTACACAGCTTGAGGTTCCTATGGGGACATCGCTGAAGGAACTTATTGCTATGCTGCCGCTTAAGGCGGGTTATCCGCTGCTGGCGGCCTATGTGAACAACCGCCTCAAGGAGCTGAATTACCGCGTATATACCCCTATTTCGGTGCGATTTATTGATATATCACACCCTGAGGGTCATCGCGTATATCAGCGTACGGCGACATTCCTTCTTCAGCAGGCGATGGCAGAGCTCTATCCCGACAACACATTCCACATACGCCACTCTGTAGGCTCGGGAGTCTACTGCGAGGCGGAGGGCAAGAGTGCCTTCAGCGAGCAGGAGTGTGTGGCGTTGGAGGAGGCTGTGAAGGCTATTGCGGCGCAAGATATAACCATAGAGCGTCATCGCGAGCCGTCGGCAGATGTGGTTGCGAAGTTTGAGGCTGCGGGATATGCCGACAAGGCTACGCTGCTCCGCTCGCGTCCGCGTCTATATAGCGATATATACTATATGGGCAGCACTGTGGGCTACTTCTTCGGGGCTTTAGCGCCATCAAGTGGTTATGTAGACAACTTCGCCATTGTGCCCTACAACGATGGCTTCTTGCTCTCCCTGCCCGACCGTACAAACCCGCTGCGCTTAGGTCGTGTGCCGCGTGCGGATAAGATGGCTGGGCTGTTCCACCAGTTCCACGAGTGGATGGATGTTGTCGGCGTGCCGACGGTGGGCGAGCTCAATAGCCGCATACTGCAGGGCGACACGAGCGAGATGATTAAGATTGCCGAGGCTGTGCATAGCCGCCAGTACTCAAAGATTGGCGACCAAATATACGAGGCTCACCGCACTCGCGGGGCTAAGGTGGTGCTTATCTCGGGCCCTTCCTCCAGCGGCAAGACAACATCGGCAAAGCGTATAGGTATACAGCTGCGCGTGCTGGGTCTTAGCCCTGTGCTTATATCGTTGGACGACTACTTCGTAAACCGCGAGGATACTCCGCGCGACGAGGATGGCGACTACGACTACGAGGCATTGGAGGCGCTGGATTTGGCTCGCCTAAATGACGACCTGAAGCGACTTATTGAGGGTCAGAGCGTAGAGATTCCGCGCTACGACTTTATTACCGGCACCCGCCAGTGGCACGAGCATCCGCTCAAGTTGGGCGAGAACTCTATACTCATTATGGAGGGTATTCACGGACTTAATCCGAAGCTGACCCCAGCCCTTGACGAGGGTCTGAAGTTCAAGATTTACCTCTCCTGCTTCACCTCGGTGGCTATGGACAACACTACGCGCATACATACGACCGACAACCGCCTGCTGCGCCGCATTACGCGCGACTACCGCACCCGCGGAAATAACGCCTACAACACCATTGCCCGCTGGCCGAGCGTGCGCCGTGGCGAGGAGAAGCATATCTTCCCATATCAGGAGAATGCTGATGTTATGGTCAATACCTCGCTCTTCTACGAACTCGGCGTGCTGCGTCCTATCGTAGAGCCGATTCTGCGCGAGATACCGGACACCGTGCCAGAGTATGGCGAGGCTCACCGCCTGCTACAGTTCTTGGATAACTTCGTGCCCGTATCGCCAGAGGAGATACCGTTAGATTCGGTACTGCGCGAATTTGTAGGAGGAAGTAGCTTTAAGTATTAACTGTAGTTAATACTTAAAACTGTGTTTAGAAATATTGACATTCCCTCCAAACCTCCCTTTGGAAAAGGGAGGCTTAGTCGTAGAAACGCTCTAACCAAGTTAGACCATTTCTACTCTGGGTGCGCGAATACTGGGCGGCACCTGGCTAACGCAGTACAGCGCTACGCAGTATATGGAGGATAACGCAGTACAATACTTGTAGCTAATTAATATTGACATTGATGAGAGCGCTGATAATTATACTTGCGCTGATGCTGGGTGGGTGCTACAACAGCAAATCTACGCCGGGGCATAACCAGCCGAGTGTGACGGCAAATACGACCCTTGCGCAGCTGAGGAGTATATGCACCGGCTCAAAGGTTACATTCAACGCCGCGATGCCGATAGTGGTCAGCGGAACGGTCATCTCGTGCGACAAGGAGGGGTATATCTCGCAATCGCTCTATATAGACGACGGAAGTGCAACGGCGAAGATTCGCATAGGGGCGTATAATAGCTACAGCCTCTATCCCGAGGGTACGAAGATAACACTCAAGATGACAGGCCTCACAGCCACCGTAGTAAATCATCAGCTGACGATAGGGTTGGGTGAGCAGCTGCGGACGATAGATAGCTTTCCGCTCCTTGATAGATATATCAGCTGCTCGGCGGAGCTACAGAGTGTAGAGCCAACGCCTCTACGCGCCACGGAGCTTACGCCCGAGATGTGCGGCAAGCTCGTTGCGTTAGAGCAGATGAGCTACGCCTACACCGCCTACGAGGACAACTATACGGGCAAATATCTCCGCTTTCACGACCCTGAACTCAACCACGCCTACATCTACATCAGCCAGTATGCGATAGGCTTCAACGACCTTATGCCCCAGCAGCCAACCACCATCCGCGGTATTCTCTGCTACGAGAGCACCCCGATGGAGAACAAACTCATTCCAGTAATATATCCGCGCAGGCGTAGTGATTTGAAGTAGGGGAGGGGAGTCTGTCAGGGAGTCCCCCTGCATCCAACAAAAAAGGGCCGTCAAATGACAGCCCTTTTTCGTATTATAGTAGTATCTTAGTTCTCTGAAGTAAGAAGACCCTCTACATCGGCGCGGAGGCCTACGAGGATGTCGTCGTACTCGCGAAGACCAGTACCGCCTGGGATGCGACCACCGCAGATGACATTCTCCTTGAGGTTTACAAGGTTGTCGGTCTTTGCCTGGATAGCAGCCTCGTTGAGTACCTTGGTAGTCTCCTGGAAGGATGCAGCCGAGATGAAGCTGGTAGTCTGCAGAGCTGCGCGGGTGATACCCTGAAGCACCTGGTTAGAGGTTGCAGCGACGATAGGGCGTACCTCTACGGTCTTCATATCGCGGCGCTTGAGTGACGAGTTCTCGTCACGGAGCTTGCGAACAGAGATAATCTGACCTGCGTAGACATTCTGTGAGTCACCAGCGTTGGTAACAACTACCTTGTCGTACAGCTCGTCGTTTACATCCATAAACTCCCACTTATCAACAATCTGGTTCTCGAAGAAGCGAGAGTCTCCCGGATCATCAATCTGAACCTTGTTCATCATCTGGCGAACGATAACCTCAAAGTGCTTATCGTTAATCTTCACACCCTGCATACGGTAAACCTCCTGAACCTCGTTCACGATATACTCCTGAACCTTGGTTGGACCCAAGATGCGGAGGATGTCGCTTGGAGTGATTGCACCGTCCGAGAGTGGCATACCGGCACGCACAAAGTCGTTCTCCTGAACGATAATCTGGCGTGACAGTGGCACGAGGTAGCGGCAGATCTCACCTGTCTTAGAGGTGATGATAATCTCGCGATTACCACGCTTAATCTTGCCGAATGATACCTCACCGTCAATCTCAGATACGATTGCTGGGTTAGAAGGGTTACGAGCCTCAAAGAGCTCGGTAACACGAGGAAGACCTCCGGTGATATCGCCACCGCTCTTACCAACTACGCGAGGAATCTTGAACAGGATATCGCCGACATGTACACGACCGTTGTCCTTAACTGCGATGTGAGCAGATACTGGAAGGTTGTAAGAGCGAAGCTCCTCGCCCTCCTTGCTCACAATCTTGATTGATGGAGTAACGGTACGACGGTCACGAGACTCAATAACTACGCGCTCAGACATACCTGTCTGCTCGTCACGCTCGTCACGGTAGGTAACACCCTCCTTGAGCGACTCGTAGATAGCCTTACCATCGTGCTCAGCGATAACTACTGCGTTATATGGATCCCACTCGCAGATCAGATCGCCCTTCTTAACATCCGCGCCGTGAGCCATAAAGATGGTTGCACCGTATGGCAACGCGTGTGTATAGAGGGTAATGCCGGTCTTAGGATCAACGATACGGAACTCTGACTGACGAGAGATAACGATGTTGATAGCCTCGCCCTGCGAGTTCTTACCCTTAACGGTACGGAGCTCATCAATCTCAAGGCGACCCTCGTACTTAGAGACAACATTGGTCTCAATAGTAGAGCCACCCGCAACACCACCGACGTGGAATGTACGAAGAGTAAGCTGTGTACCTGGCTCACCGATAGACTGTGCAGCGATAACACCCACAACCTCGCCCTTCTGTACCATGCGGGCAGTAGCAAGGTTACGACCGTAACACTTAGCACATACACCGTGGCGTGAAGCACAAGTGAGCACCGAGCGAATATCTACAGACTCAATTGGCGACTTCTCAATAGCTGCTGCAATCTCCTCGGTAATCTCCTCGCCTGCGCGGCAGAGAACCTCCTCGGTGAGTGGGTTGATAACATCATTGAGGGCTGTACGACCCAAGATGCGGTCGTAGAGTGTCTGCACAACATCGTCGTTACGCTTGATAGCTGTAGCGTTCAGACCACGAAGTGTACCACAATCCTCCTCAGTGATGATTACATCCTGTGCAACATCTACAAGACGACGGGTAAGATAACCTGCATCCGCAGTCTTAAGAGCGGTATCCGCAAGACCCTTACGAGCACCGTGGGTAGAGATAAAGTACTCAAGCACCGAAAGACCCTCCTTAAAGTTAGAGAGAATTGGGTTCTCAATTACCTGCTGACCACCCTCAACACCAGACTTCTGAGGCTTTGCCATCAGACCACGCATACCTGAGAGCTGACGAATCTGCTCACGAGAACCACGCGCACCTGAATCAAGCATCATATATACTGGGTTGAAACCGTCATCATCGTTTGTCAGCGTCTTAACCACCTGAGCCGAGAGTCGGTTGTTTACATTTGTCCAGACATCAATAATCTGGTTGTAACGCTCGTTGTTGGTGATAAGACCCATGCTATAGTCATCCATAATAGCCTCGGCCTTCTGGTAACCCTCGGCAACCAGCTCCTCCTTAGCATCTGGAATAATTACTGCGTCAAGGTTAAATGACAGACCACCACGGAATGCCATCTGGTAACCCATATTCTTGATATCGTCAAGGAACTTAGCCACCTTATCAGCACCCGCCTTCTTCATCACAACAGAGATGATGTCGCGCAGGGACTTCTTAGTAAGCAGCACATTGACATAGCCTACCTCCTCAGGAACAACCTGGTTTACAATGATACGACCTACGGTGGTATCTACCAGCTTTATTACTGGCTCGCCATTCTCGTCAATATCGCGAACACGGCACTTAACCTCAGCGTGGATATCTACGCGACCCTCGTTGTAGGCGATAATAGCCTCCTCAGGACCGTAGAACTTAAGACCACTACCCTTAACGCCCTTACGAGGCTTGGTGATATAGTACAGACCCAAGACCATATCCTGTGAAGGTACGGTGATAGGTGCACCATTTGCAGGGTTGAGGACATTGTGAGAACCGAGCATAAGCAGCTGTGCCTCCAGAATTGCGGCATTGCCCAGTGGCAAGTGCACCGCCATCTGGTCACCATCAAAGTCCGCGTTGAACGCAGTACATGAGAGTGGGTGGAGCTGCATTGCCTTACCCTCAATCAGCTTTGGCTGGAACGCCTGGATACCCAGACGGTGGAGGGTAGGAGCACGGTTCATAAGTACTGGGTGACCCTTGATAACATTCTCAAGGATGCCCCAGATTACTGGGTCCTTGCGGTCGATAATCTTCTTCGCGCTCTTTACAGTCTTTACAATACCGCGCTCAATGAGCTTGCGGATGATAAATGGCTTGTAGAGCTCGGCTGCCATATCCTTTGGAATACCCATCTCGTGCATCTTCAGCTCCGGACCTACGACGATAACCGAACGAGCAGAGTAGTCTACACGCTTACCGAGCAGGTTCTGACGGAAGCGACCCTGCTTACCCTTTAGAGAGTCTGAGAGGGACTTGAGCGGACGGTTGCTCTCGTTCTTTACGGCGTTGCTCTTACGAGAGTTATCAAACAGTGAGTCTACAGCCTCCTGAAGCATACGCTTCTCGTTGCGAAGAATCACCTCTGGAGCCTTAATCTCAATAAGGCGCTTGAGTCGGTTGTTACGGATAATAACGCGACGATAGAGGTCGTTCAAGTCAGATGTTGCGAAACGACCACCATCCAGCGGCACGAGAGGACGAAGCTCTGGTGGAATTACTGGAATAACATCCAGCACCATCCACTCAGGGCGGTTCTTACCCTGCGATGCGCGGAAAGACTCAATAACATTGAGCTGCTTGAGGCTCTCGCTCTTACGCTGCTGTGAGGTCTCGCGTGATGCGCGGTCACGAAGCTCGTAAGACATCTTATCAAGGTCTACCTCCTGGAGCAGAATCTTGATAGCCTCAGCACCCATCATAGCTACGAACTTGTCTGGATCGCCATCTGGCAGGTTCTGGTTGCCTGCTGGAAGTGCATCCAGCACATCCAGATACTCCTTCTCAGCAAGGGTCTGATACTTTGCAATACCCTGCTTCTCGGCAGCACCTGCGTTGATAACTACATAGCGCTCGTAGTAGATGATACCCTCAAGTTTCTTTGATGGGATACCGAGCAGGTAACCAATCTTAGATGGGAGGGACTTGAAGTACCAGATGTGAACCACTGGCACTACCAGGGAGATGTGACCCATACGCTCGCGACGCACCTTCTTCTCGGTAACCTCAACGCCGCATCGGTCGCAGACAATACCCTTATAACGGATACGCTTGTACTTTCCGCAGTTACACTCGTAGTCCTTCACAGGACCGAAGATACGCTCGCAGAAAAGACCGTCGCGCTCCGGCTTGTAGGTACGATAGTTGATGGTCTCAGGCTTGAGCACCTCGCCGCTCGACTGTGCCAGAATCTCCTCTGGAGAGGCGAGGCTTATCGAAATGCGGCTGTAACCGTTTGAATTATCTTTAATTGCCATAGTTGTTACAATTTTTCTATTTTACCTACTTATTATTACTCAAGTTTTACAGAGAGTGCAAGACCGCGAAGCTCGTGCAGCAACACATTCATAGCCTCTGGAATACCAGGCTTAGGCAGATTGTCGCCCTTAACGATAGCCTCGTAAGTCTTAGCACGACCTGTTACATCGTCAGACTTAACGGTAAGAATCTCCTGAAGGATGTTAGCTGCGCCGAAGCCCTCAAGAGCCCAAACCTCCATCTCTCCGAATCGCTGACCACCAAACTGTGCCTTACCACCGAGTGGCTGCTGTGTGATGAGCGAGTAAGGACCGATAGAACGGGCGTGCATCTTATCGTCAATCATGTGACCCAGCTTAAGCATATAGATTACACCCACGGTTGCTGGCTGGTCAAAGCGCTCGCCGGTACCACCATCGTAGAGGTATGTGCGGCCGCTGTGTGGAATGCCTGCCTGTGCGGTGTAGTCGTTAATCTGGTCAAGTGATGCACCGTCAAAGATAGGGGTAGCGAACTTAAGACCAAGCTCACGACCTGCCCAACCGAGTACGGTCTCGTAAATCTGACCCAGGTTCATTCGTGAAGGCACACCGAGTGGGTTCAGACAGATATCTACGATAGTACCGTCCTCAAGGAATGGCATATCCTCGTCACGAACAATCTTGGCAACGATACCCTTGTTACCGTGACGACCCGCCATCTTATCACCCACCTTGAGCTTACGCTTCTTACCGATGTATACCTTTGCTACCTGGATAACGCCTGCCTGTGGAAGCTCGTCACCATTTGTAAGGTTGATCTTCTCACGCTTGATAGCGGCGTCAATCTTCTTGTACTCAACGATATAGTTGTTGATAATGCGCTCAACAAGCTCGTTAGTGTGGCTATCATCTGTCCAGTTGCAAGGGCCGAGGTTGAGGTAACCGTCCTCAATCTTGCTCTTCTCGTCGTAGCTCTTGCGAGAGATATCCTCAAGCAGCTTCTGGGTGAACTGTGCACCTGGAGCGTAGAGCTCTGCGCCGAAGTAGTCTACAATACCGATAGTGGTCTTGCCCTTGAGAACCTTCCACAGCTTGCTGACAAGAATCTCTGTGAGGGCAGCAACCTGCTCGCGGTGCTTCTCGTCAATCTTAGCCAGAGCCTCGCGCTCAGCGTTGCGGTTCTTCTTATCTACAGTACCAGCACGGCTATAGAGCTTAGTGTCGATAACAACACCGTGCAGTGATGGCTGTGCCTTGAGTGACGCATCCTTAACATCGCCAGCCTTGTCGCCGAAGATTGCGCGGAGCAGCTTCTCCTCTGGAGATGGGTCGCTCTCGCCCTTAGGGGTAATCTTACCGATAAGGATATCACCCGGCTTAACATTAGCACCGATGCGGATGATACCGTTAGCATCCAGGTCGCGGGTAGCGTCCTCGCTAACATTTGGAATATCTGAAGTGAGCTCCTCCTTACCGCGCTTAGTATCGCGAACCTCAAGGATATACTCGTCTACATGTACAGAGGTGAACAAATCCTCGCGCTGGATACGCTCAGAGATAACAATCGCATCCTCAAAGTTGTAACCCTTCCAAGGCATGAACGCCACCTTAAGGTTACGACCCAGAGCAAGCTCGCCATTCTGTGTAGAGTAGCCCTCAGTAAGAATCTGACCTGCAGTAACGCGGTCACCGGTAAGTACCAGTGGACGGAGGGTTACAGAGGTGTTCTGGTTGGTACGACGGTAGCGTGGAAGCTCGTATACGGTAATCTCTGGCTCAAAGGTGCAGATCTCCTGCTCCTCAGTGCGGTCGTAACGAACCTCAATGCGAGTAGCGTCAGCAAAGACAACCTCGCCATCGCCACGAGCAACAATCTGGATGCGGCTATCAGAGATCATATCCTTCTCAATACCAGTACCTACGATTGGAGCCTCGCAGTTTACAAGTGGCACTGCCTGGCGCATCATGTTAGAGCCCATCAGCGCACGGTTAGCATCGTCGTGCTCAAGGAATGGAATAAGGCTCGCAGCGATAGAGGCAACCTGGTTTGGAGCAACATCCATAAGGTTTACATCTGTATCGTGAACCACTGGGAAGTCTGCGCCCTCACGAGCCTTGATACGGTCCTTATTCACAAAGTGACCATCCTCGGTAAGCTGCTCGTTAGACTGAGCAACAATCTTACCCTCCTCCTCCTCTGCAGAGTAGTAGCGGATGTGTGAGTTATCAAGGTCTACAACACCATTCTCAACAGTGCGGTATGGGGTCTCAATGAAGCCCATATCTGAAATCTTCGCATATACACAAAGAGATGAAATCAGACCGATGTTTGGACCCTCCGGAGACTCAATAGGGCAGAGACGACCGTAGTGAGTGTAGTGTACATCTCGCACCTCAAAGCCTGCACGGTCACGCGACAGACCACCAGGACCGAGTGCCGAGAGACGACGCTTGTGAGTAACCTCTGCAAGTGGGTTAATCTGGTCCATAAACTGCGAGAGCTGTGAGGTACCGAAGAATGAGTTGATAACGCTTGACAGGGTCTTGGCGTTAATCAAATCAACTGGGGTAAATACCTCATTATCACGCACATTCATACGCTCACGGATGGTACGAGCCATACGCACAAAGCCGATTGAGAACTGGTTTGACAGCTGCTCACCAACGGTACGAACACGACGGTTAGAGAGGTGGTCAATATCATCAAGCTCAGCGTGTGAGTTGATAAGCTCAATCAGGTACTTGATAATGGCGATGATATCCTCGCGAGTAAGGGTGCGGATAGATGGGTCAATGCCCAGCTCCAGCTTCTTATTGATACGGAAACGACCTACATTACCCAGATCGTAACGCTTGTCAGAGAAGAAGAGCTTGTCAATAACATCGCGAGCAGTAGCGTCATCTGGAGCCTCTGAAGCACGAAGCTGACGATAGATGTAGCGCACTGCGTCTACCTCCGAGTTACAAGCATCCTTCTGCAGGGTGTTATAGATGATTGAGAAGTCAATGCCAGACGCATTCTCCTTGTGCAGGATGATGGTCTTGACACCACTCTCAAGAATAGCATCAATGTGCTCCTCCTCAAGAACGGTCTCGCGGTCTACGATAACCTCGTAACGCTCAATAGATACAACCTCGCCGGTATCCTCATCTACGAAGTCCTCAAAACGAGTTGAGAGAATACGCGCAGCCAGCTTGCGACCTACTGCCTTCTTAAGGTTAGACTTGGTAACCTTTACCTCGTCTGCAAGATCAAATATCTCAAGAATCTGCTGGTCGGTCTCATAACCGATAGCACGAAGAAGTGTAGTTACAGGCAACTTCTTCTTACGGTCAATGTATGCGTACATGACATTGTTGATGTCTGTAGCAAACTCAATCCACGAACCCTTGAATGGGATGATTCGTGCTGAGTAGAGCTTTGTGCCGTTGGTGTGCACGCTCTGACCGAAGAATACACCTGGAGAACGGTGAAGCTGAGATACAATAACACGCTCAGCA
The DNA here is from genome assembly GCA_017463615.1 of Alistipes sp. Taxonomy (GTDB): domain Bacteria; phylum Bacteroidota; class Bacteroidia; order Bacteroidales; family Rikenellaceae; genus Alistipes. The sequence goes on along the minus strand of JAFTOU010000034.1, from coordinate 2,573 downwards.
CCGTTGATGACGAAGGTGCCTCGCTCCGTCATATAAGGGATATTACCGAAATAGACATCCTGAACAACAACCTTGAAATCCTCGTGCTCGTTGTCGTTGCAAGACAGACGCAACTTAGCCTTGAGCGGTACATTGTAAGTCAGTCCGCGCTCCAAGCACTCCTCAATAGTGTAGCGTGGAGGGTCAATGTAGTAATCAAGGAACTCCAGCACATAGTTGTTGCGGGTATCGGTGATAGGGAAATTCTCCTGGAAGACTCTGTACAGACCCTCGCTCTTACGCTGCTCAGCGGTAGAGTCCATCTGGAAGAAGTCTCGGAATGATTTAAGCTGAATCTCCAACAGGTCTGGGTAAGGCACACGATTCTTTACCGTGGAGAAGCTAATACGATTTTGTGTGTTTGTGGACATAATTGATCCGGTTGTTTTTTGTGAGTACTCTAAAGGGAAAAAACTACCCTTAATACGGTTCTATTTCACACCGCTAATGCCCTCAATACTGGCGCGTGCGCCACTGAGAGCATCCGTAGAGCTGGACCGAAGCCATCACCTTCATAGACGAACTATATTTCACATTCAGCAGCGTATCTCTCTTACGCCCCTTTACTGTGAGCTGTCTCTTCGCTCTATCAAGGTTATAGATTGAATCCATCTCCTTATCCCCAAATTCGGCACAGCTAAGCACTCCGAAAGTGGCGATTTTTTATTTTTGGTGGCCCCAAAAACAGCCTATTGCGCAAAAACTGATTTTAAGACCGGAAAAGGCATAGAGCTTACACTGCAGTAGTAAGCCCTACGCCTGAGTTGCGTTTGGATAAACTAAGTAACGGATTACTTAAGCTCAACCTCAGCACCAGCCTCCTCGAGAGAAGCCTTGAGTGCCTCAGCCTCCTCCTTAGAAACGCCCTCCTTAACAGCCTTAGGAGCTGCATCAACAAGAGCCTTAGCGTCACCGAGTGAGAGACCAGCAGCCTCCTTAACAGCCTTGATAACCTGAAGCTTAGCCTGACCTGCGCTCTTAAGAACTACATCGAAAGTAGTCTTCTCAGCAGCAGCAGCCTCACCTGCAGCAGGTGCAGCAGCAACTGCAACAGCTGCAGCAGCTGGCTCAATACCGTACTCCTCCTTGAGGATGGTAGCCAATTCATTTACCTCCTTAACAGTCAAGTTTACCAACTCCTCTGCCAATACTTTTACATCTGCCATAGTTGTAATTTTTATTAAATTTGTTTTTGTTTCTTTTAATTAATTGTTTCTTTCTTCGAGAGTCTTAACCAGACCCGCGATCTTCTCGCCTGCATTAGCACGCAGTGCAGAGATAACATTCTTTGCAGGAGACTGGAGCAGTGCAACGATGTCGCCAATGAGCTCCTCTCTGCTCTTGATGCTGCACAGGGCATCCAACTGGTCATCACCAACATAGACACAGCCCTCTACGCAAGCAGCCTTGATGATTGGCTTGTCGCTCTTCTTGCGGAACTCCTTGATAAGTACTGCTGGAGCCTTACCGGTGTTGGTAAGCATAATTGCAGTAGGACCTGCAAGAACGCTAACCAGCTCTGCGTCTGCCTTGTTCACGCGCTCAAGAGCCTTCTCAAGCAGGGTGTTCTTGACAACGATAAGCTTAATCTCGCTCTCAAAGCACTTACGACGCAGGAGTGCAGTCTGTGCTGCGTTGAGCGCCTCAATGTCTGTGATATAAAAGTGAGGATACTCTGTCAGCTGCGCTGCAAGATTGTCGATAACGACAGCTTTTTGTTCTTTAGTCATTGTTCAATCCTCCTTTTATTTGGTTTCAACTGATTTTGGATCAACCTGTACGCCTGGGCTCATAGTTGTTGAGAGATAGATGCTCTGAACATATGTACCCTTTGCAGCGGATGGTTTGAGCTTGATAATGGTGCTCATCACCTCGCGAGCATTCTCCTCGATCTGCTCTGGAGTAAACGAAACCTTACCAATTGATGTGTGAACAATACCGTACTTATCAACCTTGAAGTCAATCTTACCGGCCTTCACATCCTGAACAGCCTTGCCGACCTCCATAGTAACTGTACCAGTCTTAGGGTTTGGCATCAGACCGCGTGGACCGAGGATACGACCGAGCGCACCTACCTTGCCCATTACGTTTGGAGTACAGATAATTACATCTACATCAGTCCAACCTGACTTGATCTTATCTACATACTCGTCCAAACCTACGAAATCTGCGCCTGCAGCCTGTGCCTCAGCCTCCTTCTCAGGGGTACAGAGTACGAGAACTCGTACTACCTTACCTGTTCCGTGTGGAAGAGTCACAACGCCACGAACCATCTGGTTAGCTTTACGAGGGTCAACGCCTAAGCGCACGTCAATGTCTACTGAAGCATCAAACTTTGTAAAGGTGATTTCCTTCAGAAGAGCGGCAGCCTCACTGAGCTTGTAAGCCTTGTGTGGCTCAATCTTTGCGTAGGCAATCTTTTGATTTTTTGTCAACTTACTCATCTTTGTAATTTAATTACGCGTTAGGAAATTCACCAACTACGTTGATACCCATACTGCGTGCAGTACCAGCAATCATACGCATTGCAGCCT
>JAFTOU010000006.1 GCA_017463615.1 Alistipes sp. | reverse complement strand
CTTGCCGAGATGCATAACTTTGAGGTTTTGCCTACAAAATTACCACTAACAATTTCAAATCAAAAAATCAAAGAACGATTGTAACTAATTTATATTTAACATTTTAACCACTACTTTGCGAAATTTATCGCACCAGTAGTAATCCTAAAATGTAAATAACAATTTTTCTAATTTGTAGAACATCCCTATTTAGTTTTTCACTATGCGCAGACGCTCCCAGATGCAGCGCGGGATGAGCCTCCAGAGGGCTACAAGAGCTCTGTAACGCCAATCAAATATCAATATTCTGCGACGGCGTTTTAGCCCTCGCACGATATGTTCCGCCGCCACCTCTGCGCTCATAAGCATAGGATAGTGCTTCGCAGGATTTAGTATGGCAGTCTTGACAAACCCTGGGCGTATATCGGTGAATATCACTGGGATACGCTGCATCCGCGCAAGCTGCGCAAGGGCTGTGATATATACGCTCTGCATACTTTTCGTCGCCGAGTATGCGGGCGCTACACCTATACCCGCCGTCCCCGCCACGGATGTTATAACGGCTATGTGAGCACGATGTTTGCGGTTGTAAGCCTTGCTGCTGCGCACATAGCGCATAAAGTGCGAAACGATGCGCACCATACCCTCGCTATTGGTGCGCACAGCGCGAAGCTCCACCTCGGGGTCAAGGTCTACATTCTGAGAGCCCGCACCCGAGGCATATAACAACAAATCGGGAGCCCCCAGACGCGAAATCATATCGTCCAACGCCACCACCGCATCATCGCGCGTGACATCCATCTGCGCCACTACCACCCTATCACTGCCATACTGCTCACAAAACTCCTCAAGGGCCTGCACCCTGCGCCCAGCAATCGCCACGCGCCACCCCTCCTCAACCAGCCGCACCGCCACAGCCCGCCCAATGCCCGACGTCGCACCAATGATTATCGCACTCTTCATATCACCAAAAATTTCTTTCTACAAAGATACAAAATAAATCCTAAAAAAGACTATTTATACCAACGCGCACCCGACTCGAACAGCGACAGAAGCCGAGAGGTGACCGGAGGGAGGTTGTTGCAATCGCAGATTGTCGGGATTGTAAAATGATATGCGAAAACTTGTTTTCTGGCATTATCATTTTACAAGCACGATTATTTGCGCCAGCAAACAACAACCGACCGCAGATTAGTCACCCGAGGCGCAACAAGCTGTCGAGTCCCTTTATCCGCACAAAAACGCGACAGTCTTCTACGAAGGTGTCGCGTTTTTGTGCGGATAAAGGGACTCGAACCCCCACGCCTCTCGGCATCAGATCCTAAGTCTGACGTGGCTACCAATTACACCATATCCGCAGGATGTGAGCGCAAAGGTAGGTATTATTTTGCAAATTGACAAATGTTTTGTAATTTTGTTGAGATTTTTAACCATTGCAACGATGCGTAGATTATATATTTTCATACTGTTGATTCTCGGCGTGGTTGGAGGGCAGGCGAGCAGTGCGAGCAACAATCGCACCATAAAGGCGTCGGCACCAGTCAAGGCGTTAGAGGTAGAGCTTGGCGGAGGTATCGCCTCGCCGACAAACAGGCTTGAGTTTGACAAGAACAAGGTGGGTTACAACCTGCTTGCCGAGGTGAGGTGCAACTTCAGGCGTCGTCCCTTTGACATCGGTCTGAGGGTGGATGGCAACACATTCAATCGTCAGTGGGCATCCGACCAGAACCAGGAGTACTCGTTCAAGTTTAGCTCCATAAATATGATGGCGGTATTCAACCTGAACATCAACCGCAAGGGCGCTGTTTCGCCATTCATCGGCGTGGGTATTGGCGGTGCGCTGACAAGCAACGAGCCACTAACGCTGCAAGCTATTACTAATCAGCCGATTAAGCAGACGGTAAAGGCTGCTGAGTTCTGCGTTATGCCGCGCATAGGCTTTGAGCTTTTTCACCATGTGCGTCTGACATTTTTCTACAAGTATCTCAAGGATGCCAACTCTCACTTCGGTCTGAGCGCGGGTGTTGTCTTTGGTGGCGGGCGTAAATATTAGCCTCTCTTTACGCACAAAAGCGTATAAGTTTGCGGGAGTTAGAGAAGCGAGAAACTGTTTCTCATAAAATCCCCGCAATTTTTTATTATTTTTATAGTCATATTCTCGCAAAGAATGGGTAATTTTTACTATCTTTGTCGTTAAACTAAGGTTAGACTACTTTATTATGAAACGAATTATACTTTCAGGTGGTGGAACAGGCGGACATATCTACCCCGCAATCGCTGTTGCTGAGGCACTTAAGCGTCAGCTGGGCGATGAGGGCGTAGAGATTCTCTTTGTCGGCGCGGAGGGTAAGATGGAGATGACCGCAGTACCAAAGGCGGGCTATCGCATCATCGGCGTACCTATTGCCGGTCTGCAGCGCAGCCTCTCGCTCCGCAATCTGCTGCTGCCATTTAAGATTATCAAGAGTATTCGTGAGGCGAAGAAGATATTGAAGGGCTTTAAGCCCGATGTTGTTGTCGGCTTTGGCGGTTACGCCTCGGCGCCAGTACTTTGGGCAGCGCAGAGAATGGGTATCCCTACCGTCATTCAGGAGCAGAACTCCTATGCCGGCCTGGTGAATAAGATTGTCGGTGGCAAGGCCAAGTGTGTCTGCGTGGCATACGACGGCATGGAGCGTTTCTTCCCTGCCGAGCGTATTGTCAAGACGGGAAATCCACTGCGTGCAGCATTCTCGGCGGAGAATATTGACATGAAGGAGGCGTATGCCCACTTCGGTCTTAACGACTCGCTGCCCGTGCTACTTGTTGTCGGAGGCTCACTGGGCACTCGCACGCTGAACAATATGATGCGCTCGTGGCTGATGACCCTCGGGGGCACTGCTCCTGTGCAGGTTATCTGGCAGACGGGACGCATATACGAGCAGGAGATGAAGAGTTTTCTTGAGCACTACCCTACCGCCAACATCTGGCAGGGAGCCTTTATTGAGCGTATGGACTATGCCTACGCTATTGCCGATGTGGTAATCTCACGCAGCGGTGCTTGCACCGTCTCGGAGCTCTCGTTGGCAGGCAAGCCGACCCTCTTTGTCCCATCGCCAAATGTTGCGGAGGACCACCAGACAAAGAACGCTCAGGCGTTAGTTACCAAGAAGGCTGCCCGTATGGTTGCGGATGCTGAGGCGGTAGATTGCGCTATCTCCACCGCGCTGCGCATGATTGCAGATAAGGGCGAGCTGACGATGCTCTCAAAGAATATCACCAAGTTGGCTATCCCTGACTCGGCAGATCAGGTGGCAGCACAGGCACTAAAACACTGCAAGCAGGAGTAGTATGGCACAGCGAAAGATATACTTCCTCGGCATTGGAGGCATAGGTATGAGTGCTCTGGCGCGCTACTTTATGCACGAGGGTTGCGCCGTGGCGGGCTATGACCGTACGGCAACACCTCTGACGGCACGATTAGAGAGCGAGGGCGCGCAGATACACTACGACGACAATGTAGCCTCTATACCTGCACCGTTCCTTGAGAAGGATACCATTGTGGTATACACCCCAGCCGTACCTGCAGACCATAGCGAGATGTGCTACTTCCGCGAGGGTGGCTATCGTATGCTCAAGCGCTCACAGATGCTCGGCGAGCTATCGGTAGGCAAGCGAGTGATGGCTGTGGCGGGCACGCACGGCAAGACCACTACCTCTACCCTTGTCAGCTGGTTGAACTATGCCGCGGCGGGTGAGGGCAGTGCCTTTCTGGGTGGAGTGTCAAAGAACTTTGACTCCAACCTTGTGCTGGGCAGTGGCGAGCGACTGGCCGTTGAGGCGGATGAGTTTGACCGCTCTTTCCTGCAGCTCAACCCTACCGTTGCCGTTGTGACCTCTGCCGATGCCGACCACTTGGATATCTACGGCACGCACGAGGCGGTGAAGGAGGCCTTCTCGCAGTTTATTGACAGAATATGCGCAGGTGGTGCGTTGGTGATAAAGAGCGGCGTGGATGTAGAGATTCGCAACAGCGATATCTCGGTCTACCGCTACTCCTACGACGAGCCTGCGGACTTCTACGCCACCAATATAGCACTACTGCCTACGGGACACTACACATTTGACATCGTAACCCCATTTGGGACTATTGAGGGTTGTACCCTCGGCATCCCGGGCTGGGTGAATGTGGAGAATGCTGTGGCGGCGGTGGCACTCTTTATCCTCACGGCTAAGGTGGAGGGTAAGGAGGTGGAGCACGATGCGCTGCGAAGGGCTCTGGCTGAGTTCTCGGGCGTGAAGCGTCGCTTTGAGTTCTATGTGAACACCCCGAAGGCGGTCTATATGGACGACTATGCACACCATCCGCGCGAGCTTAGTGCTGCGATAACCTCCGTAAGGGGTATGTTCCCCGAAAGGCGACTTATGGCAGTATTTCAGCCGCACCTCTACACCCGCACGCGCGACCTCTACACTGAGTTTGCTCAGGCGCTGAGCCTTGCCGACGAGGTGGTACTGCTGCCGATATACCCCGCTCGCGAGGAGCCTATAGAGGGTATCTGCTCGCAGATTATCGCCGAGCGAGTGACCGTCCCTTGCACCATTGTGGAGCGAGAGGTGCTGGCGGAGTATCTCGGGGGTGCTAAGACCGATGTTGTAGTCACCTTTGGTGCAGGTAATATTGACGCCTACTGTCAGGCTGTGGCAGATGTTATTGCAGCAAAGGGGTAGCGTATGTGGCGACGGATAGCGAACATAGCACTTGTGGTAACTATCTGGGCTGCGATTGCCGCCTATGTGGTCTACAGTGCAACGCTTGTTCGCCGTCATAAGCAGGAGCAGAATATTGAGCGTCTGGCCGTGGAGATTGAGGACTCAACAGCTGCGGGTCAGCTGATAACCTCACAGCGCGTGCGCGAGATGCTCCTTGAGCAGGGCATTGCCACCATAAATACCAATGTGGGCAGTGTGGATAAGATTGCTATCAAGGAGTTGATTTGCAACGAGGGCTTTGTGGACCATGTGGGCATATACACCACCTACAATGGTACGCTCCATATCCGTATCAGCCAGCGCAAGCCGCTCTTTAGGCTTGTTACGGAGGGGTACAACTGCTACATTACCGCCGATGGCTATATCTTCGGCGCTCCCGACCACGCGGCACTGCACACGCCAGTGGTAAGCGGAGTATACCGTCCGATATTCAAGCCCGACTTTGAGGGTGATATGCGCGTGGCGCTTGCGGCTCTTATGGCGGAGGCAGAGGACTCGGTACGCATCGTAGGCAGGGCTACAGCACCTGTGCTTGAGCGTCAGGAGCATTGGCTCTCTCGCCGCAAGGCGGTGCGCGACAGCACAATTACTGAGCGGGGCGAGCGGAGGCGACTATACCGTTACATAGACGGTCACCTGCGCGACTGCAAGCGCGAGCTGCAGGCTATAGCCGCACAGCAGAGTGCCATAAGGCAGCGGGCAGAGGTTACCCGCCAGCGATACAACGAGCTGAGAGAGCTTATCGCCTTTATCTCCACAATAGAGTCCGACCGCTTCTGGCGCTCGGAGATTGTGCAGATAGTGGCAAGCACCACGAGCTACGGCTCGCTGAGCCTAACACTTATACCTCGTAGCGGAGACCACCGCATAGAGTTCGGTACACTTGCCGATAGCGAGCGCAAGATGACAAAGCTACGCGCCTTCTACGACAAGGTTATGCCTACCTGCGGCTGGGATAGCTACAAGAGTGTGAACTTGAACTTTGCAGATAGAATTGTCTGCACTTACAGAACAGCAAATTAGAGTTATATGAAACAATATTTCGTCGGAGTAGATTTGGGAAGTGCCAATGTTGTTATGGTTGTAGGCTCTCGCGAGGAGGGTCAGCAGAGTATCAACATTGAGGGCACCTCCATACAGAACAATAAGAGGAGCATCAAGCAGGGGCGTATATGCACCGCCCTCTCCAGCGCTGTGCCTAACCTGAGCTCGGCAATCATCAATGCCAAGGAGGAGTTGGAGGATGAGCTGGGTATAAAGATTGAGCAGGCATACTTCGGTCTGGGCGACAGCAACACCCGCTGCGTGATTGTTGAGGATATGCTCGCCGTGAGAAATAAGCGCACGGGCGTGATTGGCAACGAGGAGATTGTCCTGTTGCGTCAGCTTATCTCGCAGATTAAGCCCGAGAGTCCTGCCGAGGGCGTGTGGGAGCGAAGCCCACTCTGCTACTTTGTCAATGGCACAAAGCAGATTATTGACCCTACGGGCCTGCAGGGCAGCTGGCTCAAGGCTCGCTATATGCTCACCGTGGGTACTAACGACCAGCACAACTGCCTCAAGCACCTGCACCACCGCGTGGGTATGGAGATGCAGAAGATTTTTGTCACTCCGACAATCACCTACCCACTCTTCGTATCGCCTCAGGAGGCTATGGAGGGCGTTGTTATCGTGGACCTGGGCCACGAGGTTACCGATGTAACTATTGTGCGCGACAACCGCGTGCAGTACTTCCGCTCGCTGCCTGTGGGTGCCGAACTGATAGATGCAGACCTGAAATCTATACTGCCGAAGAATAGCGACATCTCCAAAATCAAGCACTGCTACGGCAGGGCTATCAGCAGCGATATCCCTGAGAATGAGGTTATTAAGGATGGTAACAAGGAGATTATCCGCCGTAATATCGCCACTGTCATTGAGGCTCGCCTGATGGATATCGCCGAGCTTGTCGGTAAGGTTGTCCGCGAGTCGGGCTTTGCAGAGTTTATCCCTCACGGCTATGTGCTTACGGGAGGTACTTCGTCGTTAGAGCTTATTGAGGAGCTCTTTGAGCGCGAGCTCAACCGCCCTTGTCGTAAGGTGGAGACCCTCCACGGCATCAACATCAAGAACAACTCCGACATCCTTATCACCCCTGTAGAGCACGCCGCTGTGGCTATTATGCTGCACGCTGCAACATTCTCGGCATCCTATGTCAAGGAGCTGGATATTGTGGAGAGTAAGCCTAAGAAGGAGGCTACCCCGGCAGATGTCAAGCCTGCACAGCCGACCCCTCGTCCCGTAGCGCCAGTGAGCAAGGTGGTGCCTAAGCCAGCTACCCCTGCGCCAGCGCCAGCACCAGTTAAGGAGGAGCCGAAAACAGAGCCTACCACCCCTACGGAGGAGCAGGAGGCACCCGAAACCCCACAAACGACCAATGGCAATATGTTCGGAAAGTTCTTCCGCTACATCTCCCGCCAGATGGGCAGCGACGACAAGGCGAAGTAATAGTATTAACCGATTGAAAACAACTTCCTTATGGGATTATATAGCGAATTTAAGAGTAGTAAAGTTACTGCACACGGCATACCTGCGAAGATTATGGTTATCGGCGTAGGTGGTGCGGGTGGTAATACGGTAGACCATATCTTTTCGCTCAGCATCAAGGGCGTGAATCTGATGATTTGTAACACCGATAGCAAAGCTCTGGACAAGAGCCCGCTGGGTGATACGCAGAAGATATGTATGGGCGACGGCAAGGGAGCGGGAAATGACGCTCAGGTAGGTCAGAACAAGGCCAAGGAGGCGCTGCCCGCAATCCGCGAGTATGTCAAGCAGCACAAGCCCGACCTTATCTTCCTCACGGCGGGTATGGGTGGTGGTACCGGTACGGGTGCTACCCCTATTGTGGCGCAGATGATTAACAGCCTCGGCATTCCACTCATCGCCATCCTCACCACACCATCGGTCAATGAGGGTAACCACCGCTTTGAGCAGGCGATGAACGGTATCCGCGTGATGCAGGACTTTGTTGATACCTTTATTATTATAAGGAACGAGACCATCATCCAGCTCTCGGAGGACCGCTCGGTGCACGACGCCTTCAATATGGCAAACGACATTGTTGCCTATGCCGCTAAGGGTATTGCCGAGATCGCACTTACGCAGTCCGACCTGGTGAGTGTCGATATCTCCGATGTCTGCAAGGTTGTCCGCGATAGCCACTACGCCGTTATGGGTATGGCTGCCGAGGGTGGCGAGCAGCGCGTAACAAAGGCTATTGACCAGGCGGTGCTATCGCCGCTGTTTGGCAATGTGCCTATCAAGGGCGCTAAGGAGGTGTTGGTAAACTTCGCAACATCCAAGCCTGACGGGTTGAAGATGAAGGAGGTGAACTGCGCCCTGGACTATATCCAGAAGATTGCCTCTGGCGACACCCCTGTAAATATCATCTGGGGTACAAGCATCAAGCCTGAGCTGGAGGATAAGATAGAGATTATCATCGTCGTTACCGGCTTCCACGCCGATAGCTACTACCGCGAGGCCTTCGGTGGCAAGTTGGACCTGAGCCTTGAGCAGAAGGCGCCAATGACCCCAGAGGTCGCTGTCCCTACGCCGCCAGTGATTACAACCACTCCGGTGCAACCTGCGCAGCCTACTCCGCCCGTGCAAGCAGCACCTGCTCCGCAGCCAACCCCTGCGCCGGCGCCAGCTCCTGTCCCTGCACCCGCACCAAAGCCAGCGCCAGCACCTGCACCGCAACCTGCGCCTCAACCTCAGCCACAACCAGCACCTCAGCCAGTTGTTGCGCCTACAGTTGCACCAAAGCCAGAGCCAGCACCTGCACCGCAGCCAACCCCTGCACCAAAACCGCAGCCTGCACCACAACCTCAACCTGCTCCTGCACCTGCACCAACCCCTGCCCCTGCGCCGCAGCCTAAGGTAGAGGTAGAGGAGGCGTTGCCAGATGAGCCTTGGCGAGTGGCTATTCCTGAGCGTATTGCACCAAAGCCGATACCGCCACAGCAGCTAAGTAGTGCCTACCAGTTGGATGCCAACACCCCTGCCTACAAGAGCCGTCGTGGGTTGATGCTTATAAACGAGATTAAGGGTAAGAAGGTTGTCATCAAGATGGACGGCTCGCCAGTCACCAACGAGGAGGTGGACAACACACAGCAGCAAGATTTTGAGTTTTAAGAGTAACTATGATAGAGTATTTAGGTTTTAGTCCCGATGTACTATTTTTGGTAGCGGGAGATATTCTCCTACTGATGATTTCGGCGATGATGTCCTCGTCGGAGGTGGCATTTTTCTCGCTCACCCCTGCCGAGATTAGGCATATAAAGCGTGGCGGGTCGGTTGCTGCCGATGCCGCAGCGAAGTTGTTGGATGACCCCGACAAGCTACTGGCGACCATCCTTGTGGTAAACAATATGGTTAATATCGGTACGGTTGTCCTCTCCACGCAGATTCTCAACAGCCTCTTTAACTTTGGCAACTGGAGTTTTCTGGTCCATACGGTAATTGTAACCTTCCTGTTGCTGCTCTGTGGCGAGGTGTTGCCGAAGGTCTTTGCCCAGGGAGCTACTCTGCGCGTGGCGTTATGGTTTGCACAGCCACTCTCGCTGCTGCGTTGGTTAGTTTCGCCCCTCAGCTTCGCACTTGTAAAGACCTCCAACGCTGTCAGCCACCGCGTAGCACAGCGCAGTGCCGACATATCTATTGAGGACCTTGCCGATGCGGTGGATATGACCCGCACAGCCTCCTCGGAGGAGCAGCGCATACTCTCGGGCATTGTAAATATCGCCTCACGCGAGGTGGAGCAGATTATGCGTCCGCGTATGGATATTGTCGCTGTAGAGCAGACAATGACCTTTGACGAGGTGCGCCAGACAATCACCTCGTCGGGCTACTCGCGCCTGCCAGTCTATGCCGAGAGTATAGACAACATCAAGGGTACGCTCTTTGTCAAGGACCTTATAGAGCACGCCTCGCGCAAGGACGACTTCGGCTGGCAGAGCCTTATCCGCGAGCCGTACATCGTGCCGATGCACAAGCAGATTACCGACCTGCTGGAGGATTTCCGCCGCGAGAAGGTACACATGGCCATTGTTGTAGACGAGTATGGCGCTACGCAGGGTCTGGTGACTATGGAGGATATTCTGGAGGAGGTTGTGGGCGAGATTTCGGACGAGAGCGATATGGACGAGAACTTCTACGAGCGTATAGACGAGCGCACATATCTCTTTGACGGTAAGACCCACATTGTGGATATGCTTCGCGTGCTGCAGTTAGATAGCGAGCTATTTGAGGATGTACAGGGCAGAGCCGAGACCATCGCGGGTCTGATGCTTGAGATTAAGCGCAACTTCCTCAAGAAGGGCGAGCAGATAACCTCCCACTCCATCCGCTTTGTAGTCACCGCCGTTGAGGGTCACCGCATAGATAAAATCAAGGTTATCCTTCCGCAAAATGAGTAGCACACTACTCCTCTCTCCGCTCCTTAGCGTGGAGCAGTGCCGCGACTATGTCACCGAAGCAGATCTTATCTGCGCCGCCGACTACTCGCCACGCCGCGCTGCGGAGTATCTCACTTGGCGAGCGGTACTCAATCGCCATTTAGGCTCTGTGCACAGCATCTGCTACGATAGTGCTGGGGCGCCATCTATCCTGGGCTCTTCGCTCCACATCGGCGTCTCGCACACCGTAGACCTTATCTCCGTAGTGGTCTCCGACGCACACTGCGCAGTGGATGTAGAGCGAAAAGATAGAGATGTGGCGCGCATAAGCAGCCGCTTCCTCACCACTGAGGAGCGTAGCCTCTGCCACCGCAACGAAGAGCTTGTTGCCCTCTGGTGCGCCCGCGAGTGCTACTACAAATTACGCCGCGACCCGTCGCTATCTATGCTTGACCATATCCGCGTAAAGAGCCTTGACATAGCCGCAGGCGTGGTTGTGGTGGTGGACAATAGGTCAGAAAGTGCAACTTTTACAATACTTGAAACCGACGACCATTTTGTGGTCTATTTATAATTTGGTATCTTTGCGCGTTAATTGGCGACATCCAATATGGCAAAACAGGCATCTACACTCTCATTAGGAACGGACAATATCGGTTCTCTGCTCTGGCGTTATGCTACGCCGGCGATTATCGCTATGGCCTCCTCGTCGCTCTATCACATCATCGACTCCATCTTCGTGGGTCACGGTGTGGGCGGTGGCGCTATTGCGGGTATGGCTATCACGATGCCGATAATGAACATCGCAGGTGCCTTCGGAGCAATGGTGGGCGTGGGTGCTGCTGCGCGTATGTCTATCCGCCTGGGCGAGGGAAATATACAGGCGGCCGAGAAGACGCTCGCCAATGCCGTAATGCTCAACTTCGTGCTCGGTCTTGCGCTGATGACCTTTATGCTCATCTTCCTTGACCCTATCCTCCAGCTCTTTAGTGGCGGTAATGCCTCCGCCGAGACCATAGGCTACGCGAAGGACTTTATGCGCATAATCCTGCTGGGAAATATGACCCAGCACATGTACCTTGGGCTTAACGAGCAGATTCGCGCCTCGGGATATCCGCAGAAGTCTATGCGCATAATCCTCACAGCTGTGGCGCTCAACCTCTGCCTCAACCCGCTCTTTATCTTCAAGTTCGGCTGGGGCATCAAGGGCTCAGCATTAGCAACGGTAATATCGCAAGGCGTGGCATTCATCATCGCCTGCTCGCACTTCTTCCAGAAGAGTAGCTTCGTACGCTTCCGCCGCGCAGCATTTGTGCTGGACTGGAAGATTATCAAGGCGATACTATCCATCGGTCTTGCGCCATTTATGGTGAACATCTGCGCCTCTATGGTAGCGGCATTCGTAAATACCGCCCTGCTGAAGTATGGCGGCACGGGTGCGCACGACATAGTAAAGACCGTACACGGCTCGGCAGATATATATGTGGGCGCATACGGCATAGTGAACCGTATAGTTATGTTGCTCATAATGGTTATCCAGGGACTTAACCAGGGTATGCAGCCTATCGTGGGCTTCAACTACGGAGCAAAGCAGTACGACCGCGTGCGCAAAGCCCTCTTTATGACCATAGGCTGCGGTATGACCATAGCAACCATAGGCTTCATCTGCTGCCAGGCATTCCCAGAGGCTATAGCCCAAGCATTCGTAGATACCTCCCGCGGTGGTGACGAGGCTCTGATGATTGCCGCAGCAACACAGGGTATGAGAATAATTGTTACGATGTTCCCTCTCGTGGGCTTCCAAATCGTCGCAGCAGCATTCTTCCAGTATATCGGCCACGCGAAACTATCTATCTTCGTATCTATGACCCGCCAGCTGCTCTTCCTGCTGCCTCTGCTCTGGATAATACCACGATTTATGGGCGCTACCGGCGTGTGGATATCAATGCCTATAGCCGACTGCGCATCCATAACCCTCGCAGCTATCCTGCTCAACCGCGAACTCCGCCGTCTCCGCCAGAAGGAGCTCCTCCACCAATAGTACCGCGCCTTTTTGCAAAAAGGCGCCCCAAAAACTCTTGGAGAAACTTCGTTTCTCTTCCAATCGTTGCGGAAATAGTCTGTTGTCTACGACAATACAAAAACAGCTACAGCATTTCACTTTCAAGTAAACTTGAGTGAGTGCTGTATCTATTTTTAGTATCCTGCGGATACCAGACTATTTCCGAAAAAAGTTCTACTGCGTCAGCTATCATTCAATGTCATTAAGGACGTTAGCCCGACTGCCATTATTTGCCATTTCGCGTACGACCATTAAAACCAACAAAGGGCTGTACAAAGCGTACAGCCCTTTATTGGTTTTTAGATAAACTTCTTACTCCTTGCGAGGACGGCGCTCACGACGCTCTCCACCATTGCCCTTGCGCTCTGGACGATCACCACGAGGCTTACGCTCTGGCTCTACCCAGCCCTCTGGCTTTGGAAGGAGTGCCTTGTGTGAGAGCTTGAGCTTGCCGGTCTTTGAGTCAAGGCCGATGAGCTTAACATCAATCTGGTCACCCTCCTTAAGGCCGGTCTCCTCCATAGTCTCAAAGCGACGGTAGTCAATCTCCGAGATGTGGAGCAGAGCCTCCTTACCAGGAAGAATCTCTACGAATGCACCGAATGCAACGATAGACTTGATAGTACCGTGGTACTGCTCGCCAACCTCTGGAACGGCAACAATACCCTTGATGCGAGCCATAGCTGCGTCAATAGCCTCCTTATTTGGACCGAACACATCAACAACACCGTTCTTATCGGTCTCGGTGATGGTGATAGTAGTACCTGTAGTCTTCTGAATCTCCTGAATAACCTTACCACCAGGACCGATAACAGCGCCGATGAAGTCCTTATCAATGAGAATCTGCTCAATGCGTGGAACAAATGGCTTGTAGTCCTCGCGTGGCTCAGAGATAGTCTCGCAAATCTTATCAAGGATGTGCATACGACCCTGACGAGCCTGCTCCAGTGCCTTTGCAAGCACCTCGTAGCTAAGGCCATCAACCTTGATATCCATCTGGGTTGCGGTGATACCATCGCGGGTACCTGTAACCTTGAAGTCCATATCGCCGAGGTGGTCCTCATCGCCGAGGATATCTGAAAGTACTGCCCAGCGACCAGTTGCGCTATCAGAGATAAGACCCATAGCGATACCAGAAACTGGCTTGCGGAGCTTAACACCTGCATCCATCAGAGCCATACAGCCTGCGCAAACAGTTGCCATAGAAGATGAGCCGTTAGACTCAAGGATATCTGACACTACGCGCACGGTGTAAGGGTTCTCCTCTCCCAGTGGCACCATAGGCTTGAGCGCGCGCCAAGCGAGGTTACCGTGACCAATCTCACGACGGCTAACACCACGAGATGGGCGAGCCTCACCTGTAGAGAATGGAGGGAAGTTATAGTGGAGAGTAAACTGCTCAGAGCCCTGAATGAGCACCTCGTCGTACATCTTCTCGTCAAGCTTTGTACCCAGAGTAACGGTAGAGAGCGACTGAGTCTCACCACGGGTAAAGATAGCCGAACCGTGAGCGCAAGGCAGGTAGTTTGTCTCGCACCAGATAGGACGAATCTCGTCTGTCTTACGACCGTCAAGGCGCAGACCCTCGTCCAGAATCATATTACGCATAGCCATCTTCTGTACATCATCGTGGAAGTACTTGTGAATCAGCGGAGCCTTCTCCTCAAGCTCCTCCTCGGTAAAGCGAGAAGCGAACTCTGCCTCCAGAGCCTCAAAAGCCTCGCTACGCTCGTGCTTCATAGTACCGCTGGTAGCGATAGCGTAAGCGCGATCGTAGAGCTCGGTGATGATAGTCTGACGAAGCTCCTCGTCGTTAGTCTCGTGGCAATACTCGCGCTTAACATCCTTACCAAGCTCCTTAGAGAGCTCAATCTGAGCAGCACAGTGAGTCTTGATAGCCTCGTGTGCATACTTGATAGCGCCGAGCATAACCTCCTCAGAGACCTCGTTCATCTCACCCTCAACCATCAGGATGTTGTCAATAGTACCTGCAACAATAAGGTCAAGGTCGCAATCTGCCATCTGTGAGAATGTAGGGTTGATGCAGTACTGACCGCCAATGCGAGCCACACGCACCTCTGAGATTGGGCCGCCGAACGGAATATCCGATACAGCGAGCGCTGCTGAAGCAGCCAGACCAGCCAGTGCATCAGCCTGAATATCTTTATCTGCCGAGATAAGGTTTACGGTAACAAAAACCTCGGCGTGGTAATCTGCAGGGAAGAGTGGGCGAAGTGCACGGTCAATAAGGCGAGCAACGAGAATCTCGTTGTCTGAAGCCTTACCCTCACGCTTCATAAAACCGCCTGGGATACGACCTGCAGCGGCAAATTTCTCCTTATACTCTACCTGCAAAGGCATAAAGTCTGTTCCCTCTTTTGCATCCTTTGCGGCAACAACAGTAGCGAGCAGCATAGTGTCGCCCTGTCTTACAACAACCGAACCGTCAGCCTGCTTTGCCAGCTTGCCGGTCTCGATCATAATCTCTCGTCCACCCTCCAGTGGGATGAACTTCTGTACAGCGTTGTACAACTTGTTTTCCATAATCGTCTATATATTCGTCCAAAAAAAATTTGTTTCCAAAACAAAGAAAATGAAGGCAACAGACCGTTGCCTCCATTTCTCTCCTCGTATTACTTACGAAGGTTGAGGGTCTTAACGATAGCGCGGTAACGCTCGATATCAACCTCCTTCAAGTACTCGAGCAGCTGACGACGCTTACCTACCAAGCGAAGCAATGAACGCTGGGTACCGAAGTCGTGACGGTTGCTCTTGAGGTGCTCTGTAAGGTGGCTGATACGGTACGAAAACAGTGCAATCTGGCTCTCTGGAGAACCAGTGTCCTTGTTAGACTTGCCGTACTGACCGAAAATCTCCTCCTTTTTCTCTGCTGTTAAATAAGCCATAGTGAAAAAAATTTTGAGTTTATAAATTGTTAATAATACTTCATCCGCATTCCCCTTACCGGAATCGCGTTAAAGCGGTGCAAAGATAGGGATAATTTCTTGATTTAGAAACAATTTAACGAATTTTCCGCCTCTTTTTTTTCAATAATCTATTAGAGAGGGTTCTAATTGCGTTTTTACACAAAATTTTCTTACCTTTGCGTTGTCGTAAAACGATAAAAGATGAAACAACTCATAAATGCGCTATTTGCAACGGCACTGCTAATGCTAACCGTCGGCTGTGCTCCTCGCTCGCGGTACACAACCGTGGAGGGCTTTATGCTGGGCACAACCTTCCGCATCGTTGCAAATACCACCGCAAAAACTGCCGACATATACGCCGAGGCGATGAGGATAGACACCCTCGCAAAGTCCTCAATGTCAATATTTAACCCCCAGTCGCTCATCAGCCGCATAAACAGCAATCAGGCGGATACGCTTGACATCCACCTGCTTCGCAACATAGCCGTAGCGGCGCAGATGCACAGTATGAGCGGGGGTGCGTACGACATCACCGTAAAGCCCCTGACCGAGGCGTACGGCTTTGCCGCCAAGGAGAAGGTTGAGAACCCAAATATAGACTCGTTGCTACGCTTTGTCGGCTTTGACAAGTTTCGCGTCAATGGCAACCGCATAGTAAAGAGCGACCCCCGCGTGCAGTTAGACCTCAACTCCCTTGCCAAGGGTTACACCGTAGACCTACTGGCAGACCGACTGGAGGCGATGGGTTGCAGCGACTACATCGTAGAGGTGGGTGGCGAGATTCGCGCTGCGGGAGTAAACGCCTCGGGGCGTGAGTGGCGCATAGGCGTAGATAGCCCCTTTGAGGGTAATCAAAATCCTGGACAGAACTGCCAGACCATTGTCCCTCTGAGCGACAGAGCCCTTGCCACATCGGGCAACTATCGTCGCTACTACACTGATAGTGAGGGCAATAAGGTTGTGCACACCATAAATCCAAAGACGGGCAAGAGTGTGGTCTCTACCCTACTCTCGGCAACCGTCATAGCGCCACGCTGCGTAGTGGCAGATGCCATGGCGACGATGTTTATGGCGATGGGGGCGGAGGGTGCCGTAACCCTTGCTCAGCAGCTTAAAGAGAAGGGTGTAGAGGTATATTTCATCATGGCGGCAGAGGATGGCGAGTACTCCATCTTCTCAACCATTGAAAATTAGTGAGTTATGAACAAACAGTTGCTATTGCTTTACAATGTAAAGGCTGGTCGCGGAAGGCTGAAGCGCAAGATGGATACCATAGAGCAGATATTCGTAGATGCGGGCTACGACCCACATCCCAAGATGCTACGCTTTGGCGAAAACCCCTTTGACGGTGCTCCAGAGGTAGATTTGGTGGTTATCTGTGGTGGCGACGGCACAATAAACTATGTGGTAAACGCTATGCGCCAGAGGGGGCTTGACTACCCCTTAGGCATCATCCCCGCAGGTACGGCAAACGACTTCGCCGGGGCGATAGGTATGCACTCCAACATCATCAAGGCGGCAAAGCAGATAGCCAGCGGCACAGAGCAACCCGTAGATTGCGGAAGGGTGAATGGCGAGTACTTCGTAAACATCTTCAGCTTCGGAATGTTCACAACAACATCCCAGCACACACCCGAGAAGATAAAACAACATATAGGTAGAGCCGCCTACTTGATAGAGGGCTCCAAGGAGCTGCACAACCGCGAGTTTATCCCCCTCCACATCGTCCACGACAACGGCGAGATAGATGTGGATAGCATGATAACCCTCATATTCAACGGCGAGACCGCAGGACGAATACCCCTTGCACGCCACGCTGCAATAAACGACGGCCTGCTGGACTGCCTGATGCTGCGCAAATGCAAACCCCTCGCCAGCGCCTGGTACGCCACAAAGTACCTCATCAGCGGAACACCAAACGAGGAGGTGGTACACATCCGCACCTCAAAGATGACAATAACATCCCCGCTCTCACCTCTCACCGATATGGACGGACAACCCGGCCCCGAATTCCCTATCACCATCGAGTGCCTGTTCCAAAACCTCCGCATCGTGCTGTAGACGCACAGTACTGCCCGCTTTTTGAAAAAAGCAGGGCGCGCAAAAACTTTTGGAGAAACTTCGTTTCTCTTCTATGCGCTGCAGATTTAGGATAACTCGTAGAGTTATTGAAATAAAAAATAGCCACCTTCGGTTTCAAACAAGTTTGACCTCGGATGGCTATTTTTTCTTTCACTGCCTGCGGCAGCAGCCCTAAATCCGAGTAGAAGCGTAATTTATCTGCGCCGCCAGTTACTCCTTGCACCTAATTTGTCGTCAAAAGTGCGTAGTTGCGGGGCTTCGTGCAAAAAAGTAGCATCGGATAGTACTAAAAAAGGTACAGCCGATGCTACTTTTTAAGGGATGTGACGCAAATGCGTGCTTTTCACGACAAATACATTTTATTGTCAAAATGCGGTAGTAGGTGTGCATCGTGCGAAATTTCAGTTGCGGATAGTACCAAGGGAGTACAGCCGCGACTGAAATTTAAGGGATGCGCAGCTAATGCCGTATTTTCACAATAAAATTTTGGTTGTTTAGTTTTTTATTACTACCTTTGTGTAATATTATGAATAATATGGCAGAGAATAAGATTGTACAGAACTTAGAGGAAAGCATTGACAAGATGCTGGATAAGTACACTCTTGCGACGGAGGAGGTGGCTCGTCTGCAGATGCTTACAGCGGCACAGCAGCGTAAAATTCGCACCCTCCAGCAGCAGCTCTCTGACACCGAAAGGGCTCTGGCGCAGGCGAAGCTGACGGGGGCGATGACCTCTGAGGGCGGAGATACAAAGCAGGCGCGAGCACAGATTAACCGTTTATTGCGGGAGGTTGACAAGTGTATTGAGCTCGTTTCGGCGAAGATTTAGAATGGTGACGTATGGCTACAAGAAAACATACATTTACAATTCTCAACAAGCAGTATGGATTAGATATTCCTGACCCATTGGAGGAGGCGTATCGTATTGCTGAGAGGAGGCTCAACGAGCAGCTTGCAGAGGCTATGAGCGAGAAGTGGGACGGTTACAACGACCGCGACTTTCTGGCAAAGGTGGCCCTGGACCTGGCTACAGAGCTGGTATGTCTTGAGAGCGAAAATAGCGCAGGTGTTGATAGTCAGGCACTTGCAGCGTTGATAGAGAAGATAGAGAGTAGGCTGAAGTAGTCTACATCGGTTCTTTACATACAGAAAAATCTACCCGCATAGATTCCTTTCGTTTTGCGAAACTGAACACTTTTTACATTGGGGCAGTCTCAATTTGTCAAAACCAGGCCTTGTAGCCAGCAATGGTGAGTACCGCGCGTACCGATGGAAGGTTGCGAAAACAAGCAGAACCCCACACATGACTTATTTTACAGATTCGTCATTACCTAACAAGGAATCTAATGCGGCTTTTTTATTTTGTTGTGATAATGGCGTATTTACGGCACATCCCTCAATTCCCCGAATGGGTAGTACGCTCAAGTACAACCCATCCAGTGAATTATCACGATGCACCGTAAATCCACCATTCTGACAACAAAATGGTGCAAATTAGAAACTTTTAGAAAACTATATATAAACCAAACAGACTATGGAATACATCTTTATTTTAGGAGTTGCCCTGGTTGTTTCGGCGATAGTAGGAATAACAACCTACTTGGCTGTAAAGTCTCGCGCGAAGGCGTTGCTTAGCGAGGCGGAGGCACAGGCCGAGATGATGAAGAAGGAGAAAGCCCTTCAGGCAAAGGAGAAGTTCATACAACTCAAGAGTGAGCACGATCGCGCCGTAAACGAGCGTAATCAGAAGATTAAGGAGGCGGAGCAGCGTGTGCGTCAGGCCGAGCAGGCTCTGCAGCAACAGCAGAAGGAGCTGGAGCGCAAACTCTCTGAGAATGACAAGATTAAGGCCAAGATGGAGGCGCAGATTGCGACCCTTGAGGAGCGCAAGGCTGAGCTTGCACAGCTGATGAGCGACCAGAATGCTCGTCTGGAGCAGATCTCGGGCATGAGCTCGGAGGAGGCGAAGAACACTCTGATAGAGAACATGAAGGCAGAGGCCAAGAGCGAGGCAGCTGCCTACATCAACGAGACCATTGAGGAGGCGAAGCTCACCGCTACAAAGGAGGCTAAGCGTATCATCGTGGCGTCTATTCAGCGTGTGGCTACAGAGACCGCTATTGAGAACTCAGTGACCGTATTTAACATTGATTCTGAGGATGTTAAGGGTCGTATCATCGGCCGTGAGGGTCGTAACATTCGCGCTCTTGAGGCTGCAACAGGCATTGAGATTATCGTAGACGACACCCCAGAGGCTATCATTCTGAGTGGTTTTGACCCTGTGCGTCGTGAGATTGCTCGTCTGGCACTCCACCAGCTTGTAACCGACGGTCGTATCCACCCTGCTCGTATTGAGGAGGTTGTGGCGAAGGTCAAGAAGCAGATTGAGGAGGAGATTGTAGAGGTTGGTAAGCGCACAGCTATAGACCTGGGCATTCACGGTCTGCACCCAGAGCTTATCCGCCTGATTGGTAAGATGAAGTACCGCTCGTCATACGGTCAGAACCTGCTCCAGCACGCCCGCGAGACTGCAAACCTCGCAGGTATCATGGCTGCCGAGCTGGGTCTTAACCCTAAGGCTGCACGCCGCGCAGGTCTGCTGCACGATATAGGCAAGGTGCCTGATGATGAGCCAGAGTTGCCACACGCAATTATCGGCCAGAAGCTCGCCGAGAAGTATAAGGAAAAGGCTGATGTCTGCAACGCTATTGGTGCTCACCACGACGAGACCGAGATGACATCTATGATTGCCCCTATCATTCAGGTGTGCGACGCTATCTCTGGTGCGCGCCCAGGTGCTCGCCGCGAGGTTATTGAGTCTTACATCAAGCGTCTGAAGGAGATGGAGGATATCGCCCTCTCATACGATGGCGTTGTTAAGACCTACGCTATCCAGGCGGGTCGTGAGCTGCGCGTAATTGTCGGTGCAGATAAACTCTCTGACGCTGAGTCTGAGGCTCTGTCGCACGACATCGCAAAGCGTATCCAGGACGAGATGACCTACCCAGGTCAGGTGAAGATTACCGTTATCCGCGAAACCCGCTCAGTGAGCTACGCGAAGTAACAGCAATCTTGCAAGTCAAGGTCTGGATAGCTAACTATCCAGACCTTTTTTGTTTCACATAACACTGATTACTATGAATAGAATATTATTACCCTTCATATTGACTATCGCCAGCATAGCCTTTTTGCCATACAGTTCGGCGCAGAGTCCACATTCTACCCCAAAGAGTTATGGCTTTGACTTCTTTGAGAAATATGCCTCCTCCGAATCTCTGCGAGATACCGTAATCACCTCTCGCAGAATAGGTTACACCGAGGATAAACGATGCTGTATGCCTACATCGTACTACTGCGTATGCGTAGGCGACATAGGCTCGCTTGCAAATAAGCCACTGCTAAGAGGTGGTCAGTATAACGACCTTAGTCGCAAGCTGATGGACACTGTAGAGGAGCGTTGTAAGTCGTTAGCGCATTTGGTTGATTATGTTGAAAAGATTAGCCACAAAGCGACCATTATGTATCTGGCGAACCACAAGGGAGAGTTACTTGCGCTGAAGTGGGAGTATGCCAACAATGGTCAGAATGCGCCATCGTTTGAGCAGTGCGCCCGCCTTGCCGACACGCTTGTAAGTCTAAATATTCTCCCTACTTGGGGTAGTATTGACAAGGAGGCTGCCAATATAGACGATCTTTGGGCTCACATGCTCCCAATCTACAAAAGGACCACAAAGGAGGAGTATCTCCAGATGTACAACGACAATCTGGCTATTCTCAAGCAAGACCACACCTTTAACTCCTTTATTGAGGGTGCTACGGACTCGGTTGCTCTGACACGACTGATAGAGTTTATAGACAACACCGTTCAGCTGACGGCGACAGAGAAGAAGCAGCTCAGAGCTGCGCTATGGCAGGTATTGCAGCAGCCAAAGCCTGAATACGGAGATAGAATACGGGCGTGGAGAGCCTCTATACAAGGTGTAGCACTGCCTGTAGCGCTGCAGGGTCGTCTGGCAAATAGCGCCATTGACTCCGCACTGCCAGAGGCGAAGCAGGCGAAGTTCTACGATGCCTACCTGAGCTATTTCAAAAAGATGAGAGATGCAATAAACGACCTTGAGACGGGATTCTACTTCGGCATACTATATGCTAATGAGCAGGTTGTTATTCGTGCATACAACAAAGATTATCTGAACGAGATAAAAGAGCATCTATCTGGCAGATAAGCAGCCGAAGCGTTGCATATATCCACAAAAAAAAGCGACCCGATTGGGTCGCTTAGTTTTTGTTGGTCAGGCGATTACTCAGCCTCAACCTTCTCTGCTGGAGCAGCTGCGTTAGGGTCCTCGTAAGGCTTAACATCTACGAGCTCAACCTCAAACTCAAGAGCTGCATTTGGAGCGATAGCCTGGTTGCCGCGTGCACCATAAGCGAGCTCTGCAGGGATGTAGAGGATAATCTTACCACCAGGACCTACGAGCTTCATACCCTCAGTCCAACCCTTGATAACGCGGTCAAGTGGGAATGTAACAGGCTCATTCTCAATGATGTTACCCTTCTCGTCAAACTTATCTGGCTGATACTGACGCATCATCTCCTGACGCTGTGCAGGCATATTCTCAAAGATTGAAGAGTCAAAAACAACGCCATCGCGGTCACGACCTGTGTAGTGAACAGTAACCTGGTCGCGGTCGTCAGTAGCAGAACGGCTTACATCACCCTCGTTAATAACGCGGTAGAGAAGACCGCTATCTGACTTCTGAACGCCAGACTTCTTCTCCATCTTAGCCAACCAAGCCTCAGATGCCTCTTTCTCCTGCTGTGGATATACTACCATAAAGAAGTTCTGGAGGAACTCCTGAATCTGCTCCTCAGTCAGTGCGCCCTCGTTTGCACGAGTCTGCTGCAGACCCTGGAGGTACCAGTGCATCTGGATAGGGAACTTACCACCCTTAAGGTCGTTACCGATGTTCAGACCGTAAGCGTAAGAGAGGCTATCGCGCTCGCCCTCGCTAACAAATACTGCGATAGGCTCTGCTGTAGAGGTAGTATCCTGCAGCTGCTGCATACGCTGACCGAAGCGCTCGTTTACTGGAACTACAAGCTGCTGGAAGATCTCCTGAGCCTCCTCAGCTGTCCACTTACCCTTACCGAAAGCTGCCTGCTCAATACCCTGATCAAGCTTTGCGGTGTTGAAATCAATCTCAGCGATACGGGTGGTCATAAAGAAACCGAGGTTAGCACCCATAGCGTATGAGAGGGTGTCCATCTTAGACTTATCACCCTTTGTTACCATACTCTTCTTACCGCCACAGCAGCAAGATACAGCCATAGCACCGCAAACGAGTGCTACTACTGCTACATTAAAAATCTTTTTCATTTCCTATAAAATTGTTTAGTTTGTTTTCTGGGTTGCAAAGGTATAAAAAAAATGGTATATACTGCAAATTAGGTCGCGACTATTTTGGATGATATTTTGAGGCTATTTTACAGCTTTTCTGAAGAAGCAATAGCCTATTGTACTGAAGAAAACTGTAAAATAGACCAAAATAGCTCCAAAAGAGACCGAAATAGCTTTTAGCGGCAAAAAACATTTATATATTATTGCCTAATTTGCAGTATATGCCATCCTATTTTTTCTTATTGTAGTAATTTATATCAACGATATCTACTTTATAGTTAAGCAGTTGGTTTGCGCCGATGCCCATCTCGGCATTGCCCTCCGAGCCGTAAGCCTGGTTTGAAGGCACCCACACATCCACGCTGCCGCCGTTGCCCGTAATGCGCACAACCTCTCTCAGACCCTCAAGCAGGTCGCGATAGGCGGTATAGAGCGTATCATTCTCGGCAATAGCCTTGCCAGCATCGTCAAAGATAGAGACTGCCAAGCGCAGCGAGTCGCGCGAGACGAGCGACTGCACACTCTGGTCGCCCAGCTTGACAATGCGGTATGTCACACCACTGCGCAGGCGGACAAACTCGCGGTTGCTCTTGCGGAGGTCTGCAAGGAACTGCTCCTGATACTTCTCCGCCTTCTCGTGGATGAAGTAGGTCTTCTGTCCCAAGTAGTAGTCGCGCGCCTGCTCCATAGACATCTTCTGCGTGCCGTTGTAGACATCGCGGATAGCCTCGCAGACGGCATCTACATTGAGCGTAGAGTCGAGCTTTATCAGCGACTGACCCACGCTAAGGCCGATAACATAGCTCAGCGAGTCACTCTCCGTAGCGATAGTATTTGTGCTCTGCTTGCACGAAAAGAGCGTTGTGCAGAAGAGCGCAAGGGTGAAAATTGTTAAAATAGTACTCCTCATATAGTGTTTATTTCTTAGACTTAAGTGCTGCAGCACAGAGCTTTACGAGCATACGCGCACCTACGGCAGCATCTACGCCCGACTCCATTACCGGAACTATCTCTGTAAGGTCAAAGCCGACAATCTCGCGCCCTGACGCTGCTACATGGTTGATAAGACATACCGCCTCGTCAAAGGTCATACCGCCAGCCACGGGGCGCTTGGTATGAGGACAGCACTCTGGCGAGAGGGCATCTATATCAAACGAAATATATACCTTCTCTGGCAGCTGCGAGACCACATCGTCGCACACCTCGCCCCAGCTACGACCCGAGAATCGCTCGGCAGTGAGCTTCTCGTGGCAGTACATGGTCACCTTCGGGTGGTTTGCGGCGAAGTCTACCTCCTCGCGGCTCATATCGCGCACACCGACCTGCACCAACTTTGACACAGCAGGAATCTCATCAACGATATTTCGCGCTACGGAGAGGTGCGAGTAGTCAAATATACGACCACTTGGGCGCAGGTCGCTGTGGGCATCAATAAAGAGCACACCCATCTGCGGATGTACAGAGGAGAGCGAGCGCACAGCACCGAAAGATACCGAGTGGTCACCGCCCACAATGCCGACAATCTTACCCTTGCTGGCAAAGCGGAACACGCGCTTGCCCACGCTGCGGTGCATATCCCTGAAGCCGAGGTTTATGCGCACAACCTTGCGTGCAAAGTAGTCGCCCGAGAGCGTGCCTCCATCCTCAATATGAGCAACAACCTTAGCTGCATCGCCACCAAGCTGCAGAGAACTCTCCTGCAGGTCGTAGTCCACCTCTGCCGTTGCCACCTTGCCATCTATAGAGGTGTCGGAGACAACATCGTAGAGCGAGACAGCCGTAGAGGCATCAATAATCGCATCGGGGGTATATGCCGCACCCTGACCTGCCGCCGAGGTTACCGCCCACGGCGCCGAGACAAGTACTATCTGCGCATCTGCCGTAGGCAACGCATCGCGGAAGTAGTAGCCGCCATTGTCATTGCTGCCCGACGAGAGGCTGAAGCCAAATCTAAAGAGGTTATTTATGTCCATAGCATCGGAATTTGCCACAAATTTACTAAAATTATTGCAAATTCATCATACCTATATTATATTTGTCACTATGAAAGTAGTTATTGATGGTGCAATTCCCTTTATTTCTGGCATTTTGGAGCCATTCGCCGAGGTAGTCTATGCCGATGGCGGTAGTTTTACGCCCGAACTTGTTGCCGATGCTGATGCGCTGATTATCCGCACCCGCACCCGCTGTAATGGTGCGCTGCTGGACGGTAGCCGCGTGCAGTTTATCGCTACGGCGACTATCGGCTTTGACCATATAGATATGGAGTACTGCCACGCGCATAATATCACCGTCACCACCGCCGCAGGATGTAACGCCCGCGGTGTGCTGCAGTGGGTCGCTGCGGTGCTTGTGGAGCTGTCTCGCAGGGAGGGCTTTGTGCCACAGCAGCGAACATTGGGTATTGTCGGCGTGGGAAATGTCGGCTCGCTTGTCAAGCAGTATGCCCAGATGTGGGGCTTTAAGACCGTATGCTGCGACCCTCCAAGACAGATGCGCGAAAACCTGGACTTCGTGTCGCTGCAAGAACTTCTGCCTCAGGTAGATATAGTTACGCTACATACACCCCTTGATAGCACTACGCGCGGTATGATAAACCCTCAGACCGTGGCACTTCTGCACACTGGGGCAACCATTATCAACGCCTCGCGTGGCGAGGTGGCGCAGACCGAGGCTCTACTGAGAGAGGATATCGCGTGCGCCATAGATGTCTGGGAGGGCGAGCCCGATATAGACGAGCGACTTGTGACGAAGGCCTTTGCTACAACACCCCATATCGCGGGCTACTCGCTGCAGGGCAAGGCTAACGCTACGGCTATGGCTGTCCACGCACTTGCAAATCACTTCAACCTACCACTTACCAACTGGTACCCCGCAGGTATAGAGCCTACAACCCCGCAACCGATTGATTGGCAGGCACTTTGCAACACTATAGACCACTACTGCAATATCACGGCTCAGTCCGCCCCACTCAAAAACGGCGAGGAGTTTGAGGGGCTGAGAAACGGGTATAACTATCGCAAAGAATACTTTTAGCGGCACATTAAAGTCGGGTAAGGTCGTCGCTACTTCGTAGCTCCAAGGTCGGGTAAGGTCTGGCGCAAACAGATAATGGAACGCGCAAGACCCTACTCGACCTTAATAAAACCGCCTTATCACGCCAAATAAATAAAAAACAGGAGGCACTTTCGTGCCTCCCGCCCCAAAAATAATAATGAAAAGAGTTACTTATTGTAACTGTGTCTTCATTTACTGAGCTACAACGAGGATATCATCCAGGTGGAAACGGAATGCACCTGAAGCAGCCTCAGTGTCGCCTGCAATCTTAAGCTTATCAGTTGGAAGGAGCTGTACATCCTTAACCTCGTGAGACTTCCAAACATACTTGAAAGCATCGCCGTCGGTAAGAACATCCAGACCAGAAGCTGCAACAGTCTCAGTACCATCTGCGTGAACAACTACGAGCTTAACCTTAGCAGCACAAACGCTACCATCAGAACGAGGAGATACCTTGAATGATACTGTGCAAGCACCATTAGCCTTCTCACCCAGAACATCTGTAGTGATAGAACCGATAGTACCACCTGCACCTACCTTGAGGTAACCTGAGTGAACCTCAGAACCTGCGATGGTCCAGTTGTAGAGAGAACACTCTGCATCAGCCTTGCAGTAAGACTGAATAGCAGAAGTACGGTCTGCAGAACCTGGACCGTTAGTAGCGGTTGTAGATACTACATTAGCATAGATGTCAGCAGTTGTAGTTGGCCAGTCAATAAGCTTAAGAGCGTCAGCGCTTGCACTGATAACTGCGTATGCTATATTGTGAGAATCGCCACCGAAGAAGCAATCGTCAAAGCCCTGCCAGTAAACATCCTTCTCACCAGCTGCACGAACAGCGCCAGTCTTGAGTACCTGAGAAGCGTAAACTACATCCTCAGCTCCCTTAGCCTTGATAGAAACTGTGTACTCAGTCTCTGGAGTCAGCGCACCGAAAGTGAAACGAGTAGGAACGATTGCAGCACCTGTGCCATCGTAACACTTAGAAGTAGAATAAGTAACATCCCAAGCGCCGAGTACGCCAGAAGCGTCAGCAATCTGGATAGTATAAGCGTGGTTTGCACGCCAATCTGGCCACTGTGCAGTCAGTGAAGTAGGCTTATACTCGCAACCAGCAGATACATAAGCTGAAATCTCGCCAGTAGTTACTGCGATAGCCTCAGTAAGGTCAGAAGCCTCCATGTCAGAACCTGGAGCTACAGCCTTAAGCTGGAGGTTGTAAGCAGTCTTAGCCTCAAGGCCGTAAACAGTCAGAGAGATAACCTTATCAGCCTCAGTGAACAAGCTTGAGAGCTTAGTCTCGCCATTGTAAACCTCGTAATCGGTAGCCTTAGTTACCAGAGGGAATGTAAGGTCAACAGTTGCAACACCAGCAACAGCAACAACATCCTTTGGAGTCTTGAGCTTCTTAATCTCAGCAAGAGTCTTGAATGCTACAGGCTCGCTGTAAGGAGAAACTACCTCGCCAGCAACAGCCTTAACGCGAACTGAGTACTCAGTCTCAAATGCAAGACCCTCAATCTCAGCCTTAAGCTCTGTAGTTGCAGGAAGTGCAGTCCAAACTGGCTGACCACAAACGTCGCAAGTGTTGGTGTACTCAACAACATACTCCTCAGCGCTATTTACCTTATCCCAAACAACCTCAGCGGTAGTGTCGGTAGGAGTTACAACGATGTTCTTTGGAGCAGCGAGCTTAAGATCGCCGTAGCCAACAACCTTCAGAGAGATGTTATCAAGGTAGAAACGGTGCTGACCCTCTACGCCATTACGGTTACCACCGATAGCGATACGAGCGCCGTTGTTTACATTATCAATAGTAAAGGTATATGTAGTCCAAGCTGGAACAACACTGGTAGTACCAATTGTCATACGGTCAGATGGTGTTACATAGCTGTTAGAAGCGTTGTCAGCCTGAGTACAGCCAGTAAGCATCTCAACGATAACAGAACCTGGGTCAGTCTCGTAGAGAGCAGCGTCGAATGAGAGCTCAACGGTTGCAGTCTGCTGGAGACAAGTGATCTCAGGAAGTACGAGCCAAGCACACTTTGAAGATGCACCCATCTTTACATGGCTTGAACGAGCACAGATAGCACCGTTAGTGTTATCCTCAGACATCATACCCCAAGTGTTAAGACGAGTAATAGCGATATACTTCTTAATAGTGTTGAACATACCTACCTCAGTAGATGGGTCAACAAGGTAGCAACCTCTACCCTCAACATCGTTTGTAACTGGGTCATCACCAGCAGCAATCCAAGGAGCGTCCATCAGGTTACGGTTGTCGTAAGAGTAACCAGCAGCACCACGAGAGAGGTCAGCAGTGATGAAGAGCTCAGAGAAGTCCTCATAGAGGATAACATCGCCAGCAGCAGCAACAGCTGTAGGCATAGTTACAACCTGTGACTTAGCAGTAGTGAAGGTAGTTGGAGCGAGTGGCTCAGTGCCCTCAGTTACATTCTGAACAGTAACATTGTACTCAGTCTCTGGGTCAAGAGCGGTGAGCTTGAATGCGCAACCGTTCTTAGCGTAAGAGCTCCAGATGTCAGAGTTTGCAGGGATATTCCAAGCTACAACAAGGTCGTTACCCTTCTTTACGATGAGCTTATAAGCCATACCGAAGTCAGCGTTGTTGTTAGTCCAGTTAGTAGTAGACCAAGTAACGATAGCGTCGCCAGCGGTAACCTCAGAAACCTTTACGGTTGGAGGGGTCTTGTCGTCAAGCTCAGTAGGGTCTACAAGGCCCTTACCGGTCTTGATGTGAGCGAGCTCACCAGCCTCGGTAGTAACCCATACCCACTCAGAGTAGTTAGAGTTAGCGTAGTTTGCGCGAACACGGAGCATATACTGCTTACCGTTTGCCAGGTTCTCAAATACTACCTGGTCGCAAGGAGCGTCACCCTCTGCGATAGAAGGAGAACCTACATAATTAGTAGTAACTGCGAGAACAGTTGTTGTAGAAGCATCATACTGGTCAGGGGTAACAAAGTCGTGAAGCTCACCCTCACCCATAGTATCCATATTAGGACGAACTACCTGTGCTGAGAACGATGTTGCGCCCGCAGCGATAGCAGCTGATGCATCCCAAGTCAGGGCAAGTGATGTCTTTGAAGAGGCACCCTCGTCCCAAGTTACACTGCTAGGCTTTGCCAGGTCAGTCTTGATACCAGCGTCTACATCAGGTGCAGTCTCTGTACAAGCAGCGAAGACAACCGACAGCATAGCAAATGCAGCTATAAGTTTGCGATTGATTTTCATAAAAGTTTTTTTTACTGGTTGATACAAATAAAATACAACAAAAATCAAGGTAAGGCATTCCTGCCTCTCCTTAATTCTCGTTATCCCGATTTAGACTCTACAAAAGCGACGAGCGACCGCCCGAACAGACATCTGCAGAGGTGTATGTCTCAAACTGCAACACAAATGTAAAGCATTTTTTACAAACTGCCAAACATTTTATTAAAAATCTTCGCTTTTTACCTATTTTTTATAACTTTTTGACAAATAACACACCTAAAACACCTAAAAAGTTGTTGAAAATTTTAATAATTAAAAAATTTTAAGAATTATGAAAAGTAGAGACAACATCTCTCTTTGCCGCTACGCGGCACAGGTGTCTGAGTGGCTATATGGTTGTGGCAGAGTTCGCGCCGCAGAGACATACATGGCAGCAGTAAAAAGTTTTATGAATTATCGGGGTGGCGAGGATATACCGCTCTGCAAGATAGACTCGCAGATGGTAGTCGCCTATCAGTATCATCTTCGCAACAGAGGGTTATCGGCGAATACTATTTCGTTCTATATCAGGAACTTGCGCGCCATATACAACCGCGCCGTAGAGGATGGTTTAGTAGCGAACAACGCCCCATTCAGGCGTGCATATACTGGCACAAGCAAGACCGCCAAGCGAGCCCTCCGCGCCGAGGATATTCGTCGCATAGCGCAGCTTGACCTGCAGGACAACCGCAGACTACAGTTCGCCGCCGACATCTTCCTCTTCAGCCTCTACACTCGCGGGATGGCGTTCGTAGACATCGCCCACCTCAGATGGTCGGACATTCGCAGCGGCTACTTGGTCTACAATCGTCGCAAGACGGGGCAGCAGATTGTGATAAAGTGGGAGAGGTGCATGGCGCAGATTGCCGAGCGATATTTTAGTCCATCCACGCCCTACATCTTCCCGATAATCAAGGGCAGAAACCCGCGCAGAGAGTATCTGAGCGCCTCCCACGCCATAAACAGCGCACTGAAGACTATCGGCACGATGGCATCCATAGCAACGCCACTGACCCTCTATGTTGCCCGCCACAGCTGGGCGAGCATAGCCTACGCCCAGCAGGTCTCCGTCGCCACGATAAGCCGCGCCTTAGGGCACAACAACGAGTCCACTACCAGAATATATCTCGCGTCGTTAGATAATTCGGCAGTGGACATCGCCAACAAGATAGTACTAAAGTCCATCTCTTTTTAAGAGAGGGAGCAGTACACACTATCAGCCAGTTAGCAGAATTTGCAACTCTTTTGAACAACACACCCAAAACAGAAAAAAGTGAAAAAAATTTGCTTGTTGAGAAAATTTGACTATCTTTGTATCCGCATACCTCTCTTAAAAAGAGATGAGGCAGGCAAAAAGCAAACAATTTTAACAAAAACAAAAACAAAAAACAACCTTAAAACCGTTATTCAGATTTTCAGTGTGTTTCGAACTGTGCGCTCTTCTGAAGCTGTTTTGCAGCCGATGAAGAATTAAAAATTTAATTACAAACTGAAAATTATGAAACACGTCTTACTATCGATTTCCGGAAGATTCGGAAAGGTGCTGACAGGTGTACTGTGTGCGATCGCATTGCTCGCATCAGGAAATGTTGTGGCACAGAACCGAACTGTTTCCGGTACAGTTATCGACGCTGCTACTAAGGCTCCTATGCCAGGTGCAGCAATCGTTGTTAAGGGTACATCGACCGGTACAGCAACCGACGCTAACGGTCAGTTCTCTATCAATGCTTCAGCTAAGGATGTGCTGGAGTGCTCTTTCTTCGGTTATACAACAGTTGAGGCTACAGTGGGCAGTCGCTCAGTTGTAGACTTCGCACTTACTGAGTCCAGCACAGCTGTGGACGAGGTTGTCGTTGTAGGTTACGGTACTCTGAAAAAGGCTCAGCTCGTAGGTGCTGTTGAGAACCTCGGCGGTGAGGAGCTGGAGAGCCGTTCAACCCCTAACGTTTCTCGTTCACTGCAGGGTATGGTTCCAGGTCTGAATGTGATGCCGCGAGACGGTAAGCCTACACAGGGTGGTGATATCTACATCCGTGGTGGTTCACAGTCTGTATCAATGCGTACATCTACCTCTTCAGGTACTGGCAAGACCATCTCCCTCGGTCAGGGTGGTTCTGCACTCGTTCTCATCGACGGTGTTGAGGGTGACCTTAACTCTGTAAACCCTGAGGATGTAGAGAACATCGCTGT
This sequence comes from Alistipes sp., assembly GCA_017463615.1. Lineage (GTDB taxonomy): Bacteria > Bacteroidota > Bacteroidia > Bacteroidales > Rikenellaceae > Alistipes. The sequence goes on along the minus strand of JAFTOU010000006.1, from coordinate 109,865 downwards.
ACTGAAGGATGCTGCTTCTGCTGCCGTTTACGGTGCACGAGGTGGTTATGGTGTAATCCTCGTAACAACCAAGACCCCAGCTAAGGACAAGGTTACTATTAATTATAATGGTTCTGTATCTCTCAACTCTCGTACTACTAAGTGGGAGGATCACCTTGTTGTTGACGGTTCTGACTGGTTGGAGAACTTTGCACTCTACTTCCAGAACGACTCTCGTACCCCAACCTCTTCTGGTAAGCTCCCAGGTAACGTGAACAACCGTTCGGATACCTACGGTACCGTTCTTGGTGTTGACGAGAATGGTAACGAGGTTGCTCGTCCATATAAGGAGGAGATGTACCTTCGTAAGAAGGATCCTAACTACGCCCTCTATGGTGTTGAGCACGGTTACACTAAGGCTGGTAACTACGCATACTACGGCTCTACCAACTGGATCGACCTCTTCTACAAGGATATGAATGTTAGCCATGTTCACAACCTCTCTGTAGCAGGTTCTTCTGAGCGCGTTAAGTACTCAGTATCAGGTCGTTACTACAACCAGGATGGTATCTACGAGTTCAACAACGAGCAGTACAACGCTTACAACCTCCGTGCTAAGGGTGAGGTTAAGATCTTCAAGTGGTTGACCCTGGGTAACAACACTTCTATCTTCCACCAGAAGTATCACCAGCCAATGGTAACAGGTGGTTCACAGCCAATCCTCCGTCAGTTTGAGCACCGTGGTCAGCCTATCTACACTCCTTACAACGAGGATGGTACTCTGTCATTCTATGGTGCAGCTGTAATGTACGGCGCATTCTCTGGCGACCAGTCTTATCAGGAGAATATCAAGATGTACGCATCTTCAACTACTACTCTGACTGTAGAGCCTATTAAGGATGTACTGAAGATTGTCGGTGACTTCACTTACAAGGCAGACCGTAACACTCAGGTTCGCGTATCTCCTATCCAGACCGGTTACTCTGGTCCTGGTGGTGCTGAGGACTACAACACCTCTTCTTACAAGTCTGACTGGCGTTACAACACTGATTACATCACTGCAAATGCAGTCCTGACTTGGACTCCTAAGCTCGGTAAGAACCACGACCTTAACTTCATGGCTGGTTGGAACCTTGAGAAGAAGTCTTATCGTCGTCTCTACCTCCAGCGCCTCGGCCTGATGGACCCAAGCCGTCCTTCATTTGAGCTGATGGACTCTCAGGAGTACTCTGTAGAGGATGATGGTTACGATCACAACTCAGTTGGTGTATTTGCCCGTGTAAACTACTCACTTCTTGGTCGTTATATCTTTGAGTTCGCAGGTCGTTATGACGGTGAGTCTCGCTTCCCTACTAACCAGCGTTGGGGTTTCTTCCCTTCAGGTTCAATTGGTTGGCGTCTTGCTGACGAGCCTTGGATGGATTGGTCTGACGAGTGGTTGGATAACTTCAAGGTTCGCGCTAACGTAGGTTCACTGGGTAACTCTATGATCTCTGACTACGCATTTATGGACCTCTGGTCTGTAGACAAGACCTCTGAGATTATCAACGGCTCTAAGGTTCCTTATGTAACTACTAATGGTATGGTTTCTCCATCACTTACTTGGGAGACCTCTACTACATACGATATCGGTTTGGATTTGGACTTCCTCCGCAACCGTCTCTCATTCTCGGGTGATATCTACTGGAAGTATACTACCGATATGATTACAACTGGTCCTGAGTATCCAGCAGTTCTGGGTGAGGAGTCACCACAGATCAACTACGGTACTCTGAAGACTAAGGGTTGGGAGGCTGCTCTGACTTGGCGCGATAGCTTCAAGGTTGGTGGCAAGGACTTCAACTACTCTGCTCGTTTCGCTGTATGGGATAGCCGCATGTGGATCCACAAGTTCTCTAACGAGTCTGGTAACATCTACGCCTTCTATGAGGGTATGGAGCTTGGCGATGTTTGGGGCTTCAAGACCGACGGTTACTTCTTGAGCAATGAGGAGGCACTCAACTGGTCTAAGGACGCATTCCACAAGAACGGTTCTAACTTCCGTGCATTTGCCGGTGACCTTAAGTTCCTTGACCTCAATGGTGACGGTCAGATCAACACTGGTAAGGGTACTCTGGAGGATCACGGTGACCTTGCAATCGTTGGTAACGAGCGCGCTCGCTATCACTACGGTCTCAACCTCTCTGCAAACTGGAACGGTATTGGCCTGAGCCTCTTCTTCCAGGGTGTTATGAAGCGTGACTGGTATCCTGATCAGGAGTCTGGTTTCTTCTGGGGTATGTACAACCGTCCATACGACTACCTGCCTAAGGTTCACACTACAGACCGCGTAAATGTTGATTACTCAACTGAGAACTGGGTAGTAACTAACCCAGGTGCATACTGGACTCGTCCTGTAGCTTACGCTGCAAACCGTAACGTAGGTCCTCTCGCATACGAGAACGACTACTACATGCAGGATGTATCTTACCTCCGTCTGAAGAACCTGACTATTGACTATACCTTCCCTACTAAGCTCACTCAGAAGTGGCACATCCAGAAGCTGAAGGTATACTTCACTGGCGAGAATGTATTTACCGTATCTAACCTGTTCAAGCACACTAAGCTGTTTGACCCTGAGGTAATTGGTGCTGGTGATACCGACTTTAACGCTGGTGGTGCAACTGGTCTCTCTGGTGCAGGTCAGGGTTATTCTTACCCTATGTTTAGAACCTTCACCTTCGGTTTGAATATTACTTTCTAATGTATATAAGATATGAAAAAGAGTATATTAAATTTATTTGTTGTAGCAGCGGTAGCCTTCACGGGCGTATCTTGCGAGAAGTTCCTCACTGTGGAGCCTATCGACAAGATGTCAGCTGATACATATTTCCAGAACGAGCTTGAGCTTGAGCTCTACTGCAACGGTCTGATTCAGTCTTATCAGCCAACTGCAGACGGTCTGGGATATAGCGATTCTTGGTCAGACCTCTTCTGTTCAAAGACCTCTTCAGACTACTACCGTCCAGGTATCTGGAACTCTGAGAAGCAGGGTAGCTGGGCTGTTAGCAACTGGCGTAACATCCGTCGTGCTAATATTCTCCTTACCAATATGTCACGCGCTCAGAAGAATGTTTCTGAGGAGACTTACAACCACTATCAGGGAGTTGCTCGTTTCTGGCGTGCTTACTTCTACTATGCAAAGGTTCAGACCTTCGGTGATGTGCCTTGGATTGACCATCCACTGGATGTTGAGGACGAGGTTCTCTACGCAGGTCGTGACGATCGTGAGTATGTAATGCACATGGTTCTTGAGGATCTTAACTTCGCTTGCCAGAACCTCTCTGGTGACAGCAAGTACAATGGCGTTATCAACAAGTGGATTGCTTTGGCATTCAAGAGCCGCGTATGTCTCTACGAGGGTACCTTCCGTAAGTATCACTCTGTGAACCCATCTACCAATGCTGCTTGGAATGGCCAGTACGAGTCTGCTAACGACTTCCTTACTGAGTGCGTTAACGCATCTGAGGAGTTGATTAACAGCGGTAACTTCTCACTCCACGCTGATTACTACGATCTGTTCCACAACACCAACCTGGCAGCTTCTCCAGAGACTATCTGGTGGAGTGACTATGACGGTGGCGAGCTTGCTCGTATGCACGAGCTTACTTGGGTTGTAAACTCATCTACTTATGACCAGCAGGTATCTCCTACCAAGCTGATGATGAACCACTACCTCAACGCTGACGGTACACCTATCACTCACGAGGGTAAGGTGCTTATCTCTGAGGAGTTTGAGGGTCGTGACTCTCGTCTGAAGGCTTGCGTACACCACCCAGGTTATATGTACACTAAGACCAATGGTGAGCAGCTTCTTAAGAACACCAACACCACTTACACTTACAACTTCTATCAGAATGTTAAGTTCTCTATCGAGAAGGAGGAGAACTACTCTAAGGGTAAGAACGACAACGACTATCCAATTCTTCGCTACGGTGAGGTACTTATCAACCTGGCAGAGGCTAAGGCTGAGCTCAATGGTGGCAACCTCTCTAAGGACGATTGGGACAAGACCGTTGGTGCTCTCCGCGCACGCGCAGGCGTTACCAATATCTATCCTGACGGTGCTTGGGATTGCGGTTGGTTGAAGGCTTACTATGGCAACCTTTCAAATGTTCTTACTGAGATTCGTCGTGAGCGTACTGTAGAGCTCCTCGGCGAGGGTCTCCGTGAGATGGACCTCTATCGTTGGAAGCTGGGTAACCTCATCGTTGATCGTCAGACTAACAACCAGGGTTGGTTGGGAGTTTATGTTCCAGAGTCTGCACGCGCAGGTATGGAGTTCAACGGTGCTACCTACACCTTTGAGGGTGAGCCTAAGCCAGGCTTGGGTTACAACGTAACAGGTTCTACTGCTGATCAGAACCACTCTTTCTCTCCAGAGGGCTTCCTTACTTATAACTATAAGCTGGAGTGGAGTGACAAGCGTTATGTTCGTCCTATCCCACAGGGCGTTCTGAACGTGAATCCAAACATCAAGCAGAACCACGGTTGGTAGTAATAACCAAAACATAACACGATGTTAGGTAAACTAAAATTCTTTCTTTTAACAGCGACCCTGCTCTGCGGGGTTGCTTGTTCTGAGAAGGTCATTGATGGAGGCGAAAATAACACTCCTGGAGGCGGCAATCAGAACACCACAACGACCGAAATCAACGGTACTACGATTGAGAGTGGTAACAACATCTTCGGTCTTATCACTGACTCTGTAAGTGGCAAGGGTATCCCTGGCGTAGTTGTTACAGACGGTACAAACTTCGCCAAGACAGATGCTAATGGTGTCTACCAGCTCCCTACAAACCGTTGGGCTACGCAGGTATGGTTCACTATTCCTGCAGGGTATCAGGTGCCTGTAGATGCCGAGAATGGTCGTCCATTCTTCTACTCTACAAAGCGAGTTATGGCAAGCGGTCAGAACCGCAACGACTGGACTCTCACTCCACTGCCTGCAGTAGAGGAGGAGTTTACCATTATCGCTATCGGTGACCCTCAGTGCGAGGTGGCTTCGGAGGCTGATCGTTTCAGAGACGAGACGCTGGTGGATATTAGCGCCACTATCAACTCGGCTCAGACATCAGAGAATCGTTATACCAACGCCTATGCCATCACGATGGGCGATATAACCTTTGACAATGTAGCTCTGTGGCCTACTATGGCGAAGCTCTGCTCAAGCATCAAGCTGAACAATGGTGTCTCTATTCCGATTTTCAACTGTATCGGTAACCACGACCACGAGGCTTCGCTTGAGTGTCAGAACGACGCTGAGTCTGTGCAGCGATATATTGACAATGTCGGTCCTACCGACTACTCGTTTGATCGCGGCAAGGTGCACTTTGTGGTTATGGACAATGTTGTCCACACTGGCACAAGCGGTTTTGGCGACTCTATGACCTGTACTTACGACGCAGGTTACTCGTCAAAGCAGATCTCTTGGCTTGAGAAAGACCTTGAGATGGTGGAGAACAAGGCAGAGAAGATGGTTATCCTCTCTGGTCACATTCCTTTCCGCGCAGGTAGTAGCAGCGGAGGTAGCAATGTAAATAAGGATAAGGGCTATGCCGATGTGCTGCAGCTTCTGACTCAGTTCAAGGAGGCGCATATCTTCATCGGTCACACCCACTATCCAGAGAACTACATCCACACCAACTACAGAACCAAGGGCGGACAGCCTGTTATGGAGCATGTTCACGGCGCTGCTTGCGGTGGCTGGTGGACCAGCAACATTGGCGTAGATGGCTCTCCAAATGGATATAGCATCTACGAGGTTAAGGGTGCAACGCTCCACAACTGGGTTGCTAAGGGTACTAATATGAATTCAGGCACGCAGATGCGCGTCTATAACGGCAACGACAGCTATGGTAGCAAGTATGTCTATAGCTGGACTGCAGGTGGTACTGGCGGTGGCTCTAACATCAAGACCTCTGGTCGCGCAGATTTGGCTAATTGCTTTATTGCAACTATCTGGAACGACGATGTGACCAACTGGCAGGTAGAGCTTGTTGTTGATGGCGTGGCTCACAAGATGACCCGCGTAAACTACAACCTTGCCGATATGTGCTCTACAGCCTTCTTCTTCAACGAGAAGGGCAAGAACACAACCACTTGGAATAAGGGTCTGAAGCACTACTGGTATATCAAAGCTCCTTGTGGCGACCCTGCCCAGGAGAAGAACTGGACCGTCCGCGCAACGCACACCGTTGCCGGCAGCGGCGAGGTTAATGTATACACCGAAAAGGCATTCACATCCTCCTACGCTGGATTCTAAAGATGAAGGGCTTGCAATTGCAAGCCCTTTTCTTTTATAGTGTCAGTTGATACGCCCTACGCAAAGAGCCCGACTCAAGCGTTATTATGCCGCAGTAGCGGTAGCCCAAATCGGAAAGTAGCCGCTGCATTACAAGATTATCGGCGTGTGTATCTACGCGCAGGTCGGCAAGGTGGCTCTCAAGGGCGATATTCTGGGCATAGAGCATCAACTCCCGCGCAGCACCAGTGCGCTGAACAGAGGCGCTGACGGCAAGGCGGTGGACAACAACATAGGGATTATCGTTCAGCCAGCGACCCTCAATAGTACTATAGGTACTCTCGCCCGCGGTAGAGATTACCGCCGTAGCGACAACAACGCCCTGCTGTTCAAGCACATAGCTATGTCCTGCGGCTATATCGTTGGCTATAATCTCCGCCGTCGGATAGCCATCCTGCCACTGGTCCACGCCGCAACTACGCAGGAACGCCTGCGCATCGGCAATGATAGCCATAATAGCCTCTATATCAGACTCTTTACTCTTGCGAATCACTCTCTGCATCATCCTCTTGCTCCAACTTTTCTACAATCTGCTCTACCGTCAGCGGGCGCATAGCATACCTTACAACCTGTCGTGACAGCTCTAGCTCGCGCCTCAGATAGGCAGCCTTAGCCGTCGTCAGTCGCTCCTTGATAAGGGCGAGCAGGTGGTCGTAGAGGTCCTTGTGGTATATCTCGTCGCCACGCAGGTAGTCCAAATACCAATCTAACAGTCTCTTTATCATTCGCTTATGCTGCGGCAGGCGACTCTCTATGGCATCTGCAACGGCATAGAGTCGCTTCCCCTGCTCACGACGACGCTCAATGGCGCGACTTGCCAACTTCCCGAAGTGGTTGCTCTCCTGCTTACTCTCCTGCCTCGGTGCTACATCCTCAGCCGTAGCCTTAGCGCCCCTGCGCCTTACTAACCACACAGCCACGGCCGCCACCCCAGCAACAGCATAGAGGGCAAAGACCCAGTAGCCCAACCAGAAGTAGAGCGATATTGCCAGCGCAAGCAGCAACACCCATATTTGCGACCATAAGCCATTGTTCATACTACAAATATAGCACTTTTTCGCGTGCAAGCAAAATGTGCTAAATAGCAACATTCTTCCCGCACATAGCCACCAAGGGCACTCTGGCACATTTTTCTCAGAACTCTGTTTAATTAGCAAGCAGAGCGCAATGGAAAATGTTGATATAGCGATAGTGCTACTGGCGATAGTCACGATGCTCTACCTACTGGTTAAAGGGTATCTCCGCCCTGGACTTATACTCTTCTCGGTGGTGGTACTGCTGCTCTGCTGTGGCATACTCACCCCTGCCGATGCGCTGGCGGGCTTTGCCAATAAGGGTATGGTTACCGTGGCGCTACTCTTCCTTGTAAGCGAGGGTATTCGGCGCAGCGACTGCCTAGGACCAGTTATGAAGCGACTCTTCCCTGCTGGGAGCCGCAGCACTATCCGCCGCGGATATGCCACCATACTGCCGACGGTAGCCTCAATCTCGGCATTTCTGAACAACACCCCTATTGTAGTAATCTTCATCCCCCACATCAAGGCATGGTGCAGCAGAGCCTCTCTGCCACTCAAGAAGTTCCTCATACCGCTCTCCTACGCCGCCATATTGGGCGGTATGTGTACGCTTATAGGCACATCTACAAACCTTGTCGTACATTCGCTGATGCTTGATGCAGGGCTTGCGGGCTTTACCCTCTTTGAGCTTGGCAAGGTGGGAGGCATAGTCGCCCTGGCAGGGTTGGGATATATCATCCTCTTTGGTGCAAGGCGGCTGCCCGAGCAGGTTGTAGAGCCACGAAGGATAGATAGCCACATCGTAGAGGTTGTCCTTGCTGCGCGCTTTCCGGGCATAAGGTGCACAATGGAGCAGTTTGACTTCCACAAGCACTATGGGGCAAAGATTATAGCCGTAAGGCGCGATGGCGAGCAGTTAGACGACCTTGAGGGCTACAGCTACAAGGAGAACGACACGCTGACGCTTGCTGCCGAGCGCGGCTTTGTAGATACATGGGCGGACTCGCGCGTATTCCTTATCATCACCAACGGTCGCGAGCACGAGCCGCAAGCACCCCGCTGGAAGAGGCAGCTATCGCTCCTGCTGCTTGTTGTTATGGTTGTGGGGGCTACGGTGGGCGATATGTTCCTCTGGGCGGCGGTGGTGGCGGTGATTATGGCATTCTGCAACATCTTTCCCGCCAAGAAGTATACTAAGTTTATCTCGTGGGATATACTTGTAACCATAGCCTCGGCATTTGCCATAAGTCGCGCGATGACCCTCTCGGGGCTTGCCGACGCTATAGCCCTATCGCTCATAGAACTCAGTGGCTCGCTCTCGCCACGCGCACTGCTGATAGCCATCTACCTTACCACCAACATCATCACCGAGCTGATAACAAACAATGCAGCCGCAGCCTTCGCCTTTCCCGTAGCCCTCTCCGTAGCCTCGCAGGCGGGCATAAACCCCACGCCACTATGCGTAGCGATATGTATTGCCGCCTCGGCGAGCTTCTGCACACCTATAGGCTATCAGACCAATATGATTGTGCAGGGGTTGGGCGGCTACAGCTTTAGCGACTTTGTGCGTATAGGCCTACCGCTGAGCATCATAACATTTGCAGTATCAATAATCTTTATACCCATCTTCTGGAGCTTCTAATATGGACAACATCTACCCTATCTTTGACCGTATGCAGAGCCGCGAGCAGAAGGAGCGTCAGCTTCGTCAGCGGGGAGTAACACTCTGGTTTACAGGGCTCTCCGGCTCGGGCAAGAGCACCGTAGCCATAGCCTTAGAGCATAGACTTAGTCGCCAAGGCTATATCGTGCAGATTCTTGATGGCGACAACATCCGCAGTGGCATAAGCAGCGACCTTACATTCAGCGCTGCCGACCGCGAGCAGAACATCCGCCGCGTAGCTCACATATCGCGCCTCTACAACCACACGGGCATAATAACCCTCTGCTGTCTGCTCTCCCCTACGCAGCAGCTGCGCAATATGGCGCGACAGATTATCGGCAGCAGCGACTTTATAGAGGTCTACATCTCCACCCCGCTCTCCGTCTGCGAGCAGCGCGACATAAAGGGTCTCTATGCCCAAGCGCGACGGGGCGAGATAGCCGACTTTACGGGCATAAGCGCACCCTTTGAGCCACCTCAGAGCGCACAGATAACCATAGACACCACCCAGCGCAGCGCCGAGAGCTGTGCCGAGCATATATACAACAGCATCAGAGAGCGTATTAAGGGAGGTTTTATAAATTAGGGCGAGTTGATTTTGGAGATTATTTTGAGAACATCCCTTAAGTATGGAAAAGTATAGTCTGAGCCACCTCCGTGCTCTTGAATCGGAGGCAATACATATCATCCGCGAAGTTGCAGCCGAGTTCTCCAACCCCGTGATGCTCTACTCCATAGGCAAGGACTCGTCCGTTATGGCACGCCTTGCCGAGAAGGCATTTTATCCTGGCAGAGTACCCTTCCCGCTGATGCACATAGACTCCAAGTGGAAGTTTAGCGAGATGATTACCTTCCGCGACAACTACGCCCGCCAGCACGGCTGGAACCTTATCGTGGAGTACAACCGCGAGGTGTACAATCGGGGTATAAACCCCTTTATCCACGGCAGTAAGGTGCACACAGACCTGATGAAGACCCAGGCGCTGCTCGCCGCCCTCAAGCGCCACGGCTTTGATGCCGCCTTTGGAGGTGCGCGTCGTGACGAGGAGCGCAGTCGCGCTAAGGAGCGTATCTTCTCCTTTCGCAACGCCTACCAGCAGTGGGACCCCAAGTGCCAACGCCCCGAGCTGTGGGATATCTACAACACCCGCATAGCCCGCGGCGAGAGCATCCGCGTCTTCCCGCTCAGCAACTGGACCGAGAGCGACATCTGGCACTATATCCGTCTGGAGAAGATACCTATCGTGCCGCTCTACTTCGCCGCCGAAAGACCTATAGTGGATATTGACGGCAACTTGATTATGGTGGACGACAACCGTATGCCCAAGCAGCTGCGCGACAGGGCGAGGATGCGCACCGTCCGCTTCCGCACACTGGGCTGCTACCCCCTAACGGGCGCCATTGAGAGCCACGCCGACACGGTGGAGAAGATTGTTGAGGAGATGATGACCACCACCCGCTCCGAACGCACCACCCGCGTAATCGACTTCGACCAAGAGAGCAGTATGGAGCAAAAGAAGAGAGAGGGCTATTTTTAGATTGCGTTGCAATCTAAAAAATTCAAGAGTGTGTTACCCACCCCCTAAATCCCCCTCCTGTGAGGGGGACTTGGTCGCAAAAACGGTCAGAAAAATCTGACCATTTCTACTCCGGGTGCGCGAATAGTGGGCGGTACCTTGCTACGCAGTACGGCTGACGCAGTATATACTAAAGAATAAAATTATGAATAGAACGATAGAGGAGTTTTTGGCGCAGGATGAGCGCAAGGGGATGTTGCGGGTGCTTACGGCGGGGAGTGTGGATGATGGCAAGAGCACACTCATTGGCAGGTTGTTGTTTGACAGCAAGCATCTCTACGAGGACCAGCTGCAGGCGCTAAGGCGCGACTCTGAGCGCGTAGGAAATGCTGGTCAGAACATAGACTACGCCCTGCTCTGTGACGGTCTGAAGGCGGAGCGAGAGCAGGGGATAACCATAGATGTGGCGTACCGATACTTTGCCACCTCGCGCCGCAAGTTTATAATAGCCGACACCCCGGGGCACGAGCAGTATACGCGCAATATGATTACAGGGGGCTCTACTGCCGAGCTTGCCATAATACTTGTAGATGCAAGGCAGGGCATTATGACCCAGACGCGTCGCCACACGATGTTGGTTCATCTGCTCGGCATTCGTCACATAGTGCTCGCCGTAAACAAGATGGATGCGGTAGGCTACAGCCAAAGTCGCTTCAACACAATAACAGCCCACTACCGTCAATGGCTTGATAGCCAGGATATTACATTCCCAGATTTGCAGTGCATACCAATCTCTGCCCTCCATGGCGACAATGTGGTAGAGCGGTCAGAGAATATGCCGTGGTACAGTGGCGCAACGCTATTAAGTCACTTAGAGGGCGTAGATGTTGAGCACAGCGCTGTGCAGAGTCCCTTTCGCTTTCCGGTGCAGTATGTACTCCGCCCCAATCAAGATTTTCGTGGTTTTGCGGGCAAGATTGCCTCGGGAGTAGTTCGCGTGGGTGACAAGGTCGTGGCGCACCCCTCGGGCATCAGCTCCACAATCAAGAGCATAGTAACCTACGACGGCAATCTTGACTACGCCTTCGCGCCGCAGTCGGTAGTTCTGACCCTTGCCGACCAGATAGACCTCTCGCGCGGGGAGATGCTATCGCTCGCCACAGAGCCGCAGCCACTAACGGGGCACACCCTAACTGCGACGGTGGTATGGATGGACACAGAGCCCTTAGACGGAGGCAAGCTCTTCTACATCAAGCAGGGGACAAATACGCTGAGGGCAAAGATTGTCTCCATAGCCCACCGCATAGATATAAACACAGGCGCAAAGCTCTCAGCCTCAACACTTTCGCTCAACGAGATTGCGTGCGTGACTATCAGCTGTACCTCGCCCATAATCTGCGACCCCTACAGCGCAAATCGCCAGACGGGGGCGTTTATAGTCATTGACCCGATAACCAACTTCACCTCTGCCGTAGGTATGGTCATCGGCGTTGAGAGTGGCAACAGCTGCCCATGCGAGAGCATCAGCCTCTCCATTGCTCAGTGTGGTATTGGGGCGGAGCACTTAGGGGCAATAACCGCCTTCTGTCGCCATCTAAGCCGCGAGTGCGGAGTAAAAATAGAGTGTCGAGAGTAATTTTAGTTATGCGATTTTCATTTGACAGCCTCCCGATAAGCACCCTTATAGGCGCTGATAGTCAGACATTTAGCAGCGTAACCCGCAGCACGCAGATAGACCACCGCTGGCGATATATGCTTACAAAGTGTTGTCAGCGGCTGCTCAACCCCCTCTACAGCATCAACAGCCGCGAGGCGAGCCGCATAGAGCTGCCGCAGATAGTCGCTCCCCTATTTATCATCGGTCACTGGCGCAGCGGAACAACGCTGCTGCACAACCTGATGAGTCGCGACCCACAGTTTGGCTACTGCACCACATATCAGACCATATTTCCCCATCTGATGTTCCGCGGCGGAGGCGTTGCCGAGCGGTTAATGGCAGCGGTTATGCCCTCATCGCGACCCAAAGACAACAGTCTCCTGACAACCTCGCAGCCGCAGGAGGAGGAGTTTGCTATTGCCAATATGACCGCGGCATCATACTATCACGCCTGGATATTTCCACGCAATATACCCCTCTATCGCAGCCGTTACCTGCTCTTTGACAACTGCTCGGAGCGGGAGCTTAGGGAGTTTTGTCACGCCACGATACAGGTTATGCAGACCGCCCTATACTGCCAAGGTAAGGGTCGCTTCCTCTCTAAAAACCCTCCCCACACCGCGCGCATACCGATACTGATGCACCTATTTCCCGATGCAAAATTTATCTATATCCATCGCAACCGCAGGGATGTAATCCGCTCTACTAAGGAGTTTTTTCGCCAGACCACAGCGGCGATAGCGTTGCAAGATGTACCGACACAATGGCTTGATAATCAAGTTGTTGAAACATACGACGCACTAATAGGACGATACAATAGAGATAAGCACCTGATTCCCAAAGGCTCGCTATGTGAGGTGGCATTTGACCGCCTAATAGCGCAGAGTCAGGGCACGATAGAGTATATCTACGACCGCTTAGGTCTATGATTTTTTCGGAGCAAAGAGGCGGTAGCCGAAGCTCACACCCGCCTTGAGTGGCATAATCTCGCTGGAGCCATTGAAGGGGTCGGGATAGAGGTAGTCCTCGTGTCCCTTCGGGTCCATAACTACCTCACCATTAGGCTTATAGCCGTTATACCACGAGCGCATAAAGGCAAATGCTACAAAGGCATCCACACTCCAACGGTGGTTGATATGGTACTGATAACCAACACCTACGCCCACATAGAGCCCGAAGCCCTTGCCGTAGTTGGTGTTGAAATTTAGGAACTTGCCATTCTTGAAAAAGTAGGGTTTGTTGATATCAAAACCCATCATACCCGCATTAAACGAGCCATAGAAGCCACTGCCCGCCTCTTTTTTGATATAGTAGCGGTACTCGCCGCCGAACATTCCGAAGAAGAGATGGCGCGAGTTGATGCTCTTCCACGGCGAGAGCGTAGCCTCCACCGAGAGCGAGGAGTGTGGCGCAAAGACCGCCTCCACCTGAGGGTTCACAACACCCGCCAGCGCATAGAGACCATTGAGCTTGATATACATCTGCCCATCCGCACGAAAGGCTGTGGCGACCAGGAGCGCAAAGATAGCTATTAACCTTTTCATAACGCAAAGGTAGTAAATAGTCGCAAAAATAGCAAAAATGGGGCTTACAAAGAGAAGAAAGAGTGGTCGGAGTCCGGTGTGCAAACAGAAAATAAACAGAAAGATGTGTAAAACATATCAAAGATAAGAATCTCTCCAACCACCCTTCGCCCTTTTTGTTGCAACATCTGTACCAAAAACAACACCCCCACTCCCCTTTGCGATATTTTTTCTGTCGGATTGGTTGATAAATGTGGCCTATATGTTGAAAATATAGACGGAAGAGTTGTTGCTTTTGCATAATTTTACTATATTTGGGAGTAATTATTAAAATTTAGGCTTATGAAAAAGTATTTAGCTGAAGGAGTTGGCACTATGGTTTTAGTGCTTATGGGTTGTGGTGCTGCTGTGTTTAATGGCGGCTGTGGCACACCTGCACAGGTATTGATGGTTTCATTTGCGTTTGGACTTGCTGTGGTGGCAATGGCCTATGCTATCGGAGGTATCTCTGGCTGCCATATCAACCCAGCAATTACCCTCGGTGCGTGGCTGACAAAGAGAATCGGCGGCAAGGACGCTATCGGCTATGTTGTAGCACAGTGCTTGGGCGCACTTGTGGGCTCGGCTATCATCTACGCTCTGGTGCAGAGCATCCCGATGGATTATGTGACAACTACGGGTGCAAACTCTACCGCATCTGTTTGTGGCGGATTTATCGCTGAGGTGGTTGTAACATTCGTCTTTGTGCTTGTTGTTCTGGGCACTACCGACCCTGAGAAGGGCGCAGGTAACCTCGCAGGCCTGGCTATCGGACTCTCGCTCGTCCTCTGTCATATCGTCTGCATTCCTATCACCGGCACATCCGTAAACCCTGCACGCTCCCTCGCCCCAGCACTCTTTGAGGGCGGCGTAGCCCTGCAGCAGCTCTGGATATTCATCCTCGCACCTCTCGCCGGCGCAGCCCTGGCAGCCCTTGTCTGGAAGTGCCTGACCTGCAAGAAGTAACACCCCCCGACATACAACAAACGACAACGGAACACCTGCGTGTTCCGTTGTCGTTTTATGCCGCACAAAAAAAAGGACAAGCTATTGCTTGTCCTCTTAAGTAGCGGGAGTGGGACTCGAACCACACGACCTTCGGGTTATGAGCCCGACGAGCTACCAACTGCTCCATCCCGCGATGTATCTTGACTTGCCGAAGCGAAATCTCATCGTTTGTGGGTGCAAAGATAGTGCAAATTTTTATATCTGCAAAATTTTCGGAAGATTTTTTTGTATTTACTATTTTGCTCAATCAAAGTACCACCCCATTTTGGCGTCAAAAGTGCGTAGTTGTGGGGCATCGTGAAAATTCCCTGGATGGGCTGTACTAAGGCGTACTACCCATTCAGGGAATTGAGGGATGTGCCGCAAATGCGTACTTTTCACGCCAAAATATTTTATCGTCAGAGTGCGCCAGATACGGTACATCGTGAGAAATCCCCGGATGGGACATACTAAAATGTATTTCCCATTCGGGGATTTGAGTGATGTGCCGTAGGTGGCGTACTATCACGATAAAATTAGTGGCCGGCTTCGCATAAGAACTTAATACGCACCAAGCGAATCTCCTCCTCGGTATATTCGTCGGCGAGCTCTTCGTAGGCCTCGGTGAGGGAGTCGGACTCGGCGTCCTCCTTGAAGTAGAGGAAGATGTCGTCTATCTTATCCTCGTCCATATATTTATCTACGAAGTAGCCGATATTGAGGCGTGTGCCAGAGTTTACGATAGCCTCTATCTCGGTGAGCAGCTCGTCAAAGGAGAGGTTTTTCGCGCGGGCGATATCGTCAAAGTCCATCTGGCGGTCAATAGCCTGGATGATAAAGATCTTGTTGCTCGCCTTATTTGCCACCGACTTTACGACCATATCCTGTGGGCGGATAATCTCCTTCTCCTCCACATAGGCCTTAATAAGGGCGACAAACTCCTCGCCAAAGCGCTTAGCCTTACCCGCGCCCACGCCCGAGATACTCTGCATCTCCTCAATGGTGATTGGGTAGTGGATAGCCATATCGGCGAGTGAAGGGTCCTGGAAGATGACATACGGAGGCAGGTCGTGCTGCTTAGCCACCTTCTTGCGCAGATCCTTAAGCATAGCATAGAGCTCCTCGTCAGCCACGCCGCCGTGTGCAGGGGCTGCGCTCTTGCTGTTCTCCTCTTCCTCCTCGTA
The DNA here is from genome assembly GCA_017463615.1 of Alistipes sp. GTDB lineage: Bacteria > Bacteroidota > Bacteroidia > Bacteroidales > Rikenellaceae > Alistipes. The sequence continues at coordinate 93,957 of JAFTOU010000006.1, read as the reverse complement.
GTCGCGGTCCTCAGCCACGCGCACGGTTGTAGGGTTTGTGATAAATTTCTCACCCGCAGGGGTTATGGAGATGAGGCCGTAGTTCTCTATATTCTTGTTAATCAGGCCCATAATGAGTCCCTGACGGATTACGGCGTTCCAGAAGTTGGCACTCTTCTCTGCGCCACAGCCAAAGAACTCGCTATTGTTGTGTCCGTAGCTCTTGATTATCGCCGTGGTCTTTCCGAGCAGTATAGCCACCAGGTGGTCAATCTTAAACTTGTCGCCAATGCTCTGCAGAGCCTCCAGTGCTGTGACTAACTCGTCGGTAGCGTTCTTGCGCGGACGAGGGTTGCAGCAGTTGTCGCAGTTGCCGCAGTTCTCCTCGGTATACTCCTCGCCAAAGTAGTGGAGCAGCGTACGGCGACGGCACATACTACTCTCGGCGTAGGACTGGGTCTCAAGGAGGAGCAGCTTGCCAATCTCCTGCTCGGCAACAGGCTTACCCTGCATAAACTTCTCCAGCTTCTGGATGTCCTTATAATTATAAAAGGTAAGGCAGAAGCCCTCGCCACCATCACGACCAGCGCGGCCAGTCTCCTGATAGTAACCCTCCAGCGACTTAGGGATGTCGTAGTGGATAACGAAGCGGACATCCGGCTTATCAATACCCATACCGAAGGCGATGGTTGCCACGATGACATCGGCCCCCTCCTTGAGGAAGGCATCCTGATTGTCGGCGCGGGTCTGTGCATCCATACCTGCGTGGTATGGCAACGCCTTGATGCCGTTGGCCACCAGCAACTCGGCAAGCTCCTCAACCTTCTTACGGCTGAGGCAGTAGATGATGCCGCTCTTGCCCTCGTTCTGCTTGATGAAGCGGATAATGTCGCGGTCAGGGTCGTTCTTCGGGCGCAGCTCGTAGTAGAGGTTTGGACGGTTGAAGGAACTCTTGAAGACCGTAGCGTTGGTCATTCCGAGGTTCTTCTGAATATCCATCTGCACCTTCGGCGTAGCTGTTGCCGTAAGGGTTATGAGCGGTGCCTGACCGATATCGTTGATAATAGGACGGATACGACGGTACTCCGGGCGGAAGTCGTGGCCCCACTCGGAGATACAATGCGCCTCGTCTATGGCATAGAATGAAATTTTGATTTTGTGCAGGAAGGCGATGTTGTCCTCCTTGGTAAGCGACTCTGGGGCAAAGTAGAGTAGCTTGGTCTTGCCTGCCAACACATCCTCGCGCACCTGCTGCACGGCATTCTTGGAGAGGGATGAGTTGAGGAAGTGGGCAATGCCTGGGTTGTCGGAGAAGGTACGCATAGCATCCACCTGATTCTTCATCAGAGCGATAAGCGGCGAGATGATAATCGCCACGCCATCCATCATCAATGCAGGCAACTGGTAGCAGAGAGATTTTCCGCCACCCGTAGGCATAAGTACAAATGTGTCACGACCCGAGAGCAGGTTAAGAATTACCGCCTCCTGATTACCCTTAAAGGAGGTAAAACCGAAGTACTCCTTCAGCTTTGCGTGTATTAACTCTCTGTCGGTCAGATGCTGCGCCATATATAAGGTAATATTTTGTAGTTCCTAAACGTCTTAAAAAACAGAAATTCTTAACCAAAGATAGTGAGAATTTTGGAAAAAAGCTATAACTTTGTAAAAAATTTAGCAAAAAAAGTTTTTCAACCAACTTGTAGAGCATTCAATATGAGACTATATACAACCGATTTGATTAAGCGTTACAAGTCGCGTACCGTAGTGGACCATGTCTCTATAGATGTGCGTCAGGGCGAGATTGTGGGTCTGCTCGGACCTAACGGAGCGGGCAAAACTACATCGTTCTATATGATTGTAGGCCTTATCAAGCCCAATGGCGGACGAATATTCCTTGAGCAGGACGATGGTGCGGTAAATGAATTGACGCAACTGCCTGTCTATAAGCGCGCGCAGCTGGGCGTGAGCTACCTGGCACAGGAGGCATCGGTGTTCCGTCACCTGAGCGTTGAGGATAACATCCGCGCGGTGCTGGAGATGACAAATTATACCAAGGAGTACCAGCGCCACCGCCTTGAGGAACTTATTGAGGAGTTCCGCCTGCAGAAGGTGCGCAAGAGCTACGGTAACCAACTCTCGGGAGGCGAGCGCCGCCGTACGGAGATTGCCCGCGCGATATCTATCAACCCATCGTTTATTCTTCTGGATGAGCCATTTGCGGGCGTAGACCCTATCGCAGTGGAGGATATCCAGAGCATCGTTGCAACGCTCAAGGGCAAGAATATCGGCGTAATTATCACCGACCACAATGTAGACGAGACTCTGGCAATTACCGACCGCACCTACCTGCTCTACGAGGGTAAAATCCTCAAGACAGGTACTGCCGAGGAGCTTGCTGCCGACGAGATGGTCCGCCGCGTATACCTTGGTAAAAACTTTGAGCTCAAGAAAAACCATCGCTTTGTTGCCGAGGAGGCTACAGAGGCTACCCAAAGCGCAGAAGAAGAGTAAACAGAACACTATAAACAAAAAAAAATCCTCTAAAAAGCTAACGGCTAAAAGCCAATAGCTAACAGCCAAAATGGATAAATCAGTTCCCAGAGGGCGCCTGCAGGGTATTGTGGCGCCACCATGTTCAAAAAGTTATGCGCAGAGGGCTTTAGCGGTCTCTCTGCTTGCTAAGGGGGAGAGTACGCTTGCAAATATGGACTTTTGCAACGATACTCTCTCTGCTATTCGTTGTATTGAGACTTTGGGTGCGAAGGTCGCCCGTCCCGACGACCATACGGTGGTTGTGCGCGGAGGGTTGAACCCCGTATCGCAGAGCCTCTACGTTGGGGAGTCGGGGCTCTCGGCTCGCCTCTTTACCCCTATCGCTTCGCTGTGCAACAGACCGATGACAATCATCGGCGAGGGCACGCTGCTCTATCGTCCGATGGATATGATGATAGCTCCGCTCAGAGCTCTGGGCGTAGAGGTGCGCGACGGTGGCGGACACCTGCCCATAGAGGTTACGGGCCCTATGTCGGGTGGCGAGATTGATGTAGACGGCTCCGTCTCGTCACAGTTTGTCACAGGCCTGCTACTCGCCCTGCCTTTGGCAGAGAACGATACGGTTATAAATGTCGCCGGTGCGGTATCTAAGCCATACTTGGATATGACCATAGATATTGCCGAGCACTTTGGCGTGGCTATAGAGCACAACGACTACGAGCAGTTCTATATCGCTGGCTATCAGAGCTATACGCCTACAAAATACTCTATTGAGGGAGACTGGAGTGCAGCGGCTATGTTGCTCGTTGCAGGTGCTGTTGCTGGCGAGGTTACGGTGAGCAACATCTCAATGCTCTCAAAGCAGGCGGATGTGGCTATCTGCGACGCCCTTGTGCGTGCAGGTGCGGAGCTTACCTCCGAGGGCGAGACCATCACCGCGGCACATCGTCCGCTGCAGGCTTTTGAGTTTGACGCTACAAACTGTCCAGACCTCTTCCCTGCCCTTGCAACCCTTGCGGCAGCAGCTGAAGGGGAGAGTACAATCATCGGCACTCGCCGCTTAGAGCATAAGGAGAGTAACCGCGCCGAGGCTATAGCCAAGGAGTTTGGCAAGTTGGGCATAGAGGTAGACATCAGCACCGAGAATATCATGAAGATTCGCGGCGGTAAGATTACAGGCGGCGTGGAGGTTGAGAGCTATGGCGACCACCGTATGGCTATGACCCTTGCCGTGGCGGCACTGCTGAGCGACCAGGGGCTGACTATTCGCGGTGCGGAGTGCGTGGCGAAGAGCTACCCAGAGTTTTTTGAGGATTTGGAGCGACTGAGATATGAATAATAACTTCGGAAAACATTTCAATATAACCTTCTACGGCGGCTCACACACCGAATCGTTGGGCGTTATCATCTGCGGAGTACCGCAGGGGCTACAACTCTCCGAGGCGGACTTTGAGGCCGACCTTGCACGCCGTCGTTCAGGCGCTAAGGGTACGACACCTCGCCGCGAGGGGGATGTTCCGCATATCGTTAGCGGTGTGGAGGGTGGTATTACTACGGGCGGTAAGTTGGAGATTGTATTCTACAACGAGAATACCCGCTCGGGCGACTACGACCGCCTGCGCAAGCACCCACGACCTTCACACGCCGACCTTACGGCACGCCATAAGTATGGCGAGGCGTTTGACCTTCGCGGTGGCGGTATATTCTCGGGACGAATGACTCTGCTCTTTGTCGCTGCGGGCGTTGTGGCGAAGAAGATTATGGGTCGTGCGACCTTTAGTAGCCGCATTGTTGAGATTGGTGGCTGTCGCGATGCGGCTCAGTTTGAGAGCGTTGTATCTGCAGCGCACCAGAGTGGCGACTCCGTAGGTGGCGTTATAGAGTGCACCGTCACGGGCGCTGGTCGCGACCTGGGCGAGCCATTCTTTGACTCTGTGGAGAGCATTGCCTCGCACCTGCTCTTTGCCGTTCCTGCCGTTAAGGGCGTGGAGTTCGGCAGTGGTTTTGAGGGCATCCGCCTGCGTGGCAGCGAGCGCAACGACCGCATTATTAACTCCGATGGCACTACGGCGACAAACCACGAGGGTGGCATCAATGGCGGCATTACCAACGGTAACCCTATCGTTGTTCGCGTGGCGGTAAAACCTACACCGAGCATCGCCCTGCCACAGCAGACATATAACTTTGATAGTCAGACGGTTGAAGACCTTATTATCGGAGGTCGTCACGATGCCTGTATAGTACTTCGTGCCTCGGTGGTAATTGAGGCGGTTATGGCTATCGCGCTTGCAGAGCTAAAGTTATCACTATGACCCTCCGCCAGGCAATCAACACCATAGAGCAGGCCATTGCGCACCTCTACCCCGCGCAGGAGGCTACAGCTATCGCTCGGGAAGTTATCTGTCGCAAGTGCGACTACGGCTTCTCGCAGCTTGTTATGCACTACGATGATTGCGTGGATATTGCCGACTTTGAGGCTATCGTCACACAGCTCGCTGCTGCTCGCCCCGTGCAGTATGTTACGGGCGTTGCGACATTCTGCGATATGGACTTCGCGGTGCGCGAGGGAGTACTTATCCCCCGTCCTGAGACCGAGGAGCTGGTAAACCTTGTGTCTGAGCACTGCAAGGCGGGCGCGCGAATAATTGATGTGGGTACGGGTAGTGGCGCTATCGCCATAAGCCTCGCCCGCATGGTCGCAGATGCAGAGGTTGTGGGGGTAGATATCTCCGATACGGCACTAGAGGTGGCACGCCAGAACGCAGAGCAGTTGGGTGCAAATGTTACCTTTGCCAAGGCCGATGCGCTGGGCGATATGACCCATCTGGGGACTTTTGACGCCATAGTCTCCAACCCACCATACATCCCACAGTCGGACATCGCGGCTATGCACGCCAATGTAGTTGATTATGAACCACACACGGCGCTATTTGTCGCCGACAACGACCCCCTCTGCTTCTACCGCTCTATCGCCCGCAATGGAGTAAAGATGCTGCGCGAGGGCGGAGAGCTATTCTTTGAGATTTACGAGGCTTTCGGGGCAGATATGGTGGCGATGTTGGAGGGCATGGGCTACCATGATACGATTGTTATAAAGGATATTTTCGGAAAGGAGCGTATGGTATGGAGCCGAAGGTAAAGCGTACAAAGACGCCAATGCAGGCACTCAATTCACTTATGAACCTCTGCGCCCGTAGCGAGAAGTGTAGCTCGGACGCGCTGCGACTGATGCGCGGCTGGGGAGTGGCAGATGCCGACGCGCAGCGAGTGTTGCAACGCCTTATTGCTGAGCGATTTATAGACGACAGCCGATATACCTCCGCCTTTGTCCGCGAGAAGATAAATCTCAGCGGCTGGGGCGTGTATAAAATCACCGCCGCCCTGCGCCGTAAGGGTATTGATAGCGCCACTATCGCTGCGGCAATCGCCGAGAATGGCAGCGTGGATATGACCGAGCGCCTGACGGAGCTTCTGCGCCGCAAGATGCGCACCACCAAATCCAAAAGCGCCGCCGACCTCCGCCAAAAACTCCTCCGCTACGCCGCCGGCCAAGGCTACGACTTCTCCACCGCCCGCACCTGCGTAGAACAACTTGTAAAGTGTGACGACGAGGATATGTACTAACGCCGTTGTACTGCGTTAGCCAGGTGCCGACCCATATTCGCGCACCCGGAAAATATTTTACTAAAAAAAAAGAAGATGCACTATATTTAACTTTCAGAGCCTCCGAAGGAGGCATCACAGCAGATAGTCTGACTGCAAATTTATTTGCAAAGGCAGGGCTATCTGATGGGATGCAGCTTGCTGTCTGAAAGTTAAAGCGACGACTATAAAGTGTGAAGACATGCGACAACTACGACTTCTGATACTCTTTGCGGTGCTCTCAAGTGCCGCTTTTGCATACCAATACCCCGTAAAGGATGTTAAGGGGTTGCACTCGGCATCTTTTGCCGAGATGCGACCAAACCACTTCCACTCGGGCATAGACATCAAGACCGAGGGGCGAATAGGCAAGCCTATTGTGGCGGCGGCAGATGGTTATATATCGCGCGTGAGCCACTCCCCCTACGGCTACGGCTTGGCGCTCTATGTCACCCATCCCAAGTTGGGCACGATGACCGTCTACGGCCACCTCTCGCGCTTTTGCGACCAGGTGGAGGAGTTGGTGCGCGACTACCGCTACAGCAACCGCGCAAATAGCGTTGATATGACCTTCACCGCCGACCGTTTTCCAGTCCGCGAGGGCGATACGATAGGCTACTCTGGCAATACGGGCAACTCCTTCGGCCCACACCTGCACTACGAGCTTCGCAACGCCGCGGGCACCCACACATACAACATCGTGCGCCGAGGGCTCTGTCGTCCCAAGGACGATATTGCTCCGCGACTGCTGCGACTGCACTACATTGAGGTTGATACCCTTGATGGCGTGGCTGTAGAGGCTCCTATGCGCAGCTATACGCTCAAGCGTGGCAAGGGTGGGAACTACGAGATTAACGGCACGGTGACGGTCGGGCGCTGTGGTTACTTCCTACTGGAGTGTCGCGACAACCAGTCGGGCAATGGCAGCAGCCGCTTTGGCATCTACCGCGCAACCAAGAGGGTGGATGGTAAGACCATCTTTGAGTATCGTATGGATGGCTTCGCCTTTGCCGATACGCGCCTATGTAACCTTGTGAGCCACTACGCCCTGCAGCGTAGCGCGCGATGCGAGGTTATCCGCCTATCGCAGGTGGCAGGTGCTCCTGGCTCGCTCTACCGCGTAGCTATTGGTCGTGGTGCTATGCGTGCCGAGGCGAATCAGAAGCGCGATGTGGTAGTTGAGGTTGAGGACGACTGCGGAAATAGCACGAAGCTGACCTTCACCGTCGTAGGCAAGGCAGATAATCGCCTCTTTACCCCTGTGCGCGACTGCGTGGCTGTGGTTGCGGGGGCGGGTCGCAGGGTCTGCGTCGCAGACCGCGGGGCGAAGGCCTTTGTGGGTGCGCGCTCGCTCTATGCGCCGACATTCTGCCGCGTGGAGGCTACAGATATAAGACCCGAAATTGACGGCACAGTGACCCTCTCTAACCAGTGGCAGGTGCTTGACAACAAGCTGCCGCTGCAGTCGCATATCACCGTAGCACTGGATGCCGATGTGCCACAGCAGCTGCAAACAAAGTGCTGCGTAGCCTTGCGCAACCACAAGGGTCGCTACACCTACGCGGGAGGTTACTACGCGGGCGGTGGTAAGGTATACCTACGCACACGAAGCGTGGGCAGCATGGTCGTTGTTGCCGACACCGTAGCTCCAAAGGTACGCCCGGTATGGACGGAGGGTGCAAATCTGAGTAATGCCAAGCGATTATCCTTCTCCGTATCGGACAACTTCTCGGGCGTAGACGGCTACGAGCTGTGGATAGACGGGCAGTGGAAGACGCTAAACTATGCGCCGATACAAGCCACCCTCTACCACACCTTTGACACCCCTCTTGCGGCGGGTAAAAAGAGTACCCACACCGTCCGTCTGCGTGTGAAGGACAATGTGGGTAACATCACCGTTATTGAGAGTTCTTTCTACCGTTAGCTATAGCTCTACCTTCCACAGTCCGTGGATGTTGCAGTACTCATAGACCGCAATAGGCTTGGATGGGCAGACGATGGTCGCCTGAGGCTTATCGGTCAGATTTACGCGGATACCACCGCTCTCGGTCTCCACATAGATGAAGGCTATATGGTGCTCGGGGAGCATCGGATGGGCAACGCTGCCGACCTCAACCTTTATGGTATTCTCGTCTATGCGCGTAACTACGGGGATATGCTTCTCGCCACTCGCCTCAACGGTGTTGGGAACAAGCTCCTCCATCTTCTCGCCGCAGCATACCACTGCTACACCCGAATCTACGACCTTCTCTACTACATTACCGCAATGGCGGCACTTAAAAAACTTTGCCATATCTCTGATTTTTAATTATTTACAACTCTCATTCTGCGCTTGAAGCGAGTGGCGACGCCTGTGTGTATACACGCGCTGCAAGCTCCTTGTCAAGCTGGTACATACCGTACTTATTGCCCTCAACGCTCTCTGTTGCGAATATCATCTCGCGGGCAGACTCCTCCTCCTCAACCTGCTCGTTTACAAACCATACGAGCATATTTGATGATGCGAAGTCGTGGTCCTCGGCAGCTATAGCAGCCAGGTTGTTGATAAGCCCCGTTACCACCTTCTCGTGGCGCAGGGTCTCGGTGAACATCTCAAGCACTGAGTCCCACTCTGTGCGTACTGGCTCAATAGGTTTGAGGGTCACCTTGGCGTCGCGCGAGTTAAGATAGTTCATCAGTATGCGTGCATGGTCCTGCTCCTCTAACCACTGAACATAGAACCAATTTGCTACCCCCTTGAAACCCTTAGCCTCGGCATCCATAGACATTGAGAGGTAGAGATAGGCTGACCATAACTCGGCGTTAATCTGGTCGTTAATCGCTGTGTGAAGTTTTGTGCTAATCATAGTTGTAGGTGTTTTATAAGTTAGTAAAATTATCTGTTAATCAAGTTGTTAAGTCTTGTGCGAAGCTCCGCCTCGCTCATCGCTCCCATTGTTCGCTCAGGTGCGCCTGTGATTGGGATAAATATCAGCGTAGGGATTGAGCGTATGCCGAATGCCTGGGCGAGCTGCTCCTCGTCGTCTACATTGACCTTGTAGATATCCACCCTGCCGGCAAACTCCTCGGATATGCGCTCCAAAATTGGGGCGAGTCGCTGACAAGGGCCGCACCACGAGGCGTAGAAATCTATCAACGCCGGGCGTGTACCCAAAAAGTTCCAATTCGCAAGATTATCTATGTCGGCCACCCTGCGAACAAAGCCCCCTTTCGTAAGATTTATAGTTGCCATATCGTATGCTTTTAATCGTTTAACTTTCTGTTTCTGATGCAAAGATAATGCAAAGAAAACTATTTGTCAAATTGATATTTTTTATAGAACTATAAGCAAAACAAATAGTAAAACAGGCAGAATCACTCTTCACGCGCGCGCATAAAGAGGGGCTGCAGTGCACTCTATGGCGGTTTAGGTGTTTTTTATGAGCAAAAAGTCGTATAGTATCAAATAAATTGTTACATTTGTGACTGATTGAGATAATGTGTGGGTGATATTTTGAGCTAAAATTATTGATATTACCTACAGATATTGATGATTTTAGACCAAATTTACACCTTATATGAAAGAACAATTAGAATCTCTAAACAGCCTGACCATCAACTTCGGTGAGGGCGGCATGATGATAGTAAATATCATCCTCGCCTTTGTGATGTTCGGCGTAGCGCTGGGCATTAAGACCCAGACATTCAAGGATGTATTCCGTCATCCAAAGTCAGTAATCGTTGGCATCCTACTGCAGTGGGTGGCACTTCCAGCCGTAACCTTCCTGACTACAATGGTGCTCAATCCGTGGATTACTCCGATGGTTGCACTCGGTATGATACTGGTTGCCAGCTGTCCTGGTGGTAATATCTCCAACTTTATCTCTTCGCTCTCAAAGGGTAATGTGGAGCTCTCGGTCTCTATGACCGCTGTAACTACAGCCTTCGCCCCACTGGTAACCCCTCTCAACTTCTACATCTGGGGCTCACTCTACAGCGCTTTTGCAAGTGTGCACAACGACATTCCGCGTCTGGTAATTCCATTCCTGCCGATGTTGTGGCAGATTCTGCTGCTGCTCGGTGTACCTATCGTGCTGGGACTTATCTTTGCAAAGTACTTCCCAAATGCGACTAAGAAGATTACAAAGCCTGCGCAGGTGCTCTCCATCCTGCTCTTTATCTGCATGGTTATCGCCTCAGTATCACAGAATTACGAGATTATTGTAAACAACATCTTCTACATCGCCATCATCGTGCTGCTGCACAACGGTAGTGCACTGGCTACAGGTTACTTCGGTGGTAAGTGGGCAGGTCTGCCAGAGGCTGACTACCGCTCAACAACCATTGAGGTGGGTATTCAGAACTCAGGATTGGGTCTGGTGCTGCTCTTCAACCCTGCAATCTTCCCGCCAGAGATTTGGCACGGCCACTATGGAGGTATGCTCATTATCACGGCTTGGTGGGGCATCTGGCACATCATTTCGGGACTCACTACAGCATTCCTCTTCCGCCGCAAACCATTAGCTCAGTAGTATGGCAAAGCAGAAAAAAGTTCAGGACAATAGTCCTCTCTACAACTTCTTGCGATACTATGTAGACTTGGCGCTGTTCCTCTCCTATCGCAATGTGCGATATGTCGGACGCGAGCGCATCCCTACAGATGGCGCTATAATCTACGCCCCAAACCACACCAACGCCTTGATGGACGCCTTGGTGTTGCTGGCGATGGATCGCAAGCCTAAGGTCTTTGTTGCCCGAGCCGACATCTTCCGCAATCCGAAGCTGGCAAAGCTGCTCACATGGCTCAAGATTATGCCTGTGATGCGCATCCGCGACGGATATGAGGAGGTGAAGAAGAATAACGACACCTTTGAGCGTGCCGTAGATGTGCTGCGCGACAAGATTCCATTCTGCATATTCCCAGAGGGCACGCATCAGGCGAAGTTCTCCTCGCTGCCGCTCTCTAAGGGTATCTTCCGCATCGCCCTGCAGGCGCAGGAGATGATGCCCGATATGCCACTCTATATCGTGCCCGTGGGTATGCGATATGGTAGTTTCTTCCGCTTCCGCTCCACCGTGCGTGTGCAGATTGGCGAGCCTATAAATGTGGGCAAGTTTATCGCTGCGCATAACACTCTGACCCCTGCCGAGCTGATGGTGGAGATGAAGGAGGAGCTTACCGAGCGTATGCAGAACTCCATATTCTACATCCCTAACGACGAGCACTACGATGCTAAGTACGAGATTTGCGCCGCTGTGGTAAAGCAGCAGGCAAAGCGCCTTAAGGGCGTGTCAGCCACCCGCCGACCACATCAGTTAGACCTCCACTTTGAGGCTAACAACTTGACGGTAAATCAGATAGAGCAGATGATTCAGAACGAGCCAGCAAAGGCAGAGCAGCTGCTACGCTTGGGTGATGAGGCATCTAAGATGCGTCGTGCACAGCATATAAGCCTCGCCTCGGTGTCGGTGAAGTATCCGACGCTCTCGCGTATTCTCAAGGTACTCTTTGTCCTTGTTGCGCTGCCATACTGCATACCTGTGTCGGTGCTCACGCTGCCAATAAATATGCTCTGCGCCTTTATCTTTACCAAGCTGCGCGACCACGCCTTCCGCAACTCGGTGCGTTACCTTATAAACCTGCTGGTATGGCCTCTGCTGATGATTATCTACTCCATCGTTGCATACGCCACCCTGCCTTGGCAGTGGGCTCTGCCTATAACCCTCGCACTGCTGCCAGCACCTATCGTGGCACACGAGACTTGGCGACTGCTGCGTCTGGGTATCTCGGACATCAAGCTGCTCTTCAACAGCGAGCTTAGGGCTAAATACCGTAAAATTAGAGAAATAGTATTTAACAAACTTAAATAAGTATGAAGATTAAATTTATCCTCACACTCTCTGCGCTGCTTATCGCATTTAGTGCTACGGCAAAGAGCAAGAAGGCGGAGCAGAGCGATGCTACAGAGACAAAGAAAGACGAGATTGTAAAGACTGGATATAACTTCGGTCCGCTGCCCGCTGTGGCATTTGATGCCGACAAGGGCTTCCAGCTCGGTGCGCTGCTCAACATCTACGACTTTGGCGACGGCAGCACCTATCCAAATACCCGCCAGCAGTGGTATATGGAGGCTTCCTTCTTCACTAAGGGCTCTCAGCAGTACATCCTCTCCTACGACAACCGCTTCCTTATCCCGGGCGTGCGTTGGTCGTCAGCGCTGACTATCTTCAACGATAAGGCTATGGACTTCTACGGCTTCAATGGCTACCAGTCCTACTACGACCACGAGATGGTTGCGCTGGGTAAGGATAAGGAGAACCACGACAACTACATCTACACCCCTAAGTACCGCATCAACCGTCTGGCAATACTCTTCAAGACCGACTTTGTGGGTAATATCTGGAACAAAAAACTCTTCTGGGAGGCTGGCTACCACTTCAGCTACTACAAGCAGGGTGCTATCAACCGCGAGAAGATTAACAAGAATAAGGAGGAGTACAAGATGTTCCCAGACAGCGAGCCTACGCTCTTTGAGCAGTACCGCCAGTGGGGTCTTATCTCAGATAGCGAGGCTAATGGTGGCTTCAACAGCACCGTGCGCGTAGGTCTGCTCTTTGATACCCGCGATAAGGAGGGTGCTCCGTCACGCGGCGTGTGGGCTGAGGCTCATATCATCGCTGCACCTAAGTGGCTCGGCACTACAAACCCTTACTACAAGTACTCGGCTACCTTCCGCCACTATATCCCTGTGGTTAAGAACGATATCCTCACTATCGCCTACCGCCTCAACTATCAGGGTACTATCGGCAAGAGTGCGCCATACTATGTATGCCCTTACCTCACCACTATGGGTCCTACCTACGACCGCGATGGTATGGGTGGCTACCGCACCGTGCGAGGCATTATGCGTAACCGCGTGCAGGGTCTTGATATGGCATCCTACAACGCCGAGATTCGCTGGCGATTTGTCACTTTTACCCTCTGGAAGCAGAATATCTCCTTCGGTCTGAGCGCCTTTAGTGACGGTACTTATGTAACACGCGGTTTTGATATGTCGTTCAAGCGCACCGAGAGTGACTTCGCATCTGTGGGCGAGTACCAGAAGGCTAAGCAGGCGTATGAGGAGTATATGGCTCTGGGTCAGGAGTCCGACCTGCCACATATCACCGTGGGTGGCGGTCTGCGATTTATTATGAACCAGAACTTTATCGTTGCCTTTGAGTACGGTCTGCCAGTAGGCAAGCTGCGCAAGCAGGACGGCAAGGGTGCGTTCTATATCAATACCGGCTACCTATTCTAATTTTAGCTATTGGCTATATCAAGGTATCGCTACGCGATAGTTTTATAGGGTGCAGTTGGAACTATAAGTTCTGACTGCACCCTATAAGTATTGTCGGAGGAATAATGGCTAATCATCAAACCCAACTAATCTGCCCTCCTTGTTGAAAGTCAGCTCTATGCCGTTTGAGAGCTTTATTTCGTAGTCGCGCGAGCCGCGCTCAATGGCCAGGAAGCGAGCATCTGGATAGTGCTTGTGGACATAGCTTACCAACTTGGCAGGGATGATTGAGGTAGGGATGCCCGTGCGCTTGTTGCTGATGTCGGTCCAGTTGCCGCTGCCGTTGAAATCTATCTTCGTGCCATCCTCAAGACGCACCTCGTAGTCGGTGTCAAGCAGGTCACGGTCCATATTGACATACATCACTGGCGAGCCACTAAAATTCTTCGCCATAAACTCCTGCGCCGCCTTCGGTAACTGCGACATCTCTATAGGACGCTCGTCTGCATATACAGCATACGAAAAACCGAATAAAATGGTTAAAGTTGCAATAAATCTTTTCATCTGTTAAAGTTTTTAGTTGTTTTACATTGACTCAACGAACAGACTATTGCGAATATTGTGCAAAAATGAAGATTTTTTTGAGAAAAAATCATACTCTCATATCCTACTCCTCCTTGCGGGCATTCCAGCGGAAGCCGAAACTGAGCAGGGTGAGGGCTATCATTACGGCGTAGCAGGCGGTCATTGTGGCGCTATCTATCTGCAGCAGAGTGTATCCCACGCCCGGCTCGGTGAATGAGTGCACGAGCATATTCTGCACTTTTCCGCACCAGGCGGCACTCTGGGCGACTATCTGAGCCACGGGGAGTGGCAGTATGAGGGCGGCGATATTGCAGACGATGATTACCTGCGCTGTGATCAGTGCCAGAGGTGTAATAATTATGCTCAGCAGCGATACCACGCCGAAGCTATGCGATATGAGCGGCGCTGTAGCCACCACGCAGACGGTAGATATAACCACTCCGTCCACAACGCCCTTTAGTGGGCCGTGGTAGCGAATCATCGTTATCAGCGGTCTTGCAACGAATACTATTGCCGCCACGGCAGTAAAGGAGAGGCTGAAGCTAAGCTCAAAGAGCATATAGGGCTCTATGGCGAGCATCATAAATGCCGTTGTGCAGAGCGAGTTCTCGGGCAGGTGGCGGCTCTTGGAGATATAGGAGAGCTGCAGCACGGTAAACATTATCGCTGCGCGGATAGCACTTGTCGGGTAGCCGCATAGTGCCACATAGAGCCATATCATCGCCACCACTATCACCGCGCGGTAGATATTTCCGCGCCAGAGCATCAGCAGCGGCAGCAGCAGTATATTTAGTAGCGCAAAGACCAGTCCCACATGCAGACCCGACACGGCAAGCAGGTGCGACGCTCCGCTGTGCGAGTAGTCGTCGGATAGTTCACTGCCCGTAATAGACCTTGTGCCGAGGGTCACCGACATAGCCACATCGCGCCCCAGACTCTGTGGCGTAAGGCTCTTGAGCCTATCCACAGCGCGGCTATGCAGGCGCAGGTGGTCATTCGGGGTGTAGCTCACTATGCGGTAGCTACTCATCGTAACCCTGCCCGAGTAGCCACGCCGATACATAGATGTCGCATAGCCACTCCCCTGCGGTTGGAAGGGGCGAATGGTGGCATTAAGCTCAACAATATCCCCATAGCGCGGGACGAGCAGCGAGTCGGCAGTGATGCGCACCTTTGCCCTGCTATGTCTGCCGTCTATCATCAGCACATTTGCCGAGTAGGTGCTGTAGCGCCCATAGTCTGTACCCTCGTCGTCAATCTCTACGACCAACCTCACGGGCACAGATTGTGGCAGCATCTCGTACCTATTCAGCGCAAGCACAAAGCCTCCAAAGGCAAATACCGCCGCCAGGACAACCTGCCTCCAGCGTAGCGAGAGCAGCGCCGAGAGCGCCACAAGTGCCAACCACACACTCCACGCCACATCGTAATGCACGCTGAGCAGTATGCCCCCGATAAGCGCGAGGACAATGGCTGCCATAGGCATCAGCGAGGCCTTGTCGGCAATATTGCGAAGTGAGAATGAGGGCATTGGGCGGTGTAGTAAAATAAAAAAGGGAGGTATACCCTCCCCTTTCTCCTTAGAACAACAATACTACTTGTTCTTCTTATCGTAGCGCTTTGCGTAACGGCTCATAAACTTATCAACGCGACCAGCGGTATCTACCAACTTAATCTTACCAGTATAGAACGGGTGAGAAGTGTTGGAGATTTCCATCTTATACACGGGATAGGTTTCGCCGTTCACCTCGATGGTCTCCTTTGTCGAAACGGCGGACCTGCACAAAAACACGTGGTCGTTGGACATATCCTTAAACGCCACTAAACGATAATTCTCTGGATGAATTCCCTTTTTCATCTTGTTTGTGTTTTTAATTAAGTACTTAATGCGGCGCAAAGGTAGTGAAAATTATCCAATCAGCAAACATTTTGGTAAAAATTTTGCCGTAAAGCGCTGTTTTGTACCACCAAAGAGCAACTACTCGGCAGTGATATAGTCGTAGAAGTCGGTGGTTGCCCAGTCAAAGCCGAGCTCGCCGGCAAGGCCGTGAGTGTATGGCGAATTGACCATCCACAAGAAGGTCTCAATGCCATAATTGCGAAACTGTTCAACCCACTCTAAGTGGTTGAGAATCACCTGAATATTGTAAGATACAGCGTGGTAACCACGAGCCTTAACCTCCTCTGGTGGAAGTGACTTATGGAGGCTACTGGAGTTGTAGATTACGCGCATACGAGGCTCCTTCTCAATGATATAGTCCAGCGTTGCGGGCTTGAAGGAGAGCATATACATCATATCAACCATATCCATCTGGCGGATAACCTCAAGGCACTTGTCCACAAGCTGCAGCTCGCGCTCGCCCTTATGTGACTTAACCTCAAGCAGTTGCAGCAACTCTGGGGTCTTCTTTGCCTGCTCAAGCCACTCCTGCAGCGTAGGTATCTGACCGCCATAAGGGAGGCGATGGGCACGAATCTCCTCCAGAGTATTTCCCTGACAGGTAAGCCCCGGAGCAATCTTGTTGTCGTGGTGGATTACAAGCTGGTCGTCGGCAGTAAGGTGCACATCAAACTCGCAGCCCGTAAAGCCGCCGCACTCCTGCGCACGACGCAGAGCATCAAGGGTATTCTCGTCGGTTGAGAACTGGTTGCCGGTACTTGCATGGCCTCGGTGAGCAAGAATCTTCACTGGCTCAGCCTTCTGAGTACAAGCCGTAAGAGCCAGCAGGGCAACTGAAAGTAGTGCTATAATCTTCTTCATAACTATCGCTTATTAGGTAGGTTAAACACTGTGCGAATCTCCTGCACAGCCTCTGGTGTCATACCCTCAGCCGTGAAGCCGAAGTTCTTGGCAGTCATATAGATAGCGGCAGCCTTATTGAGCACATCGGTCTGGTCAAAGGCCTCCATCATATCCTTACCCACGGCAACAGTACCGTGCTTCTCCCACAGCACAACATCGTAGTGCTCAATCATCTCCAGCGTAGCGTCAGCAAGCTCTACAGAGGATGGCAGTGCGTAAGGCACAACACCAATGCCGAGCGGAGCAAAGGCAAGGGTCTCAGGAATCATTGACCACAAAATCTTCGTAAGTCGCTCAGAATCAAGATACTCCTTAGAGTGCGAGAGGGCCACCAACTCTATCGGATGGGTGTGCAGCGTAGCCTTGTAGCCACTGCCCGTAGCAATCATATAGTCCTGCAGCGCCAGGTGCGATGGCAGCTCGGAGGTTGGAAGGATAGGCTCGTCGGCGATAATCTCGTAGGTTGCACAGTCGTCCAGAATACGGATAATGCTACCCGCGCAAAGAGGCGCCACAGCAAGGTCGCGCATACGCTTGCCAGTGCCCTTGCAGTAGAAGTAGCAACCCTTCAGATTTGACAGCGTCTTGCCAATCGGAAGCACGGGGCTAATAGCCGGCAACGCGCGCATCTGCTCGTCTGCATACTCAGTAATATTGAGCGTCAGGTTACCACCATTACGCTCTGCCCAGCCCTTCTCCCAGAGGTAGCCAGCAACCTCGGCCACATTGTATAGCTCCTGCTCAAGCTCAGGGCGGTCAATCAAAATAGTCTCCATTAACATATTGGTTATCTTTTATTTAGGTTATTTGTTCTACTTACTCAGCTGCGCTCTGTTTGCCCAGAATGCAAGCTCCTCGCCACGCTTGTAGCCCAGGTAGTTCTTCATAGAGAATGCCGGAGCGTCGCGGTAGGAGTTTATCGTAAGGCCTCCGCAGTGGCAGGTGAGGGTTATGTTGTCATACTTGCGATAGAATGCTGGAATCTCAGGTTCGGTCTCAAAGACATCAAACGCCGCGCCGAGCAGCTTGCCGCTATCCATAGCGCGCTGGAACGCCTCAGCATCTACAAGGTATGAGCGGGCAGTGTTGATGATGTATGAGTTCTGCTTCATAAGCCCAAACTCGCGGTCGGTCATAATCGCACCATTTGAGCGGGCGTGGAGCGTTACAATATCGGCAGTCTGCAGCAGCTCGTCCATAGTCACGAGGGTCACATAGTCCTCCTTCACACTCTTTACGAATGGGTCGGCAACGATAATCTTGCAGCCAAATACCGAGAGCTTGTGCGCCACGAGGCGACCGATAGAGCCATAGCCGACAATGCCGACGGTCATATCTACCATCTCCTTAATCTCGGTCTTGGTGTTCGGATATACCGTGCGCCAAGTGCCACTATAGAGCGCGTGGTGCGAGCGGCAGATGTTGCGCGTCTCGGAGAGGATAAGTCCTACGGTAAACTCCGCAACCGCATTTGCATTGTGCGCAGGGTTGTTGGAGATAATCACACCGTGCTCCGTTGCCGCCTCAACATCCAGATTCTCCAATCCGCCACGACAGCTCATTACTGCCTTGAGCTTCGGCGCCGCCTCAATAAGGTCGCGCTTGATAGGACAGAGGTGCACAACTATCAACTCCGCATCCGCCACAGCCTCGTACAACCCCTCTGGGAGCACTATGCCGTCAAACTTTCGCGCCTCAATAGCCTTGGCTATATCGCGCATCTTGGTCTTGTCAGGGTCGCCAAAGAAGAATACCTCTACGCTATCCTCCTCGCCCAAAAATGGACGCACGCCGCCCTCCATCATCTCTGCAGTGATATACGCATCACCAATACATACAACTTTCATATCTACAGGTTTTTTAGGTTTTTTAGTTATTATCGCACAAATTTATGAAATTGTTTTGGATAAAACAATAGCTATTGGCTATTAGCCATTAGCCTTTGGCTATATCAAGGTATCGCTGCGCGATAGTTTTTATAGGGTACAGTTGGAGTTGTTGGGGTCTAATTGCACCCTATAAACATTGTCGGCTTGCCAACACCGCTGAAAAGCTATTAGCTGTTAGCTGTTAGCCTTTGGCCTTTGGCTATATCAAGGTATCGCTGCGCGATAGTTTTTATAGGGTACAGTTGGAGCTGTTGAGTTCTAATTGCACCCTATAAACATTGTCGGCTTGCCGACACCGCTGAAAAGCTAATAGCCAAAGGCTAACAGCTAAAAGCCAATAAGGCTGGTACGCGCCCGACCCTACTCGACTTTACCCGACCTTATTCGACCTTAATATATCGCCACAAACTCCACCATCGGCTATTTCCTTACCCCATAAAACTATCGCGTAGCGATACCTCTGAAAGACCAACAGCCAATAGCTAATAGCCAATAGTGCAAAAAATATGAAGATTTGTTTGCAATTTACTTCGTAAATTCCTAACTTTGTGTGTTGTTGCATGTGAAAACATCCAAAAAAACTTATTTAATAACCTAAAATTCTTTCTTATGAAAAAACTGCTACACATTTCGGCAAGATTACTGCTTGTGATGCTTGCTTGTGGTTTCAGTTTGACCGCCGTTGCGCAGAAGGTATCTGTAAAGGGTACTGTAACGGATGAGAACGGAGATCCTCTCTTTGGTGCTTCCGTTGTCGTGATGAGCGGTTCAACAATTCTGGGGGGGGGAACAACTACCGACCTATCAGGTAGTTATACCATCTCCGCTGAGCCAGGTCAGTCACTGGAGATTTCGTTTATCGGATACCAGTCGCAGACTGTTACTATCACGGCTCAGAAGACTGTTTACTCCGTACAGCTGGCTGTTGATAGCCGTCAGTTGGAGGAGATTGTGGTTGTCGGCTACGGCGCTGAGAAGAAGGTGAACCTCACCGGTTCGGTATCTTCTGTCTCTACAGAGGAGTTTACCTCTCGCCCTATCACCCAGCTCTCAACTGCACTTCAGGGTATTGCTCCGGGTGTGACTGTAACCACTGCAGGTGGTGCTCCGGGTGCAGATACCGGTAATATCCAGATTCGTGGTATCGGCTCTTTCGGTGGTTCAGACTGCTCTCCACTCATTCTCATTGACGGTGTTGAGGGCGATATGAACTCTGTAGACGCATCGCAGATTGACCAGATTACCGTACTTAAGGATGCAGCTTCGGCAGCTATCTACGGTTCTCGTGCTGCAAATGGCGTTGTGCTCATCACTACCAAGCGTGCTGGCAAGGATCGCTTTGGCGTAACCTATCGTGGTTATGTTGGTTGGCAGTCGCCAGTGGTCTACCCAGATGTAGTAGGACCAGAGGACTTTATGCGTCTGTCGGCTCAGGTATCGGCTAACGATGGCACACCTACAATCTACACCGAGGAGTACATTGCAAACTATCGCAAGAATAACTACCTTGACCCAGATGCCTTCCCAATCATTGACTGGCAGAAGCGTCTGATGACAGGCAACGGATTTACTCACAGCCACATCGTAACTATGTCTGCTGGCTCTGAGCGCATCCGCAATATCGCATCTTTCGGTTATGTAGACCAGAACGGTATCATCAAGAATGCAAACTTTGAGCGTTTCAACCTGCGCGACAACCTTGATGTTCAGCTCCACAAGAAGCTCAAGTTCAGCCTTGATGTTTCAGGTACATACTCTCGCCGCGAGATGAACCCATATCAGGGCGGCATCTTCTCATTTATGAACTCTAAGGACCCGCTGCTTCTTGCACAGTGGTCTGATGGTAGCTATGCAGGCTTCACCGGTGGTACTGTAAACCCACTGCCGATGATTGAGCTGGGCGTAGGTGGCAACCGCCTCTATCAGAAGCTCAACCTCAAGATGGCTGCTACATTGGAGTACAAGCCTCTCAAGTGGCTGACTCTGGAGGCTAAGGTAGCTCCTCAGTTTGCAGCTACTAAGAACCACCAGTTTATGGATCGCGTAGAGTATCACACCGACCCATACGGTTCTGTCTCTGCAACCTCAAATGTTGAGTACAACTACCTCAACGAGAGCATCTCTACTGCATTCAACGGTTACTACCACGGTATGATTTCAGCTGCTCACAGCTGGGGCAACCACCACCTTAAGGGTCTGGTCGGTGTATCGTACGAGAACTACGAGGGTGCATCTCTGGGCGCATATCGTCAGGACTTTGCTTATCCGCAGTACGATGTTATTGACGCAGGTGGTAAGAACGAGTTTAAGGACAACAGCGGTAGCCGCTCTCAGCTTGCCCTTGCATCTTTCTTCGGTCGTATCAACTACAACTACGACAACCGCTACCTGTTGGAGGCTAACCTCCGCTACGACGGCTCTTCTCGTTTTATGAAGAAGAATCGTTGGGGTCTGTTCCCATCCTTCTCAGCTGCTTGGCGTCTGAGCGAGGAGGCGTTTATGGACAACACCCGCGATGTTATTACCGAGTTCAAGGTTCGTGCATCTTACGGTACTCTGGGTAACCAGAATATCGGTGGCTACTACCCTACAGCGCAGCTGCTGACTATCAGCTCTATCGCCGCTTCGGATAAGATTCACCCTATCGTTGCACAGAACGACCTTGCAAATACCGACATCACTTGGGAGACTACCCACATGGCTGATATTGGTATTGATGTAACCCTGTGGGAGAAGTTCACCATCACTGCCGATGTCTACCACAAGATGACCAACGACATCCTTATGAAGCTCGACATCCCATCAACCATCGGTCTTGGCGCACCTTACCAGAATGCAGGTGTTGTTATGAACAACGGTTGGGAGCTCGCTCTGGGCTACAACAACAACTGGGGTGACTGGTCTTTCGGCGTGCAGGCTAACATCTCGGATGTAATGAACAAGATTATGGATATGAAGGGCACCTACGGCACCAGCGGCGTTATCCGCAACCAGGAGGGCTCATCCATCAACTCACTCTTCCTGCTCAAGCATCTGGGTATCGTTCAGACTCAGGAGCAGGCTGACTGGGTAAACGAGAACTGCCCACAGTTCAACCAGGTGACAAAGCCGGGTGACCTTATCTACGAGGACTACAATGGCGATAAGAAGATTGACGAGAACGATAAGCAGATTGTCGGCTCGCTCATCCCACGCTACACCTACGGTCTTACACTCAATGTAGGCTGGAAGGGCATCAACCTGAGCGCTCAGTTCCAGGGTGTTGGTAAGGCAAACGCATACATCAGCGGTGTCTACACCCAGCCATGCGTGCGCGGTAACAACTTCCAGCGCAGCCACCTTGACAACTGGACTCCAGAGAATCCTGACGCTAAGTATCCACGCCTCTCTGCAACCAGCGACCTGAACCGTAAGGCTTCAACATTCTGGATGGCAGACGCATCTTACTGCCGTCTGAAGAACCTTCAGCTCAGCTACACCTTCCCTAAGAAGATTGTTAAGGCTATGAAGATTAAGGGTCTGATGGTATACGCAAATGCAACCAACCTCTTCACTATCAGCAACTACTACGATGGTTACGACCCAGAGACCGCATATCAGGGTGGCTCACAGGGTGCAACTACCGGTGAGATTGGTGGCAACTATCCACTTTGCAGCACATATACATTCGGTGCAGAGATTAAATTCTAAAACATTTAGCGACTATGAAAAAGTATATTATATCAATCCTTCTGTCGGCTGCAATGCTTACGGGCTGCTCGCTTGACAGAGAGCCTCTGACCGGTCCTTCTACAGGAACCTTCCCGGCAAGTTTTGAGGAGGCTCAGGCTGGAACACTCGCTGCATATAAGGCCCTTGCAAATAATATCCAGCAGTACAACCCAGCAAACCGTTGGTTTGACCATATCACCGACATCGGTGCTACCCGTCTGGTGCTCTCTAACTGGCAGGACTATACACACTCTGCAATCACCTCTGAGCACGCAGCTGTGAAGAACAACTACGCGCGTATGTATAAAGGTATCGGTCGTGTACACCTCGTACTTGATAAGATTGATAACCTCCGCGGTATAGTTTCAGACGAGGACTACTATATGATTAAGGCGGAGCTGCTCTGTCTGCGTGCATACTTCTACGACACGCTGGTTAAGTTCTACGGCGATGTACCTTGGATTGACCACGCACTGACCCTTGACGACTACGCATATCCGCGTACCGACAAGATGACTATCGTAGACAATATCCTGCGCGATATGGACGATGAGCTGCTCAACCACCTGCCAATCACTTGGGATAAGGCTGAGTGGGGTACTTGCCGCCTCGGTCGTGTAGGTGCTTACGCCCTGAAGGCTCGTATCTGCCTTGAGTGGGGTCGCTTTGAGGAGGCTGCAAAGTACTCTAAGATTGCCCTTGACCTGGCTGCAGGTGTCTACGACCTCACCCCACTGGATTGCACATACTATCCTACCCACGCCGATGGTGAGCCAAACCCACGCCCACTCTTCGGTCTGGAGGCTGAGCTTAACACTACTGAGTGGATCTGGGCTATCCAGTACAACCGTCTGGCTGCCTCTAACACCCACTCTGGTATCTACACCTTCGCGTCTCGCGTACTCAATGGTGCAGCTGGTGGTGGCCCTTCACAGGCGCTGATGGATACATTCCAGTGTACCGATGGTAAGTCTATCCTTGAGTCTGACCTCTACGACTGGAAGAATCCTTGGGCAAACCGTGATCCACGCCTTGACCTCTACTGTCTGCGTACAGGCGCTCGCGCTATGGGTGTTCAGTTCTCTATTGATCCTGCAGATAAGACCGTATACGACTATGTTACAGGCAAGTATGTAAACAATAGTGATGTTACCGGTAACAAGAGCCAGTATGGTCCTAACGGCGAGTCAGGTCCTGGTGGTTACCTGTGGCGTAAGTGGTGCAACGACGAGTACTACGGCGTAGTTACCAACAGCTACGAGGATGAGCTTGATGTACCAATTATCCGTCTTGCGGAGCTCCTGCTCACCGACGCTGAGGCAAATATTGAGATGGAGGGTGGTGACCTTGCACGCGCAAAGGCTAATATTGACCGTGTTCGTGCTCGCGTGAAGATGCCTCCTGTAACAGCAACTACCCGCGAGGGTCTGCGTTCTGCACTGCGCTACGAGCGTAAGGTAGAGCTCTGCTGTGAGGGCTTCCGTTGGTTTGATATTCGTCGTTGGAAGGGCGCTGATGGCAACCCAATCGCTTACAAGGCTATGAATACTGCGCAGTATGCTCCTGCCTTCGGTAAGACTATTAGCGACGCTAAGCCTATTATTGACGAGGATTGGATTGTAACCTACGACGGCAAGAACTGGACTGGTGGCAACTGCACCTCTTCTCGCGTACATACAACCTTCATCTTCAAACTCGGTAAGGATGAGCTCTGGCCAATGCCATACGACGAGATGGTTACCAACCCACTTATCGGTCTGGAGAACAACAACCCTGGCTATTAATTTATAATATAGGTATTCGTATGAAAAAGATATTTAAGTATTTGTGCTTCTGCCTGCCAGTATTGGCGCTGGCAGTGGGTTGTAACGAGGCTGAGGAGGACTACTCTACTCAGTTCCAGCCCGACACAAACAAGAGCGGCAAGGTTACGCTTCTTGCCTCTATTGAGAATGCAGCTACCCGCGCATCTATGGTAGCTACAGGCGAGGCTCGCTGGCTTAGAGGCGACGCTATCGGCGTGCTGTGCGAGGATGGCAGCGTTGTAAACTTCACACTGGATGGCACTGGCGATACCCGTCGTGCACTCTTTACTGCCGATATTGCAGATAAGACCGTTGGCGAGTATGCCTTCTACCCTTCCTCTGCACTGCTCTATGGTGGCAACCTCTCCTACACCCTGCCGCAGACTATTCTCCCTGCAGCGTCGGGCGAGTGTCCACTTATGGCTGCTCAGATTACTGAGAACAACCAGATTGAGTTCAAGCAGCTGCTGGCGTTTGTTGTGGCAGAGATTAAGGATGTAAATCCGATGACTACCCGCATCGTTATCAGCTCTAACAATAACCTCTCTGGCGATGTTGTCGCTGCCCTTCCAGCTGCTCTGGAGAGCGGTATTGCTGCTACAGCGGGCGATGCAACCATCACTATTGACACCACAAACCTCTCAGGTCAGGTCGTTACCGTATACTTCGCAGTTCCTGTGGGTGACTACACACACCTTACAGCTGTTGCATACGACGAGCTGGGCGTAAATCTGGGCGAGGCGGCTCTTATCTCTGGCTCTGTAAATGCTGCACGCGGTGGTCTTATCACCTGCAAGGCTACAATGCCATACTACGAGCCTACATTCGTCCCTGTAGATGGCGACTGGGGTGCAGGTACTCCTGGTGGTAAGATTGACGAGAACCCTTACAACGGCGAACTGTAAAAGCTAATACTATGAAAAAGATAATGACAACGATACTGGCAGTGGCAACCCTGTTTGCGTGCCAGAAGGCAGAGGATGTTGTAAACACCCCTGCAAACGACACTGTTACCTTCAACATCTCAGCCCAGATGCCAGAGACTCGTACCGAGCTGATGGAGAAGGATGGCGCATACGGCGCTATCTGGAAGACTGGCGATACTTTCAAGGTTTCAGAGATTTACGACGCAGGCTCTCGTGCTTATATTGAGGGTACTGTGGCTACAGATACTCCAATCCTCTCAGCTACGCTCACCTGCAAGGCTAAGGAGGCTACAAAGTATGAGTATATCCTCTGCTCGCCTACAAACTCTATGAATGGCGTTGCAACCTTCATCGCTATGGTGCTCTCTAACAACCAGTCACCTGCGAAGATGACCACCTTTGATGGCGCATCTGATATGCTTATCTCTAAGGTTGTTGAGCGCGACAGCCAGCCAGCTGAGGGCGAGACTATCAACTTTGATATCGCTCGCGTATCTGCAATCGGCAAGGTTACTGTCAAGGGTCTTGCTCTTGCAAAGGGCGATAAGGTTACAAGTGTAGACTTTGCTTGTACAAAGAACATCGCAGGTAAGATGACCAGCTTTATGGTTGAGGACCTGAGAAATGGGGTCTATCCGCTCACTTTCAAGGATTCAAGCCCAGTTAATAAGAATGTAACCGTAAATCTCCCTGAGCCTCAGGAGGGCGAGTTCACATACTTTATGAATGTATGGCCTCAGACCCTGCCTGCTAACTCTGAGTACACCGTTACCGTTACAACCCTGAACGACAAGTACATCAAGACTGCAACTCTGGCTTCAGACCTCGTATTCTCTATGGGCGATATGACAACCTTTACGGTCAATATGGCAGGTGTTGCTCCAGAGTCTGGCGGCGTTATCCCTGAGCCAGAGCCAGAACCAGAGCCAGAGACCCCTATGGATCCAATTGAGGGCACTCTGCTTGTAGGTCGTCTCTACTGGGCACCAGGTAACCTCCAGTATGTAGAGGGCACTACAACCGAGGGCTTTGCTGCAGGTTGGAGCATCGCTGCAGCTCAGGAGAGCATCATTGACTTTGACCAGATTGGTGCTGTTGAGGGTCGTGGAGACCAGCGTGTATATACCGACTACTCTCGCCGCGATGTATTCAACTTCGGTGGTATTACTAACCCTTGGGGCTACAACGACGAGTATATCGCTAACCTGCCTGTAGGCTCTAACCTCTCTGGTAAGATGTACACCGACCAGGCTTGTACCGCCGAGACTACTGACTTTGCAGCTGCTAAGTATGGCGATATCGCTTACTGGGCATCTAACGGTAAGTGGCGCATGCCAACTTCTGAGGAGTTCCAGCAGCTTGTTGCTAAGGCATCATCTACTATCGCAACTTACAACGGCGTGAACGGTATCTACTTCTACAACCCTGCTGAGGGCGAGACTGTTGGCCACTCATCTATCTCTGTAGCTCTTACTGCAGAGCAGATGGCAACCGGTCTGTTCCTCCCTTGCGTAGGTCGTGGTTACAACACCGTTACCGACGCAGTTAAGAACCCAGAGTGGAATGTCTTTAAGAGTAATGTTCAGGGTGTTTACCGCACCGCTAACTCTTACACCTTTGACGGCGTAAACGCAGGTAAGTACTACGGCGAGTATATCTACTTCACTGCAACTGGTAGCAACTACGGTAACAACCTGTTTGACAACGACAATAAGGCATTTGAGGCT
Source organism: Alistipes sp. (assembly GCA_017463615.1). Classification (GTDB taxonomy): domain Bacteria; phylum Bacteroidota; class Bacteroidia; order Bacteroidales; family Rikenellaceae; genus Alistipes. The sequence goes on along the minus strand of JAFTOU010000006.1, from coordinate 67,138 downwards.
GGCGCTCGCTATGCTATCCGCCCTGTTTATGTAGTAAAATAACAAACAACGCCCTGCACTCGCCTCGGTGGGTGTAGGGCACTAATCTAAAAAACTATGAAGAAAAATTATCTGACTCCAGGCCTCTCAGTTATGGAGGTTAAAACAGAGGCAGGTTTTGCTGTCTCAGACGCTGGCTATGGTTTAGGTACTCCAGGCAGCGATATTGGTTATGACGAGTATGGTAACGAACTGTAAAATGTAGAGCTATGAAAAAGATAATCACAACTATCCTTATCGCAGCGGCTGCATTTACCGCTTGCGTTCAGAACGACGAGGTTGTCGTAAATAACAATGGCAAGGTTTCGTTCACTGCATCTTTTGATGCTCCTCAGACCCGTACCGTACTTGTAAACGAGAGCGGCAAGTTCCACGCAGAGTGGGAGGAGGGCGACTATATCGAGCTGTTTGAGGTTACAAAGTCTGGTACCACAACAGCTAAGGCTAACAACCCATTTGTAACCCTTACTGCAGGTGGTCCTACCGCTTCTGTAGAGTTTACCCTTGATGCAAAGACCGCAGATGAGTTTACATACATCGTATCTCACAACAATGCATCAATGAATGGTGCAGGTACATTTATGGCATTCACACTCCCTGCTGCTCAGGCTCCTAAGGCTCTGAATACCTTTGATGCCGCTGCTGACCTGCTTATCTCTAAGGGCGTTGTTGTTGCTGCACAGCCAACAACCGGCCTTACATTTGAGCTTCAGCGCGTAACTGCTATCGGCGAGGTTACTGTTAAGAATCTTGCTCTTGCAGCAGATGACAAGGTTGTAAGCGTAGCGTTCACTTGTAGCGAGGATATCGCTGGTAAGCGCACAAAGATGATGGTAACAGACATCGCTGCTGGTAACGACCCGCTCACTCAGGCTACAGTTGACGGTGGTGCTAAGGGCGTAACCGTAACCCTTCCAGAGGCTCAGACTGGCGACTTTACATACTATATGAATGTATGGCCAGCAACTCTTGCTGCGGGTAGCGAGTACACCGTAGTTGTTACTACCGAGAAGGACCAGTACATCAAGACTGGCACTCTTGCTGCTGCACTTGCATTCACATCTGGCAACATCACAGCCTTTACCGTGAATATGTCTGGCGTAAAGGGTGAGAGCGAGGGCGCTGTTGATGCTCCTAAGTATGTAGAGGTTGCAGGTATCAAGTGGGCAACTGGTAACCTTCAGTATCAGGTTGCAGGCACTGCAGACGAGGGCTTCGCTACAGGTTGGCGTATCGCTCCTGCACAGTGGCACTACTTCAAATATCAGACTTCTGGCGATATTCAGGATACTATTACTGAGTGGAGCAGCGAGGACTACTTCAACTGGGGTGGTATTGAGAATCCATTAACAAGAGATGCTGCATACTCAATTCTCGCCGCTTACGATGCTAATAATATTCTTGACATCTCAGCTAAGATGTACACCGACCAGGCTTGTACTACTGAGACTACCGACTACGCAGCTGCTAAGTATGGCGATATCGCTTACTGGGCATCTAACGGTCAGTATCGTATGCCTACAGGCGCAGAGATGGACAAGCTCGTTACAGAGTGTGATGTAAAGTTTGCTAAGTATACTACTATTGACGGCGCTACTATCAATGGTTATTACATCACTGACCCTGCAGAGGGCGCTACTCCAGTTGTAGATATTGCGACCCAGATTGATATCACTGACGAGGATTTGGCAAAGGGTCTATTCCTTCCTCGCGCTGGTCGTCGTTATGATGTTACAAGTACACATACCAATGCTGAGTATAACATCTACAAATTGGGTGCTCAGTGCTGGATGCGTACATCTACTATTGATGCTCATTCTACTACAACTACTGGTTATGGTGTTATCGGCATCTTCCACAATGTAGCTGATATTGCTAACTTCCACAAGTACAACAAGGCATACGGAGCTACAGGCCGCTATACTATCCGTCCAGTTTACATTGCTCAGTAATGAAACGTTTTTTGATATTTTCCCTCGCTATATGCTTGGCGGCTACGGTTGTAGCTGCCAAGCCCGGCAGGGGGCGTGTGGTTATCGGTGAGCCTCTACCTCAGTGGAGCGAGGGGCAGTTGGATATCCACACAATAAGCACAGGTCGTGGCGAGTGTCTATACTTCATTCTGCCCGACGGAACAACTATGGTTGTAGATGCGGGTGAGTTTAGTCGCGAGAGCAAGAGGCACGCCAATGTGGCGCAGCGACCAAATGCTCAGACCCGTCCAACAAAGGCTTTTGGCGACTATATTCGCCACTTTCTCCCTAAGGGTCAGAGTGCGGTAGACTACTTCAACCTCTCGCACTTTCACATGGACCACATGGGCAACTGCGAGCCAGAGTATGAGCGAGCAGCCGAAGGCGACTATCTGCTTACGGGCGTTATGGCGCTCTATCATCATGTTCCATTCCGCGAGGTTATTGACCGCGCCTATGGTGCTTACGACTCGCTTGCTGTAAAGGCTATGAGCGTAGATGTACTTGCCGAGTATCGCAAGTTTTTGGAGCACCACACCGCCAAGGGGGCTATCAAAGCCTCCCGTTTTGAGCTTGGTGCTGTAAATCAGTTTGCACTAAAGCACAATGCCGCAGCCTACCCTAACTTCCGCATAGAGAATGTATGCTCCAACGGTTATGTTTGGGACAATGGCAAGGCTGTAAATATCTACGAGGGCAAGCGCAAGTCTCTGCGCGAGAATGCTGCCTCGTGTGGTTTTGTTATCCGCTATGGCGCCTTTGACTACCTTACGGCGGGCGACATTGGCGACTACAGCGACCTTGAGTATCGCGTAGCTAAGGCTGTGGGCGATATTGATGCCACAAAGGCACACCATCACCTCTCGCCGCACTCAAACTGCCAGAAGGCTATGGAGGCGATGAAGCCTGAGGTGCTTGTCGCAACGAGCTTCTATGTGCGCGACATTCAACCCGACAAGAGTAAGTTTGACTACATCACCGCCGGTGGTTGTAGCATCTTCTGCACCAGCGTGGGTGAGCCTCTGCTGGAGCAGCACCCTGAAGATTACGCCGTCTGCAGCGCAACAAGCGGACACATCGTCATCCGCGTAGCTCCAAAGGGCAAGAAGTACTGGGTCTACACCCTTGACGATACCGACTCTGCATATCGCGTAAAGCATATTGCAGGTCCATTCAAATGCAAAAAGTAGTTATGAAACGATACATTTTAACCTTTGCAGTTATCGCAGCCCTGCTGGCATCTTGCGGTGGTAACACCACCAAAATGCCGTGGGAGGACGATCTGAACAACAAGAACGAGCAGACTCCAAACGACAAGGAGGAAGAGGAGAAGGAGAATACCGACCCTTCGGTGCAGGACGAGATAGGCAAGACCCTCAACCCATGGAGCGAGGGCTACCTTGACATCCACACCATCAGCACTGGTCGTGGCGAGTGCCTACTCTACATCCTTCCCGATGGCACTACCCTTGTTGTAGATGCGGGCGAGTTTAGCCGCGTGCACTCCGACTATGCCAATGTCGGTCAGCGTCCTAACGCCCTTATCCGTCCATCTACGACATACGCCAAGTATATCCGCCACTTTATGCCTAAGAGCGACACGATAGACTACTTCAACATCTCCCACTTCCACATGGACCACATGGGAAATATGGAGCCTGAGTACACCACAACCTCGGCAGACAAGGGAGGCTATGTGCTCAGCGGTATGACGGCACTCTATCAGTATGTCCCATTCCGCGAGGTTATTGATCGCGCCTATCCGAACTACGACACGCTGAAGGTAACATCTGCAAGCACAGATGCGCTTGCCAACTACAAGAAGTTCTGCAAGTATCACAAGGAACTGAAGGTTTCGCGCTTTGAGCTGGGCAAGAAGAATCAGTTTGCTATGCGCTTCAACCCTGCGGCATATCCAAACTTCAGCATCGAGAATGTGTGCGCAAACTCCCACATCTGGAAGAACGGTCAGGCTGTGGATATCTATCCAAACAAGTCTCGCGCCGAGAACTCTACCTCTTGCGGTTTTGTTATCCGCTATGGCAAGTTTGACTTCCACGCTGCGGGCGATATTGGCGACTATGAGGATTTGGAGTACCAGGTTGCAACGGTCGTAGGTCAGGTGGAGGCTACAAAGTCGCACCACCACCTCTCGCCGCACTCAAACTGCAAGAAGGCGATGAATGTCCTCAAGCCGCAGGTGCTTGTGGCTACGAGCTTCTATGTGCGTGAGATTCAACCAGATAAGAGCAAGTTCGGCTATATTACCGAGGGTGGTTGCAACATCTACTGCACCAGCGTGGGCGAGCCGCTGCTGATACAATACCCTGCCGAGTATGCCGCTTGTCGTGCAACGAGTGGACATATTGTCATCCGCGTAGAGCCTAATGGCGACCGCTTCTGGGTATATGTGCTTGACGATACAACCTCGGACTTCAAGGTTAAGCGTATTGACGGACCATTTATTAGCAAATAATCTAAAGCAAAAATAGTATGAAAAAGATTTTTTATGTTCTTCCTGCCCTGCTGATGCTCTCTTGCGGCGGCGATAAGGGCGGTGATATGCCGTGGGGAGATGACTTGGGCGGTGGCAACAATAATGGCAACACCAATCTCCCAACAAACACTATTGAGGTTGGTCAGCCTCTGCCAGCGTGGAGCGAGGGCGAGCTGGATATCCACTACATCAGCACCGGTCGTGGCGAGTGCGCCTTCTACATCCTTCCAGACGGCACTACGCTGCTGGTAGATGCGGGCGAGTTTACAGCCGATAAGGCCGATAACCCACTCGTGCCACAGCGCCCTAACGAGCTTACCCGCCCTGCGGAGGCTCAGAGCCGCTATATCAAGAACTTCCTGCCTACGGGCAAGAGCTATATTGACTACTGCGCACCTTCGCACCTGCATATTGACCATATCGGTGGTAGCAAGGTTGACGGTGTTGCAACACTGACTACGGCTTCGGCTGCCGACGGTGGCTATCGCAAGGCGGGCCTGCTCTATATCTACGACCAGGTGCCTTACAAGGTGGTTATGGATGGCTTCTATCCAGGCTATGCGGAGGACGAGGTGACCGCTGCACTTGACGGCGAGCTCTCTAAAGACTGGGCTAACTTCGTCACTGCGGGTGTTAAGAATGGTAAGTTTGAGGGTAAGCGCTTCAATGCGGGCGAGGAGAGCATCGTTCTGCGTAACAACCGCGACGCATATAGCAACTTCCGCATCTTCAACATCTGCGCTAACGGCTTTGTTGTAAAGAAGGGCACTGATGGCAAGCCAGTTGTTGGCGAGCGCGCAAGCACCGAGAAGGGCAACCCTGCATCGTGCGGTTTCCACCTCAGCTATGGCAACTTTGACCATATCGCTTGCGGTGACCTCACTGGCGCACCTCAGAACCGCGTTTCGGAGTACTTCCGCGACTTTATCGGCAGTAAGAATCTGGAGTCTTTCAAGTGCCACCACCACCTCAACGCCAACGGCTGGGGCTCAGGCATGCAGAACAACAGCTTTGACCCTCGCGTGATTGTCAATATGAACTTCTACAAGTCTGTGCCAGATGCAGGTCTGCTCCGTGGCATTCTGGATAACGAGTGGATGGTCTTCTGGAACAAGGACTTCTATACCACCAGCATCCACCCAGACCAGCTCACTGAGGATGCAACAAAGAACCTCTTTGCTCGCGTTGCAGGCTATGACGGCCATGTTGTTGTCCGCGTAGCAAAGGGCGGCGAGACCTACTGGGTCTACATGCTCGACAACACCAACTTTGAGTACAAGGTTAAGTCTATCCACGGACCATACACCTCAAAATAATATTTTGAGGTGTATGGTCACCATTGGCTATTAGCCATTGGCCATTGGCTCGCCTAACGGCGACGAGAGTTGATTTCTACTCGGGAATAGGTGGTATCCGTAGGATACTAAAATTAGAGAGATACACTAAAGATGTATCTCTCTTTTTGTATTATCTCGTTTCTGCGTAGCCTAAATCAGTGTTATGCCGCGCTCAAGGCACTCTGTGCGCATTGTTTCGGGCCAGATGCTGGACTGCACCTCGCCGACATGGGCTTTATGGAGCAGCAGCATACAGAGGCGGCTCTGACCGATACCGCCACCGATAGTTTGGGGCAGAGTATCTGCGAGCAGGCGGCTATGGAAGTATAGCTTCTTGCGGTCAGTCTTTCCGCTCTGTGCGAGTTGGAGCTCCAGCGCTGTCTTATCCACGCGGATACCCATAGAGGAGAGCTCCACGGCGCGACCGAGCAGTGGATACCAGACAAGTAGGTCGCCATTGAGTCCTGCGAGGGATGTTTTGGGGTCTACGGTTGTATAGTCGTCGTAGTCCGCTGCGCGGCTATCGTGCGGTTTGCCGTCTGCAAGGCTGCCACCTATACCAATAATAAATACAGCTCCGAACTGCTTACATACGGCATCCTCGCGCTGCTTTGGCGTCAGTGTGGGGCATCTATCCAGCAGCTCCTGGGCGTGGATAAATGTCACCTTTTCGGGCAGGAAAGGGGTTATCTGCGGGTATGTCTCGCAGATGTAGAACTCGGTGCGCAGGATGGCGTTGTAGATGCGATTTACGGCATCCTTCAGGTACTCCACATTGCGCTGCTCGGGCAGCATCACTCGCTCCCAGTCCCACTGGTCCACATATAGGGAGTGGAGGTTGTCCAGTTCCTCGTCGGCGCGTATGGCGTTCATATCGGTTATGATGCCATAGCCGGGCTTTACGCCATAGTCGGCAAGGGTCACTCGCTTCCACTTCGCCAGCGAGTGCACCACCTCCGCCTCTGCGCCCTGCATATCCTTTATCGGGAATGTCACAGCCCGCTCGCTACCACTCAAATCGTCGTTCATACCCAGACCCTTGAGCACAAAGAGGGGTGCTGTCACGCGACGCAGGCGTAGCTCCGTAGAGATACTGCTCAGGAAGAAGTCCTTAATCTGCTTTATCGCTATCTCGGTCTGCTGGAGCGAGAGCGCCGGGGTGTAGCCTTCGGGGGTTATAAGTCTGCTCATACTAACCTAATTTAGCACCTACTTAGTATAGAGGCGGTAGATGCAGGTGTGACGATACTCCTCGCCTGGTTTGAGGACAACAGATGGGAAGTTGTCGTGGTTTGGTGCATCTGGGTAGCGCTGGCTCTCAAATACCACGCTCTCGCGGAAGGCGAGCGGCTTGCCATACTTGCCGTTGTATGTGCCGTCAAAGAAGTTGCCACTGTAGAACTGCAGGGCAATCTGGTCTGTGCTTACATCCATCGCGCGACCGCTCTGAGGCTCGTAGAGGCTGAGCACCTTGACTACCTCGCCATTATCCTCGCGGCTGAGCACCCAGTTCATATCATATCCGCGACCATTCTTAAGCTGAGGGTCGTCGTTGTCTATCATATCGCCAATGGCGTGGGCGGTGCGGAAGTCAAAGGCTGTGCCCTCAACAGCGCGAAGCTCGCCTGTAGGGATAAGGTACTCGTCTGTCGGGGTGATATGGTCGGCATCAATCTGCAGGATGTGGTCGGTGATTGTACCACCAGCCTCGCCCTTGAGGTTGAAGAATGAGTGGTGCGACATATTCACCACCGTAGTGCGGTCGGTCGTTGCCAGATACTCTACCTTAAACTCGTTGTCTGGCGTAAGGGTGTAGCTCATGGTAATATCCAAGTTACCTGGGAAGCCATCCTGACCGTCGGGAGCGATGTAGTTGAATACTATCTTGCTCTCCGTCAGCTCCTTAACACCCCACACAACCATATCCAAGCCATTCAGTCCACCGTGCAAGGTCTGGCCGTTGTTGTTAATAGGGGTGGTATACTCTACCCCCTCAAGGGTAAACTTGCCCGCACCAATGCGGTTTGCCACACGGCCTACTACGGCACCGAGGAAACGCTCGCCCGTATTGTTTATATATCGGTCAATACTCTCGTAGCCCAGCACAATATCCGCCATACGACCCTCGCGGTCGGGTGCCCAGAGCGACACTACGCGAGCGCCGAAGTTGGTCACCTGCATCGTCAGAGTGCCGTTGGTAAGTGTGTAGAGGTCTGTCTGTGCGCCATCTACTGTTGTGCGGAAATCCTCCGCCTTCATAAGGTTAAGCTCCTGCTTGCCACAGCAACCTACAAAGAGCATCGCTGCTGCCAAAAATGTAAAAATCTTCATATTATTTAGGTTTTAATCACTCTCTATTCCAGCCGAAATACCGCGGCGCATACGCAGTAGATATTTCGCCTTAAGTGGTTGTAGCACAATGGTATACAGCACCATAAGGATATATGTAGCAATGCGCTTTTTTCGCTCGTCCGCAATAAGTTCTTGCAGACAACCATCCGCCTCGGCACGCAGGCGCTTGCTGCGACCCACATTGAAGCTCAGGCGGTCAAAATATTCGTCCGTAAGTTTGCTATCGGGGATATGGTGGTATATCGCTGCACCAGGAACAAAAAATAGCTCCACACCCTCGCGGCGTAGGCGTGCAAAGAGGTCGTTCTCCTCGCCTCCGACAAGGCTCTTCCCGTTACGCCCCAAGCGCGGGTTGAAGACCCCTACCCTATCAAACACCTCGCGGCGGAACGCCATATTTCCACCCGCAGGCACGCGATTTTTCGGGAAGGTGGTAACAACCACATCAAGGTCTAACGGGTTGGCTATCATCTGCTCCGTATAGTGCGACATCCAGCGCGGGCGCGAGCTCTCGTACACCGCCCTTACAGCACCTCCCGCAGCCATAGCCGCAGGGAAGGAGTCAAAGAACTCTATGTAGCTCTCAATATAGCTCTCCTCTATAGTCTCATCGTCGTCAATGATAGCAATATACTCGCCCACAGAGGCCTCTATGCCACAATTTCGGGCATTGGAGAGACCCTGTCGCACCTCGGTAACCATACGCAGGTTGAAGGCCGGATGCTCTGCCGCAAAGGCTGCAAACGCCTCCTCCGTACTATCGGTAGAGTTGTTGTTCACCACCACGCACTCCCACAGCTCCGTTTCGGCACTCTGCAGCACCACCGACTCCAATGTCCGCAGCAGCGAATGAGCGCGATTGTATGTGGCTATGATGAGGGAAATCTTTTTCATAGTACAAATTTAGCATTTTTGCGGAAAATTTCCTATCTTTGGGTAATTTTAATCACAAAAACGACTACAAAAATGAAAAAACTCGCTCTCTATCTGATGTTTATCCTCTGTGGAGCATCAGTAGTTATGGCGGCACCGCCAAGACAATCGTTTATCAAAGTGACCGTTACGCCAGACCACGCAGATTGGTGCTACAACTGCGGTGAGAAGCCTAAGTTTGCCGTTACCGTTACCGACTGCAGCAACGCCCCTATCAAGGATGCGAAGATCTACTACGAGATCTCTGAGGACTTCCTTGAGCCACTTGAGAAGGGTGACAAGTGTCTGAAGAATGGCGAAATTACCTTCACTGGCCACACGATGAAAAAGCCTGGCTTCCTGCGCTGTCGCGTATGGGCAACTGTAGATGGTAAGAGGTATGACGAGTGCGCTACAGCAGCATTTGAGAAGGAGAGGATTGAGCCTAAGACCATCATGCCTGAGGACTTTGCATCTTTCTGGAAGGCGGAGATTGACAAGAGCGCCAAGATTGATATGCTCCCACAGCTTGACCTTGTGCCAGAGAAGTGTACTCCGAAGGTTAAGGTCTACTCAGCATCTTTCCAGACCTACAGAAAGGGCTCTCGCATCTACGGAACCCTCTGTGTACCAGCAAATCACGACGGCAAGTGCCCTGCAATTCTGATTGTTCCGGGCGCTGGTTGTCGCTCGCGCAAGGGCTACTATGCTGAGGCAGAGAAGGGCTTTGTAACCTTTGAGGTCGGCATCCACGGCATCCCTACAGTTATGCCGGACGAGCGCATCTACGAGACCCTCAAGCAGGGTTCGCTACTCAACTACCCTTCTGCAAATGTGGACGATAAGGATAAGTACTACTACAAGCGTGTATTTGTCGGCTGCGCTCGCGCTGTTGATTTTCTCGCATCGCTCGACTTTGTAGATGCAGAGCGCATCGGCGTTATGGGCGGTAGCCAGGGTGGCGCACTCACCATTACAACCTCCTACCTCAACCCTAAGATTAAGGCTGGCGCAGCCTTCTATCCTGCAATGTGCGACCTTACAGGCTATCTTTACGACCAGGGCAACGCTTGGCCATACCTGTTCCAGAACAAGGCTTTGGCAACCAAGGAGCGCCTTGAGACTGTCAAGTACTACGATGTTGTAAATTTCGCACGCAATGTACAGCAGCCTATGTGGGTTTCTTACGGCTATAACGACCTTGTTGTCTGCCCAACATCTATTCAGGGCGCGATAAACGAGATGCCAAACAAACCAGAGGTGATGATTGTTCCGCAGTCGCGCCACTGGACATACCCAGAGCAGGACAACGCTCGCTCAAAATGGCTTATGAATCAACTTAAAAAGTAGTAACTATGAAGAGATTTATTCTGCTCCTCGCTGCCGTAGCGCTCTTTGCTATCCCCGCTATAGCAAACTCCAATGACGGCAACGGCACACTTACCGAGCATACCTTCAAGCACAAGGGTATTGAGTACACATATTGGCTCTACAAGCCTCAGAATCTGCCAGATGGCGCACCGCTGATTATGGCGTTCCACGGCTATGGCTCGCGCAACATCCCATCTGTCGGCTACGGCTTCCACCCAGTGGCTGACCAGCACGGCTTTGCAGTCTGCTATCCAAAGGGTCCAAAGGACAATAAGGACAGACACTGCTGGGCTGTGGGTTACGACTTCCACTTTGAGGCTGGCTGGGAGCGCGACGATGTGGGCTTTGCTATCCGCCTTGTCAAGCACCTACAGAAGAAGCACGGCTTCTCTAAGCACAATGTATTCGCTACGGGACACTCTAACGGTGGTGAGATGAGCTACCTGCTCGCCTATAAGGCGTCGCATATCTTCGCCGCTGTAGCGCCAATCTCGGGACTTACTATGGAGTGGATGTACCGCGACCTTAAGGCTAAGCGACCAATTCCAGTTATGGAGGTGCACGGCACCGAGGATAAGACCTCTAAGTGGAACAGCAACCTGCATAAGGTTGATAAGTGGGGTCCATATATCGCCGTTCCTCGCGCCGTAGGCTACTGGGCAGCCGTAAACCGCTGTACGCACGAGGAGACTGAGGAGTTGCCAGTTATCCGCAACAAGGTGGTTGCTCACCGCTATGTGGGCGGCATTAACGGCAACGAGGTGTGGCTCTACGAGGTCATCGGTGGCAAACACTCCTGGGCAGAGAAGGATATGAACACCGCTGCCGAGATATGGAAGTTCTTCAGCAAGTATTTGAAATAACAAATTGGGTCTCAAAATTTTGAGGCCCAATTTGTTATTTACCATTGGCTGTTAGCTTTTCAGAGGTGTCGGCAAAGCCGACTGTGTTTAAGAGAAGGGCAATGGAAGCGACTTTGCGCCCGACCTTACCCGACCTTACTCGACCTTGAGCTGCGGAGCAGTGACGACCTTAATAAACCGCTTCCATCCAACTTACTAACGCCATATTTGGAGAATTAAGCTATTTGATATATCTTTGCAGTTTGCAGGCGTGTGTGCGTATATGCGCGTGCGGAAATGGAGACGAAGATATGTTAGAGAAGTTGGCGAAACAGACGGCGATTTATGGCATCAGCACCATTCTGGGCAGGTTTTTGAGTTACCTGCTCACACCGTTCTATACCCGTATCTTCGGGGTGGAGACATACGGTATCATCACCGATGTCTATGCCTTGATTCCATTTGCGTTGGTGTTGCTGACCTTAGGCATGGAGAGCGGTTTCTTCCGCTTTACGGCGAAGGCTGAGGCTGCAGGGGGCGATATTGCGGCGGCGAAGCGCAAGATTTTCACCACGATGTGGGGCATTACAACCCTTGCGGCGGCGATATTCTTCGCCGTGGTTACTCTCTTTGCGCCAGAGTGCTCGCAGCTGATGGGCGAGGCGTATGTTGCCCATCCGGAGTATGTAATCATCGTTGCAGCGATAGTATTCTTTGATGTTGCGGGCTGCATCCCATTCTCAAGACTGCGCGAGAGCGGTCAGGCGCTGAAGTTTGTAGGCTTCAAGCTCGCAAATATCGTTATGCAGGTGGGCTTTGCGGTGCTCTTCTGGGCTGTGGGGCTCTTTGATAGCGAGTTTGGCGTAGGTTGGGCATTTGTGGCAAACCTTATCGCAAGCATGGTGACAACCGTCAGCGTTGCCCTCTCGGGCAGGGCTATGCCGAAGATTCACTGGGCACTACTCGGCGCTATGTTTGCCTACTCGTTGCCACTGCTCATATCATCCATAGCGGGCACGGCGGGCGAGTTTATAGACCGTCAGCTGATAAAGTATCTTGTGCCTGAGGGCGCTATGGCGCAGCTGGGCATCTACGGCGCGATAACCAAGATTGCCGTTGTGATGACCCTCTTCACGCAGATGTATCGTCTGGCTGCCGAGCCATTCTTCCTTGCCAACTTCCGCAAGGAGGAGTTTATAGAGACCAATGCGGCGGCGATGAAGTACTACATCCTCGCCTCAATGATGATATTCCTCGGCATTGCCCTCTACAGAGATATCTTCGCACTTATTGTCGGAAGTTCCTTCCGCGAGGGTATCTACATACTGCCGATAGTACTGGGTGCGAATGTGCTCAGTGGCGTATGGCTCAACCTCTCCTTCTGGTACAAGCGCGAGGAGAAGACCCAGTTTGCACTATGGGTGACACTCTCGGGCCTTGTGGCGAGTGTTGTGGCGGGCTACCTGCTCATTCCGCGATTTGGATACTACGGCGCTGCGTGGAGCCGTTTTATCGCCGAGGTGGTAATGGTGGGCGTGAGCCTTACGATGAACCGCATCTGCTACCCAACCCCTTACGACTTTAGGCGTATTGCCGAGTATGTAGCAGTGGCTATGGCGCTCTTCTTTGTAGCTGAGTGGGTTGAGGTGGATAGTGTGTGGCTGAGGTACACCATAAATACAACAATCTTTGTCCTCTATCTGCTCTATGCTGTTCGCCGCGAGAAGATTGATGTCAAAGGTATGATTAAAGCAGTGTTAAGACGATGAAGTTCTCGGATATTATAGGACAGAGTGAGCTCAAGCAGCACTTGGCTCGCAGCGTGGATAGCGGTCGCATAAGCCACGCGCAGCTCTTTAATGGCATTGCGGGCGCAGGTACGCTACCCCTTGCCGTGGCGTATGCGCAGTATATCCACTGCCACAACCGCAAGGATGGCGATAGCTGTGGCGTATGCCCTTCGTGCCGTCAGATTGAGCAGCTGGCGCACCCCGACCTCCACTTCGTATTCCCCGTAAACAAGCAGGGCAAGAAGAGTGGCGAGGTAGTGCTCAGTTCCAACCGCGAGTTTGTGGATAAGTGGCGCGAGATTTTTAGTGCTACGGGTGGCTACTTCAACGCCCAGCAGTGGTTTGAGTCCCTCAACTTGGGCAAGACCCTCAAGGGCGTTATTACCGCCAAGGAGTCGGAGGAGATTATCCGCCGATTGGGCTTCAAAAGCTTTGAGAGCGAGTACAAGACGATGATTATCTGGCTACCCGAAACGATGAACGAGGAGGCTGCAAACCGCATCCTCAAAATCCTGGAGGAGCCGTGGGATAAGACCATCTTCATCCTTGTCACCGAGCATGCCGACCGCCTGCTCAAAACCATCATCTCCCGCACGCAGGAGGTTACCGTACCCCGTCTGAAGATAGAGGATATGCTCCCTATAGCTCTGGGTAGCGAGGCGGATACCACCAAGGCGCACAATATTGCCCGATTAGCGTGTGGCGATATTATTGAGCTGCGCCGTCTGCTTGGACAGAGCGAGGATGAGATTCGCACCGAGAACTTTGACTCCTTCTGCTCCGTTATGCGACTGAGCTACAACGACAAGCACTTAGAGTTGATGAACTGGGCAGACGATGTGGCACAGCTCTCGCGCGAGAGGCAGAAGAGTATGCTCACGGACTTCAGCCGTCTGCTGCGCGAGGCGTATATGATACACGCAGGGCTTGCCGAGGCGAGCTACCTCTGGGGTGAGGAGGCTGCCTTCTGCAAGAAATTTGCTCCATTTATCGGCAGCGAGAATGTTGAGCCTATATTGGAGCAGATTGAGAGCGCCCTCCGTCAGATTAACCAGAATGGCAATCCGCGAATTGTATTTACCCACTTCGCCCTTGCCGTAAGTAAGTACATAAAGCACTTGTAATGAAGCGAGTAGTGATTTTAGGGGGTGGCAACATTGGCGATGTTGCAAGTAGGCTCAACCACGCCGAGGCGCTTATCAGCGAGCGCGTCGGGCAGATTGTAGCCCGCTCCGAGGACCACACCACCGAGCCGTGGGGCTTTAAGTGCCAGCAGCAGTTTACCAACCGCGCCATAGTGGCGAACACGACCCTTGCTGCGGAGGATGTCCTGGAGGCGCTGCTTGCCATAGAGGCAGAGCTGGGGCGCGACCGCCGAGGCGAGTATATCTCCAAAGTGATGGACAACCAGTGCTACGCCTGCCGTATGATAGACCTTGACATACTGCTCTATGGCGACGATATGGTTGTAACGCCGCACCTGCAGATACCCCATCCGCGACTGTTGCAGCGCGAGTTTGCACTCGTTCCGATGTGTCAGGCGTTGGGGATAACTGTAGAGCAGGGGCAGCAGTTAGTGAAAGATATAATTTTGAAACGATGAGATACAAAGTAGTGATAGTGGTACTGGCAGCAGTACTGCTTACCAGTTGCTTCAAGAAGGTAACTACCGATACAAACCTGATTATCAAGACCTTGATACAGGAGAAGTCGGGTGGCGAGAATACGCTGGCGACCGACACCTACGCCTATGCCTGCTATACGGGCACCAACAAGTGGATGGTGGCGAGCTACGACGATGCCGTCAATCGCATTGTCACCGACTCGTTGGGCGTAGAGCGCATAACCGTACCCGATGTGGAGTCTGTGCCATTTGTCCGCGAGGGGGACGAGAACCACTATGTATCCCTGCCGCTAAACAACTCCCCAGCTCTTGTGGTGCTTGTAGCCCCATCGGTGAGGATGTACGCAACGATTTTTAAGTACCTCAATGTTGAGAATATACCAGAGACATATATGACCCTGCTCCTCCATCCGTGGAAGACCAAGCCCTACACCGAGGGTAGTGACAAGAAGGGTGGCGTGTGGAACATTATGCCACCAGCACCCGAGCCTGAGCCAGAGACTCCAGAGCAAGGCACTGACAGTGAGCAGGATAACCAAAATACGACTAACGAATGAGAAATAGCGGACTGATACTAAAGGTGGCGGTGACACTCCTCTTCTTAGGGGCGTTTCTTACCCGTTGTGCCAGCATCATGAGCCCCGACGGAGGTCCTAAGGACTCGCTGCCGCCGGTAATTACGGTGCTGACACCTAACAACTTCACCACCAACTTCAAGGAGAAGAAGATATACATAGAGTTTAACGAGTATGTGCAGATAAAGGACCAGAACAAGGAGATGTACACCTCGCCGCAGATGAAGAAGATGCCACTTATCACCACCCGCGGCAAGGGCATTGTAATCACTATCCGCGACACGCTCAAGGAGAACACCACCTACGCCATAGACCTCGGCAGCGCCATTCGTGACAACAACGAGGGCAACCCGCTCAACGCTATGCGCTATGTATTCTCTACGGGCGATACGGTAGACTCGCTGATGTGTTCGGGATATACAGCCGACTCCTACAAGGCGGACTCCGTAAGCCGTACATTCCTCTGGTTCTACATTGCCGACTCGCTGCCAGATACCCCTGACTACGACTCTACAATCTTCAACCGCAAGCCCGATGTTATTGCTCGTGCGCAGAACAACGGTATCTTCATCGCGCAGAACCTCAAGCCTGTAGCCTACCGCATCTACGCCTTTGGCGACAAGAACGACAACCAGATGTACGAGCCAGGCACAGACCTTGTCGGCATACTTGACTCGGTATACAACCCAGCCACAATGCCGCCATTTGCCATCTGGTTTGACTCGCTGCGCCACTACCCTTCTGCCGACCCGCAGCTCTACTTCCGAATGTTTACCGACAAGACATTCAAGGGTCAGCGACTTGTGGAGGCTAAGCGTCCGCAGCAGAAGCAGATAACCCTCTACTTCAACACCGCCCTGCCAGATATTGACTCGCTCCGTCTGGACTCTATCCCGTCGGATAAGATTATCTACGACCCTCGCACAAAGGGCAAGGATACGCTCAACCTATGGCTCAATGTCCCTGCGGAGAGTCTGCCAGATACTATCAAGGGCTCTATAACCTACTACCGTCACGACTCTATCCGTCAGTATGTTCCGACCACCGAGCCGCTGAAGTTGGCGTGGAAGGCTGTAGAGACCAAGGAGCAGCAGAAGGAGCGCGAGAAGGAGGAGCGCGAGCGCAAGAAGGCCGAGGAGGAGGGTCGCGAGTATACCCCACCGCAGAAGCCAAACCCATTCAAGCTCAAGGTGGGTGCTTCGGGCGAGATAAACCCAGAGGTGGGCTTTGACTTCACATTAGACTACCCGCTCACGGAGTTTGACTCTACAGCCGTGAAGCTCTACAAGCTGACGGGCGATGATAAAAACCCTACCGAGACGGAGGTGGAGCGCCACTTTGTGCGCGACACGCTAAACATCGGCCGCTACAGTGTGCGTGCTAAGTGGGAGAGCAACACCAAGTATCGCTTCTACATCCCGAAGCAGGCGATGACCGACATTATGGGCTATCAGAACGACTCTACAAGCAACAACTTTGCAACCTACAACCCCGAGAAGTTCTCTAAGATTGTCCTTACAGTCAAGGGCGAGGCGGGCAAGCGATATATCATCCAGCAGACCGACTCGTCGGGCAAGACCCAGAAGGAGATTAAGGATATTGAGAGTGGCAAGCACACTATCAACTATGTTGCCCCTGGCGAGATTCGCATCCGAATTATTGAGGATACCAACGGCAATGGCGTCTGGGATGCAGGAAATGTTGTTGAGCGTCTGCAGCCAGAGCGTGCCGAGATGTTCATCAACGAGGAGGGCGTGGACCTCTTTGCCACAAAGGCGAACTGGGACATTGAGATTGACATTGACATGAGCAAGGTCTTCAAGCCGATGAATATGGAGAACCTGATACAGATGCTGGAGGACAAGGAGGCATCGCGCATCAAGAAGCTCTCCGAGGAGTGGCAGAAGAAGCAGATTGAGAACCAGAAGAACCAGAATCAGAACGG
Organism: Alistipes sp.; assembly: GCA_017463615.1. Classification (GTDB taxonomy): domain Bacteria; phylum Bacteroidota; class Bacteroidia; order Bacteroidales; family Rikenellaceae; genus Alistipes. The sequence continues at coordinate 49,881 of JAFTOU010000006.1, read as the reverse complement.
CTCGGGCGGCATGATGGGTGGCTCAGGCGGTATGATGGGCGGCATGGGTGGCATGATGGGAGGTCTTGGCGGACTGACTGGCAGCGGCTCTGGAAGTGGTAGAATATTCTAACGGATTGGATATGAGTAGATTTTTCAAAATATGTATGCTCTGCCTCGCTGTGCTGCTATGCGGTGGCGTGGCTAAAGGTCAGAGTGTTGTGGCGGTGACGACGGGTTGCGGTATGGCCACCTCGCGCCTCTACCCTGCGCAGGAGACTCGCCCGATATGGGGTACTTGGCAGGCGGGTGTATCGTGGCGTTACTATGCCCTGCCACGCTTTGTGGGAGGCTTCGGTATAGACCTTGACTGGATGCAGCGCGGATTTTCGTATGCCCCATACGCCTCTATCTACGAGGATAAGAAGGACTACAAATACTATCGTCGTAATGTAAATACGCTGATGGTGCCTATCGTGTGGCAGCCCCACTTCTATATGTTCCAGAACCACCTGCGAATATACCTTGAGGCGGCGGTGACCTTCTCCTACAACTTCGCCAGCACCTTTGAGAACCGCGAGCCTTATACCTTCGGTGCTCAGGCGGGTCAGGGCGATGTTATCTCGGGCAAGTATCACATGCGCAGCGAGCGCGACAACCGCTTCGGCTACGGACTCTCGGGTGGCGGCGGTGTGGATATACTTGTCGGACAGATGGAGTTTGGCGTGCGTGTCCGATACGACTTCGGCTACTCCGACATCCTCAAGAATAGAAATAAATACTACGACAATGGGCTTGACCAGCAGACAAACCCTGGCGAAAACCCATTCTGGTACTCACCCCTGCGCTCGCCGTTGGACAACCTGACCATCAGCCTGCGCATAGGCTTCAGATTTAACAAGGCGGGCTTTAGCGAGTGGTTCTACAAGCCACCAAAGAGAGATAAGAATGTTGTAAAATTTGCACTATAATAACTATGGAAAATACAAACACAAGGCAGCAGAAGATTGCCAAACAGATTCAGAAGGACATCGCCGAGATTATCCAGCGCGAGTACTCGGCACAGCTTCGCGGTACGCTGGTAACCGTTACCACCGTGCGCGTGTCGGTAGACCTTGCCTACGCAAAGATTTATGTCAGCGTATTCCCATTTGACAAGGCGCAGGCGACACTTGACTTCCTCTCGGAGCAGAATCGCGCTATCCGTGGTGCGCTGGGCAACCGTATGCGCAATCAGGTGAAGTCTATCCCAGAGCTTCAGTTCTTTATTGACGACTCGTTGGAGTATATTGAGAATATAGACTCCCTGCTCTCAAAGTAGCACTATGCAGTGGTTCTTTGCCCTTAGATACTTGGTCTCACGCTCCTCGCACTCGGTGATAAACATCATCGCGGGCGTAAGCCTTGTCTCTGTGGCAATACCCGTTGCGGCGATGGTTATCCTGCTCTCGGTCTTCAACGGCTTTGAGACCCTTGTCAAGGATATGTACGCCCAGACCGATGCCGACATAGAGGTTAGCGACATTGCAGACCCTACGGCGGAGCTACGGCAGCAGGTACTCAGCACGCCGGGCGTAGAGCACGCCTCGTTTGTCGTTGAGGGTGAGGCATTTGCGCGAACTAAGGAGCGCGAGTTTGCCGTTGCTGTCCGTGGCGCAGATAGCTGTTACTTCAGCGTACTGCCGATAGAGAGCAAGGTGGTTCAGGGTAGTACCACTCTCGCCTTGGGCGAGATTGACAAGGCGGTTATGACTGCCGATGTGGCGAGCATACTGGGTATCTACACCACCGTAACCTCGCGCATCACGCTGCATACTCTTCGGGGTGGCGACATAGGCTCGCTGATGCCGATAAACACCATGCGTCAGGCGCAACTACATGTGGGTGGCATCATCCGCTCCTCGCACCAGATGAAGGGGACGGTCATCGTTCCACTGCGAGCAGCCGAGAGGCTCTTTGGAGGCTCCGACTACAAACTATACATCCGCTGCAATCAGAGTGCCGAGCAGGTTAAAAAGCAGTTACAGAGCACCTTAGGGGCAGACTTTACAGTAAAGACGCGCGCCGAGAAAAACTCGCTCTTCTACCAGATTATGCGATATGAGAAGTGGGCGGTATTCTTCGTAGCACTGCTGGTGCTCATCATCGCCTCGCTGTCAATCATCGGCACGGTGATTATGCTCATCGTAGAGAAGCGCGACCAGCAGCAGACCCTGCTTGCCATGGGTGCCGACAGCCGATTTATCCGCGGCATATTTGTCCGCGAGGGACTATTGATTTCGGGCATTGGAGGCGCTGCGGGGCTGATTATAGGCGTTGTGATAGTGCTTGTGCAGCAGTGGTTTGGTATCATAACACTCCCCTCTGCCGACTTTGTCGTAAGTGCCTACCCTGTGGAGCTTAAGGCCACCGATATTATTACCGTATTTATAACCTTTGTCGCCATAGCGTGGTCGGTATCACAAATTGCGGCAAATAGTATGATAAAAAGGAGATTATGAGAAAACTTATCCTCGCCATACTCGCCATAGCGTGCGCCATAGGTTGTGCCCGCAAGCAGGAGATTGACGATAAGACGCTCGCCGAGATTTTCCGCGACGCCTATCTGACAAATGCCTACTTGGGCATCAACTATATGAACATCGACTCCATACAGATATACGAGCCGATACTGGAGCGTTACGGCTACACCCCTGCCGATTTGCGCTACACCATCGGTAACTTCTCGCGCCGCAAGAGTGCGCAGCTCGGTCGTGTACTCAAGGAGGCGGAGGCGCAGATTACCCAGTACTCCGAGCGCTACGAGAAGGAGGTGGTAATCCTTGACACCATAAAAAATGTGGCTATACGCACCTACAAGCGTAGCATCCTGCGCGACTCGCTCATAGAGATTCGCAAGGTTGCCGACTCGTCAAAGCTCCACTTAGAGGTTGAGCCGCTGCAGCCGGGTTCATACTCAGTGCGCTACAAATATACATATAATAAGGAGGAGGTTAAGCGTAAGCGCAAGAGCAGCCCTGCAGACGAGCTTATCCTGCGCGGAGCGATGTATGTGCAGACCTCCAGCGGCAGCCACCGCAACAACTACTCCTACACCCTGCGCAAGGAGGAGAATATCCGCCGCACAATATCCACCGACACCGCAGCGCAGAAGTTAGTCATAACCTTCGCCAAGCCGTCCGACGACCGTCACAAGATGGGCAAGGTAGACCTTACAATCACAGACCTTGAGATTAACTACACCCCAACAGAGGAGTTGGCGGTAGACTCGCTCTTCAAGAAGTATATAGACCTAAAGATCTTTGACGATGTCTTCTTCACAAATCCGACGGATAGCCTCGCACTACCTGCTGACACCACAAGGGTGGCTCTCTAACCCGCTCATAACCATAGATGTAGCCACTGGCGAGATGGTAGCCTTAGAGAGCTACGACCCCGCCGTCTTAGATAGCACCCCAGGCGTGGAGTTCTACCCCGGCATCATCTGCCGCGGCTTTGTTAATATGCACTGCCACAGCGAGTTATCATACCTCCGCGGAGCTATAGAGCCCAACTGCGGCTATACAGGTTTTGCTGCCACTATGGCGCAAGTGAGAGGTAACTTCACCGACCAGCAGCGCAGCGAAGCGCTCGCCGAGGCGGACCGCGAGATGCAGAGTGAGGGCATAGTAGCCGTTGCTGACATCGTAAACGACAGCAGCTCCTTTGCCACAAAGAGTGCAAGCCCTATACGCTACCGCTCCTTCGCCGAGGTTTTTGGTCTGAAGCAGAGCAACTTAGAGCATTGCCAGCAGCTCGCAGAACACTTCCCCGACACAACCCTCACACCCCACTCCGTATACTCCGTGCAGGAGGACGATTTTCAGGCGGTATGTCGCAGCGCGACAACCCCGCTATCCATCCACTTCAAGGAGTCTCAGGGCGAGGAGCAGCTCTTTGAGAATAGCGGTGCGCTGGCAGAGTGGTACGAGCAGGCGGGCTTCAACTGCGACTTCCTGCACTACAACTCCGCCGCCGAGCGCATAGTGGCAAATATCCCGCACGACCGCAGCACAATATTTGTCCACAACAGCCACCTCACACAGAGCGATATAGAGCTGATAATGAGCCACTTCACCGCGCCAGTATACTGGGTGCTCTGCCCCCGCTCAAACCGCTACATTGCAGGCAGCACAACCGACACCGTAGACCTGCTTGTGAAGAACAAACTCAACATCTGCATCGGCACCGACTCCCTCGCCTCAAACACCAGCCTCTCCATCATTGAGGAGCTAAAATGCTTCGCCCACATCCCCCTTGAGCAGCTGCTCACCTGGGCAACCACAAACGGCTTCAACGCCCTCGGACTAAAACCCCACGGCTGGCTAAACATCTGCGGCGCCGACCTGCAAAATATGCGCATCACCGAGCAGACAACGGTCAAGCGAATACTGTAGTTTGAGCTACGCAGTACTGCCCGCTTTTAGTATCCTTACGGATACCAGCCTATTTCCGAATAGAAATCAACTCTCGTCGCGTAGCGACACCCCTAAAAAGCCAATGGCTAACAGCTAATAGCTAATGGTTAGCGTCCAAAACACCGCAAATTCCACTTTTTTTCAAGAAATTTATACTATTTCCCACATTTTTGTGTTAATTTTCAAAAATAAAGACTACCTTTGTGAACAGAATAACTTATTTAATTTTATATTATATCACTATGAAGAAATTTTTTACTCTCATTGCTGTAGCGGCTGTTGCCCTCACAATGACAAGCTGCAACTGCTTCAAGAAGATGGCGAAGAATCCTGACGCTATCCAGATTAGCTGCACACCAGAGGTTCTGGTTCTCAACAATGGCAAGATTGCTGCCGACATCTCTGCATCTATCCCTGCTGACTACTTCAACAAGAAGGCAGCTCTTAAGGTTACTCCTGTCCTCTTCTTTGAGGGTGGCGCAGTAGCTGGCGAGACTCTTCTCCTCCAGGGCGAGAAGGTGCTCACTAACGGTATGGTTGTAAAGACCAAGGAGACTCTCTCTATCAACCGTCATGTAGAGTTTGACTATCAGCCTGCTATGGACGCTTGCGAGCTCAAGCTGCTGGTTGAGGTTAAGTGTAAGAGCGGTAAGTGCAAGGAGTTCACCCTTATCAACGCTAACGACGGCGCTATCCTCACTGAGGAGCAGCTCGCTGTTATCGCTAAGGAGGATGAGGCTGCTTATGCTCTTAAGAGCGAGTGCGGTCGTCAGATTGCTGTAGGTCTTAACACTCTTCAGAAGGACCTCGATTTCGCATCTGTAATGGCTCCAGAGGCTAACAACTACAAGAATGTTACTACCACCGTTGTAACTGCTGACCTGGTTTACAAGATCAACTCTTCACGCCTTGCTAAGAACGCTGCTCAGACTGACGATGTTAATGCACTCAAGCAGTCTGTAGAGAGCTACCTTGGCAACGACCGTGCTGCTCAGACAGTATATGTAAACGGTTATGCTTCTCCAGATGGTCCTGAGAAGTTCAACGATAAGCTCGCTGGTCAGCGTAGCCAGAGCGGTCTGAAGGCTGTTCAGGAGCTGCTTAAGGAGACTGGTCTGAACATTGACGCTGCTGCTTACGGTGAGGACTGGGATGGTTTCAAGGCTGCTGTTGCTGCTTCTGACATCCAGGATAAGGATCTTATCCTCCAGGTTCTGAGCATGTACTCTTCTGCTGCAGAGCGCGAGAAGGAGATTAAGAACCTTGCTAGCGTATTCAGCGCTCTTAAGACTGAGGTTCTTCCACAGCTCCGTCGTGCACAGATCGTAAACTCTATTGACCTTACTGGTAAGACCGACGCTGAGATGGTTGAGCTCATCAACCAGGGTCGCGCTGCAGAGCTCTCTCTTGAGGAGCTTCTCCACATCGCTGAGGCTCAGCCTGCTGTAGCTGAGGCTGCACTTAAGACTGCTGCTGAGAAGTATGGCGACGCTCGCGCTTACAACAACCTCGCTATCGTTCTTGCTAAGCAGGGCGACTATGCAGGTGCACTCGCTGCTCTTGACAACGCTGCTAAGGCTGGTAGCAAGTCTGAGGAGCTGAACAACAACTACGCTCTTGTTTACCTTGCAATGGGTGAGACCGACAAGGCTGCTCAGTACGCTCAGAGCGCAACTTCTGAGGTTAAGGCACTGGCTGCTGCTGCTCAGGGTGAGTACTCTACAGCTGTAAACAACCTTGAGGGTTACAACGCTGCTATCGCACAGGTTCAGGAGGGTAACCTCGCAGCTGCTAAGAATAGCCTCAACGGCGACGAGAGCGCTAAGGCTGACTACCTGCGCGCAGTTATCGCTGCTAAGGAGGGTAACATCTCTGCTGCTAAGGCTTCACTCCAGAGCGCTATCGAGAAGGACGCTACTCTGGCAAAGAAGGCTGCTAAGGATGTAAACCTTGCTGCTCTCCGCTAATCGGAGTCCGTCAAAATAAGGGAGGGGGCTGTGTAAGGTCCCCTCTTTTTTTAAGGGTGGGGTGAAGAGCCTCCCCTTTTTTTGTGATGGGAGGGAACTGATGCAGTTCCCACTCTTTTTATCTTAGTTTGTATGCCCCGCCATAGTAAAATAAAATTACAAACTTAGTTTGTAATTTAACCCACCACCCTATTTTACACCATTTCAGACATCATACAATAACCAATAGCCATAAACACCACCCAAACGGCGCGATTTACGACATATAACTTTCAGCCTAAATAATATTGTTATTTGTCCCGCATCTGCTAATTTTGCCAACCGAACAAAAACTTTGCATCTATGACACACATTAGCAGAGTGGCGAAGATAGAGGGTGGTAAGGTGCTGAACCTAAAACATAAGTTGCTCGGAATTGTAGCCAGCGGGACGATGATGGTATATAGCGCCAACCACTGCGTAGAGATTGGCCACGGAAAGATATTTCTCCTCTGCGAGGGTTTGCACTACGCTGTTGATAGTCCCGATAGCGACGGCAACCCCTTCAAGGCTGTAACTATAGAGATTACACCCCAGATAGTACAGCGGGCGTTGGTTAGCCTGATTAACAACGACGAAGAGTTTCTCTTCTCCCGTCCGCAGAGCAGCTGCTGCACCGCCTCAACGAGCGTGTTGGTCTGCAACCCGACAAAGGATAGCGTCAATGCCCTGCTATCCACAATCCAAGCCTGCATATCCCACAGAGGCACCTCGGCACATATCACCAATCTGATGCACCAGCTACTGCGAAACCAGTGCTGTCCCATCTGCGGCAAGCTATTCAACCGCGCCGAGATAGAGCGAGCGCGGTTTGTCAGCCACATACACGGCTCGCTGCTCAGCAATGCCACCATAGAGCACTTAGCGGAGCAGAACAACTGTAGCGCAACGACCTTCAAGAGCCAATTTCGCGAGCTATTCAACGCCACGCCTCACAAGTGGCAGGTTGAGCAGCGTATACACCTCGCCCGCGCGCTGCTACTCTCCACCGCCCTAACCATTACGCAGATTGGCGAGATATGCTCCTTCAGCCACACCTCGCACTTCATACGACTATTCAAGCAGCACTACCACCTCACTCCGCACGCCTATCGCCGCAAAAACGGAGGGGGGGGGTAAAAATTAGGCTCTATCCACACATCGGGATAGAGCCTAATTTTCAACAAGTTACGCCCTCTAAAACTCTCGCCACTCAACATCTACGCCCTGCTCAGTTAGGGTTATATGGCCATACTCTGGCGATAGTGCGTCGTCGCGCATCGTGCCGATAATCACATAGCGCACGCCCATAAACTCCACATCCTCGCGATAGTGGTCGTGCCCCTGCACAACGAGCGAGACACGCGCCTGACTGAAGAGTTGCATCAGCGCCGCACTCTCCTCAAGGGGCATATTTCCCGAGCCAGTCTGTGAATTATCGGTATAGAAGAGGTTTACATGCGAGAAGATTACGCAGTGGCAATAACTGTCGCGCTGCTCCCTAAGCAGGCGCTTGAGCCAAGCGGTCTGCACCCTGCCCAGCGTGCCACTTGCCGAGTCAAGGGTGATAAATAGGTCGCGACCCGACGGATGTACCGCCTCAAACCAGTAGACCGAAGGGCCTACAAGCTCGCGGAAGGAGTCCCAGCCGTCAAAGAAGAGGTCGTGGTTGCCTAACGCCGAGAGTATCGGCTGGCTATACTGTTGCCCATCCCGCTGTTGCAACGCGCTGACATATAGCTCCATCTGCCCGCGCTTATCAATGCAGTCGCCCACCATATATCCGAATGGAGCGGTGCCGTCAGCACGAACAATATCCACAAACTGCTGCAGATTCTTCGCCGTATCTGCCACATGAGTATCGGCGGCGACATAGATGTCATACTGCTCGCTCTCGGCCGTAAAGGTGGCATAAGCGCCATCGCCACACATCGCCAGACTCTGCTCGCAGCGGCGGTTAACGCTATCGCTCACCGGCACTATAAGTCCCTTAATATCAACCGAGTCGCAGCCCACAAGCAGCAGGGCGAGAGCAACACTGAATATACGCTTTACCATCTGTAACATAAGCCCACCTGCCCATTTAGTTGATAATAGTCGGTCGTGATATTGAACATACCCGCCGGTTTATAGCCGATGCCCACCATAACGCCTATATGCGTTGTCGCATACCACCACCCATCCACATAGAGCGAGGGTTGGTAGTGTCGCTCCAGCTCCAGCAGGCGGCTATTTGAGAATACAACCCTCAAGTCCCACCGCTCGAGTTTCGGTAGGCAGTTGATACCCAGCTCGTAGTAGATATTGAACGGCTCGGCGACCTGTGACCCCTCTGCCCACATCTGGCGGTGGTAATATCCTATCGTAGCCCACACATACGGGCACTCAAAGCCTACGCCCACACCAAGTGCGCCGTTATTTACAGCACCCTGACGGACATAGTGGAGCATAAGTTCCGCACGAAGGCTACCGAAGTTAAGATTGTGGAAATATGCAGGTCTTGCCTCCACAGCTGTGCGACCGATGGTGTTATACCCCACACCTGCGCAGGCCTTAAAGTGGCGCTCAAGGCTATAGCTACCCTGCAGCTGCGCCACGCCAAAGCCCCCAAAGGCGGCATTATCGCCACCCTGAAGCCTCAGCACCACCTCGCCCTGCTGTGCAACGCACACGCCCGAGAAGAGCAGGAGCAGCAGCATCGTCACTATTCGTCCCACAAGTCGCATCATAATACAAAGATAGTAAATTTAGCTCTATATACAAAAAAAGAGGTGCATGTCAAACACGCACCTCCATTTAGCACCTTGTCCTTTAGAGTGTTCCGCCAACCTCCCACCAGAAGGCGCGAAGGCCGAGCTGAGAGTTAGCGTCGTCAAGAGCCTTGAGAGCCGACATCAGCGGAGCGCACTTCTCGTCCTCCACAATGGTAAGCAGTGCAGAGTTCAATGTAGGCCAAGTGGTTGAGCCCAAGTGTGGCTCGCCGGTAGTAGTACCGCTACCCATAAGCTCCTCCACGGCAGTATATCCGTGAATACCGAGCTGCTCCATAGCCTGCTGTACCTCGTCGTACAGCGCCTGATTACAAGATATAAATATTGCTTTCATAATTTCTACGGTTTATTGTGCGAGTTTCTTAGCTGCCTTACGCTCGTCGCGCAGTGCCATCCATGTGAACAGTACTGGGATAAGGAAGAGGGTTACCAGTGTTGAGAACGACAGACCCCAAGCCACTACCATACCCATAGAGTTCCACATCTCCGAACCTACGCCATTACCTACAGCCATAGGGACCATACCCAGCACGGTTGTCATAGTGGTCATCAGGATTGGACGCAGACGCGACTTACCACCTGCCACAGCAGCATCTACGATAGGTATCTTACGGCCTACAAGCAGTCGGGTGTAGTCCACAAGTACGATACCGTTGTTTACCACGATACCCACCAGCATCAGCACACCGAGCAGACCCATAACGCCCAGAGCGGTATTAGAGAGCCACAGACCCAACAGCACACCCACGATAGCGAATGGCATAGAGAACATAATTACGAATGGGTACTTGAGCGACTCAAACTGCGACGCCATAATCACGAACACGAGGATAACCATCAGCACCAAGAGCATACCCATATCTACAAAGGTATCCATCTGGTCCTCGTAAGAGCCACCGAGCTGCCAAGTGATACCTGCAGGCAGATCCATCTTATTGAGCTCTGCCACAGTACCTGCAACGATATCGGACATAGCATAACCGTGACCTACAGAGCCCGAAATCTTCACATAACGAGAACGGTCCTTACGCTCAATGGTTGGCGGAGCCTGAGACTCAACAACCGTTGCCACATCGCGAATCTTGATAGCGGCGCCATTGGTTGCATTGTAGAGGGTGATATTCTCAATCTCCTCCAGCGACTCACGGAATGGGCGGTCGTAACGAACAAGGATGTCGTACTCCTCACCCTCCTCGCGGAAGTAAGATGCTGTAGCACCATTTACGCGGTTACGGAGGTAGGTACCCGCTGTAGCGACATTAAGGCCGTGCATAGCGAGTTTCTCACGGTCAAAAACAACCTGATACTCAGGGGTATACTCCTCACGAGAGATTGTAACCTCGGTACAACCCTCAACGCCGAGCATCTTCTCCTTAATCTCGGCAGCGATGCGGTCGGTAGTCTCAAAATCGTAGCCATAGAGCTCGATATCTACCTTACTCTGACCACCAGCACCTCCGCCCTGACCAGTCTCTACGACCTCGTAGGTACGAATCTCCGAGTAGCCATCCAAATCCTTACGCATAAGGTCACCAATCTCTGCCAGACCACGCTCACGCTCAGTCTTCTTAGTCAGGGTGATGTTGAACGAGATATAGTGAGTACCATTCTCCTGGATAGATGCAAAGGCATTATCTGTATCTGGCACACCGAGGGTTGCGTTGAGCACGGTAATCTCTGGATAGTTCTGCTTGAACTGCTCGCTGATACGCAGAGCAAGGTCGCGGGTAATCTCCTGACGAGTACCTACAGGCAGCTTAATCTTCACAGAGATACGACCGTTATCCTGCATAGGGAAGAACTCGGTCTTCACCTGCGGAGCGATAAGCACCACAACGCCTGCAAAGAGCGCCAACGAGCCAACGATAAAGGTCTTACGGTGTGTTACGCACCAGTACAGAGCCTTCTCGTATACATTATCCAACCAACCCATAGCGGCATCTACATACTTCTGCAGGCTTGACTTCTTAGGGTTCTGCTTCATGATGAGCGAGCAGAGCACCGGAGTGAAGGTAAGCGCAGCGGCCATAGATACGGTAAGGGTGATAGTTACCATCCAACCCATTGGGGTGAACATAACGCCCGCCATACCGTCAATCATAGTCAGCGGCAAGAATACAGCCAGAGTAGTGAGCGTAGATGCGATGATTGACAGACCCACCTCCTTGGTTGCGAAGATAGCAGCCTGCTTCACGCGCGAGCCACGGTCTACATGGGTAGTAATATTCTCCAGCACCACAATAGCGTTATCCACCACCATACCGATAGAGATAGAGAGTGATGACATAGTAACCACATTGAGCGACTGGTCGGTAAAGAGCAGATATATCAACGCCGAGAGCATTGAGATTGGGATTGTGAGGATGATGATAAACATTGCACGCCAGCGACCGAGCATCATCATAACCACAAACATAACCACAATAAAGGTTACCATAATGGTATCTACCAGCGAAGAGGCTGTATCAAGGATATTATCCGCAGTATCAACTACCGGAGTGATACGGATATCCGAAGGCAGCGAAGGCATAATCTTCTCCAGCGACTTCTTAACATCCTTTGAAATCTGCACCGCATTTGCGCCAGTCTGCTTCTGGATAACCATCAGACCTGTACGCTCGCCATTGTTATAAACCTCCTGAGCACGCTCCTGCTCGGTATCCTTCACCGTAGCAACATCGCCAAGGTACACATTCACACCATTGCGGGTGCTTACAACAAGTCGCTCAAGCTCCTCAACGCCCGTAAACTCGTGGTCTACACGCATTGAGTAGGTGTTTGAACCGATATCAATCTGACCTGCAGGAATAGAGCGGTTCTCCATGCCGATAATCTGCGCAATACCCTCAATAGTAAGGCCATAAGCCTCCAACTTGTAAGGGTCGCAGTACACCTGAATCTGACGCTCAGGGATACCCTGCACAGATACGGTACCCACACCACCTACACGCGCAAGTGGGGTTGCTACCTGCTCGTCAATAATCTTATAGAGTCCACTCCAGCTCTCCTCTGCCTTAACAGAGAGCAGCATGATAGGCATCTCGTCGGTGGAGAACTTAAACAGGATAGGGTTATTAACCTCGTCTGGCAGGTTATTCTTTGCCATATCCAGTTTGTCGCGCACATCGTTTGTAGCAACATCGTTATCTGTACCGTACTCAAACTGGAGAGATACTACAGATATATTCTCCTTTGAGCGAGACGAGATATGCTTCAGATTCTCAACTCCATTAAGGGAGTTCTCCAGAGGCTTGGAGACATTCTCCTCAATATCCTCTGCACTTGCACCCGGATAGGCTGTGATAACCATGATATATGGTGTATCAATTCGTGGCATAAAGTCGATAGGCAACTTTACCAACGAGAAGATACCGAACAGCGCAACGGCGACAAAGACAAGTATCGTCGTAATCGGGTTATTAACTGCTGACTTATAAATATTCATCGTAATTTACTCCGTTTAGCAATCTACTACTTATTTACAACCTCAACCTTGCAACCATTTGTCAGTGCTGTCTGACCCTTAACAACTACGGTCTGACCGCTCTCAAGGCCTGAGGTAATCTCCCACTCGGCACCCATACGGCGACCAAGCTCAACCTTTGAGTAGCGAACAGTACCATCTGCCTCAAGCACATATACATAGCGGTCACCGCTACCCATCAGCTTGTTTACAGCACGGTCTGGAGCAACTACGCGGTTGATATTTGCATAAGGGAGTGTTACGCGAGCAAACATACCTGGGCGAACACGCTCGTCGTTGTTTGGAATGGTAACCTCAGCAGCAAATGTGCGGGTTGCGTTGTTGATAGTAGGATAGATACGAGAGATAGAGCCGCTGAACTGCTCGTCGCCATAAGCCTCAAGGGTCACATATACCTTCATACCCTTGCGCACCTTAGCAAAGAGGTTCTCAGAGATGTTAATCATAATCTTCACTGGGCGAATCTGCTGAATAACAAGCACTGGAAGACCACCAGTCATATCGTCCTTATCATAGTTACGAGCGGTAACGATACCTGAGATAGGAGCGATGAGAGTTGTATTCTCCAGCAGGTTCTCGTAAGTTGCCTTAGCAACCTCGTACTGCAGGCTGCGAGCGTCGTACTCCGACTTAGATGCGCCACCAATCTTGTAGAGCTCCTCGGTACGCTCGTACTCAATCTTGCTATTCTCCATCTGAGCCTTAGCCTGCACCAGCGCAGAGTTCTCAAGTCTTACAAGCACATCGCCCTTACGCACATGGTCACCCACATCGTAGCGAATCTCCTTGATACGGCGTGGTGACTGTGGCGCGATATTATTCACAGCCTCTGCCTCAACATTTCCAGTAAAGATTACCTGCTGCTCAACATCTCTTGCAGCAACAGTTGCCACCTCAACCTTTGGAATAACAACCTCAGCAACCGCCTCGGTGCTCTTTGTGCTCTTGCCTGAGCCACAAGATACTGCTGCCAATGCACTTACAACAAGCAGCGAATTGAAAATTCTCTTCATATCTCTTAAGGTATGTTCTATAAATTAGTAAAAAATTATTTCGCTTTCGGGTAGATTCTATTGCGGTCACTTTTTGGTCTATTTTGGCATATTTCTCACCTTTTCTCAGTTGTAATAGGCTATTGCGCCTTCAAAAGAGCTGAGAAATCTGCTCAAAATATACTCAAAAATTGCCCCGCCCTAATTTATAGAACCTACCTCTGTTTTATTCGTTATCAAAATTGTAATTACCCAGTACCTTATCCAGCGAAACCTTTGCTGAAAGGAAGTTGAATATAGATTGGTTGCGGCTCAGCTCCGCCTGCACCAGTGCCACCTGCGAGTTATCCACATCTACAAGCGTTCCACGACCTACATCGTAGCGCTTTACAGCGATGTCATATCCGCGCTGTGCCTGGTCCAAAGTCGCTGCCGAAGCGTGGTACTTCTTCACGCTTGACTGCATATTGTTCAGATACTGAACGATGCCTACACGCAGCTGACGCTCCACATTCTCGCGCTGCAGCTGCAGGTTAGAGAGGTTGATACGAGCCTCACGAGTAGCTGCACGGCGCTTATTACCCGCAAAGATTGGGATATTGAGCTGCACGCCAGCGTATGAGTATGGGTTCCATGCCTCCTTCTTGAAGAACTTGCCGTCGTTACCCAGCGCTGTATAGAGATATGCCGCACTGAGCGAAAGCGAAGGGACATTCGCCAGCTTGGTAATCTTCAGAGCGTGCTCAAGCATCTGCTCCTGCATACCCAACTGCTTGATTGTGGTGTTGTTCTCAAGGTCTATCTGCGAGATGTTGTAGCTCTGGTCAAGCACCGAAACATAGTCCATCAGCGAGCCTGTAACATCAATCTCGCGCTCAAGGTCTATACCCAGCAGCGCCTTGAGCTGCCAGAGGGCAAGCACTACGCTATACTCCGCCTCAATCATATTTGGCAGCGCATTCTGCACCGACACATTTGAGGTGATAAGGTCGTACTCCGATACAGAGCCCACCTTGTAGCGACCCTTGATAAACTCGTTGTTTGCCACCGTATTGTCATACACGCGCTGGAACAGCTCGTACGACTGCTTTGCCAGCAGCACGCCATAGTAGGCCTTGGTTACCTGCTCAATCATATCAATGCGTGACGAGCGAGCCTGCTCTACAGCCAGCTCTACATCCAGCGCCGACACCTTAAGGCTCTGCCACAGCTGCGCATTTACAACCGGCATACCGAGCGTTACGCCACCATTGAACGAGTTGTCGCTACCAACCTTGATGGTCTGTGTCTGACCGCCGAAATCCATGCTCATAGTCTGCTTCTGGATTACGCGCTGATAAGACGCCGTAGCATCAATCTGCGGATAGAGAGCCGCGTATGTGCCCTGCTTGGCATAACGCTTCGCCTCAATCTGCTGATCGGCAATCTTAATGGTCGGACTCTCACTCAGAGCAATCTCAAGCGCCTGCTCAAGGGTGAGAACCAACTTCTGCTCCTGCTGTGCTGCCTGCTCCTGAGGCTGGCTCTGAGTCTGAGTCTGCTCCTGAGCCCCCGCTGCAAGCGATGTGGCAACAAAGCCCAACATCAACAAAAATCTTCTCATAACTTAACTATTGATTATATATTATTTATTGTTTTTTCTGTGCAATATACTGGTCTATCTGTCTTACGCCCTCTATGGTTGCAATGCCGCGGAAGAAGTTTACGATAGTATAGCTCAGTGCATCCTCAAGGCTAACGCCCTCGGGCAGCGACATATTGTCCGCCGTAACAACGAGCGTGGTTGTCGTATAGTAGAGAATTGTCACCGATAGCTTCACATCCACCGTCGGCATAATCAGCCCACAATCGATGTAATGCTTTATCATTGAGAAGAGTAGCTTTCCGCTCTCCTCCTCCGCCTCCTTGCGCACACGCTCAAAGGTCTCGGGATAGAACTTACGCAAATTGTGAGAAATACGACGGTGCGTATCCTTGTGGTCCAACATTCGCTCCATCACCTCAAAGAGGTAGAAGAGCGAATCTCGCTGCGCCTTAACATCGCGACCAATCGCCTCCATGCGGCTGCTCTGCATATAACGGATAGAGAGGTAGAGCAACTCGTCCTTGCTCTCAAACATCTCATAGAGCGTACGCTTGGATACACCCACCGCGCTGGCGATATCGTCCATTCTCACCGACTTTATCCCCTGCTGACGAAACATCTGAGCCGCCTGGTCTATAATCTTCTCTTTCTGCACCATAAAATATATATAGTAGTTCAGGGCACAAAGATACAGAAAACTCAGGAAACACAAAAAGTTTTCATAGTTTTTTCTACATAAAATATACCCGATTTGGCGCATTTATTCCAAATCGGGTATAATATCGGCAAAATTTGCCTCCCGCACCCATCCCGAGCGGCTTATCTGCATTAAAATTTGGGGTGGGATGGCGATATATCAAACCTTTTTTATATATTTGTAATTGACCTAAAAAACAACCGATTATGAAAAGAGTTCTACTTCTACTTTGTGCGGTGGGCGCACTCTTTGCCAGCTATGGGCAGACGATGCGCGAACAGATTGCCGCCAATCCGAATCTTGCAGGAGGAATATACACCGCATACGGGGTGACCGAGCAGCCGAAGGTTACCGCGCCGCGAGGCTACAAGCCGTTCTACATCTCGCACTATGGCCGTCACGGCTCGCGCTATCAGACGGCGCAGGAGAAGTACGACCTGCCGGCGCAGATGCTTGAGCAGGCGCACAAGGATGGTCGGCTGACGGAGTTAGGCTGCGACCTTATGCGTCGCGTGCGCATTATTGCCGACGATGCACACCTGAGGGCTGGTGACCTCTCGCAGCGTGGCGAGCGCGAGCAGCAGGGCATTGCCGAGCGTATGGCGACGCTCTATGCCGATGTATTCTCAGGCAAGAATGGCAACCACATAACCACCTTCTCCTCGCCATCGGTGCGTAGCGTGGTTAGCATGGCGGCATTTACGGAGCGACTGAAGGAGATACATCCCCACCTGAGCATCACCCGCTATGCCAGTGCGCACGACATCCACTTTACCCGCCCTGAGGAGAATATGAACACCTACTATAAGACCGCGCGCGCCATGGCTAAGCAGTATCAGCAGGAGCAGACGCGCGATAAGGAGTTCATCTGCCGCATCTTCAACGACTATGACTACGCCGTAAAACTCATCTGCCAGGCTTACAATAGCAGTAGCACCTACGGCTTTATGGGCAATATGCACGACCTGGCAATGATTGTTCAGAACTTTGACAACCTGCCCGAGCTGCACCACTTCTTCACCGAGCCCGAGCGCTACCAGATGTGGCACCTGTTCAATATCCGCCGCTACCTGACCTACGGCCCATCCATAGACTTCGGCGACATCCGCGCATTGGATGGTAAGTCGCTGCTGCGCGATATTATCCAGCGCGCCGACGATATCATCTCTGGCAAGAGCCAGAACGAGGTTGCCACCCTGCGCTTCGGCCACGACTCCGCCGTCATCCCCCTGCTGGCAGTCCTCCACGCCGAGGGTTGCGATGGCCGCATCAGCTTCGCCGATATTGAACGCCTGCCAGAGGTGTGGTGCGATAGCCGTATCACCTCTATGTCTGTAAATGTGCAGTTTATCTTCTACCGCAATAGGCAGGGCGATGTCCTCGTGCGCCTGCTCCACAGCGAGCGCGACATCCGCATCCCCGTGCACACCGACTCCTACCCATTCTACAAATGGAGCGACCTGCGCACCTACTGCCTCGCCCAGTGCCAGCCAGATGCAAAATAGCTGCCTGACAGCTATTTTGCCACTATTGGCTATTAGCCGTTAGCCATTGGCTTTTATGACATAAGCGCCAATGTAACCAATATACACCCGACTCGAACGGTCGCAGCAGGCGAAAGAAGAGCGAGTGCTGGGTGTTGCAACCGTAGGTTGTTGTATTTGAGGGTTGATGTGCGAAAACTCGTTTCCTGGCACATTCAACCCTCAAATACAGACATTTGCGTCAGCAAACAACACCCTGCAGCCAGTCTTCTGAGCCGCCACAGACTGTCCGAGTCCTATTCTGGACAAAAACAAAAAGAGCAGATTTTCATCTGCTCTTTTGTGCCCAGAATAGGACTCGAACCTACACGTCTCTCAACACTCGCACCTGAAACGAGCGCGTCTACCATTTCGCCATCTGGGCTTTGGACGGTGCAAAGATAGTGAAAATTTGGAATAAACAAGAGTTTTTGTATTTATTTTTTCAATCGCACCGAAATTTTCGCCCTATTTCTTCATAAATCCAGAGCCAAAATATGCGCGGAGGCAGAAACCAATATAGAACCGAGAGCCTACAATCTTCTCAACGGCCGGGAAGTCGGCAAGGGTTGTCGGGAGGCTACCCGAGCGGTGGTCTACAACACTCTCCGTAAGGGCGTCGCCCTTAAATGTCGGCATTGCGTCGTATGTTGCGCAGATTGACAAATCGCACAAGCTACCGCCGATACCCAATGCCAGCAGAGGTGTGATAGAGTTCTTATTGAGGATATCTGCATTATATGTAGTGTTATCAGTCAGTCCAGCCTCATAGCTTGAAGTGGTGCTATATATATAGTTTGTGGTATAGGTAGCCTTTGTGTTGAAGTTGTACATCGCGCCAATATCTGTATACAGCGCACCTATAGAGCTTATCTGCTTGAGATTAAAGCGCAGCTTGGCGCCCACACTCCACTGCGTAGCGTTGATTTTGGTAACGATAGATTCATCGTTTGCCTTAAGTTCCTCGGTATTAAAATGATTATACTTGCCGAAGATAAATCCGTTGAAAATCTGGTCGCAACGACCCAAACGCAGGTCTACAGGGACACCGATAGCCATATTCTTACTACCGATGAAATAGTCAAGACCTATGCCCACCTGGAACAAGCCCACCCTGCTCTTCTTGACATTCGCGCTTGCATCTGTCGTAGTGGCAGTCGCGACTTTAGGCGTAGCGGTGGCAAGTGCGAGGGTCGGAGCAAGGGTTACGGTCTTGCCCTTCTCAACGGTAACGCTCTGAATAAAGGTATCATAGCCCGACTTTACGACCCTGACCGTGCGCTTACCCACAAGCACATCGTTCTTAATCATCGGCACTACGCCCACCTTGATATCATCCACATAGACCTCTGCCCCATCCACATTGCAGGAGATATCAAGCGAGCCATAGATAGGCTTAAGCGCAGGATACTCACGGCTCACAGATGCCGTGGAGGTGATATCCAGCAGATAGTGCGCATCCTCGTACGACGCCTTGCGGCAGTCTACCGTATGCTTGCCAATCTCCAGATTTCCGCTCCAGCTGCTAGCACCGCACTGCTCGCCGTCAATCCAAATCTCGGCATTCTCCGCCACGGCAACGCTCACCTTGGCGAAGTTTGGTGCGAGGGTCGGCTTGATGGTCGTGGTCTTATTGTCGGCAATGGTTACGGTGGCGTCATACTGGTTGTACATCGCCTTGACAATGCGCACAACGTGCTCTCCGCTACCTATAGCCACCGACTTCTGCAGCGGCAGCGTGCCTCGCAGGCGGTTGTCTACATATACCTCGGCACCCTGCAACTCGGAGCTATGCTCTACCGCCAGATAGCCGAAGGCTGGGTCAAGAGCCACATCTATGGTGCGCGTTGCATTGCCAGCAAGCACAACGGTGTCGCTCTTGGTGTAGTAGTTGTCGGCAGAGACGCGATAGTGGTGCACACCCTGCAGTAGGCGCTGCTGCACCTTGCCATTTGTGCGCTGGATACTCTTGCCGTCAATCTCTACCAAGGCACTTGACGGGGTGGTGTTAATGACCAGATACTGGTAGACATTGGCCTGATGGTCAATATTGGCTACGGCGTAGTTGTCGCTATCCTCCGCCACCTTGATGGTCTGCTCGGTGCTGTTATTGCCAAATACTACGCGCAGGTTGTACTCGCCCTGAAACAGGTCGGTTATGGTGCAGACCTTGTCGCTGTTGGTCGTACCCTTGAACACCCCATCTATATAGACCTCCGCCCCCGCCTGATTGGAGAGGATGGTGAAGCTGTACTGCTTGTTGAGCGACGCCTCCAGCTGATACTCCCTGCCGCCCTCAAGGTCAAAGCTCACCTCGTTTGAGTCGCCAAAGGTAGGATGGTGGAGGTAGAAACGGGTCGCCTTCAGGGCCGTCATCTCAAGGATGAGCAGGTTCTCGTAGTCGCCCACCACCTGCTTGCGAATGTCGGTATTGGAGCGGAAACGAACCTCCAGCTGAGCAATCTGCTCCTTGGTCATTCGGTGGAAGAGAATTTTCAGCCTTGCACACGGACGACGCGAGAGGTCTACCCCTATCGGGTCAATATTCACCCCCGTAAGCGCATCGCTCTGCACGGCACGAAATGTCGCCGCATCAATCACTATCGCCTCTGTAGCACCCTGCGCCGCCGCCCCCAGCGCCACACACAGAGCACATATAAGTATCAAAAATCGTCTCATTATCTCGTATTCTTATCTATTAAGTCTGTACTGCGTTAGCCTTGTACTGCGTAGCAAGGTGCCGCCCTATATTCTCGCACCCGGAGCAGAAATGGTCTGACTTGTTCAGAGCCTTTCTGCGACCAAGTCCCCCTTTTACAAAGGGGGATTTAGGGGAAATGTCAATATTTTTATATTCCTACTGGCTATCACCTCCCCGCAACTTTCAAACCTCCGTAGGAGGTGTTTCAAAAAATAGAGCGGACTGCAAGCTCGCTTGCAAAGGCCGTCTCTATTTTTCGGAACGACAGCATAGCTGCTGAAAGTTGCCATTTATAGCTGGCTGCCTCAATTACTTCTGCGAGAAGCTACCCTCGGTGGAGACGGTGCGCTCTATCATCTGCTCGGCGGTGTAGTTCACATCGCGCTCCTGCTGCCATACACGCACGCGGACAAGCGGGTTATCCTCCTCGCGCATATCTATGGCGAGGGTTAGGATGCCCTCGTCGGCGTAGTTATTTGAGCTGTAGAGCTGGCGCACCTGCACCGCGTAGATATTCTTCTTGGCGGCATAGCCCTTGCTGGCGGTGCACTCCTCAAAGCGGACATTGATAAACTCCTTGCTCCTGAAGCTGCGCTGGAGATTTTCAACATACTGCTTCTTGCTATATCGCGTATAGACCACCTTGCCACTTGGGTCAATCAGCTCCGTCTTGTCGTTAAACTGCTGAGTAGACCTCTGCAACACCTTTCCCACGATGATGTAGGCGTCGTCTGAAAAGACCTTCTTGATATATGCGATATCGCGCAGACAGTATGCCGAGCGGTAGTCCTCAAGGAAAGTTATCAGCGTCAGGCGGTCAATCTCTGGCCAATCTGTCGCCATAATGCTACGCTCCGTTGCCGAGGAGAGCTTGTATGCCACCGACTCAATCTTCTTGGTGCGGGCGTTGATGCGGAAGACCACATCCTCAATAAACGACTTGCGCGAGGATGAAAACTTGAGCTTCAGCGGCAGCTCGCGGCAGATTACAAGGCTGTCAAACTTGACAAACTTCCACTCCGGAGTACGCGCCACAACGGGCTTTCCCTCGGTGACGATATTCTCAAAGTCCGACGCACCGCGAGGGGTGAAGTGGTGGCTAATATCAATGCTCTCGTCGGAGAACGAGGCGACAATCTGATTCATAATTGCCACATACTCCTCGCTACCTGTCGCCTGCGAGGTCTTGCCATACTCCGCAAGGCTCTGCGTCAGCTTCTGATTTACCGCCGAGGCGACCTTCTGGCTATTGGTGTCAATCTCCTTGAGTGGCTTTACGCCCTTGGGCTTGGTCTCCACCTGCTTGATGCTACCCGTCAGCTGACCCGACATACGCAGCTTCTGGATAGAGTGATATATGCTGGCATCCTGCTGGCGCGCCTGATCCTCCATAAAGCAGTCTATGGTAATGGTAAAGCTCTCGGGCAGCTTGCTCATCATCACCATGCTACGGCCATCCTTAACGCCCTCGCCCTCAACAATTCCGCCACCGTCAAAGTAGCTGAATGTGATATCGGAGAGCGGCTCGCCCTGATATGTAAAGTCTAAGTAGAGCTTGTGCGGGTACTTCGCATCGCCCTCAACCTTCTCAATGCCGATGACATTGACATCAATACCGTTGAGCATATCCTTGATATAGGCAATCACCGCCTGATCTGCCGCCTTGCCATCTACCAATATCGGCGCGCCGCGATATGATGTCAGCAGCGCATACGCCCAGGTGTAGCAGCGTAGCTTATCCACCACCGAGTCAAACAGCTTCGCCGACTCAAGGTAGGAGTTAATCTTCTGACTCAGGCTGTCGTAACGCCTTGCCCACTCCTCTGCCGTAACATAGCGCAGCACCATATACTTGTAGACCTTGCGATCCTTGTCGTTCAGCTGGTTAGAGAGGTCTATGCGGTGGATATTCTCCAGATACATCATCGCCGTGCCGACATACTCCATCTCGTCCACCTCGCGGGTGCGGGCACTCTCAACATTGAGCTGCTCGCTGCTGCTCTGACTCGTATGCACCGCCACAATGTCAAGGTCTATAGATGCCAGCTGTGCCATGGCCATATTATCCGCCTCCGTGTGGTCGCTGCCGTAGCCTATTGCCCAGATATAACGCTCAAAGGCGGTATCGCTCATAATATCCTCCGCCAGATTTAGGTCTGCCGTGGTGTGCAGCATCAGCATCTGCGCAGATATAGACTGCGCCCCGACAAGGAGCAGTAGTGCAAGTATAATTTTTCTCATTTGGATTGGGTATCAATAGTTTTATATTTCGCAAATATACAATTTTTATTGCAAATAAAAAATCCCTCTATAGTTATAGAGAGATTTTTAGCTATCCAGAGAATTTTTTAACGGCTTGTTCCCTCCTTGCACCCATTTTATCGTCAGAGCGGTGCAGTTGCGGGGCATCGTGAGAATAGGCAGGATGGGCTGTACTGAAGCGTACAGCCCATTCTGGCTATTGAGGGATGTGCCGCAAATGCGCCACTATCACGATAAAATTAGAAGGATAGTTTTGCGCCAACAAATATTGTACGAGGCAGCGATGGACCGTAGATGTAGCCTGCGTCGCGGTTTTCGTACTTATCAAAGTCGCGCTGGTAGGAGTTAAAGATATTCTTGATACCGCCATTTATCTGCAGACCAATGGTGCGGTAGATGCGGAAGTCGTAGCTCAGCTTCAGACCCATATCAAAGAAGGCGTTTGTCAGGCGAGCCTCATCCTTCTCAATATATCCGGCGAAGTGCTGCACGAGCATAGGACCTGTGTATGTACCTGTCAGCGATATGTCAAAACGACGCACTGGTGTGACAGTGGCTGTCATATATCCATAGCTATCCGGGCTGCGGAACATACGGCTCTCGGCAGGCACACTCTCCTCCTCGCTCCACTTCT
Organism: Alistipes sp.; assembly: GCA_017463615.1. Taxonomy (GTDB): domain Bacteria; phylum Bacteroidota; class Bacteroidia; order Bacteroidales; family Rikenellaceae; genus Alistipes. The sequence continues at coordinate 26,811 of JAFTOU010000006.1, read as the reverse complement.
CAGGCTCCTTATATCGGCTGCGCTGGAGTGTTCCACCAATCTGGAACTGCAGCCATGGGTTGAATGCCACTCGCGCCTCAAGGTTTACACCCATAACCGTAGCACCTGAGCCGTTGCGACGCTCAAGCACTGTTGCTGTGCCGTCGTCAGCAGTCTCGCCCGTCTCCTCCAGGGTAAATACATCCTTGAGGATGGTGTAGAAGCCCTCTACCATAAGGTTGCCCTGCACGCCATTGTTAAAGGTGTGGTACATATCGGCAGAGACGCTGAATGTGTGGCTACGCTCCTCCTTCAAGTCGTCCGCCAGACGAATACGGGTACGCTCGCCACCTACGATGGTGATGTGCAGATCCTCGTCAAATGCCTGCGGTGCGCGGAAGCCAGAGGAGTATACGGCGCGGATGTTGATGTTGTGCGTAGGGTTGTAGCGGAAGTTTACGCGTGGCGAGAAGATTACATGGTCAATAAGGTTATGCTTATCCATTCGTCCACCGATAAGAAATCCCCACTTGTCGTTCTTCCACTCGTTCTGCAGGTATGCACTGTAGATATGAATTGTCTGATTTGTAGGGGTATAGCCCTCACCCAGCGGGGTGTCGTTCATCATATCAAGGTTGTACTCCGCACCTACTGTAAGCTCGGCAGGGAGGAAGAGGAACTTAGCCATTCTGTACATATACTGTGCACCTGCCACAGCGGTAAAGCCGTGTGTATATCCGTAGGCATTAGGGTCCATATTACTGCCGTAGTAGCTATCGCGCTTAACATCCTGCGCCGAGGCGTAGACGCTATAGCGGTGGCGAGTATCTGCCGTAGTGCCCTCAAAGGTGATACCTCCGCTGTTGATAATGTGGTCCGTAGTCTCGGCAACCATCACCTGATGTGGCGGAAGGTGGAGCTGGTCGCCACCACGACGATACTCCTTAGTGGCATGATACTCCAGCGAGAGCTTGCTATAGGCGCTGGTCTTGATATATGCGCGAGTACCGATAGTCTGACCGTCAATCTCGCCAATCTCCACATAGCCGTCGCCATCGTGGTCATAACCATTACGGCTACGATTCTGACCGTAAATCATAACGCCCGCCTTTCGGTTGTCGGTAACAAGCGAGGCGTTGAAAGTAGTATTGTTATCCAACGAGCCGGTGCAACCGATAGACATGAGCGTATGTGCCACATTTGCAGAGTTATAGAGCGGCTCCTTGGTGATGATATTCACCGTACCACCAATCGCCGAAGCACCATAGAGTGCCGAGCCACCACCGCGCACAACCTCAATTCGCTCAATCATATTTGACGGCAGGTGCTCCAGACCATATACTCCCGCAAGAGCCGAAAATACCGGACGCGAGTCAATCAATATCTGCGAGTAGTGACCATCCAGACCATTGAGGCGCACCTGATTGAAACCGCAATTCTGGCAGTTGTTCTCCACACGCACACCCGACTGGAAGCTCAGTCCCTCGGCAACGGTTGGGGATGTGGTAACCTCAAAGAGGCGGGTATCCAGCACGCTTACAAGCGACGGTGCCTCACGACGGGTTGTAACATTTCGGTTTGCCGATACTACCACCGCATCAAGCGACACCTGCTCCTCAATAATAGCGAAGTCAATCTCTATAGGCTCGCCCGTATTCACCTTTACCGTCTTGCGCACGGTGGTGTAACCCAGAGCCGAAACCTCGATAGTAATCTCCTCATTCTCAGGAACATCGTTAAGGATATAGTGACCCGTAGAGTCTGTGGTAGTACCGATAGTAGTACCGTCTACAATTACATTGATATATGGGAGCATCTCTCCCGTTTTAGCATCGCAAACATGACCGAAGATGTGGGTCTCATAATCCGACTGCGCTGCATAGATATTGCCGACAAGTGCCACTGCCGACAGGATAAGTAAAAATATTCTCTTCATTCTGTGATTATGGTTATGTTATAAAATGTTGTCAATCTGGGGATTACAACATAACCGGAGGGGCGCGCAGCAAGAAGTACCTACGTACATACTTCTCGCGCAGAATAGTCTGCGAGGTGTAGACAACAGCAACAAGGGTACGCACCAGTGCCACAGCCGCAACCGCCGTAGCGACAAAGAGTACAAGGTTGAAGTGACAGATAGGACAGTCGTCACTCATACCGTTAGTAGTGGCAGTGCGCGCCGTTCTGAGCGCATCGTAGTACTCTGCCGAGTGGGTATGCAGAGCCTTTCCCGCATATGCAACGGCAACAACTGCGAGCATTACCCACAGCGCAAAGTTCTGTATGTGACGAGTCAATCTCATAATTTGCGGCGCAAAGGTAGTGATTATCGCCTTATTATGCAACACCCACTGACAAAATGGCATACATACCACTTTGGCAACATATTTGACCCCTTATCGGCAAAAACCAAAGAATTAGGCTATGAACATCAACACACTAACAATCAAGGCGCAGCAGGCACTGCAGGGCGCAGTGGCCGCTGCTCAGAGTTCGGGTCAGCAGGCTGTAGAGCCGCTGCACCTACTCTCCGTTTTAATCTCCGAGGAGCAGTCACTCGGCGTATTTCTACTCGGAAGGGTCGGGGTAAATATCGCCTCGCTCCGCACCGCTACAGCCGAGGCTGTTTCGCGATTGGCTAAGGTGCAGGGTGGCGCAGAGCCATACTTCTCAACATATATGACAAAGGTTATCCAGCGCGCAGTGGATATGACCAAGGAGTTTAACGACAAGTATGCCTCCATAGAGCATCTGCTCCTCGGACTTATTGCCGAGCGAGGCACAGCTGCCGATATCCTCAAGGCGCACGGGGCTGCCAAGGGAGATATGATTGAGGCTATAAAGCAGTTCCGCAAGGGCTCTACCGTAGACTCCCAGACCGCCGAGAAGGAGTTTGATGCGCTGGGCAAGTATGCCATAAACCTCAACGAGATGGCTCGCACGGGCAAACTTGACCCTGTAATTGGTCGTGACGACGAGTGTCGCCGCGTGTTGCAGATTCTCTCGCGCAGGACAAAGAACAACCCTATCCTTGTCGGCGAGCCGGGCGTAGGTAAGACCGCCATTGCCGAGGGTATTGCCCACCGTATCGTTGCGGGCGATGTGCCAGAGAACCTGAAGAGTAAGAGCATCTACTCCCTTGATATGGGTGCGCTGATTGCAGGTGCTAAGTATCAGGGCGAGTTTGAGGAGCGACTCAAGAGCGTTGTTGCCGAGGTGGTTGCCTCCGATGGCGAGATACTGCTCTTTATAGACGAGATTCACACCCTTGTAGGTGCGGGCAAGAGCAATGGCGCGATGGATGCAGCAAATATCCTCAAGCCAGCCCTTGCGCGTGGCGAACTACGCACCATAGGCGCTACAACCCTTGACGAGTACCAGAAGTACTTTGAGCAGGATAAGGCCCTGGAGCGTCGTTTCCAGAAGGTTACCATAGACGAGCCGACAACAGAGGATGCCGTAAGTATTCTGCGAGGTCTTAAGTCGCGCTACGAGAGCCACCACCGCGTGCGTATCAAGGACGAGGCTATAGTGGCGGCCGTAGAGCTGAGCCACCGATATATCACCTCCCGATTTCTGCCCGACAAGGCTATAGACCTTGTGGACGAGGCGGCATCTAAGCTGCGATTAGAGATGAACTCCGTGCCCGAGGAGATAGACACCCTTGACCGCCGCATCCGCCAGATGGAGATTGAGCGCGAGGCTATCCGCCGCGAGGGGGATAGTGCCCGCATAGAGAGTCTGGATGGCGAGATTGAGAATCTGCGCGCCAAGCAGTCGCAGCTGCGTGCTAAGTGGCAAGCCGAGCGCGACATCCTGCTCAAGATACAGCACAACAAGGAGCAGATAGAGAGCCTTAGCATTGAGGCGCAGCAGGCGGAGCGTCAGGGCGACTATGGTCGCGTGGCGGAGATTCGCTACGGCAAGATTGTGGAGTGCCAGCGCGCAATAGAGGCTCTGCAGGAGGAGTTAGACGCGGCAAATGCCTCGGGTCGTATGATTAAGGAGGAGGTGGATGCCGAGGATATCGCCGATGTGGTATCGCGCTGGACGGGTATCCCTGTAGCCCGTATGCTCGCCTCGGAGCGCGAGAAGCTGCTCAATATGGAGGCGGAGCTGCACCACCGCGTGGTGGGTCAGCAGCGAGCTATAGAGGTTATCTCGGACGCTGTGCGACGCTCGCGAGCGGGGCTGAACGACCCGCGCAAGCCTATAGGCTCGTTTATCTTCCTCGGCACTACGGGCGTGGGTAAGACCGAGCTGGCGCGTGCGCTGGCGGAGTTCCTCTTCAATGACGAGAATATGATGACCCGCATAGATATGAGCGAGTATCAGGAGCGACACGCCGTATCGCGCCTTGTGGGAGCGCCTCCGGGATATGTGGGCTACGACGAGGGCGGACAGCTTACCGAGGCTGTAAGGCGCAAGCCATACTCGGTGGTGCTGCTTGACGAGATTGAGAAGGCGCACCCCGATGTGTTCAACATCCTGCTGCAGGTGCTTGACGACGGACGACTGACCGACAATAAGGGTCGCACGGTGGACTTCCGCAATACAATTATCATTATGACCTCCAATATGGGCTCGCACCTTATCCAGGAGGCATATAGCCAGGCACTTACAGAGAGTAAGCAGCTGCCGGAGCAGACCGTTGAGCGCGTGCGCACCGATGTTGTGGAGCTGCTGAAGCAACAGCTTAAGCCCGAGTTCCTCAACCGTATAGACGAGATTGTGGTCTTTGAGCCACTGACCGAGGATGATATTGAGCAGATTGTGGATATGCAGCTCAAGGCATTAGGTAAACTGCTGGCACACAACGGCATAGAGCTGAAGTATACGACAGAGGCTCGCAAGTATATCGCTGCGGCGGGCTACGATGCAATGTATGGCGCGCGACCTGTTAAGCGAACTATACAGCGCGAGGTTGTGGGCGAACTCTCTAAGCGAATACTCGCGGGCGAGGTGGATAGAAGTAGACCGATAACTATTGCGATTGAAAACAATTTGTTACATTTTTCAAACTAAAGGTAACAATTTCTAACCTTAAAGGTGTATAAAAGTAAAATAAAAGAATAAAAATGGAAAAAAATGCACGATAAAAGTGCTATAAAAGGGTAAATCGTAGCAATAAAAAGAGAAAAGTGTTAGCTGAAAAATTGTTCAACTAACACTTTTCCTACATTCATACCGCCGATTTAACCATTCACAGAGCGATTTTTACCAATTAGCAAAATTTTTTAATAATTTTTTGCTTATAATTTGCAAGTTAAAAATTTTTGCCCTATCTTTGTACCCGAAATGAGATGAGAATCTCTTTTCAAGATAGGTTTTTAGGTTAGGTTTAAGGAGCAGCATTTCGGAAGCGAGATGCTGTTCTAATTTTATTTAGTAGCTGTCGCTACTAAATAAAATTGGCTATTGGCTTTTCAGAGGTGTCGCCAGGGGCGACAGTATTTATAAAAGCGTTATTGCACCGTCGGCTATTCCTTGCACCTTTTTGTTAGCGGAAGTAAATGCGCCGCTATCACAACAAATAAGGGGGATGGTTAAAACAACCATCCCCCTCGGAAACACGCCCTTAATCTTTCTGTATCAACCAGAGGTGAATCCTTACCTTTATATTTATAATACAATCTGAAAGGTCAATATCCTTACTATTTCATCTTGGAGATGAGCTTCTTAGGGTAGTTGGTGCAGATGAATTTCATCTTGTGTGACTGACCGATATAGTAGTCCATCTGAGCGTCGGTGTCGGCGTTGTATACGCTGAATTCAATGCCGCGCGATACGAACTCGTCAATGGTACGCTTACCCTGCTCTGAGGTATATGTGCCATAGAGCAAGCCATCGTTCATATACTCAAGCGAGAGGTTTGCCCAGCGATAGGCATACTTGCAACCTGCGCCCAGTCGGTCGTACTCCGAAGCCGCCTTGTTTGCCATCCAACCGATAGGAATCTGCGCCGCCTCGCACAGAGGTGCACAGCCAGTCATAACGGTTGCATTGCCGGTGCAGATAAACTCTATCCACTCCTCTGCGCCAAGCTCCTGCGCAATCTCAATAGAGCGCTGGCACGCCTTGATGCAGTACTCGGCACGCTTATCGGCAGCGATAGAGGTTGGAGAGGTGATATTCTTGATGTCAAGAATAAGTTTGGTGCACTTACCCTCGGTAACAGCCACCTTGATATACTCGCTAAGCGTTGGCAGCACCTCGCCATTGGTCAGCACGCCACCGCGACGCAACTCTGTCACGGTACACTCCCACGGATACATACGGTTTATCTGGCAGTTGCTATCGGCGTGTGCCACGATAACATCGTTGTCCTTAGTCCAGTAGATATCCAGCTCCGAGCCGTAACAGCCGAGGCTAATAGCATTTCTGAGCGAGGCGAGCGAGTTGTCGGGCGTACCGCCAAACTCCTTTACCGCGCCACGATGCGCCACAACGATGTTGTCCGCCGCCTCTATAGGCTTGGCAACAAACTCTGTATCCTCCTTGCCATCATCGCCATTGCCAGGGACATAACCTGGACCCCAAGGCGAGTCTGGGCCATCATCAGTACTACAGCCTGCGAAAAACATTGCAGCCGCTGCGAGTGACAAAATTGAAAATCTCTTAAGCATCTTAGTTTTTTTTGAAAAAGGGGTGGCAGGTGTCCACCACCCCTTAGTTATAGATTATTTGTAGTTCTTAACGCAACGGAATGGACAAACCGCCTGACCAATATCAAGGTTAGCAAGAGCAGTAGTCATAGTCTTGTTATCCTTAATGGTAACATTGATACGACCACCACCTGCGCTTGGATAGTCAGCAGGCTTAGAACCAGCCATTGGCAGTGGAACCCACATCTGTGCACGCATGCTCCAGCACTGGAAGCCCTGAGTCATATAACGGAAGCCGAGTGGATAGTAGTCAAAGCCGAACTCGTCTGCGCCCTCGTCAATATACTGGTCGCCCCAATACTTAGTATTACGCAACCAACCGTTGATGTTAGGCACACCACCGTTAATCATCTGCTTGTAAGTACAATCTGCAGTAGATACTGGATAAGTGTGAGTACCAGTCTCTGAAGCCTTACCCATTGCATAGAAAAGGTCGAGCCAGTCAGCAGCGTTAGCAACATGCCAGCCGTAAGGGCAGATACCCTGTGCCTGTACCTTAAGCATTGGATAGAGAGCCTCATCCTGAGCGTTGTCGCCAGTATACTGGTCAATCTGAGCCTTGAGTGGAGCCTCTGCGATAGTGTAGGTAGTACCGCGAGCATCGGTATACTTCTCACCGATTACCCATGGACCCTGCTCGTAACGAGCATAACCGATACCGAAGCGAGCCTCGTAGCCGAGCATCTCCTGGTAAGTATATACACGACCATCATCAGAGTAGGTCTCAAGAGTACCAAGACCGCTCTCTACAGTCTCATAAGCAGCCTCGCGCTTTGTCATACTGTCCCAAGTAGTTGGGAAGTCAGCAGCAGCATAACCACCAGTACCGCTCGCACCAGCACCCGAGTGCTTAACCATACCTGAACCGAGCTTTGGAGAGATGTTACCACCATCCCAAGCCATATGGCGAATCATCCAAACCTTCATAGAGCCATCGCGAGCGATGTAAGCCTTAGTAGGATAGTTAGCAAGTTCAGAATCTGGCATTGCGTACTGAGTAGAAACACGCTCCCAAGACCAAGTGAGGTCGTTGAAGTTTACAGTCAGAGCACGCAGACCGTTAGCATCAATAGCAGGAGCAGTGTAGGTAGTAGCCTCAGACTCTACGAGTACAACCTTACCGTCAGCAGCAAGTGCATAGTAAGGGAAGCTGTGCTCGCGAGCGTTCTTCTTGATAAGAATCTCGTTCTTGTCGTCCTCGCAGAAGAAGTTGGTGATAGTAAATACGCCCTCAGCCTCGGTCTTTGTCAGCTGAACAGCCTTAGCAACCTCAACATCGCCAGCAGCAGAGCCATAGAGGAAGTAGTTATCGGTAGCGGCAAGCTGAACTACTGGAATCTCAACAGAAGCAGAAGAGGTATCCTCAGTACCTACGGTGATAACCATAGTAGCCTCACGACCAGTGGTCTTGTCGGTCCACTCTGCAGCGGTAACCTTTACCTTACCAACCTCAACAGCATCAGCAGTAAGCCAAGCAGCCTCGCTGCCATCGCCATTGGTGAATGTGAATGATACTACATCGCCCATGTTGGTTGTATACTCTACAATCTCCTCACCACCAGTTGCAAGGAACTCAAGCTCCTTAACCTCGGTAGATACAGCAGCGTCAGCCTTAGCACCGAGCTGTGTGAAGGTGAAAGGAACTACAGTGCCGTCAGCAACGGTAACAGTGAGCTCAAAAGTACGCTTATACTCAGCATTTGCAGCGATCTGAAGCTCTACAGCCTCAAGGATCTGCTTGTGCTCAGTTACAGTGTCATAAGTACCTACAAAGGTCTCCTCTACGGTAGTCTTAGAGACTGTAACCCAAGGGGTAGCAGAGGTAATCTCAGCCTCCCAACCGAGGTCAGAAAGCAAGCTACCGCTATTTACCTGAACTGCAGCAACAAAAGTAGTTGCGGTTGCTGCAAACTCTGTGGTTGTTGGTGACAGAGTCACACGAGTAGCCTGGTCGCGCTCAGTGATATCTACCTCGCGGCAAGATGCCAAGCCCAAAACAGCAGCACAGAGAACTAAAAATTTAATATATTTCATAGTTTTCATTTTTTTGCGTGTTAAACACTAAGAAGGTGTTTAGATTTGTTTACGAAATTATTTTATAGCATTTTTGTGGCTATTTTCTCATATGATTTGAGGCGCATAGGTTTCCTATGTAACGAAAATCAGATGCGAAAAAGAGCCGTAAAGAGCATAAAATAATAAAGTAAATAATTTTAACAGCTTCTAATTCCAACCCTCAGTCTGAACAAGCTTGTAGTTCTTGTTACGAGCCGAGTTAGAGATAGGCCACAACAGAATGTTAGGATTATTTGCCTTCTGCTGCTTCAGATAGTCGTTGTAATCCCAAATAGTGTCAAGACGAATAAGTGCCCACCAGATAACACCCTCAGCAGGGAACTCAAGGAAGTACTCGTTCTCAATAGCCTTAAGAACACCATTCTTAGTAGCGTCGGTGTAGTAGTTATCCTTACCGTAAGCACGCTTTGCAATAACATTGAGGTAGTCCAGCGCCTTAGTGTACTCCTTCTTGTAGTATGCAAGCTCTGCAGCCATCATAATACCAAGAGCAGTACGGTAGTAAGGGATATCGCAGTCCTCAATAGTGATAGCACCGCTCTGATCACCTACATACTTGTTACACCAAGTAAGGTTCTCGCCGCTTGCACCGTAGTCGCCATCGCCAAGGTTGGTAGGAACTCGCTTGTCGCCCTCAAGGTCGCGGCTGTCACGCAGACGCTTCATGAATGGAGGCTGGAAACCCCACCACTGAGTAGCCTTGATAGGCACCGGCTTGTTCTGGTATGCAGGAGCAACGGTTGAGTTACCGAACCAGAAGTATGGATAGAAACCACCAGTAAGCTTCTCGTCCTGGCTATTAGAGAGTGCAAATGCAATCTCCTTGTTCTTCTTGTTGTTGTTTGCGAATACCTTGCTGTAGTCGTCAAGCAGTGCGCCGCTTGTAAGGTCAAGAGCATCCAAAGCCTCCTGAGCGAGTGCCAGGTAGCTATCGCCGCCATTCTGGTTGGTGTACATCCAGAGGGCGTACTCAGCCTTAAGCAGGTTTACAGCGGTCTTAGTTGCGAAGTAGCAATCTGTACCGAGGTACTCTGCATTTGCAACAGCAGCCTCAATATCAGCACCAATCTGAGCGTAAACATCAGCCTTAGGAGCGCGTACTGGGTAGCACTCTGGCTGAGATACCGACTCAATAGGTACAAGGTTCAAAGGTACATCGCCCCAAAGACGAGCAGCCCAGAAGTAGCAGTATGCACGAGCAAATGATGCCTGACCGATAGCGAAGCCAAGCTCCTTCTCAGACATATTTACAGTTGGAGCATACTTAAGCACAGCGTTAGCCTGGTCAATAGTAGTGTAGAGTGCAGACCAGTTTGTAGAGGCATTTGCACCGTTCATAGTACTTGACTCAACGCCAATCATATCGTTGTCGTGAGCAAGGTTTACGATAGATGAACCCCACATATAAGTACCTACACGAACCTCGCCCCAGTAAAATACATTACAGGTAGTGCTCACGAAGCAAGAACGCATACGCTGGTAGATACCGTAAGTGGACTGTGTAACATCAGTTGCATCCTTCCACATGTTGGATGCTGAGAGTCGGTTGTCCTGGATAATATCCAAATCGCCGTGGCACGAAGTTGCGACCATAGCACCAGCGATTACTGGAAGGACAAGTCTCATTATATTCTTAAGTTTCATAGTCTTTTTCGTTTTTATAAGTTACAATACCTGTTAGAAAGTAAGCTTTACATTGAACAAGAACTTACGTGCTGGTGGGTTGAATGTACCGCCTGCAGCATCAGCATTGTTTGAAGAGGTGTACATATTTGAACCACTCTCACGGCTGATACCTGTCTCAGGGTTAGCACCACCGCTCACTGCTGTCCAGTAGCAAAGGGTGTTACCAGTTACACCAACAGTTACCTTCTTGATACCAATCTTACGAGTCCACTTCTGTGGCAGGTCGTAGTAGAGAGATACATCACGGAGACAGAGGTAGTCTGCCTTCTCAACATTAAAGTCTGATGCACGAGAGAAGTTACGGTTACCAAAGTCTGCATCGTTAGGGAAGAAACGAGCGTACTTATAGTCGCAACCAGGTGCTGTCCAACAGTCGTAAACCATCTTATCAACATTTGAGTTACTGTTACCCAGAGTATTCTGGAAGAAACGAGTCTTCATATAGTTGTAGATAGAGTGACCGATTGCATAGTCCAAGTATACTGACAGAGTCAGGTTCTTGTACTTGAAGGTGTTGTTCAAACCACCAACAGAGTGAGGTACTACATTACCGAGGTGGAACATATCCTCACCATCAATCTGCTCACGACCATTAAAAAGAGCAGAACCATAGCGGTTAACCCACTCGTAGTCACCGATATCCTTACGACCCTTGTAGATAGCGTTATCCTTATCAGAGAGCTTATCTGAACGACGGTGACCGTGTGCCTGGCTATCGTAGTAAGCAGCGTCAGCCTGTGCCTGGTTCTCAATCACATGAGAGATCTTGTAACCCCAGATACGACCCAGCTCCTCGCCTACTGCAGTACCTGCGAAGCGGTAACCAGTCTCAGACATTGTGTAACCACCGATACGGTATGCCTTCTTACCAGTTGGGTTACCGTACATATCAAGCTCGTCATAAGCGTACTCCTCAGGCAGGCTGAGAACCTTATTCTTAGAGAATGTATATGTGAAGTCGGTTGTCCAAGTGAAGTTTGGCTTCTGGATATTTACAGAGCTAATCTCAACCTCAAAACCGTAGAAGCGTGCGCTACCGATATTTGCCTTAACAGAGCTGAATGAACCAGTATCTGGCAGGGTGATAGAGAAGAGCATATTGTCAGTACGCTTGTTATAGTAGTCAACAACAAAGCGGAGACGATCCTTGAAGAAGCCCATATCAAGACCCAGGTCGAGCTGAGTAGTAGTCTCCCACTTCATACCAGAGTTCATCATCGCTGATGGAAGCATAGTAGACTTACCAGCATAGAGGCTTGATGCAAATGCACCGTAAGTATCGTACAGACCAATACCGTTGTTACCAGTCTGACCATAAGATGCACGGAACTTAAAGGTATTCATCTTGCTCTTATCTGCATCCCAGAAGTCCTCCTCAGAGATAATCCAAGCTACTGAACCTGCAGGGAAGAAGCCCCACTGGTTGCCTGGAGCAAACTTAGAAGAACCATCGGCACGGAATGTGAACGATGCAACATACTTGTTAGCGTAGTCATAGTTGATACGGCCGAAGTAAGAGATCAGAGCCTGTGACTCATCCTCGTTAGATGCAGTAAAGTTTACACCAGAGCTGAGGATAGGCACCTTATCAGATACTGAACCAGTTGAGTTAGCGGTCAGATACCAGTAACGCTGGTGCATATAGTCGTAACCAACAGTAGCGTTTACAGTGTGAACATCATTGAAGGTCTTGTTGTAGTTCAAGTAAGCCTGGAATGTGTTACGCAGAGTCTCGGTACGAGTCTCGGTAGTAGAGCGGTCAGAGTAAACGAAGTTCTTGTGACCCTCAAACTCACCAAGGTTGTAGTAGCTACCACGATACTGGTTGTCAAAGATTGCATACTGTGCAGTAGCAGTCAGACCGTCGCAGATATTCCACTTGAGGTTGAAGTTACCAGTCATACGGGTAGTTGCAGCCTCACGGTCAAAGAAGTTCTCATAGAACCAAGCGGTCTGCTGGAACTTGTTAGTACCACCAGTGATGTAGTTACCCTCGGTATCAAAGTTACGAGTTGTAGGACCCATCATCAGACCACGACCGATAGAGGTGAAGTAGTCAGAGAATGGCACCTGACGAACTGAACGAGAGAGGTCAAATGTAGTAGAAGCCTCCAGACGCTTAGAGATCTTGAAGGTGGTGTTACCGTGCATAGTGAATACATTGTAACCAGTACCTGCGATGTAACCGTCATCTGCCAAGTAGCTAACAGATGCAGCGTAGCGAATCTTCTCGTTACCGCCGTTTACACCAACATACTCCTTGTGCCAAAGAGCTGGAGAGTACCACTGGCTCTGGTAGTCTGTATCACGGAATGTGAGGTACTTACCAGGGTTGATTGGGTCCTCCATCCACTGCCAACCTGGAGCAACCTCCTCGCCCTCATTGAGGTAGCGGGTAGTAAACATAGAGGTACCAAGGGTGTTACCTGTACCTGCAGCATTTGCACCAGCAAGGAAGGTCTCACCTGAACGGGTATCCTTCAGTGCAGGACGAACCCAAGAGAGGAACTCCTTAGCGTTCATCAGATCCCACTTACGAGAAGCCTCTGACCAACCTACCTGAGCATCAAATACAATCTGAGGACCCTGACCTACAGAACCCTTCTTAGTGGTGATGAGTACTACACCGTTAGATGCACGAGCACCGTAGATACCTGCAGAAGCAGCATCCTTCAGAATCTCAATAGACTCAATATCGTTAGGGTTGATGTCGTCCATAGTACGGAGCACACCGTCAACGATTACGATAGGGTCGTTTGACATATTGATAGAAGAACCACCACGAACCAAGAAACGAGGAGCAGAACCAGAAGCTACATCTGCAGTCTGAACACGCAGACCAGCAACCTTACCCTTCAGTGCATCACCCACATTTGATACTGGAGCGTCGAAGAGCTCTGCACCGTCAATCTTAGAGACTGCGGTAGTCAGTGTGCGGCGTGATTGAGTACCATAACCTACAACCACAACCTCGTCCATAGAGGTAGCAGCCTCAGCAAGAGTTACATCAATCACTGAGCGACGACCTACAAGCTCCATAACATCGGTGTAACCAATGTAAGAGAAGCCCAGAGTCTCGTTGCTCTTAGCCGTCAGCGAGTAGTTACCCGCCATATCGGTTGTAGTACCGTTAGTAGTACCCTCAACCCATACAGTAACACCGATGAGCGGATTGCCCGCAGCATCCTTTACTGTACCTGTTACCGTTGTGGTACGAGCAGGAGTAGCTGCAGCAGCAACACGCTTGGTAACGATAATGCTCTTGCCATCAACGGTAGTGTCTACATTCTGACCGGCAAAGATTTTGCCCAGAACGCTTGACAGCTCTTCGTCTTTGGCATCAATTGACACAGCGGCATCCATATTGACATCGCTGAGCTTAACAGAAATTGAATAGCCCTGCTTCTGAAGCGACTGAATCGCCTGCTGAACAGTTGCATCCTTCAACTTCAAGCTGACCTTCTGCGCCTCAGCAGAGAGCGGAAGAGCCAACATCACACACATCGCAAGCAGAATAGTCCACAAACGACGATGAGAGGAAACTTTTGTTCTCATAGTGTTAAGTTTTGATTAGAAAATAGGTTAATTAAGTGTATTGTTTAATACTCTTTTGCTTATTTAATATATAGGTGTATCTCGCCCTGATTCCAGCGGTAGCTCATCTTGCCGTTCTGCTCAAGGGTTGAGAGTATGCGGTCAAGCGACTCGTTGTTCACAAAGGCTGAGTAGTAACGCTCCTCGGCAAGCGACGCCTGGTCTATAATTATGCGCACATCAAACATTCGCTCCAGCTGCACTGCGATATCTCCGAGGCGCGAGTTGATAAATGTCAGGTTGCACGAGCGGCTGTTCTGCTCAAACATATCCTTCGGGATATTCTCGCAGGTCAGGCGACCCGAGCGCTTATCCAACTTGACAAAATCGCCCGGACGCATACGCATCGTACGATTCTGACGCATATTCTTGGTCTGCATATCTACCGAACCCTCCAAGAGCATAACCTCCACCTCGCTATTTGAGTCGTAGGCGCGGATATTGAACTGCGTACCGTGCACCACCACATCCACCTGCTCGGCGGCAACCACAAAGCGGCGCGTCTCATCCTTGGCAATATCGGCAAAAGCCTCGCCCGAGAGATATACGCGGCGAACATCCTCCGTAAAGGCTGTTGGGTAGATGAGTCGTGAGCCCGGTGCCAGACGGATAGTAGAGCCATCCTCCAACTCCACCGTGCGACTCTCTCCGCGCTGAGTATATACCTCCTTCCACTCCAATCGTGGCGAGCGATTTACAGCCATCCCGACAATCGCCGTTACGGCCAGTGCGACGACCACCACTACAGCTACGCGCAACATCTGACTCACAAGCGCCATGCGGTGAGCCTTGTTCTCCTTGTTGTGGATACGCGACATTACAGCCTCATAGCTGCGGCGCGACTGCAGCTTATTTGGCTGAACATCAATATCTTCCCACTCCTGACAAAGTAGGGTATCCTTCTGCTCAAAATCCTGTTCAGACACAAACCAATCTGCAAACTCCTGACGCACCGAGTCGGGGTACTGGTGTAGCAGATAATAGTTTATAAGTTTCTTAATTTTTGACATACCTTTCCTATTGTATATATAAGACACAAAGAGTAGGTCAAACACCCAACAGAAAAAATTTTTTATCGTTTAGGGGTAATTTCTAAATAAATTGTCTATCTTTGTAAGGAAGTGTGAGAATATTATGAACAAAAGCATCGACCCGGCAATTATCAAGCGGCTCTCTGAAGGCGACCAGAGTGCCTACCGCGTCGTATTTGAGCACTTCTATCCCCGCGTATGGGAGTTTATCCGCCGCATAGTCAAGTCTGACACTATCGCCGAGGATGTTACGCAGGATATATTTGTCAAGGTGTGGGAGCGCCGCGAGATGTTCGGCGTGGAGGTACACTCATTCAGCAACTATATCTATGTTATGTCGCGTAATGCCGCCATCAACGCCCTGCGCCGCTCCGGCCGCATCACCCCTCTGGCGGAGGAGGCTATCTACAGCCCTGCAAATAGCTCGTTGGAGGAGGACTACTACGCCCGCGAGAAGGAGCTTATCATCCGCCTTACCGTCTGTCGTATGCCCGAGCAGCGCCGCCGCATCTTTGAGATGAGCCGCTATATGGGCATGGACAACCAGACCATCGCCACCACGCTCAACCTCTCAAAGAAGACGGTTGAGAACCACCTTACCCTCGCACTTAAAACTCTCCGTTCAGTGCTAACCGTCTGGATATCAATATTCTTCGCGGGGGGGGGAATATAGCCTCTACATACTATCGCCGCTGCGCGTGAGGTTTAGCTGTTGGCTTTTAGCCATTTGCCATTAGCTATATCAAGGTATCGCTGCGCGATAGTGTTTATAGGGTGCAGTTGGTACCATTGGGCTCTGATTGCACCCTATAAATATTGTCGGCATTGCCGACACCGCTGAAAAGCCAACCGACGCTGCGGAGCGAGAGCAGAGGGAGCTCGCTCACTATGCCGAGCCGCGAGGAGGAAGGGTCGCCGTAGGCGAGCCAACAGCTAACAGCCAATGGCTAACGGCTTTCAGAGGTATCGCATCAATACCTCTGAAAGGCTAAAGGCTAACAGCTAAAGGCCAATGGCTAAAAAATCTTGCGCGTGCGAGATTTTTTTACTATCTTTGTACGATATTTTGGATAACTATGGATTTACAGAGATTTAACAAGTTAAACAGGTGGATCGGCTGGGGCGTTTTTGCCGTGGCGGCGATGGTCTATCTGCTTACTATAGAGCCATCTTCAAGCCTCTGGGATTGCTCGGAGTTTGTGGCTACATCGTATAAATTAGAGGTGGGACACCCCCCTGGTGCGCCGCTCTTTATGCTCGTAGCGCGTATCGCTACCCTACTGGCGCCATCGCCATACTATGTACCGCACATGGTTAATGGTATGAATGCGTTGGCAAGTGCCTTTTGCATTCTGTTCCTCTTCTGGACCATTACCCACATTGCGCGTCGTCTCTTCACCCACGGCGAGGGCGAGCTGACAACTCCGCAGGGTTATGCCGTACTGGGTGCGGGTGTGATAGGTGCACTGGCGTACACATTCACAGATACCTTCTGGTTCTCGGCCGTAGAGGGCGAGGTATATGCCCTCTCGTCAATGTTTACCGCCCTTGTTGTATGGCTTATGCTCCGCTGGTCGCAGGAGGCTGATACTAAGCATGCGATGCGCTGGATAGTACTTATTGCCTACCTTATGGGACTGAGCATCGGCGTGCATATCCTCAACCTGCTTACTATCCCTGCGCTGGTATTTATCTACTACTTCCGCACCACAAAGCGTGTGAGTTGGAAGGGATTGCTCTATGCCACATTGGCTGCGGGAGCTATACTGATGGCGATAAATGGCATCATCATCCCATACACCGTATACCTCGGTATGCTGGTGGATATATGGTTTGTAAACTCGCTCAGTCTGCCTGTAAATAGTGGTATTGTAACCTTTGTGCTGCTGATGTTTGTCGGCTTGGGTTACGCTATCTACTACACCCACAAGCGCGGAGCGAAGGTGTGGAATATGATTGCCGTATGCGTTACGATGATTATGCTCGGCTTCTCCTCCTACGCCTCGGTAACTATCCGCGCGATGGTCAATCCGCCGATGAACTCCAACAATCCGAACAACCCTGCCGCCCTACTCTCGGTGCTCAACCGCGACCAGTATGGCAACCGTCCGCTGATCTATGGAGCTTCGTATGCTGCGCCGATAGAGAGCTACACCGAGAAGACGGTCTACAACTACAACCCTGCCACAAAGCAGTACGACGAGCTTACGACAGTAGATAACTACATCTACCCAGATAAGTTTATGCACCTGTTCCCGCGTATGTGGAACTACCTGAAGAAGGAGCACGACTACAAGCCGTGGGCTGCATATCGCACTAAGGAGGACTTCGTGCGCGATGAGAATGGCGATATTGTCCGCGACGAGACGGGTCGTCCAGTACGCCAGACGGTTATGGACTACGGCAAGGCTGTTCGCTACTACGACGGCTACGAGACCAAGACCATCGTTGAGCCTACATTTATGGAGAACCTGCACTACTTCTTCTCCTACCAGCTCAACTATATGTACTGGCGCTACTTCCTCTGGAACTTCGTCGGTCGTCAGGATGATATTCAGGCTGAGGGGGTTACGCTGACGCATGGCAACTGGCTCTCAGGCGTAGATTTTATTGACGAGCTATACCTCGGCCCGCAGGACAACCTCCCTGCCGAGATGGAGAATAACCGCGCAAGGAACACCTACTACTTCCTGCCATTTATCCTCGGCATTGTGGGTCTTATATACCAGCTCAACCGCGACAAGCGAGGCTTTACAATCGTTATGTGGCTCTTCATCATGATGGGTGTTGCGCTGGTGGTCTACTTCAACTCCTCCCCTGGCGAGGTGCGCGAGCGCGACTATGTATACGCCGGCTCGTTCTACGCCTTCTGTATATGGATAGGCCTTGGCGTGCTTGCCCTCTATGATGCTCTGAGTCAGCTATTTAAGGAGCGCAAGACCGCTGCTGCCATTGCCGCTACGGCTATTGCTGCCATAGTGCCAGGCATCCTCTGCGCCGAGAACTGGGACGACCACGACCGCTCCGGCCGCACATGGGCACGCGACACGGGACACAACTACCTCAACTCCGTTGTTGAGAAGGAGGGGGTAAGTCCTATAATCGTGAACTACGGCGACAACGACACCTTCCCGCTCTGGTTTGCGCAGGAGGTAGACGGCGTGCGTCCCGACATCCGAATAATGAACAGTTCCTACCTTGATGGCGAGTGGTATGTAGACGAGATGAAGTGTAAGGCAAACGCAGCCGACGGCATTCCATTCTCCCTGCCACGCGAGAAGTACACCTTCTGCAACGACTGGATACCAATCATTGAGAAGCTTGACCGTCCGGTAGATGCCAAGGAGGTTATGGAGTTTATCCGCGACAACGACCCGCTGACCAAGTACGATGTTGGTCTGGGCGAGGATGTGGACTATATCCCTACAAAGCGCATAGCCCTGCCTGTAGACAAGGAGGCTGCGATAGCTTCGGGCATTGTCAGCGAGGCGGACCGCGACCTGATGGTGGATACGGTATATATCAACCTCAAGAAGAGCTCGCTCTCCCGCTCGGAGCTGATGTTGCTTGATATGTTTGCCAACTTTGACTGGAAGCGACCAATATACTTCACTCAGGCATATATGCTCAACGCCTTTGGACTTGTGGACTACCTCCAGTTTGACGGCTACGCATACCGCTTTGTGCCTATCCTCACACCTTTTGAGGATAGCTGGGAGATTGGTCGCGTAGATGCCGACTACGCCTACGATGTGCTGATGAACAAGACCAAGTATGGAGGTGTTTCCAACCCTAAGGTCTATGTAGACTCTTTTATGCAGCACAACATTATGGTTGCCCGCACCCGCGAGGCGTTTGCTCGCGTGGCGAAGGCGTATATCTACAAGGAGCAGTACGACAAGGCGGAGCAGCTGCTGGACCGCGGACTTGAGGTGCTGCCAGTATCGCAAGTGCGCTTTACGATGGAGAATACCTATCCGTTCCTTGAGGGTTACTACTCCTTAGGTGCTGACGAGAAGGGCGACACACTGCTGATGGCGTATGCCGACACGCTGATAGGATATATTGAGTACTACCTTCAGTTTGAGGGCTTCTATGGCGACCTTGTCACCGACATCATTGACCAGAAGCTCGGCGAGCTGTCGGAGCTCTACTACCTCGCCGGTCTTGCCGACCGCAAGGAGGTGGTGCGCAGCTTCAACCAGTACTACAAGGAGGCCTTCGGAATGACAGACGAGGAGCTGATGAATCCCGATGCCGACAATACCGATAATAAATAACACAAAATAGCTATGAAACCGACATTAACACTCTACAACACCCTGACTCGTCGCAAGGAGGAGTTCCAGACCATACACCCCAATCGCGTAGGTATGTATGTCTGCGGCCCTACTGTATATGGCGATCCACATCTGGGACATACCCGCCCAGCGATAACCTTTGACCTGCTCTTCCGCTATCTTCAGGCAGAGGGTTACAAGGTGCGCTATGTGCGTAATATCACCGATGTAGGTCACCTGGAGCACGATGCTGACGAGGGCGAGGATAAGATTGCTAAGAAGGCTCGCCTGGAGCAGCTTGAGCCTATGGAGGTGGCGCACTACTACACCGAGCGCTACCACAAGTATATGGATATGATGGGTGTGCTCAGCCCATCTATTGAGCCACACGCATCGGGCCATATCATGGAGCAGATAGACTTCGTGCAGCGCATCCTTGATGCAGGTTTCGCATACGAGTCTAACGGCTCGGTATACTTTGATGTTGAGAAGTACAACGCTGTACACCACTACGGCTGCCTGTCGGGTCGTAACCTTGACGATATCGTCACCGACACCCGCACGCTGGATGGTCAGTCGGATAAGCAGCACTCCTACGACTTCGCCCTCTGGAAGAAGGCCTCCCCAGAGCATATTATGCGCTGGCGCTCGCCTTGGAGTGATGGCTTCCCAGGCTGGCACATGGAGTGTTCGGCTATGAGTACCAAGTACTTAGGCGAGCAGTTTGATATCCACGGCGGAGGTATGGACCTTATGTTCCCACACCACGAGTGCGAGATTGCACAGTCTACAGCCGCGCTGGGTCACGACTCGGCTCGCTACTGGGTGCATAACAATATGATTACCATCAACGGCAAGAAGATGGGTAAGAGCTACAACAACTTCATCACCCTTGAGCAGATGTTCAACGGCGAGCATGAGGCTCTGGAGCAGGCATATAGCCCTATGACCGTGCGCTTCTTCATCCTGCAGGCACACTACCGCTCTACCTTGGACTTCTCTAACGACGCCCTCAAGGCTGCCGAGAAGGGTCTGGACCGCCTGATGAAGGGTATTGAGGCGCTGAGCAAGTCTAAGCCTGCCGCTACATCGTCTTTCAACGCTGCAGAACTTGCCGAGCGCTGCGAGGCGGCTATGGCAGACGACCTGAACTCGCCAATGGTTATCTCTGCACTCTTTGACTATGTCAAGATTTTCAACTCGCTGGCAGACGGTAGCCACACCGCTACTGCAGAGGATCTGGAGACGCTCAAGGCAACCGTAAACCGCTGGGTGTTTGACATCCTCGGCCTTAAGGACGAGAAGGCAGCTACCGCAGGCGGCGGCAAGGACCTGGTGACCCCACTGGTTGAGATGCTGCTCAATATGCGCCTGGAGGCTAAGGCAGCTAAGAACTGGGCTCTGAGCGACCAAATCCGCGACCAGCTCACCGCCATCGGCATCCGCGTCAAGGACCGCAAAGACGGCTTCGACTGGGAGATTGAGTAGTATCGGCTACGACATTATAAAAAAGAGAATCACTATGCCAAGGCGTGTGACTCTCTTTTTTTGTGCCATATATGAATCCGAGTAGAAATTAACTCTTGTCACGCAGTGACACCGCTAAAAAAGCCAATGGCTAATGGCTAAAAGCCAACCGACGCTGCGGAGCGAGAGCAGAGCAAACTTGTTTGCTATGCCGAGCCGCGAGGAGGAAGGGTCGCCGAAGGCGAGCCAATATTATGAAATTTTATGCCTAAATATCGCAAAGAAATTGTATCTTTGTGCATAACTAATTTGAGATGAGACAGATTTTTGCGATTTTGGCTTTTGCCGTGCTTTTGGCTGGGTGTACGCAGAGTGAGCCGCAGGGCGAGCGCACAGATGAGTGGGGTGTGCCCTACGCGAAGTTGAACAACGGCGTTGAGATGCCGCGCTTTGGTTTGGGTACTTTTGGGGCTACGACAGACTACTGCAAGCAGGCGTGTCTTGTGGCGCTGAAGGCGGGCTATCGCCATATAGATACGGCGCACGCCTACTACAACGAGCAGGGTGTGGGCGAGGCGATAAAGGAGAGCGGCGTGCCACGCGAGCAGATTTGGGTGACGAGCAAGCTCTGGCCTACCGAGTATGGCGAGGGAGAGACGCTCAGAGCTATTGACAATATGCTGGAGCGTCTTGGTCTTGAGTATATTGACCTACTCTACATCCACCAGCCTATTGGCGACTACATCGGCGCGTGGAAGGATATGGAGAGGGCTTACGAGCAGGGTAAAGTTCGCGCCTTAGGCATTAGCAACTGCGACGCCAAGGAGGATGCCTTCACCGAGATTGTGGAGGGCATGAAGATTAAGCCCGCTGTGCATCAGATTGAGTGCCACCCATACGCGCAGCGCCTTGATATGCGCAAGAAGCACGAGCCCTACGGCATTGTAACCGAGTGCTGGTTCCCGCTCGGTCACGGCGACGAGAAGCTACTCTCGGATGCAACTATCGCCACCATCGCGCAGAAGCATGGCAAGACCATCGCGCAGATTATCCTGCGCTGGCATATTCAAGAGGGCTTTTCGGTCATCCCCGGCAACACCAACCCTATCTGGATTCGTGAGAATATCGCCATCTTTGACTTTGAGT
Source organism: Alistipes sp. (assembly GCA_017463615.1). GTDB lineage: Bacteria > Bacteroidota > Bacteroidia > Bacteroidales > Rikenellaceae > Alistipes. The sequence goes on along the minus strand of JAFTOU010000006.1, from coordinate 4,887 downwards.
TAGACGCCGAGGATATGGCGACCATGCGCGCGCTCAACCAAGAAAAGCGCTTCTACGACATGTCGTTAGAGCAGTTAGAGAAGTTCGTCTTTGACCGCAAGAGGAGGTAGCTGTTATTCGTCGGGCTGCTGTCCGTCGTGGGCAAGCCAGGCGCACTCGGTAATCTTCATATCGCTGAATACGGCAGTGAACGATGACTCCTCTGGCGAGCAGGCGTAGATGCCGAAGCTGATGCGCTTAGCACCTGCAGGGATATGGCAGATACGCATTTGGCTGAAGGTCTGTCCGTCGTGGGAGCACTCTATGCAGTAGTCGTCTGCGCGGCGCGAGAAGCGGTACCACATCGTCTTAACATCTGCATCTATAGCTGTTGTTGCCCAGTCTGAATATCCGCCATTTGTCACCACGCTACCCAAGTGCTGGAACTGCTCGTTCTCGTACTCCACAGAGCCCTTGAGCCAGTTTTCGCTATCTAAATACATCACAATGCCGCACTGGTCAAAGCGGTGTGCGCTCTGCGAGAAGTCGGTCTTGACCACGAAGCTGAAGTACTGCTGCTCGGTCTGCATCTGCAGCACTGGGGCGTTGTCGTTGCGGAAGTGGTAGTATGTACGCTGCCAGAGGTCTGTATGCGGTGCGGTGGTTATGGTTATCACCCCATCCTCTACAGTATAACTCTTCGGCGTGCGCATCCACTCAAGCTGCGAGAGGTCTATCTCGCCTCCATTTGCCAGCGCCTGAGCCACGCCATCCACAAACTGGGTATCCGCACTCTTTGTCGCACTACCGCCACACGAGAGCATAAGCATACTCAACCCTAAAAATAGTACTCTGCTAATAGTCTTCATAGTATTGTCGTTTAGTGTTAATCGTCTACAAATGTAGTAACTTTTCTGCAATTTTGCTATCTTTGTACAACAACCTAATTATCAATGGAGATTCGGCAGAGTTGCAAAACAGACAATAAATTTGTAAATTTGTAGAGAATTGTATTGATATGAGACCGCAGGAGTTTGTTGAGAGGTTTTATCAGGCGTTTAGCGATAAGGCGCCGCTGCCGATAGCTGTGTGGTACAGCAACGAGGCTGTGGAGAGGGAGTCGCGTGTGCCGAGGTGTATGATTGGGGCTATTCGCAAGGTCTGTGGCGGGCAGGCGCTAAGTCTGAGCAACGAAAATGTGCAGTGCGGAGGTGGTGGCCTCTACACAGCTTTTCGTCCGATGCCCGAGCGAGTGCCGCTCTTTGTTGCTGATACTGAGCACTATAAGCGCACGCCAGAGATGGTGCGCGAGTATGTTCAGAGCCTTGACATTGAGCTGAGCAGCAAGCCCTATCTCAACTTCGTGAGCGTAGATAAATTAGAGGATTGGGGCGAAACGGAGGCGATACTCTTCTTCGCTACGCCAGATATTTTGTCGGGACTCTGCACTTGGGCATACTACGACAACAACGCCACAGATGCCGTTGTGAGCCAGTTTGCATCGGGATGTGCGAGTGCCGTAACCTTTGCCACCGTAGAGAATCGCAAGGGCGGAAATCGTTGTTTCCTGGGGATGTTTGACCCCTCGGCGCGACCACTTGTGCCGAAAAACGAGCTGACCTTTGCCGTGCCGATGTCTCGCTTTAGGCAGATGCTTGCCACTATGCCCGACAGCGCACTCTACCAAAAGGCATTCTCAGCGGTGCGTCGCCGTATAAATGGAGAGATTGGATAAAATTTTAATACTATGCGAGTAGCAATATATGGAGCAGGTTCGCTCGGAACGATTTTAGGAGCATACATCGCCAAGGCGGGTGAGAATATTGAGCTTATAAACCGTAACAAGGCGCACATTGAGTCGTTGCAGTCAAAGGGTGCACAAGTGGTTGGCACTGTGAACTTTACGCAAGCCGTTACAGCCTACACGCCCGACCAGATGAGTGGCACATACGACATCATCTTCCTGATGACCAAGCAGCAGCATAACGCCGAGGTTGTATCTATGCTCAAGGATTTTCTTGCCGAGGATGGCGTGCTGGTAACCTTCCAGAATGGACTTCCGGAGGTGCAGATTGCCGAGATTTTGGGCGAGGAGCGTGTGCTCGGCTGCACCGTAGCTTGGGGTGCGACGATGCAGAGCCCTGGCGTGTGCGAGCTGACAAGCAGTCCCGACTCGCTGACCTTCTCTCTCGGTGCGATTTCGGCAAAGCGCAACAGATATTTTGACGATGTAAAGGCTCTGCTGGAGCGTATGGGAGAGGTAGATGTAGAGGAGAATTTCATCGGCACTCGCTGGAGCAAGCTGCTCATAAATGCCTCATTCTCAGGTATGAGCGCCGTGCTCGGCTGCACCTTCGGCGAGGCGGCAGCACCACGAGCATCGCGTCGTATTGTACAGGCGCTTATCAAGGAGTGCATAGATGTCTGCGCGGCTGGAGGCATACGCATAGAGCCTGTGCAGGGCAAAGATATTGTCAAACTTTTGGACTACAGCAACCCTATCAAGAAGGCGATCTCCTCGTTTATCATCCCTATAGCTATCCGCAAGCACGCCCGCCTGAAGGCGAGTATGCTCCAGGACCTTGAGAAGGGCAAGCTGACGGAGGTAGATGCCATAAATGGCGCTGTATCGGCATACGGCCGCAAAGTTGGATGTCCTACGCCGATGAACGACCGCGTAGTTGAGATTATCCACCGCATAGAGCGTGGGGAGGCGAAGCCTTGCGCCGAAAATATCGCACTTTTTAACTAACACCGCATCTTACTATCAAAAAAATAGCCACAACTATGCCATTTTTTGGCGGCAAATTACTAAATTTGTGTGGTTGATTTTTTGAATTAAGATTTTAGGTATTAGTTATGATTAACAGGTCAAACAAGGCTTGGGATAGGCTTGCCATTGTCATCAATGAATCGGGGATGACTATGCATTCCTTCGCAAAACATATCGGTCTGCCACGCAGCGAGACGATATATCAGATTAAACGCGGTCAGATTGGCATCTCTAAACATGTCGCCGACGCCGTTGTGGAGCACTTTCCTGAGTATAGCTCTATATGGTTGCAGAGCGGCTACGGAACAATGCTTGCCAACCCGAGCAAGGAGCGCGGATATATCCCCTATTACAACTGCAAGATTTCACAGCTCCGCGACATCAGAGATATGGATGTGGACGACTTCTTCTACCTGCCTATAGTGCCCGACTTTGACTTCGCCGTGCCATATATCGGCGAGGAGATGGCTCCCGAGATTCCAAATGGCACTATACTGATACTCAAGCAGATAGATATGCGCTCGGTAATGTTTGGCAACACCTATGTCATCTACACCGCCCATATTGCCGTGCTGCGCACTGTCCGCAGCACTGAGGAGGTCAATCGCCTGCGATTGGTGGCGGTAAATAGCGAGAAGTTTGATGATCTCTACATCAATCGCTCGGATGTCTCAGGTGTATTTGCCATAATGGGCAAAATTAGCTTGTAGGCAGGATGAAGAGTAAGCCATTTCCGCAACTCACAACGCTCTATAGTGCGCTGGTGACCCCTATGGATCACTTCAACACCCTCTTTAACCAGATTGTACCCGACCCCGATGTCCATATCTTCATAGACCGCTCGGGACTCTATGCCGAGGCTAAGGTTAATACCTACGATAGAGGGTGTGCGATGATCTATATGCCACTCACGCCTATGGAGCTCAACGATATTCCCCAGCTCGCCCATCCGACCAGCGAGCTGCTCTGCCCCTATATCGTACTGCGCGACGAGCTACTTTTTCGCGACCATATCGGCGATAGATATGGCATAGACATCATTGTGCAGTATATCCCCGACGGCGTGCCGCTCTACTTCAGCGCACTTACGCACCAGGCGCTACCGATGCTTGAGGAGCTTGAGCGCGAGTGCCAGCGTATAGGCTTTAGCCACAACCGCCTGACGGAGTATGATATTATCGCCAGCGACTCGGGACATCTACACCCTATACGCTACCACTTCGCCACTGTGGATGGCGCTAACGACGACTTTGAGAGCCTGAAGAGTACCTATCGCAAGCTATGCGAGGCTAAGGATAAGGAGTTCGTCTATACCTCAAACGACTGCGAACTCTTTGAGCCTCTCAATGGACGCATCCGATTCTGTAAGGACGGACTCTTCGGCTATAAGGACCTGCAGGGTAACGATGTCATCCCTGCTAAGTATCTGTGGGCCACTGACTTCCACGAGCGCCGCGCCGTTATTGAAACCGAAACAGGCTTCGGCGCTATAGACCCGCTGGGCGAAGTTGTCATTGAACCTTACTACGAAAATCTATACTATAATACGGACTATAGCTTCTTCTATAGCGTCATAGACGGCCAATACTACGGCATCGGCTACACCGGCTTTCCCTTTCAGCCTACCCAACCCGAATTTTCCCACTACAAACCCATCCCCTACGAACTGATGGGCATCTACCAATACCGAAAAAAGAATAAGAAGTAGAGGGCTGGGGATCTACTATCCATAGGACGGAACATTAGTGAGCTTAACTTGCCGAGGATTGCTACGCAATCTTTTCTCGGCTTCAATTGGCGGCACCTCGGCATAGTTCAAGTATACTTGACTCTGCGCTCGGTTTGCGCAATCGTCCTCTGTTACACAGAGCTGTTAAGCTCACTTACACCAATGATGCTGCAAATTTCAGTAGGAAATAGTAGCCGACTCTTAAACCAATCCAACAGGGTTGGCTTTTTGTTGTCAGAGTGGACTAGTTACGCTATTATAATAAAAAAAAGCCAACCCTATTGGATTGGCTTAAAGAGGCGGCTACCTACTCTCCCACGGGAAAACCGCAGTACCATCGGCGTAAGTGAGCTTAACTTCTCTGTTCGGAATGGGAAGAGGTGGAACCTCACTGCTATAACCACCT
>JAFTOU010000033.1 GCA_017463615.1 Alistipes sp. | reverse complement strand
CATCGTGTGCTCACGATTAGGCGTAAAGATGCCGCAGAGAGTGAGCCTGTGGCATTTCATTTTAGAGGCAAGAAGTATGGCTATTGCAGCTATGCTCACCTTATCGGAGATATTGCCGAGGAGAAGATCCTCGCACCTGCTGCCTTTGCCGATTGGGAGGTTGTGGAGTTTGCTCACCCAGGCTACCTTGAGGCATACTTCGAGCAGGCGTGTCGCTCCTACAACCTCACATCATTCTCACCCGAAGAGCGTGGCGAGTCGGACATTGCCTCCTATGAGAAGGAGCTACACGAAGACCTATCTGCTATGCCCGAGGAGCAGCGTGAGCGATACAAGGAGAACTATATCCGCTACTTCGTGGCGATGATTTCTGCCAATGGTCGCTGTGCGAGTGCTATGATTACGGGACCTGCACGCTTTAATACCCAACGCAACGACAAAGCCCTCAGCAGTTACGAGAAGAGTGTAACGGCATTCAGGGAGTGGCGCAAGCGTGCGTTAGATGCTATCAGCAAGGCTCAGGAGCGCAACAAGACCCCCGAAGAGTTTGCCGAAGAGGCGTGGCTTGCCGTTAAAGCGGACATTGAGAGTACCGCCGAGACCATACGAGGCATTGACAATGGTACGCTGCCCTGTATGCGTTCACTCATTGTCGGCAACCTCTATGGGCGACTTGCCACACACTGCAACAACGGCAATGTGGAGATTATCGACCGTGCTGTTGCCCTCATCAAGGAACTCAACGCCACGATGAAGAAGCCTATCGTTACAGCACGCCACGGCATCTTCAAACTGCCGGAGTTAGTGCGTAAGGTGCGTGAGAAGTTGGAACAGCAGGCTAATAGAGAGAATAAGGAGATTGCTTTTGAAGGTGGAACTATCGTCTATAACTATGACGAAGACCGCCTGCAAATCCTCTTTGATGCAGTTCCTGACAGTGATATGCGTACCAAGCTCAAGGGTAATGCCTTCAAGTGGTCTCCTCGCAATCAGGCGTGGCAGCGACAACTCACCCAGAACGCTGTGAGTGCTGCCCGCAGAGTGCTCAACATAACATTGTAGGCTATGTTGCTCGTTATCGACTCACGCTACTTTGATAGCGTCATTGTAACCTCTATGCGTGATGATGTGCATAGCGATTACGGTGGGGAAACTTTGGAGGAGTTGCGGGATAGGTATGACAATCCATTCCTTATCACTGTAACTCCTGACCGCATAGCACTATTGCTCAAACGCTACGACAACGCCCTCAGCCAGCCCTTCGAGGAGATTTCCGAGGAGCGTTACTACGATCTCTTGGGCTGTGTGCCTCCCAAGCGTCAGTGTCGCAACCGCTTCTTTGTGGGTGAGGCGTACTCGGGCACGATGTACGACCTATGCTTCCGTCTTGGCGACAGGTACTTCAAGGCTCTGCGTGACATACGCCTCAGCGATGAGGATATAGATGCCGAGATAAGCCGCTTTGCCAAGAAGTTGAAGCAACACCCGAAGATTATCAAGGGTGAGCCTATCCGCAACCATAACGGGTGGCACAATAGGATTGTGATGCACACGCCATACTACTTTCAGCTGGGCAAGAGAAAACTCTTCCTTTGCAGTCTCACCTCGGATAGCGGTAATAAGTATGACGACAGACGCTACCGCCGAGAGATGGCAGAGCGTCTTCTTAATCTGCGCCGGAACCACTACGACTACTGCACCTTCCACTCTCGTTATCCCGACATCTTCGAGTTCTTCAAGTGGCTGCGTGAGAACCACTACACCCTCGAAGTACAAGGCTCGCTCTTCAGCATAGACCCTGAGAGAAATTATGTGGACTTTCACGGTAATGTGTGCGAGTATTCTGCCGCCTTTCACTACCGCATCTATTCCAGAGAGTTGTTCGAGAATATCATCAACCAGCTGCGGCGTGTCAAGCGACATACGGCGTGGCTGCCTAAACCCCGAAAGTGATGTACCAGATAGATAAACTACGCATCATCGAGAGTGATGCTGTGCCCAAAGAGGGTGCAAAGATTGAGGCTCTGAGTACCTCGATAAAGATTACTCACACCTGCGGCTGTGTGCTTGTGGAGCACTTTGCAGCGGGCAAACCTGATATGCGTCGTGAGGAGGACCCCGAAAAATATGACCGACTCCTTGCCGAGCGTAAATACTTCATTGAACTGTGTAACGAACATAAAAACTGTAAATAAAAATGGCTGAGATAATTAAAACAGACGGGACACGCACTGCCACAACACCTGCCAATGGAGAGTATTTCACTCTTGAAGAGATGCAGGCGGCAGTTGGCGGATTGGTCGAGATTGTAGAACTCGACGACAATCAATCTATGATCCTTAACGAGGAGGGCAAGTTGCTCGACCAGCCTTACAACGAGGAGGCAGACAAGATATTCCACCAGCACTATACTACCCTTGACTACATCGTGGGTGATGTGCTTCTATGTGAAAACGAACTAATACGATAAATATGGATAGAGAAAAGATACAGCAAATCAAAGGTATGCTCACTGAGTTTGAGCAGTTCAAGGATAGTAGCAACGAGATAACAATCGTATCTAAAGACAACATACTCCGAGTTGATGGAGAAGTAATGGCGGCGATGATGAGTGCCGCCATTATTGTTTTAGAAAATCAGCTGGATATTGCCAAGTTCGGTAAACCGTCTGACAAT
>JAFTOU010000032.1 GCA_017463615.1 Alistipes sp. | reverse complement strand
TACTGCCTGTAAATATCCTGCATCACTTCTTGATCCCTAATTGGATAGTAACCTTGGTGGATGCACACTTTGTACCCCTGATAGAACCTGTCGCGCAGGAGTGCAACCATTGCCATGCGGATGGCATTCTGATCCTGCGACTCCTGCTTGATCCGTTTGATCTGCCGCTTGTACTACCAGGTAATAACACCCAGCACAAGCACGCACGCTTGCTGCACCCAGTATTTCTCCACCAATTCAACGACCGCTTCCCAAGCCATAGACATCCCTTCTTTCTTTCATCATGTGCCAATGGCAAACCAGTCCACAGGGCGATTGCTGCTGAATGAGCCACCGACTACGATGCTGCAGCCTGTTGTGGTTTTGGTATGAACCTTAATAGCGCCATTGTCGCCCGACCAATTGGACGAGCTTGTTGAATAGGTCACAAAGACATATGGAACGCTGGTAAACCCTGCGCTGGAATAGCTGATGCTGACGGCGGCACTGCCATTGATCGTTGTGGACCCGTAGGCAAACTTAAACGGCAACCGTGCTTTGGCAAGTGTGCCAGAGGTAATGTTGCCAGCTGCATGATTATGAGAACTGGCCGCTGCACCCAGGTTCGCCAGCGTAATACCCAGATTGGTTCTCGCCGCAGCCGCCGTTGTCGCCCCTGTTCCTCCATTGGCTACAGGTACAGCTCCGCTGGTGTTGCCTAAGCCCAGCGCATTACGAGCTGCAGCGACCGTCGTAGCTCCTGTTCCACCATTTGCAATAGGCAATGCTCCGGTCGTATTACCAAGTCCCATTGCATTTCTCGCTGCGGCCAGTGTCGTCTGTCCAGTGCCACCATAGGCGACTCCAAGTGCAGAGGACATGGTGACAGGCCAACCAAATTCAACCTTTCCGCTGTTTTCTGCTACCTTACCAAAGGCAATGCCGGAGCCATCCTTGTAGAAGTCCATCATGACCTGCTTTGTACCGATGGATATTGCCTGCTCCACATAGCCGAAGAAGTCCGCCAGACGCACCTTGATGTCATAGGACTTCAATGCATCAAAGGTTGGTGAGAGCAGAAGGTTCGTCGCAGAGATCTTGTAACTACTGGCGGCTATGGTGGTCGTCTGCGTCCAAGATGTAGCTGTTGTCAGCTTGTAGTATACCGTACATGCAACGGTATTCTTATTGCCGACAGCAGAAACAGAGCCGGCTGTGGAGATTCGCACCTTCGTGCCGTCCATCTGAAATGCAGTACCGGCGGTATTGCAGCGTTCCGCACTCAGGCTTGTCAGCGACGGTGCAGTATAAGCCACGACAGTAATAGTTTTGGTGGTCGTTGCAGTTCTGCCACGAGAATCTGTCACAGTAATGGTCATGGTATTGCTCCCCGCTGTGGTCAGCGCAGAGGAGGTAAAGGAAGCAGTCAGATAATTTGTTCCATTCAAGCTGGTTCTGTAGGATGATATCGTGCTCCCTTGCGATCCAGCTGCAGTGATCGATACGCTGAGTTTGCTCTTTCCCTGAACATATGCGCCAAACTGCGCTGCAATACCTGTCGTTGCCTCAGAGTAGCTTACAGCGGTGATCGACGGCACAACGGAAGCTGGCACATTCAGCGTGATACCAACCGTCTTTGTCCCGGTCTATGTACCATTGACATAGGTATAGCAGGTAATGGTTCCGTAACCGGATGTAGCCGAAGGAATCTGCTTTGCCAAGGTCAAAGAGGGGATCCAGTTGACAGAGGTTGTAACGCCTGTTGCAAGCGTGCCTGAATCGCTGCCAAAGCTGTATGCGATGGTATG
>JAFTOU010000005.1 GCA_017463615.1 Alistipes sp. | reverse complement strand
TCAGATGTTCCGCTTACGATCTTGCGGATACGCATCTTGATTCTCTCTCTTCTTTCAATCTTATTCAATGACATAACTTACTCTGTTTTACTATTTAGCATTTGCAGACTTACCTGCCTTACGACGAATTACCTCGCCTACGAACTTGATACCCTTGCCCTTATATGGCTCTGGCTTACGCAGTGAGCGGAGCTTAGCTGCTACCTGGCCGATAAGCTGCTTGTCACAGCTCTTCAGGGTAACGATTGGAGCACCCTTCTTCTCAGTTACAGCGGTTGCAGTAACCTCTGCTGGAAGGCGGAAATATGTGTCGTGCGAATAGCCGAGGCTCATCTCGAGAACCTGACCCTTTACTTCAGCCTTGAAACCTACACCTACAAGCTCCTGCTTGATCTCGTAGCCCTTAGATACGCCTACGACCATGTTGTTGATAAGTGCGCGGTACAGACCGTGCATTGAACGGTGGCGTGGCTGGTTGGTAGGGCGGGTTACAATCACTGCAGCAACCTGAGCACCATCCTTAGTCTCGGTGGTACCTACGGTAACAGTGATATCCGAATCAACCTTCTGGCTGAGTGTACCAAGAGGACCTTTCACGCTTACCGTGTTGTCAGCTGATACCTCTACGGTAACGCCGGCAGGTAAGATTACAGGTAATTTACCAATTCTTGACATTTTCTTTCGGTTTTAGAGATTAATAAACATAGCACAATACCTCACCTCCGACATTCTCGCGGCAAGCCTGTGCGCCTGTCATGATGCCCTTAGAGGTAGATACGATTGCGATACCCAAACCGTTCTGTACGCGTGGCATATCAGCTACAGAAGAGTACTGACGCAGACCTGGACGAGACACACGCTTCAGGTTCTTGATAGCGTTGGTCTTAGTCGCTGCGTTCCACTTGAGCGCAATCTTGATTACAGGATGACCCTTCTCATCCTTGTCGAACTTGTAAGCCAGGATGTAACCCTGCTCGTAGAGAATTTTAGTGATGGCCTCTTTAATTTTTGAGCCAGGAGCTTCAACCACCTTGTGGTTGGCTTTCACTGCGTTTCTAATTCTCGTGAGAAAATCCGCGATTGGATCAGTCATAATTTTAAGAATTAAAAGTTAAAAATTAAAAAATAGTTTGTTTATTCGCACCAAAGGCGCATCCCATCTTCCCTCCCTCAAATGTGCCCCACAGGCACTTCTGAGCGGGTTTTGGGTGCGACCGATTGGCAATTTTCACATTTTTAAGCGTGCAAAGATAACTATTATTTGTGAATTCTCCTAATTTTTTGAAAATTAATTATTTGAATACAACTCGCCGACCGTCTTGGCTGCATACTCACCGACCGTTCATCAGCACATCGGCTGACGCCCCGACGACGACTTAAATAGTCTCTTAGGCACCCCTTAAGACCGACGCGGGGAGAGGCATTTGCCCCTCCCCCATCGGGATAATACTACCAGCTTGCCTTCTTTACGCCAGGGATAAGTCCAGCGGAAGCCATCTCACGGAACTGGATACGGCTGATACCGAACTGACGCATATAGCCCTTTGGACGACCAGTAAGCTTGCAACGGTTGTGCTGACGGATTGGATTTGCGTTGCGTGGCAACTTTGAAAGAGCAATCCAAGCCTCCTCGTGGTCGATCTCGCCAGCCTTGAGTGCTGCTGCGATCTCCTCACGCTTGTGTGCATAGCGTGCAGCAAGTCTCTCGCGCTTTACCTCGCGCGCCTTCATTGATTCCTTTGCCATAGACTATTGGTTCTTTTTAGCGTTTTTGAAAGGCAGACCGAACTCGCGGAGAAGAGCATAAGCCTCCTCGTCAGTCTTTGCCGATGTTACGAAAGTAATCTCCATACCGAAGATCTTGGTGATCTTGTCAATGTCGATCTCAGGGAAGATGATCTGCTCGGTGATACCGAGGGTGTAGTTACCCTGACCGTCAAAGCGATCGTTGATACCCTTGAAGTCGCGGATACGAGGCAGAGCTACTGCGATAAGGCGCTCCAGGAACTCGTACATACGATTCTGGCGAAGGGTTACTCGAACACCGATAGGCATACCCTTACGGAGCTTGAAGTTCGAAATATCCTTACGCGACTTGGTTTGAACTGCCTTCTGACCAGCGATCACGGTGAGCTCCTCCTGCGCGATGTCGATAAGCTTCTTATCGGCAACTGCCTGACCCATACCCTGGTTGATCACGATCTTCTCGAGCTTAGGACACTGCATAACGCTGCTGTATCCAAACTCCTTCATAAGGGCAGCGACAATCTGCTCCTTATACTGTGTCTTGAGTGATGGAATGTATGCCATTATTTAATCTCCTCTCCCGATTTTTTAGCAAAACGAACTAATTTACCTTCTGCATTTGCGCGACGACCTACGCGAGTTGGCTTGCCACTCTGTGGGTCGAGCACCTGCAGGTTAGAGATGTGAATCGGAGCCTCCTGCTCAACGATACCACCCTGAGGGTTCTGTGCGTTAGGCTTGGTAGCCTTCTTGACGAGGTTTACGCCCTCGACAATTGCGCGCTGCTTAGACACCTCAACCTTCAGGACTTTGCCCTGCTGGCCCTTGTTGTCACCCGCGATTACGCAAACGGTATCCCCTTTCTTAATATGCAATTTAACTGACATATCTGTAACTGTTTTTAATATTACAATACTTCAGGGGCAAGGGAGATGATCTTCATATACTGATCACGGAGCTCACGAGCTACTGGACCAAAAATACGAGTACCACGCATTTCGCCCTGGTTGTTGAGGAGTACTACGGCGTTGTCATCGAAACGAATGTACGAACCGTTGGCACGACGAATCTCCTTCTTTGTTCTTACTACGACTGCCTTAGATACTGCACCCTTCTTTACGTCGCCAGAAGGTGATGCGCTCTTTACAGCCACTACGATCTTATCGCCGATAGATGCATAGCGACGCTTTGTGCCGCCAAGCACGCGGATGCAAAGAACCTCCTTTGCGCCGCTGTTATCAGCTACTACGAGTCTGCTTTCTTGCTGTATCATAACTACTTCGCTCTTTCAATGATTTGTACTAATCTCCAACGCTTCGTCTTGCTCAACGGGCGGGTCTCCATAATGCGTACTGTATCACCCTCGCGTACGGACTCGTCCAGGCACTCAGCCACAAACTTGGTGGTCTTGTTCACGAACTTACCGTAGATTGGATGCTTAACCTTACGAGCGACAGCTACTACGATGGTCTTAGCCATCTTGGTGCTGACAACTACGCCGATACGCTCTTTTCTAAGATTTCTTTCCATAATCGTCTCTTACTTTTGATGCAGAATTGTCAGCATACGAGCTATATCTCTGCGAGTTTTCTTAATGTTAGAAGGATTTTCAACCGGAGATACGGCGTGTTGTACCTTCATAGAAGCGAGGTTAGCCTTCTCAGCTGCGATGCGCTCCTGTAAGTCCTGTGCGGACATCTCTCTAATTTCAGTTGCTTTCATAATAAATCCTCCTTTTTACAATGCAGTTGCCTCGTCGTAATCGCGGCGAACAATAAACTTAGTGGTGATAGGCAGCTTCTGTGCGCCAAGACGCAGAGCCTCCTGAGCTACTGCCATTGGTACACCCTCTGCCTCGAAGAGAATACGGCCTGGGGTTACAGGTGCTACGAATCCCTCTGGATTACCCTTACCCTTACCCATACGTACCTCGGCTGGCTTCTTAGTGATTGGCTTATCAGGGAAGATACGAATCCATATCTGACCCTCACGCTTCATATAACGGGTGATAGCCTGACGGGCTGCCTCAATCTGGCGACCGGTGATCCAAGAAGACTCCAGCGCCTTGATGCCGAACGAACCGTATGCAAGTTGGTTACCTCTCTGAGCAACACCCTTCATACGACCCTTCTGCATTCTTCTAAATTTGGTCTTTTTTGGCTGTAACATAACTGTTATTTGCTTTTAAAAGGTACTACTTGTTGTTATTTCTTCTTTTCTTTGGGCCGTTACCACGACGACCACCCTGCTGCTGGTTGCCACCCTGCTGTGATGCTGCGCCAGCGATCTCAAACAGGTCGCGCTTGCCATATACAGTACCGTGGCAGATCCAGGTCTTGATACCCAGAACACCTACCTTGGTGATTGCCTCAGCCAAGTGGTAGTCTACATCTGCACGGAAGGTGTGAAGTGGAATACGACCGTCCTTTATGGTCTCAGAGCGTGCCATCTCGGCGCCACCTACACGACCAGAGATCTGGATCTTGATACCCTCTGCGCCGTTACGCATTGCGTTACCGATAGCGGTCTTGATTGCGCGGCGGTGAGATACACGACCCTCAAGCTGGCGTGCGATAGACTGACCTACGATAGTTGCGTCGATATCTGGACGCTTAACCTCGAAGATGTTGATCTGAATCTCCTTGCGGAAGAGCTTCTTGAGCTCCTCCTTGAGCTTATCAACCTCTGCGCCACCCTTACCGATGATGAAGCCAGGGCGAGCGGTTGAGATAGTTACGGTTACGAGCTTAAGTGTACGCTCAATGATAATCTTCGAAATACTTGCCTTAGCCAAGCGGACATTCAAGTACTTACGAATCTTTGCGTCTTCAACCAATTTCTCTGAGAAATCTTTACCACCAAACCAGTTGGACTCCCAACCGCGGATGATGCCGAGACGGTTTGCTATTGGATTAACTTTCTGTCCCATGTCTACTTGTTTTCTTCGGTTACCATTTTGTCTACTACGATCGTAACGTGGTTAGAGCGCTTGCGGATGCGGTGTGCGCGACCCTGTGGAGCTGCCTGAATGCGCTTGAGCATACGACCACCGTCTACGGTAATCTGGCTTACGCAGAGGGTTACATCCTCAAGACGAACACCCTCGTTCTTTGCCTCCCAGTTTGCGATTGCCGACTTAAGCAGCTTCTCCAATCTGATAGATGCCTCCTTCTTTGAGTAGCGAAGGATACCCAGTGCCTTATTAATCTCTACACCGCGGATGATGTCTGCTACCAGACGCATCTTGCGTGGAGAGGTTGGGCAGTCACGCATAATGGCGATAGCCTTCTGCTTCTTCTCAGCCTTTAATTTCTCGGCT
>JAFTOU010000004.1 GCA_017463615.1 Alistipes sp. | reverse complement strand
GGTTCTATAAATTAGGTCGAGTTGATTTTGAAGAGTATTTTGAGTAGATTTCTTGTTTATTATAAAGGCGCAATGCGAGCATTGTAACTGCGTAAAAACAAGAAATATACCAAAATAAATTCAAAAGCGACCGAAATAAAAACCTCCGACAGCGAAAAATTTTTTACTAATTTATAGAACCTACCTTTAGCAAATAGGAGGGCAGAAAATGAGAAAGATTATACTTTTCGCCGTAGCTCTACTGAGCCTCTCCACCGCCTCGGCGTGGAATAAGTTTGCGCAGGAGTGCATTGCCACTCTCGCCTACCAAAACCTCACCCCGCAGGCTAAGGAGCAGACCACCGCACTGCTTGGTGGCGATCTGGCCTCCGCATCGTGGTGGCTGCAGACCCTTACGCAGAGCGAGCAGACCAAATATACTGGCTCTTGGCACTTCACTACCGTCACCGCCGACCTTAAGTCTACCACCAAGTCCGCGAAGGATGGCGTTGTGCAGATTGAGCGCTGCGCAGATATTCTCCGCAACCGTGCCGAGCATAGTGACTCTACCGTCGTGGCGGCACTTCGGAGCGTTATCCACCTTGTTGCCGATGTCCACAATATCTCCCACATCCGCATTGAGGGCTGTAAACACTCGCGCACCAACTTCAAGTTCCGCCTCTCCAATGGCAAGCCGGGCAAGAAGGAGGTCATCTCCGACCTCTCGTGGCGCAAGCTGTGGGAGTCCAGCCTCATCGGTCGCCACTCCTGCTACTCTCCAGCCATGTTCGCCGACGACCTGCAGACCTGCTATGGCGAGCAAAAGGAAAACTTTAGCCGCGGAGATATCCGCCACTGGGTGGAGGATATGGCAACGCTCGCCGCACCGCTCTACCAGTGGGCAGCTCCCGACTTCTATATGTCCCGCGAGCATATCAACCGCCTTGAGCCACTGAACGATAAGTCTATGGCTCGCGCTGGCTACCGCCTGGCGGCTCTGCTGAACGATATCTTTGAGTAGATGCCCGCTGCTTAAACCTGCTGCGGATAATATTCCCCGCAACAACAAGCACCACACCCGTAAATATTAGCACCGCGCCGATAATATTGGCGCGGTCTATTTTGTTCTGCCCGCGAAGCACCGAGAGGGCTGTCGCCACCACTGGCTGTATGTAACGATATAGGGCAGTATGCACCGCCGTAAGGTGCGCCGCACCGGTGTAGAGTAGCCACATCGGCAGCACCGTGCCAAATAGCGTCACATAGAGCAGCTCCCCCACCACCCTGCTGCTCATCGCCGCAAAGTCTAACTCTAATAGACTCCGCCCGAAAAATGGGAGCGTCATCACAAAGCCTATTATGTAGTACCACCCCATAACCGTCAGCTCCCCGTAGATGCGTAACTGCCTGTTTATCAATACCGTATTCGCCGCTATCGCAACTACAGCCAACAGCACCAACACATTTCCAAACGCCTCTGCCGTCGTGCCAAGCAGATGGTGATTCTTGTCCGTCACAAGCACCAACGCCCCCGCTATCGCGGCTATTGCGCCTATGGTCTTTATCCACGAAATGGGCTGCGGCCTTACTATGTGCGCCACAAAGAGGGTAAATACAGGACCTATCGTGGCAATCATTGAGGCATCTATCGGACTTGTCTGCGACGCTCCCCAGAGCAACATATACATCCAGCCGTAAATCACCAGTAGCGCCACTATAAATATCACCCCAAAGTCCTCAATAGTAATGCGATACGACCTGGAGGAAAAGAGTGCAAAGGGTATAAAAAATATCGCCGCCACCGCCACCTGCAACATAAATATCTGCCCGAAGCTCACCCCACTTCCCACCAACGAAACATATACCGAGAAGTTCGCCCCAAACAACACATTCGCCCCCACCAACGCCACATTATACTTCAACCGCCCCATACCCGACCACCAGCAATCATTACGCCAAATTTGGCTATTGGCCGTTGGCTCGTCTACGACGACCCTTCCTCCTCGCGGCTCGGCAGAGTCTGCAAGCAGCTTCTGCTCTCGCTCCGCAGCGTCGGTTGGCTTTTCAGAGGTATCGCTACGCGATAGTGTTTTTTTCATTAAGGGTCATTAAAGAGAATTAAGGGTTACTAATGGTTGCGTTCCGCGACGCTGTATAGAAAATGGTTGCGCTAACCTTAATAGCCCTTAATCTCCCTTAATAGCCTTTAATATATCGCCACGGCTTGCACCGCCACTCATTATGTGCACGCATTTGGCGTCAGAAGGCGGTAGTAGGTGTGCATCGCGAAATATCCCCGGATGGGTTGTACTAAGGCGTACTACCCATTCGGGGATATGAGGGATGTGTAGCTAATGCCGCCTTATCACGCCAAATATTAGCGGATGATAGTCACCTCGCTATCAGCTCCAAAGGCGATGATAGAGCTTGGTTTGCCGGTGGGGCGGCCTTGGAAGCGGGGGTTTACGACGAAGTCTACGCCGTCAACAATCTCCTTGCTCACCTCGGCGAGGTTTTTCGGGGTCTTTGCGCCTGAGATATTTGCGGAGGTGGAGACGATAGGCTTGCCGAACTTATAGAGCAGCTTCTGGCAGAAGTCGTGCTGAGGCACGCGCACGCCCAGAGTACCCTCCTCGGGGATAAGGTTCTTTGCCACGCCCGTAGCGCCTGGGAGTATAAGGGTCAATGGCGAGGTTGCCATCTCCATAACCTCAAAGGCGATGCCTGGGGCTTTATCAACATATCGGACAACCATATCGGCATCCTTGCAGAGCACGAGCATAGACTTCTTGTCGGCGCTCTGCTTAAGGTCGTAGATGCGCTGCACAGCGTCGGCATTAGTCGCATCGCAACCGATTCCCCAGACAGTATCGGTGGGGTAAAGTATTACTCCCCCGCGGCGCAAAACCTCAAGGGCAAGTGCTATTTCTCTATCCATAGTCATTATTTTTCTACAAAGTTACAAAAAATATCAAAAATTTAGTAATTTTGCAGATTAGAAATCAAAATAACAAAAAAATATAACACTATGGGAAGAGCTTTTGAGTATCGTAAAGCGCGAAAGATGAAGCGTTGGGGTCATATGGCTCGCGTCTTCACAAAACTGGGTAAGGAGATTGAGATCGCAGTAAAGGCTGGCGGTCCAGATCCATCGGCAAATACCCGCCTGAGAATCCTTATGCAGAATGCCAAGGCTGAGAATATGCCTAAGGAGAATGTTGAGCGTGCAATCAAGCGTGCAACCGATAAGGATGCCGCTGATTATAAGGAGGTTGTATACGAGGGATATGGCCCTCACGGCGTGGCATTCCTCGTGGAGACCGCTACAGATAATACAAACCGTACCGTTGCAAGCGTGCGTATGTACTTCAACAAGTGCGGCGGTAACCTCGGCAACTCAGGTAGCGTGGCATTTATGTTTGAGCACAAGTGCGTATTCAAGTTCAAGGCTGAGGGCGTAGATCCAGAGGAGCTGGAGCTTGAGATGATTGACCTGGGCGTTGACGAGTTCTACGCTGAGGAGGACGGCATCACCGTCTACGCTGCATACGAGTCTTTCGGCGCTATCCAGAAGTGGCTTGACGACCAGGGCTACGAGATCGTCTCTGGTGAGGGCGTTCGCATCCCAACCGACACCAAGGAGCTTGACGCAGAGGCTCGCGAGGCGGTTGAGAAGCTCGTTGAGAAACTCGAGGAGGATGACGATGTGGTGAATGTTTACCACACAATGGCAGAGCCAGAGGAGTAGCCATTAGCTGTTGGCTATTGGCTCGCTTTCAGCGACCCTTCCTCCTCGCGGCTCGGCATAGTCTGCAAGCAGCCTCTGCTCTCACTCCGCAGCGTCGGTTGGCTTTTCAGAGGTGTCGCTAAAGCGACAAATTTTTATTCTACTCGGATTTAGGAATTACCATCATAGATGGTACAAAAAGAGAGAGATTGCAAGTCAAGTTTACTTGAACGAAGCAACGCTCTCTTTTTTATTGTAACAGCCGTAGCTCTACTTAATCTTTCGGAATGGCAGTTTGAGCACGCCGAAGAATGCTTCGCCGAAGATGCCGCTGGACATTTTGGATGTTCCGGCGAATCGGTCTACGAAGATTATGGACTCCTCGGCGATGCGGAAGCCGTGTTTCCAGGCGGTATATTTCATCTCTATCTGGAATCCGTAGCCGACCATCTGCACGCCGCTGAGGTCTATCTTGCGCAGCACCTCGGCGCGGTAGCCGACAAATCCCGCTGTTGCGTCGCATACGGGCATACCTGTAACAATCTTGACATACTTAGATGCGAAGTAGGACATCAGCAGGCGGGATAGTGGCCAGTTTACCACATTCACACCCTTGACATATCGCGAGCCTATTGCCACATCGGCATCGTTCTCAAGGCGTGCTGTCAGGCGGAGCAGGTCGTCGGGGTTGTGCGAGAAGTCGCAGTCCATCTCAAAAATCAGGTCGTAGCCCGCATCTAATGCCCACCTGAAGCCGGCTATGTAGGCTGTTCCGAGTCCGAGCTTACCGCTGCGGCAGATAAGGTTTATGCGCTCGGGGGCATCCTTCTGCTTGGCGCGGATGATGTCGGCAGTACCATCGGGCGAGCCGTCATCCACAAAGAGCATGTTGAAGTTACCCTCTAAGGAGAGCACCTTGTCTATCATCGCGGCAACATTCTCCTTCTCGTTGTAGGTCGGAATAATTACAAGTTTTCTCATATTATATTGTCAAATTTTCGTTTCCCAAATAGGTATCGCAACACAATCATACCTTTATATATATATGGCGACTCGCGCTTTGCGGTGCTACGAATCTGCTGTCGCTCGGCAGCGAGTACCTTGTGCCAGCGTATAAAGTCGCGCCACGCTATCAGCACAGACCTCGCCCCCTCCTTGTTGCCGCCGAGGATGTAACCCATCGCCGCGGCAAAGTCGGTCATAGGTCTTACAATCGCCACCACCACTCGCTGCAACGGGGATGCACAGCGAAAGAGCATCGCTAAGTTATTGCGATGGTTGAGCAGTATCTTGCGCGGCGAGTTTGCCGCAAGCGTTCCTCCGCCGAGGTGGTAGACCACACTCTTAGGCTCTATAACCACCTTGTAGCCAGCAAGTTGCATACGCCAGCAGAGGTCTATCTCCTCCATGTGGGCAAAGAACCTGCCACAGAGCCCGCCTAACTGCTCGTAGATACTTCGGCGCACGCAGATGGCGGCACCACTGACCCAGAACACCTCGCGCGCATCGTCATACTGACCGCGGTCCTCCTCCAGCTCTGAGAGCACTCGCCCGCGACAAAATGGGTAGCCTAAGTAGTCTATAAAACCTCCCGACGCACCTGCATACTCAAACTTCGTGCGGTCGGTATCGCTGAGAACTTTAGAACCCACGGCAGCTATCGTGCTGTCGCTATCTAACTGAGCCATAAGCGGTTGCAGCCAACCCTCAGGGGTGTAGACATCGGAGTTGAGCAGCACCACATAGTCATACTCGCCCACCTGCGCTATTGCGCGGTTGTACCCCTCCGCAAAGCCGTAATTTTTGTCTAACGCTACGACCCGCACCGAGCTAAACTCAGCCGCGAGCAACGCCAGCGAGCCGTCTGTTGAGCCATTATCTGCCACGACAATATCCGCTCCCGCGCTATTCTCCACCACCGACGGTAGATAATGGCGCAGGTGCTCCTGCCCGTTGTAGTTCAGTATTACGACCGCTATTTTCATCGCTAAATATCTAATTTACACACCTTTACGACGATATACTGCCTCACCCGTCACAGGGTCGGGATAGTACTTCCATCGGCGATGCGACCACATCCATCGTGCTGGGTCGCGCTTGATATCGTCCTCTAATAGGCGAACATATCGCTCGGTAATCTCGTGCTTGGCTACACTCTGCACGCCATCGTGCACAAGTATCACATCGCACTCATAACGCCCCGCCGCCTGACGCTTCATGCTGAAGTAGACCACTGGCAGCGAGAACTTTGTCGCCAGTTGCTCGCCACCCTCAAAGAATAAGGTCTTGCGGTTCAGGAAGTCGTACCAGTGCACATCGCCCTTCGGTGGCGCATTCTGGTCGGAGGCCATACCGAGAATCATCGGCTTGCCCTCCACACCCTTCTCTCTGTGCTCAATAAAGAATCGCAGGTAGCGACTGCTCGGCACAGGTATCACACCCTCAAAGGAGCGCAGGTGGAGGAACAGCTCGTCCCACGCCTTGCTTGTCAGCGGATGATATGCCCCCACCTCGCAGTGGCCAGGCAGCTGCATACTGACAAACTGCGCATACTCCCAGATGCCGTGGTGCGAGGCAAGGATTACAAAGTGCTTGCCCTGCAGAGTGTTGTACACCTGCTCCGGAATGTTAAACTTCATCAGCGTGCGACGCTGTGTGTCGGTTATGCCCGCAAGGGTCATCGTGCTCACGACAATCTCGCCAAAGTGGCGGTAGAACTCGTTGCAAATAGCCTCCACCTCCTCGCGGCTACGCTCTGGGAAGGAGTCGCCTATCTGCTTGAGTATCAAAGCCCTGCGATAGCGAACAATATATCGCAGCACAAAGTATATAAATGTCGCCAAGCATCTGTACTGCATCCAGTATGGCATCACCGCCACTGAACGACATAGCAGCCATAGACACTTTGCGCCAAAGCTAAGTTCAGGTTTCGCACTCTTCATATATAGGTTAGTTAGTCTTCTCTCACAATTCTCTCTCTTCTCTCTCCACGGCTACTCCACCTTGTATATCGCCTCCCCGTCACTGGGTCGGGATAGTACTTCCATCGGCGGTGCGACCACATCCATCTTGAAGGCTCGCGTAGTATATCGCGCTCAAGCTGACGGACATACCGCTCTGTTATGGTGTGCTTCTCCACACTCTCCTTGCCATCATAGAGCATCATCACCTCGCCGCGGTAGCGCCCCGCACCTATGCGACTCATGCTCAGGTAGAGCACCGGCATCCCAAACTTGACCGCCATCTGCTCTCCGCCCTCAAAAAAGAGGGTCTTGTGGTTCAGGAAGTCGTACCAGTGCACATCGCCCTTGGGTGGCGAGTTCTGGTCGGCTATCAGCCCAAGCAACATACGCCTGCCATCTACCCCATCCTTGCGGTGCTGCAGGTAGTAGCGTATCAGCTGACTACTCGGCACTGGCAGCGAGTCCTTGCTGCGGCGTAGATGGTAGTATAATTCATCCCACGCCTTGTTTGTCAGCGGATGGTATGCGCAGAGGGTCAAGTGCCCCTCAAAAGCCAACCCCGCAAACTGGGCAAACTCCCAAAAGTTGTGGTGCGAGGAGAGATATACAAAGTCACCTCCCTTTACCACCTCCATAATATGCTCTGGTACAACCACTTGCAGCACCTCGCGCTTCTTGTTGTAGCTCATCCCCGCAAGGGTCATCGTACCTACAAATGTCTCGGCGAGGGTGTGGTAGTAGTCGTTGCATAGACCTGCTATCTCCTCTCTGCTGCGCTCTGGAAAGGAGTCGGTCAGCTGACGAAGTATCAACCGCCGACGGTATCGCGCCACATATCGCAGCAGGAAGTATATCAGAGGCTCTATCACCCCGTACTGCACCCAGTGGGGCAGTATTGCAACACTTCGGCATAGGAGCCATAACGCCCTTGCACCAATGCTCATACTCTTTTCACCACTCATATTATTACCAACCTAAACTCTAATCCTACTCCTCAGCGTCAGGCTCCTCCTCGTCCTCGCCCTCTTGTACGCGATTTTTAAGTCCTTTGCCCGCCACAACAATTACAAACTCGCCCTTAGGCTTGTGCTCCTTGAAGTATGCTATCGCCTCGGCAAGCGTTCCGCGCACGGTCTGCTCAAACTTCTTGGTTATCTCTCGCACCACCGCCACACGACGCTCCGCGCCAAAGAGCTCGGCAAACTGCTCCAACGCCTTCACTATACGAAACGGAGATTCATAGAAAATCATTGTGCGACTCTCCTCTTTTAACTCGGCAAGTCGCTTCTGACGACCCTTCTTCTGCGGCAGGAAGCCCTCAAAGCAGAATCTGTCACACGGAAAACCACTCTGTATCAACGCAGGTATGGCAGCCGTAGCACCTGGTAGCGTCTCCACCTCTATGCCCGCCTCTACGCATGTGCGCACAAGCAGAAATCCCGGGTCGGAGATGCCTGGCGTGCCCGCATCGGATATCAGCGCCACATCGCGCCCCGCCTCTATCGCCTCCGCTACGGCAGCTACTGTGGCGTGCTCGTTGAACTTGTGGTGCGAGTGCAATGGCTTGCTTATGTTCAGATGCTTGAGCAACACCGACGATGTGCGCGTATCCTCTGCAAGTATAAAATCTACACTCTCCAACACCCGTATCGCGCGGAGAGTTATATCCTCAAGATTGCCTATCGGCGTAGGAACAATATATAATTTCGCCATAGTAACTATCCTAATTTACGCTGAAGCAGGTCCATAATCATCTTCGCGCCCTCGGATGTAGAGCGCCAGTAGAAGTTCTCGGCAATGTATATTATGCAGTCGTCAAGGTTGTCCATGCCGTCCAAGATATCTATCGTCTGCTCATACTTCGCCTCATCGCCCGCAAAGAGTTCGCGGATAAGCATAAACCTGTCGCCTACACTTATCGCACTGCGCAACGATACCACCGCACTGCTCTCGCCTATGCTCGGCTGCGAGGATATGGTGTCGGCAATCGTCTTTGGACCCTCTATCACATCGGCAAGCACCGTGCTCGGCTCAGCTATCTCCGCCACAACCTCCACCGCAGGCTCAACCTTAGGCTCTGGGGCAGGTGCAGGAGTCGGTGCTGGCGCTGGCGCTGGAACAACCTCTGCCGCTGGCGCTACTGACTCTGGCGCTACCTCCTTCACAGCTCTGCGACGACGCGGCTTCGGCTCTGCTGCCCCATCCTCGTCGTAGAGCGAAATTATACGACGGCGCGACGGCGCAGGCCTGCTCCATACATCATCATCTCCAAACAACGACGGCTCTACCACCACCCTCTGCGCCTTCGGCTCAACGATAGGCTCAGGCCCGGGTTCAGGCTCGGGTTCAACGACTGGTACTGGCTCTGGCTCTGGTTCAGGCTCTGGCTCTACTTCAACCTCTGGCTGCACCTCCGCAATCGGCTCAACCTCTGGCTCAGCAGCAACCTCAACCTCCGCAATCGGCTCTGGAGCAACCTCCTCCGCAGGAACTTCCTCCTCTACAGCCTCAACCGTAGCCTCGGCAACTTCTGCTACTGGCTCTGCCTCCTCTGCTACCTCTGCCACCTCAGTCGGCGCAACTGGCGCAACTGGCGCAACTGACACATCTGGCACAACTGGCTCTACTGGCGCAGTAGGCACGGCGGTCACGACCGTTCCAAATCGCAACGCCTCGTATGCACGGCGGATAATCTCCAGCGCGGTATCTCGCTCAATAGAGAGCTGGCTCTGCTCATACTCCTCAATCAGCGCCACCGCCCTCTGCAACTCCTCTCTTATCTCTTTCAGTTCCATTCTAAAGCATGAGATATGTTCTAACCTGCGAATATAACAATTTTTGCCATATTTACCAACTTTTATTACTAAAAGTTAGCTATTAGTCATTAGCTTTTCAGAGGTGTCGCTAAAGCGACGATATTTATAGGGTGCAATCAGAACCAACAGCTCCAACTGCACCCTATAAACACTATCGCGGAGCGATACCTTGATATAGCCAACAGCTAACGGCCAACGGCTAACGGCCAATTTGTCGTCAGAGTGCGCCAGATACGGTGCATCGTGAAAATAGCCTGGATGGGCTGTACTAAAGCGTACTGCCCATTCAGGCTATTGAGGGATGTGCCGTAGGTGGCGTGCTATCACGACAAATACTGCTAAATCTCTTTGCGTAGGCGCGCCACGGGGATGCCAAGCATTTCGCGATACTTTGCCACGGTGCGGCGGGCTATGCAGTATCCTTTTTCGTTCAGGATATTCATCAGCTGCTCGTCGGTGAGGGGGTGTCGTTTATCCTCCTCGGCGATGCACTGCTCAAGCAGATTCTTTATCTCGTAGCTTGATACCTCCTCTCCCGAGGTTGTCTGCATAGCCTCGGAGAAGAGCGATTTGAGCAGTATTATGCCGAAAGATGTCTGCACATACTTACTATTTGCCACGCGGGATATGGTCGATACATCCAACCCCGTGCGGTCGGCTATATCCTTGAGTATCATCGGCTTAAGACGACTGCGGTCACCATCTTTGAAGTACTCCTGCTGGTAGTCAAGGATAGTCTGCATTGTGCGCATAAGGGTATCGTGTCGCTGCTTTATTGCAGACATAAACCACTTTGCTGCGTCAATCTTACTCTTGACAAACTGCACCGCCTCCTTCTCCTGCTCGCTCATACGCTCGTCGCTCTTGCCCTGCATCTGGCGTATGACATCCATATAGTGGCGGTTAATCTTCAGCTCAGGGATGTTGTAGGAGTTGAGCTGCAGGTCAAATCGTCCATCGCGGTAGTCAAGTATAAAGTCGGGGATGATGTATGGCGCGCTGTCGCTATCCTCGGCGAATAGGTTGCCTGGCTTGGGCGATAGACGCTGTATCTCCTGCACGGCGGCACGAAACTGCTCCTCGTCCACACCTAAGCGGGCAATCATCCGCTCGTAGTGCTTCTTAACAAACTCCTCAAAGTGGCTTGTCAGAATCTTGTTCGCAAGTATTTTCGCCTCACTATCAAGCGGTTGACTGTTTAGCTGTAGGAGCAACGACTCGCGCAAATCGCGCGCACCCACGCCTACGGGCTCAAGGTGCTGAATTATGGATAGTAGCCGTTCTAACTCCTCTACCTCCACCTCTATGCCGAGGGTGAAGGCTATGTCGTCCGATACGGATTGCAGGTCGCGACGCAAGTAGCCGTCGGTATCTATGCTGCCAACGATAAACTGGGCTATGCGCTGCTCCGTCTCGGTAAGATTTCTGAAGCCGAGCTGCTCCACGAGTGCCTCCTGCAAAGAACGACCGCCCGAGATTTGGAAATTTCGGGGGCGGTCGTCTTTGGAGTAGTGGTTTAGACGAGTCTTGTAGGAGGGTGTATCATCCTCGCGCAGATACTCGTCCATAGATATCTGCTTTGGCTCCTCGTCCTCATTCTCGGAGTGTGCCTCCTCAAGGACAATATTCTGCTCTATCTCCTGTTTGATGCGCTGCTCAAGCAATGCGGCAGGCAGCTCCAGCAGCTTTATCATCTGTATCTGCTGGGGCGAAAGTTTCTGCTGCTGCAGAAGTTGTTGTCTTTGCGTAAGTGCCATAAACTAACATTTTTTTCGCCTCAAACTGCGGAGCGAGGGGAGGAGAGGTTAAAACTCTGCGTTCTTCGGTGTACGAGGGAATGGAATCACATCGCGGATGTTACCCATACCTGTTACAAAGAGGAGCAGACGCTCAAATCCCAAGCCGAAGCCTGAGTGAGGTGCTGAGCCCCAACGGCGGGTGTCGAGGTACCACCACATATCCTTCTCCGGAATCTGAAGCTCCTCAATTCTTGCACGAAGTTTGCCATAGTCAGCCTCGCGCTCCGAACCGCCGATAATCTCGCCGATTTTTGGGAACAAAACATCCATAGCGCGTACGGTCTTGCCATCCTCGTTCTGCTTCATGTAGAAGGCCTTAATCTCCTTAGGATAGTTGATAAGAATCACTGGACGCTTGAAGTGCTCCTCTACAAGGTAACGCTCGTGCTCCGACTGCAGGTCTGAGCCCCAGGTGCATGGGAACTCAAACTTACGACCCGACTCCTGAAGGATACGAATACCCTCGGTGTAGTCCAGACGGACAAAGTCGTTCTCAAGGACAAAGTTCAGACGCTCAATAAGCTCCTTGTCCCACATCTTGTTCATAAACTCAAGGTCCTCGCGGCAGTTCTCAAGAGCGTAACGGATAAGATACTTGAGGAAGTCCTCCGCCAGCGCCATGTTGTCCTCCAGCTCGTAGAAGGCCATCTCTGGCTCAATCATCCAGAACTCTGCAAGGTGACGCGGAGTGTTTGAGTTCTCTGCGCGGAATGTAGGGCCAAAGGTGTAAATCTGACCGAGCGACAGCGCACCGAGCTCACCCTCCAACTGACCAGACACTGTCAGCGAGCAGTGCTTGCCAAAAAAGTCCTGAGTGTAGTCAATCTTACCATCCTCACCCTTTGGCAGGTTGTTCATATCAAGTGTTGTCACCTGGAACATCGCACCCGCACCCTCACAGTCTGATGCAGTGATGAGCGGCGTGTGGAGATAGTAGAAACCCTTGTCGTTGAAGTACTTGTGAATTGCAAACGCCATCGCGTGACGAATACGCAGCACCGCACCGAAGGTGTTTGTTCGCGGACGAAGGTATGCAATGTCGCGGAGGAACTCCAGCGAGTGACCCTTCTTCTGCAGCGGATATGTCTCTGGGTCGGCAGTGCCGTACACCTCAACGCTCTCCGCCTGCACCTCAACACCCTGACCGGCACCCGGACTCTGCACCAGAGTACCCTTCACGCAGATGCACGCACCGGTGGTTACAGCCTTGAGGCTCTCCTCTGCAATCTTCTGCAGATCCACCACCACCTGAATATTTGCCACACAGCTACCGTCATTGAGGGCAATAAATGCCACATTCTTGTTACCGCGCTTGGTTCTCACCCAACCCTTCACAGTCACCTGTGTATCATACGCAGTAGATTTCAGTAATTCAGCTATACGCATAGTTGTCTATTTTTAGTTATATTTATATAATCTGAGCAATTAACCCACAAAGATAGTAATTTTTTTTTGACTATTAGCCATTAGCCATTGGCTATTAGCTTTTTTAGTGGTATTTTTTTTAGCTTTTGGCTATTGGCCATTAGCCATTAGCTTTTCAGAGGTGTCGGCAAGCCGACGATATTTAGAGTGCGAGCTGAAACGACGGAGGAGTTCGGATAGCGCAACATTAAAGGTTATTAAGGGAGATTAAGGGTTATTAAGGGTAGCGCAAATGTACTGCGTAGCGTCGCGGAACGCGACCATTAGTAACCCTTAATGCTCTTTAATGACCCTTAAAAAAAACTCTAAAAGCCGACGGTGCAACTGCACCCTATAAACACTATCGCGCAGCGATACCTTGATATAGCCAATGGCTAATAGCTAACGGCTAATGGCCAAATTTGCCATTCGGCAAATTATTGCTATCTTTGCAAAACTAAGCGACAAACTATGAAAAAACTTGCAATACTTCTCCTTTTTGCCGCGGTTTGTGGCAGTGCGATGGCTCAGCGGGTGCACCGCAGCGAGTTCTCGCTCTATGATACGCGCGATGATTCGGTCAAGAAAAACCACGCCAATACCGTAAACCATATCCCTTACGCTCCGCAGCTGCTGGGCAATGTAGATAATGTGGATATGTACGGCTCCAATATCACCGTCCCCGCTTCGTGGAACGACTACAATGTCTACCTCCACCTTGAGAATACACATAGCGCCTACGACATCGTCGTAAATGGCTCTGTTGTAGCCTCTTGCGAGGATGCACACACCCCTGCCGACTACTTCATCTCGCCATATCTTCGTCAGGGCGAGAATCAGGTTGCGCTGCTGCTCCGCCAGACCTTTGCGCCACTGCTCAGCGAGGGGACAACCCCTTCGCGTAACGCTAAGCTGAGCGGCTGCTACATCTTCGCCCAGCACCGCGCCTCGGTCTACGACTACGACGCCGCTATCGTGGCTCGCGACGGCAAGCTCCACCTTGAGCTGGATATCATCACTGGCAACGACTTCAACTACGAGGAGACCGTCCAGGTGGGCTACGACATCTATACCCCTGAGCGCAAGCTGGTTGACTACGCCGTGCGCGAGGTCACCGTTCCGGGCAGAAGCCGCGATACGCTCAAGGTGCGCATAGATTTGGGTGCCGAGCTGCGCTACCTCTGGAGTGCTGCTAAGCCTCAACTCTACCGCACCACACTCTATGTTAAGCGCAACGGTAAACCTTTTGAGTACCTGCCCGTGGCTATCGGCGCTGGTCGCACAACCTTCGCCGACGGCAAGATTTATCGCAACGATAAACCACTGACTATCAAAGCCGTAGCATATAACGCCAATAGTTCTAAGGCGCAAACCCGCAAGGATATTGTGGCGCTGAAGAGCAAGGGCTATAACACCCTGCGCCCCGATGCTCCGCAGCCGCTCTGGTTCTACGACATCTGCGACGAGGTGGGCATCTATGTCATTGAGCAGGTGGCTGTAAATGCAACCTCTAAGGGGGATAACCGCGCCATCGGTGGCACGCCATCCAACGACCCGCAACTTGTGGACGAGTACCTCTCTCGCACAAAGAGTATGTACTACCGCACCCGCAACCACCCTTGCATCATCGCCTATAGCCTCTGCGGCAAGGAGTCCGGCAACGGCTACTGCCTCTATAAGAGCTACCAGTGGCTCAAATCCGTCGAACTCTCCCGCCCCGTCCTCTGCACCTCCGCCGCCGGCGAGTGGAACACAGACGACATCGGACTTTAGCTGTTGGCTTTTAGCCGTTGGCTATTGGCCTTTTAGTGGTATCGCTGCGCGATAGTGTTTAGGGAGTGCGTATTAACCGTCGGCTTTTTATTAAGGGTCATTAAAGAGAATTAAGGGTTACTAATGGTCGCGTTCCGCGACGCTACGCAGTACACAAAGACAGTACGCGCCACCCTTAGTAGCCCTTAATAACCCTTAATCGCCTTTAATAAATCGCTATCCGAATTCTACCGTCGTTTCAGCTCGCACCCTATAAATATCGTCGCTTTAGCGACACCTCTGAAAAGCTAAAAGCTAATGGCCAATAGCTAATAGCCAAAAAAATGCACTCTCTCTTATTGTATAACAATAAACCCGAAAAAAGTTGTTGGTTTTGTTGATTTTTTTATATTATATTTGCCACCAGAAAATGAAAAAAGAAACTGTTTAAGATTTTATTTCGCGGCTATTTGAGAGCTATTTTTGAGGAGTTATCCATTTGCGCGATGCAGGTAATAGTGGACCTATTTCCAAGTCGCGCAAATGAATAAATACCAAAAAGAGCCTCAAAGAGACCGAAACCATAGACAGTTTCAGCAGCTCTTTTTATAATAAAATTTTAAACAGTTTCTAAAACAGCATGAAACCATTGAAGATTGGAGAATTAGAGGCTAAGACGCCGATAGTTCAAGGAGGTATGGGTGTTGGTATTTCGCTGTCCGGTCTGGCATCGGCAGTAGCCGAGCAGGGCGGTATTGGAGTGATCTCGTCTGCTGGCTTGGGCGTGATATACAACGAGTACTCAAAAGATTATAACGAGGCGAGCATCTACGGCCTTGAGCAGGAGATTGCCAAGGCTCGCAAGGCTACAAAGGGCATCATCGGCGTAAATATCATGGTTGCCCTCTCAAACTTCGCCGACCTTGTAAAGACATCTATCAAGGAGGGCGTAGACATCATCTTCGCAGGTGCGGGACTTCCGCTCAACCTGCCGTCGTTCCTCACCGAGGGTGCTAAGACCAAACTTGCCCCTATCGTATCCTCTGCCCGCGCGGCGCGTCTGCTCTGCACAAAGTGGTTCTCGGAGTATAAGTATATTCCGGACGCTATTGTCGTAGAGGGCCCTAAGGCTGGCGGTCACCTGGGCTATAAGCACGACCAGATTTTTGACGAGAACTACTCCCTTGAGGCCATCGTTCCGCAGGTTGTTGAGGAGGTAAACCGCTTTGCTTCGGAGCACAACTGCCACATCCCCGTTATCGCTGGTGGTGGCGTATTTACTGGCGAGGATATCCACCGCATTCTCAGCCTCGGCGCTGAGGGCGTGCAGATGGGTACACGCTTTGTCGTCACCGAGGAGTGCGACGCCTCTATTGAGTTCAAGCAGAGCTACTTAGACGCTACCGAGGAGGATGTAACCATCATCCAGAGCCCTGTGGGTATGCCTGGTCGCGCGGTGAATAACGACTTTTTGCGAAAGGTCAAGCAGGGTCTTACCAAGCCTCAAAACTGCCCATTCAACTGCATCAAGACCTGCAATGTCGTAAATAGCCCTTACTGCATTATGCTGGCGCTCTATAACGCCTATAAGGGTCGTATGAGCCACGGCTACGCCTTCTGCGGTGCAAATGCATGGCGCTGCGATAGAATTTTGTCGGTCAAGGAGCTTATTGATACCCTGAAGAGCGAGTACGCAGCTGCGGCTTTGGCATAAACATTGATTGTTGTTCTGCTGTAAACAAAAAAACATCAGAACAATGAGAAAATTTTTACTTTCGGTATCGCTTCTGACACTTTCAGTATGCGGTTTTATCGGCTGCTCGCAGCAGCGAGAGTGGAGTCGTGAGCAGCGTCAGGCACTGCGCCAGATGCTGCGCGACTATCGCCAGATGGTCTATTTGGAAAACCTCACCGAGGCGGAGTATATGCTCTTTGCCGACGAGGTTGCCGCGGAGATAGAGCAGGACTACCCTATCTACACCTCCTTTATAGAGCTCCCGGCGGTAAACGATACGGTGCAGGTATATGTTGTCACCACCATCGTGGAGCAACTCAATGCCGACGCCCGTAATATGCGCCACCTCTTCCCCTACAACTCGCTTGTGGAGAATAGCGTGCTGCCCAGCGGACTTGACCGCGCACAGCAGTACGCCTTCTACCGCTGCCTTGCCCGTAAGGTCAATAATACCTACCCTACCGTGGGCAGCTTCGTAGATGCCATGCTTGCCGATACCACCGCCGTGAACACCATCTCGCAACTCCAACAGCAGTGCGCCGCCGACCTATTCGGCTGGCAGGTAGATATCGTTGAAATTGTGGAGAGTAACTAAAAAGAGAGCTTCGGCTCTCTTTTTTGGCTATTGGCTCGCCTATGGCGACCCTTCCTCCTCGCGGCTCGGCATAGCCTGCAAGCAGCCTCTGCCCTCGCTCCGCAGCGTCGGTTAGCCATTAGCTATATCAAGGTATCGCTGCGCGATAGTGTTATGGGGGGGGGTACAGGCTGGATAGCGCAACCTTAAAGGCTATTAAGAGCAGCAAAAGGTCACTGCATTTTATCGTCAGAGTGGTGCAGTTACCACGCTCGGCTAAAAAAATAGCGATGGGCTGTACGAAAGTGTACTGCTCATTGCTATTTTTTTAGTTAGCGGAAGTAAATGTGCCACTATCACGATAAAATTCAGAATTTTTCACTATCTTTGTATGTTCTATGTGAAAAACTTTACTAAAAACTAAAATATTATGGCTGAGTTTATCTATCAGGAGCCGCTCCCAATCGAGCGCGACAACACAGAGTATCGTCTGCTTACTAAGGACTATGTAAAGGTTGTAGAGTGCGACGGTCGTCAGATTTTGAAGGTAGACCCTAAGGGTCTGGAGCTTCTTGCTAAGGAGGCTTACACCGATGTATCGTTCTACCTCCGCGCTTCTCACCTGCAGAAGCTGCGCAACATTCTGGAGGACCCAGAGGCTACCGACAACGACAAGTTTGTTGCATACACCATGCTTATGAACTCTTGCGTTGCTGCCGAGGGCGAGCTTCCAACCTGTCAGGATACAGGTACCGCTATCTGCGTGGCACACAAGGGCGAGGATGTATACACTGGAGTTGAGGATGCAGAGTATATCTCTCGCGGCGCTTACGAGACCTACAAGGAGCGCAACCTCCGCTACTCTCAGGTAGTGCCTATCTCTATGACCGACGAGCACAACACCGGCACCAACCTGCCTGCTCAGATTGACATCTACGGCGGTCACCCAGGTATGGAGTACGAGTTCCTCTTCATCACTAAGGGCGGTGGCTCAGCAAATAAGACCTTCCTCTACCAGCAGACCAAGGCTCTGCTGAACGAGAAGTCTCTGGAGGCATTCTTCAAGGAGCATATCAAGGATCTGGGTACCTCTGCTTGCCCTCCATATCACCTTGCCGTTTGTATCGGTGGTACATCTGCTGAGATGTGCCTTGCCACTGTTAAGAAGGCATCTGCAGGTTATCTGGACGAGCTTCCAACCTCTGGTAACGAGGGCGGTCGTTGCTTCCGTGACCTTGAGTGGGAGGAGAAGATTCTCAAGATCTGCCAGAATATGGGTATCGGCGCACAGTTTGGCGGTAAGTACCTCGTTCACGATGTTCGCGTTATCCGCGCACCTCGCCACGCTGCCTCTTGCCCTGTAGCTATCGGCGTAAGCTGCTCTGCAGACCGTAATATCAAGGCTAAGATTACCCCAGAGGGTATCTTCCTTGAGCAGCTTGAGAAGAACCCGGCTCGCTTCCTTCCAGAGCAGGCTCCGGCTATGACTCCGGCTGTAGATATCGACCTTGACGAGGGTATGGATAAGGTTCGCCAGATTCTTACTCAGTACCCTATCAAGACCCGCCTCAACCTTAAGGGTACCCTTATCGTTGCTCGCGATATCGCACACGCACGCATCAAGCAGATGCTTGACGAGGGTAAGCCTATGCCAGAGTACTTCAAGAACCACCCAGTATACTACGCAGGTCCTGCCAAGACCCCTGCAGGTATGGCTTCAGGCTCATTCGGCCCTACTACCGCAGGTCGTATGGACCCTTATGTAGACCTGTTCCAGAGCGTGGGTGGCTCTATGGTTATGGTTGCCAAGGGTAACCGTTCTAAGGCTGTTACCGACGCTTGTAAGGCACACGGAGGCTTCTACCTCGGCTCTATCGGTGGTCCTGCAGCCATCCTTGCAAAGAACTCTATCAAGAGCGTTGAGGTTGTAGACTTCCCTGAGCTCGGTATGGAGGCTGTGCGTAAGATTTATGTTGAGAACTTCCCTGCATTCATCATCGTGGATGATAAGGGCAACGACTTCTTCGCCGACTTCGCACACTAAATTGATTTTGGACGGTTTTTACTGCCGCTAACAAAAGTTGCTCGCAATGGGCGGTACAGCAGTACAGCCCATAGCGGACAATTTTGCCGAGCGTTGTAACACTCCACCCAAAATACAATTTCTCATATCCGCCTCGGCGGATTTGTTGTTATGTTAAGCCAATGGCTAAAAGCCAATAGCCAATGGCAATAAAACTATGTTTTATCCGTTCCTGATATATGGGAAAGAGATTACTTGCCGTACTTACGGCTCTATTGACATTTTTCACGGCATTTGCCGATGAGCAGGTTACCTTTGAGACCTCCGCGCCGATGATTGTCTCCGCTGGCGAGGCATTCCGCGTGGAGTTTACCCTCAATGCTAAGCCCGATGATAAATCTTTTGTTGCCCCGTCGTTTGAGGGCTTCAATGTGCTTGCAGGGCCATCTGTCTCGCAGGGCTCCTCTATGCAGATTATCAACGGTTCTATGACCCGTAGCTTCAGCTACACTATCGTCTATGTGCTTCAGGCTCAGAGCGAGGGTCAGATAGTTGTCGGCAAGGCTACCATCGCCTCGGATGGCAAGAGCTACACCACCCGCCCAACACCTATTGAGGTGCGTAGCGCCCAGAGTGGCCAGAGCGGTGGCAGCAGCCAGAGTAACGCACAGGCCGAGGAGCAGTCGCTTGAGCAGCGCGCTGCAGGACAGCTTGCTGAGGACGATTTGATGCTGCGCCTCTCCGTCTCCCGCTCGTCGGTCTATAAGGGCGAGGCTGTGCGTGCTACGCTTAAGCTCTATAGCCGCGTAAATGTCATCGGCTCTGAGGGTGCTAAGTTGCCGAGCTTCAACGGTTTCTGGAACCAGCAGCTTGAGAGCGAGCAGGGCCCCTTCCGCGAGACTCTGGGAGGCAAGGTCTACGACGCCTATAACCTGGGCGAGTGGATTCTCTACCCTCAGCAGAGCGGACGATTGACTATTGACCCTGCAAAGATTACCATCGTTGTGCAGATGTTTGTTCGCAACAACCGCCCGCGCAACTCCTTCTTTGACAACACCCACGACATCTATAACCTCCGCCGCGAGGTCGCTTCGCCAGCCATTAGCATAGATGTCAAACCTTTCCCTGCGGGTGCTCCAGCATCCTTCGCGGGCGCTGTGGGTAGATATACCATGGAGGCTAACCTCTCCTCGGGTAGTATCGCCGCTAACTCGGCAGCAAATATAGATGTCAAGATTTCCGGCTCTGGAAATATCGGCTTTGTCAGCGAGCCTAAGCTCACCCTGCCGACCTCCTTTGAGCTCTACGACATCAAGACCACCGAGCAGATTAAGACCACCGCTACGGGTAGTGTGGGCTTCCGTCGCTTTGAGTACCCATTCATCGCTCGTGCCGAGGGCGATTATACCATCGCCCCTGTGGAGTTCACCTACTTCAGCCCTGAGAGCGGGCAGTATGTAACCCTCTGCTCGGATAGCTTTGCGGTCAGCGTCGCCCCTGATAAGAGTGGCTCGTCAGCCTCTGCGGGCGTCTCTACCCTTGTCAGCAAGCAGGATGTGCGCCTGCTGGGCAGCGATATCCGCTTTATCAAGCTCACCAAGCCAAACCTCCACCGCGCAACCGCTCCACTTGTCCTCTCGCCTCTCTACTTTGCACTTCTGGCGGCTATGCTGCTGCTCTCTGTGGTGCTCTACTTCGTTATCGGCAAGCGCATCCGCGATAGCCATAATAGCGTGCTTGTCAAGGGTCGCAGGGCAAATAAGGTTGCAGTGCAGCGCTTCCGCTCGGCAGAGCGTTATATGCGCGAGAACAACCGCCACGCATTTTACGAGGAGATGCTCCGCGCTATGTGGGGATATATCTCCGACCGATTTAACATCCCTGTGGCAGACCTCACTAAGGAGAGTATCCGCGAGGAGCTCACCCGCCGCGGTGCTACCGAGCAGGCTAAGGCCATTACCGCCATCATCTCGCAGTGCGAGGAGGCTCAGTACTCGCCTGTAGAGTCGGCTACGATGAACGAAATCTACGCTAAGGGCATAGAGATAATCTCCAAGATTGAATCGTTAGTAAAGAGATAGATATGAGATACATCCTTTCAACCTTTTTCGCCTTGCTGTTCAGTGTCGCCGCTATGGCGCAAGATGTGGAGCCTGCTCAGAGCACTGCCGAGCCTGCTGCTCAGAGCACCGCAACGCCCGATAATAACGCCCTGTGGGAGAGTGGCAATAAGGCATATATAGACGGTAACTTCGCTCAGGCTGTAGCAGACTACTCGGCCATTGAGAGCCGCGGCTACTACTCGGCACGCCTATATTATAATATGGGTAACGCCTACTTCAAGCTCGGCCAGCTGGGCAAGGCTATACTGTATTATCACCGCGCACTTGTCATCAGCCCATCTATGGACGATGCACAGCACAATCTGGAGATTGCTCAGGCACAGACTAAGGATAATATCGCTCAGGTGCCTCAGTTCTTCCTCCACCGCTGGCTGCGTACAGTGCAGAGCACTATGAGCTGCACCGCTTGGAGTGTTATCTCCCTCTCGCTCTTCGCCCTCACGCTCGCCCTGCTGCTTGTCTTCCTGCTCGGCACGCGCCTTGCTGTGCGTAAGACGGGCTTTTTCGGCGCTATCGCCTCGCTGCTGCTCTTTGTCGTAACCACCGCTTTCGCTATCTCTGAGCGCAACGATGTTATCAACCGCCAGGGGGCTATCGTCATCAGCTCGGCAATCTCTGTCAAGAGCTCGCCCGACCGCGCCGCCACCGACCTGTTCGTGCTGCACGAGGGCACTAAGGTGACTATCTCCTCGCAGGTAGAGGATTGGGCAGAGATAACCATCGCCGATGGCAAGAAGGGGTGGACAGAACTCTCTCACTTAGAGCAGATATAGCCCATGTCACGACTTCTGGACAATATCGTCAGCGAGCTCAACCGCCTGCCAGGCGTAGGTCGTCGCACAGCCCTGCGACTGGCTATGCACATCCTCAAGATGGAGAAGGAGGATGTGGCGGCTATGACCAGCAGTATAGACGAGTTCCGCAACAATATCTGCCACTGCGCTAAGTGCGGAAACCTCTCAGATACAGAGGTTTGCGAGATTTGTTCCGACCCTCGCCGCGACCGCACTACGCTCTGCGTCGTAGAGCAAGTTGCCGACCTGCTCTCTATCGAGAAGACGCGCCAGTACCGCGGTGTCTATAATGTCCTGGGCGGCGTTATCTCGCCTATGCAGGGCATCGCGCCGTCGGACTTGAGGATAGATTTGCTCCTTGACCGCATCGCTCTGGGCGAGGTCAAGGAGGTTATTATCGCCATCTCGGCATCTGTTGAGGGCGAGACCACGCTCTTCTACCTTATGAACTGCCTCAAGCGCTTTGAGCGACTCAAGATAACCACTATCGCCCGCGGTATCGGCTTTGGAGACGAGCTGGAGTATGTAGACGAACACACTATCACTCAAGCACTTATCAACCGCCGCGAGGTAGATAAAAACCGATAACCCCGTATGAAGACCTCACTTCGCACCGCCGCCTCACTTGCTCTGGCGACTCAGCTTGTTGGATGCTCTCCCGAGAGCGACCGCCCCAATATCGTCCTCTTTTTGATTGACGATATGGGCTGGGCAGATAGCTCCGTAGCCTTTGGCGACGATGTCTACCCGCGCAATCTCATTTTTGAGACTCCTAATATGGAACGCCTTGCAGCTCAGGGTGTTACTATGTCTGCCGCCTATGTCAGCTCCACCTCTTCGCCTACGCGCAACTCCATTATGACGGGTATGAACTCGGCTCGCAGCCGCCATACAAACTATGGTGCTAAGTTCTTAGATACCCCTACCGATGGCGGCGATAAACTTGAGGTGCTTAAGGACGATGTTCTTGTCCCTACCGACTGGAACTACAACGGCATAGACCCTACGGGCACCGTTCCGCACGCGGCACACTGCACCCCTTTCCCGCAGATTTTGAAGGATAACGGCTACTATACCATCCATGTCGGCAAGGGCCATTGGGCACCTATGGGTGTTCCCGCTGCCAGCCCGCTCAATATGGGCTTCTGCGTCAATGTCGCGGGTCAGATTGTCGGTCGCGCCAATAGCTACTACGGCGAGGATAACTACGGCAACCGCTCCGATATATGGTCTTGGCACGCTACGCACAATATGTGCGAGTACTACGGCACCGCCACCCACCTCTCCGACGCCCTTACCCTTGAGGCGCTCAAGACGCTGGATTATCCTATAGACAACAACATACCTTTTTACCTAAACTTCTGCCACCACGCCGTCCATACCCCTATCCAGGGCGATAAACGCTTTATTGACAAGTACTTAGCCAAGGGCTTAGACCACCAGCAGGCAGCCTACGCCTCGCTCGTTGAGGGTATAGATAAGAGTCTGGGCGAACTTCTGGACTACCTTGAGACTAAGGGCGTGGCGGATAACACCCTTATCATCTTCCTCTCGGACAATGGCGGCGACTGCATCCACCCCGAGAAGGGCGGTGTTAAGCATACCCACAACCTGCCTCTGCGCTCCGGCAAGGGGTCGGTCTACGAGGGCGGCATCCGCGTGCCGATGATTGCCAGCTGGGGTAGCAAGTCGGCAAATGGCACTAAAACTACCACTCCGGTTGTTGCCGAGGATATCTTCGCCACTATACTGGATGTCGCGGGCGTGAACGACTACATGACTGTACAAACCGTTGATGGTCAGAGCTTTGCAGAGCTTATTACGGGCAGTAGCTCTATGGACTACAACCGCCCTATCCTCACCCACTTCCCACACCAGTGGCGTCCTGAGGTAAACGACGATATAGACTATATGACCGCCCTGCGCTGTGGCGACTGGAAACTCGTCTACCGCCACCGCACCCTCGCCTTAGAGCTCTATAACCTCGCCACCGACCTTGGCGAGCAGCATAACTTGGCGCTCTCTGAGCCCGAGCAGCTGCGCACTCTGGCAGAGGCTATGACCGCCCAACTTAAGGCTAAGGGGGCACTGTTGCCTACCCTCCGCGCTACGGGCGAGTGCATCCCATACCCCGACCAACTTATAAACCAACTATAGTATGAAGAAGTTTAACCTCAAATCACTCTCATCGCTCGCTCTTGCGCTTCCGTTGGCAAGTTGTACCACCGAGGAGGAGCGCCCCAATATCGTCCTCTTTCTGATTGACGACCTTGGCTGGCTTGATACCTCTGTCGCCTTTGGTGAGCAGGTCTACCCGTTCAATCTCCGCCACGATACGCCAAATATCGCGCATCTGGCAGAGAGTGGCGCTATTATGACCTCGGCATATGTCTGCCCAGTCTCTACCCCTACCCGCACATCCATTATGTCGGGCATGAACGCCGCACATACGCGCATCACCAACTTCACCTCTGTGCGCAAGGACTGGAATCCCGACGCTACCGACACCCCAAGTGCTCAGGAGCGGGATGTCATCAACCGCACCGAGTGGAATATCAACGGCGTAACCCCATCCTCCGAGCCTCTGGAGCGCTCTGTGCATATCACCCCTTACCCGCAGATTTTGAAGGATAATGGCTACTATACCATCCATGTCGGCAAGGGTCACTGGGCACCTAATGGCACCCCTGCCGCAAACCCTTACAATATGGGCTTCTGCGTCAATGTGGCGGGTCAGGTGGCTGGTAAGCCGCGTAGCTACTATGGCGAGGAGAACTACGGCAATACGGCAGATAAGTGGAACTTCTTCTCCGTCCAGAATATGACCGAGTACTATGGTACCTCTACCCACCTCACCGAGGCGCTGACCCTTGAGGCGCTCAAAACGCTTGACTATCCGATAGATAACGGCATACCTTTCTACCTAAATTTCTGCCACCACGCAGTCCATACACCTATCCACCGCGACCCGCGCTTCTTCCAGAAGTATGTAGACCGCGGTATGGACGAGGGCCAGGCTCGCTTCGCCTCTATGTGCGAGGGTATGGATAAGAGTTTAGGCGACCTTATGGCGTATTTGGACAAGCGTGGCGTGCTGGATAACACCATCATCGTCTTTATGTCCGACAATGGCGGCAATTCGGAGAATCTCTCTAAGGGTGGCGTGCGCCATACCCAAAACTCCCCTCTGCGCGAGGGCAAGGCCTCCTGCTACGAGGCTGGCATCCGCGTGCCTATGGTTGTCTATTGGAAGGGCAAGGTCGCCGCTGGCACTCGCCTAAATACCCCTGTCGTTGCCGAGGATATATACCCTACCATTCTGGAAATGGCTGGTATTGAGGAGTATACGACCGTGCAGAACCTTGACGGCAAGAGCCTTGTCCGCCTGCTTACCGACGGCTCTAATCTCGCTAAGAGGGCTATGGAGCGCGGAGAGATTACCAACCAAAAGCAGGCAAACGACTTCGTTGTTCCTCAGTCCATTTCGGGCATTGAGCCTGAGCGCGAGGTGCTTGCCCACTATCCGCACCAGTGGAAGCCTTACCAGCTCAGCGATATTGACTATATGAGCAGTTTGCGCCGTGGCGACTGGAAGATTATCTACCGCCACCGCGAGCAGAAGCTGGAGCTATATAATATCGGCGAGGACATCACCGAGCGTAACGACCTCTCGGCTACCCATCCCGAGAAACTTCAGGAGATGGCAGATGCCCTCACCGCCAAACTTGAGGGCTACAACGCCCTGCTTCCAACCTTCCGCTCCACAGGCGAGAGGGTACCTATGCCAAATCAATTGTTAAACCAATAAAAAAGTAAAGTTATGAAGATTAAAGCACTTTTTGGCGCACTCCTTTGCGCAATGATTCTCGTTGGCTGCTGCGCTTGCCGCCAGAGCCAGAAGAACGCTAAGCCTCTGAAAAGCACCGAGTGGCACCTTGTACAGCTTGGTGGTCAGGATGTAGAGCTTGCCATCAACACCTTCAATATTACCCTCGCCGAGGATGGTAGCCTTAGCGGCGTAGGCGCTTGCAACCGCCTTCTGGGCCAGTACACCACCGCCGACAACTACGCTATCACCTTCTCTCCAGTAGGCACCACCATGATGGTTTGCCCAGAGAATGAGGCACTTGAGAGCCAGTTCGTAGCCCTTCTGGGCGAGATTACCCACTACGACATCGACGGCGACAAACTTATGCTGCTCAACCAGGGCACCATCAAGGCAATCCTCCAGGCCCTGCCCGTAGCGGAGAAATAAGACAGAAAAACAACTCTACAGAACAGCGAGCCGTAACTTTTACCAGCTACGCTGTTGTTCCAAAAAAATAGGGACTGACCAAGCAAATATATTTGCGGTCAGCCCTATTTTTTTGTAACCCTCCTACGGAGAGCGTAAAAGTTACAACTCGCTGATTATCTGATACATAATATATAAAAATATTTACATTCCCCCTAAATCCCCCTTTGACAAAGGGGGACTTGGTCGCAAAAACGGTCAGAGAAATCTGACCGTTTCTGCTCCGGGTGCGCGAACAAAGGACGGCTCCTTGCACGCAGTACACGCTTGGCATTTCATCTGTTTTTTTGTACCTTTGTCCTAAATAATTATTAAGGCACTTTTAAGGTAGGTTCTATAAATTATGAAGAAAATTATCAACCCGTGGTTGGGTCGCGAGGGCTACCACTGCTTTGGCTGCGACCCGGACCATCAGCACGGTCTAAAGATGGAGTTTTACGAGGATGGCGAGGATATCGTCAGCTTCTGGCAGCCCGACGGCGAGCACCAGAGTTGGATAAATACCCTCCACGGCGGCGTCCAGGCAGCACTGCTTGACGAGCTCTGCGGCTGGGTCGTGTTCCGCAAGTTCCAAACCGGCTCGGTAACCTCCAAGATGGAGATTAGATACCGCAAGTCCCTCCATACCAATGGCGGCAAGCTGACCCTCCGCGCCCGCACCACCGAGCAGCGCCGCAACCTCATCACCGTCGTGGGCGAGATATACAACGACGCAGGCGAGCTCTGCACCGAGTGCAGCTGCCTCTTCTTCCTCTTCTCCCGCGAAAAATCCGCCGCCGAAATGGGCCTTACCGAATGCCTCGTTGAGGGCGAAACCACCCCACAACAGTAACGGCACTGCGTAGCGCTATACTGCGTTAGCTCAAGTCCCCCTCACAGGAGGGGGATTTAGGGGGTGGGTAACACACTTGGACTTTTGTGCACAAAAGTCCCCCTCACAGGAGGGGGAAAGGTAGCGGCGCTACCAGGATTGCAATGCTTTCGCATCGCCATCCTGGGGCGCCGCTGACATTTGCAGCCAATTCTGGTGACTGTTTTCAACAGTCCTTTTTTATTTTCAACATCCCCCTGAGAGCAAGCTCTCGGTGTGTTGAAAATAAAAAAACCTCTGCTGAGAAGCAGAGGTCACCAGAATTTTCTGAGTTGGGCTACCAGGATTCGAACCTAGAATGACAGGACCAGAATCTGTAGTGTTACCATTACACCATAGCCCAATTGCGAGGGCAAAAGTACAACATTTTTTTTCTTTTGCAAAGTTTTTTGACAAAAAAGTGCTATTTTTGTTAAAAATTATGCGTTGAATAACTTTTTAAGCTCTGAAAAATATGAATATCAAACTTCGTTTGACGGTGATGAACTTCCTACAGTTCGCCGTTTGGGGGTCATACCTCACATCTATGGGTAGCTACTTGGCTGGCATTGGCTTGGCTGAGAATATCGGCATATTCTACGCAATGCAGGGTATTGTCTCGCTATTTATGCCTGCGCTGATAGGTATTGTTGCCGACCGCTGGGTGCAGGCGCAAAAGCTGCTGGGTGTCTGTCACATCCTCGCCGCTACATTTATGATTGCAACGGGCTACTACGCCCTCACGGCGGATAGTGTTGCCTTTGCGCCGCTCTTTACGCTCTACTCGCTCAGCGTGGCGTTCTATATGCCGACTCTGGGGCTGAGCAACTCGGTGGCGTATTCGGGTCTTAGCGGTGCGGGACTGGATACGGTGAAGCACTTCCCACCAATTCGCGTGTGGGGCACTATAGGTTTTATCTGCGCTATGTGGTGCTGCGACTTGCTGGGCTATCAGGCATCGGCAAGACAGTTTCTGCAGTGCGCAACACTGGGACTGATACTGGGAACTTACGCCTTCACTATGCCTCAGTGCCCGACCAATAAGGGCGCGGCTAAGAAATCACTCGTGGAGGCGCTGGGACTCAATGCCTTTGCGCTCTTTAAGCAGAAGAAGATGGCTCTGTTCTTCATCTTCTCCATCCTGCTTGGCGTGTCGCTGCAGATT
This sequence comes from Alistipes sp., assembly GCA_017463615.1. Taxonomy (GTDB): domain Bacteria; phylum Bacteroidota; class Bacteroidia; order Bacteroidales; family Rikenellaceae; genus Alistipes. The sequence goes on along the minus strand of JAFTOU010000004.1, from coordinate 94,198 downwards.
ACCAACGGCTTTGCCAATCCGTTTATCTCGGACTTCGGCCAGGTGGCTGAGTATGCCGATACCTTCGGCGTGAAGCACGCAAATATCCTCATCTCGCTCTCGCAGGTGTCGGAGACCCTCTGCATACTGCTTATCCCATTCTGCCTCAAGCGCTTCGGTATCAAGAAGGTTATGCTTATGGCTATGCTTGCGTGGGTGCTCCGCTTCGGACTCTTCGGACTGGGTAACCCTGGCGCGGGCGTGTGGATGTTCTTGCTCTCTATGGTTGTCTACGGCGTGGCATTTGACTTCTTCAATGTCTCAGGCTCGCTGTTCGTGGATAAGGAGACCGACGACTCACTCCGCTCCTCTGCTCAGGGTCTGTTCGTTATGATGACAAACGGTATCGGAGCAACCATCGGAACCCTCTCCGCCCAGCAGGTCATCAACCACTTCGTCGGCGATAGCACTGGCGTGGCCCGCATGGAGGGCTGGTCGCACTCGTGGATGATTTTCGCCGCCTATGCACTTGTAGTGGCATTGGTGTTCGCGGTGGTGTTTAAGTATAAGCATACCCCTGCACGCGAGTAACTGATTTACAATACAATAAAGGGTCTTGTGTAGCACAAGACCCTTTTTCTGTATCTAACGACTAATACCCGAGCCGTCGCACGCTTTATTATGTCGCCCTCTGCCCCAAAACGACAAAACGAAGAGCAAGCAGAAGCAGAAGGACAAATATTTTCTTCATAATGACACTATTTTGCTCTACAAGAATACAAATTTCCACAATAATTTTTATTATCTTTGCCTTATATAACAACAACAGATTCTAATACTAAAAAACTATGTTTGACAAGTTTGTTTCAAGGCATATTGGCACAACTGACGAGCAGGAGCTTGGTCAGATGTTGCAGACTATTGGCGTAGAGAGTGTAGATGAGCTTATCGGTCAGGTTATTCCCGACAATATCCGTCTGGAGCAGCCGCTGGAGCTTGCTGAGGGTATGAGCGAGTACGAGTTCGCGCAGCATGTTCGCGAGCTTGCCGACCTGAACGAGCCATACCGCTCCTTCATCGGTATGGGTTACTACCCTAACGCCACCAGCGCAGCCATTATGCGCAATGTCTTTGAGAATCCGGCGTGGTACACCTCCTACACCCCATACCAGGCGGAGATTTCGCAGGGTCGTCTTGAGGCGCTGCTCAACTACCAGACCGCCATCTGCTCGCTCACGGGCATGGAGATTGCCAACTGCTCGCTGCTTGACCAGGGCACTGCCGTTGCTGAGGCTATGCTCATGATGTACTCCCTCCGCTCGCGCGAGGCTGTTAAGCAGGGCAGAAACCAGCTCTTTGTAGACGAAAATATCTTCCCACATACGCTTGATGTACTGCTTACCCGCAGCGAGCCTTTCGGCATTGAGCTTATCGTAGACGACTTTGCCGACTACACCTTCACGGGCAAGGAGTTCGGCGCTATCCTTCAGTATCCTGCTGCTAATGGTGCTGTGCGCGACTACGCATCGTTCGTCGCTGCTGCCCACGATGTAGGTGCTCTTGTGGCTGTAGATGCCGATTTGCTCTCTCTCGCACTGCTTACCCCTCCTGCCGAGTGGGGCGCAGATATCGCCGTAGGTACTACCCAGCGTCTGGGCTGCCCTATGGGCTTCGGAGGCCCTTCGGCAGGCTATATGGCTACCCGCGAGGCGTACAAGCGTAATATGCCGGGACGAATCATCGGCGTATCTGTAGACCGCCTGGGCAATAAGGCTCTGCGTATGTCGCTCCAGATGCGCGAGCAGCATATCAAGCGCGAGCGCGCAACATCAAACATCTGTACCGCCTCGGCTCTTATGGCCTCTATCGTCGGCTTCCACTGCGTCTATAATGGCGCTGAGGGTCTTACCCGCGCAGCTATGACGGCTCATACCGCCGCTGTTTCGGTGGCTAAGAATCTTCAGGATATGGGCTACGAGATTGTCTCGGAGAACTTCTTTGATACCATTGAGGTCGTTGCCGACGCTGCCGTTGTGGAGTCTATCGCTCTGGAGAGTGGCATCAACTTCTACTACCCTGCAGAGGATGTTGTCCGCATCGCCTTTGACGAGGTTACTACCATTGAGGAGATTGTCTCTGTTATCAGCATCTTCGCCACTGCTGCGGGCGTTGAGATGGGCGAGCTGATGATTGCCGCAAACCATAACATCCCTGCGGAGCTGCGCCGTACCACGCCTCTGCTTGCCGAGCCGGTATTCAACCGCTACCGCTCGGAGAGCGACTTGATGCGATATATCAAGCGCCTTGAACTGCGCGATATCTCGCTTGCAAACTCAATGATTTCTCTCGGTAGCTGTACTATGAAGCTCAACGCGGCGGCTATTATGCAGCCACTCTCGCTTGCGGGCTTCCAGAATGTACACCCATTCGCCCCTGCCGACCAGACCGAGGGCTACCTCCAGCTTATTGAGGAGCTTGAGCGCGACCTCGCCGTAATTACGGGCTTTGACGCCTGCTCTCTGCAGCCAAATTCGGGCGCTGCGGGCGAGTATGCAGGACTTATGGTTATCCGCGCATACCACCAGAGCCGCGGCCAGGGCTACCGCAATGTGGTGCTTATCCCTGCATCGGCTCACGGCACAAACCCAGCCTCGGCAGCTATGGCGGGCATGAAGATTGTCACTGTGGCTTGCGATAGCAACGGAAATATTGATGTAGACGACCTTAAGGCTAAGGCTGAGCAGTACTCTGCCGAGCTCTGCGCCCTGATGGTCACCTACCCATCTACCCACGGCGTCTTTGAGAGCCGCATCCGCGAGATTGTGGACGCTGTTCACGATGCGGGCGGTGAGGTATATATGGACGGCGCAAATATGAACGCTCAGGTGGGCCTTACCAACCCTGGCTTCATCGGCGCAGATGTCTGCCACCTCAACCTGCATAAGACCTTCGCTATGCCTCACGGCGGTGGTGGCCCTGGCGTAGGCCCTATCTGCTGCGCTAAGCACTTGGCACCATTCCTCCCTTCACACTCTGTTGTCGCTACTGGTGGCGAGCAGGGCATTACAGCCGTTTCGTCAGCTCCTTGGGGCTCGGCTATGCTGCTACCAATCACCTACGGATATATCAAGATGCTGGGCGAGGAGGGTCTGCGTACCGCTACCGAGATGGCTATCGTCAATGCCAACTATATGGCCTCGGCTATCAAGGATGAGTTCCGCACCTACTACTCTGGCGAGACTGGCCGCGTGGCACACGAGATGATTCTCGATTTGACCCACTTCAAGCGCGAGTATGGCGTAGATTGTGGCGATATCGCCCACCGACTTATGGACTACGGCTTCCACGCACCTACCCTCTCCTTCCCTGTTCACGAGACTCTGATGGTAGAGCCTACCGAGAGTGAGCCAAAGGCAGAGATGGACCGCTTTATTGAGGCTCTGGTGGCTATCAAGCGCGAGTGCGAGGCTATCGCGGGCGAGACAGATAATGTTGTTGCCAACGCCCCTCATACCGCATCCGAGCTTGCGGGCGAGTGGAACCACCCATACTCCCGCCAGCAGGCCGCCTTCCCTCTTGAGTGGGTCGGAGCGTCTAAGTTCTTCCCGTATGTCTCTAAGATTGACAACGGCTATGGCGATAGAAATCTGGTGGCTGTAAATAACGACTAACAGAGTGTAACTGCTATGCGTACTATCCTTACCGTACTACTGACATCCCTCGCTTGGGCATTTGTCATCGCCTGCTTCTTTGAGCTTCGCGAGCCTACGGAGGCTGAGAGTGCAGAGCCTACCACCGTTGTGGAGCAGCCTGCTACCCCTGCGCCAACCTCTAAGCGCGAGCAGCGCGCCGCCAAAAAGGCGGAGAGGGCTGAGCAGAAGGCCGCCCAGAAGGCTGAGAAGGCAGAGGAGGCAGAGAAGACAGAGGAGGCAACCCCTGCTCCTGCACCTGCTCCTGCTCCTGCTCCTGCACCTTCCGAGCAGCCTGCAGCTCAGAGCATTGACTATGCCCGCGAGATTATTGGACAATGGACTCCTGTAGAGGGTAGCCAGTACCCGTTGGAGATTAGCAAGTACGGTTGTGCTATCCAGACCAAGTATGGCGTAAAAATGCGATATAGATACGCCATAAAGGGTAAGAGGATAGATATCGGATACGACAGCAATGCAAAATTTGAGATAACCAAAGAGGATGGAGTAGTCTACTTAGAGCTATTTAACACTACCGACTTCTCTGGTAAATACAAGCGCGTATCTCAGCCTCGCAAGATTGCAATGAGGCCTCTTGATACCTCTGTATACGCTGAGAATATTGTAGGCAAGTGGAAACCTTTAGATGGCCAGGAGTTTAATCTTGAACTCACTAAGTACGGCGCAGCTATTCAGACCAAGTATGGAGCAGATATGCGCTATGATTACTCTCTCAACGGCAAGAAACTATCTATCGGCTACGACAGCTCCGCCACTGTTGACATCAGCGAGGATGCGTCGTACTACTACCTTGAGATTTACAACTCCGAAGATTTTTCGGGCCGCTATCGTAAATCAAAATAAAAGCACTATATTTGCAAACCAAAACAATTAAATAGAAAGACAATGAAAGTAGAGAACAGTAAGATGGTTGCGGTAAACTATACCCTTACCGTAGACGGTCAGATTGCAGATCAGAACCCAGAGGGCAAGCCACTGGAGTTTGTATGTGGCGCAGGTATGCTGCTGCCTAAGTTTGAGGGCGCGCTGATGGGCAAGGAGCCAGGCGAGAAGGTATCATTTACCCTTGAGCCAGCAGATGGCTACGGCGAGGTTATCGCTGAGGCAATCGTAGAGCTGCCAAAGAATATCTTTATGATTGACGGCAAGATTGCCGAGGATATCCTCTTCGTTGGCAATATCGTGCCTATGTCAGACGCCGAGGGTCACCGTATGAACGGTATCATCCGCGAGGTTAAGGAGGAGACTGTAACTATGGACTTCAACCACCCTATGGCAGGCAAGACCCTCAACTTTGATGTTGAGATTGTCTCTGTTCGCGATGTTACCCCTGAGGACCTTCAGGGTCAGTGCGGCTGCGGCTGTGGCGACCACGATTGCGGTGAGCACGAGTGCGGCGAGGGCTGCGACTGCGGCGGCTGCCACTAATTGGCCATTAGCTATTGGCTTTTAGCCATTGGCTATAAAAAAAATAGTCTCTCAACCGAGAGACTATTTTTTTGTGCCGTATCGCAGATTACTGTGCGATACCACCACCAGCTGACAATGGAGCATTGCCAGTGTAGAGGGTGCAGTTAGATACACCGCCAACACCCATATTTGTGAAGTCAATAGTTACACTCTCAGCAGTAAGGTTGCTGTAAGGAAGGAGTGTAGTAGTAACCTCGTCGTACATATTTGTCTGTGTGAGTACGATGTTACCAGAAGTAGCATCTGTAGCCTCTACAGAGTATGCTGTAGCAATCATCACCTGCCACTGACCTGCAGCCTCTGCGCCATATAAAGGCTCAAGGCTGAAGCCTACGAGCAGCTGACCAGGTGCAGATACGCCAAGGTCTGCAACGCCTACAGTCTCTGCGCCAACAACATTCATAACAACCTCTGCAGGGAGCTGCCACTGCTTGCCGTCAATAGAGAGAGTCTCTGGCTCCTCGGCTGCTGGCCACTCAATGGTGATGTCATAACCTGCCTCTGGAGCTGGAATCTTGTATGCGCAGCTTGCACCCTGCATAATCCAATCAGGCACTGTAGCAGCCTGACCCTCGCGAGAGTATGCTACATAGAGCTTGTAGTTACCGTTATCGTCTACCTTCTCAAATGCGATACGACCGCTGATGAAGCCGAAGAACTCCTCGGTCTCAACGAATGATGTGTACCCACCAGTCATGTTAGCACCCTCACCATCGCCAGCGATAAATGCGCCCTCGGTGATGTCGCCGTTCTCAGTTGTCAGCACCATCTCAAACTTACCGTTAATAGATGAGCTTGTAAGGGTTACAGTGTTGCCCTCAACAGTTGCAACATACTTAGTAAAGCCCCATTCTGCAAGGCTGAGGTCAATAGTTGCAGGAGTTACGCTATAGCCGAGAGGGCCGATATACTGCCCGCGGAGAATTGCAAGGTTACCACTTGCATCCTGAACTGGGATGTTGAACTCAAGCAGGTTGTTATCAACACCGTTAGGCATCTGAGTCATAATAGAAACACCGTAAGGGTTGTCGTCACCATCTACACCCATATCGCCTACTGGATAGTACTCAGTCTCACCTACCACAAAGTTGGTGTAACCAGGGTCTGCGAGCAGACAAGTAGCCTGTGGCAGAGAACCAGCGTCTAATGAACCACCAAGTGCAGGATAAACACCATCAGAGAGGTAACCAGCATACTCTGGGTATGTAGAGAGGTCGTACATAAACAGCGTACCTGACACACCATTCTGTGGGTTGCTAAGTGTAATCCAAGCGCCTGGCAGAGCTAAAGCAGACTGGAACAAATTCGTATTGCTCATCAACTCTGTTGGGTTGAACTCAAGTACTGGAATCTCCTTCTTAGCAGTAGTTACAGCGACAACAGCGCTCAGCACCTGCACGCCATCAACATTCTCTGCAGCAGCGTAGAAGTCGTACTCTGTATCTGGAGTAAGGTCCTCAACGATAGCAGCAGCCTCGCCGTTGAGCTCAGAAGCAGGGATCTCAACACCCTCAGCAAAAACCTTAGCAGCGTCTACACCCTCGGTGTACTTAGGAACTACGAGCCAAGCAGCCTTAGCAGCGTTCTTTGTAGTCACCCACACAAGGAAGCTATCCTCGTAAACCTCCTCCTCGTCAGCCTCTGCGCTAACCTCTGGAGCTGGTGCTACTACTGGAGCCGCGCCGGTTGCCATAGTAATCTCGTTTGCATAAGCGTTGTGAGCGAAGTTCTTTGCGAATGCGCGAACAACATACTCGGTGTTGTACTTCACAGTCACAGTCACCTCCTGCTCAAATGGCTGATCTGGCTGCGCGTCGAGGTAAGAAGCGCCCTCCAGGTCAAGCTGATTCTCCTTGTCGTCCTCTGCATCATCAGCAGCCTCTGCTGGCTGTGCATCTGGAGCCTCAACAGCCTCTACCCAGTAGTAGATATCGTCTGCACCTGTAGCCTTAACGGTAAAGGTAAGTGTATTACCCTCAACCTCGCCTGCCTCCAAAGAGAGCGACACTACTGGATAATCATCAGTTATGTCGGTGTTGCAGGCGGTAAAAGAGCATACCAGTGCCAGCAACGATGACATCATAAGTAAAAGTCTAAATTTTTTCATACGAACAAATATTTAGTTATTATTAAATTGTATTGTAAATTTCTCAGCCAAAATCTGCGGTCAAAAAGCCATTCTACCGCCGATTTGTTGTGCAAGATATAAATAAATTTTTTCAAAACAAAATCTTCCAACACTTTTTAGCATTGGAAGACCGACTTTGGATATTACGATTTGCAACTACAGAGCCTTGTTTTATAACAATCTGTAACCGCTTATCTACAAAAGTGGGGCAACTATTGAAGGGTTAAGGGTTTACAAAAAAATATTAAAAAATTTTCATATCCCCTCTCTCACACGCCCCAATCAGCCTTTTTACCGCCTCGCGCCCCTCTGCGCCCAGGGTTACGGTGTAGTGGTTTACAAATAGTGCGATGTGGCTATCTATAACCCCATCCTCCAGCTCCTGCGCGTGCGCTTTTACAAAGTCGCGACTTACGGTAGGGTGCGCCTGAGCATACCTCACCGACTCGGCAAGCAGAGCCTCAAAGCGGCTTTTGACATCCTCGGCAATCGTACGCTTAATAACTATCGCCCCCAACGGCAGTGGCAGTGCTGTCTCCGCCTCCCACAGCTTTCCCAGATCGGCTACAAGCTCTAAGTTGCGACGATGGTAGACAAATCGCCCCTCGTGTATCAGCACGCCCGCATCCACATCGCCACGCTCTACTGCCGCGGCAATATCGGAGAACAACATCGGCGTAACACTCTCAACCTCAGGGAAGTAGCGCAACAGCAACGCATTTGCCGTAGTATTCAACCCCGGCGATGCTACGGTGCGAATAGGGGTCTGCTCCCCCTTTCGGCGCACAAGCAGCTGCCCATTTCCACGCCCTAACGCCGAGCCGCTGTCAAGGATAGCGTATCGGTCGGCAATCTTGGGATATACGGAGTAGCTGATTTTAGAGATATCTGGCTCGCCCGCAATCACACCCAAGTTCAACTCCTCAATATCCTTGTACTCCACTGCAAGGTCAAAGTCGTGCTCTAACCTACGATTTATAATCGCATCAAAGGCGAAGGTGTCGTTTGGGCAGGGCGATATATGCAGCGTCAGTGGCTTCATCTGTATAGTCTATCTATCGTTTCTGTCAGTGCCTTAAGCGCCGCGGGTATATCCCACTGCTCGCGCTTGTCGGTCGTGTAGTTGGATATGGCGCGTATCTGCCCGCAGAGCACCCCTTGTGCCGCGCAGAGGGCAAATATCGCCGCCCCCTCCATATTCTCCACCTGAGCACCCAATGGCTGAGCCCCTACGCTCATCACAGAGTTTGAGACCACCCCCTTGAGTGGCAGGCCTATGGTCGCATAGTAGCTCTTGCGGTACGCCGCGGGCAGGGTCGCTGTCCGCTCCTCCACCACCGCTACCACATCGCCCACCTGCAGAGCCTTGTCGTACGCCCCCGCAATGCCACAGAGCACCACCTGCTCAGGACGCTCACGCTCCAATATCTCCGCCATCGCACACGCCGACTCCACAAGCCCAACGCCACAGATAGCTATCTGCAGGTCAGGCCTTTGAGCACGCAACAGCGCCGCCTCAGCCTCGGTAGCAAAGATAAAGAGTGTTTTCTTCATATTACTTGCCTACTACAGCCTCCAGTTCGTCTACGGTTACTGGAATCTTCTTATCTCCGCCGAGTACTACACCACCATTATCAGTCACAACCACATCGTCCTCAATGCGGATGCCGCCGAAGTCGCGGTAGCTATCCAGTTTGTCGTAGTTCACAATGCCCTTGTAGAGACCCTTGGCACGCGATTTATCTATCAGCGCAGGGATAAAGTATATACCTGGCTCGTTGCTCATAACAGTACCTGCACGCAGACGCCACGATGCGCGATGCACGCAGGTAGCCTCAGCTGCTGCACGCTCCACGATAGCCGAGAAGTCGTAGCTACGCTCGCCAATAGCCTCGCAGTCGTGCACATCAATACCCATACCGTGGCTCAGTCCGTGTGGCATAAAGAGGAACATCGCCCCCGCAGCCACAGCATCCTCGGCAGACCCATTTATAAGTCCCACGCCACGCAGTCCCTCGGCAAGGGTCAGCAACGCCTTGCGGTGCACATCCTCCATATACATCGCACCCGTGCGCATATTCTGAGGTGCCTGCTGGTGCGCTGCCAGTACTATATTATATATATCCCTCTGCTTGTCGGTAAACTTTCCACTTACCGGATATGTACGGGTGTGGTCAGAGCAGTAGTTCTCCACGCTCTCCGCACCGGCATCTACCAGCAGCAGACGACCATTCTCCAGCACGCCGTCGTAGTTGTGGTTGTGCAGCGTCTCGCCGTGCTGCGAAACGATGGATGTGAAGGATATACCTCCACCGCGACTGAGTGCCACGCCCTCTATCGCACCTGCAATCTCGCGCTCCACAACTCCCGCGCGACACATCTTCATCGCCGTTGTGTGCATGTCGTAGCCGATGTGGAAGGCGCGCTCCATAGCCTCAATCTCCTCCGCACTCTTAACCTCGCGCATGCCCGCCACGGCAAACATCAACTCTACCGACTTGTCGCGGTGCAGCTCCTCGGGGCTCTTGCCCAACAGCGAGCAGAGCAGCAGCGTCGTCTGTCCGCGATATGGTGGCAAGTAGTGCACCTGCTGACCACTCTTTACTGCCTGCGAAACGAAATCTGCAAGGGCAGAGAGCGGATAACTCTTTGTCACACCCACCTTGGCACTCAGCTCGGCTACGGTAGGCTGTGGACCCATCCAGATGATATCATCTACGGTCACATCGTCGCCAAATATCACCGCCTCGCCCGTCTGCGCATCTATCGCACCGAAAAACTGCGGCAATGTAAGTCCAAAGTAGTAGATAAATGTACCATCCTGACGGAAGTGGTAGGCGTTGTTCGGATAGTTGTATGGCGCCTCCCAGTTGCCAGGTATAAGTATCAGTCCGCTGCCAATGCGGCGGCAAAGCTCTGCTCTACGAGCAGCGTAAGTCGTTGCACTAAACATAATTACTCTATATATTTAATTTTTAATCTATACTGACCCTCTTGCTCATCTACAATGGTGCTCTGCCCCACTGAAATAGTGCTAAGTGCCTCTCCACAGGCAAAGGTCACCTCATCAGACTCTACCTTGACAATAGTAACCAACGGCATATTATCCACCACACCGTCCTCTGGGCATAAAACTATCACATTGTCAGTGGTATACTCGCCCACTTTGGCAGGTACTAACGCCACAAAACTCTTATCTATAGCAGTCCCAGATACCTCCACAACAAGTGTCTTTGTTGTATCTTCCTCCGCCAGAGTACAACTACTGTAGTCCAGCACATCATCAGTCCAAGTACCACGAAAGGCCTTTTTGTACCCCAGTGAGCATATTCCTCGGCCATTTTTGCGGTCGTCTTTCCAATAACAGCCCGTATCCACGCCATCCACAATCTCCAGACCCCAATCCTCACGGCTACCAGCCCTAAACTCGTGCAGATGGGAGTTGTCCGTACCATTGGCAAGCGTTACTCGCAACTCGCCCTTGCCATTTGGTACATCATCTGTCCAATTACCAGTATATTTAACACATCTGTACTCTCCATCAAAATAGTACTCCATAGTGCCCCAACCACTCTTTGCGCCGTGACACCACTGCCCCGTATAACGCTTTGGGGCTATGCTGTATCCAAGCCAAAGGGTATGCTCACTGTGAGCATAGTCCATAGTACCCTCGCCGTGCGGCAGACCATTCTCATCTGTCTCGCCCGTGTAGTTCTCTGCGCAAAATTCTGGCTCTGTGAAAATCACTGCAACTCTCTCCTCTGGTGTCATAGCTGTATGATGTAGTTTATTTCGGTTATTACTCCCCCCTATCGCACTACTTGCAAGTGGTCAAAATGGATGAATTTCAAGGCTTGCGAAGCCGAGGAAACCGCAGTTTACTGAGGCGTAAATGAGGATTTCCGAGGCGAGCGTAACGCGGAAATTCGCCATTTTCACCGCTTGCTATCTTATTTCCTCTTTGTACAATTTATCTCCTCGGCGGCACTCGCCTTCTACCTTAATGGAGCAAACATCCCCCTGCTTAACGCTATCAACAGGCTGTAGGTCAAGGCGAATCTCGCCGACAACCTGCTCCACGCAGCCCGTGGTCTCGCCCATCCAGAGAATCTCGTCGCCTACGGCAAGCGGAGAGGCCTCAATCAGCACCTCGGCAACGCCCAAGCGCTTGAAGAAATTGGTAACCTTGCCCACATATACCTTGCGGCGCGTAGCCGAGCTGCCGTAGTTTGTGCTATGCTCAACAACCTTCGCCCCAGCGTAATATCCGCCCCAGAAGCCGCGGTTAAAGACCTTTGAGAGGGTCACTTTCAGATTCTCGGCATACTCGCGGCTATACTCGCCACGCTCAATAGCACACAGAGCCGCATCGTAGCACTCTACCACGCGCTTGACATACTCCGCACCGCGAGCGCGACCCTCAATCTTGAGCACGCTAACGCCCGCATCTATAAACTTATCAAGGAAGTCTACCGTGCAGAGGTCCTTTGGCGAGAGGATGTAACGGCCGTCAATATCGAGCATCTCGCCCGAGTCCTTATCCTGAATGGTATACTTGCGACGGCATATCTGACGGCACGCGCCACGATTTGCCGAGCAGGCGGTCTCGTGCTCCGAGAGGTAGCACTTGCCCGAGATAGACATGCAGAGCGCACCGTGGCTGAACATCTCTATCTTCACCAGCTCGCCACGCGGACCACGGATATCCTGCTCCACAATAGCGCGCTTAACCATCGCAATCTGCTGTAGCGACAGCTCTCGCGCCAGCACAACCACATCTGCCCACTGCGAGTAGAACTTCACAGCCTCGCTATTGGATATATTGCACTGCGTAGAGATATGCACCTCCACACCCACCTGATAGGCATAGAGTATCACAGCGAGGTCGGAGGCGATAATCGCATCCACGCCCTCCGCCTTTGCCCTATCCACCACATCGTGCATCTGCTGTAGCTCGGTGTCGTAGACTATCGTATTTACCGTAAGGTAGGTCTTAACCCCATTTTCGTGGGCTATGCGGTTAATCTCAGCCATATCGTCGGCAGTAAAGTTCGCCGCCGATGCCGAGCGCATATTTAGCTGCCCAATACCGAAGTATACCGAGTTTGCTCCCGCAGCAATAGCCGCTCGCAGGCTCTCATACGAGCCCACAGGTGCCATAATCTCTATATCTGAACGCCTCATACTACTTTTTTCTTCCAACAAGACTCTCTACATAGGAGCGCATATACTCCAGTCGCTCTGGTGCTACATCAAGGGTATCCAGTATCGCCAACGCACGCGATATACGAACAGATACCTGCTGCTCCGTCATCGCGCGAGCGCCCACCTGGTCGTAAACCTCCTTCACGGCGGCAATCTTCTGCTCGTCGGTCATATCCTTGCGCAGGTGCGTTGAGCGGAGCACCTCGCGCTGAGCCTCCGTGCCGTGCGAGAGGGAGATAATCATCAGGTAGGTCTTCTTACCCTCCAAGATATCGCCACCAATCTTCTTGCCTAACTGCTCGTCGCCATAGCTATCCAGCAGGTCATCCTGCAGCTGGAAGGCAAGGCCCACCTCGGTGGCAAACTTATGCAGCTTCTGCAGATCCTCCTCCGAAGCACCCGCTATCGTTGCGCCTATAACCACCGAGCCTGCCAGCAGCGCGGCAGTCTTGAGCTCAATCATATTCATATACTCCGCTACGGCCACCTTCGGCTGGCTCTCAAAGTCCATATCGTACTGCTGACCCTCGCACACCTGCGCCGCCATAGCGTTAAATCGCTCAAATACGGTCGGCAGGTATCGCGGCTCAACACCCTGCAGGTGGCGATATGCCTCAATCATCATCACATCGCCCGAGAGTATCGCCACATTACTGCCCCACTTGGCATATACCGACGGTCGCGAGCGGCGCACCATGGCGTTGTCCATAATATCATCGTGCAGCAGCGTGAAGTTGTGAAACACCTCTACCGCCGTAGCGGCAGGGAGCACGCGCTGAATATCATCGGCATAGATGTTGTATGCCAGCATCGCCAGCACTGGGCGCATACGCTTACCACCCTCGGCAAGCGAGTAACGAATTGGCGCATAGAGCCTCTGTGGCTCGTCTGGCATATTTATCAACGCCAGATGACGCTCAAAAATCTCGGCAATCTGTTTCGGAGTGTTCATAATAGTAACTATTTTCCCGATACAAATATACAAATTAATCTTGATTTTATGCACCTCAGCCCCATATTTTAACTATTCACGCCCTTTGGGCGCAATAACATTTTGAATTTGAGAGTTTTTTGTGTACCTTTGAGAAGGAAAAGACAAAATAACTAATTACTAACTTAGAATACCTTATTATGAAAAAATTGGCTTTCGGTGTTGATATCGGTGGTATCAACACAGCTTTTGGTCTGGTGGACGAGAAGGGCGAGCTGTTTGGCGAGTCTGTAATCTCTACCCGCGCATATCCTAACTACTCGGACTATCCACGCTACATTGCCGACCTTACTGAGGCTATGAAGCTGCTCATCAATGCAGTAAACTTTGACTTTGAGCTTATCGGTATCGGCGTAGGTGCTCCGAATGCAAACTTCTACAAGGGCACTATCGAGACCCCTGCAAACCTCTGGAAGTTCACTGCAGATGATGCAAATCAGGACGAGAGCCTGCGCATCTTCAACTTCGGCAGCGATATCCAGGCACACTTCCCTGGCATCCCTGTATATGTTACCAACGACGCTAACGCCGCAACTATCGGCGAGATGGTCTACGGCAATGCAAAGGGCATGAAGGATTTTATTATGGTCACTCTGGGCACTGGCGTAGGTTCGGGTTTTGTGGCTAATGGCGAGATGATTTATGGCCACGACGGCTTTGCTGGCGAGTTCGGCCATGTTATCGTTGAGCGCGGCGGTCGTGAGTGCGGCTGCGGTCGCAAGGGCTGTCTGGAGGCTTACGCTTCGGCTATCGGTATCAAGCGCACCGCCTTTGAGCTTATGGCTACGATGAACGACAAGTCCCCTCTGCGCGACATCTCGTTCAACGACCTTGACTCGGCTATCCTCTACCAGCACGCTCTGAAGGGCGACCCTATCGCTAAGGAGGCATTCCGTCTGACTGGTATGCGCCTTGGTTACGCCCTGGCTGACGCCGTTACTATCACTTCGCCAGAGGCTATCTTCGTCTTTGGTGGCCTTGCAAAGGCTGGTGACTTGATTCTTGACCCTATCAAGTGGTACCTGGAGGAGAATATGCTCTTCGCCTTCAAGAATAAGGTTAAGGTGCTCCCATCGGGTCTTCAGAATAAGAATGCCGCTATCCTCGGCGCCTCAGCCCTGGTTTGGCAGAAGATGTAGTTTACAATAACCACTTGGGGAGACTCTGCATAGGGTCTCCCTTTTTACAACCATCCGTATGAAAAAATTACTAACCATTGCCGCCCTGCTCGCCCTTGTATCGTGCTCAACAGCCCCAAAACTCTCCGAGGCGGAGCAGGAGGCGTACAAATTTGCAGATAAGCTGATAGCGAAGATGACCCTGAGGGAGAAGCTGGGTCAGCTGCAGCAGTTTACTACCAGTAGTGCCGACATCACAGGTCCCGATGGCGTGCAGCGCGATGCCGAGGCGTGTGTCCGTAATGGCGAGGTGGGCTCCTTCCTCTCTATCCGCACCACCGAGGAGATGCACCACCTGCAGAAGGTTGCCGTTGAGCAGAGCCGTATGGGCATACCGCTCATCTTTGGCTACGACATCATCCACGGCTGCCGCATCATCTTCCCCGAGAATCTCGGCGCTGCGTGTAGCTGGAATATTGAGGCTATAGAGCATGCCGCCCGCATTGCTGCCGAGGAGTCTGCCGCCTTCGGTTTCCACTGGACCTTCTCGCCTATGTGCGACATCTCGGCAGATGCCCGCTGGGGACGCGTCTCAGAGGGTGCTGGCGAGGACCCATACTTGGGTGCAAAGATTGCCGCCGCTATCGTGCGAGGCTATCAGGGTGACGATCTGGCGTCGGATAAGACCATCGCCGCGTGTGTCAAGCACTTTGCTGCCTACGGTGCTCCGCAGGCGGGTCGCGACTACCATACGGTTGATATGTCGGAGATGATGTTCCGCGACCGCTACCTGCCACCTTATAAGGCGGCGTTAGAGGCTGGTGCTGTGACCGTTATGTCGTCGTTCAACGACTTTATGGGCGTGCCCGCGTCGGGCAATAGATGGCTTATGCACACCCTGCTGCGCGAGGAGCTCGGCTTCACGGGCTTTGTCGTCTCGGACTATAACGCCGTGCACGAGCAGGTGGCTCATGGCACCGCTGCCGACGGTAAGGATGCTGCCCAGCAGGCTATGAATGCCCACCTGAATATGGATATGGTCTATGGCGACTATATCAACCACGGCGAGCAGCTTGTCGCCGAGGGTAAGGTGTCGGAGAGCACTATAGACCAGCTCTGCCGCGAGGTGCTGGCTGTAAAGTACCGTCTGGGACTCTTTGACGACCCATTCAAGTATGGCCGTCAAGACCACGCAGAGGTTATGTACCGCCCCGAGAACCTGCAGTATGCCCGCCAGGTGGCTGCGCAGTCAATGGTGCTGCTTAAGAATAGTGGCGTCCTGCCACTCAAGGAGGGTACAAAAATCGCCCTTGTAGGCCCTTTAGCAGATGCTCCGCGCGACCAGCTGGGCGCTTGGCGTGGCTTCGGCGAGCCTGAGCACTCGGTAACTATCCGCGAGGGTCTGGAGGAGCGCTTCGGTAGGCAGAATATCCTCTACGCTAAGGGCTCTGACTTCCGCGCCCCTATCAAGGGAGGTATTACGGAGGCTCTTCGCGCTGCGCGCAAAGCCGATGTGGTGCTGCTCTCTATAGGTCTGTCGTGCAAGGAGTCTGGCGAGGCTACCTCGCTGACAGATATATCCGTCCCAGAGCCGCAGCAGGCACTGCTTGACGCACTGAAGGGCACGGGCAAGCCTATCGTTGTGCTGCTGGGTACTGGCCGCGCTATGGATATCCGCAACGAGGTTGATAAGTCAGACGCCCTGCTTGTCACTTGGCATGGCGGAACTATGGAGGGTGCTGCCGTTGCCGACCTTGTCTCGGGCGATGCAAACCCTTCGGGACACTTGGCTATGAGCTTCCCTTACTGCGTGGGACAGTCACCTATACACTATAGCATGAAGACCACAGGCCGCCCTCGCAATGGCATTGAGCACAACGAGAAGTACCTCTCTCGCTATATGCACGCCCCTAACGAGCCACTGTTCCCATTCGGCTATGGACTGAGCTATACGGAGTTTGATTACTCTGACCTGCAAGTACTTACGCCAGAGGTTGAGATGGACGATACGGTGAAAATCTGCGTTACGGTTACCAATAGGGGCAAGTACGATGGCGACGATGTTGCCCAGCTCTATGTCCGCGATGTTGTGGCTCAAACCACCCGCCCAATGCGCGAGCTGAAGGGCTTTGAGCGCTTCAGCCTCAAGGCCGGCGAGCAGCGCACCATAACCTTTGAGCTCCCAACCTCCTCTCTCGCCTACTGCCACACCGACCATAGCTTCAAGACCGACCCCGGCACATTCAAAATCTGGGTCGGCGCCGACTCCAACGCCACCCTTGAAGCCGAATTCACAGTTAAATAACAGAAAGGGGAGCGCATCTGTACTGCACTCCCCTTTTTCTTTGCTCGCCTACGACTATTTGCCAAGGCGAACACCAAACTGAATATAGCCGCAGTGTGCTCCATAATCTACAAGATAGGAATAACCAGCGCCTATAGTAAGCCTTTTATAATCAACGCCTAAACCCACCTTGCATCCAAAATCTACATTGTAAGTATCAACATAATCATAATCTGCCGACTCAACATCAGTAAACGAGCCGAACAAGAACCCAAATGAGAAGTCTATATACGGAATAACCACAGTATCTTTTGTTATATAGCCTTTCATATTGATACCCAAAGGCACTGCCGTATTTGTATACGACCCTTTCTCAGCCTCCACAGTTCCACTATTGTAGTGGTAGACCTTCTTGTATGGCGCAAGGAATGTGTAAAGACCTGTTTCAAAACCTGCATAGAAGAAGTCATGTACCTTTACACCACACCCCGCGTTAAAAATAGGGCCAGCTCCCGATGTGGCAAAATTCACTCCTAAAGTCATATAGCTCTGGAACTTAACTGGCGGCTGTTGCGCTGTAACATCCTGAGCCCAAGTGGCAGATGTAAAGAGGGCGCATAAAACAAACAGAGTAAATCTCTTCATAGTTGAATCGTTTTAGGTGGTTAGTCCTTTACAAAGATAGTGAAAAATATTGATAGCACAATAGTTAGGCTTTAGCTATAGCTTTTTCAGTAGAATTTATTAAGGGATATTAAAGAGCACTAAGGGTTACTAAGGGTCGCTGGCGCGACGCTACGCTATTCAAGCTTACACCGTCGGTTATTCTGTGCACCAATTTGGTATGAATCCTCTGCACCACCCAATTTGGCGTGCCCCCCTGCACCATCCATTTTGGCGTCAGAAGGGGTTAGATGCAACGCTCGGGTAAAAAAATGACTCTGGATAGTACAGGAGCGTACAGCCAGAGTCATTTTTTTAGCTAGCGGAAGCAGGTATGCCCCTTATCACGCCAAATTACATCTTCTCTCCGTAGCAGAGGTCACCAGCGTCACCCAGTCCCGGAACGATATACTTATTCTCGTTGAGAAAATCATCTACGGTAGCGACCCAGAGGGTGGCGTCGTGGGACAAATCTATATTATCCTGAATCATCTTGACGCCCTCGGGGCAGCCGATGACGGAGACGATATGGGTATGCAGGGGTTTGCCGCAGCGGGCGATAAGTTCCTGATAGACAGCGACCATAGAGGCGCCCGTGGCGAGCATAGTATCGGCGAGGATAAGCACCTTGCCCTCAAGGGATGGGGAGGCGAGGTACTCAAGGGCGATGGTAAAGTCGCTCTCGGTAAGTCCCTTGCGATATGCCGAGACAAAGGCGTTCTGGGCATCGTCAAAGTAGTTCATAAGTCCCTGATGCAGAGGCAGTCCCGCGCGCAGGATGGTTGCGAGGACAATCTGCTCCTTAGGCAGGTTTACCGTAGCGGTTGCCAGCGGGGTGGTGACGCTCTGAGGGGCGTAGTTGAGGGTCTTAGAGAGTTCGTAAGCCATAATCTCGCCTATGCGCTCAACATTTCGGCGGAAGCGCATACTATCGGTCTGCACCGAGGTGTCGCGCAGCTGAGCTAAGTAGTTATTAACCACCGAGTTCTGAGAGTCAAGGATGTGTATCATTAGTACAAGAAGTTATTAAATGGGTATCTACCGCAGTGTATCTCGCGCACCATACCGTAGAGGTCGCGGCGGAACTTGTCTATATTCATCTTCTCGCGTGCCGAGAGGAATATGCACGGCGTATTCTGGCGTGCAAACCAGCTCTGGCGCAAATCGTCCAGCGAGCGGTTCTCCTTGGTGGCAGGGGTCAGGTCGTCCTCCTCTTTTTTAATATAGGTATAGGCGTCAATCTTATTAAAGACCAGATATACAGGCTTATCGCCCGCGCCGATATCCTGCAGGGTCTGCTTAACGACATCTATCTGATCCTCAAACTGCGGGTGCGAGACATCCACAACATGGATAAGCAGGTCAGCCTCGCGCACCTCGTCAAGGGTAGACTTGAAGGACTCAATGAGCTGCGTAGGGAGCTTGCGGATAAAACCTACGGTATCGGAGAGCAGGAAGGGCAGGTTGTCAAAGACCACCTTGCGCACCGTAGTGTCAAGGGTTGCGAAGAGTTTATTCTCGGCAAAGACCTCGCTCTTGGCGATAAGGTTCATCAGCGTAGACTTGCCCACATTGGTATATCCGACCAGCGACACGCGCACCATAGAGCCACGATTGGAGCGCTGAACGGCCATCTGCTTGTCAATCTTCTTCAAATCCTCCTTGAGCTTGGCTATGCGGTTGCGCACGATACGACGGTCGGTCTCAATCTCGCGCTCACCAGCACCTCCTCGCGTACCAGTACCTCCTCGCTGACGCTCAAGGTGGGTCCACATACCCGTCAGGCGCGGCAGCATATACTCGCACTGCGCAAGCTCTACCTGCGTCTTGGCGTAGGCGGTCTGTGCGCGCTGGTGGAAGATATCCAAAATTAGGCGCGTACGGTCAATGACACGACAAGGCATCGCTGCCTCAATATTTCGGGTCTGCGAAGGGGAGAGCTCGTCGTCAAAAATAACCACATTTATCTCATTATCAGCGCAGTAGGTGGCAATCTCCTCAAGTTTTCCGGGGCCTACATATATGCGCGACGAGGGCTGCGGCAGTCGCTGAGTAAATCGCTTTACGGTAGTGATAGAGGCTGTGAGGGCCAGAAACTCAAGCTCGTCAAGGAACTCAGTAGCCTGACGGGGGTCCTGCGAGTCGCGAATAACGGCAACAAGCACGGCGCGAGTCTCGGTCTGCTCTACCACCTCGGTGGGTTTGTTATTCTTGTTGTTGTCCATCTGCTATTTCAGAAAAAGGGGGCTCAAATGAACCCCCTGATATTTAACTTTTCCGCTTAGTAAACTAATTTGTTATAAGGTGTTCTGAAGGCTTTTGCAGGTTTCAAAACCGCAGCATACCGAGCGTATGTGAGGATTTTGAAATCAAGAGTAACGCAGCAGAACGGCTTAGAACAGATTAGTTCTGGATACGGAAGTCGATTGGCAATGTATACTTAACTCGCACAGTCTGATTACGCTGCTTACCTGGCTTCCACTTTGGAGAGGTCTTAAGCACGCGAATAGCCTCGTCAGAGAGTGAAGAGTCTGGAGTCTGGAGCACCTGGATGTTTGTCAGAGTACCATCGCGCTCTACCACGAACATAAGGAATACACGACCAGAGATGTTGTTCTCCTGAGCAATCTGTGGATAACGAACCTTGCTCTGTACCCAGTTACGGAAGGTCTGCAGGTCACCACCCTGGAATGAAGGCATCTCCTCTACCTTTACGAATGGCTGATCCTCCTCAATAACCTCCTCCTCAACTGCTACCTGCTGAACGATCTCTACATCCTCGTCAAACTCAGCGAAGTCAAAGCCAGTCTCAATCTTCTCGTCGTTAGTTACGATGTTAAGCACATCGGTGATAACGGTAATCTCGGTCTTCTTTGGAGGCTCCTGACGCTGCTCCTCCTGGCGGGTGATCTCGGTGATCTGCTCCTCCACAGGACCGTAATTAATATCAATCTTCTCAACCTCAACCTCCTTTGGAGCGTAGAGGAACGCTGCGATAACTGCGAGCAGCGCAAGAATCAAGCCAATCTCAAGCATAACCATACGCTTGTTATTGACATCAACCTTAGGATTTTTCTTAATTTCCATTATAAGTTAAGTTTTAATTATTTGTCACACTACAGCACCCGTCCAACACTACGCGTGCATACTTTGGTACAAATATAAAGATTATTTTTCAAAAAAAAGAGAATCTTATAAAAAAATCGCGAAAAATCTATACTTTTGTGAAGAATTATAACCAATACGCATATATGAGCACCCCACTAAAGCCACTTTATGGTATGACTCTCGCCCAGCTGCAGAGCCTCTGCGCCGAGCTTGCTATGCCCCGCTTTGCGGCCAAGCAGATTGCCGGATGGCTCTACCGTCGTGGAGCTACGGATATTGAGCAGATGAGCGACCTATCTAAGGCCAACCGCGCCAAGCTGAGCGAGCGCTACTGCGTAGGTCTTACCCCGCCAGTGAAGGTCACCACCTCGGCAGATGGGACGAAGAAGTACCTCTACAAGACCAGTCAGGGGGCGGCTATCGAGTCGGCATATATTCCCGATGGCGAGCGCGCAACGCTCTGCGTCTCCTCACAGGCGGGCTGCCGCATGGGTTGCGACTTCTGCGCTACGGGACGCATGGGGTTGATACACTCGCTCTCGGTGTGCGAGATACTCAACCAGATAGCCTCACTGCCTGAGCGGGAAACACTCACCAATGTGGTCTACATGGGTATGGGCGAGCCATTTGACAATATGGAGAACCTGCTCGCGGCATTAGAGATTATGACTGCCGAGTGGGGCTACGGATGGTCACCAACGCGCATTACGGTATCTACCTCGGGCGTGGGTCGCGAGCTTGAGCGATTCCTTGAGAGCACCTCTGTGCACCTTGCCATATCGCTCCACAATCCATTCCACGAGCAGCGCGCGCAGATTATGCCTATTGAGCGTGCCTACCCTATCGCCGACATTATGCAGACCCTGCGCCGATATGACTTCACACATCAGCGCCGAGTATCGTTTGAGTATATCGTTATGAGCGGGCTGAACGACACCCCGCAGCATATCAAGGAGCTCTGCCGCCTACTCAACGGCATCAAGTGCCGCATAAACCTTATCCGCTTTCACAAGATTCCCGGCTCGCCATACTTCTCGCCCGAGCAGCAGAAGATTGTCGCCTTCCGCGATGCCCTCACAGCACGCGGCATAATGACCACCATCCGTGCCTCCCGCGGCGAGGATATCAAGGCGGCGTGCGGACTACTGAGTACCACAGAGAGTTAGCGTATGACAGCCGAGCAGTTTCAGATATTAACCCGCCCAGAGGTGCGAGAGGCTATCTGCCAGCGCATAGAGTGCAACCCGATAGATATTGCGCTTGACAAGCATCTTGACCACGCCTCGTTAGTCGCCACGCAGGTAAAACGCCTGCAGAGGGCAAGGGCTAAGCTGCCGTCATACTATGCCGTAAGGGCGATACTGCCTCCGCGTGCATACGAGCAGTCATCCAGCGAGCAATGTGCTATAAATAAGCAACTTACGGGCGAGTCTGTCCTTGACCTGACCTGCGGCTTGGGCGTTGATACGCTATCTCTGTCGCGCAAGTTCAGAAGGGTCGTATCCTTAGAGCGCGACGAGGTGCTGGCTGAGGTTACGCGCCACAACCTCAAGCTGTTAGGGGCTGAGAATGTGGAGGTTATCTGCGCATCTGCCGAGGAGTATTTGGCAGCGACAACCGACCACTTTGACTGGATATTTGCCGACCCCGACCGCCGCTCGGAGAGTGGTGAGCGAAGGGTGCTGCTTGAGGATTGTTCGCCAAATATGGTCGCCCTATATCCCCGTCTGCGCGAGGTGGGCGACAAAATCTGCATCAAGTGTTCGCCACTCTTTGACACTGCCGAGGCGTTCCGTAAGTTTGAGCAGTGCTCCGTGCAGACCGTCTCCCTCGGTGGCGAGTGCAAGGAGGTGAATATCCACATAGAGGATGGCGAGCCAAGGCTCTCAGCCACAGCTATCGGCATCGGAAGTTTCGCTATCCGCTATAGCGACCTTAGCAACTACAGCTTTGCGCAGGTGCCCGAAAATTTTGACTCATACCACTATATAACACTGCCCGATGTGGCACTCGTCCACTCCCGCCTCACCGCCGCTGCTTTTATGGGCAAGGCCGATGTGTGGAGTAATAACGGTGTGGCACTGAGCACCGAGTATCCAGAGGGTGTTGTGGGTCGCACATTCGGCATTGAGGCTATCTATGAGGTTGGTAATAAGGAGCTTAAGCGAGCGCTAAAGGGGCAGCGCATAGAGATATTCCGTCGTGACTTCCCGCTATCCAACAGCGAGATATGCCGTAAATTCTCAGCAAAAGAGGGTGCCGACTCCCGCTGGTGTTTTACGCGCATCGGCACCCATCTACTCGCTATAAAGATGAAATAAAGAGTTCCCAGCCACGAGTGACCGCCTCCCTATCTGCCGCCACGCCGTTCTCAACTGCCGAGATGGCGCAGACGAGGGGTATCATCTGCTCGCCACTGAGCGTATCAAGCGGGGCATCGGCGGCGATGTCTGTGGCGCGAACAAGGCGGTTGATATACGCCTGAGTATCGTTCTCCGAGGGTGGAGCGTAGCGAGCAATCATCGTAGCGATAGTGTCGCCATAGCCACGCACGCGATAGGTGTGCAGCAGCATAAATACCGCCCTATATCCCCACTCAAGGCTCTCAAACTGCTTGAAAGCGGGGTCGGTGGAGTGACTCTTCTCGCCCTTATAGCGGGTTTTGGAGCGGCGGATATTTCCAGGGTTGAGATTGCGAAGACCTCGGCTTAATCTACTTGACATTATCTATCTGTTTTTCAATTCTACGGTGTAAATATCTTCTCATCCACTCAAATAGTGGCGCGTCAGAGAGCTGAGCGGCGTTCTCAAGGAACGACCACATCTCCACCGAGCAGATAAAGCCGGC
Source organism: Alistipes sp. (assembly GCA_017463615.1). Lineage (GTDB taxonomy): Bacteria > Bacteroidota > Bacteroidia > Bacteroidales > Rikenellaceae > Alistipes. The sequence goes on along the minus strand of JAFTOU010000004.1, from coordinate 70,694 downwards.
GAAGAGCTTAGTGAGGTTCAGGGTTACGAAGTTGAGCACGCAGCTCTCCAATGCCCACATAAGGGCGATGGCGAGGGTGACAAAGCCCGTCTTATAGAGTGTTCGCCACGCCTCGCGGCTCTCGAAGTACCACTTGCGACCCTCTCTGTGTGCCGTGGCGCGCGAGGCAAGCACACCACTGACGAAATCCACGGCAACAAAGCTCAGGGCGCAGTATATCACCGACTGCACAGGGGCAAAGAGGGCGACAAGTGAGAGGAAGAGCGAGTTAAAAAGTCTGTACAAGGCCTCCATCTATAGAGCAACGATTTAGAATGTTCAACTTAGGGTCATACTCCGCATATAGCGAAGCGTTGTTGTTCAGGTGGTCCGAGAGTCGGTGCAGATGCTGCCGAGCACGCTTTGTGACGGAGCGTTGCAGCGCCCTTGTAGCCTCCGAGGTGGGGGCTGTTGAGCTCTCTGTGCGCGGGGCAGCGAGTCCTCCCTCACCCATACGCAGGGCAAGGGCGGGCTGCACCAGTGCCCTGACGGCAAAGGCGAGGGCGGGGACGACATAGCTCTCAAGCAGCTCGGCGTACTTCCCCTCCGCGAGGGCATCTATCAACGCCCGACCCGCAATAGGCTCAACATATCGCGCCGTGGCGGCTACAATATCTGCGCTGCCGATACTCTGCGGCGAGAGGTAAAATGAGCCCGCAAAGGCGATATCTACCACCTGCTGGGGTGTAATTAGGGTATTCATCATCCGATTTTTGTTACATTATACTTTGTGATTTCTGACAGGAAGCACTGCTGCTCCTCATCCTGAGGGTCGTACTCCAGGCCATCGGCACGGCGAGCCTCCCACACCTTCATATATATAGGCTTGGAGCGAGTCGGTGGGCGATTGACAAACTCTAACGAGGAGGTATCTACCCCCAGCACGCGCTCCACCACCTCGCGCAGCGGCTCAAGCAACTCCGCCTGCTCGCCCAGGATTACGGTGTTGAGGGCAATCTCGTACTCGTGCAGTATTCGCTCGGAGTTGAAGCCCGTGGCGTAGTCCAGACCGCTGAGCGAGCGAAACCACGAGTGCGCAACCACAATATCGTTGGTCGCCTGCGTATGTAGCGCCGCCCAGTCGCCGTCGTTGTCCGACGATATGGGCACAAAGCGCGACTTATCGCTCTCCGTACCATCCTTGACCACGAACATCACCTGACCGGGTCTGCCTGAGAAGCGCTCCTCGGCATTGCGGACAATACGCTCCGCCTCCGCCTCGCTATCCACCACATCGTCCAGAATCATAACGCCCGAGGGCTGGAAGGAGTTGTCCAATCGTGAGATGTTCCAACGGTCTGTCTTATAGGCTATTGCGCTCACACCAAGGCCCGCGATATAGGGCGGCACGCCGTAGTGCTCAAAGCCCGGCTCGTAGTCCTTGTAGTGGATTATAGAGCGCAGCGTGCCATCCTCCTGCGACTCAAAGGCGGGATAGAGCGGCAGGCTAATGGCCTCCTGAGGTTTGAAGGTATCCCAGTCGTGGTGCATAAGGATATGCTCGGAGTCCTTCGCCACGCGACAGCGCACAGCATCCTGATGGTAGAGCGAGAGGAAGGTGTGGTCGGCATCGGTAACAACCTCCACAAAGGCGTTACCGAAGAGCGCCTTGTCAAAGGCCACCTTGTTTATCAGCTGGCGCAACGACTCTCCCGACCCATTCACGCGCCCGACAAACTGCTCAAGCAGGGGCTGTGAGCTGTCAAAGACAAAGCCCTTGCCCGAGATGTAGTCCGCCTTGTCGTTGATTATTCGGCGGTGGGTCGTGGAGCAGCGCGAGACCGCCGAGAGCAGCTGCGGCAGGCGGTTGTCGCTGCCCCAGCGCCAAAATTGGCGACTCTCAACCCTGCCCGCACGATAGCTGTAGGGGTCGGTGGCGGTGGAGGCTTGACCGCAAATTTTTGTTATTTTACTCATAAGGTTTTAGTTTAATGTTAATGTTTCACATCGGAGTGTGAGCGTTACGGTGGGCTCGTCCGAGGGCGAGAGTGCCGATGTTGATTGCAGCGTGTCAAGGCGCAGGGGGATGTCAGGGCTACCAAGAGTGCACTCCCTGCCATCCTCAAGCGTCAGCGTTGCAACCACACCCTCCAACACCGCCCTCAGGGCAAACTCCTCCCCGAGCCACGGCTGGGCATCATCTCGCCGCGCCACAAGGGTCAGCACATGATGCACCACGCCCAGCTCAGAGGCCACTACCGTCTGCTTATACTCCGAGGCGTCGTCTATTAGCGGCACGGCAATCTGCTCCGTCACCGCCACGAAGCGCAGAGCCACGCTCTGCACTCCGCCAATCGGTTTGTAGGACATAGTTTTGGCTGTTGACTGTTAGCTGTTGGCTATTGGCTATTGGCTTTATTAAGGTATCCGCTGCGCGGATAGTGTTTAGAGATTGCTATTTGCAAGGCTGACTGCATATTGCACCCTATAAACACCATCGCCTACGGCGATACCGCTAAAAAGCCAATGGCCAATAGCTAATGGTTATCAACCATTGGTGATTTTGGCGTCAGAGTGGGGCAGATACGGTGCATCGTGAGAATTTGTTGGATGGGCTGTACTAAGCGTACTGCCCATTCAGCAAATTGAGGGATGTGCCGTAGGTGCCCCGCTATCACGCCAAAAGGCTAATGGTCGGAGTGATAAATTGAAATCAACTTCTCATCAATAATCTCTGCGCCAGCGAGGAAGACAGCGCGCTGGCGGTTCTCCATCTGGTCGGGGTTGTACCACATACGAACCTCATTCTCAGGCATATCGGCAGTATTGAGGGCGAGGACAAGGTTGCGACGGTCGGTGAGCAGGCAGAAGGATGAGTAGCATGCCTGGGTGTAGTTGCCCAGCGGAACCTCCACAACTGGGATGCCATGGTAGCAGAGCGTGCCCTGACCGCTGACAATATCGGTGTAGGCGGTATCTACCCCCTTCTGGTCAAGCTCGTCAAGGTAGGCGTTGTAGATGTCCGAGCTGACGAAGTAGACCAGCTGACCCTCCGAACGCAGTGAGCGGAGCTCGTCTGCAGCCTGCGTCCAGCAACCCTTGAGCTGCTCGGTAGCGGTAAACTCGTCATCGCCAGCGATAGTAGAGGCTACCTTGTCGCCCGCATCGGCGATATGGCGGAAGAAACCGTTGAAGGTCGTAAGCTCCGATATCTCCTCGGAGGTGTCGCCAATCCACATGGTGCTACGCACACCCTCGGCAATAGCCTGACGGAAGAGTTCGGTCTCTGCCTTCTCAAGCTCTGTGCCCGTAAGGTCCTGATAATTAACACCATTGTCGGCTACGAGCTTCTCAAGCACCATAGAGAAGTAGTCGTCTGCAGAGAAGCTGGTCTCTGCCTTCACCTTCTGCATATCAATGGTCTTCTGCAGCTTCTGCGAGTTTGAGCCGCCATTCCAACCGCTGGCAAATGGCTGCAGAACATTCTCTGCACGGCTCCAGACCTGTACGGTGGTCGGCATAGGCATATTGTAGAGTACGCGGATACCCAGCTCTGTGGCGTTATCTCCGCAAAAAGTTGGACGGAAAAAGATTGTCTCGGCATCGCTGCCCTTGTAAGTCTTTGGATTTTCAATAAGCATAGTTTTAGTGTTTTTTTTGGCTTTTAGCCATTGGCCATTAGCTGTTGGCTTTATTAAGGTATCCGCTATGCGGATAGTATTGGTTGCTGTTTGCAGGGTTGACTACCTCTTGCACCCTATAAACTCTATCGCCGCAGGCGATACCTCTGAAAAGCCAACCGACGCTGCGGAGCGAGAGCAGAGCAAACAAAGTTTGCTATGCCGAGCCGCAAGGAGGAAGGGTCGCTGAAAGCGAGCCAATAGCTAACAGCTAATGGTTAATAATTAGAAAAATGCTGCAATGTCACGATTATAGGCAGTAGCGTTAGCAGTCATGGCTCTGCCGTCAAAGTCGGGGTCCTCAACGGGCTGGGTGGCGCTCCTCTGCACGGCGAGCTGACCCTCGGAGAGGGTTATAGGGGTGCAGAGACCCTGCTGAGGCAGGATGTTGAGGCGGTCGGTAGGGGGTTGGGGCGTTGGCTTTGCGCTCTTGCTCTTGATGCCCAACCACGCAGCCACGCGCTCGATGAGCGAGGCTGTAGGGGTTGCATCGGAGGTGATGATGGTATCTACCAGTCCCGCCTCCACCGCCTGCTCGGGCGAGAGCCACACCCCATCGCCACCATTGCGAGCCATAAGCTCCGCAAAGTGGTCGGCGCTACGGCCTGAGTTGGCGGCGTATATGGCGGCGATGCGCTCGTCGGTCTTTCGCAGCAGCTCTGCCTGCTGGGCAAGGGATGCAGCGTTACCCTCGGCGATGCAGGATGAGTTGTGGATAAGGTATAGCGCCGTGGAGGCAATCTCGCGGCTACCCTCGCTGGCGGCCTGGGCGATAACGGTAGCTGCCGAGGCGGTATATCCGTAGCAGCGGGTGGTGATATGGGCATCCAGCGAGCGCAGAGCCTCGTAGATTAGCAGCGCATCGGCAACGCTACCACCCACAGAGCGGATATTTACCACCACCATAGGTGCCTGTATAGCCTCTATCTGCTGCAGTCGCTCGCTCAGTGCCTGATAGGTTGTAATAGCGCCGCTCTCGCTCTGACTGCCGATAATGCCCTCGATGTCTATCGTCGCAACGGTAGCCGTCGCGGAGATGTTAATAATCTGATTCATAGTCGTTTAGTTAGTCTTTGGTTAATCTGATAAGTGTACATTTTGCACTCTGGCGCTCGGCGTCGTAGCTCTGAAGGCTCTCAATGCGGTAGAGCGAGCTCTCGCCCAGAATATCAAGGCGGAAGTTGTCGCTAAGGCTTGCAAAGCTATTCTCCTCTGTAGAGAGCAGGCGGGCAAGCTCTGCGGGTGTGAGGTGCAGCGAGAGGCTCAGCCGCTGGCGTGTGGTGAGGCGGGCGACGGCATCCTTGAAGAAGCGGTTGAGACCCGCAATGCCCTCTCTATCCTCGTAGCAGAGCGAGAAGCCCTCGGTATACCTATCCCCCGGGAAGAAGAATGCCGAGAGCGGATAGCGATTATCACTCAGCGGGTAGCCCCACCGCTCCCCCTCGGGCAGGGGTCTGAGCCCCACATAGCGGACAATATGGGTGGTAAAGGGGGCGTCCATACTACCCTCGGCGGCACTATCGCCCACCTGCATAATGGAGGCTGAGGGGGCAAGGGCGTAGTGTCCCGTACGATTTATACCCGTAGTGAAGAGGCTGACGGTGTTGCGGCGGGTGCTGCTCTTTGCGCCATAGGTGCCGTTCTCCACCTGCCAAACGCCAAACTGCGTGTTGTTGAGCTCGTTAAACTGCTCCGTAGCCCAGTCGCCCGAGCGATAGCCCCACTCCAGAGTGTGCGGCACATCTACACCCATGTCGCTGATGGTTATTGGCGAGCTGAAGTCTACCCTATCGCTCCACTCCCACACCTTGTCGCTGTAGAAGCTCTCCATAGGCTCAATCCTCACGCGGCGGCTCTTCTCGTCGGTGTGGATTACAAGGTTGAACATACGACAGAGGGCGTCCACAAGCTCTATGAGCCAGATATTGGTGTGCGAGATGTCGGCGAAGGTCACCGTAGAGCCATATCCTGGCACGGTGGAGAAGTATGGGCGCAGCGAGCACTCGGTAGAGAGGGTTATCTCCATACCCTGCTCTGCCCCGCCGAACTTTATGCGGTTGAAGCGCATAGTCTGCTCGGGCGCAAAGTCCTGCGGCGGTATGCGAAGGTCTACGATAACCTCTGTCTTGCCGCACTCCTCCACATAGCCGAAGTAGAGCGCCCAGTCGCTCTGCCCCTGCTCCTTCTCGCCCGACATAAGCTCCAGCGTGCAGTGTGGCGTGCAACCCTCGGGCATAGTTATGCGGCTGAAGCGGGACTCTACGACATGCTCCGCGAGCTTAGAGCCACTATCGGCATCGTAGACAGTTAGCAGGTAGAGGTTGTCGGGCACATAGTCAAAGATGCAGAGGCTGTACTCTATGCCCCCGACCAACTTCTCACGCTGATCCTCAAAGACATTCGCCAGCGTAAAGGAGACATCCACATCGGGCTCGGCAACAACGCGGTTGAAGCCACAGAGGCTTGTGCGCGAGGCTATGCGGTAGTCGGTGGTGTACTTCAGGTGGAGCAGGAAACCCACCGTGGCGGCTATGGTGCTCGTAAACTGACAATAGCCCTCCTCGTTGATAGTAAAGACCTTGCCCGTGGTGAAGGTGTCGTGCATCACCGCGCCATCGCAATCTACCGCCGTAGGGTCGGCAGTATCTACGATATTTCCCAGCGCGCTATCGCCGTCAAAGCTCTCCGTGGCGTAGACCATACCCCACTCATCCGCCACCGCCGTCGCCCTATCCTTGCGACGAGCGAAAAAGTCCAGCAGGGCGCGCTGCTTGATGGTGTCGGGCGAGGCATACTGACCGCTGATATATAGCTGGCGCAGCTCGCTGCTATTTATAAAGTCGCCCTCAATGGTATAGCCGTCAAATATACGCTCAAGGAGCGCCGCCAAGGAGAAGTATGGATGAAAATCGTCCGCCGTCATGATATACTCCACAGGTGCGCCCGAGTAGCCCGAGTAGATGGGCGAGTACCTATTGCGGAGCACGGGCAGAAAGCGCACATCCTTACTCCCCGACCAGCTATCCATAATGCTCTGCGCCGTGAGCGTGGTCTCAAACTCCAGGCCGCTACTGCGCAGTGTCGTCCTCGCCGCGCGCTTAGCCCAGTCGGCACCTCCTGCGGCTATGCGCACCCGATAGCTTCCGCCGTGGCGCTGCGCCATGGTGCTGCTCAGGATATATATCGTACCCTCAAAGAGCTCCACACCCTCGCAGACCACTACGGCAGTATGGTGGCTGTCGTTAAATCGCTGGGCAGCATATATATCCCTCGCAACACCGAATATAGCGTCTGAGGCGGCTGTGGAGGGTATTTCAAGCTCCAGTACCTGACCCTGCATCGCCTGCTGCGGGTCTGTGAGGCTATCTATGGCAAAGAGCGTGGGCAACTTGGGCGAGCCCTCTATCGGACAGCTGCACCCATCTACATAGAGCATCATAGCACCACCTCCTCCTCGCCATACTCAAGGGTGAGGTCTACCCTTGCCAACTTACCGAAGCTGTAGGTCACAGCCTCCACATCCAATGGGCGGGCGACGGCCATCTGAAGGCTCTCTATCCAGACCTTCGGCGCGCTGAGTATCGTCGCTAACGCATCCGTCTCAGCCTCCGTGAGGGGGTGCGAGCGCAGAGCTATACGCTTGGCACTTCGGCAGCGGACGATATGCTCGCCCTGACGGTTGGTAAAGAGGGTATCTCGCTGCGTGGCAACACTCTTGGAGAGGGTCTGGCGGAAGGTGTGACGCTCAACAGTCCCCTCCTCCGAGAGCCACGCCACCCTCACAGCACCCTCGTAGCGCGGCACTACGGCATACTCCACGCTCTGCATCAGCACATCATCGGCATAGAACTCCACCTCAAAGCGGCTGGTGCGATAGTCCAACTGCGCCGTTGCTATGTGCAGCACCGCAACGCCATAGGGGGCATAGCATTCAAGCTCTACCACCTCGCCTCTGTCGGTGGTTATGCGTGCCACTATGGTGCTGTTGTTCGCCGCCGTAAAGCGCAGCTCGTCATCCTCGCCATAGCTTATCTTGCGACTCAGGCCGAAGATGCTCTGCACGCTGCCCAACTTCGGCACTCGGCGGTTGTTGCTCACACGCACCACCTCCGACACCTCACTCTCCTCGTCGGTGGTAACCTCAATGTAGTACTCCTCCGCAGGGGCTGGCGCTAAGGAGAATACCCCCTGCTGGGCGGGCTCGGCGGCAGTGATGGCGGTGATGTACGGAGCAATATCTACCGCCGCGCGGATAGAGGCCACGACCGCCTTGCTCCCCACCACCTCGCCCGTAGTGTTGTTGATAATCTTGATTAGAAAGTCGCCGGAGTAGTCACTCTCCACGACATATACTACCCCACTCTCTATCGGGGTAAAATCTGCTGGTTGTGAAACGATTGTAATCATAGGTTTTTGTTTGGCTGTTGGCTATTGGCTGTTGGCTATTGGCTTTATTAAGGTATCCGCTGCGCGGATAGTGTTTAGAGGTTGCTATTTGCAATCTGACTACATATTGCACCCTATAAACACCATCGCCGCAGGCGATACCGCTGAAAAGCCAATGACCAATGGCTAATAGCTAATGGTTGTAACCATTGGCTATTTTGGTGTCAGAGTGGGGTAGATACGGTGCATCGTGATAATTTGTTGGATGGACTGTACTAAGGCGTACTGCCCATTCAGCAAATTGAGGAATGTGCCGTATATGCCCCACTATCACACCAAAATCAATGGTTAAAAGATGACCTCCACTTCCGCCTGGCAGGTGATACCCAGCTCGCCCTTGTTCAGGAGGGTGTGGGCGGTGGGGTTGATGGTCAGCTCCTGCACGAGTGCCACCTGGGGATGGGTGGAGAGGTTTGAGAAGATTTCAAGGGCGTGCGACTGGAGGGTTGAGAGCGCCTCTCTACGCTGCTCGGGCGGCAGGTATGCCCCCTGCACAAGCAGGTGGAGGGTCAGGGCGTAGGTTATTCTGCCGTGGTGGCGACCGGTGATAGATTGGAACTTGGGCTCTGCAAGCAGTGCGACGGGGAAATGTGGCGGGTGGGCGGCAATACTCTCTGCCGTCAGGGTTGCAAAGTTGTAACCACTGAGGGCACAGCTCTGCTCCACCGCCGAAATTAGAGTTTTTCGGTTCATAATAGGTGGTAATAGATGTTAGTACTTGTGTTGAAAACTGCGCAACAACCCCGCGCGGGGGCATTGATTGTCTGTATGTTGCGGTGTTAATAAGGTTATCAACAGGCGTGAGAAATTGTTGATAACTGCTCGGAAGTTGTTTGAATTTATTTGCGAAATTATTTTACAGCTGTTTTGTGGCTATTTCCTCGTATAATTTGAGGCGCATAGGGGCTCCTATGTAACGATAATTAGGCGAGAAAAGAGTCGTAAACAGCAGAAAAGAATGAGATAAATAAATTTTAAGCAACTTCTCAATGGCTGTGCAAATATATAACACAAAAATAGCCCTTGTCAAGAGGGCAAAGTGATTTTCCGCAGGGCGCTGGTGGCTAAATTCTTCACGCCAAAGTTGTTAAAGCCCCAAAAAAATCTCTTTTTTTGAAAAAAATTGCCCTCAGGGCATACTCTGTGCAAAAAAAATACTACCTTTGCGTATGTTTTGGGGTCAAGTTCTCCAACTTGCACCCTATTAAGGGAGGTTCTGTAAATTAGTCGAGTTGATTTTGAAAATTATTTCAAGTAGATTTTTCATCTCTTCTGAAGGCGCAATAGCCTATTGTAACTGAGGAAAGATGGAAAAGATACTGAAATAAATTCAAAAGCAACCGAAATAGAATCTTCCAATAGCGATAAAAAGTTTACTAATTTATAGAACCTCCCTTAACTATGGATGGTGATGGTTATCAATGCAAAAATAGCAGCAATATCGTATCTCAATACGATACCATTCCTCTATGGTATTCGGCACGAAGGTAGTCTTTGCGCCGAGCTAATCATTGCGCCCCCATCTGAGAATGTACAACACTTTATAGAGGGTAAGGTAGACCTTGCTCTGCTGCCTGCTGCCGTAGTGCCAACGCTCAAGGATGCGCAGGTGATTACCGACTACTGCATCGGCGCTGTGGGCCCTGTGCGCACGGTTTTGGTTGTGAGCAACACCCCTATAGAGCGTGTGGAGCGCATCTGGATGGACTGCCACTCTCGCACATCTGTGCAGCTGGTGGGCTACTTGGCAAAGCACCGCTGGAAGATTGCGCCTCAGTATCTTGCGTTGGACGACTACACCCTGCTGGATAATCCGCAGCCGGGCGACGCCTTCCTAATTATTGGCGACAAGTGCTTCGGCTACGAGGGTCGCTTTGCCTACAGCTACGACCTTGCCTCGGAGTGGATTGCGCAGACAAAGTTGCCATTTGCCTTTGCCCTCTGGGTGGCACGCAAGGGTCTTAGCTATCAGGTGCACGACGCCCTGCAGCGCTGCCTGACATACGGCGTGGAGCATATCTACGAGGCGATTATGGAGAGCGACTATGCTCAGAAGGACTACGCCTACAGCTACCTTACCGAGAATATTGATTTCCTTTTTGATAGTCAGAAGCATAAAGCACTAAAGAAGTTCTGGGACTTTGGACTCAAGATTGAGCCTAAGGTCAATCCCGGCTGAAGGGGTTAAGCGGGAGACCGCCCAATCTGGAATATGAACTTACAAATCAAAAAACAGAGAGGACTAGAACAATGATTACAATCTATCTAAAGCAATACAACAAGATTATCCGAAACGCCGACACAGAGCTGTTTGACGATTTGGGTTTTGACGACATTTTGTGGATTGATATGATGCAACCCACAATCAAGGAGCAGAAGGCCGTAGAGAACTTTATGGAGATAAACCTCCAGACCCGCCAGCAGGTGGAGGAGATTGAGTCTACATCAAAGTACTCGGAGTCGGAGAACGCAATTATCTCCAATAGCAACTTCTTCGTTCCCGTCGGTGGCGACTCATTCAAGGTTGAGCCTGTATCGTTCACGCTCTCTAACGAGGGTGTGTTAGTCTCTGTGCGTCAGGCAGATATGCGCACCTTCCGCGAGGCGGAGAAGCGCCTACAGATGAACTACCGCAACTACTCCACCGGCTACCATATCCTCATCTCGCTGCTTGAGGTGCGTATTGACTTTGACGCCGACCTTGTAGAGATGGTCGGTCGCCAGGTATCGGCGCTGAGCAAGGATATCAACCGCGAGGATAGCATCGACAAGGAGGTTATCCAGCGCATCAACACCCTGCAGGAGCGTACGATGGTGCTGCGCGAGAATATCTTTGACCGCCAGCGCGTACTCTCGGGCATACACCGCTCCGAGCGCTTCCCGAACGATATCTACCCACGCCTGCAGCTGATGATTAAGGATGTAAGCTCGCTGATTAGCCATACGGACTTCACCTTCCAGCGTCTGGACTATATCCAGGATGCGGCTCTGGGTCTTATCAATATTGAGCAGAACGAGGTGGTTAAGATCTTCTCCGTCGCTGCCGTGGTCTTCCTGCCCGCAACCCTTGTGGCAAGTATCTACGGTATGAACTTCAAGTTTATGCCCGAGCTGGAGTGGATTTGGACCCTTGAGAACGGTATGACCATCCCTGTGGGATATATCTTCGCCCTGGGTCTGATGATTCTCGCCTCGCTGCTTACTATGGGCTTCTTCAAGTACAAGAAGTGGTTGTAAACAACTGATACTCAACAAAAAAGGAGAGATTACAAATCTCTCCTTTTTATTTTATAACAGCTCCCTAAGCGCCTTTAGGAACTCGGGGTATGTCGCAAGCGCCCGCTCCGCCTGTAGGTATAGTTGCAGGGCAAGGGCATTGCGGGATGGGCGGTCGGAGTGGATATCCTGCGAGTATCTCTCGTCGGCATTGTGCTCCTCCTTTTTAAGCTCAGCAGCAAACTCCTTGAAGCGGGCAAGCTCCGCCACCGTCGTAGCCTCAATCTTACCACCCTTAACATACTGATGCAACGCACGCAGCAGCGGACGCAAGGCTGTCTTCTCGCCCAAGTCGGTATCTATCGCCTCCAGATCCTCCCACTCGCCACACATTGCATAGCAGAGCGCAAGCGTAGGGGTCGCCTCTAATGGGTCCTCGCTGTCGCAGTCAAGCAGCAACTCAAGCTGCGCCGCAGCCATCTCGCCCTCGCCAGCAAGGTAGAAATCTACCGCCGAGGAGTGCATAATCTCCATCGCCGCAAGGCTGTTGGGGTGGTTGCGGTCAAGCTCTACGATGCTCTCCTCGTCATCGGGGAAGGTTGCTAAAATATCCTCAAACGCCTCATATCGCATAATGCACGCCGCCTCGTAGTCACCCTCCTGCTCACGCTTGTAGGAGTTCTCAAGTCTGGCAGCAAGGTTTCCGCGAGCGCCGTTGCCTATAAGTCTAAATGTCTGATTTGCTGTCGGTTGCAGCTCTAAAAAAGGTTTCATAACTCCTTGATAATATTATATGTCGTCTGTAACATTGTCTTGCCAATCTGCTCCTGACTGCCACCCTCGCCAGTAATAACGCTCTCGGTGGTGCAGTCGTAGATGGTCGTACTGAGGCTATCCACCACGCCGAAGCCATTGTTGAATGTATAGTAGCCAAATGACTGATAATCAGCGGCGAAAATGTCGCGACTAAGGGTAAACTGACTATGGTCTACGCCCAACTGTTGCAGCAGCGTAGCTGCCAAGTCGCTCTGCGAGCAGTAGGCATCCACCACCCTCGGCTCCTTCACCGCCCCGCCAAGCCAGAGCATCGGTATGCGGTGGCGCTCCACAGCACTTGCGCTGATACCGTACGGGTAGAGGTAGGCGTGGTCGGCAATGATGACCACAAGGGTGTTGTCCCAGCTCTCGCTCTGCCTGAGCGCCTCCACCACGCTGTTGATGCAGCTGTCGGCAAAGTGCATAGAGCTGAGCATCTTATCCTCAAACACCGCCGTCGGAACATCAAATGGCTCATGGCTGGAGAGGGTCTGCCATACGGTAAAATATGGAGCCTCGCCACCCTGCTGGTTGATAAAATCTACGAAATAGTCGGCAAGCACATCGTCGGCATAACCCCACTTAGATGTCGGCGCGTCAAAGTGTAAATCCTTGTATGCCACCAACTTATCAAAGCCCGTAGCGTAGAGATACGACGCCATATCGGTAAAGTTCAAGTCCCCGCCGTGGATATACGATGTCCTGTACCCCACCTCGCGCAACGACCCCGCTATAGAGGGCAGTCGTGACGCCCTCTGCGCCTCTTTCATAATAGACATCGTCGGCTGAGCGCAGAAGCCACTCAGCGTAGCGAGCACACCGCGGTCGGTGCGGAACGAGGAGGCAATCATATTCTCAAACCACACACCCTCGCCCTTAAGTCGCTGAATATTAGGCGCTACGGACTCGCCAGCCACATGCTCGTCTATCGTTGAGCGACCGAAACTCTCGGCGATAATCATCACAATATTCGGGCGCGAAGTTGTCAGCAGGCTCTCCGTCGCGGCTGTCTTAGGCTTCAGCGCCTCAAACTGAGCAGCGCATGCCTCGCTCTCAAAGTAGTCATAGCGGCTCAAATCCTCGCCCGCAGAGAGGGAGGAGATAAAGGAGAATGTCGGATTTACCGCCGCGTGGTTGAGTATAATCTTGTCGCTGAAGTATACCTTGCTCACATTCGCCACCGCCGTAGTCACGCCACCGCGAATAGCCAGAAAGTCAAGCCCCGCAAGCAACAGCACAAAGAGCGAGTAGATTAACCTTCTGCCCCATTTAAGGTGCAGCGTAGGGTTGTAAATTCTCACTATCTGCCTGCAGAGGAGCACCATCACAGCGCTGTAGACAACCGCCACAACCGTCTGAACTACAAACATTTGCGGCGTAACGCTCGCCATAGCCTCGCGTGGCGTTGCAAGGTACTGCATAATAGAGCCATCAAGCGGAAAACCCCAGAACTCATAGAGTCCGAGGTTTACCGAGAAGCTCACAGCGACAACCGTCGCCGCCACATAGAGCCAATATTGCGTAGCTCTCCGCCAAAATATATGCGGGAAGAGCGTTGAGAGCAGCAGAAACAGCACCGGCAGCGCACAGATATAGCCCGCCATAGTGGCGTCAAGGCTCAGTCCGTGCTCCACCACGCCCCACAACTCTGCCGCCGAAGCCTCCGAGCACTGCTCGGCATACCAGAGCATAAAGATAGGCTTCTGGAGAGCCGAGAGCAGCACCACCGCGGCAAAAAGTAGCAGGATATAGAGCGTATTTAGCACCATCTATACCAGCAGAGTTTTTCTATCCTTGCGCAGCTTGTAGCACATCAGAGCCGTAAGCAGAACGGTCAGCACGCCACCGAGCGCGTATGCCAGCGCCGTGGAGCCCATGCCCACAAACTGGTTAGAGACAAATACGAATGACGAGCAGATATAGGTCATAAATACTGCAGGAGGCAGTGCAACCCATATATTGCGCTTATTGAGGTTCAGGTAGACCACAATGCACCAGAGCACCACGGTCGCCAGCGCCTGATTTGTCCAGGCGAAGTAGCGCCAAACCACATCAAAGTCCACAAATGTGAGGATGATACCTATGGTCAAGAGCGGAATGCAGATAACCAATCTCTTCCACTTTGTGCGCTGCTCAATATGGAACACATCGGCAATGATAAGTCGTGCCGAGCGGAAGGCTGTATCGCCCGAGGTAATAGGTGCTGCCACAACGCCCAGAATTGCCAGAATACCACCCACAATACCCAGCGTGGTGTTAGAAATCTCGTTCACTGCCCACGCAGGAGTATGTGTAGCCATAACTGCCGACACGCCACCATCCTCGTAGAAGAACGCCATAGATATCGCCGCCCAAATCAGAGCGATAACCGACTCGGAAATCATCGCGCCGTAGAATACCATACGACACTCACCCTCGTTGTTCACACAGCGTGCCATAAGTGGCGACTGAGTTGCGTGGAAGCCCGAAATAGCTCCGCAGGCAATTGTGATAAAGAGGGTCGGCACCAGCGGCAGGTTAGCCTTGTTGATATGCAGATTCTCAAGGGTCATCGCAGGGATGGTGTAGTCGCCAAAGAGCAGCACGCCCAGCAGACCCACAGCCATAAATACCAGCGCTGCACCAAAGAGCGGATATATCTTGCCAATCAGCTTGTCAATAGGTAGCAGCGTAGCGATGAAGTAGTAGACGATGATAATCGCCAACCACCAGCTGCGAGATATAAACTCAAACTTCGTAGACAGAATATCTGCAGGGCTAACCACAAAGACAACACCCACCAGCAGCAGCAGAATTACCGAGAATACGCGCATAAACGCTCCCGCGCCCTTGCCAAGGTAGCGCGCCACAATCTCGGTAATGCTCAGACCGTCGTTGCGGACAAGAATCACACCCGAGATAAAGTCGTGCATCGCACCCATAAATATACCACCAATGGTAATCCAGAGGAACGCCACAGGGCCATAGCACGCACCCAGTATCGCACCAAAGATAGGTCCCGTACCGGCAATATTTAGCAGCTGAATGAGAAAAGTTCTCCAGCGCGGCATCGGAACATAGTCCACACCGTCGTATAGGCGATCACTTGGCACCGACGCCTTAGGGTCAATCTTACACACCTTGTCCAAGTAGCGGCCGTATGTAAAATATGCCACCACCAGAAGCACTAAGCAGATAATAAAGGTTAACATAGTTATGGTTTTTTAGGTTTATCTATGCGAAGGTACAAAAAAAGTAGCTGAAAATGCACATCCAAAGAAAATTTTTACGATATTTGCCTCACAAATGCTGAATTAGCTCAGTGGTAGAGCACTTCACTCGTAATGAAGGGGTCCCGGGTTCAAGTCCCGGATTCAGCTCAGCAACAGAGGAGAAGCAGGTTTTGCTTCTCCTCTGTTGACTGTTAGCCGTTAGCCGTTGGCCATTAGCCATTGGCTTTTTCAGCGGTGTCGCTACGCGACGAGAGTTGATTTCTATTCGGATTTAGGACAGCTGCCGAAGGCAGTGAAATGAAAAATAGCCATCCAAGGTCAAGCTCGCTTGAAACCGAAGGTGGCTATTTTTTGTTTCAATAACTTCAGTTATCCTAAATCCGCAGCGCATAGAAGAGAAACGAAGTTTCTCCAAAAGTTTTTGGTGCCGCTTTTTTCAAAAAGGGGCAGTACTGCGTAGCCGTACTGCGTAGCCTACCACTTCGGGCGGATGCTGAGGAAGAGTTCAAAGTTGATGCCGGGCATAGGGCGGGCGAGGACGGAGAGGTACTCTTCGTTGAAGAGGTTGTTGATAGTACCTTTCAGGGAGAGGTCTGCCCAGCGGAAGTCGAAGCTCTTTTCCAGGGAGATGTTGCTCATAAAGTATGGTGGGAGGGTGCCTGAGAGGGATATGTCGTTGCTGGACATGGTGTAGCGGGTGCTGTAGTAGCACCACTTGTAGAGGAATGCCCAGCTGCGGTAGCTCAGGCGGCCGACGACATTGGATGTCAGTCGTGGCACATAGGGCAGCTGCTTACCCACGGACTGGTCGCCCGCAGAGATTTTCTCGCCGATATTTATTGACGGCGTCCATGCGAAGGTGCCGTCTAACGCCAGTTTCCAATCTTTGGTTATGTCTACCGTAAGGTTCGCCTTGAGGTTTACTCCGTAGCTATGTACTCGCTTTACATTGCGAGGCGAGAAGAAGCCCTTTGTCGTTGGCAGCCACTGAATCCAGTCGTCTATGTAGCTCTCAAACCACGCTGCCGAGCCCGATAGGGAGTATCGCTCCGCCTTGCCCACCTTGAAGCTCAGCTCTGCATCGTATGTAAAGCCGCTCTCGGGGCGCAGGTCGGGGTTACCGCCTGGCAGGAAGTACCTATCGTTAAGGGTCGGGAAGCGGTAGTTGCGCGATACGGAGGCCTTGAGTATCACGCTGCCACGCTTGGAGAGCACGCCATCAAGAAATAGTGCGGGGATGAGTGGCGTAAACTCGTTGCCAAACATCTCCTCGCGCAGCGTCAGCGCCACGCCAAACCGCTCTATGGGGCGATACTTGGCACTCACCACGCCCGACAACTCCACTCGCGCCTTGTCATAGCCGACAATGCCCGTACCGCCCTGCTGGAGGATGATGTTCTTGTCGCGGCTGAGCACAAAGTGCTGATAGGCAGCGATGTTGGCAGTAAAGAGCCACTTGTCCGAGAGGTGATACTCGCCATCGCCCTGCAGGTAGAGGGTGTTTATGTTGCTGCGCGAGCGGGTCATGGAGGTCATAATGCCATTGCCCGGGTCGCGCTTGTAGTCATACGCCATCCACGAGTAGATATACCCCGCCTTCACGCCCGTGCGCCAGTTGCTACGCAGGTGGTCCCAGCCCAACACGGCACGCAGGGTCTGCTCGCGCTGACGGTTGTCAAAGTCTGTACCCTCGCCATAGTCTGTCGTCAGCATCGCCAACTCGCGGTTAGAGCCTATGTACCAAGCATTTAGCGAGAATCGGTCGCCACGCAGGGTGTTGTAGTACACCTCCTGAAGAATATGCAGGTCGCGGTATGCTCCGCTGCGGTTGCGCTCTATGGGGAAGTACTGCCCCACGATGTTCATCTCCTCGTCATAGATGTTCTCCTTCTTGTCGTGGTTGCGATACTTGTAGTCATTTGCCGAACACATATATACCGCGCGGGTAGATACCTGCCAGCGCTCCGAGCCGTATGTCAGACGCAGAAACTCGTCAAAGGTCTTAAACGACCCCACACCCTGTATAAACTGAAGCCCAAAGCCGCGATTCTCCGCTGGGCGCGTTGAGAGCTTTACTGCTCCGCCTAAACCTCCGCCCGACTCGTTCACCGACGAGGTGCCCGCCAGCAGCGAGGCGTCGTCAATAAAGTAGGAGGGAATCATCGAGAAGTCGGTCATGCCGAGCATCGGGTTGTTTATCTTCATGCCGTTCCACGACACCTGCGTATGCGAGGGGGAAGTACCTCTGAATGAGACCGTTGAGAGGGTCGCACGACCGTAGCTCTTGACAAATATTGAGCTGTTGAAGCTCAGCACATCAGCAAGCGAGAGGGCGACATTCTCCTTCAGCGTCACAGAGTCCAACTTGGTCTGCTGCACGCCTATCTCCTTCATCGGACGATGCCCCAGAACGGTCACCTCGCGTATAGCCACAGTGCGCTCCTCTGCCGTAGCTGCAACCACGACAAACAGAAGTGCAAGTATGACCACTAATCGCCTCATTTCCAACAGAATGCACCGGGGATAATACCCACATAAAACTCATCTACCAACTCCCCCGCAGCTGTATATCGGTAGACAATGCCCTGCTGCTGATAGTCTATCGCATCGGCAACATATATATCGCCATTTGTCGGGCTTACGGTAAGGCCGTAGAACTTCGTGCCTCGCGACTCCACTATCGGTCGCACAGGCACGCGGTCGGCCGTAACATCCATCGCCCAGATGTCGTCGTTTATCCAGTAGAGGGTATTTTTGTCGCCATTGAGCTGCACCTCCGAAGGGGCATCGCCCAACTTAAAGAGAAATTGCTTCTCTATGGTAAAGCTCTCTGCATCAATGCAGTAGAGCGACGGCGCCTCATAGCCGTATGGCGAGCCCGCATATCCGCCGTCGGTGACTGTCCAGAGCTTGTTGTTGCAGTCCATAACCAACGATGTAGGCTGTATGCCCACGGTGAGCGAGTCTACGATGGTATCTGTGCGGGTGTCAATCTTCAGAATACGATTTTGGTACGACCAGCAGTTCACATATAGATAGTCGCCCAGCTGCACCATCTGCTCGGTAGAGCCACTCTCCATGGTCATATTCGGGCAGGTGATATGCCCCGTAACGGTGTATGTCTTGGGGTTTACGATAAAAATTCGGTTGTCCCAGATTTGGGTCACATAGGCCTTGGTGTCGGAGATAAAGTGGATATATCGCGGCGAGGTGAGGTTCGTTATTCGCCCAACCTCGCGGAAGGTCTCCATATCTATGGCGAAGATAACATGCGAATTATTTACCACTATCCACCCCACGCCGTTGCGGATAACCATGCTCTGCGCCACATCGCCCAGCTTCATACCGTTGGCGCGGTAGAAGAGCTCATTCTCAACGCTTTTCGTCTCTGGGTCGTAGTAGGATAGCGAAGCATTTCCATACTGGAAGTTGCCCTCATTGCAGATAAGCAGCCCCGACTCGGTAACCCTAAACTCCTCCATAGTACCATACTCCCAGCGCATACAACCCGTTGCGGTCGTAAGCAGGAGTACCATTATGGCAACAACCAATTGTATGTTGTGTCGTAGGCTGCTCATAATACAATATGCTACTGTTGTATGTCGTAGATGCCGAATACCTCGGTAGAGTTCTCGCCCAACCAGCCACTGCTTGTGTTGCAGGCGGTCTGCACCTTGACAAAATCTATAAACTTGAGCTCAATGCTCTTGCCGCTGTGGTCTATAGCCTTGGAGATATCAAAACCATTAGGCATAGCCTTGTTGTCCGACCCCTCGCCCTCCGCCAGACGGTCTACAGAGGAGTAGTTGTCGGCATAGCCCCAGTCGTATGGCGGCTGAATCCACATCGCGCCATTGCCATACTTGTCGTAGTTTCGCGCCTCAAGGCGTGTACCTCGCAGGGTGTAGCTCTCGGCAGTTATCCACTCAGGGTAGTAGTACTCCTGCTTGTGGTAGGAGGCAAGATATGCCACCTCGCCACTCTGCCCGAGGTTATCTACCCACTGCACACTCATACCCGCACCAGAGGGGCGGAAGTAGGTCACCTCGTAACCACGAATTGTCGTCTCCTTGCCCGTCTCGCTGCCCGCAAGCTCGTACCAGGTGTCGTTTGGCATACCGTCGCCATTCTCATCCTGCATAACCCACACTATGCCTGGCTCTGAGGAGGAGTTGAACGAGTTGCCATCCACAGCAAAGTCATACCCCTCGCCATTCTGCACGCTGTGGTCAAAGCCTACGACGATGTAGCCACCAAAGCCGCCGAGGCTGACATAAGTGCCCGCCTGCATACGCTCAAGGGCTACGGCGCACGCCTCTACGGGGGTTGTGGCGGTGTAGTTCTCGTTTATAAACTGACCCGGCGCTGGGGTGAAGTCGTATACCTTGTTGCAGTTGGCAACGCTCGCCTGAGTCTCGGGACGGAGAAACTCCCCCTCCTCGTAGACATCAATGGTGAAGAGCTTGCTTACCACCATCGTCTCCCCGCCACGAAGCGTGGAGGCTGTCGCCTTTATCGTATGCCTTCCGCGGCTCTGCGGCGTGTATGTGTAGCGCGCCTCTCGGCTTATATCTGTCGGCTGATTCTCCGACTGCCAGTAGTATGTAACCCCCTCAGGGTCGCTGCACTCTGTCGGCTCTATCAACATCTCGCGCCCAACAACGGCCGAGAGATTTGTGCTGGCAAACTCCCAGACAAATGGCATATCCTCCGCCGCAAGTACCTCAATCTCAACGCTATCGCTATGCTCGCCATCGCTGTTTACTGCCGTCACAGTCAGGGTGTAATGCCCCGCTGCTGTAGCCTCAAAGATGTAACCAAAGCCCTCTGCCACCTGCTCACTACCGAGCAACCAGCGTAGCGTTGTGGGCAGCGAGGTCTGCTTCGCCGAGGCCCTAAAGTGGTATGTAGAGCCTACGGCAAGAGTCATCTGCTCCGCCGCTGTGATGGTTACCGTCGGGATTTCCAAATCTGCTACATCAACTCTAAACTCCTCACTATCAGAGCCATAACTATTTGCCACCTCCAGCAGTATAAATACCTCGCCGGCACTCTGAGCTGTAAATGTGTAGACAGGCGTCGTCGCCACGCGCACGCCATCAATGCTCCAGCTGTATACCGTATTGCTGTCGGCATTGATATATTGCGGAGCAATCTCCACCTGCTCGCCCACCTTCACGGCATACACGCCCGCCTGCTCGCCAAGCTCAATTTGTGGCACACCACCCTCCGCCTCAATTACGCCATCCCTATTACAGGATAGCGTAATGAGCGCGATAGAGAGTATTACAATAAATTGTTTCATAGTATATTTTGCGCGAATGAGGTCGCGTACCTTCTCCTATTCAAAAACCACAGCTACATCGTCATAGGCGAAGTATGCTGGGGCGTTCATTCCGTAGTCGCCCTTCAGGTCGGCAGAAGCGTCAAAGTTGAAGGCCACCTTTGCAACCTTGCCTAATGGCGAGAGGTCAAACTTCTCCCATGTGGTTACCAGCTCGGTGCCGTTGCAGAGGGTGAACTCTACGCTGCCGGTCTGGTTGCCCGAGGCGTCATAGCCGTAGGCGATAACCTTGTAGTAGCTGCTCTCTGTTGCCGCTGCGCAGAAGCCGTCGCCATAAGTCAGCGAGTTGAGCACATAGCAGGTGTTGGTAATGTAGAGGTGGTCTATAACCCTCTCCACGCCATCGGCAAACTCAAAGCCCTGCAGCTGAGCATCGTAAATGCCTGAGTTAAAGCTATCTACATATCCGTTGTGCACGCAGAAGTTAGCCGAGCCGTTGTTTCCACCAATAGGGTTTGCCAGCTGCAACTCGTACCAGCCGTAGTAACCCTCTGGCAGGGTCGCATAGTCGGCAATCACATAGTTTGAGAGCGCGTGTCCGCCAGTCCATAGCGGCGTTACAAAACTGTGGTATAGCTCGGTGTTACCCTCGTCGTACCAGTAGTATGTGCCACCACCCTGATAGTAGAGCAGCTCGCCACCATACTGCAGCGGGTCAATCAGCGCACTCCAGCAGTCAATCAGCGGGCCGTAGAAGTCCAGCGCATAGGAGGTAAACTTCACATCGCTATCCTCAAATGTCAGCACGCGAATGTCAGCCTCTGGCTCTGGCTCCTGGTCTGCAACAGCCTTCGGAAGCACAATCACACGACCATCTGCAAGTACGATAGTCACGCTCGTATCATCCTCAGTGATAGATACAAATAGTGAATCGCCATCCTCGCCGTCCTTGCCATCTACACCATCTTTACCGTCAGCGCCATCCTTGCCGTCAGCGCCATCTACGCCATCTTTTCCATCCTTGCCGTCTATGCCGTCCTTGCCGTCTGCACCATTTTTGATAGTCACGCTGCTGCCGTCGCTAAATGTAAGCACCACGCCCTCGGCGGTCTGCTCGGTAGCGGTAATCACCTTACCCTTGTTCAGAGCCTCAACAATGGCAGAGAGAGTAGCAATATCCTCTGCATTCTGCTCAACCTTGTCGTTCAGCTTCTCAACCTCGCCCCAGAGGGCATCGTCATCATACTGGCACCCTATAAATAATATAGGTACGATTGCCAAAAACAAAAATTTTCTCATTCTAATAGTCCTGTTAGAGAGTTTATAAATAAAGAACACCGCAACCCTTTTCGGATCACGGTGTTTTATCAAAACTCTACTCTACGGACAACGATTTGTGCACCAACCTGCCTGAGCTGTTTTGATTTCGCCCCGTTCTCCTGCAGGGTTTGAAAAATCATAATCATAGAGGCAGGTCTTCTGACTTATTCCACATCTTGCGCCTTCTCAGTTTCCCAATGGCTTTGTGCAAGATGTAACATCCTTACGGACAGGAACTTACAGCAGCAGGTACTGTTTCGGATTCTCACCGAATTTCCTTTTCATCTCACTGAGCGACTCAGTAAGACACCTTCTATGCTACAAAGGTAGTAATATTTTTCAAAAGTGTTCTCTTTTACTAAATATTTTTTGTGCTACCTATCTATATCAAGAGTAATCCTTGGATGCTGCTCGTCGGTATACCACATATTAGCAATCGTAAAAGTCGGCTCGCCACTCTTGAATGTAAATGTGAGTGTGCGGAAAGGCTCTAACTTGAATGTGTTTTTGGTCTGACGGAGGAAGAATGGCACAGAGCAGGTGTTGGTAACGCTGTAGGTCACCCCCTTGTCACTCTGAGCCACCTTGCGACACTCCACGGCGGCGTTTAGAAACGCTGTGAGCAGCGGCAGCTGACCCACCAAGTGGTTTCCGCTGTAGCCTATGGTGCGCCCAGCCTTGAGCGCCTCCTTTATCGCCTGCTCGGTGCACTCTGTGGCAAGGACGAAGGTCATCGTGCGGAAAAACTCGTTCACCCCGTTGTAGACCTGCGCCGTTGGTCGGTGTGCATCGGTGTTGGCAGCCATAAAGAGTCCTCGCTCGCCACATCGGCGCACAACAGTCGGATATAGGGTCGTGGAGTTTATCACCTCCACACCATCTATCCACCCCTCATCGTAGGCGCGCGCCTGCTCACCCTCGGCAATCTCTGCCGTCTGGCGGGTGTAGCCAGGGTGGTTGTGCATGATGAGTCCTCCCTGCTGCTTCACACGACGGAACGACTCAAAGAGGTCGGCATCGCATACAGCATTTATGTCGCTGATAAAGAGGGCGTTAAACTCGCCTATGCTCTTTGTGTTACGCCAAATCTCCGTTCCGCGCACAACCATTATCGGCAAGTTCTCGCGCTCGGCATAGTATACCGCCTCGTCGTAGGCTGCATTGAGATTTGCCATAACGGGATAACCCTTATCTTTTTTGTTGGCAATGCCCGCGTGCTCGTACTTAAACGGCGCCTTGCCCTTGTTGTAGGGTTCAAGCACCTTGAGCATAAACTTCTCGTAGGTACGAATCTCCAAGTGGTCGGTCAGCGCAATAATATCCAACCCATCCTGCCACGCCTCGCGCACACGCTCTCGCGGCGTCACATCGCCATCGGAGTAGATTGTATGCACGTGGAAATCGGCCTTGTAGAGGGTATACCCCTCCACCTTGGGCAGAATAATCTCCCTGCGCGGCACATTCTTGTTGTACAACCTAATCGCATTCGGATAGTGCTGCTCGGTATAAAACTGCGCCGAAGCAACATACCCACACGCTATCGCCACAACGGTTAAAAGGTATCTTTTCATATCTTAAAACAAAACGAGCCTGCCTATAGAATAGACAGGCTCTGTGAATCAGCTTCTAATTAGTTGCTCTTCTTGCGGCTCTTCTTTGCAGCAAGTGCCTTCTCTACCTCAATCTGGAAGTCGGAGAGGACATTCATATAGTTGATAAATGCCTCGTAAGACGAACCGTATGGGTTGAAGTATGAGTGTACATCGCCATCAGAGAGCCACTTGGTTGCCATATAGTAGAAGTGGTCTGAGGTCTGCATAAAGTTCCAAACATAGTTGAAGTCCTCGCTCTTCAGGGCGCGAACCTTATCCTTAAGCTCGTAAATCTTTGCAAATGCCTCGTTCTGAAGGTCGTTGCCGAGCCATGCGGTAACATCGCGCTCCTCGTCTGCCCAAGACATAACGTGAGGGCAGTGGATAACAGCTACCGGCTGGTGTGCAGCAGCGGTCTCAGATACAGTTGCGAACTTCAAGTCGCCACGGCCGAGAACAGCCTTTGGCAGAGCCTTAACGAAGTCAAAGATGCCTGTAGAGGCCTTCTGGTGCTCACCGAAGGTCTCGTAGTCCATAAAGAGGTTTACAACCTCGCCGTCTGCCTCGCTAAGCCAAGCAGCGTACTTGTCGGCAGTGAGTGGATACTCGTCCCAACCCTGATTTGAGAAGCGGAAAGCGATATCGTCTGACAGCTTATAGTTACGCAGCAGAACGCGCAGGCTCTGGTCGCCAGCACTTGCATATACGAAGTCTGGAGACTTCCAACCCAGCACATGCTTTGCACCCTCAGCGAGGATAGTCTTGAAGCCCAGCTCGCCAGCCATAGCGCCGATAGCGTCTGAGTAGATAAGCTCTGTATTGCGGAAAGCCTTTGGCTTAACACCAAACTCCTTCTTAAGCATTGCCTGATGAGCCTTAACCTGCTCTACGAAGTCCTCCTTGCTTGACAGAGCGGCAAGAGAGTGAGAGTAGGTCTCGCACAGAAGCTCTACGCAGCCAGTCTTAACAAGCTCGCGGAAAGAGTCCAGCACCTCTGGAGCATAGAGTTTGAACTGCTCAACAACAGTACCTGTCAGCGAGAACGAGCAGCGGAAAGCGCCCTTATTCTCCTTGATGAGCTTGAGCAGCAGTGAGTTCATTGGAAGATAGCACTCGCGAGCAATCTTCTGCATAATGGCGCGATTGGTCAAATCGTCCAAATAGTTGTGGTCCTTGCCGATGTTAAAGAAGCGATAGGTCTTAAGTCGCCAAGGCTGATGTACCTGAAAATACAAGCAAACTGTTTTCATATCTTTAGTTTTTATTTATTTCTTATTTATCTACAATCTGCAATAGCGTCCTCGTAAACTTTCTTAATCTTTGCAGCGGCATCGTTCCACTTCAGGGAGATAACCTCCTCCAGACCCTTCTCGGCGAACATCTTAGAGAGGGCAGGATAGTTTACAAGACCATAAATTGCGTCAGCCATAGCGTCTACATCCCAGTAGTCTACCTTCACGGCATAGTCGAGCACCTCGGCAACACCACTCTGCTTAGAGATAATCACTGGCACATTTGAACGCATAGCCTCCAGCGGCGCGATACCGAATGGCTCCGAAACGGATGGCATTACGAATACATCGGAGAGCTGGAACATCTTATCCACATCGGCACCACGGAGGAAGCCGGTGAAGTGGAATCGGTCAGCAATACCGAGGCGAGCAACACGACGGATAACATGGTTCATCATATCGCCCGAACCAGCCATTACGAAACGCACATTTGGACAACGCTTAAGCACCTTTGCAGCAGCCTCAACGAAGTAGTCAGGACCCTTCTGGAAGGTGATACGACCCAGGAATGTTACAACCTTATCATCCACACCGCGCTCTGGCCAAGCCTCGCCCTTGTCGGTAAAGCGTACAGCGTTGTGCACAGCCACAACACGCTCTGCAGGCACGCCGTAGCGGTTGATGATGATATTACGAGTAAGGTTTGACACAGCAATTACGCGGTCAGCAGCGTGCATACCTGCGCGCTCAATAGCGTAGGTCTGGGTGTTGATATTCTCGCCCGAGCGGTCAAACTCTGTTGCGTGCATATGTACCACCAGCGGCTTTCCAGATACGCGCTTTGCAGCGATACCTGCGAAGTATGTCAGCCAGTCGTGCGCGTGGATAACATCAAACTCGCCAGCGTGGTCTTTTGCCACCTGAGCTGCCACGATAGCATAGCGAGCAATCTCCTCAAGCAGGTTTGCGCCATACTTACCAGAGAATGTGTAACGCTGGCTCCACACATCGCGGGTCTCCCAACGCTTCTCGCCTGTCTTTACAAACTCGTCGTGGTAGGTCTCATAGTCCTCAGGCGAGAGGTATGGCACCAGGTTAGAGTCAATATGAATAAATGACATCTTCTGAATGATATCCTCGCAGTCGGCATCAACCTTACCGAAGACAGTCTCCACATCGCTTGCATTGACGATATCAACAAAACGCTCATCCTCGTCACCACTGGCGTGCGGCATAACGAAAGTTACATCTACGCCGTTACGCGCCAGTCCGCGCGTCATTCCGTAGCAAGCAGTTCCCAGACCACCAGCGATATGCGGTGGGAACTCCCATCCAAACATTAAAACTCTCATTCTACCTATTTTTTACTTGTTTTTACACTCTTTTTTGCAGTGCGCTTTGCTGCGCGAGCTGCCTTAGCCTCCTGCTTCTCAATAAGCTGCTGGATGTAGAGCAGTGCACCTACGCTCCAAGCCATAGAGAATGCGCCACGAGGGGCAAATGGAGGGTTTGCATCGTAGTACTCTGCAACAGAGCCGATGCAGTAGGTCTGGATATTGTCGTCATACGCCTCGTACATATCCTTTGCCTTAGCGAGGAACTTCTCGCCCTGAAGTGCAAAGGCGCACTCGAAGTAGAACATCAATGGCCATACCCATACAGCGCCGTTCTTGCTTGCAGCCTCCTGCTCAATAGGGTTCTCCTTGTAGGTAGACTCAAAGCGGCTATCCTCTGGAGAGAGTGAGCGAAGACCCAGCGGGGTGAGAAGGTGCTGACGCACAGTGAGCAGAATGCTTACAACCTGCTCCTCTGCCACCATGGTGTATGGCAGACCGCACGCGATAATCTGGTTGCAACGCACCGCCTTATCTGCACCGCGAAGGTCTACATAGTCTGCCAGATAACCCTCGTCTGCGAGGTAGAAGCACTCAAGGAACGACTTTTTGGTCTGTGCAGGCAGGCTCTTCCACTCTGCTACAAACTCCTTGTCGCCGCACTTCTTGGCAAGCTCAAGGGCATAAGATACAGCGTTGTACCACAGAGCGTTAATCTCTACGGTATAACCTGCACGCGGAGTCTGTGGCACGCCACCCACTACGCTATTCATCCAAGTGAGGGCATAACCCTCGCGAGCAGCCCAAATAAGGCCGTTGCTATGCAGTGCTACGCAACCACCGAAGAAGCCCTTGCGGTAAGCACCGAGGATGCTCTTCATAGCTGCGCCATACCTCTCCCAAACAGCCTTAGCGCCGATATGCTCCTCCAGATTCTGCAGAGTCCAGAAGAACCACAGCGGAGCGTCTGCAGCAACCTCGGCAGATGCAGAGCCCGCGAAGTCGCCATTGTGCATATCGCCAACCAAAGTATCAAGCACTGCCATGCAGTCCTCCTTATATCCCTGCTCCAGAGTAAGACCTGGCAGAGAGATAAATGTAGAGCGACCATCCTCGCCATACCAAGGGTATCCAGCCACAACCTCGGTGCGGTCACCTGGGCGGCGGATGATGAACTGGCGAGCAGAGTGGTGCAGACAGCTGCGGAAGTCAATCTTGTGTGTACGACGAGCGATAGAGGCGTTGAAGTAGTTTACAATATCCTCTGCCGACTCCATCTCGTCTACAGAGGCTGAGAAGATGATGCTCTCGCCCTTCTCAATCTCCATCTCGAAGTAACCGGTAGTGAGCAGATCCTCGTAGCCCTCGTAGCCACGCTCAATCTCCTTCTGATACTCAAAGTCGTAGTACCAGTCTGGAGCGGCGATAAACTGTGCGCTATCCTTGCTCAGCTGCATGTGCAGCCACGGGAAGCCGTCGTAGAGACGATTCTTAACACCATTCTTCACTGGATAAGAGCGAACATTCGCATCCATATTTGCCTTAGAGAGCGAGTGCTTGTTTCTGAAGGCGAGGAATGGACGCAGGCGAAGAGTAGTCTTTGAGTGTGCATCCACAAGTGTGTAGCGAATCATCAGATGCGTACGCTTGTGAATCCAGAGCAGCTCCTTCTTCAGAATCACACCACCTACGCGGTATGTGATTGTAGGACAAGGAGTGTACTCAAAGTCAGTGATGTACTTGTGACCCCTTGGCTCGTACACACCGCGGAAGCGATGCAGAGCCAGATTGAAAGACTGGTCGTGCTGCACAATAGTCTCATCGAGCGACGAGAGCAGCACATAGGTCTGGTCTGTCGTGTCAATAGGGGCAACAATCAGTCCGTGATACTTGCGAGTGTTGCAACCCACGATGGTGGTGCTCATATAACCACCACGACGGTCGGTTGCAAGCATTTCGCGCTGAAGCGAATACTCCAAGTTTCCAAGTTCCCGTTTGTCAAATGTTAATCCCGGCATAATATTATTTTGTAAGATTTTACAAGATGTAATGTAAAGGTACAAATTATTTTACCAATTTGCAACCCTTTTTCAGAGTTTTTTATCAAACAAAGCGGTTTGAGCGCAAAAATAGCACTCAAACCACCTTGTAGTGTTGTATTTGGGGCCAATTGGAACATCCAATCACAAACCCCGAATGTGTATAACAAGAGGGATTTCAAGGCTTTCGCAGTCCGAAAAACCGCAGCATACTAAAGCGTATGTGAGGATTTTGAGGACAAGAGTAATGCAGAAATCACCTTGTTAGACGCATTCAGCCTTATGCCCACTTCACCAATGCGAAGTCCATACGGTGTGCGAGCTTCTCATTCTGAGGGAATACGCGGATTGCGATATCAAAGATACCGGTGCGGCGTGGGGTGTACTCAAGGGTGTAAGATACCTTATTACCCTCTACCTTGCTCTGAACAAAGGCGAGTGAGTAGTCCACATTTGCAGCCTGGTTGCCAACCATTGGCTTAGCAACAACAAGCTCTACGCCGATATCCTCTGGCTTGAGGTTTGCGATGTCGAGCTTAACCTCAAAGCGGTATGACTCGCCAACGAAGAGTGCCTCCTTATCTACGCGCACGCGCTGAACATCAAGCACCTTGACATTATCCCACGCAGCCGAAACCTTACGCTTCCAAGCGGCAATCTCGCGAGCGAGGATATAGTTGTTCTCAACCATTGTGCTCTTACGCTCTGCAAGCTGATTGTAGAAGCGCTCCTCATAGTCGGTGAGCATACGGTTTGTTGTAAAGTTAGATGCGATATCTGCCACGCAGCTCTTGATAGCCTCGCACCACTGTGCAGGGATACCCTTCTCGTCGCGCGAGTAATACATAGGTACAATCTGCTCCTCAATAGTGGTGTAGATCATCTCGGCATCAAGGTCGTTCTGGTAGTTCTGGTCTGTGAAAGTGCGCTCCATAGGAAGCATCCAGCCAGCGCCCTCCTTGTAGCCCTCAACCCACCATCCATCAAGGACAGAGAACTGCATAACACCGTTCATAACGCACTTCTCACCCGAAGTACCTGAAGCCTCCAGTGGACGGGTAGGGGTATTCAACCATACATCCACACCCTGAACCATACGGCGAGCAAGCTCCATATCGTAGTTCTGCAGGAAGATAATCTTACCCACGAACTCTGGACGGAGAGATACCTCAACGATACGCTTAATCAGATCCTGACCTGGCTTATCATTTGGATGGGCCTTACCAGCGAAGATAAACTGTACTGGGTGCTCTGGGTTATTTACAATCTTTGACAGACGCTCAAGGTTTGTAAAGAGCAGGTGTGCACGCTTGTAAGTTGCGAAGCGGCGAGCAAAACCGATAGTGAGCACCTCTGGCTTAATAGCCTCAGATACCTGCACCAGCTGACGAGGAGAGTCAAAACGCACCTGTGTAGGGTCGGTATAGCGACGCTTGATGGTCTTGATAAGGCGGTTCTTGAGGAACATACGCTCGTTCCACAGCTCCTCGTTAGAGATATTCTTCATCTTCTGCCATGCAGGGATGTCGTACTGGTGACCGCTGAAGCCCTCTGGGAAGTACTTAGCGTAGAGACGACGCATATTTGATGCAGTCCAAGTAGGATAGTGAACACCATTGGTTACATAACCGATGTGGAGCTCATTCTTGAAGTAGCCTGGCCACATATTGCCCAGGATATCCTTAGATACCTCGCCGTGGAGCCAAGATACACCATTAACCTCCTGAGACAGGTTACATGCCAGCACTGACATAGAGAACTTCTCGTTCACATCGTTTGGATTAACCTTACCGAGGTTGATGAACTGATCCCAAGTGATACCCAGCACATCTGGATAGTGCGACATATACTGACGAATCATAGACTCTGGGAATGCGTCGTGACCTGCAGGCACTGGAGTGTGGGTTGTAAAGAGCGATGAGCTACGAACAACCTCCAGAGCCTCAGAGAATGACAGCTTCTGGCGACCGATGAAGTTGCGGATGCGCTCCAGACCGATAAATGCTGCGTGACCCTCGTTGCAGTGGTAAACATCCTGACGGATGCCCATCTTGTTGAGGGCGCGGATACCACCTACGCCGAGCAGCAGCTCCTGCTTAAGACGGTTCTCCCAGTCACCACCGTAGAGGTAGTGTGTAACCTGACGATCCTCCTCAAGGTTCGCCTCGTAGTCGGTATCGAGCAGGTAGAGGGCGGTACGACCCACCATGCAACGCCATACGCGAGCATAGAGTGTACGACCAGGGAATGCCACCTGAACAGTTACCCAGCTGCCATCCTCGTCACGAACTGCCGAGATTGGGAGCTTAGAGAAGTTCTGTGGCTCATATACAGCCTCCTGAGCACCCTGGCTTGAGAGGCGCTGTGTGAAGTAACCGTAGCGGTAGAGCAGACCTACGGCAACCATAGGAACATTCTTATCTGATGCCTCCTTGAGGTAGTCACCTGCAAGGATACCAAGACCACCTGAGTAGATCTTGAGGGTGTGGTGCAGACCGTACTCCATAGAGAAGTATGCAATCTTCGGAGTCTCTGCCTTTGGAGCCTCGTTCATATACTCCTGGAACTGAGCATATACCTCGCCCATCATCTTGAGGAACTCCTTATCTGCAGCCAGCTCTGCCAGACGCTCTACAGAGAGCTTGTCAAGCAGCGCGATAGGGTTACGGTTTACCTCAACCCACAGCTCCTTGTCAATATACTCAAACAGGTCGCGCGCACCGAGGGTCCAGCTCCACCAAAGGTTGCGTGAGAGCTCCTCCAGCGGATGAAGAACCTCTGGCAGTGACTTCTCAACCATCACACGCTGCCAGTTTGGACGCTCAGCAAAGAGCTGCTGGCTAACGAAGTTAATCTGCTCGGTCTTTGAGCCGCCATCGCCCAGCACGGCGCGGTTTGTACGACCTACGCAGCTCTCAATAGCCACCTGGTAAGCCTTCTGATAGTGCTTGAACAGGTTATCCCACAATGCCAGCTTAGATACCTCGTATACCGAAGCGCGAATCTCAGCAACCTCCTCCTCAAGGCGAGAAGCGAACTGCTGAATGGTGAGTGCAATCTCAGCTGCTGCCTGCGAGCCGTTGGTATCGTTACGCTCAATTACGGTGATACCCTCGTGGTTCTCCAGACCTGCTGCCCAAACGCCAAAACCTGCAAGGGTGGTGGTGATTGTAGGTACTGAGAATGCGATAGACTCCAGTGGAGTGTAGCCCCATGGCTCGTAGTAAGATGCAAATACGGTGAGGTCCATACCTACAAGCAGCTCGTAGTAGTTCTTGTTAAAGATACCGTCGTTCTGGTTGAGGTATGTAGGCACGAAGATAACCTTTACCTTAGAGTCTGCAGCATCCAGACCATTCTCTGCAATAGCCTGAGCTACCTGATCCCACGCCTGATTCTCAAGGTAGTGGGTAGAGTGGCGATACTGAGTAGCATCAATAGCCTTGCTGCTATCCTTCAGGTGAGCCTGCAGGTCGGTGCGAGCACCGTGGTTTGCAGCAGGAACGGTTACATAAGCCAGAATCTCGCGCTCTACATTTGACTGCGCCAGACGCTTGAGTGACTCAAAGAATACATCCAGACCCTTGTTGTGGAACTCATAGCGACCCGATGTGCCGACAATCAGCGGCTCAGACTCAAACTTGCAACCCAGACAAGCCTCAGCAACGGTAATCATCGCCTTACGAGCCTCGGCACGCTTGGTGTCATACTCTGCACCAGTCCAAACAAAGTCGTTCTCAAAGCCATTAGGGGTAACAACATCAACCTCCTTGCCCAGCAGATACTTACACTCGCGTGCAGTGATGTCGCTAACGGTAAGGAAGGCGTCGTGATACTGAGCACCCATCTTCTCAATAGAGTGCTTTGCAGCCACATTGAACTGACGAGCAAGGTCGTCAGCGTTGAACTTAGAGAGGTTGCCATAGAGTGGCAGGTTGTTGCCAGCGATGCAACGACCCATAACAGTTGCGTGGGTAGTCATCACCGTTGCAACATACGGAGAGTACTTGCGCAGGTAGAGACCACCTGAGCAGCTCATCCACTCGTGGAAGTGAGCCACAACCTTATCGGTAGCCGCTGCGATATTCTCAACATACGATGCAATAACCTGACCTGCGATATGACCGAAGAGCACTGGCTC
Organism: Alistipes sp.; assembly: GCA_017463615.1. Lineage (GTDB taxonomy): Bacteria > Bacteroidota > Bacteroidia > Bacteroidales > Rikenellaceae > Alistipes. The sequence continues at coordinate 38,403 of JAFTOU010000004.1, read as the reverse complement.
TACATAGTCCCACTGACCAGAGAGGGAGTCTACATTGTAGTTGTCCCACAGACCCTTCAGAATCTCGTCCTTCTGTGCGAAGTGGGTTGTAAAGTCAATGAGGATAGCCAGCGGGCTGCCCACAATCTTCCAACGACCAATACGCACGCGAATGCCCTCGTTATAGAGCTGCTGACGCCACTGACGGAGCAGGGTTGTATCCTCCTCAAACTCGCTATTACCATTATCCTGTGAGAAGTCCGGACCGATAACGATATACTTATCGCCCAGCAACTCTGTCACAGTAAGTGCCTTGGTAGCTACCACTGTGTGTATGCCACCAACCTTGTTGCACACCTCCCAGCTAACCTCAAAAAGGGTATCTGGAGAAAATCTTTTTTCACTCATAATTATCTGATATTTTGTACTTTTCTCAAAAATTTCCGGCGCAAAGATAGTACTTTACATTGAAATTTGAAAGTTTTATTAAAATTTTTTAATATTTTTACCTATATTATATAAATAGTGCCTCTATAATCATATCGGAGAGGATAAAATGGGCGGCTGGAATAGCCAACCTCTCGCCACATTTTACCAGCAGCCCCTTAGCCACAAATGGCTCGGCGCACCGCTCTATTCGCACCCTATGACCCTCGCCCCAGCGCTGGGCAATATGCTGCAAATCTATGCCCTCCACGCGACGCAGCGAGACCATAACATACTCATTCAGAGTATCTTCCACGCTCAGATGCTCCTCGCCATACTCCACAGCGTGGATATACTGAGCCACATCCTGCTCGCACCAGCGACGCACACCCTCGGTGTATGAGTGCGCCCCGGGGCCTATGCCCAGGTACTGCGCCCCCGTCCAGTAGGACGAGTTATGGCGCGAGCGAAAACCCTTGCGGGCGAAGTTACTCACCTCGTAGTGCTCGTAACCCACAGCCGTAAGTGCCTGATGCACAGCGGCAAACTCCTCCTCACTCTGCTGCTCGGGGGTCTGACTCAGCTCCCCCTTCTCCAGCAGACGACCAAAGCGGGTAGTAGGCTCTATGGTCAGGTGGTATGCCGAGATATGCTCCACATCCATCGCCACAGCCTGCTGCAAAGTGCGCTCCAAACTACTACCGCCGAAGCCGCTGATACCGAAGATTATATCTATAGATATATTCTCAATCCCGCCACTTCGCAGACGCTCAATAGCCCGCACCGCCTGCTCGGCAGTATGCCTACGGCCCATAAAGCGCAGGGCGGCATCGTCAAACGACTGCACACCCATAGATACCCTGTTCACCGAGCTGCGGCTCAACGCCTCAACATATTGCTCCGTAATATCATCAGGGTTTACCTCCACAGTTATCTCCTCCACAGCCGAACAGTCAAATAGCTGGCGACAGTGGGCAATAAACCGCTCTATCTCCGAGGGATTGAGTAGCGAAGGGGTCCCTCCGCCGAAATATATTGTACGAATAGTCCTATCTGTCAAAAAACCGTGCTGCGCCTCCAGCTCCCTGTGCATCTGCTCCACCACCTGCGGCATATACTGAACCTTCACACTACGCCTAAAGTCGCAATAGCCACACAACCGCTTGCAAAAAGGGATATGGAAATATATCACAGCCATAGTACAAAAGTAACTATTTTTGCAACTTCTGCAAAATCCGAGCGAATTTTTACTGTGAACAGTCGTTTTTGGCGGATGACTGGTTAAAAAGCTGTTGGCTATTAGCTATTAGCTATTGGCTTTTCAGAGGTGTCGCCTATGGCGACGAGTGTTTAGCGCGATTAAAGAATGACATAGAATAGCAAAGGGCTGGCGCCCTTAATGACAATGAATGACAAACGCTATTCAATGCCATTGAATGTCATTATTTGTCATTTGGTGCACACCTCCCATTCTCCGCACCCATTTTGTTGTCAAAAGTGCGTAGTTGCGGTGCATCGTGAAAAATATTAGGCTCGGATAGTACTAAAACGTACAGCCGAGCCTAATATTTAAGGGATGTGCCGCAAATGCGTGCTTTTCACAACAAAATTCAAAAAAATGTGTGTTAATATTTTCACAATTCAAAAATTAGCAATATCTTTGCATCGGGAAAAAAGGGTCTTACATATAGCGCCCTTTTGAACGGAAAGATTACACAAGAATAAGAGGTTAAATCACTAAATATTAAACAACTATGGCTTTTAAGAAAGAAGATTTATTGAAGTACGGTATTACCGAGACTACTGAGGTTGTCTACAATCCGTCTTACGAGGTTCTCTTTGAGGAGGAGACTAAGGAGTCTCTTACCGGTTTTGACCGCGGTCAGGAGACTGAGCTTGGTGCTGTAAATGTGATGACTGGCGTTTACACTGGTCGTTCACCTAAGGACAAGTTCATCGTTATGGACGAGAACTCTAAGGACACTGTATGGTGGACTTCTGAGGAGTACAAGAACGACAACAAGCCTTGCTCTGAGTCATCTTGGGCTGCTCTTAAGGAGATTGCACAGCGCGAGCTCTCTGGCAAGCGTCTGTTTGTAATTGATGGCTACTGTGGTGCTAACGAGGATACCCGTATGGCTGTTCGTTTCATCATGGAGGTTGCTTGGCAGGCTCACTTTGTGAAGAACATGTTTATCCGCCCTACTGCGGCAGAGCTTGAGACTTTTGAGCCAGACTTTATCGTATACAACGCCTCTAAGGCAAAGGTTGAGAACTATCAGGAGCTGGGTCTTAACTCTGAGACCGCTGTTGTGTTCAACATCACCTCTCGCGAGCAGGTTATCATCAACACTTGGTATGGTGGTGAGATGAAGAAGGGTATGTTCTCTATGATGAACTACTACCTGCCACTGAAGGGCATCGCTTCTATGCACTGCTCTGCAAACACCAACGAGAAGGGCGAGACCGCTATCTTCTTCGGCCTCTCTGGTACAGGTAAGACTACCCTCTCTACCGACCCTAAGCGTCAGCTTATCGGTGACGACGAGCACGGTTGGGACGACAACGGTATCTTCAACTTTGAGGGTGGTTGCTATGCAAAGGTTATTAAGCTGGACAAGGAGTCTGAGCCAGATATCTACAACGCTATCCGTCGTAACGCTCTGCTTGAGAATGTTACCGTAGATGCTAATGGCAAGATCGACTTCAACGATAAGAGCGTAACTGAGAACACTCGTGTATCTTATCCAATCGAGCACATCGAGAACATCGTTCGCCCTAAGAGCGCAGCTCCTGCAGCTAAGAATGTAATCTTCCTCTCTGCAGATGCATTCGGCGTACTTCCTCCAGTATCTATCCTTACACCAGATCAGACTCAGTACTACTTCCTCTCTGGCTTTACTGCTAAGCTCGCAGGTACAGAGCGTGGTATCACCGAGCCTACTCCAACCTTCTCTGCTTGCTTCGGTCAGGCATTCCTTGAGCTCCACCCAACAAAGTATGCTGAGGAGCTTGTAAAGCGTATGGAGAAGAGCGGTGCTAAGGCATACCTCGTAAACACTGGTTGGAACGGTACTGGCAAGCGTATCTCTATCCGCGACACTCGTGGTATTATTGACGCTATCCTTGACGGTGCTATCCTTGAGGCTCCTACCAAGACTATCCCAGTCTTCAACTTTGAGGTTCCTACAGCTCTTCCAGGTGTAGATCCTGCAATCCTTGACCCACGCGACACCTACGCAGACGCTAAGGAGTGGGAGGTTAAGGCAGCAGACCTTGCAGGTCGTTTCATCAAGAACTTCGGCAAGTACACCACCAACGAGGCTGGTAAGGCTCTGGTTGCTGCAGGTCCAGTACTTGAGTAATCACTACCACTATAAAAAATAGGCTCCGATTTCCGGGGCCTATTTTTTTTGGCTGTTGGCTTTTGGCCATTGGCTATATCAAGGTAGCGATACCCTTAATTTTAGCCACCCTTAATAACCTTTAATAAATCGCCACGGCTTGCACCCCTAAATATCATCCGTATAGCGGATACCTTAGAAAAGCCAACCGACGCTGCGGAGCGAGAGCAGAACAAACTCGTTTGCTATGCCGAGCCGCGAGGAGGAAGGGTCGCCATAGGCGAGCCAATAGCTAATGGCTAATAGCCAACAGCTAAAATGTCACCTTTATATGCAGGGCGTAGGTGCGGGGGTAGGCGTAGAGTTGGTAGGCGGGCATGGCGGTGGCGGAGTAGGACTGCCAGAGGCGCTTGCGGCGGATGCGGGAGGATTCGTAGGCGCGGTAGATGAAGGTGTCCGTGCCGAGTAAGTTATTGACAATCACCGATATAGTTATGCGCGAGTAGGGGTGTCGGTCAAGCAGCTTTGGCGCGGCGGCAGTGGAGTACAGTCGGCGGTCAAAGCTCTTGAGGTAGATGCTCTTGGAGAGCATAATGTTAGCCGTAGCGGCGCTGCCGATGTTCTGCTGGGCGACAAGTTCGGCACGAGCCTGCTCCGTGGCGGCGTGCGAGAGGATGCTCTCCGTGCGGCGAACAAGCGACGGGGAGACATATCTGAGGGCATGATAAGCACCGCTGAGCGTAACGCCCCAGCCGCGGTTGAAGTACTCAATCTCCGCCGCCACCGAGACCCCTGGCGTGCGTCCCGTACGCAACTTACGCGCCCCTGCAACGCTATCCTGCGCCAGCAGGGCATTGTCGCGGTCGGCATAGACCGTAACCACAGGCGTGCCCGCATAGCGATAACGACCCGCCGTAGCGGCAAGGGTAAAATTCCAGTGGCGAGCCACGCGATAGCGCGCCTCCACCTCCACACCCGCGGCAAGGGTGGCAACATTCGTAGTTACAATATCGGCAAACTGCGAGGCGGGGTCGTAGTATACCTGCATAACCTCCGTGCCCCGACCCTGATAGCGGGCAAAGAGTGCCGTGCGGAGCGAGAGTTCGCCAGCGTAGAGCTCGTATCCCACATTTGCAGCGTAAAGCGTTGAAAGAGAGCTATTTGTCACGGCGCGATGGTTATACTGCGACTGCAAAAAGAGGTTCTCAGCCTCTGGCGGAGCTACCGCGACAGTGACAGAGCCGTAGAGGTGGTGGTTGGGCTGAGGGCGGAAGTCGGCACTAAGGCGCAGGGCATAGTCGGCGAAGTTTATCGGCTCGGAGCGCCCGTAGCTGTTGTCCGCAAAGAGCTCCTTGCGAAAATATCCGCGGCGAAGAGTCCTGCTTCCACCCACCTCTACCCTACCCTCCAGGGCAAAGCGCTGACGGGTATACTCCACCTGAGCAAATAGAACCGCACGAGAGCGAACAAGGGCGTAGTCGTAGCCGTAACGGTCTGATTTACCGATAGTTCTACCAGGATTATTGAGGTCGTTCTGCAAGTTGGAGCTATAGGAGTCGTCATCCACCAAGTAGTAGTCTATATCCTCAAACGCCCCTCCTGAGAGCAGGTCCGTAGCCCGCTTGAAGCTACGACGGCGGTCGTACTGCCCCGTAGCGCCATAGGTTATCCTCAGATAGGAATTAAGCTCGCGCACAAGCGAGGCGCTGAGTTGCAGATTGGTGGTGCGCGTCACGCGGTTGTTCATCAGGTAGACGGCGTGCGGCTGCAGGCGATTACGGCGGTGCAGCTCGTCAAAATCTATCTGCGTATAGCGGCTATCGCCCGTAGCCCACGCAGTAGTAACCGCCTCGGCAGCCTCCGACTCTGTGAAGTAGTCGGGCAGGTAGCGGTAGTTATCGGGCAGGGGCGTGGCGGCATTGAGGTAGTCCAGACCACTATGCGCCCTTGAGCCAACGGTAGCCGCAAGGCTTACATTGAGTCTTCCCGCGCGGGCAAAATCGCGGCTATAGGAGGCTACAGCCGTAGGTTGCAGCGTGGTGATGACATTGGCGCTGCGCACCTTAGAGTCCTGATAACCCCAGGCGGGGTTGTAGTATCTGTCGCCCGTAAGCTCAAAGCACTGACCATAGGCCGCCCTGCGCACCGCACGCTCGGAGGGGTTGAAGAGCAGGGCAACATAGAGGCTACTAAGGCTGTCGGGCGTGTGCATCAGGGCGAGGTTCACCTGCGCATCGTTGGTATAGACACCCTTGATATGGGCATCCCTGCCCGTGCGCATGCTGATATCACTCAGAAGTATGCTCCGCTCCCCTATGCTGTGCGCTGTGGAGCCACTAACGCCGACCCTATAGCCGCGCGTGGCGAGTGACAGCCCCACCTGCGTACGCTCCGTCTTAGGGCGCACGACAGTATAGCGGCGGGCGCTAACATCCTCAAGCAGAGTACTTTGCAGACCCAGCCTGCGGGCGCGGTAGTGGCTAATCTTAGGCAGTCGTATGCCATTAAAGATATCCGTCTGGTCGTAGTAGTTCACACCGCGATGGTCGTTCACCACAGCAGATGGTTGCTCAAACAGACTCTGACCCCAAGTGGGGTGTGGCAGGGTCTGAATGACGGTATCGGACTGGGAGATTAGTGGTTCGCTCTCGTCGGTTGGCTCGTAGAACTTAAAATAGCGATACTGCTCAGGCTCCTGACCTAAAGCAGTGAAACTGAGCAGTATAGCGCAGAGGAGTATGAGCAGAAGCCTCCTCATAGCATCTAATTTTCGGGGTCGTATCCGTAGATGCGGTCGGCGTGCTGACCCCAATCGGCGTGGCCCTTATAGCACTCCAGCGACCCATTTAACACATAGACCCTAACGCCCACAGAGAGTGGTAGCAGAGAGCTGCTAAACTGCGGCTCGGCAGCCCTTAGGTAGTAGCGCTGCAGGCTCCCGCAACGCTCAAAGGCGTGGGTCTCTATAGCATTTACACTCTGTCCCAAATAGAGCGTGGTGAGCGACTTACAGCCGAAAAAGAGTCCCTCCGAGAGCACCTGCACACCATCGGGTAGAGCAAGGCTCTTGAGCGACAGACATCCACCAAAGGCATACTCGCCAAAGCGCTGCACACCGCGACCCAAGTCTATATTCTTGAGCGCCGAGCAACCCTCAAAGGCGCAAATGCCGATATGCTCAACGCTATCGGGAACCGTAACGCTTGTCAGCGCCGAGCAGCCCGAGAAGGTGTGGTTGCCGACAGATGTCATACCCTTCGGAAGTATTACGCTCGTAAGCTCAGCGCAGTTGTAGAAGGCACAATTTTGCAGCTCGGTCAGTGGCGCGGAGAACTTGATAACACCCACGCCATTGCGGTAGCTATTTGTCACAACACCACCCTCGGCAGTATACTCTGGCAGCTCCAGAGGCTGGTGGTTGGCTGTGGTATACCATATCTCATCCGCCACAGGCATAGCCTTCGGACGGCGGATAACCACCGTAGCGCTATCAAAGGCATCCTCGCCAATCTTAGAGACCGACTCGGGGATAGATATGCTACGCAGAGCCGTACAGCCCGCAAAGGCCCTATTGCCAATCTTGGTAACGCTATCGGGCACGACCACCTGCTCCAGCGCCGTGCATCCCGAGCAAGCGCCGTCGGCAATCTCCACAACACCAAGTGGCATGGAGAGGCTCGTGAGCGTTGTGCACCCCATAAAGGCGTTCCAGCCGATATCACTCACCGGGCGGTTAAACTGAATAACACCCACCCCATCCTCGTAGGTATTGGAGGTCAGAATGGCGCTGAAATATCGTGCCGCAGGGTTTATCACCTTCCCATCCGAGGAGGTGTACAGTATCTGATTTGAGAGTGGTAGCCTCTGCTGTCTGTCCATAGTCGTGTCGTAATTATAGAGCCGCAATGTCCAAATGTCTTACAAATATAGTAAAAATGTTGCAATAATAGTCCGTTTTACGAAATTTGATAAATAAAATCGCCGACGATGTAATATTTTCCGCCAAAGAATCTCTATCTTTGTAAGGAACTAAAAAATAACACTGATGGAACATTACCAGCAATCGGTTGAACAGATTGTTCAACTTCTAAAGACAGATATCAAGCAGGGGCTATCCCAGAGCCAGGCCGCTGAGCGTCAAAAGCGCGATGGCTACAACGAGTTTGCAAAGAAGAAACACTCCTCGCTGTGGCAGAAGTTCATCTCGCAGTTCAAGAGCTTTATGATTATCGTGCTGCTCATTGCCGCTGTGATTTCGGGCATTACGGGCTATATGAATGGCGAGGGTATTACCGATGCGATTATCATCCTCTCAATCCTTATCGTAAATGCCATTATCGGCGTATTCCAGGAGGCGAAGGCTGAGAATGCCCTTGATGCACTGGAGAGGCTCTCGGCGCCACACTGCAAGGTTATCCGCGATGGCGAGCATCAGGTAATTGAGTCGCGCGAGCTGGTTGTTGGCGATATTGTTGAGATAGAGACGGGCGATAGCGTGCCTGCCGATTTGCGACTAATAGAGAGTGTCAATCTCAAGATTCAGGAGGCGGCACTTACGGGCGAGTCGCTACCGGTGGAGAAGGATACCGATACCATATCTAATACCGTAGGCATTGGCGACCGCGTAAATATGGCTTTCAGCTCCTGCAGCGTTACATACGGCCGTGGCTTGGGCGTTGTTGTAGCTACGGGCGAGAATACCGAGGTGGGTAAAATCGCCGCCATGATTAAGTCTGTGCCCGATATGCGTACCCCTATGCAGGTGCGCCTTGATAAGCTGGGCAAGGCGCTTGCCGTTATCAGCCTTATCGTCTGCGCTGCGATATTTATCATCGGTCTGTGCTACGGTCGTGGTCTGATGGAGATGTTTATGACCGCCGTAAGCCTTGCCGTGGCGGCTATTCCAGAGGGTCTGCCTGCCGTATCTACTGTGGTGCTGGCACTGGGTGTGCAGCGCCTTGCCAAGCAGAATGCTATTGTGCGCAACCTGCCGTCGGTGGAGACTCTCGGTAGCACTACTGTAATCTGCTCCGACAAGACGGGTACCCTTACGCAGAATAAGATGACCGTCGTGGAGGCATACCCTAAGGCATCAGATATGCTCTTTACCATCGGCACGCTCTGCAACGATACCTCTCAGAGTGGCGAGGGCGAGCTTATTGGCGACCCTACAGAGACGGCTCTTGTAGCCTACTCTGAGAGCAATAATCTATCTCAAGAGGCGCTCAACAGCACCTATCCGCGCATCTCGGAGATTCCATTTGACTCCGAGCGCAAGCTGATGACAACGCTCCACCGCAAGGACGAGCAGACTATCCTTATCGCAACCAAGGGTGGCTTTGACGAGCTTCTTGCCCGCTGCAACCGCATTGTGGGCGAGGATGACAAGGTGCGCCCAATAGAGGCGGCAGATAGAGATAGGCTCGCGAAGCAGAACACCGCCATGGCACAGAAGGCTCTGCGCGTGCTCTGCATGGCATACTCGGAGCTTACTATTGATAGCGAGCCGAGCGAGGAGCAGCTTGCTGAGATTACCGCCGCAGCCGAGCAGAACCTTATCTTTGTAGGTATGGTCGGCATGATAGACCCTCCGCGCGAGGAGGTGAAGCTCGCCGTTGAGCAGTGTAAAAAGGCGGGCATTAAGCCTGTGATGATTACGGGCGACCACATGATTACCGCCTCGGCCATAGCCCAGAGCCTCGGCATTATGGGCCCTGCGGACCGCGCACTTACGGGTGCCGATGTGGAGCGTATGAGCGATGAGGAGCTGCGAGCTGTTGCAGGTAGCGTATCTGTCTTTGCGCGTGTAGCCCCTGAGCATAAGGTGCGAATTGTCAAGGCGTACCAGAGCCTGGGCAATGTAGTTGCGATGACGGGCGATGGTGTGAACGACGCTCCAGCACTCAAACTTGCCAATATAGGCGTGGCGATGGGTATTACGGGCACAGATGTATCTAAGGAGGCTGCCGATGTGGTGCTGGCGGATGATAACTTCGCAACTATCGTGCAGTCGGTGCGCGAGGGTCGCCGCATATACGACAACCTGATAAAGTCTATCCAGTTTATGATCTCTACCAACCTGGGAGAGATTACCCTGCTGCTCGTGGCTGTTCTTGCCAACCTTGATATGCCGCTGCTGCCTATACAGCTGCTCTTTATCAACCTCGTTGGCGATAGCCTGCCGTCGTTAGCGCTGAGCATAGACCACGCGGCGAAGGATATAATGTCGCGCAAGCCTATAGACCCTAATCAGGGCATCTTCACCCGACAATTTACGACAAAGATAACCATTCAGGCACTAATTCTCGGCGCTGCGACCATCGTTGCCTACATTGTGGGACATAAGACCTCGTTAGAGGCGGCTCGCACGATGACCTTCGCGGTGATGATATTCTCGCAGTTTGTGATGATATTCTCCATCCGCTCGGGCAATAAGCTCTTCACAGACCGCTTCTTCAGCAACCGCTGGCTCTGGGCTACCATCGCACTGGTTATCGTGCTGACGCTGCTGGTGATGCTCCTGCCTACGATGCAGTCGCTCTTCAGACTTACATCCCTGACAGCCGAGCAGTGGTGGATAACCGTAGGCTTGGCATTTGGCGTACTGCTGCTGAGCGAATTTTCAAAACTCTTTACCAAGGAGCGTAAATAGTATTTGCGGGCGATGGCTGAGGCTGTCGCCCACTTTTTTGGCTGATATTGCATAAGTTAGTAAAAATTTGCTACCTTTGTAAATGTAACCCACTAACTTAATGCGATGAAGAGATTTTTTACCACTATTTTTCTCGGGGTGGCGGCTATGATTTTCGCCTCTCAGAGTGCTCAGGCGCAGAATGTACAGCTCTACTACGACACTGGCCGAGGCTGCGCAACATCAACCGTTGAGATGTTTAAGCCCGACTCCTTCGGTAGCACCTTCCTCTTTGCCGACTTCGACTACGCCCCAAAGGCCTTTGGCGCATACTGGGAGATTGCCCGCGAGCTGAACTTCTGGCAGCAGAGCAAAGTAAACTGGCTCTCGGTACATGTGGAGTATAACGGCGGACTGAACACCTCCGCAGGCTCGTTCAACAACGCTTGGCTGGCAGGTCTTACCTACTCGGGTCACTCTAAGGACTACTCTAAGACCTGGTCCGTATCGGCGATGTATAAACTTATCCCCGGCACGGTAAATACTTTGGGTGAGAAGCAGGTTCACAACTTCCAGATTACGGGCGTGTGGGGCCTCAACTTCTTCAAGGGCTGGCTCACTTTCAGCGGCTTTATTGACTTCTGGCGCGAGTGCCGCGCTTGGCAGGATACGGAGTACATCCTCGTTACTGAGCCACAGCTCTGGCTCAACCTAAACAGAATCAAGGGCTGGGATAAGGTAAACCTCAGCGTCGGTGGCGAGGTTGAGTTCTCCAACAACTTCGTAGACCGCGGCTTCCATGTCATGCCCGCCGTCGGCCTCAAGTGGACATTTAAGTAGTGCCGTACGCTACTATAAAAGATAGAGTCTGATCCGCGAGCTTGCGGTCAGACTCTATTTTACTAAAAGAGCTTTCTCAGGTCCATTGAGAAGAAGTCCTCGGGACTTATGCCTCCGTCGCCCACAATAAATGCGCTCTTAGGATTGAACAGCTGCCTAAACTTCTCTAAGCCAGTAGTTCTCTTCTCGGCATTACTCTTGACCTCAATAGCGACCAGCACTCCACCCTTGCGGAGGATGAAATCAACCTCGTCATTACGCTCGCGCCAGTAAAAGAGCTCAAAGCGATGCACAAAGGCCTGACTCAGAAGATAGGCTCCCACCGCCGACTCAAAGATATGTCCCCACGCCTTACGATCAAGGATTGCCTGCTCAAAAGTAAGCGGAGTATAGACCATCTTCAGCGCATTATTATAGACCTGAAACTTCGGAATACTTGCCCTGCGACGCGACATATCTACGCTATACTTCTGAAGCCCACCCAACAGCCCACTCTCGTCTAACAGGTTTACATATCCTGCCAATGTGGATGTATTACCTGCATCCTGCAGCGAGCCAAGCATCTTATTGAGTGACAGTAGGTTACCCGAATATGCAGCACCAAGCTCAAAGGTCTGCCTCAGCAGTGCAGGCTTACTAATAGGGGTATCCATCAGAATATCCTTGTTGATAGTTGCATCAATAATTGAGGACTGAATATACTGTGCAAAACGGTCGCTATCGCCGATGAGTGTCGCCGCGCCAGGATAACCTCCGTAGTAGATATACTGGTCAAGCGTAAAGCCGAAGCACTCCTTCATCTCCTTATAGCTCCAGTGGCTCATACGAATCTGCTCAAAACGCCCCGCCAACGACTCCGAGAGCCCCTTCTCAAGCAATACGCGGCTACTACCAAGAAGCAACACCTTGATATTTCGGTCATAAAAGGTGTCGTCGTCCCACTCCTTCTTTACAACCTCGCTCCAGTTTGCAATCTTCTGTATCTCATCTATCACAAGCACAACGCTCTGCCAGCCATTACTCTCCATCAGGCTGCGCGTGGCTGCCCAACAGTTGGATATCCACGCACTGCTTGTCGCTGGCACATTATCTGCAGAATAGAGTTGATAAGGCACAGTAAGCTCCTTCAACACCTGCTTCACAACCGTTGATTTGCCAATCTGTCGTGCACCCATAACCACCTGAATGAACTTTCTGTCCTCTTCAAGGCGTGACTTAATTGTCTGAAATTCAGCTCGTTGAAACATCGTATTACATTTTACGCAGTGGACTGCTATATTTTACGCAATGCAAATATAATGAAAATATATCTGACAGCGAAGCAATTTGCAGATTTATTTTCTGCCCCATTACAAAATAATCCGTTACAGCCTACGCCATAACGGATTATATATCAACAATATAGAGTCTATCCCTCTGTTACCACCTGCAGGGAGTCTGCGGCGAGGGTGTCGCGAGGGGGTGCAGGGAGTTCTGTGGGGTCGGGAGTGGGGCGGTTGATATGCTCCAGCAGCAGCGAGTGGGTGTTGCGGCTATGGAAGGCGGCAACGGTGACGGCGGCGATGCAGCCGACAAGCAGGGCGATGCAAAGGGTCTTTTTAATCATTCTTCTCAAGGGTTTCTATTGCTGTAAGCAGTGTGTTATCAATTGGGCAGATGAAGTAGTAGAATGCGCCGCTATCAAACTCCGAGTTGCGGGCGATATAGGCCTTCAGCTGCGCCTCCATAATCTTGCGGGAGGTGGCGATTTGGCGATAGTCTGGCTTAACGCCGCTCTTTGCCGCGTATGCCACAAAGCGGTCAAACATACCCTTATCGGCGGCGAACATAGCCTCTATATCCTTCAGGCTACGAGCTGTGCTGAGCTGCTGGCGGTGGCTATCGGCGTACTCTATAGTATAGCGGTAGAGGATATTGCGACCCGTAACCTCAAGGAAGTAGCGGCTCATATTGGTAGTATCCATCGGGATGAAGATATCCGGCATAATGCCGCCGCCACCGTAGACCACCTTGCCCTTTGGCGTGGTGAACTTGAGCGAGTCGGCGAAGTGGATGCTATCTGCCGAGAAGAACTCGTTGTGGCGATACCTATTTACAATATCCATATTATACCCCTCCTCGTCGCCTGCCGTATAAGGCTTCTGTATAGAGCGACCCGTAGGAGTGAAGTACTTTGCAACCGTCAGGCGCAGAGCCGAGCCATCCTCAAAAGGTATCTGCGACTGCACCAGTCCCTTGCCGAAGCTGCGGCGGCCGATAATTGTTCCGCGGTCGTTATCCTGCAGAGCGCCCGCCAGAATCTCGCTGGAGGAGGCACTACTCTCGTCAATGAGCACCGCCACATCAATATCCGTAGCGCTACCCCTGCCGTCGCTAAACTGGCGCATACGCTTCTTATCGCGGTCCTCGGTGTAGACAATCAGCTTACCCTTCTCCAAAAACTCGTTGGCGATAAGTATAGCCTGGTCAAGGAAGCCGCCCGAGTTACCCCTAAGGTCAAGGATAAGGCTCTGCATACCCTGCTTGCGGAGGGTATCTACGGCGCTCTTAACCTCGCGGAAGGATGTGCGGGCAAACTGCGAGAGGCGGATAAAGCCCACGCGGTCGGTCATCATCGTGGTCGCCTCCACGCTATTGAGCGGAATAGCATCGCGCGTAACGGTCACAGCCACAGGGTCGGCAATGCCCTTACGCTCAAGAATAAGCTCCACCTGCGTGCCTCGTGGACCACGGAGGCGCTTCATAACCTCACGCTGCGCCATCTTCTGACCCGCAATAAGGGTGTCGTTCACCTTGATAATCCTATCGCCCGCAAGCACGCCAGCCTTCTGGCTCGGACCTGCGGGGATAACATTGAGGACAATGACCGTATCGGTGGCCATATTGAAGACTATGCCGATGCCGTCAAACTCGCCCTGCAGAGGCTCCTCAAGCTGCTTGAACTCGCGTGCAGGGATATATGCCGAGTGGGGGTCAAGCTCCTTAAGTATCGCCGGAATGGCAAGCTCGGCTATGGAGTCCCTGCTCAACGGCTCAATATAGTCGTTGCCGATATAGCTTACCACCTTGGTAATCTTATCGTTCATCTGCGAACCGATAAGCATATTTATCTGCCCATCGGTTAGCTGCCTGCCGTGCTGCTGGCCGAATATCCAACCCATCAGAAAGATGGTGATAACCACAAGCGTGGGCAGTGCGTATTTCTGCAAAAACTTCATAACCAGTAACTTATAGAGCCTTACGGGGTACTACTACTTGTTCTTGAAAGTATAGCTCAGACCTACACCGAGCACAATCTGAGTCTGGATAGACTGGCACTGCGCCTTGTTGTAGTACATCTGGAAGTAGAACTGAGTAGAGAAGTACTTTGTAGCCTTGATGTCAATAGTGTGCTCCCAACGAACAGTTGGCGCGATGTGCTCCAGATTCAGCTTCTTATTCTCGCCAGTCTGCTGAGTAATCTCATTTACCCAACCGTAGAATGAGTAGAATGTTGTGCGGTAGCGGAAGATCTGCTTTGCGCCAAAGGTGCGGTCAAAGTCAATCTGCACTGAAGAACCACCCTCGTAGCGAGAGCTGCCATCTGCGTAGCTCAGACCGTAAGCATACGGAGTCTTGCGCTGTGCGTCGGTAAGTGGCTGGTGTGCGTCGGTTGCAGTATTAGCCTCTGCAAACTCAAAGCCAAACTTATCAAAGAAGAACTGGTTTTTAACAGACTGGCTGGTAACATAGGTTGCGCTCATAGAGATAGGCGCAAGGTTAATCTTGATAGGGAACTTTGGCTTAGGGCTAACATAGGTAAAACCGACAGATACATTGAGGTATGCAGGGGCGAAGAAGCGGCTCACGCGCTGATACTTGCCATTCACACCATTAGCAAACTGCGAGCGGAGCGATGCAATAGCACCGAAGTTCCACTGGTCGGTCATCTTGTAAGCAGGAGCGGTAGAGATAAACCACTCGTCCTGACTCTTGGTCCACTCCTCAGCCTTGTTTGTCACACCTAACTTACCGGTAATCTTGTTGTCAATGTTGAATACACCCTTCTTGTAGTTGTGTGTAAAGAGGAAGTTGGCAATACCGGTGATAGAGTTGGTAGTACCGTTTACGGTCTGCCACTTGCTGTTGAAGTTGGTCAGTGAGCCAGTGATGCCGGCATTCACCTCAATAGTATTGCGCTCCTTGCGCAGAGCCATACGCTCCGCCTTGCGCTGTGCATCAGAAGACTGATAGTCAACCTTCACCTGTTCTGTCTTCACCTTGTCAGTAAAGGTAGCCTCCGCCTTAGGCGTTGCACCCGTTACAGACACCTGCGCATATACATCAGCCACAGCAAACAGCGCAGCCATAATCAAAAGTGTGTAAAATCTCTTCATAAATATTTGTTTAATGTATGTTTATTGGATGCAAAGATAATAATAATTTGCCATTAGGCAAATTATTGCTTTTGGCTATTAGCTATTGGCTTTTCAGAGGAATTTTTTATTAAGGGGCATTAAAGAGTATTAAGGGATACTAATACGCAGTACATTCGCGCTACCCTTAATAGTCTTTAATATATCGCTACGGACTCCGCCGCCAGTTATTATTTGCACCATTTTGGCGTCAGAATGTGCCGCCCGTTTTAGCGTCAAAAGGGGTTAGATGCAACGCTCGGGTAAAAAAACAACGAAGGGCTGTACTTGTCGTACTGCCCTTTGTTGTTTATTTTAGCTAGCGGAAGCAGGTATGCCCCTTTTCACGCTAAAACTAGGCTTTGTTGTCCGAACCCAACACATTCACAATCTTGTGAATATACTGCTTCTTCATATTCTCACGAGCTGGGCCGAGGTACTTACGAGGGTCAAACTCTGCAGGGTTTGTAGCGAATACCTCGCGGATAGCTGCGGTCATAGCAAGGCGAGAGTCAGAGTCGATGTTGATCTTGCAAACTGCGCTCTCAGCAGCCTTACGGAGCTGTGACTCAGGGATACCTACAGCAGCCTTAAGTGCGCCGCCATACTTGTTGATAGTAGCAACCTCCTCCTGTGGAACTGAAGAAGAGCCATGGAGAACGATAGGGAAGCCTGGGAGCTCCTTCTCAATCTCTGCGAGCACATCAAATGCCAATGGTGGTGGCACGAGAAGGCCGGTCTGTGGGTCTACAGTGCACTGCTCTGGAGTGAACTTGTAAGCACCGTGAGAGGTACCGATAGAGATAGCCAGTGAGTCGCAACCAGTCTTAGTAACGAAGTCTACAACCTCCTCAGGCTTAGTATAGTGGCTCTCCTCTGCGCAAACCTCGTCCTCAACACCTGCAAGTACGCCGAGCTCACCCTCAACAGTTACATCAAACTGGTGAGCGTAGTCAACAACCTTCTTTGTAAGAGCGACATTCTCCTCGTAAGGGAGGTGAGAACCGTCAATCATAACTGAAGAGAAGCCCATGTCGATGCAGCTCTTGCAAGTCTCAAAGCTATCACCGTGGTCAAGGTGAAGAACAATCTGTGGGTTCTCCCAGCCAAGCTCCTTAGCGTACTCTACAGCGCCCTCTGCCATATAGCGGAGAAGGGTCTGGTTTGCGTAGTTACGAGCGCCCTTAGAAACCTGGAGGATTACAGGAGACTTAGTCTCTGCTGCAGCCATGATGATTGCCTGCAACTGCTCCATGTTGTTGAAGTTGAATGCAGGAACTGCGTAGCCGCCGTCAATAGCCTTTGCAAACATCTCGCGGGTGTTTACAAGACCGAGATTCTTGTACGAAATCATAGTTTTATAAATTTAGTTTAATGAATGTTGTCATTTACGCCCCAAAAGTACAACTTTTTTGTGAAATAACCAATCTAAGAGGCTAAATTCCACACAAATACTATACTTAATAGTATAGGAGCTACCCACTTGAGGGTAAAAATCAGCAGCGGGAAGAGGCGTGCAGGAAGTGTGCCGTAGTTTGAAATCTGCTCGCGGAACGCCTCGCGGTCAAATACCCAGCCCGCAAAGATGGATGTCAGCAGGCCACCCACAGGCATCAGCACATCGGCGGTGATGGTATCAAAGGCGCCGAAGAACCACTCCCACTTAAGGCATACGACCGACAGAATGATAGTTGCCAGCGTAGTGAGTCGTGCAGCGTGCTTGCGTGGCACATTATGGTTCTCCTGCAGGTACTGCGTAAGCACCTCGTGGAAGGATATTGTTGATGTAAGAGCCGCCAGAGCCACCAGCAGGAAGAATATTGCGCTCCAGAGTGCTGGCGCAGGCATATCGGCGAAGATAAATGGCAGGGTCTCAAAGAGCAGCGTAGGACCTGCCGTAGGCTCCAGACCCTCAACGCTAAAGACCGCAGGGAAGATAACCATACCCGAGAGCATAGCCACAAAGAAGGTCATAAGGCTCACCGAGATAGAGGTCTTAGTGAGGTTTGTGCCCTCCTTGAAGTAGGAGGAGTAGGCAATCATACATCCCAGGCCGATGGAGAGCGAGAAGAACGCCTGACCCACCGAGCTGACGATAACGCTCGGCGAGAATGCCTTTGCGAAGTCCGGAGTGAAGAGGAAGCGGTAGCCCTCAGCAGCGCCCGGCATCATTGCCGAGTGGACGACAAGCACCACGAGCATAAGGAGCAGAATAGGCATAACAATCTTGGATATGCGCTCCAGACCTCCCTGCACACCCATAGCCACTACGGCGTGCGTAAGTACCACAAAGACAACGGTATAGAACGGCTCGCGCCACGAGGATGTGAAGGCAACAAAGTTGCTATGGAAGTCCTGCGTTGCATAGAGTGAGCCATCTATAGAGCTGACAAAATACTCTAACGACCAGCCCGCCACGATGTAGTAGAAGCCCGAGATAAGCAGCGACACCACCACGCTATTGTACCCCAGCCACTTCCAGCGGGGCGCGAGGGATTCGTAAGCCTTAACGGGGCTCTTGCGCGTATGCGTTCCGATACCGAACTCGGCAAGCATAACGGGTATGCCCACCACAACTACGCTAAGCAGATAGACCAGCAGGAAGGCTCCACCGCCATTCTCGCCAGTCATATAGGGGAAGCGCCAGATGCTTCCCAAACCGATTGCACTACCTGCGGCAACAAGTATCGCTCCGATCTTGCTACCAAAAGAGTCTCTTTTTACCATACTAACCTAACAAAAACCTAAGTTGTTTAACCAACCTTAACCCTTCAGCACAACGCTCACCCGACGCACCTTGCCACCCAATGGCGGGGCAATCTTGGTGACCTTGCACTCCACCTCTACAATCTCGCTAAAGCGGGCGTGCAGGGCGGCGATAATATTGCTCGCAACACGCTCAATGGTGTGCTGCGTTACTGCCATCTGCTCGCGCACAAGCTCGTAGACGGTAAGATAGTTTACCGCCTGAGTCACATCGTCATCCTCCGCCACGCGACCCAGAGGGGTAGTAATCTGCAGGGCAACCTCAAAGTGGCTGCCCGACAGTTGTTCCAATTCATAACATCCGTGGTAGGCATGAAATTCCATGCCCTCCAAGGATATCGTATATAGCTGATTACTACTCATTTAGCCAAAAACTTTGCAACTTTCATCAGCTTTGCTGCCGCCCATCAGATAGTCTGCCTTTGCAAGTGAACTTGCAGTCAGTCTATCTGCCGTACGCCCTCCTATGGAGGGATGAAAGTTGAGTAAAACTGTGCCGACCTCCTAAACAATAAAAAATATTGACATTCCCCCTAAATCCCCCTTTGGCAAAGGGGGACTTAGTCGCAGAAAAGCTCTAACCAAGTTAGACCGTTTCTGCTCCGAGGTGCACCGAAGTAGGTCGGTATCTATCGCTACTACTCATTCACTGTTACCAGATAGTAGTTCTTCTTGCCCTTCTGAACGAGCAGGTACTTGCCGGCGATAAGGTCGGCAGAGGTAACTGTTGCGGCGATGTCGGTAACCTTCTCCTTGTTGAGCGACACGCCACCGCCCTGAATCATCTTGCGGCACTCGCCCTTAGATGGGAAGATAGCGGTCTTCTCGGCGCAGAGGTCGATGAACGAGCAACCCAAGTCGGCAGCTGAGATAGCGAACTGAGGTACGCCCTCAAATACCTGGAGCAGGGTCTGCTCGTCAAGGCCACGCAGAGCCTCGGAGGTTGCCTGACCAAAGAGTATGCCCGAAGCCTCTACGGCCTTAAGGTACTCAGCCTCGGAGTGAATCATCGTTGTAACCTCCTGAGCCAGACGCTTCTGCAGCACGCGCAGGTGCGGAGCAGCATCGTGCTCGGCAATCAGAGCCTCAACGGTCTGGCGGTCCAGAAGTGTGAAAATCTTGATATAACGCTTTGCGTCCTCGTCCGAAACATTGAGCCAGAACTGGTAGAACTTGTACGGCGAGGTGTAGCGAGCATCAAGCCATACATTGCCACTCTCGGTCTTGCCGAACTTTGTTCCGTCGGCCTTAGTGATGAGCGGGCAGGTGATAGCAAACGCCTCAGCCTCAGAGCCGAGCTTGCGACGGATAAGCTCCGTACCAGTTGTGATGTTACCCCACTGGTCTGCACCACCGAGCTGAACCTTGCAGTTCATGGTCTGGTAGAGGTGCAAGAAGTCGTAACCCTGCAGCAGCTGGTATGTAAACTCGGTGAAGGACATACCCTCGCCCTCGCCATTAAAGCGCTTCTTTACAGAGTCCTTCGCCATCATGTAGTTCACAGTGATGCACTTACCAATCTCGCGGGCGAAGTCAAGGAACGAGAACTCCTTCATCCAGTCGTAGTTGTTCACCAGCACAGCCGCATTCTCAGCGTCGGAGTCAAAGTCAATAAGACGCGCCAGCTGAGCCTTGATAGCCTCTTGATTGTGACGCAGAGCAGCCTCGTCCAGCAGGTTACGCTCCTGCGACTTACCACTCGGGTCGCCAATCATACCCGTAGCACCACCAACCAGCGCCACCGGACGGTGACCGCACATCTGCAGGTGCTTGAGAATCATCACACCCACCAAGTGACCAATATGGAGCGAATCTGCCGTAGGGTCAATACCCAGGTAGGCCGTTGTCATCTCCTTCTCTAACTGCTCCTCCACGCCCGGCATCATCGTGTGAATCATACCGCGCCACTGAAGCTCCTCTACAAAATTCTTTCTTGCCATATCTTTGTGTTTAATCTAATTACCAACTTCACCCATCCCTCCCCGTACTGCGTCAGCCCTGTGCCGCCCCCATACTGCGTTAGCCGTACTGCGTCAGCCCTGTGCCGCCCCTTGCACCTCGGAGCAGAAATGGTCTGATTTAGTCAGACCGTTTTTGCGACCAAGTCCCCCTTTGCCAAAGGGGGATTTAGGGGGAATGTCAATATTTTTTTGGTTTGACGTTGCTACAACGTCAAATCAAACTTTTCTATAATGTATTTTACACCTGCGGGGTTAAGGTCCTCAATAAACTTAAACCTATCCTCAATCTTTACGGGCAGCAGCTTTACCTCAACCTCGTTCAGGACGACCTTTAGCTCTATCAGACCCTCTACGCCTGAGACAGCAGCAGCGATGTTGCAAATCTCTGTGTGCGAGTCGTTTAGGTCGGTCTCAAGACCCTTGGTCGGTGCCTCAAGGGTTATGGTGTTGCCCGAAATTGCGACATTGTTGAACGCCGCGTGAAAGCGCGGGTGCGCCTTGAGTACGGCATCTATTATCGCCTGCTGGTGCTCCAGCATCTTGCTCTCGCTCTGCGGGTCAATGTATGGCGTTCCATCCTCCGCAACCGCTGGCGTGGCGATGTTCATCTGCTCCGAGAGGGTGCTGATGATGCTATCCAACGACCCCAAACTCACCGCTCTACGCTGCTGAGGCTGTGCCATCGGCTGAGGGGTCGGCTGCACCGTCTGAGCGCTCGGCACCGTCTGCTGCACCACTTGAGGTGCAGGCTGAGGCTGCGGAGGCTGCGGTTGTGCCGTCTGCTGTGCCATCGGCTGAACGCTCTGCACTGGCTGAGGGGCAGGTTGAGCCACCTGAGCTACTCTCGGCTGAGCGGGAGGTACCGTCTGGCTGAGGGTTGGCAGGGGATAGATCTCCTCTAATATGCCGTCGGCGTTAACTTTTTTTTTTGACCGAGCGCCGCGATCTTCATTAGTGTCAATTCAACAAGTAGTCTCTGGTTTGAGGAGGTGCGGATAGCGCCATCGGCAGCTGACAGCAGCGATATTGCCCCGAAGAGGAACTCGCTGTCGCAGGCTGCACCCTGCTCGCGGTAGCGTTGCAGCAGGCTGCCCGTAAACTCCGTAAGAGACTCGGCATTGCTCTTGGTGACCAGCAGGTCGCGCATGTGCTGACTCAGGCCATTCATAAACACCTGACCCGAGAAGCCCTTGGTGAGCACCTGGTCAAATGCCAGCAGGGCGTTGATGTAGTCCCCCGCGCGGAGCATATCCACAAACTGGAAGTAGGTGTCGTAGTCCAGTACATTGAGGGTCTGCGCCACGGTCTTGTACTCCAGCTGCGTGCCACAGAACGAGACCGCCTTGTCAAACATAGAGAGCGCATCGCGCATACCGCCATCAGCCTTCTGAGCGATAAGCGACAGCGACTCGTCATCTGCCGTAACGCCCTCACTTGTAGCGATATAGCGCAGATACTCTACGGCATCCTCCACACGAATACGGTTGAAGTCGTATATCTGACAGCGGGAGAGGATGGTAGGGATAATCTTGTGCTTCTCGGTAGTTGCGAGGATAAAAATTGCGTGCTGCGGAGGCTCCTCAAGGGTCTTGAGGAAGGCGTTGAATGCCGCCTGCGAGAGCATGTGCACCTCGTCAATGATAAATACCGAGTAGTGCCCCACCTGCGGAATTATGCGCACCTGCTCTATCAGAGCACGAATATCCTCTACAGAGTTGTTTGACGCAGCATCAAGCTCGTGAATATTGAGCGAGCGACCCTCGTTGAAGGTACGGCAGGAGTCGCACTCGTTGCACGCCTCCGCCCCTACGGGGTTCAGACAGTTTATCGCCTTTGCAAAAATGCGGGCACAGGTTGTCTTACCCACGCCTCGCGGCCCACAAAATAGGTAGGCGTGCGCCAACTGATTACGCTCAATAGCGTTCTTGAGGGTAGATGTAATGTGCTTCTGCCCCACCACCGACGCAAATGTCGCCGGACGATATTTTCGTGCTGATACTACAAACTGCTCCATAATCAGCGCAAAGATAGTAATTTTTTTTAGAAGTTATCTTGTATTTGTGGACAAGATTATTTTATGGCTGTTTTGTGACTATTTTTTCTTGTAATTTAAGGCGCATAGCGCGGGCTATGTAACGAAAATTACAAGAAAAAAGAGTCGTAAACAGACTAAAAGAACGAAGTCCACAAATGCAAGATAACTTCTTAGCTTTTAGCCATTAGCTATTGGCTTTTCAGAGGTATTTTTTATTAAGGGTTATTAAAGAGAATTAAGGGTTACTAATGGTCGTGTTCTGCGACGCTACGCAATTGCGCTACCCTTAATAGTCCTTAATCACCCTTAATAATCTTTAATATATCGCTTTCGGAAAGCACCTCCGCCTATTCTCTGCACCATTTGTCGTCCGCTTCTCGTAACATTTATCGTCAGAACGCGGCAGATACAACGCTCGGCAAAAATACCCGCGATGGGCTGTACTAAAGCGTACTGCCCATTGCGGGTACTTTTTGTTAGCGGCGGTAGGTGCCGCGTTATCACGATAAAATATTACTCGAAGCGGGGTTTTACGAATTTATCTCTGGAGGAGAGGAACTTAAGTCCTTTGGCGGAGCGCGACGGAGTTTGGAAACTGAGGGTGTCCAAGAGGGAGTAGTCCTCAGCGGAGAGGGCGTAGTAGCGCTCGGTGAGGCGGTCGGCGACAGCGACGGTCCAGTCAAACATATTTCCCATGATAAGGACGGACTCCTTATTTGGGTTGATAGCTGGCAGGCCCGTGCGGACAACATCGTAAGATGGGCGATTAACGACCCAGAAACTACCCTGAGTATCAATAATAAACGCCAGCATAGTGCGAGCAGGGAACTCGGTGATATAGAGGTACTCCGGGGTCATATCTGCAGGCAGCTCAATAGCGCGGCAGTATGGGCGGGACTTGGTCATCTTGACATGGTAGAGCTTACGCTCGGCATCAAGCATAACATAGCCCTCGTCGTACTCCTTGCGGTCTGTAGGGTTACCTGCGATACGATAAGCTGGGAACTTAAAGCCCTTGCTGCTCATCATCTTAGTGAAGCTCTCGCTCTTAGCCACATTGACGCTATTGGTTGCAATATCCACAAACTCAATACCGCTATCTGTCAGGCGGAAGACATCGTCTGGAAGCTCCAAATCTACTCGTCCCGACATACTCTCAAGCATCTGATAGAGTCCCGTGCGAGGCTTATTGAGCTCCGAAGGGGAGAGGCGGAAGTTGAAGTTGTTGGTCTGTATCATACGAGGTGTAACCTCACGGCCACAGATGGTCTGCGGGAAGCGCGAGTCGGTGACCAGCTGGCGGTAGTAGAACATCGGCAGGATGCTATCAAACTCCGCCTCGGTATAGTTATTACCTGCGCGGTCGTAGTAGAGCATCTTCTTATCCTCGCCGCGCTCAAGCATAGCAAACTCGCCCACAACAGAGCTATAGAGCGTAAATGGCGTAGAGACCGATTTACCTGCAAAGAGGAAGTTATAGCACCACGGCAGCTGCCAAATGGCGAGCATAGCCACCAGCGCCCAAAAAAGTATTTTACCTATTCGTAACATAACATTCAAAACAAATTAAAGGTTAATCCTGTCGTCCATCTCTAAAGCGAGTGAGAGATAACATTGAGAGTAGCGAGAAGGCTGCGGTCAGCACCGTAAGGTGTGGCAAAAAGCCGTTATAAGCCTCTGGGGTGGTGGTGAGGAAGAAGAGGCGGATGAGCATAAGCGACATTATGGCATCCACGATTCTACGACTCCAAGTAGGCTCAAGCGACACCCACGCGGTGAGCAGGTAGGTTGCAATACCTGCCAGGTACCACGGCACAGTGGTAAGCAGTATATGCTGCCACAGCTCAGGCGCAAGTACGGTATGCAGGTAGCCCCACATCAGCGCGATAGCGGGCAGAAAGACCACCAGCAGCACCGCCACGCCATAGAGAAGCATAGCGCAGAGAGCCTTCGTAGCGCGAATAGGCAGGTGGAGCGTGAGCTTGAACGACTTACGCTGCATCTCGGGCTCAAACTGCACAACAGCGAGTGCCAGACCGATAAAGAGCGGCACAAACTGCAACATATCAACAAAGATGACATCCTTCTGCATCATCACAATCCACAGATGCTCCACACCCTTAAGCTCGCAGACGCGCCAAACACGCAACATACAATAGCCCGCAAAGCCTACAGAGGTGAGCAGTGCCAACAGAGAGTACCAGAAGGTCTTGATTCTCTCCTTATAGAATATAGCTTGTATCATTTTTCCTCCTTAGTATTTACCTGTTAAACCTATAAAAGCATCCTCAAGGCTCACTCGCTCGGCTACAATATCCTGTACGCCCGCCGCGGTGAGCTTCGCCCTTACGCTCTGCTCGTCCTCCATAGAGTAGGCCTCAAGGGTTGAGCGAAGAACGGCAGGATTATATATCGTAGCGTCAAAGTGAGGGTTGAAGCCATCGCCCACACTACCAGTATAGCGGCGGAACTTGCCCAGCAGCTCCTCCACAGGCATCTGGATAAGGATACGACCGTAGTCCATGATGATACAGTCGTCCACCAGACGCTCCATATCCTGGATGATATGCGAGGTGAGGAAGACGGTCTTATTCTCAGCCTTAGCGTACTCGCGCAGATAGTCTACAAAGAGGCGACGATAGCCAGGGTCAAGACCCAGCGAGAAGTCGTCCAGCACCAGCACCTCGGGGTCCTGCGCAAGGATAAGGCCCAGAGCCACCTGCGAGCGCTGACCGCACGACATACGGTTTATCTTCTGATGTGGAGCAACCTTGAGGCGGCTCATCAGCTCGTAGTAAGCCTCGCGCTTCCACTCAGGGTAGAAGGCGGAGTAGAAACGCTCTATCTGCTCAATGGTCATAAACTGGTACTGCACATGACCCTCAATAAGCAATCCTATGCGGCGGCGTGTGAGGGGGTTCATCTGGCCAATCTTCTCGCCCAGAATATAGCACTCGCCCGAGCGTGGCTGAAGAAATCCGCTCAGGATGTTAATCGTGGTGGTCTTGCCCGTACCATTCTTGCCGAGCAGACCCAGGATGCGCCCACGCGGCACATTGAAGCTCAAATCTTCATAAATTAGTCGTTTGCCGTAGTAGTGAGTCAGATTACGACATTCAATAACATTCTCCATAACTTTAGTTCAAGATTAACAACAAAATAGGTATAGCAACGCCGACAAGCAGCTCTATGCCACCGCGACCCCACAGACCCTTATTGCCCTTGAGCATAACGATGCCTGTGATGGTGATAAATATCAGCGCAACGGCAAAGATGTCGGAGAACCAAGTCCACCACTTGCCCGGGTTGTAGTGCAGGGTGGTCATAGGGCTAACCAACGGTCTGCGGCGCAAGGACTCGTAGACCACGCTACCCGACTGCAGGTCAGCCTCAAGGGTTGAGCTACCCTTGAGAAAGACCTTCAGATGTTCGCGCTGCGGGAAGTAGTGCTTGGTGTATCGCTCTGTAACACCCACCTGCGCCATAAGTGCCTCAACAGCAGTCTTATCCATCTGCGCCTGCGAAGGCAGGTTGGGGATAGTGACCTCTGTGCGGTTTACGGTGTAGTGGGGGTTGATAGTATCGCGGTGGTTCATATATATTCCCGAGATGGCGTAGATAAGCACCATACCCGAGAAGAAGTACGACACATCGCGATGCAGGGTGCGACACCAGCGTCTAAAATCGCTACTCGAGAACCTCATAAGCCTGAGCCTCAACGAAGTAGAACGACAGGTATGCCTTACCCTCGGCAGCATTACGAGCAGCAATCTTTGCGCGGAAGTTAGCAATACGCTCAGCTACGGTGTTGCCTACCTCGCCACGAGCCTTCTTCTCGGTATCGCATCCAGCCTCGCCATTACCGTGCTGCTCTGCAGTCTGTGCTGCCACCTGAGCCTCCCAGCGCTGGAGGTAAGCCTCGTCAATACGCTCCTCGCAGAGGGTACCGATAACCTTGACAACGCTATTTACGCACTTCTGGTCAAAGGCGCCCAACTTGCCAGCCTCAACGCGGATGGTCTTGCTGTCATCGCTACCCATAAGGAAAATCTTACGGCCACCATGCTTGCAGATGTGGGTGCAGATACCCTCAAAGTTCACCTGCTTGCCAGCCAAATTCTCTGCATCAGCCAGCAGCGCATCTACATCCAGAGTGGTTGTAGCCTCTACACGGCTCTGCTCTGCAACATCCTGTGCAGTAGCCTTCTTTGCCTTGCCTGAGCCGCACGATACGGTCATAAGCGCCGCTGCAGCCAACATAATCAATGATTTCATCTTCATAATTGTACTAATTTTAATGGTTTTAATTGGTTTATGGTTAAAAATAACATCCTAAAGTAAGTTGTGCCCGTATGCGCTGAGCGCGACCCATATAGATGCTCTCAAACGCCTTCTGCCACAGAATCTCTGCCCGAGCATAGCAGAGGATATTCTTCTGCCCCAGATACCTTGCGTATCCGACATCTACCCCAACGCCAAGGCGGTAGGCGGTCAGATACTCATACTCGTGGCGGAGCATATCGTCCAGCGTGCGGGTCAGGGTCTGGCTGCTGCCCGAGGTGTAGCTGCCATCCTTAAATGGCTCGCCAAAGCCCGCACCGCTGCCTAAGCCAAGGCCGAGGGTGAAGATATTGCGCGTATAGCGGATATTACGCTCCGCAGCCACATCGGCACGCCAGTAGCTAATTGCCTGGCGGCGATAGTCGGGATAGTTTACCGCGTAGGTGTTGCGGTTGCAGAACTGCGCCGCTGCCCTAACGCTCCACTTCGGCGTATCGCGGTCGGTATCTATGCGCGAGGTATAGCGCACATCCGCCCTCTGCTCTGTTCGCGTACCTGTCTGCGTCTGCCCCAGATACTCAACGAAGCTCAATCCGCCCGACTCGTTGTAGTAGCGGTAGAGGTTTTCGTTGTTTGCCACCTTTGTGCGCAGGTAGCTCAGCTCAACGGTATGGTCTGCCCTACTGCCAGCGATTGTAATCGCACCGTCGTAGCTCAGGTTGTTGCCACTATGGTTGGCATAGACAACCGTATAGGGCGACGGCTCGCCATAGTAGCCCTTGCGCACGCGGTAGTCCACCTGGTTGAACCACGCCACAGCGGGCGAAATCTGCCAGAGCAGCTGCAGCGAACCACCGTGGTAGGTGTCAAAGAGGGGTTTATTCTCGTCCTCCTTGGTATAACCCGAGTCGCTGAGAATCTCTATCTTGCCAAAGAGCGCACCGTAGCTGAGCAGCGAGGAGTACTTGCGGTCGGTAGTTCCGTAGACACTCAGCTGAAGGCTCTCGTTGCGACGGCGATAGATGTAGTTGCCACCTATCTGCAGTCGCTGTCCGATAGTAAACTTCACGCCCGCAGTGACGCTCATATCCATCATCGAGTTGATATGTCGCAAATCCTTACGCTTGGCATAGTTGGCTGCCGAGTAGTCCACCCCAGCACCTATAGCCACCCAGTCGGCGATGCGATAAGCCGCCATACCCGCCACATTGTAGTGCTCCAGATGCTTCTTGCCGCCATTCTCCTGCGTATACTCCACAATATCAAACGGCATCTGCGAAGGGTCTATAAAGTAGGAGCCCGACATATTGTAGCCCGTGAAGTTGCGGTAGCCAATCTGCCCATAGAGCGCCAGTCGCTTGGTCAGGCGCATATAGGAGCAGGCATCTACCGTAAAGGCAAGGCTGCGCTCGGCACCGTTATAGTCCTTCAGCTCGCCCTGCTCAACATCTCCAGCAACCTCTACTTGCGAGATTCGCTCGTCCTGCAACGCATCAAGCCAGACGCCATTTTCGGATAGCGTCCAGCCATTATCTAACCTCAAATCCTCCACGCGATAGTGGTGCTCACTATCAGCGACTTGCGCCGTTGCAGATGTGGCGAGCGCCACACCCACAACGGCTGTCAAGAGGAATACCGTCAATTTCCTACGCGTCATACGGCGTGGATTAGTCCTTCAAACTTGCATTCACACGCTGGTGGAAGTCGTTTGTAGTGTTGTTAGTATCCTGATATACAATCTTCGCCCCGCCACGAATTGATGCCTCAGCGTCAATAGCACTCGGGTCGGTAGAGTTAGCACCCTTATAGTCGGTAGTGCCCTTGCTGTAGCCATAGACAATCTTGCCAGCATTATCCTCAATAGCCTCGGTAGCTGCCTGGTCTACATTACGATAGATAGAGTAGCCCTGCTTGTTGGTCATAACGATATAACCTGCATCCAGAGCCGGGTTGAAGCGTGGCAGAGACTCCTCAGCGCTATCAGCACCGAAAATCTCCACAGCATCCATAATCCAGTCGTTAGGAATCTTCACACAACCATATACGGCATTATCCTCCTTACCTGGGAAGTAGTAGCGGTTTGCAACATCCAGACCCCACGACAGAGGCTCATTATCGCCAGTAGAGAAGATGAACATTGCAGGGCCAACCATACTTACAGGCCAAGCGTTACCCTTACCCACGAAGCAAGCCTTCATATAGTTGTCCGTAGCAATGCTCTCCGATGGAGCTGGGTAGTACATCGTATTTGCAAAGACCTCTGGGTCGTACATACAGTAGTCTGTATTGCTCAGATTTACAGAGTTTGTGTAGGTTGTAGTGTGGTCAATAGCGCCATGCAGAGCGATAACCTTAGACTCGTATGGCTCCATAACCAGCTGCTTCTGCATAAACCAGAAGGCGCAGATTGTAGGGGTATAGCCCAGGTCAGAGTAGAAGAGCTTGCCGTCTACATAGTTGTTCGTGCCCGTATTTGCGTTGTAAGGGCCTGCCATACCTACGCAGAAGTTATCAATAACAGCCTGCTGTGCAGAGTTGTTGTAGATAACCATATACTTATCAACAATATAAGAGCCTGAGCCGTCATCCTTCTGACAACCACCCACATAGAGCTCCTTAATCAGAATCTGACCCGCGCGGCTACCCACCATATCAAGGGTAACGGTCATATTCTCGCTATACGAAGCTGCCGAAACAACCACATTAGAGAGCAGAGCGTTGAAGGTGTAGGTATAACCATTCACCGTACGCTGCTCGCTTGCCGAAGCCTCGTAGACGCCCTCTGGGAGTGAGAGCAGAGCCTTGCCCGTAGCATCTGTAGTGGCGGTAACCACCGTGCCGTTAGAGTTCTTCATCGCCACCTCAACGCCCTCAGCCGGAGCAATACCGCTATCGGCTGGATAGCTCAGCTGTGCAACAACATCGTAGAGAGTAACCTCCTCATTTCCAGTCTCGCAAGATACCATTATCAGCGAAACTGCCACTGCCATAATTGTAAATAGCTTTTTCATAACTGTTTGTTTTTTTAATATGTTAAGTTAAAATTTAAGTTTCAGCGATAGTCCATAGTAGAACTTCGGTATATATCCGCTATCAAAGAGCGAGGAGCTGAGTCCCGTCTGCGAGGAGCGCACCTTGCCCATGTGGTAGAAGAAGTTGCGAGCATAGAACGACACCGAAGCAAAGCGACCAATCTCCTTAGTGAGGTTGAAGTTCGCCGCCACATACGCCGAGGTGCGATTCTCGTCAAAGAAGTAGTTGGTATTACTCTTGACAACCAGTCGCGCCAGCTCCTGATAGAGCTGCGGGTCGTTCTCCTTAGCCCAGAGGAACTTCTCGGCAAAAGGTATCAGCGTATCGGGTGCATCCCACGACGAGTAGTACTCCGGGTAGACCACAACATACTGTCCGCGGTTGTAGATGCTCTCCTTGCTACCCACATGGTCGCCCGCCGCAGCAAGCAGGTAGCCCCTTATGCTGCCGTCGCCATACTCGCTAAGGCGCTGGGTGTAGTCGTAGAGCGAACTCTCTATGCGGAAGGAGAATATCATACGAATCTTCGGGATATGGGTCACAATGGTCATATTGGCATTCACGCTGCGCGAGAGGCTACCGTTGCTCACCGAGGTAGAGCCCGCGAAGTGGCCGATATACTTGTACGGCTCGCCATTAGACATAGAGGCTGCCGTGCCGAGCGATGTGGGCATAAGTGTCTGATTTGTACCTTTATACCAGTAGTAGTTTCCATCTATTCGTATCTGCGTGCGGATAGGTCGTATCTGCGCGAAGTCTATAACCACATTCACACCACGACGCTCCACGGGCGTGCCGTTGGTATACTCCGTCTGCCCCACGAAGGTGTTGCGCTGCTTGCCGCCGATAGTCTGCGGAGCTTGCGCACCCGTAGTATCAATAACCGTAACTACGCCCGTCTGCTGGTCTATAGTGTACTTACGATTTGCCGAAGGGATAGTGCAATCCTTCACAAGGTCTGCCTGAGTAGTTAGGCGGTAGCTATAGGGGGTGTAGACCGTACGGCTGATATATGGGTTGATGGTCTTATTGCGGAACAGAGATACCGATATGCGCGTGCCTGCAATCTTAGCCTCCACGCCCACCTCGGTCTGCAGGGTATACTGCCACTTAAGGTCGGGGTTGTAGCGCGAGGTTGTCGGCTGGGTGTAGTAGGCGTAGAATGTAGTTCCATCGGCAGTAGTGCCGGGGGTAAAGGAGAGGCTGTCGTGGTATGACGGCACGGGGTAAAGCACTGTAAATGAAGGCAGTTTGACCGACTTACCCCATCCGCCATAGATTGCAAGGTCGCTAACCGTACCATCGGCAGCCTTAAGTATCGAGTAGCGGGCATTGATGCGTGGCGAGAGGGTTGCCACCGTGCCATACTCCGAGCGGCGTATCATGGTCATATCGCCACGAAGACCCGCCGTAACGCTCAGCGCCGAGCAGCGACCAAATGCCAAGTCCAGCGACTCCTCAATAAACAGAGCCATATTGTTCATAAATGGACGCTCGTCAAAGCGGTACTCGCGCCATGTTGGGGCATAGCGCATATCGTCGTAGCAGAGTCCACGACCGAGGTTACCACTGCCGCTATACTCCACACCCACCATCACGCGGTTAGAGCTCTCCGACCAGCGGCGTATCCAGTCGCCCTTAGCCTTGAGCGAGTAGGTTACAGGCTTTGTGTCGTTGTAGGAGAGGATATACCAGTAGCCCGTAGGGCTGAGGATGATGTTGGCATTGGGGTTTTGGTCGTAGAGCTCGCCCACAAAGTAACCCTGCTGCTGGGTGTGAATCATCGGCTGGGTAGAGGCGCTGCTCTTGTTGGTATTGGCGGTGGTCATCTTGTCGCTATAGGATGCCGTAGCCTGCACCGTGAGGTTGGATATCCAGCTGCGGTTAAGCAGGTAGTTCATCTTCACATTGGTGCGCAGGGTACGGTCTGCCACGCGGGTATAGGTGTCGCTAAACTGGTCGGGGTCGGCCTTGGAGTTGTAACCGCCCAGATTGCCCGCCAGAGATACGGAGAGGTGCAACGGCTGCGAGCGATTGTCCTTGAAGGAGTTGGAGTAGGTGATATTCAGGTTGTTACGCTCGTATGCCGTGTAGGGTGATGAGAGGTTTGTCACCGACCGCGTACGCTCGGCATTGAGGTTTATCGCCCCGCCCTTGCCGCCAAGATTAAATCCCTTGCTCAGAGCTATCTGCTTGGTCTTTGGCTCCACGGTCATATCCACAATAAAGGGCGAGCGACCCTTGCGCGTATTTATCTTGACAATGCCGTTAGACAGGTCGCCATACTCCACCGACGGGATGCCCGTAACAACCTCTATAGACTCAATATTTGAGACGCCAACATTGCGCAAATCAACACCCTTAATCTCGCTCATAGAGGCGTTGTTGCCCAGTCGCATACCGTCAATATCTATCGCCGTGCCAAAGGAGGCGTTGCCCATCTCACTCGCCGCACCCGCATTGAGGGCTATGCGACTATCCCCCGAGGCGAGATTTTGGTCGCCAGAGCTCTTACCACCCGGCAGCAGGGTTGCAATATGACCTATATTTACCATCTGCGCGTGGTCTATCGTCGTGCGGTCCATCACAAAGGAGGTGCTGTTGCTCTCTGTGCGACGCTGCGCAGTGACAACCACATCGTCAATGGCAAGGCTGTTCTCCTTCAGGCGCACAGTTATCCGCTCGGTGGCAGAGCTGAGATTTAGCTTCAGCTGCTGCTCCACAAAACCCATACAGGAGACGGTCAGGAGAACCTCTGCCTGGGCAATCTTCTCTATGGCAAACTCGCCCTTGGCATCAGAAATCGCCCATAGATAGCCGTTGTCTACCATTATCGTTGCACCAACAACCGCCTGCCCATCCCCAAAATTGACTACCTGCCCGCGCACAGCATATCGCGCCTCTGCTCGCGCCACAAGGGCAACAACCAGAAACAAAATCACGCAACACACTCGTTTACAACACCTTAGCATCGGGCAAATAACATTTTTTCTACCAATACAAAGGTGCTACGAAACCGCCGAACTGTCAATACCCAAAAGTTGTGATTTTTTGGCTGTTGGCCATTGGCCATTGGCCATTGGCTTTTTAGAGGTGTCGCCTATGGCGACGAGTGTTTAGGGCGATTAAAAATGACTTAGAATAACAAACGTGCTACGCCCTTAATGACAATGAATGACAAGCGCTATTCAATGCCATTGAATGTCATTATTTGTCATTTGGCGCACCGTTGCCCATTCTCCGCACCCATTTTGTTGTCAACCCTGCGATTAAGCCGAGCGCAATCAAACTTGTTTGAATTGCCGAGGCGGAGCAGGGAAGAGCCGCCTTTAGGTGGCTCAAAATGCGGTAGTAGGTGTACATCGTGAAAAAAATCAGTCTCGGATAGTACTAAAAGCGTACAGCCGAGACTGATTTTTAAGGGATGTGCAGCTAATGCCGTATTTTCACAACAAAATCACAACAAAATTATAATTGGATGTCTTTGAGGTCTACGAGCTTACTGGTAATGGCGTAGATGGTCAAGCCGGCGGTGGAGTGGATGGCGAGCTTGGCGGCGATGTTGCGGCGGTGGGTGGTGACGGTGTGGATGGAGAGGTTGAGGCGGTCGGCAATCTCCTTATTGGAGAGACCGCGAGCAACGCAGATGATGACCTCCTTCTCGCGGGCAGAGAGCTGCTCTAAGCGCTCCTTATCGTCGTAGCTATCGGTGCTCTCGCTTGGGGCGATATACTCCTGCGAGCTAACCTCCTGCTCCAGAAGCTCCACAGCGGGAACAAAGAGGGTATCCTCCACCTGGCAGTGGGTAGACAGGTCGCGCTCGCAGCTGATAATATCAAAGAGCACTGATGTCAGCTGGTCGTTACCACGCTCGGGGTAATAGTTGATGATGATGGTCTTGAGCTCGTTGAGCTTAGACTCTATATGGTTGTGCTTATCGGCAAAGAGACGGATGGTGTAGTTACTATCCAGCTGGCCGGTAAGCAGGTTCTCAACATAGGAGAAGACCACATTATTCTCATACTCCATGTGTCGGCGCACCTCGGCAACATACTCGTCGTAGAACTTGATAATCAGGTGCGACACGCCATCGATGCCAGCATAGTCTATAGAGTCTATCAGTCGGCGGCGGATGGTGGGCAGGTTATAGTCCAGAAAGAATGTGTGGGCGCGCTTCAGATAGCTTATAAGCGAAGGGATAGAGAGGTTATCGTAGCTCTTTGAGTTGCCACTGATAAAGTTCGCCACAGCGAGGAAGGTGTCGGTATTTACCCCCTGCTCCTCGCACACCTCCTTGACGCTCTTGCTACCGAAACCTAACGATATACCGAAGCGGTTTATCGCCATCAGCAACAAACTATTATCCTTTATCAGACTGCGCATAGAGTCGGAAGCGTAGTACATCCCCATCTTCAATTCTTCCATTTTAGCGCTACAAAAATACTCCTGCTCAACCATTGCTGCAATACTCAAAAATAACCAAAATTTTCTCCACTCCCTGCAAATATACTACTTAATTTTAAGTAATACAAGAGCCGGCTGTTGGCTCGTCTGCGACGACCCTTCCTCCTCGCGGCTCGGCATAGCAAACAAGTTTGCTCTGCTCTCGCTCCGCAGCGGCGGTTAGCTTTTCAGATGATTCTCATTAAAGACGATTAAGGGATATTAAGGGTTACTAATGGTCGCGTTCCGCGACGCTACGCAGTAAAGTATTTGCACCACGGATTCGAATGTTATGCCTTAGCGACGGCTAAGGCATAACATCAGCGAGGGAGTGCCGCAGTCGCCGTAGGCGGTGCGGAGAGACACGACCGAGCTAACCGCCCACTTAGTCCGAATCCGTCAGCTCCTGCAACTGGCAAGTGCCTTGCAGATCAAGGCTTATTTTTGTTGTGTACTGGCGAAAGCTCGCTTTCAGACAGATACACAACAAAAAAGCGATTGATTACTCAATCGCTTCTTGTCAGTTGTGGGAGTTGACGGATTCGAACCGCCGACCCTCTGCTTGTAAGGCAGATGCTCTGAACCAGCTGAGCTAAACTCCCTCGGTGCTGTTTGCGGGTGCAAAGGTAGGAATAATTTGGCTAATTCCAAATTTTCAGTGATATTTTTATCAAATTTTATTGGGAGTATGAAAAAAATTACTAAATTTGCAAGATAGGTTGATTTTTTTGAAATATTATGGGAAAAAAGAGTGACCGCTTGTCTCTTATCAAGCGAATTATTGCAGAGGAGTTGATTGGCTCCCAGGAGGAGCTTATTAAACATTTGGAGCGCCACGGTGTGCACGCTACGCAGAGCACGCTATCGCGCGATTTCAAGGAGATAAATATCTCAAAGATGCCACACCCTGAGAAGGGATACATCTATGTTTCGGCAGAGCATATTGCTGCGCGCACAGAGATTGGTACTTCCAACCTCGGCGATGCGATTCTGGGTGTTAAGTTCTCGGGGAATATGGGTGTTATAATCACCAAGGCTGGCTATGCAAATGCGATTGCTGTAATTGTAGATAGCCGCAAGTCGCCAGATATTCTGGGTACTGTTGCGGGCGACAACACTATAATCATGGTGCTGCGCGAGGGTGTGGAGCACAGTAGCATACTGGAGATGCTGCACGCTGCATTTCCGGCATTCAAGAGTCTGTAACGCCTATTAGCGACAGAAAAGGAGGTTGTCCCTGGGAACAACCTCCATTTTTTAGTGTTACTTATCCTTGCGCTTCTCAAGCTGACGCTTAATGGCATCTAATGCCTCATCTACAGCCTCCTCAAAGGTACGAGCACGCTGCTCGGTAAGGATATCTCCACCAGGAACGTGGAGGGTTACAAGTGCTACCTTATTTCCTTTCTCGTCATCTTTCTCAAGCTTAAGAACTACATCAACTCCGGTTGGACGGTCTGCAAAACGCTCAAGTCTTGCCATCTTTTTCTCAATAAACTCGATCAGCTGCTTGCTGGCATCGAATTTCAACGACTGAATATTAACATCCATAGCTGTAATATTTATGGTTTAGGGGGTTCGCGTCATTACGAATTTGCCCCGTATAATCAATTTATGCACCCTCTATAGTAAGAACGAATAGCGCCCCATTTTATTATCCTACTTGTGCGGGTGAGCCTTGCCGTAGGCACCCTGCAACTGGCGGATGTCGGTGTGGGTGTAGTGCTGCGTGCTGCTGAGCGACGAGTGGCCCATCAGCTCCTGTATCTCGCGCATATCCGCCCCCTCGCCCAGAAGCTCTGTGGCAAAGGTGTGGCGCAACACATGGGGACTCTTGCGCCCCTGAACGCCCGCCTCGGACATCTGACGCGCTACGATGCGCTGAACAGTGCTGCGCGAGAGCGGACGACCTGTAGCCCCGACAATGAGTAGGTCATCCCCAAAGCGTATGCCCTGCTCGCGGCAGAGGGCTATGTAGCGCTCTATCCGCTGCTCCAACTCAGGCAACAATGGCACAAAACGGTGCTTGCCGCCCTTACCGAAAATCTTGACCGAGCCGTCGGATATATCCGCAAGATGTATGCCCAGAAGCTCCGCAAGGCGTATGCCGCAACCGTAGAGCAACGAGATAATTATTGAGTCGCGCTGCTGCTGAAAGTCGGGCTCGTGGCTCTGCTCGCCGACACTCTCCAATAGCTCCTCCATCCTTGTGTGGGGCACAAAGACGGGCAGAGTCTTGGGTGCTTTCAAAGAACCTATCCGCAGCAGCGGGTCGCGAGTAATAACCCCCACCCTGCGCATATACTTGAAGAAACTCCTGAGCGAGGATATCTCCCTATTCATCGTCGCAGGTGCAAGCTGCGCCGTATCAAGACGGTAGATTATCCAGTCGCTAATATCCTGAGCCTCCACGCTCGCCACATCAAACTCGGCTGTCGCTGTTCGCCTACAAAACCATGCGGCAAAGGCCTCTAAATCTCGCCTATAGTTGCGTACCGTCAGCACCGAATACCTCCGCTCGGACTCTATATGTGCGATAAATCGGTCAATCATAGTCTGTTAGCGCCGCCAGCCGTGTGATGCTACTCTGCACTATGAACAAAGATAATAAATATTTTGTTAGGATACAAATTTTTTGTGAAAAATTTGGCTGTTAGCTATTAGCTGTTGGCTCTTGGCTTTTTAGAGGTATGTTTTTAATTAAGGGCAATTAAAGATAATTAAGGGTTACTAATGGTCGCGTTCGCGACGCTACGCAGTACAAAGTTTGCGCTGCCCTTAATAGCCCTTAATAACCCTTAATAGCCTTTAATATATCGCCCCCGGATAGCACCGCCGACTACACCCACCACCCCTACCACATTTGGCGTCAAAAGGTAGTAGTTGCCACGCTCGGGTAAAAAAATGGCTCTGGATAGTACTGAGATGGTACAGCCAGAGTCATTTTTTTAGCTAGCGGCAGCAAATGCTGCCTTTTCACGCCAAATCACCTCGTCAAGCGACGATACTCCCTCTTCGCTCGCTTCATTTGCTTAATAAATCGTGGGGAGGTGTGGAGCTTAGCTACGGCAGCGGCAGCGACGAGGCGGGAGGCGTCTACATCGCTCTGCCAATGGTAGCCGGAGATTACGCGGCTCTGGCCGTACTGGTAGCCGAGGGAGAGGAGCTGCTCGGCGTTATCGGGGTTTACCTCCATAAGCAGCAGCGCTGTGGCCCAGCCGCGCAGGGTGTGACCCGACGGGAAGGAGCCATTCTGGTGGAGCATACCCTCGCGGTCGGGCATAAGGGTGCCCTCCTTGTGGTATGCAAATGGGCGGATGCGCTTGTAGTGCTCCTTGGGGCCGATGATGCTCTTTACGCAGGTGATGACGCCATCGCGCAGCAGCAGGTATATCTGCGGGGTGTTGTGCTCCGAAATCTCAATGCCGAAAGGGGCGCTGAACTGCTTGCAGAGGTTTGCCAGACGGTTGTCCGACTGCGCCTGCGCCGCCGCAGCTGCCTCCTTGTCCTGCTGGCGAATCTGCTTGCCGAGCTCGTATATGGCAAGGTCGTTGCTGAACTCTACCGACCCCTCGGCAGGAGGTCCAGGCAGAAAAAGTTTCATGTCGGGCATCTGCTCGGGCTCAAAGTAGAGGTTCGCCCCCTTGTAGTCCTCCTGCGCCACCGCCACCGCCGCGACCAACATCAGAGTGAAAAGTGTAAAAAATCGCTTCATAGCTAATATCTGTTAGGTTTGGTGCAAAGATACAACTTTTTTGGCTATTAGCCATTGGCTCTTGGCTCGTCTACGACGACCCTTCCTCCTCGCGGCTCGGCATAGCAAACTTGTTTGCTATGCTCTCGCTCCGCAGCGTCGGTTGGCTTTTTTAGAGGTATCGCCTGTGGCGATAGTGTTTAGGGGTGCAGTTGGAGCTGATGGGCTATAATATCCGTCGCTTTAGCGAGAATGGCGAAAATTAAAGAGTGCAGGAAACACTCTGTAGCACCCCCTGCACCGTAAAACTTTTTGTAAAAATTGCTAACACTTTACTCGCCAAGTTCTAACTTTGTGCCGTACTCAAGGGCATACTGATAGTCTTCGTCGGTAAAGGTGTAGCGGTACTCACGGTGGAAGTCGCTGACATCTGTCACCTGATAGCATCCTACTCTTGTGATGTTGTACAAGGCTGAGGTCATCGCATGATAATCTATGGTTATATCAAAATCAAATATCACAACACCCATCTCCTTGCAAGCTGCCACAGAGGTGACATCTCCGACTGTATAACTC
>JAFTOU010000031.1 GCA_017463615.1 Alistipes sp. | reverse complement strand
GAGTTATACAGTCGGAGATGTCACCTCTGTGGCAGCTTGCAAGGAGATGGGTGTTGTGATATTTGATTTTGATATAACCATAGATTATCATGCGATGACCTCAGCCTTGTACAACATCACAAGAGTAGGATGCTATCAGGTAACAGATGTCAGCGACTTCCACCGTGAGTACCGTTACACCTTTACCGACGAGGACTATCAGTATGCCCTTGAGCACGGTACAAAGTTAGAGCTGGGCGAGTAAAACAACTATCATATTCATACAAAAATAGGGGCAACTGACGGTGTTGGTGCCCCTATTTTTAGTGTTTGGGGCGGTGAGAGTGTTAATATGTGAGGAATGTAACGCTATAATCTGAAAAATTTTGTATCTTTGCAGGTTGAATACTATGTTAATAGTATGAGGAGCAAAAAATGGTAATAAGTTAGTAATAAAATATACAAGATTATGACACAGGAAGAACTTTTCAAGAAACTGATTGCTCACTGCAAGGAGTATGGTTTTATTTTCCCATCCAGCGAGATTTATGATGGTCTGGGTGCTGTTTACGACTACGGTCAGAATGGTGTTGAGCTGAAGAACAACATCAAGCGTTACTGGTGGGACTCTATGGTGAAGCTCCACGAGAACATCGTAGGTATTGATGCTGCAATCTTTATGCACCCAAAGACTTGGGAGGCATCGGGCCATGTGGCAGCCTTCAACGACCCGTTGATTGACAACAAGGACTCAAAGAAGCGCTATCGTGCCGATGTGCTTATTGAGGAGTGGATGGCAAAGCAGGACGAGAAGATTCAGAAGGAGGTAGAGAAGGCTCGCAAGCGTTTCGGTGAGGCATTTGACGAGGCTCAGTACCGCGCAACATCACCTCGCGTGCTGGATATCGCTGCAAAGCGCGATGCTGTGCATGCTCGTTTTGTTGAGGCGCTGGACAAGAACGACCTTGAGGAGCTCAAGCAGATTATCATTGACTGCGAGATTGTATGTCCTATCTCTGGTACTCGCAACTGGACCGATGTTCGCCAGTTCAACCTGATGTTCTCTACACAGATGGGCTCTACTGCCGAGGGCGCAAGCACCATCTACCTTCGTCCAGAGACTGCGCAGGGTATCTTCGTGAACTTCCTCAATGTGCAGAAGACTGGTCGTATGAAGCTCCCATTCGGTATTGCGCAGATTGGTAAAGCGTTCCGTAACGAGATTGTGGCTCGTCAGTTTATCTTCCGTATGCGCGAGTTTGAGCAGATGGAGATGCAGTTCTTCGTGCAACCAGGCACCGAGATGCAGTGGTGGAACGAGTGGAAGAACACCCGTATGGCTTGGCACCGCGCGCTGGGCTTTGGCGATGATATGTACCGCTTCCACGACCACGACAAGCTGGCACACTATGCAAATGCCGCTACAGATATTGAGTTCAACTTCCCATTCGGCTTCAAGGAGGTTGAGGGTATCCACTCTCGTACCGACTTTGACCTCGGTCGCCACCAGGAGTACTCGGGCAAGAAGATTCAGTACTTTGACCCAGAGCGCGGCGAGAGCTATGTGCCTTATGTTGTTGAGACCTCTATCGGCGTAGACCGTATGTTCCTGCAGATTATGTCTGCGGCATACTGCGAGGAGAAGCTCGACAATGGCGAGGAGCGCGTAGTGCTCCGCATACCAGCATGCCTTGCCCCTACAAAGGTTGCTGTTATGCCACTGGTTAAGAAGGATGGTCTGCCAGAGCTGGCTCGCCAGATTATTGATGACTTGAAGTTTGACTACACCGTATCTTACGACGAGAAGGACTCTATCGGTAAGCGTTACCGCCGTCAGGACGCTGTAGGTACTCCATTCTGCGTCACTGTAGACCACGATAGCCTTGAGAGCGGCACTGTAACTATCCGCCACCGCGACACTATGGAGCAGCAGCGCGTAGCTATCGCCGACCTCGGCAAGATTATCGGCGATGCAGTATCGTTCCGTCCACTCTATAAGAAGATTAAGGCGTAAATGTCGCGCATCCTTGCAATAGACTACGGCTTGAAGCGCACGGGGTTGGCAGTCTCTGACCCCCTGCGCATCATCGCTGGCGCACTGGAGACGGTGCCTACTAAGGAGTTAGAGCGCTTTGTGGCACAATATTGCGCCCAGAACGAGGTCTCAACTATCGTTGTCGGCAAGCCGTCGCAGATGAATGGTCAGCCGTCGGAGACGATGAAGTATATAGAGCCGCTGGTGGCTCGCCTGCGTAGGGCATACCCCGATAAGCAGGTGGTGCTGCACGACGAGCGCTTCACCTCCGTTATGGCTCAGCGAACAATACTCCAGAGCGGCATCGGCAAGATGGCTCGCCGCGATAAGGCTATTGTAGACCGCGTGGCAGCAACTATAATTCTGCAGTCCTATATGGACTGCATCAGCCATTAGCCATTGGCTTTTTAACGAGGCATTGCCTCATAAAACATTTTTTTAGATGATTTATCCTATTGTTATTTACGGCTCG
Organism: Alistipes sp.; assembly: GCA_017463615.1. Lineage (GTDB taxonomy): Bacteria > Bacteroidota > Bacteroidia > Bacteroidales > Rikenellaceae > Alistipes. The sequence continues at coordinate 12,058 of JAFTOU010000031.1, read as the reverse complement.
CAGGTGCTCAGAAACCAGTCTGTAGAGATTGCTGCCGACTATCCCGACTTCAATAAACTTATTGAGGATATGTGGCTCACCCTGGGCGAGGCGTCGGGCGTAGGCCTTGCTGCACCGCAGATTGGCAAGAATATCCGCCTCTTTATCGTGGACTGCACTCCGTGGGCAGAGGAGGTGCCAGAGCTGGAGAACTTCCGCCGCGTATTTGTAAACCCAGAGATTTACGAGCGTAGCACCGAGACAGGCCTCTTTGAGGAGGGTTGCCTCTCCCTGCCGGGCATTCACGAGAATGTCTCTCGCCCGCTTAAGATAAAGATGCGCTACCTTGACGAGAACTTCGTGGCGCACGACGAGGAGTTTGAGGGTTACCCCGCTCGCGTCATCCAGCACGAGTACGACCATATTGAGGGTAAGGTCTTTACCGACCACCTCTCGCCACTGCGCCGCAACCTGCTCAAGGGAAAGATTCTGAACCTCGCCAAGGGCAAGTACCGTTGCGCCTATAAGACGAAGTAGGGGAGCAGAGAGTGCGGTACCTTGCTAACGCGGTACGGCTATGCAGTACGGGACTACGAAGTATAGGACTACGCAGTACGGGTTGCTCAGTACAGATTTATAAGAGATTAGTATGAAACTTTTTAACCAACCACTCTCGTGGAGGCAGCGATTAGTGTTGTCGTTGCTCTCGGTGTTGCTGCTCAGCCTTGGCTGGCAGACGCTCAGCGGCTTTACGCTGCTGGTGGGCTTTGTGCCGTTGCTTATCATCAGCCACTCCTATACGGGGACGGCAAAAGATACGGCGAAGGTCGCTCTCTGGGCGAGCCTCACATTTCTATTGTGGCACCTGACGACAATATGGTGGGTGTGGAACGCCGCTGCGATAGGCACTATAGCTGGCTCGTTAGTGGGCAGCTGGTGGTGTTTGTTGCCATTTACGCTATTCCACATCGTCAGCAAGCGTATGCCTAAGGGGCTCTCCTATATGCTCCTTATCACTGCGTGGATAGCGTGCGAGTATATCTTTATCAAGGCGCCTGTGATGTCATTCCCATGGCTGACCTTAGGCGGAGGCTTCGCCTTTGACACTTGGGCGGTGCAGTGGTATGAGTATACGGGCATTCTGGGCGGCTCTATGTGGGTGTTGTTGGTAAATATTCTGCTCTTTGAGGCGCTCAAGTGCAAGGGCGTGGGTCGCTGGGTGGCAACAGCGTTGGCAGTAGTCGCTCCGCTTATCCTCTCGCTTGTGCTCTATAGCAAGAATGCCCCTGAGAAGCAGCTCTACACCTCGGGCAAGGCTATCAATGTGGCGGCAATACAGCCGAATGTTGATTGCTACGAGAAGTTCAGCGGCACGGAGGCTACGCAGCAGCAGAACCTGATGGAGCTGTTAAAGCAGTCGCCTGTAGACTCAGCAACATTTATCCTTATGCCTGAGACGGCAATAACCGCTACGGTCAATGAGCGATTTATCGCCGCCACTTGGGCTATTCAGGGCATCAATACCCACCTCAAGCTCTCGGGCAGTGACGCTATGGTTATCGCTGGCGTTCAGAGCATTGTCCCTTATGGCAAGCGCCGCATAAGCGACACCAACCGCCGCACGAAGTATGGCGTCTACTACGACATCTTCAACTCCTCGCTCGGTATTACCACCGACCCGCTCAACTTCCCAGTACACCACAAGGGTAAGCTGGTTATCGGCGTGGAGAGCTTACCTGCGTGGTTCCGCGAGGGTGGACTCTTTGAGGTAGATCTGGGTGGTGTATCGGGCCAGTTAGGCATTGGCGATAGTGCAAAGCCGTTTGAGCATAATGGTGCAAAGATAGCCCCTGCAATCTGCTACGAGGCACTCTATGGCGACTATATGGGCGAGTTTGTCCGCAATGGCGCTCAGCTGTTCGGTGTTATCTCTAACGACGGCTGGTGGGGCGATACGCTGGGTTATAAGTACCTATTTGCCTACTGCCGCCTGCGCGCTATTGAGCACCGCCGTGATATTGTCCGTAGTGCCAATACGGGTATCTCGGGCTTTATCAACTCGCGCGGCGATGTGCTGCAGAGCTTAGGCTGGGACGAGCGCGGTGTTATTAGCCACACCCTTCGTCTGAACGATCGCCAGACATTCTATACTCGCTATGGCGACTATATGGGTCGTCTGTCGCTCTATATCGCACTGCTCTGCCTGCTCTATACCGTTGCAGTGAGTGCGAAGAAGAAATTTTACTTGGACTAAAAACAGATTCTATATATGAACTACTCGGAGACTATAGATTATCTCTTCAACAGCCTGCCGACCTTTCAGCAGGTGGGTGCTTCGGCTTATAAGCCTGGATTGGAGCGCGTGAGCGAGTTCTGCCGCAAGATTGGCAACCCCCAGCGCAGCTTCTTTACAATCCATATCGCCGGCACTAATGGCAAGGGCTCGGTATCTAATATGCTCGCCTCGGTGCTTCAGCAGGCGGGTTATCAGGTGGGACTCTACACCTCGCCACACCTTACCGACTTCCGCGAGCGCATCCGCATAAATGGCGAGATGATATCTAAGCAGAAGGTGGTAAACTTCGTGGGCAAGTACCGTAAGGATATGGAGGAGTGCGACCTCTCCTTCTTTGAGATGACCACAGCGCTGGCCTTTGACTATTTCGCGCAGAACGATGTTGAGGTGGCAGTTATTGAGACCGGCCTGGGTGGTAGATTGGATGCCACCAATATCATCATCCCTGCCGTGAGCGTTATCACCAATGTGGGTCTGGAGCATACCGACCTGCTGGGCGACTCACTGCCTAAGATTGCACGCGAGAAGGGCGGCATTATCAAGAAGTCTATCCCTGTGGTTGTGGGCGAGAAGAATAGCGCCTATAACCTTGTTATTGAGGATATTGCAGCCGACAGCCGCTCGGAGGTTATCTATGCCGAGCAGGCCTTTGAGTGCCACCGCCAGCAGAGCGAGGGCGACTATCAGGTCTTTGATATGATTCGCACGCGCGATAACCAGCAGTACACCCTGCGCGTACCTCTGCTGGGCGAGTACCAGCGCCAGAATGTGGCTACCGTCTGCGCCGTGGCGGACTACCTGCACGAGAATACTCCGCTCTCTATCAGCCGCCGCGCCTTTGTTGAGGGTATGCGCCTCATTACTACGGGCTTCCGCGGTCGCTGGCAGCGATTGTCCACTAAACCGCAGATTATCTGCGATACGGCTCATAATGCCGACGGTATCGCCCATGTCTCTAAGCAGCTGCAGAAGATTGAGACCGGCAAGCTTTACTGCGTCATGGGCTTCTGCGAGGATAAGAATATCGAGCAGATGCTCCGCCTTATGCCGTCGGATGCCCACTATATCTTCACCCGCGCAGACTCCCGCCGTGCCGCTACTACCGAGCATATCTCGGCTATCGCTACGGCGCTGGGTCTTGAGCACGAGTGCCGCGAGCGTAGCGCTGAGGCTGTGGAGTACGCCAAGAGCCTGATTATGGAGGATGATACCCTCTTTATCGGCGGAAGCACCTTCGTGGTGGCAGAGATACTGTAATATACCTATATATATAATGAGAGAGCTTTACGAGAAACTATCCCTCTATGGGGTGTCTGCGCTGAGCGATAGCGAGCTAATGGGGGTCATTATTGACGACCAGCATCTCGCCGCGCGCCTTATGGAGCGTTATACGACGGCAACACTGCCGGTGGATGATATCTCGCGCCTGCGTATGGCTGAGGGTATGGGTCTTAGCCGCGCGGCTAAGGTCGCTGCTGCCGTGGAGTTCGCCAAGCGCCGCGCTGTGAGCCAGACGGATAATGTTAGCCAGATACTCAGTTGCAGCGATGCCGTTAGGGTGCTCAAACCGCTCTTTGAGGACCTGAAGCACGAGGAGTGCTGGGTGTTGTTTCTCACCTCTTCTGCCCGCGTGGTGGAGCGTATGAAAATTAGTCAGGGTGGCGTGCAGTCTACCGTTGTGGATAATAAGCTGATTATCAAGCGCGCGCTGGAACTGCTTGCTACGCAGATACTTATCGCTCATAACCACCCTTCGGGGACTGCCTGCCCAAGTCCTGCCGATATAGCACTTACGCAGAGGGTCAAGGCTGCCGCCGAACTGTTTGATATAACGCTTATGGACCATATAATCATAGCCAAGACGGGCTACTACTCCTTTAAGAGTCAACATAAGTTGTAAACAAAAAAATCACTCTCAACAGAGAGTGATTTTTTGTTAGTAGCGCAGCCCTTAGAATGGCAGGTCGTCTACCTCCTGTGCCGATGATGAGCGGGCGTATGCTGGCTCCTCGGTAGGCATTGGCGGATAGTTGCCTGCTGGCGGGTTTATGCCCCCTGCAGGTGTTGGAGGCACCTGCTCCTTAGCCACAATTTTCCACGCACGCACATCGGTGTACCACTTGCCGTTGTACTCGCGCGACTCTACATCTATAGATACGGTATACTCGCTGCCCACGGTCAGACGAGCTACCTCCTCAGGCTTGTTAAAGAATACTACACATATCTTGCGAGAATACTGACTCTGCCCTTTGATGTCAAAGATAACCTCCTGACGCTGCCACGCACCACGCGCAGACTGACCGCTGGTCGCTGGCATAATTCTAAAAACTGTTCCTTCAAATTCCATAATTCAAATCTTTTTGCAAAGATACTCTTTTTTTTATTAAAAAAGCAAATTTATAAATGGCAACAGTAAAAGTAAAATTTCGCCCCTCGCTGGTTCAGGGACGAAGGGGGAGAGCCCACTACCATCTCGCCCCCGCCCACAACAACGCCTCGCCGCAGAGTATTCTGCTGCTGGACTTCTTCCGCACGCAGATAGAGCAGCTACTGGCGCTAAATCGTATTGGTACGGCGCAAAACTACGCCAAAACCCTGCAGAGCTTTAGCCGCTTTCTGGATGGCGAACCTCTCGCTGTGGCAGAGCTTACCGAGCAGGTCGTCTGCCGGTATAACACCTACCTCGTCCAGCGCGGACTTGTGCGCAACTCCATCTCGTTCTATATGCGGGTGCTGCGGGCAGTCTATAATAGGGCAGTGAGGGAACACCTCGCCCCGCAAACTAACCCCTTCGCACAGGTCTATACGGGCATTGACTGCACCCGCAAAAGGGCTGTTAAGCAGACAACTATCGCCGCACTGAATAACCTGCCCCTGGCTGAGGACTCGCCCCTCGCCTTTGCTCGCGATATATTCATCTTTAGCTACTGCACCCGCGGTATGGCATTCGTGGATATCGCCTACCTGCGGCGCAGCGACCTGCGCGGCGGCGTTATCAGCTATACCCGCCGAAAGACGGGACAACTGCTCACTATCCGCATAGAGCCCGCTATCCAACGCATCGTGGACCGATATCGCACCGCCCGCTCGCCCTATATCTTTCCGATTATCAGCTCGCTGGACGCCCGTACAGCCTATCAGCAGTATAAGACGGCACTCTACGCCTATAACCGCCAGCTGCAACGCCTCTCGCAAATGGTGGAGTGCGAGTGCCGCCTTACATCCTATACCTCGCGCCATAGCTGGGCCACCGCCGCCCGCGACCATAATGTCCCCCTCTCGGTCATCAGCGCCGGCATGGGCCACACCTCCGAGCGCACCACGCAGATATACCTCGCCTCGCTTGAAAATCGCGTCGTAGATAACGCCAACCGCGACATCATCGGCATGCTATAAAAAAAGCCCGCAATCGCGGGCTTTTAGTCAGAACGAAACGCTACTACTCGGTCGCGGTGTAGGTGTAGGTAAATGTAGACCTTACAGGGTTGTGGTCTGCCATTCCTGCATAAGCAGTATCGTTCATATAGTCGTTTGCTACAATCTGTGTAGGAGCATCAGCTACATTGATGTAGATAATCTTGTCTACCACCTCGCCAGTCTGCTCGGTGTATATAGATGACGAATCCTTGCTTGGCACCATCAGCGATGCGCTGCCGAGTGTTGGGTAAACACCATCCCAAGAGTATACTACCCAAGGGTCTGCGTGCGTAAGATTGCTATTTAGCAGGTCGTAGAAGCAACCGAACATGTCGTCGCGGGTATAACGGCAGTTGGTGTCGCCGAGGATGATTACTGGGCGATTATTAGCCGCTGTGATAGTGTTTACATACGCCGCCATCTGCTTGAGCTGAGACTCGCGCGCAGAGATATGACCACTATCTGAGCCTGAGTTCATGTGGGTTACCAGAACATCAAACTCCACGCCATCCGCCATTGTTACTAAATAGTAGCGGAAACCCTTGTCAATGCATGTGTTAGCACCATCTGTCAGTCCACCGTATGTGTCGGTAAATGAGTTGAAGGTCTCGCCACTGAACGAACAGCTGCTCTTGAGCATTGCAAAATTCAGTCCGTCGGTGTCTGCCTTTGAGCCGAAGAGCTGACCTACACCTACTGAGCCACGGTGCGAGCCGAATGTGTATGCCGAGGTCATTGAGCTCTGTAGGTTGCTGTTGTACTCAAAGTTCTCTTGGAATGCGATGAAATCCCATCCTGAAGTCGCGAGTGTTGAGCTTATGGTGTTCGTGCCACTTGAACCTGGACCATCGCTGTTTGCTATTGATGGCAGTCCATCCACATTGTAGGTCGCGCAGGTGAATGTGCCGGTGATAACCTGTGGCTCCTCTGGCTCTGGGGTCACAGGAGTGTCTGGGTCCTCGCCGCCTTCGCCACTGTCGCCACTGTCGCCACTGTCGCCGCCCTCCTCAGGGTCTGCAACATAGACAATGTTAAGCACCGTGCGCTTGCCCTTGACAAACGACAGCGCTGGCAGCGTCGCAGTCATCTTGGTGCCATCCTCACGGTTGAGCACCAGGGTAAAGAAGCCCGCCTCTACGCCAGCGGGATAGTCAGGCATGTTGAACACCACAACGGAGTCGTTGAACTCGGCATTCTCCACCACCGCGGTTGTGCCCGAGTAGCCCTGCGTGTAGGTCATATCTTCGTTCAGCGTCCAACGGCCTACCCAGTCGGTCGCCGCACTCAGAGTCGCGCCCGTTACGACTATTGGCGTGCTCTTGTCGGTGTCAAATACGCGAATCTCAAGCGCCGCGCTGAGCACCTCAAAGCTGAGCGACGGCAGGGTGTCTATCACACTCGCCTCGGTGGTCATCACCGACAGCGGCTGCCACTTGCCACTCTGCACCGCTACCAGCACACCCTGCTCAACCTCCGCCGCTGCGGGGTAGATGAAGTGAAACTGCGCCGGATCGGTGGACATATACTCAAACGCCTCGCATACAAAGCCCGCTGAGGCCTCTATGTAGCTCAGGGTGTTGCGCAGGTTGAGCCCCGCTACCTGATAACCCGTCAGAGCATCTGTCGCCTCCCAACTCCAGTTTAGGTCGGCATCGTACGCTCGCGACACTACATCCTCAGCCTCTACCGCTACGCGCGCCGTGTAACGCTCCGCGGTAGAGCTCTGCTGCTCCTCTCTCTCACACGCCCACGCAGTACAAATTACCAGCGTGGCAATTAAAATCTTTCTTATCATAAAGGTCTTTTTATAGTTGTTTCTCTCGTCTGTATACGACAATGATGCCGAAATCTCTTCCAGCATCATTGCCATAGGTGGGTTCTATAAATTAGGTCGTGGCGATTTTGGAGGTTATTTTGAACAGTTTTTTCTGCTCTTTTAAGGGCGCAATAGCCTATTGTAACCGCGAAAAGCAGGAAAAAATGCCAAAATAAACCCAAAAGCGACCGAAACAAAATCATACTTAGTTGCGCAAAAGTAGTTTCGTAATTTATAGGACCCACCTACTACTATTTATTGTGCCACCCAAACATCTGTGGTACCATTCTCTCCACCCGCCATTGAGGTGTTGTCTACAGTGACGGTGGCAGGAGAGTTTCCGTAATCATTAACATTCTTTCGACCTGCAATAACCGCGAATGTTTCATCTCGATCTTTTGGGTCACCACTACCAATGTAGGAATATGAATCACCATTTATAGCCGTTGATGACCAATAATCAGCTGCAGAGTCTGTTGTATCCTCTGGAGTAAAATCTACACCTGTAAATTGTCCATATGCAGGCAGATACCACAAAAGGTCATTTCTATTAAATTTTACGAAATAGGTAGTTGAACCAATCGTAGAGTTATACTCTTTATAGAGCTGATACTCATTCTTCTTTAGAATATACTCCAAAATTCCCGATAAATCTGCGTCTGAACCTTCGTGCGCAGGTACACCCTCTTCAATTTCATCATCTCCAGCTAAACGGAACATTTTTTCGCCCTCTTTACCAGACTCCGTCTTGTATGTGTTATTGAGAGCCGCCTCAAATGCACCAGTAGCAGCACTACCTGCTAAATCATACAACGCAAGAGTATTCACCCAACCATCTGATGAAGATGTAGCTCCTGTAATATTATTCAGCTTTGTATAATCAATCTGTATATATATACGGGTTGTTAAATAATTGTGGGTAAATGTACCATAAGTCACATAGTCTGATGCGTCGTAAGTATCTATGAAACCCTGTATTAGTGCTCTAGCTTCCGCTTCTGTATAATGTGCGTAAACAGGAAAGCCCTTACTTCCTAGCTTATATGGAAAAATATACGACACCTTTCTTGTCCACTTAAAGCCATACTTTCCAGCCTCTTCGTCATCTACAACTTCCCAGCCAATATCATTTGCTGTCCAGTTAGGATTTTTCTGCAAAAGAATCTTTGTAGTTGTTGCAGTTGCATTTCCTTTACCTTGCAAAATGATACTAATCTGCCTATCCTTGTCACTTATGTTTTCAGGAATAAATAGCAAGAAAGGTTTAGAATTTATTTCCCCAGTTCCATCATAACTACTATTTCCACGAGCTGAGCCGCCTTCATCTCCATCTGCGTCCACTTCTTTATCAGTCCAGAAGCCCAACTGTGCCAGAGGGTTTGCTTCATCTTTAGGTAAGATTGTGACTGGAGCGCTATCATCAGCTACAGCAGTAATCCGCCAACTATCAATACCCTTAACAGTAACATTTACATCACTGATAATAAAGTGAGCATCCAATTTCTTGCCCTGAGGCTCAATAGTAAGGGTAAAATTCTCATCAATAGAGAGGTTATAGTTTACGGTCTTTGCCATATCCCAAATATCGCCTTCAATCTTGCCACGCAGAGCATTATGCTCAGTATCACTATCTCCATCTGCATACAAATGTCCTGTTTTCTCATCATAGAACTCTACAATCATCTCTGCGCCCGTCATAGGCTCTTGTGGGATGAAGAGGAATGTCGCATTAGTTGCGTTTACAAGCGTGCCAGATGCAGTATTAGCATCTACGGTAAACTTATCGCCATCCATTTTAACAGCGAAATCAGCAGTGGATGTTTCATCAACAGTCCAACGATTTGCCGAAGGGTCAAATACACCCTGATTGTATACATTGGTAAGTTTAATAGAGCGGATGTCGCCCGCAACAACGCTGCCAATCTTGATATTCACCGCTGCCATAATATGGCGGAAGGTGAGAGGTACAGAGGCATTGTTATCGCCCGCAACATCTGGTGCGTAAGCGAGCATAATATCGTTCTGTGCAGTAGCATCCGCAGGGGTTGTGTACTGGAAATATCCAGTCCAAGCACCATCAGCGGTAACGGGCAAAAAAGCATCCGAAGCACCAGCAACAGCTACGAAGTCCAGCGTTCCGCTGCCTGGCCAGTAGTACTCGTCAGCCTCGTTCTCTGGGTAGAAAACACCGCTTTTATTCTCGTCCTCGTATGTCACATCGCTGAAGTACTCAATAGTCTCGTTGCTTGTATTGGTAAACTCTGCCCATACATTGAAACTTGTAATACCGTCTGCGCTTTTAATTACTGTGCCACGGGTCTCGGCAGGTGCAGAAGGGGCAAAGCGCTCCTCTACATATACGCCCACAGGCAGTCTCAGTTCGCCATCCTCAGAGGTCAAGTCGTGCTTGCAGACGCGGTTAGGGGTAGCGTCTGTGCGGGTAACATCCTCCATATCGCCCCAGTCAGATGGCATACCAAAGCAGATAGTCTTACTTGGGACTCTGAGTACTGGAGAGTCCACAATCTGCTCCTTGATGCAGGAGGTCAGCATAGCGGCAAGTGCCACAATAGCGCAAAAACCAAAGTTAATTCTTTTCATATCGTCGTTCTTTTTTTCGTCAATTTGTGTAGTGAGTATAAGGGGTTTCAATCCCTTATACCCTATAGTTCCTATTAAGGAATAGTAATGTTTGTCTCAGTATCCCAACCATTAAGCTCCTTAACAGTGAAGGTGATAAGGTTGTTGTCGCCGAGTGCTGCGATGATGTTGTAAGCCTTACCAGCTGCAAAGGTTACAGCTGTTGTTGCACCAATAGTCGCAGTCTTAGTTACCGAGCCAATCTCCTTGCCGTCAAGCAGAGTTACAAGGGTGTAAGAAACACCGAGGTCTGTGTAGGTAGCAGGAACAAGCATACGCTCGTAGTTAGACTCCTGACTCAGAGCAGTTTTAGAGATAACTGCTTCAAGCTGACCGAAGTTAATCTCGCTTGTGCGGATGTCCTGGCTACCCCAAGTACCGTTTGCGATGTTATAAACGCCCTGCTTGTAAGGATTTGTAAGTTTGATATCCTTTACATTAAAGGTGTAGCGAGTGTTGTTGTAAGTAGCCTTGGTAAAGGTAAACTTTACCTTTGACAGAAGGTGGCTAAATGTAAATGCCACTGGGTTCTGGCTTGGAGTACCTGCTTCATTAGTAGTTGCTGTAGCAATTGCAATGAGCACATCACCACCAGCAGTTGTGTTCTCGTTGAAAGTGATAGATGTAGGCATACCAGTTGTTGCATCAGTAGCCACGCTTGTAGCGTCTGCAATTGCAGTAAAGTTGTACGAACAGCTTGGTGTCCAGTACTGCTCCTCTGTGCACGCCCAAACAGCATCGCCAACCTTACCAGTAACTGCGTCACCGTCAAAGATGTTCACAGTGTTGCCATTACCGGTAACAGTACCGTAAACATTGAACGATGTCAGGCTCTTTGTGCCGCTATACGAAGGGTCAATAGCCAAGCGTGTAGCATTGTCCACGAAAGGCTGACCGAAGCCGATGCGCTCAGCTGCCGGGGTCTCAATGGTCTGGTCCTTGCTACAGCCCACCAGCGCCGCAATCGCCATCACCGAAAAAATAATCTTCTTCATAGTTTTAGAGGTTTTCAGTTGTTGTTGATGCCCACTCAGGCTGCTTTGCTACGGTGAACTGGATCTGGTTAAGCTCGCCGAATGAGATGTTGAAATTGTAAACATTGTTAGCAACAAGGGTAGCAACATTATCCTTAGTGTATTTATAGCTTGTTACCTCCTTGTTATTGATGCTGAGGGTCACAGTGAAAGATACGCCTACAGAAGCACCAGGGATAAGCAGCACCTCTGCGTTTGTCTTAGCATCGGTGTAATCAACGCTCTCAATATTAGCGAAATCAACTTCTCCAGCGTTTGAACCAGTCCAAGTACCAGTCTCGCCTGATACAGAGTAAACACCGTTTGCGAAGGCGTTAGTAACCTTAACATCGCTGATAGAGTAGGTGTAGTTTGTGTCGGCAACAGAGCTGTTTACAGTGAAGAATGCCTTTGCGAGAAGGTGAGTGAAAGTAAAGCTAACAATAGACTTGTCGTTCTTTCTCTCCACATAGTTGTAAAGCATATCTTTCTGACCTGCAGCGGTATAATCAAGAGAAGTAGGCAGACCGTTAGCGTCAACATTTACCTTGTCAGCGTCAACAACAGCAGCAAATTTATACTGAGCATCATCAACCCAGTACTGAGTGATTGCGTTGCCATTCTTATCCTTGCAATCCCAAGCAGCACCGTAAGCAGCAGAACCCTTAGTTACATTGGCAGCGTCGTAGATAAGAACATTGTTTACAGTACCGTAAACTTTGAATTCTCTAATATCTGTAGAGCTGTAATCTGCACGGGTAGCGTTCTCAACGAAGGCGTCGCCGAAGGAGATAGCCTCGCGGTTGAGCTCTACGACCTCGTTCTTGGCGCATGAGGCAAACAGAAGTGCCGCAAGTGCAAAAAATAGAGTCTTTTTCATCTTTTTTATCGTTTTTT
>JAFTOU010000030.1 GCA_017463615.1 Alistipes sp. | reverse complement strand
TCAGCCAAATCCAAACAAGATAGATGGTTTTAGACTATTGACTGATAACACAAGAGAGAATATGGGAATCATTCCCAAATGGCTCAATTTTGATGTACGAAAACTCAATCCTCGTGAATGTAATGCAGCCTATCATTTTCATCGTTATGCAGAAGAACTATTTATCATACAACAAGGAGAAGCTACATTACGTACTCCCAAAGGTTTGGAAATAGTAAAATCGGGAGATATGATATTTTTTGAATCTGGAGAAACAGGTGCCCATCAGCTTTACAACCATACAGACGCCCCCTGTATTTTTCTTGATATACGCACTTACATAGGTCACGATATTTGTGAATATCCAGACTCAAATAAAATTATCATAGTTCCCAATGGAGAGACATTCAAACGCGATGAGCAGCACAACTATTTTGATGGAGAAGAAAACATTCACGATATTTGGAATAAATTAAGCCGTACGAAATAATATTGGGGCCATCCACAGCCCCAATATCACATTATAGCTTCAGCCCCCCCCGATTTTGTTGTCTGCCTGTCGGCAATTCTAACGCTTCCATAAACTCATCTTTCTTGCGTCTGAACCAAGAGTGATGCGAAACGCCATTGATTCTAAGGTCAAATCATCCCTCCTATCCAAGTCAGAGTGGCGACTACGATCGTGGAACATTCGTTTCATACTTTCCAGTGGGCACAGACGCCACACAACTTGAGCAGGTGCTTCACCACGAGGCGTGTGGTCACGGCTTTGCGAAGTTAGCGGACGAGTATGCGTATGAGGCTTATGGTGCTATTTCTGCCGACTATGCAGCTGAGATACAGACGCAGCAGGCCGAATGGGGCTGGTGGAAGAATGTTGATTTCACATCCGACCTTGAGGCGATTCGCTGGAGTCACTTTATTACCGACAGCCGTTACACAACCGAGGGTTTGGGCGCATACGAGGGCGGTTTGACCTACTGGAGTGGCGTTTGGCGACCAACGGAGAACAGCATAATGCGCTACAACACGGGAGGCTTCAACGCACCGAGTCGTGAGGCGATATACTACCGCATACACAAGCTCGCCTACGGCGACAGTTGGCAGTACGACTACGAGCAGTTTACAGAGTGGGATGCTATAAATCGCACGCAAGCTGCCGTAACATCAGCATTAGAGCCGATGGTATTACGCCGCTATGAGCCTACGCCACCAGTGGTAGTAGGCAAGACCTGGCGCGAGGCAATGAACAAGTAGCCGAGAAAAAAAACGAATTGATACCGAAATTGGGCAGAGGGGGCTCTGCGCGGTGAGGTAGCACGATATATGCAAAGGGGTGTAAGTATGAGACTTACACCTCTTTTTATAATGTTTTTGGTCGTGGTGCACGGTAGTGCTATGGCGCAGCAGTCGCTATCGCTCAGCGAGGCGGCAGAGATGGCGTTTGCATCAAATCACGCAATTAAAGCCGCTGAGTATCATGCACTTGCAGCTAAGCGTAGCAAGCAAGCTACAAAGGGACTTTTTGCGCCGCAGATAAATATTCGCAGTGCGTGGGTGCATGCGCAGAGGGATATTGGCGTAGATTTCAACCCGCTAAAAAATCTACTCGGCACGCTTGACATTGCGCCACTGCTGGGGTTAGACTGGAGCTACACCATTCAGAGTCGCAACTTCGGGTTTATTGAGGCGGACATCACCGTACCGATATTTACGGGCGGAAAGATTATTGCCGCCTCGCGCGCTGCAACGCTCGCGGAGCAGGTTGCCATATCTGAGAGCAAAGCACAGAAGGAGGCGACGCTTACAGAGCTGATTAGCAGATATTTCGGTCTCTCATTAGCAAAGAGTATCGTCGCGCTACGCGAGCAAGTGGTAGAGGGGATGCAGAGGCATCTGAGCGACATTACGGCACTCAAGCAGAACGGCATGGCGACAGTTGCCGACTCGTTGTACATCCAGTATCGCCTTGCCAAAGCCGAGCAGCAGGCCTCCGAAGCGCGAGCAACGCTACAAACAGCACACAGCGCGCTATGTACAACGGCGGGGTGCGACTCCATAGCCACGCTCACAACGCCGATATTCTACCTTGCGACCATAGAGCCACTAAATCACTTCATAGACACAGCAGAGCAACTGAATCCGCAATTAGAGCAGGTTGCCCATCAAAAAGAGCTTGCACGGCAGAATATAGCCATACATCGCGCCGACTTTATGCCACAGATTGCAGCGATGGGAGGTGGAGCCTTTACGCGCCGAGTGACCGACCTACTACCTCGCTGGGCGGTGGGCGTAGGTGTAAATTTCAAGATTTTTGACGGGCTGAGGAAGGAGTATCAATACTTCGCTGCCAAGAGCACATACAATCGTGTAGAACAGTTAGAGTTGGAGGCAAAGGGCGATATCTCGCTGTTAGTCACATCGTTATACAACCAAGCCTCAGCTGCATTAGAGCGCGTTTTTGCGCTGCAGAAGTCAATAGATTTCGCCAAGGAGTATCTGCTACTCAAGCAGAGCGCCTTCTATGAGGGTGCAGCAACATCTACGGCTGTTATAGATGCGACCATAGAGCTTGCGGCGGCGCAGATAGAGCAGCTGCAGAGTGCATACAGCTTTGACATCGCCTTAGCGCAGCTGTTGGAAGCGGCAGGGGCGGGCGAGCAATACTTCAGATATTCAGATAGTTACAACAAGCAACCTATAAGTTATGAAGCGAAGTAGATACCTACTAATATTACTCCTGTTTCTACTCACTGCGGTGGTGATAATCGCCATCGGCGCACTGATAAAGCATAGTGAGCCGACGGTGCTACAAGGCGTAGTGCAGTGTCGCCAGTACAGAGTCTCCTCCAAGATTCCGGGGCGGATAGAGCACATCTATATAACCGAGGGCGAGCGGGTAGATAGTGGTGCGTTGCTCTACACACTCTCCACGCCAGAGCTGAACACAAAACTCACGCAGGCAACGGCTGCCAAGTCGGCAGCTCAAGCACTTGACCGTCAGGCGCTTGCAGGGGCAAGAAAGCAACAGATAGAGGCGGCATACAACCTTTACCAGCGGGCAACGGCGGCCAGAAATCTTGCCGAGAAGAGCTACAACAGAGTGGCACGCCTATACGAAAAGGGTGTTGTCACAGCACAACAATTAGACGAGGCGAGTGCCAACTTTGAGGCATCAAAGGCGGCTCAGAGTGCCGCGTATGCCGAGTATTCGCTTGCCCTTGCGGGTGCGACCAAAGAGCAAAAGGCTGCAGCGGCGGCGCAGGTAGAGATGGCACAAGGGGCAGTGGCTGAGGTGGAGAGCTATATTGCTGATAGCCACCTCTTTGCGCCAATATCGGGCGAGATATCTACGGTGGCATACTATGCTGGCGAGCTTGTCGGAACGGGATTTCCAGTTGTCACGATTTTAGACACAAGCGACATCTGGGTTGAATTTAACATCAAGGAGAGCCTTATGCCACAGATTGCAATCGGCAATATTTTCAGGGCATACATTCCTGCAATTGACAGAGATATAATATTGAAAGTCAGCTACATAGCCCCACAAGCGGACTTTGCAACATGGAGTGCAACGCGAGCTGAGGGGAGTTACGACATCCGTACCTTTGCAGTTCGTATGCGCGAGGAGACAGAGGACGAGTCTGCTCTTAGGCAGGGTATGAGCGCGATAATCAAACTATAAATGCTATGCGGAGATTTGCTACTGCCTTTCGTGTCGAGTTAAAACGCATCGTAAACGATAGGGCATACCTCGCCATAATAACGGTGCTTCCAGCCGTGGCGCTGCTATTTTTCTACTGCTACTTTTCGGGCAGCGGAGTGGAGCAGTTGCCGATTGTTGTGGTAGATAATAGCAGCAGCAGTCTATCTGAACGGTTGGTTAATATGATAGATGCAACTCGCTCGGTTAGCGTAGATTACAAGGCAACCGACCAGAGCGAAGCGATGGCGCTTATCAACTCTGGCAAGGCCTATGCCGCGGTGGTTATACCTGCCGATTTTGAGCGCAATATTCTGCGTGGAGAGCAGGCTGTAGTCGCCCTCTACAACTCTGGTGCGAACATATCCACAAATGGGTTTATTGAGAAGGATATTGCCACGGTTGTTGCGACATTTAGCGCCGGCATAGAGCTAAATCGGGGTCGCACAATGGCGCAGATTATGCCCATTAGGCTCAATAGACGGGTGCTATTCAACCCCTATCTGAACTACGGGTACTACCTCGCGCCCTGCTTTATGCCGATGATGGTTATGATTTTTACCGTTTTAGCGACCGTAATGGCGACTGCCGAGCGAAGAACAGAGAGTCTTGCGCAGCTGATGGGTAGGGTAGCGCCAACGACCATTGCGATGTCTATATTTGCGATACTGATGCTGCTGATTATCTTCCGAGCTATTGGTACGCCGCTGAGGGGTAGTGCCACTATGATAGTTGCAGCAACGCTACTGCTTATTGCTGTGTATCAGACTGTTGCGTTGCTATTTGTAGGCGTTACGCACAGTCGCCATCTGGCTTTATCGCTTGGTGGCGGGTACTCTGTAGTTGCATTTACACTCTCGGGACTGACATTCCCGACTATGGCGATGGCGTTACCGCTGAGGGCGCTGAGCTATCTATTTCCGTTCACTTACTACATGGAGATTGTCGTAGACCAAGCGCTCCGAGGGGCGAGTTGGGAGGTCTCTATGGCGCGAATAGGGTATATGTCGCTATTTCTGCTACTCCCTGCGTTAATATACCGTCGGCTATGATAAGGCAGATAATTTCAATAGCAGGGAGGGAGCTAAGACTGATTCTCAAGGGTGGCGGGGTGGCGCTGGTTATGCTCCTCGCTCCGATTATCTACGCCACAATATACTCCGCAGGTTACGCCGAGCAAGTGGCGCACAAAGTGCCGATAGCGATTATTGACCACAGCGACAGCCATAGTTCGCGGCAGGTAGCAATATTACTTGACACTGCGCCAGAGCTGGAGATAAAGTACAGCGTGGCGGATATTCAGTGTGCGAAGCAGCTGCTCTTACAGCGCAAGATTTACGGCATTGTGGAGATTCCGAGTCTCTACGAGAGGCGATTGCTACGCGGTGAGCAGGCTGTGATTTCGGTCTACTGCGATGCGAGCTACTTCTTGATGTACAGACAAGTGTTTCAAGGTGTTGCGCGCGTTATTTCAACCATCAATAGCAGTAAAACAGAACCTCAAGCAGTACTCTGTAGTTCCCACACGCTATTCAACCCTGCGCTGGGTTACGGAACATTTATAATGCCCGCCGTGCTACTTGTAATACTGCAACAGACAGGCCTCATAGCCATCGGTATGCTTGGCGGAATATGGCGACAGAGAGGGCTATACGGCAAATATTCGCCATTAGCCGTAGTGGTGGCAAAGATGGTCGTCTACAGCGCGATATACGCCCTAATTGCGGGATACATCCTTGCGCTACACTACCAGATATTCGGCTATCCGATGCGAGGGTCGCTACTCTCCGTAGTGGCGGTTGTGGTACCGTACATACTATCGTTCTCATTACTTGGCATAGCGCTCTCAACACTCTTCAGACGCCCTGAATCGGCGATATTATCGCTACTATGGACATCTATCCCAGTGCTGCTACTCAGTGGCGCATCGCTACCCGCAGAGGCGTTTCCGCGGTGGTTGTACATAGTGGGCAAGGTTGTCCCCAGCAGCAGTGCCGCGGGGGCGTATATTCGCATAGAGACGATGGGTGCGACAATAGCGGAGGTTAGGAGTGAGATTATGTGGTTATGGGCGGAGGTTGTCATCTACGGAGCACTTGCCGTAGCAGCAATAAAAAAACGGATGCCCGGGCGAACTACCAAATCCCGGACATCCTACCCGTAACCCTAAGGTAACGGGCTCACACACTACTATAAAAAAACCTTACGCAGTTCGTTTTATCTTCTCATTGGAGGGCCCATACGGGTACCACCATTAGCCGAGCTCATACCCACAGCGGACTTGCTCTCGCTATAGTCGTAGTCGCTCATCTGCTTGCTACCACGCTTGCCGAAGTGGCGGAGGTTGTAGACAAACTGAACGCTGAAGTAGCGACCGATAACGCTATTGGTCAAGTTCTGGGTATATCCAGAGCCTGTGTTACGGCTAAATGCTGTATTCTGATTAGCTACATCGTTTACACCAATCTGAATCTCACCACGGTTGTTCTTAAAGAGCTTCTTACCCAAGTAGAGGTTGCAGAGTACATACTGCTCGTTGTAGTCCTGCGTAATACCGATATACTGGTTGTAAGAGCAGGCTGCAGTGAAGGTAAAGCCCTTCCAGAATACCCACTTCAGCGTACCTGAAGCGACATGGTTGAAGTAGTCGTTCTTAGCGCCACCCTTAGCTGCTGTATTCCAAGCCTGGTTGTAAGTTCCGCTCCAAGAGAGGGTGAAGTCTACATTCTCGGAGATATTACTACCCAGAGTCAGCGAAGCATCGTAGCCGATATTCTTTGCCAAGTTGGTGGTAAAGTTGTGGTTGAGGATATTCTCCACAACATCGCCCTGGGTGCTATAGATTGCCGATGGGATGATGCTGTAGTTTACACCAGCCATAAGGTTGAGGTTACACTTCATAAACGAGAGTGGCAGACCGAGGCTGACATGTGTTCTCAAATTCCAGTAGCCATCCAGATTCTCATAAGAGGTGATGCGCTGCGGAGTATAGTTCTCGCCCTTAGAGTTTGTCGGCACATTCATATCGCCAAAGCGGCTAAGCTCAAAGCCCGCAGGGCAGTAGAGGGTAGACTGGCTGATATAGTTCTGCTGATTCTGCATAGAGAACATCCACATAAAGGTGCGACCCTTCTCAATATTTGAGTGGATATAGTGGAAGTTGATGCGGTGAGTGAACGAAGGGTTAAGCTCCTTATTTCCCACGCTCAGATACTGCGGCGTAGAGACATCAAAGATATTCTGCAACTGCGTAACCGACGGAGCGTTGGTGCTTGAGCGGAAGAACATACGGATGCTATTCTCCTGATTGAAGGCGAAATTAACCATACCGAAGTAGAGGAAGTTGTCAAAGGTGCGGTTAATCTTATCGCTCTGACCGCCAACAATATTGCCATTGAGCTGAGAACGCTGATAGTAGACATTTGCCACTACAGTATTCTTATTCTTTGAGTAGCGGAAGCCAGGACCTACGCGGTGTGTCCAATAACCGCTCTCGTACTTGGAGGTCATTTGTTTGTTGATTTTTTGGGAAGATGGATCAAAATTTCCGTCGGAATAATAGAATGCCTGTTGATCCTTTAACTCATCCTCGTACGAGAGTCGGTATTGAATACTGAGCGAACTGCTCTGAGACAGTGGCTCATTGTAAGTTACATTTCCACGAACATTATACTCGCTTGTTGGAGCAGAGATAATCTGATATACCGGAGAGTAGAGCAGAGGGTTATTCTGCATATCGCGCCAGTTGCCATCCTCGCCAAAGTACTGACCTGCATAGGCTGAATCGTATGGGTCAATACCCGCAGACTCGTTGGAAATCAGGTGGCGACGATTGTGGTTATCGCGATAGTTAAAACTTGCATCTACAGTAAGGGTACGACCAGGCTTTGCAATCTTTACACGATACTGCAAGAACTCGCGGAAGTTGAAGCCATAGTTCTTACGCTTGCTCTGGTCATACTGGTAGAGCAGACCACTCTCGCCATACTGATAACCCTCAGAGGTTGAGGTCGGGTTATTGCCCTGATAGCTGAACGATGTACGCGACATAAGTGACTGATTACGCGAAATCTTCCAGTCCAAACGGGCATTGAGGCGGTGGTTGTTATTCAGCGTCTTAGAGCGAGACTCCTTGTGCAGTGTATCTACTGGCGAAGGGTCCTCGTACCAAGTGTCGCTGACGCTCAGGTTGTTTGTATTTGTATTGTTAAAGAAGTAGCTACCCTGGAACTTAACCTGATCCTTACGACCCCACTGGTCGGAGTAGTTCAGGCCGATAGAGTTTACAAGGGCAACACCACTCTGTGGGCGTACCATATACTGACCGAAGCCACGACGGCCACCGCCGCCACCGCCACCACCAGAGACGCCGAGAATATCCTCAAACGAGAAGTTCTGCTGGTTGATGTTATTGAACAGACCGATAAGCGACACGCGGCTATCGCCCTGGAAGAAGTTTACATTTCCACCAACGGTATATCTATGTCCCTTAGCGAAGTCCTCGGGGTTATTCTCCTTCCACTCAGGCTCGTAGCCATAGCCAGCATAAATCTTACCGAACTGACCCTGACGCATATTGGTCTTAGTGACGATATTGATAGCCTTATAACCCTCGCCATCATCCATACCCGAGAACTCGGCCTGGTCGGAGAGCTTATTGAACACCTCCACGCGGTCTACAGCCTCAGCAGGGAGCGACTTGATAGCGGTGCTAACATCCTCGCCAAAGAACTCCTTACCATCTACAAAGACCTTCTGAACGGTCTCGCCCTGAGCCTCTACAGAGCCGTTGTTGATATTGATACCCGGCATCTTCTTGAGCAGACCCTCTACATCCGAGTCGGAAGCGACCTTAAACGCGCCCGCGTTATAACTAAGGGTATCGCCATTCTGCGAAGCGCGGAGTGACTTAACCTCCTTGACAACGGTCTCAATGCGGGTAGTACTCTCCTTCATCTCAACCTTACCCATAGAAAGGGTAGCCGACTTGACACTGAAGGTCTTTGTCAAATCGTCGTAACCAAGGCTGGTTGCAAGCATTGTGTATGCGCCATACGGGAGGGCTGGGAATGTAACCGTACCATCCACATTAGAGGTGTAGTACCTCTTATTATCTGGCTGAGCGGTAGGGTATACCTCCACAACAGCACCGATGACAGCCTGCTTTGTGTTGTCATCAATAAGCGTAAGGGTTACCTTTCCCTTAGATTGTGCCGAAGCGGCAGCAAAAGAGCATAAAAGTGTTAAAAAAAGTAATAACCTTTTCATATCTACATCTGTTTCTTATCTTCCCGGTGCAAAAGTAAACAAATAATCGTTCCACGGAGCCTTAAACTCCGCGAAACGACCAAATGAGGGGGTGAATCGCCCTATAATTTCGCCGAACTTACAAGCCACTGCTTGAATTCGGGCACACGAGCCTTGGAGACTATAATTTTCTCGGGCGTAGCGACCTTGAGATTGACCGCCAAGCGGCTACCAAACCACACGGAGATATCCGCCACAGCATCGCGCGAGATGATAAACTGGCGGTTGGCACGATAGAACTTTGTCGGAGGCAACATCCCCTGCAGAGCCTCAAGGGTGTACTCCATAGGGTAGCGCTCGCCATTATACCCAAAGGCAAAGACCTTCTCCTCCGAGGTGTAGCAGTAGGCGATATCATCCTGGCCAACGGGGATTAGCTTATCGCGGAAGCGAACAAGGAACGAGTGGCGGGAGTTACGCTGCTCGGCAACCATACTCTCCACGCGGCTACGATACTCATTGCGGTCGGCACCCGTAAGGGTATGCCACTTATCCACGGCACGCTGTACGGCACTCTCGGTAATAGGCTTGAGCAGATAGTCTATACTATTGACCTGAAAGGCCTTAAGGGCGTACTGGTCGTATGCCGTAGTAAAGACCACGGGACAGGTAATCTCTACCTTGTCAAATATCTTGAACGACTCGCCATCCGAGAGGTGAATATCCATAAATACAAGGTCGGGCATAGGGTTATTCTCAAACCACTCTATACTATCTACGACCGTATCTATCACATCCACAACCTCTGCCTGCGGAGTAACTGTTCTAAGTATGCTCTGCAAGTTGTGAGCTGCAGCGGTCTCGTCCTCAATAATCAACAACCTCATAACTAACCTCTCTTTAGTGGTAGGCGAACAATAAACTGCTCGCTATTACTCTCAATCTCTATCTTCTTATCCAGCATCAGCTCGTAGCGACTGCTCAAGTTCTGAAGTCCCGTACCAGTACCAACCTGCGGCTCAAGCAGTGGGCGCACAGGGTTGGAGATAACCAGACAACCGCCCTCTGTGCGGATAGATACGCGCAACGGATTCTTAGTCGTTATAGCATTGTGTTTCACTGCGTTACCTATCAGTGGTTGAAGTGATAGAGCAGGTAGCTGATAGTCCAAATATTCGTCGGCGATATCAAAGTCAAAGAAGATTTTATCGGCATAGCGGATGCGGAACATATAGCAGTATGCCTCAGCAAAGGCTATCTCGTCACGCAGGGGCACAAGCTCCGAATTATTACCGTTCTGGGTAATATAGCGGAAGGTATAAGAGAGCTGGTCAATATACTCCAGCGCACGCTTAGAGTCACTCTCGCGCACAAGCATAGAGAGCGAGTTGAGCGAGTTGAAGAAGAAGTGCGGGTTTATCTGGCTGACAAGCATATTGTAGCGTGTAGTCAGGTTCTCGTTCTGCAGGCGCTCGTTCTCAAGGATTATCTGCTGGCGCTGGTAGATAAGCACATAGACCTGCGAGTAGAGCAGCACAACAGCCAGCATAAAGAGACACTTGAGCATAACCACAAAGTCCAGCATATGGTCGGTTTGGCAGACCAGCTTAACCTCGCCCGTATGGTAGAAGGTCACTGGCGAGAGCAGGTAAGCCACAGCAGTGATAAGCACCGCAACCACAGAGCGGGTAAAGAACGACGACCAGATAGGCTGCACGCCACCCGTACGGCGGAAGGTCATAAGTATGAGTAGCAGCAGCGAGACTACCATATAGAATATTATCTGGTAGATAACAACCTCCCATTGGTCGGAGCTGTTGTATAACGAGCCATAATCAAACGGCTGACCATTACGCACCAGCAGGCGGCTCATAATAAGGTGCGCACCCTCGTAGCGAGCCTGATCGCGTGCCTCAATAGTGAGCACATCCCCCGAAACCAAGTCTAAACGACGCACAGAACGGCGGTCTACATAGATACTATCACCGCTCTGATTATCAACGATATAACCAAAGCCATCTACACTAACACTTAATGTACCCTCTACAGTCACAGCCTGACCCTGGTCTGCAGGGTGTTTGCTCCCCCTAATCTCTGCCGACTGGTTTACCACCATAAGCAGCATATAGGAGAAATTGACGATAAGACTAATGGCGAGGGCTACAAGCGTATAGGAGACAATCGGTGACTTTGTGCTCAGTTTCATAGGGGTTAAGGTATTAAGTTATTACTCCTCGTCGTACCAAGAGGCATAGAGGCGATAGTCGCGGGCAATGCGAGCGATGATGGTCTCGCGCTGCTCTGGAGTGACCTCCTTAACCTTCTTTGCCGGCACACCTGCGTAGACAGAGTTTGGCTCCAACTTTGAGCCAGAGAGTACCAGCGCATTGGCAGCAATGATGCAACCAGAGGCTACTACAGCGTTATCAAGGATAGTAGCGCCCATACCAATGAGGCAGTTATCCTCAATAATTGCGCCGTGGATAGTTGCGTTATGACCCACCGAAACATCATTGCCGATATGGGTCTGCGAAGGGTTTGGCGACTTATCATAGAGGGTGTGGATAACCGTACCATCCTGGATATTTGTACGGTCGCCAATGGTAATCTTATTCACA
Source organism: Alistipes sp. (assembly GCA_017463615.1). Taxonomy (GTDB): domain Bacteria; phylum Bacteroidota; class Bacteroidia; order Bacteroidales; family Rikenellaceae; genus Alistipes. The sequence goes on along the minus strand of JAFTOU010000030.1, from coordinate 4,917 downwards.
TCGCCACGCAGCACAACATTGTACCACAGTGACGAATCTTTACCTACGGTAACATCGCCGATAAGGACTGCTGTCTCGGCTACAAATGTACCCTCACCCACCTCGGGAGTGTGGTTACGAACAGATTTAATGTATGCCATATCTATAGATTTTAATCAATTACTTATGCTTTGCCTCCTGCCAGAAGGACTCAAGGGTCTCAAGGGGCAGTTCGCTTACCATCTTACCACTCTCAGCTGCGCGAGCCTCCACATGGTTAAAGCGGCTGATAAACTTCTGATTTGTGCGCTCAAGGGCGTTCTCAGGGTCAATACCGTAGAGGCGGCAAGCGTTGATGAGCGAGAAGAAGAGGTCGCCAATCTCGCCCTCCATCTTATCCTTATCGCCCACAGCGAGCTCTACATCCACCTCGGCAATCTCCTCGCGTACCTTATCCCACACATCCTCCTTCTGCTCCCAGTCAAAGCCCGCAGAGGCAGCCTTCTCGCCCAGTCGGAAAGCCTTAACCATAGCTGGCAGCTGGCGCGGAACACCTCCCAGCAGGCCGCTCTTGCGAGCCTTCTTGCGCAACTTCAGTGCCTCCCAGTTGAGCTTCACAGCCTCTGGGGTAGAGGCGTGGACATCGCCATAGACATGCGGGTGGCGGTATATCAACTTGTCGCACAGAGCATTGCAGACATCAGCAAAGTCAAAAGCGCCCTGCTCGTCTGCCATCTTAGAGTAGAAAACAATGTGCAGCAGCACATCGCCCAGCTCCTCCTTAATATCCTCCATATTGCCGTCGGTAATGGCACCAACAAGCTCGTAAGCCTCCTCAATAGTATTGTTTCTAAGCGAGGCGAAGGTCTGCTCTCTATCCCACGGACACTGCTCACGCAGGGTATCCATAACCTCCAAAACTCTCGCTGTAGCCTTCAGTTTATTCTCCATAATATCGTCTATACGGTTTGTTATTTTGCGCAAATATAGTAATTTTGTGGAAAATATTATGCAGTATGAAAAAGTTATTTATACTTCTCTGCGCTTTAGCGGGCTTTTCAACCCTACAGGCGCAGGTGATGCCTAAACCTAAGGCGGAGAGCTACGGCGGTGGAGAGTTTACAATCAGCGAGAAGAGCTGTTTGGTATACGACAGCAGCGTGCGCAATGTGGCACTCTATATGCTTGACTACCTGCCATTTAAGCAGATACTTTCATCCTCAAAGGTGATGCCCGGGGATGTGCAACTGACCGTCAATCGCCTGCTTGCTGAGGAGGAGTATCGCCTGACGGTAAATAAGCAGAATATCAAGATTGAGGGCGGTAGCTATGCCGGTGTATTCAACGGCGTACAGACGCTGCTGCAGCTGCTACCCGCCAAGGTCTACAACAAGCAGAGTCGTTTTCCGCTTGCTGTGCCGTGCTGCAAGATTGATGACAGCCCTAAGTTCAGCTATCGCGGCTTTATGTTGGATGTTGCCAGAACATGGATTCCAGCAGATAAAGTAAAGCGTTATATAGACCTGATGTCGCACCTAAAACTCAACAAGTTACACTTCCACCTTACAGACGACGAGGGTTGGCGTATTGAGATACTCTCGCACCCAGAGTTGGCGCAGGTTGGTGGCTTCCGCGGTGGGGATAGCCCCGTATTTCCGCGCTACGGGAAGTTCTACGAGAAGTGGGGCGGATACTACACTCAACAGGAGCTGCGCGAGATTGTTGCCTATGCGGCACAGCGCAACATTGAGGTCATCCCAGAGGTTGATATGCCAGGTCACAGCAAGGCGTTGGGTGCTATTCGCAGCGATATTCTCTGCAACTACACCCCCGACAAGAGCAAGACCAATGGGCTGGAAATTCGCAATGTATGGTGCGCTGCCAAGGAGAGCAACTACGCTCTGATTGACGACATCATCCGCGAGATGAGCACCATATTCACATCGGACTACATCCACATCGGAGGCGACGAGGTAAATATGAGCCAGTGGCGCAAGTGCCCTGACTGTCAGCGTCTTAAAGTCGAGAAGGGACTTGAGAACGAGAAGCAGATTGAGGACTACTTCATCGCCCGCACAACGGCTATACTCGCCAAATATGGCAAGAAACCAGCCGTTTGGAACGAGGGTATAGAGGGCGGACTACTCCCTAAAACTACCCGCGTACACGGCTGGGAGAGCATCAAGAAGTGCCTTGCAGCGACATCCAAAGGCTACCCGACAATCATTATGCCGGGGCACTACTTCTACTTTGATATGAAGCAGTCGTCGTCGGAGCCTGGGCACAACTGGGCGGCGATATTTGATGCCAAGAAGGTGCTATCCTTTGACTTTGCAAAGGAGGGTTTTACTGCCGAGCACCTGAAGAATGTGGCGGGCATTGAGGCGTCGTTCTTCAGCGAGATTTACATCGCCCACAACCCCGAGACAAGCCACTACCTTGACTATATGCTCTTCCCGCGCCTGATAGCCCTCTCGGAGGTTGCGTGGAGCCACAGCCGTCGCAGCTGGGAGGAGTTCTACAGCGCACTCAAGGGTAAGCACTACGCACGAATGGATGCTATGGGTGTGACATATCGTCTTGAGACTCCGAAGGTTACATACGCCAATGGAACCATCACTGCAACTACAGCCGACGGCTCTACCTTATATTATACAGACACGCGCACGGGAAAGACATCACGCTACAATAAGCCGATAGCAACCTCAGCCCCATACGCCTACGAGTTTGTGAGCCGCAAGGGTAGTGGTGAGAGTAAAAAGACGGGCAGCAAGGAGTACTACGCCCGCCTAAAGCCAGCCGTAACGGTCACATCCTCAATACCTTGTAGTAGCAAGACCCCGATGACAAATGCGGCCAAGTACACCAACAGCATTGTCCGCACAACACGCGCAGCAAAGGCTGGCGACTGGATAGAGTATCGCTTTGCGGAGCCAGTATCGTGTCGTGAGATTGAGGCGATGACGGGACATATCCACCTGCGTCGCTGCAACCTGCTCAAGGGCTGTGTAGAGGTGAGCTACGATGGCGTCAGCTTTGTTCCAGCTGCCGAGTTTACGGTTGCGGGGGCGACCATAAAGCCTACCGCACCAGTGAGGGCCGTAAGAATCGTCGCAAAGTCAAATAGCGATGCAGAAGACCAAATTGTAATTCAGTCACTAAAAATTAAGTAATAGTCTATGAATAAAGTAGTTACCGCACTTGCGCTACTCGTACTATCGGTGGCGTGTGCACCCAAAGATGTAAATGAGCAGCTTACAAAACAGGCTGCCGAGGAGTACCTAACACCAGTACACCCAGGGGGCGATGGTCGCCCATTCTGGAACGGCTTTGCAAGCAAGTTTATCTACGCCCCTGCCTTTGATTTTCAGGCAGTTGAGGGGGCGGAGAGCTATCTCTACACCGCCACCTGCGAGTGTGGCAAGAGCTGGAGCTTCAAGGCAGACTCGCCACAGCAGAGCCTTGCACCGATATGGGGCTCTATCCCGCAGGGTGTAAACATCGCTCTAAAGGTGGAAGGCGTTGATAGTAAGGGTGTTACAGTAGGCGTAGCTGGCGAGCGCAGCTTCTGGCGCGACTACAGCTTTAACCCTCCATACACGGGTGCTGTGCGTGGTTACCGCGAGGCGGCGATTCTCGGTATGCTCTATGTACATACGATGCCAGCGGTGCAGAATTTTGTCCTCAGCTCTGAGCCAGATATGGACTATGTCTACTTCACATACCCCTGCAAGATTATCGGTGCTGTGGTGCAGGTGGAGACGCTGCTTGCCAAGACCGTACCCCTCTACCGCGACAATGCGCTGGCGATAGCTCGCAATGCGGCTAAGTTCCTGATGGATAGCGCACGCAAGCCTGGAGAGAGGTTGGCGTACTTCCCTCCGACCTACTACAAGCAGTTTATGGCATCCAAGTTCCCAGAGAATCAGGGCAAGACGATGGCTATGGAGGCTGCATCGGCAGGCGAGGCGTACCTTGACCTCTACGACGCTACGGGCGAGAGCATCTACCTTGAGCAGGCTGTAGGCATTGCCAACACATACCTCACGCTGCAGAACGAGGATGGCTCGTGGCATATAAAGTACGACTTTGCCACCGGAGAGCCAGTGAACGATGTCAAGGCGATGTTGCACCCTCTGCTTAACTACCTCCTCAGGTTGGAGCAGCAGTATGGCAAGAGCGACTATCGCGAGGCTCGTCTTAGGGGCGAGAAGTGGATGGCAGAGCATATCCTCAGCAGCTTTGATATGACGGGTCAGTTTGAGGATGTATCGGTGCAGGGTCTGCAGCCTTACGAGAATTTAACCAACTGCACAGCAGCACCTTACGCCTCCTATATTCTCAATCGCGGAGCCTCTGCAGACGAGGTTACAACGGCCTATGAGCTTGTTCGCTTTAGCGAGGACCAGTTCGTCTACTGGGATATGCCATTGAATGAGAGCGGTTACAAGAAGGATAGCACCCCGTGCGTCTACGAACAGTATAAGTACCAGATGCCGATAGATAATAGCACCTGCAATGTGGCAAATGCGATGCTTGACATCTACGAGCAGACGGGCGATATGCTGATGCGCGCTAAGGCTCAGGCGCTGATAGACAACATCACCGTTACGCAGTGCGTCAATACGGGCAAGCTGCTCACCTCCTGGCGCGTACGCCACAATGTAGAGCCATCCTACTGGATAAACTGCACCTACGACTCCGTCTGCGCCCTGCTCCGTATGGAAAAGTTAGCGGAGTAGTGCAACATTTCGCCAAGGCGAACAAACAAACAAGGGTGCACACCATCCCGAAAATAACTGACATTGCCGAGGCGTAGCAGGGTCGGGTTGCCGAAGGCAAGCCAACATATAATCTTACGGACTAAACCGAACACGAACAACACAGGTCTGCACGCGCCTGTTCGTTCGTTCGGTTGTGTCGCTCGTGTCACATCTG